>NZ_CP048113.1:5660000-6860000 GCF_010093065.1 Chitinophaga agri | reverse complement strand
CTTTTAAACAACAAGACAAGTCCATGAAAAGAGTACTCTTTCTCGCAGCTATTGCTGTCACATTATTTTCCGCATGTAGTAAAAATGAAAAGAACATTACCGATCCCATCGCTGTAAATGGTTTCAATATCAACAGCGGAGACCCAATAGACACGCGTTTCGGCTTCCGTGCAAACTGGAATCCGATCACAGAAGGAGGTACGTTCGTCGTATCTTCTGTAAATATCAATGATCCTGCTTTCACTGGTAAGATCACCGGCGTACTGATGGAGATTGAGACTTTCGTGGATGGACAGACATACAAGTACATGTCTAAAGAAGATGCTGCTTATGACAAAACAAAGCACTTCAGCGTAGCTCCTACAGGGCTGGATGTTGATTTTCAGAATGGAACTTTCGTAAGTGGTACGGGTACACAACTGTCAGAACTACGCTCCGGTAGTGTAACCGTGAAGAAATCATCTGATAATACCTATAGCCTGAAGTATATTCTGGACTATTCAGATGCAGTGATAACAGGGACTTTTACAGGACCGATGCCTGAAGTGAACAAGTGATCAGGATGAGAAGAGGTTGTATCAAAAAAAGAATACCCTGAGAATCAATTAAAAAAAATATTTCTCAGGTATCCGGATAAAAAGGGGCTGTATCGTACTTTATGATACAGCCCCTTTTGTAATACAGCAGGACGGTAATGTACCATCCAGGCATCATCCCGATGCCGAACGATTCCGATTTAGATGTAGATATTGCCGTTTTGGTTGACGGGCTGCGAAGGTCAGTAGAAAAAAGCGGGCTACCTATCCCCGAATCCGGGGATATCACGATAAGATTAACGGCGTTATATATTGATAAACAGGAGAAGGGTGTATCAAAAGTACGTTTTGATACACCCTTCTCCTGTCTGTTTTATATGTTGTAATCATCTGCTGGTGAAAGCAACAGACACCCGCTGATTATCTGAATGAATGCACCAGGCACAATCCCACGGCACCGTTCTGGTAAGTAGGTGTCACGAGGGTTTCACCGTTGTCTTTTTTACCGGTGAAGATGCTTTTCATCTTCGGATAAAGGAAGTAAGCCAGGTCGGTAGACAGAATGCCCACACCGGCGCCTGCCACTACATCACCGAACCAGTGCCTGTTATTATACATACGCATGTATCCCGTGGTAGCAGCCATCGCATAACCTGCCACACCATACCATACAGATACATCCTGGTATTCTCTTCTCATGAACTCTGCGGCCGCAAATGCTGTAGCTGTATGTCCGGAAGGAAAGGACATCTGATTGGAACCATCCGGTCTCCACTCACGCGTGAACTTCTTTGTTGTCATAACCGTCGCACCCAGGATAGCATTGGAAATACCATAGATCATCGTCCGGTCGATGAAGTTATGCTTTCCCTTTATACCCACGAGGTTCAGACCATACACCATTGCCGCGGGTCCATATTGTAAATAGTTGTCAAAATGCAGTGGCTTATGCCGGCTTTCCAGGAAGATCTCCTGGTTTATATGGCTATTGACCTTCTTGAGATCTCCCAGCTTCAGCGAAGCGGCACCATAGGCGATAAAGGTCACCGGAATGGCCAATAAACGGCCGTCTAAATGTTTGGAAGGTGGCTGTATATAGACGTCTACGGAATCTGTCGGTAAGATGAGGGATGACTGGTCCTGTGCAGTGGAATGTTGTGTGTATAGGACAATAGCGGGCAGCAAAAAGCTGAAGACTTTTTTGAACATAGATCTAAACAAGTTGTAGGTACGCAATAAAATTTTAACGGTGTTACTGTGTGGTATAGGACATCATCATAACAAGCCGGTTAGTCATAGGTAAATCTAGGGACCAAATCTGAAGACAAACGAAAGAAACGGCCATCAGACGGATTTAATTCCCTATTTTTCTTCAATATATAAAATATTATTATAATTTCAACTATATAATTTTTTTTATGGTAAGAAATAAAGAAGCGGTAGGCGCGCAATAACCCCTATGCCCCCCGTACCAGTCTGGAAATGTTCAGTGTAGCTGTGTGCGTCAGTCTATATCATGTCAGGTAAATGATTGGTGGAGGTATACTGACTTATACGAATATCTTCTTTCCTGCGTTTAGTATTGCTGTCAGCAGCCACTTCATACGCTCCTTCCCGCACATCCTGCTTCATTTATCAACACTTCCTGGTACACGGGAATGGCTTGTCTATGTCGTCTTTTGCTGACGACCAATTCCATTTTAAAACGTTTAAAACGACCCGGTTACACACATGAAAACCAGATTGCGATCGCTATTCAAGTACACGTTACTGTTCGCCTGTGCAGGCGCCTTACTGACCATTGCCCATTCCTGTAAGAAAGATCATACTCCCCGGCAGCCTGACCCGGGTCCGGGTGAAGACACCGCACATCATGAAGAAACCTCTCCCTTCTATGGTAAACCACTGACCAAACGTCCGGTAATGGTAGTATACTGGGGAGGCTGCTGCTATGACCGGTCCGGTGTTGGTCCGCTGGATGCCATGCCCGACGGTGTGGACGTTGTGAATATCTTCACACTCGGGATCGGCAGAACCCCGGAAGGTGGATGGGAATTTGAACACAGAGGCGTATCTGGCCAGAATGAATGGAATGATGTACTGACCAAAGCACATGCATTACAGCAACGGGGCATCCGGATCGTGGCGACTTCCTTCGCAGGGTCGTTGGTGAAATTGTCTAAAGCAGCGGCTGACTCTATGGCGAAAGTTGTAAATGACTCACTCACTTTATGGAAACTGGATGGTGTAGACCTCGACCTGGAATATAGCACTGGCAGATCTGCCGTAATAGACAGTGGCATCATTGCATTGAGTAAGTATGCTGGCCCCGCGTCTAATACCGGCAGGATCTTATCAGTAGTGGATTACAATAGCTATAACGCTGCGCAGATCAAACGTTCCAGGCAATACCTGGATTATGTACAGACGATGTCCTACTGGAATAAAGCCGCACAGGTGAGAAGTATTATCAAATCATATAGCGATGCTATCGGTCATCCGCAGAACGTACTGATCGGTGTAGGGGCCGGTTGCGCGATCACTGCCGGTCAGCAGACGCCTGCCGGCGAGGAGTTAAAAATAGCAGATACACTAAGAACGTCCTTTGCTGGAAGTGGTATGATGGAGTTTATATTCGGGTGTAGTTATCATAACAAAGATCAGAGCGGGAATATTACGAAGGATGTCAGTTATACGACGAACATTATCAGCAGATTAAAGCAACCCTGACAGGTAAAGGCCGTGCGCTTACCGCGTGCGGCCTTTGGTCGTCATGCAGGTAATGCCACATCTCATCTTCAGTGCAACCAGACCAATTTACACATGCACCGCCGCCGCCCGGACACATTATTGCCGTACCTTTGCGCCATGGATTATTTTAAAAAGCTGCTTGAGTTACTGAAGATTGAGCGGGAAGATGACAGAAAAGCATACCAGGAGATGGCCGCATCCACCTCTGTAGCCGAACGCAGGGCGAATGGACTCAGTTGGTACCCTATCGCCATCAGGGGCTCTGAAATGAGCCGCGGCGACTATCTTACCGTTGAAGTAGAGCGCACTACCCACCAGGATATTGTACACCAGCTACGCTTTGGCGTCTCAGCAGTCCTTTTTTCAAACCATGATCCAAAAACTGACCGGGTAGAAGGTACGATCACCTACCAGGGCGGTAACAGACTGAAAATCACCCTACGCACAGATGAACTGCCTGAGTGGGCCAGCAACGGGAAACTGGGCATAGACGTACTGTTTGATGACAACAGCTATGATGAGATGCAAAGTGCACTCAAACAGGCGGATGCGATCGCAGACAAGGGCGGGAACGATCACCTGATCAGGATCCTCACCGGAGAAAAATCACCCACTTTTCAGGATAACCTCCCTCCCATCACCATTCCCCGACTGAATGAATCGCAGCAGGCGGCGGTGAACAGAATACTGGCTGCCAATGAGCTGGCCATTGTACACGGCCCTCCCGGTACCGGTAAAACAACCACACTCGTACAGGCTATTAAAGCCCTGATCAAACAGGACCATCAGCAGATCCTGGTTGTAGCACCCAGTAATACTGCTGTGGACCTGCTCAGCGAAAAGCTCTCTGACGAAGGACTGAACGTTCTCCGCGTCGGCAACCCTGCCCGTGTGTCCGAGAAACTGTCTTCCCTTACGCTGGATGCCCGCATGGCTGAGCACAACAGCATGAAGGAGATCAAACGACTGAAAAAGCAGGCGAATGAGTTCCGGGATATGGCGCATAAATACAAACGTAATTTTGGTAAGGCAGAACGCGATCAGCGGAAAGCACTGTTTGATGAAGCCCGCAACATCATGAAACAGGTCGAGAACACCGAACAATATATCATGGATGACCTGGTAGCAAAAGCCCAGGTGATCACTGCCACGCTGGTGGGCGCCAATCACTATACCGTGCGTCACCTGAAATACCACACCATCGTTATCGATGAAGCAGGACAGGCACTGGAACCGGCCTGCTGGATCCCTATCCTCAAGGCACAGAAGGTCATCCTGGCCGGCGATCACTGTCAGCTGTCACCTACCGTAAAATCAGAAGAAGCAGCCAGGAAAGGACTAAGCACGACATTGCTGGAAAAATGTACTGCCCGGCATCCGGAAGCAGTGGTACTGCTGGAAGAACAATACCGTATGCATGAAATGATCATGGGCTATTCTTCCGCTGTTTTCTATGAAGATAAACTCAGGGCACATGCATCAGTAGCGGCACATACGCTCTTCCAGGATGATATGCCATTGTCATTCGTCGACACAGCGGGTTGCGGATTCGATGAAAAAACAGAAGGTACCAGTACCACCAATCCGGAAGAAGCGGCGTTCCTCTTCAAACACCTGAGACAGTTCGTCACCGGCCTGCATACCCACTATCAGCCACAACACTTCCCTTCCATTGCTATCATCTCGCCTTACAAACAACAGATACACATCCTCAAGGAACAACTGCTGTCCGTACCTGAACTCCAGCCATATGGCGATAAGATATCAGTCAATACGATCGATAGTTTCCAGGGGCAGGAAAGAGACATCGTCTATATCAGTATGACCAGAAGTAATAACGATAACAAGATCGGGTTCCTGTCAGACATCAGACGTATGAATGTAGCGATGACAAGGGCACGAAAGAAGCTGGTGATCATAGGTGACAGCGCCACACTCTCCCAATTGCCTTTCTATGCTGGGTTTATCGCTTATGCAGAGCAGCAAAACGCCTACCAGAGCGCATGGGAATTTATGGAAAATTAAATGCATATATTTGATACCTTAGCACTAAGAAATCATATCCTACAACATTGAACCTATGAAAACGAGCACGCTATTCTGTCTGTTTACACTCCTGCAGGCTTTTGCCTTTGCGCAGTTTAAAACTGTCGCAGAAACCCCTTTATTTAAGGAGCCTGAATCCGGCTTTGCGAAACTCCTGCAACTAAAGAACGGGAATACCGTGGTTGTAAGGCTGAGTAACAGAAGCGGTATCAATCTGACCTTCTATGACGCACAGCACAAACTGGCAGTGAACAAACACCATGACCCTGTATTCGAGAAACTGAAGGGCGCACGCGTCAACGCCATCTTTGAAACAGAAGGTTCTATTGTGATCATGGTCAGCGAAATAGAAGACAGGACCCCCTACCTTTACAGACTGGTATTTGACGGTACGACCGGCAATCTCGAAAGAGAAGAAAAGATCGCGGAAGCCGACAAGTACCGCTTCATGGATGTACGCTGGATACCGGAGTTCGACCCGGTGAACTCCTTTGACGTGACAAAAGACCCTCACAGTGATAGCTATGCTGTCTTTATCCGCCGGGATAAAAATGAATTTGCCGATAAGAACCAGATGGAAGTGGTCCTTTACAATGGGCGCCATCAGGAAACAGGCAGGGCATTCTATCAGCCTCCCTACAAGTATGCATCCCTTAACTACCTGGATATGGCCGTTATCGCCGATGACAGGGTCTGTATCCTTGGCTTTGCCTATAACCAGATCGCTACCAGCGACCGGGAAGGACAACTTGTACTGCTGACACTTCCCAAAGATGCCAGAAAAATGAAAGCGGAACTCCTGGAAATGCCGGATAACCGTATTCCGGACAGTGCCATCGTCAGGTATAATCCGATCACTAATAAACTCATGCTGCTGGGTACTTCTCATACCGAAGATACCGACCCTCAGCCTTATAGTGGTTTCCTGGCCATTATCGACCCTTTTACGGGCAAAACAGACCAGTTCCTTGATATCTATCCAAAGGCTGCAGATACGGAGAAAAAAAAGCTCTATAATAACAAAGAAGCATATACCGGTTTACCACAGGACCTGATGATCCATCAGGATGGCGGTTTTTCCATTATCTACGAAGAACTGATCACTGAAAAACACACACCGCTGAATGCACAGGCGTATACCTACTACCAGCTGAACAATGTGGCTGTCAGTAATTTTGATGTCAATGGTGAATTACTGTCAACAAACTTCATCCCTAAAAAACAATACCTGAAGAACACCGCCTACCACTCTTTCTACCTGGCACACCGGAAACACTCTGCACAACAGTTTATCATGGGTGACCAGTATCGCTCATTTGCCTACCTGAGCACCGGTTATAAATCCTATGTGCTGATGAACGATCTGGCGCAGAACGCCAGTCCGAAGAATGGTACCATTGCGCAGCTCTCCTCTCCATACAGCGGACAGGCGTACCTGTTTCCAATGGATAGTGCTGTACCTGAACGTAAGCCGTTCTTTGGTCAGCTGAAAAAAGAAGAGACGAATGCGCTGTCCGTTTTCAACATCGCTGATTACAACGATGAACAAAAACTGTATGTGACATTAAAGCTGGAAGTCAATGGCCGGAACAGGAACGCAAGGATCGTGTGGCTGACACCGGAAGAATAAAAAAAAGGCTAAAGCAGGAATACTCCAGCCACTACTAAACCTACAACTGTTTACATTACACTGTATGTAACATAAGTTACTGTCTTATCACGACAGGGGGTGTGTAACAATATGGAAGGCGCGTTACTGTCAGGCGCTTTTACAATAGCAAATTTACGAACTGTCCGGTCACCAGACTTGTACATAACAAAGCATTACTGGTACAATTCAAATATTCCGGCGTTTTGCCGGCTATAAAAAAGGCTCCACCTTACCGGGTGGAGCCTTTTTGTTATTCATTCAGGTAGTATCAGCTATAACGGTCGTTCCTCCACGGATAAGCCGTATCAGAATATCCCCGTTCTTCCCAGAAGCCCAGTTTATTCTGCGTCAGAAATTCGATCCTGCGGATCCATTTAGACCCTTTCCAGGCATACAGCTGTGGTGTGATCATCCTTACCGGCCCACCATGCTCTCTGGGCAGCGGCGCGCCTTCTACCGTGTGTGCCAGTAATACATCCGGCTTCAGGGCTTCCTCCAGCGATACGTTGGTGGTATAATCGTCATATCCGTAACACAGGATGTGCGTGGCATTCTCCTTCGGCTGTGCCAGCGCCGCCAGGTCCAGCAGGCGTACACCTTTCCAGTTCATGTCCAGTTTAGACCAGGTAGTTACACAGTGAAAGTCGGAAGTATCTTCCGTCTGCGGCAACGCCATGAACTCGTCCCAGGTCAGCTCGACAGGATGTTCAACAGCCCCGTCTATCGTCAGGCGCCATTCTTCATGGGAGATCTCCGGTTCTATACCCAGGTCCAGTACCGGCCACTTACGGGTCAGTACCTGTCCGACCGGCACCACCGGCATTCCATGGCGATTAGGCCGGCCACTGCCCATTGGCTTATCATCCGCCATGGACGGGGTCTGGCTCATTTTGTCCTCAAAGCGGGCCTTGAGTTTCATACGGGCTTCTACTACCCTTCTGAGCTTTTCTGATTCTTCCATACTATGAAGGTAGGAATTATTAAAAAACCAGTAGATATGAATATCAAATTATCCGCCTGAACAGTAACATGATCACCAGACAGCAAGTCCCTGAATAGCTAACCGTAGAAAATACCGAGGAAAAAATACCCGTCCTGAAAGGTGCCTGTCTGCATAACAAAATGTCCCTTCCGAAAACTGCCAGCGATAACCCTTTCAGTTACAATTCAATTGCAGTGAAAACAAGTAAACTTGTTTTACAGTGGAGCAGTTTTTGTGATATCCGTACAGGCGAGCTGCCGGGCTGTTCTGCCAGCGCATTGGATTATGGTGGTTCGACAGCTGGTGGATAGCTATAAATAACATAAATTTGATACTGTACTCAACCCTTGCTGATGTTATTGACTTCCTCCTATGAACTAAAGACAGCATTTGCCTATGCCAGGAGTTTCAGCCTGGAGAGGAAGCTTTATTACATAGATAGCCAGATGATATTGCTGGGTATCCTGGACTCATATGCCAACGATATTGCAATAGAAACAGCCGACAGAGAGAAGATGGTCCAGTGGCTACACGCACTGGACTGGGAGCAACGCCCGGGCGCCCCTGTCCCCACAGGAAATAAGCCCAAAGTACCCATTATGACAGAAGCGGAAAGGATGCTGGAAAATGCGACCTATTATCAGAAGAAACTGGGAGATGAACAACTGCATCCGCAGCATATCATCCTCTCGTTACTGAGTATTGAGAACCGCTGCCAGTATAAGTTTAAGTCACTGGGTATCATCTTCGAGACTTACCTCGAACAGATCCTTTTATTAAGAAAGAGTAAAGCCGACGTTCCTTTCCGGAGCCCTAAGATCAAGACGACCTACATCACTTTATTTCACCCGCTCATACAGTTGTTCTATGGGGCGCGGCAGAAGAAGGTGGCCGTGGAACGCTACTTCAGGGACGCACAAACGCTGTTACAATACAATGATATTCATAAGTGCCGCATGCTGTGTCAGCTGGTACTGCAAATGCAACCTGATCATGTAAATGCACTCTGGTTATCAGGTGTAACCTGGAGGGTGGAACGTAATTTTCAGAAGGCATTACCTTTCTATGAAAAGGTACACAAGAAGCATCCGCATCACACCGGGGTACTGGCTGAATTAGCGCATTGCTACAGTGAAATGGGCAATCATGAGTGGGCGCATCAGCTGTATGCACATGCCTTGTCGCTGAATCCGGGTTCTTCCGAACTACTGAACAGTCTTGGGTTTGAATGTATCAAACTGGAGTTGTACGTGGAAGCGATCTCTTATTTTGATCAGGCCATCGCGTATGACGTGGAATGTGCCTATGCCTATAACAACAAAGGCTATGTACTGATGCATCTCGGTTTCCCGGCAGCAGCCAGAGAACTGATAGACAAATCATTACAGATCAATAAAGGGAATGCCTATGCGTACAGGAACCTGGCATTATTAGCCCTGAAGGATCAGGATGAGGAGACGGCCAGGGAAATGCTTTACAAGGCGCAACGCTTCCACTTCAAACGTAATTATGGTAATGAAGTGGAAGAGTTACTGCAGCGCCTCGGACATCAGAAAACTACTTCGTGATAGTCGTATAGAATTTTGTGATCCTTTCGTTATATGCGACACTTTTCATCAGCACCAGTCTGTATAAACCGATACCAACAGCAGCACAGGTAATGCCTGCCAATACATCCAGCACATAGTGATGGCTGGTATAAACAGCGGCAAACCAGATACCCAGTGCGATCACACCAAATATAGTTGTAAAGAACAGGTTGGTCGTCTTTCTTGCATAGAAGAACACGATCAGCGGATAGGCAGAATGCAGGGAAGGCATGGCCGCGAATACATTCGACCCTTTCGCATACAATGATCCGAACACATTCACATTCAGCGCTGTATCAAATCGTAACAATCCGGCAGCATTACTGGCGGTATTGGCAATGAAATCAAATCCGTGTACCTGTACATACCATGGTGGCGCCGCAGGAAAGGTATAATATACAATATACCCTACCCAGTTCACCAGAATGAATGTCAGTGCGAAATGGATAAACTGTAACCTGTCGGTATAGAAAAGATATGCCGCAAATGCCAGCGGTACCGGCACCCAGCACAGGTAGAACGCCCCAGTCAGTACATCCAGCCATTCATGGGTATTATGCAGCCAGTATTCATTAGGCGTCATTCTCACACCGTTCACCATGGTACCAAACCATGCCTTTTCGGTCTCGTAAATATCCTGTATGTGAACAGGTCCCGTCAGATAGTTGGGGAATGCCTTCATGTAGTCAAACACGATCCAGTAGAAAATAAAGATCGAGAAGCCTAATATAAACCGGCGGGTAGGCCGGGAAGCGTAATAACAGCCATTAAAAATCGCCATCAGCCATAGCTGATCCGTCTTAAAGCCAACCAGCCACGCGGACAGCAGCAGATAAGCAATGCTGACACAGGTAGTGATCAGCAGGTGCCGCTTATCAAACAGGTTAGTGGCTGATCCGGCAGGAACAGGTGCGTCCATCTTAATCTCACTTTTGAAAATCAGACCTGAAGATTTTATCCCAGAAGGAAGAGCTTACGCCATATCCCCTGTTAGCATCGGCATAGTGATGCATCATGTGGTGTTTCTTTAACTTCTTCCAGAATCTGGCTTTGAAATTGAAATGGTGCAGGGCATAATGGGAGATATCATAGAAAAGATATCCGGCAATAAAGCCTGCGAAAAAACCGTAGAAATATACTTCAGGTATAAAACTCTTAAACAGAAAATAAAAGCCTGTTGCCAGCGGAATGCTCACGGATGGTGGCAGTACCAGGCGCAGCGCATCATTCGGATAATCATGGTGTACACCATGGAAGATAAAGTGCAGTCTCAGGCCCCATTTGGAAGCAGGTACAAAATGGAATACAAAACGATGCATGACGTACTCTACAAATGACCATACAAAGAGACCGGCTAAAACGGTCAATGCCCAGATAAGAAAACCGGACTTTACTTCAGCCAGGGCCATCCAGCAGCACCAGGCAATAACAGGAATGTATAAAAACAGCGGAACGCTGAAATGAACTTTGGATAATTTTTCCAGCAGTCCGCTCTTGAACATAGGAACAGACTCAGGAGAGTTGGAAACGTAATTCTTATTACTCATTCGTCGTGAATTTAACAATCAACTAGGGCTTGAATTGCTCTTTGATCTCTTTACCAGTCGCGGGATCGATCCCTTTCATTTCAATATAAACAACATTCGGGAACCAGAACGTTCCTCCTTCGATCTGAAGATATATTCTGTTCAGCTGGGCCATCACAGTACCGATCTGTGTGTAGATGTGATATTCCCCCTGCGCAGATTTCATCAGGTATAGCTTCTTTTTGTCATAGGCTACTGAACGCAGTTCGTATTTGTCTTTAGACAGTTGCTTTATCTTTAGACCGTATGCAAATTTACGTTGTATATAGTTTAATCCCTTCTTTTCACTGTTCTCTGTGTACCTGATCCAGTAAATGTTCACCGGATCGGATTCATCCAGGGAACCATCCTTCCTGATATTCAGGTCATAAACGATGGTGTTGGCGTTCGGCGTACGCTGCATGTAGAACATCATATTCGGGATACCTGTAGGTACCGGAAATACGGGTTCTTTTCCCTGCGGAGCGGCCATGGCCATAGCAGGCAGTACCATCAGCAGCAGGGCGATCACGGGCGTAGTGGTCGCACTTCTGATCACACGGGTCACCTGGTCCTGTTTGTCGATCGCCTTCTTTGCATCCAGTATACGGCCTACCGCTGTAATATTTGTCATGATGGCCATGATGAACAGCGGGAAGGTGAAGATGGAGATCGTCTCGAATACATGGAACGGGATACCCGGAACATATAGTTTATAATCACCGCCAATAAAATGGGAAGTGATACCACAGGCGATGGCGGACACAGAAATGATGATGATCCTTTCCGGGCGCTGCATTAACCCGCCTTTACACTCGATACCCAGGCCTTCTGCACGGGCTCTTGTATAACTCACCATCATAGAACCGATGAGCGCGATGAACGCGAATATAGAGCTCAGGAAATAATGATGTCCGATCAGGTAGTAACAGATACCGAGGAACAGTACCATTTCACTGTAACGGTCCAGTACGGAATCGAACAGTGCACCAAAGCGGGAACCCATGTTTCCCAGACGGGCCACCTGGCCGTCCAGCATATCAAACAATCCCGCAAAAAGGATCAGGCCACCGGCCCATCCTACATATGACAGGTCTCCCCTGTTCCCTTCTTCCACTCCTGTCACAAAAATCACCACCACACCAATATTGAGCAGGAAGCCTATGAGTGTGACAGCATTAGGTGTCAGGCCCATTTTGATCAGCCCTTTCACGAAAGGATTGATCACTACATAAATTGCCTGCTGTAGCTTATCTCTGAATCGTTTTGCCATGACTTACGATTTGAAAACATCAATTAAAAATCAAATCTGACCCTTCCTCTGATACCCCAGTTGGAAATGAGAGGATTGTCCAGATAAGTAAACCTCTTTACCAGGTCAAGCCTGAGTAATTTGAATATATTGCCGACACCAACACTACCTTCCACATATGGCTCACGGCCCAGTGTATAGGTGATCGGTGTTCCGTCCGCATAATTAGAGAACTGTATCTTCGAAGGATCCTGTCTTGGATCATTCTGCCTGCTCAGGCCACCATACAATACCTTCACAGCTGCTACCTCACGTAATTTCAACCGGCGAAGCAAAGGTATCTTATTGAAAATAAAACCATTAAAGTTATGGTCAATGTTGATGCCTGCGTAACGGTCACTCACGAACTCCAGGAAGTTCATCAGGTTATACGATTGCAGCTGATAAGCATATGACTGGTTCGCTCTATGGATCGTCAGCAACGGATAAGGCACTTTTCCGAAAATCATGCCACCTTCTACCACCACTTCACTATACCCCAGCTGCGAAAGGTAGACCATCTTGTAAATATTCAGGGAAATGTTCTGGTAGTTATACCCACTGTTGGCCAGTCCTTTTACACCTGCGATGGCTCTGAATGTAAAAATAGGATATTTATTAGGGATGGGAATCCTGAAGTTCTTACCCTGGTAGAACTCTTCGTGTGGCGCCCAGCGGAATTCCAGTGAGAATTCGGCCGTGGTGATCTTCTTTACACTGTCAGCGATATTGGTGCCTTTATAGTAAGACAGCGTGCCTGCCGGTGTCTGCGCCCAGTGTTTGAAACCCAGCTGGAAAGAAGAGTGGTTGGTAAACTCATGGAGGTAATACAACCGGTAAATGTCGTTGTACAGCCATTTGTCGTTATTACCACGTTTGAAGGACAACAGGAAGTTATCTTCCTGTACGAACTGCAGCTCCTGACCAGGGATCTTGGTATCGTGCTGGTAACTTGCTTTCAGGGCGCGTACCGGCCAGTCGTAAATAGACTTATGGTTAAAGGCGTAGGAGCCTCCGAAGTAGTATTTGAATTTCTGGTCTTTGAAACCGTAGGCGGTGTAGCCTTCCAGGTAAAGACTCTTATTGAATTTAGGTGTGGTCCTTCCACCCAGACGCAGACGGAAACCTTCCACCGGATTGAAGTTATAGAACGTATTTACCGGGCCGATCTCAAATTTAGGTCCTACCGACTTCCATCCTGCCAGCAGCAGGGTAAGGATATCCATCGTACGCTTGAAGGACTTCATGTTCTGCAGGCTGTCGATGTTCTGGTATACCTTTGATTCGGCAGCAGTCAGTGGATCATGCCTGTTAGCCATCCAGAAACTGTCTGGTTGCTGCACCTGGTTCTCATCTTCCACAATAGAGCTGCCCTCGTAGAAAGTTGACGGCATGGGTCTGTTGATCTCCATATTCCTGATGGAGACGGTACGCTCACCATACAGGCCACTGCTGCCCTTAAACAGACCAAAGTCTGCCATCAGGGTGTTCTTGTTCATGAAATACCGTCCGTCAGCTGACTTTTCAAAGTCCATGTACAGGTGGAAATCACGTATGAAGTTCAGGTTGATCTCCTTGTTTGCCGTCATATCCGCTTTCTGGATGGCGTAGTTACCGTCCAGGGTGATGTACAGTTTACCTTCCAGCAACCTGTCCATCTTGTTTCTCGGATAGAATTCCAGCACGATCAGTTTGGAGCTGTCGGCCGTCACGATCGTATCTGCGATATAGTACCGGTAGAAGGTCGGGCCGGCGTTGGCGATCGGGCTGAGGAACTGGTTGGTGAACAACATCATGTTGTTATCATAGATATCTACGTTCTGGTAGATATGGTTCAGATAAGCACTCAGACCACGGTTATCAATATAGTTCTCAAAGCTGACCTTTTTATCGGCTTTGATGATTGTTTTCTTCTTTTCAGGGTCCTTCCGGAAGTATACGTCAGCGAGTTTTTCTTCCAGGTACATGGGGAGCAGTGAGCGGCCCGCCATTTTAGTGGTATCTTGGTTCTCGAAAACGAATTTATACTTACGGGTGAACCGGCTGTTCTGCACTTTCTCAGAGAGATTGCTGAGTGCAAATTCCAGTTTCTCGTACTGGTTATAATTGGCGTAGTCATAGTGGTCCATCCTGTTCTTTGATTTATTATCAATGACCAGTCGGATCAACTCTACAGCCGGGTTATCCTTGTTACGGTACCTTTCTTTCTTACGCTTTACAACGAACTCGTTGAGTGTTTTGGCACTACTTTCAAGCACGATGTTCCTTGTCTGCTCTTTTCCATTTTGTATGCGTATGGTAACCGCTTTATATCCCATCAGGGAATAGCGGATACTATCTTTTGGGCTGGCAAACTGTAATTCGTAGCGACCTGCGGCATCCGTCGAGATACCGAAAGACGTACCGGGCACAAACACGCTTACAAATGGCATCGGGGTGCCTGATTTATCTGTAACCAGTCCCTTTACTGTCGTTGTCTGTGCAAATACTGAACTAAAGCCAAGCGTAAGCAATAACAAAAGACCTAAACTAATATTTTTACTACCATTCATCTAACTAACATCATTTAAATACGAATCGCTTCTGCATTATATAACTGTAAGTAAAACCAACCAGCAGCGAAACTGACAATTTTACCATGGAAAGCCGCACGATCTCCTCTTTCGTTTCAGCACCGTGCCATCCTGTAAAATGCAGTATCAACCAAATTCCTGCTGTATTTAGCAGCATATTGCCCACCCAGGTGATACCATAGCGAAATGCCTGCCCTCCTATTGCTCCTTTCTCCCTGTTAAAGACCCACTGCCTGTTGATCAGGAAATTAGCAACACCACCAGCGAAGGCGCCGTACATATTCTTATCGGCGGACCATGCTCCGGCGAAGGAGGACAACATCAGTACAACGATGTAGTCAACCCCGGTTGCTATCAGTGAGGAGGCCTGGGCCTTTAAAAATTTAACCATCCTGTCCAGACGTTACTACTGTGATATACGATCTGTAGTAACAGGTTTGTATAAATTCCTGCTACCACATCATCCATCATAACCCCCCAGCCACCGTTCATTTGTTCCGTGCGGCGTATCATTAATGGCTTACGGATATCGAAGAACCTGAATAATACGAGTCCGGCCAGTACGTAAAAAGGGGTGACTGGCAAAAACAGCAGACTGACACACATACCGGACACTTCATCTATCACTACTTTCTTATCATCTTTGCCCCAGTATGGTTCTACTTCGTTGCCGGACCAAACGCCGAGCAGGGTGACCACGATGGTAAATACCAGCGGCCATAAACCTGCAATTTGAGTTGCACTACCAGCCAGTGCAAGGTACCAGCAAAGGGCAGTCACAGCCGCAGCGACTGTTCCCCCACCTTTACCGATGTAGCCTATACCCAGGCTGGTAGCGTATAATTTGTGAATCCGGATCATCCTTCGTTTAAAATATCTTCATAATAATCCAGACCGAGGTGCGTGATCAGATCTTCACCCATCAGGTAACGCAGTGTGTTCTGCAGTTTGATGAGCTGTTTGAAGATGTCATGCTCAGGACGCAGCCCCGGAGCTGTTTGCGGAGATTTGAGATAGAATGACAGCCATTCCTGTATACCGCTCATGCCTGCGCGTTTAGCGAAGTCCATGAATAATGCGAGGTCCAGTACGATTGGCGCAGCGAGGATAGAGTCACGGCAGAGGAAGTTGATCTTGATCTGCATTTTATAACCCATCCAGCCGACGATGTCAATGTTATCCCAGCTTTCTTTATTGTCCTTGCGCGGAGGATAATAGTTGATCCTGATCTTGTGGTACATGTCACCATACAGTTCAGGATTTTCTTCCGGCAGCAGGATGTCTTCCAGTACACCCAGTTTAGACACTTCTTTGGTTTTGAAGTTATCCGGGTCGTCCAGTACCCAGCCATCACGGTTACCCAGGATGTTGGTAGAGAACCAGCCTTCCATACCCAGTGCGCGGGCGGTCAAACCAGGAGCCAGGATTGTCTTCATCAGGGTCTGGCCTGTTTTGAAATCTTTACCTGCGATCGGGGTCCTGGTCTTTTTAGCCAGTTCGATCATCGCAGGGATGTCGCAGGTCAGGTTAGGCGCACCGTTTGCGAAAGGAACGCCCAGGGTCAGTGCTGCATAAGCATAGATCATGCTTGGCGCGATACGCGGGTCGTTATCTTTCAGACCTTGTTCGAAAGCAGCGAGGGACTGGTGTACATCTGCTACTTCGTGGAAGATCTCGGTAGAGCCGCACCATACCATTACAACACGGTCACAGCCTTTTTCTTTCTGGAAATTTTTAATATCTTCAATTACGGCCTGCGCGAGGTCATAACGGGTGTTATAATCCTTAACGTGCGTGCCATCAAGGTTTTTAACAAAGTTTTTATCGAAAGCGGCCTTCATTGGAACAATAGATTCCAGTTGAGGTCTGATCGCTTCCAGCTGGAATCTGTCCAGCACTTCTGCTTTTACAGCTGCTGTGTATACGTTGTCTTCGTATACATCCCAGCCACCAAATACCAGGTCATTAAGACTTGCCAGCGGAACGAAGTCTTTAATGAGGGGGTTCCTGTTGTCCGTTCTTTTGCCTAAGCGGATGTGTCCCATCTGGGCTACAGAGCCGATTGGCATAGCTAATCCTTTCTTAACTGCTTCGACCCCGGCGATGAAAGTTGTGGCCACCGCGCCAAGGCCAGGCATCAAAACACCGAGCTTACCTTTTGCTTCTTTAATTTGATGTTTCATAACAATTGTTAGACTTTATTTTCTGTTTTAATCTAAAACCACTTATTCGCTGCGTACCAGTCCAACGTCTCCTGCATACCTTTTCTGAGATCGTATACAGGGCGATAGCCCAGTTCCCTTTTGAGTCTATCTATGTTACAATTCCAGTTTGCCGCTGTCAGTTCGTTGAGTTTATCTTTGTTCAGGAGGGGAGCGCCACGACTCACCTTTTCTGAAATAGCGGCTACGATCTTAATAACAGGCAGAGGCAGATGGATCCGGATTGTGCGCAGCTTCAGGTAATCTTTAATAATGCTGGCCAGTTCATAACGGTCATAACTGTTTCCGTCCGAAATGTTATAGGCGACGCCTGTCACCGGTGCTTCGAGCGCGAGCATTGCTGCTGCGGCGAGATCTTTCACATACACAAAACTCAGCCACTGGGCACCAGTGCCCATATAAGGTTCCAAACCCCGTCTGAATGTTTTGAACAATACGAAAAGGTCTCTCTCTCTTGGCCCGTAAACTGCGGTGGGCCTTAATATAACCCAGGGTACATCCGAAATAGCACCCAGGTATTCTTCAGCCAGTAATTTGCTCTTTCCATAGCTGGTAACCGGTTGGGGCGTTACCTTGTCCGGTACAGGCCAGCTGGCTTCATATGCGATGGGGCCTACGGCGGCCAGGCTGCTGATAAATAAAAACTTCTTGAGGGGTATGCCTGCTTCTCTGACGGCCAACGCCAGGTTTTGGGTATACCCTGCATTTACCCTGTTATATTCGTCTAAAGACCTTGCTTTTGTTATTCCTGCACCATGAATGATATAATCAAACCGGTGTTCTTTCATTATTGCTGTCAGCGATTCCTTACTACCGAAATCAGGATAAACATAATTTACCTGTAAATGGTTCAGGTGGGAGACATTACTTGATGCACGAACTGCCGCATACACTTCCATTCCTGCATTCAAGGCTGCCTCCACCAGATGAAATCCCACAAAACCGCTGGCACCTGTTATCAGTACGCGAGGTTTCATATCTCTTTTTCGTAAATCCTGTATTTTCTGTACGGATCTGCATTGATGCTTAACATCGCTGCATTCATCATTTCATTTGTCTCCAGAATCCATGAGCCTTCCCCATACGCCACATTCTTCTCACGGCCCGTTTTCATGAGTTCACCGTATAAACAGCCGTCGATACCCAGTTTACGGTAAGGTTCCAGTACACCAAGCGTGAGCACTCTCACTGCGTTGATCTTCTTTTTACCCAGCAGTAACTTGAATATGCCGGTTGGTAACAGGCGGCCTCTTTTTATCTTGATCAGGATCTGATTCAGATCAGGAATAGCGAGGGCGAAACCTATTGCCTTTCCTGCTTCTTCAGCGATGATACAGAAGTCGGGGTCCAGTATCAGTTTCAGGTCCTTGGCGAGGTACTCAAATTCCTTTGCGGTCATTGGTACGAAGCCGAGGTTTTTATCCCATGCGCTGTTATAGATCGCGTGTATCTTTTTCACTTCCTCGTCAAAGTTCCTGACGTTCACTTTACGGAAAGTGATGTTACGTCTTGCCAACCTTTCCTGCAGTACTTCCATGATCCTGTAAGGACGATCGTTCATGTACTGCGGAATGATCTTATAAGCGAGCAGGGATACATTTTCATGTAAACCTGCTCCTTCAATCAGTTTGCTGTAGTATGGAGGATTATAGGGCATCATGACTACCGGCGGACCGTCAAATCCTTCTATCAGCAGACCACAGGTCTCATTGGTAGAAAAATTCACAGGGCCGATCATGGTGCTCAGCTTACGTTCCTTCAGCCACGCAGTAGCCGTCTGAAACAAAGCCTGACTTACTTCGTGGTCATTGATAGATTCAAAGAAGCCGAAGAAGCCGTCGTTCTTTTTATTAAAAGCGTTGTGATTTGTATTATCTATGGCTGCAATCCTCCCTACAATCCTGTTCCCCTTAAAGGCAAGGAATGCCTGCAGGCTGGAGTGTTCATAAAAGGGATGCTTCCCGGGACTCAGCAGATCACGCTGAGCGATGAACAGCTCAGGAACGTAATTCTTATCATCCTTGTAAAGATCATGTGGAAAATCAATAAACTGTGCCAGCTGCTTTTTGGTGGTAACGGGTATAACCGTCACTGCCGGGCTGCTACCTGACACCGGAGCATGTACCGTCTGCTGAGAGGTCTGCAAAGTTTCCATTTATATTTTTTGCTTTAAGGGTATACCCGCCTGTGTAAACACCTCCGTCAGTTTATCGATCGCGGTGTCTATCTGCGCAAATGTATGTGTTGACATCAGCGAGAAACGGATCAAAGTAGCATCTGGCTGTACAGCCGGAGGCACTACCGGATTTACGAATACACCCTGGTCCTGCAGCATACGTGTGATACGGAACACCTGTTCTTCATTCCTGATATAGATCGGAATAACCGGTGTTTCAGATACGTGACCAGTATCGAAACCAGCTTCTTTCAGCAGGTTACGGGCATAGTTGGTGTTATCCCACAGGCGCTGAATGTGTTCAGGTTCCTGCTGGATAATATCCAGGGTAGCCAGTACGCTTGCTGCGGCTGCCGGGGTCATGCTCGCACTGAAGATCAGGGAACGTGCCGCGTGCTTCAGGTACTCGATCACTTCTCCGTCACCCGCGATGAATCCACCAAGAGACGCAAAAGACTTACTAAAAGTACCCATGATGACATCAACTTTGTCGGTCAGGTTGAAGTGAGCAGCTGTACCAGCGCCATTCAGACCTACCACGCCCAGTCCATGCGCATCATCCACCATGATATTCGCGCCATAGGTATCAGCCAGGGCTACGATCTCAGGCAGTTTGGCGATATCGCCTTCCATGCTGAACACACCGTCCACCACGATCAGACGTACGGATGATTGCGGCAGGGCAGACAATTTGGCCTCCAGGTCCTCCATATTATTATGGCGGTACTTGATCACCTTGGAAAAGGACAGACGGCTACCATCAATAATAGACGCATGATCCAGTTCATCAAGGATAATGTAATCATTACGGCCGGTCAGGCTCGATAATGCGCCCTGGTTTGCCAGAAATCCTGTACTGAATACAAGAGCGGCTTCTTTGCCTACGTATTCCGCCAGGCGCCGTTCTAACTCCAGATGGAGGTCAAGAGTACCATTCAGGAATCTGGACCCTGCACATCCCGTACCATATTTGTCTATGGCACGTTTGGCCGCCTCTTTTACCATGGGATGATTTGTAAGACCCAGGTAGGAATTTGATCCGAACATTAACACTTTCTTACCGTCAATATCCACCTCAGTGTCCTGAGAAGAAGAGATCGGTCTAAAATAAGGGTAGATCCCTTTTTCCTTAGTAGTGTGAACTCTGGCCAATGAGGCTTCCTTTGCACGTAACAATTTGCTCATCTGATATATCTCTTAAGCTGTTGTATAATCTTGTACTTTCTAATGCGAAAGTATAAGATTATTGTTCTGAAAACGTTTTCAGATCCAAATTTATATATTGAACACTAAAAAATTTGCAGTGAATTTTACGACGGTAAGTTGATCAGTCCCCCGCAAACAAGCAGTGTCTAATAATTATGTCAAGTTACGAATACCATCATACGAAGGTTTCGTAATTTATAACAGTATGCGAGTTGCGGTTTAAACTAATATCTCTTTAGCTACGGGTTGTAACTAACAATAGGTGATAGCGGCGGTCTAACAGTGTACTAGTTGTGGTTTAAGGCTGATTCATACAGCATAATTCATACGGATGAACCGGAATGACGGCACCAAATTAGGAAAAAATTTCAATTAAAAAGCAAAAATCGTGGGGAATCACACCAAAATATTACATATATACAACAAAAGGCTAATTTCAGCATCTTTATTATGACCGGCTCAGCATTTTTGTCAAAATATTAGTAATCAATATATTTAACTTTCATATAAAGAATAATTTGTTTATCTTATACCTCGTAATACAAGGTAATTAAACCATCAGCCTTTACCAGCGTCTACTATATATGTACTCGAAGGAATTACTGAAGGGGACAACCGGGATGATGATGCTGAACCTACTGACCTATACAACCCTCCACAGACGGGCAGCTACAGGCGTCCTGAGCACTGAAATCATCCACATTGGTAAACACCAGCGAAAATATTATTATATAATAACCGCCGGAAAACAAATTCCGGCATCAAAAATGCAGTGGTTAAGCTCGTTCCTTAATTCACTGAACCAGATCTTAGACTTTAAACCGTCAACCTCATGACACCACGCTTTACAAAACAACAGTTCGATATGATCATAGACTACCTGAAAGCCAACTCCATCAATGATCCTGGCCTCCGACAGGAAATAGCCGACCATATCGCCCTTACCGTTGAAATGTATATGAAGCAGGGTGTAGACTTTGACACCGCCTTCCGTACCGCCTGCAGAGACTGGGAAAGAAAAGGTCTGCTGGAGATCAGGCAACATAAAGAAAGCTACGACAGTTATCCGTCATTCCTTACCCCCCTGTTCCTGAACCGGTTACTGCTCTTTGCCGTAGCTGTACTCCTGGCAGGTATCTATATGCGGGAAGAACATCTCCCCTTCCGGACGATCGTTATCATGACCGGAGGCGCCCTGGTAGGTTATATCTACCTCCCCCTCCTCCTGCTCCATAGCCTGGGAGGCATCGCCAATAAAACCCGGCAGATAAGCGGGTTTATCGTACAGTTCGCCCTGCTCCATGCAGGCATCGCTTATATCCTACACTGGGAGATGCAGACATTCCTGGTGGTAACAGCGTTCGTCTTTGCGTTCATCTGGCTGGTGGTGTATGTGATCATACCGTCAATAAAGTCCAAACAATATATATAAGCCGCGTCCGGTACCTACCTCAACTGCATGGCCGTAATGAGCCAGCCAGTTGCCGGACATAGCGGCACCTGTTACGTAAAAGGCACCAGCTCTTACGATCTGGTGCCTTTTGCAGCCTTATATTAAAAATTTACTGTCGGGCCCTTACGCCATCTGAGGACAGGAACACTGATATTATTCCACTTCCCTGACTAAAAAATCTTCAACAGCCCGTTTCTCCGAAGAAAAATTAATACCGATAGCTATTTTTTTCCTGGCATCTGATCCGTAAGGGCGTAAATACCCCTTCTCAAGGATCTGATCAAGTGCTGCCTGCGCATTTCCGTTGAGTTTCAATTCGATAGCATAGATATATTGCTGAGTGAGAATCAATGCATCACATCTGCCTGTCGCACTGTGTACCTCGCTTTGTAGATCAAAACCCAAACGCTTAAAAGAAAGATGCACGATGATATGAAAAATAGATTCGCTTTCAGCTTTCCAATGATCGTAAGGTATGGTAGAAATAAGCGCATCCAGCACCTTAAACATTTGTGGCATATTATTCTCCTTCAGCGCCTTTCCCAGATCATATGTCACCGCCATTGAGCCGCTGCCTGGAAATATATTCCGGTAGGCACTCAGCAATGCATCTGTCAGACTTACTTCTACCTCCCTGTTGGGATAGCCAAGCTCATATAGTCCTGATTCCTCATCATAATGCTTAATGGTCAGATATCCGGTCTGGAACAAAACGGGTAATGAAGTTAAATGCTCCACATTGAAACTACTTAACTCATTCTCTCCCATTCGTACATTGTCCAGTTTAAACTCATGGTTATCTTTCATCAGATTCACTAGCCAGGTTGGCGTACCCGTCTGAAACCAAAAATTCTGGATCCGCCCCGATTTCATAAAACCCAATAATGAGAATGGATTATATACACTACTGTTACCATCCCATGAATATCCGTTATACCATTCTTTTAATTTTGACAAGATATCAGGCTGGCTTCGCTGATGAACAGCTATTTCATCCTTAAAATTAGACTCTAGCTCTTCCTGTGTGATGCCGACTAATGTAGCATAGTGGGGATCAAGGGAGATGTCGTATAAGTTATTGAGATCTGAGAAGATACTCACCTTGGCAAACTTACTTACACCAGTAAGCAATAACAAACGGATATACTCATCAGCATCTTTTAATACTGAATAGAAACTTTTAAATACCGACCGGTTTTCCAATGCTTTATTCAGATCGTCAAGATAGTCTGTGATTGGCTTATCATATTCGTCGATCAGGATCACTACCTGTCCTTTTCTGTTCGCCACTTCTCTGATCAACTCCCTGAATTTCAAAGCAAGGCTATCTTCAATCAGTTCGACTTCAAACTCTTTGGCTAAAAAATCAAGTTCGCGGCTAAGGGCTATCTCCAACCCATGATTCTTATAATCAATCTGGCTTAGCCTCAGATGGATCACCGGATGCTTCTGCTCCCAATTCCATTGATCGTGGATCCATAAACCTTCAAACAGGTCCTTACTGCCTTTGAAAATTTCCTTAATAATGGATAATAACAGAGATTTACCAAAACGCCTCGGCCGACTCAGAAAATAGTTACTACCAGATTCGATCAATTTATGAACTAATTGAGTTTTGTCGATATACAGATACCCCTCTCTTCTGATTTTACCAAAATCCTGTAAGCCAATTGGATATTTTCTCATAAATCAAAGATAAAATAATTGATGCAATCTATAGCGAAGCCCGGCTACACGCTTTAAATCAGAACCATCGCCGGCTATGCATCTCTACATCCAGCCAGTCCATCCAATAATTCAACGGGAAATACCCACCCATTTTAGCGTTGCCAGCAAGATTTTAATCTCCGGCATACATATTGCATTAAAGTATTTGTACATTTATTTATGTTTACATATCAGCTATACCACTAACATCACCACCATGAAGATCAGCCACTCCCTACCTGCACTGCTCATTTGCCTGTCGGCTGCACTTGCCAGCCATGCACAGGAATCGTATTCCAGACAACCATTACAGGAGCAATCCGACGAATGGGATGACGACAGCTGGTCGCCTTCTGATCAGGATTCTACCGGACTACCAGGCGATAATTTTAGTCTGCAGGGAGCGCTTTCCCTCTTCAAACAGGCGAATTCTCCGGAAGAATTTGAAAAGCTGCTCAATACTCAAAACAATAAGGTCAATAACCTGGACCTGAATGGCGATGGCAACATCGACTACCTGCGTGTCATCAATAAAAGAAAGGACCAGGTACAGGTATTCATCATACAGGCCCTTGTATCCAACCAGGAAAGTCAGGATATAGCGGTGATCGAACTGGAGAAAACAGGTGAGAATACGGCTGTGATCCAGATTGCAGGTGATGAAGATATCTATGGTGAAACAACTATCTCTGAACCGGTAGAAGTCACTGATAATGCAGCGCCGGATGATGCGGAAAGGAACTCGTATTTCTACGAACCCAACACCCGCGCACATGGTCCTTCAGCAGGTTTCGATATGCCGGTATTCGCGCCTGCCCGTGTGATTGTCAACGTATGGTTCTGGCCTTGTGTACGCCGGGTGTATGCGCCTTCCTACATGGTATGGACGTCTCCATGGACCTGGGTGAACCCTCCGGTATGGTGGAGACCATGGCGCCCGATGCCGGTCTACGCTTATCGCCCGGTATGTCATCACTACCGGTATGGATATGCATATGCGCCTATACGCAGAATACCACCTGCACGTGTAATGTACTATCCCGCAAGGACCTACTCCGGTATCGTCTATAACCGCAACCGTGTGATCGTGTCTGACTACCGCTCCAGAAGGGCCGACCGCGGACATTATCCTGACAGGTATCCAGGCGGCAGGTACAATAACAACAATGGTCCACGTGGCAATTACAACGGCTATAATAACAATGGCCGTCCATATGACAACCGTAATGGTTACAGGGATAATTCGCCAAGGGGTAACTGGTCGGACAACCGGAACAATTACAGTCCGCGTCCGGGTACCAGGGAATCCTATTCCGGCAGGGATAACTATAATCCACGTGGCAATAATGGCTACACACCTTCCCGGGGTAACAACAATTCCGGTGGCGGCAGAAATGGTACACCTGGTGGCAGGAACGGCGGGAATAGTAATGGTGGTGGCCGTGGTGAAGGCAGAGCCGGAAGAACAAGAAATTAATCAGCTATTTTTCAGCATACAAAGGCTTTCCTGTGTGGGAAGCCTTTGCTGTTTTACCGGGCCGCTGTTTATTTCTTCTGAGATGGTAGTGCAAAAGCAACATAAGCATCGCCGGAAGTAGTTTTCAGTTTGCCGCCGCCACATGCGATAACGACATATTCCTTTCCGTCCTTCTGATACACCGCAGGCGTCGCAAACCCTGATGCCGGCAGGTCAGCTTCCCATAGTAATACGCCGGTCTTTTTATCGAAAGCTCTTATCTTACTGTCTTTGGTGGCAGCGATGAAGAGCAGTCCGCCGGCCGTCACTACAGGACCGCCATAATTTTCCGTACCTGTATGTATGCCTTTAGCTTTAAACTCCGGGTAATCGCCTAACGTATCTTTCCACACAACCGCTCCGGTATTCAGATCAATCGCTGTTAACGTACCCCACGGTGGCTTCACTGCCGGATAGCCTTCCCTGGTGAGGAACTTGTGATAGCCTGTGTTGGTATATGGCAGATGCAGATAACGATCGTCTTCTGAAGATGAAGCAACAAATGGCTTTGCGTGCTGGTCTTTCTGTTCGAGGATGAATGCGGCTATCGCGTGTTGCTCCTGTTCGGTCAACCGGTTGAAAGCCGGCATCATGCCGCGCCCTGCTGATAGCAGCTGATGGAAAGTTGCATCACTGTATTTTTTATTGACGGATAATAATGACGGATAATTGCCGCCTCCTTTTCTCTCCGGGCCGTGGCAGGACATACAATTCTGCCTGTACAAGCGCTTACCTGCTTCCAGATAATCTTCTTTATGTGCAGCCTTGTCTTTTACCGCTATCATAGTCAGGATCCACGGCATTTCGCTGGCGTTCACATAGAGTATATCTGAAGCCGGATCATAGGCAGGTCCGCCCCACTCTGCGCCTCCGTCAAATCCGGGAAAGATCACGGTTCCCTGTCTGGAGGGCGGCGTAAAGATATCGCCTGTTTTCAAACCTGCGAGTCGTCTTTTCAGCGCTATATATTCACTATCAGGTACGAGGTCGTTCAGGTCTTTTTCCGTGAGTACCTGTCGTACAAACGGCTTCGGCCAGGTGGGTACTGGTTGCGTGGGAGAAGGTTGCTCACCGGCTAAATCCGATGTGGCAGGTACCGGTCTTTCCTCAACGGGATAGATCGGTTTTCCGGTGGTTCTGTCTAATAGAAAGATAAATCCGGCTTTAGTGGTTTGTGCGAGGGCGTCTATGTCCTTACCATCTTTCTTAATGCTCACCAGCACAGGCGCAGAAGGTGGGTCTCTGTCCCACAGGTCATGGTGCACCGTCTGGAAATGCCAGATCCGTTTGCCTGTAGCCGCATCCAATGCAAGGATACAGTTGCCGAACAGGCCATCTCCCAGTCTGCTGCCACCATAGAAGTCCGCGGCAATAGCACCCGTTGGTACAAACACGGTACCTGTTTTTTCATCCAGGCTCATTCCCGCCCAACAGTTTGCGCCGCCAAGGTGCTTCCATGCATCCTTATCTTCCAGGGATTCATACCCAAATTCTCCCGGCTGCGGGATGGTATGAAATGTCCAGCGGATCTTTCCTGTGCGCACGTCATATGCACGGATATGCCCGGGAGCAGCAGTTGCGTCCTCTGCCACACGTGAACCGACGATCAGCAGATCTTTGTAGATGATACCAGGTGTATTGGAAGTGATAAAACGGTCCTTCCTATCAGCACCTAATCCGTCATGCAGATCAACATGCCCGTCGTTACCAAAACTTCCTACAGGCCTTCCATCAGTTGCGTTTATACATAACAGGTAGTGCGCTGCTGTATAAAAAATTCGTTTGTCGTTCTTACCGTCTGTCCAGTAAGTGACGCCGCGGCCGGTGTTGGAAAATAGCGCAGCTGGATCTGTACCTGCGGCTGTATCCACCTTAATCGCAACAGCTGGATCAAAAAGCCATTGCTGCTTTCCTGTTCCGGCATCCAGCGCAAATAATTTCATTTTAGGGCTGGTGCCGTAGAGTGTTCCGTCTATTACAATCGGGTTACACTGGATCTGTGTGTGCAATGCCGTATCAGCGTCGCCGGTATGATAGGTCCATGCGACAGTAAGCTTGCTGACATTAGCCGTATTGATCTCTTTGAGGGCGGAATAGTGTCGCGCATTTTTTGTACCGCCGTATACCTGCCATTCAGCATAGTTATAATCTCCCCGGTGGCAGGAGGTGAAAATGATGGCTAGTAAAAACAGGTAAACATAGCTGCGGGAAAACACGTCGGACAAATAGCTCATAGTGTGTTTCAATGTGGTAAACGTGGAATTATTCATGTACTAGTACTGCTCCATGTAATCTCTGATCGCGCTGTGGTACACACTGCTGCCGCGACGTTTCTTATAGGCATCCTTCTTCACAGGATCACTGATAATACCCCTTGCAAATTGCACCGCTTCTGCAAATCTATCATTTGACTCCAGTTGCGCGGGAGATAAAACAACATGGCTCATATCGGGTGGTTTGCCGACGTAGCTGCGGCCTTTTATTTTCTTGACCATTAATTTTCTGGTAGCGGGACTTTTGAGGACCTTCATACCTGTTAACAAAGCGTTTTTTGTTCTTGCCATAATTGTAGGTTTTATACAAATTTAACAGATTAGGAGATGCGGAATTTACGCAAATCCATCGTCTTAAATAATTGATTAACAAATAGTTCAGTTCAAAATCCACTATCAACAAGGAAAATACAGATAACGTATTGATATACACGCAATTAGGGCAGAAATAGCATTGGGGTATTGAATAACGCCGGATATTGGACGCAAGTGCACAGGGCCGGTTTGGTAATGGTTTGTATTCGTTGAGGTAAGCTTTCACCTCCGTTTCTCCTCCGTTTTAAAACGGAGGAGAAACGGAGGTGAAAGCTTACCTCAACGGATATGAGTGAGTGGATGATCAGTCTGTAATGCGATCGACGCTAGTTATAACCTGCTCTCCGAGAAACGAAGTCAGCCGTTACAATAGTTTTTTACAATTCAACAGGTCCAAAAAAAATCGCCTTCAATCATAAAATAACACCGAACTTGCTTATTTTCGTAGAAAACCCTCCCAAAACGCCATGTTGATAGCATTTAAAATATCGAACTATAGGTCTATCGGTGCTGAACAAGAAATTAGCCTGATTCCTGCCACGAATCAGAAAGATCATTTGCAGAACATCATTACAAAAGGAAAATACCAGGCATTAAACGCGATCGCGCTTTATGGACCTAACGCAAGTGGTAAGTCTAATCTGCTCAGAGCTATCAGCTTACTTGACAGACTGGTACATACATCTGCCGGCATGTCTTCAACAGCGAAGTTACCTTATGATCCTTTCGTTTTACGTGCCGGCTATGAAAATAAGCCAACCCGATTAGAGGCTACTTTCATTATTGACGGCATCCGTTATCGCTATGGCCTTGAGTTTTCTGAATATGAAGTAAACAAAGAATGGTTATTCCGGAAATCGGCAGGACGGGAGGTATACATCTTTGAGAGAGAAGGCGATACTATAGATGTCAGTACCAGTCTTAAAGGATCAAAAAAAGTGATTGATGCGGCGATAGAGGCAACGCGGCCGAATGCATTATTTCTATCTATAAGCGACACACTTAATCTTGAAGAACCCAAAAAAATAATGCAATGGTTTAAATATTTACATATGATCGACGGATTGAGTACCGACGATGATATACGTACAGTAGCGCTTCATAACACTTCAGCCTATAGTATTAAAATACAGGACTACATTAAATCGCTCAATCTTGGTATTCTCGACATTCAGATTGCGACCCGTGACTTTGATGAAGCAGAACTTCCAGCTAACATGCCAGAGGCATTGAGAAAAGAACTGATCAATCAGCTGCAGGGACAGCAAACGTACAAAGTCAATGCGGTTCACAACTTATATGACAATGACGGACAAGCAACCGCAAACGTACACATCTGGGACTTTTATGAAAGAGAATCAGCCGGATCGCAAAAGGCGTTTAAACTTAGCGGACCAATTCTCTGGGCATTATCTAAAGGAGGTGTGCTGATCATCGACGAAATAGAAGCAGCGATGCATCCTATCATGACACTGAATACGATTGATCTGTTCCTTGATCAGACATCCAATCCGAACGGAGCCCAACTAATTTTTGCTACGCATGATACGAACTTATTGAGTTATTCCAAACTAAGAAGAGATCAGATTTATTTTTCTGAAAAAAATAAGTGGGAAAGTACAGAAATCTATTCTCTTTCTGACTTTGTACACTTTGAAGAAAAGGACGGAGAATTTAAATCGGAAAAAGAACGTCCTGATACCGATAAAGAAAAAAGGTATTTTGAGGGACGTTATGGTGCAATTCCTATATTAGGTAATTTCCGAAAATTCATTCGAGATACAAAATGGCCAAAAGAGGAAAAATAAAAAACAAAACTACACAAAACGAGGATAAACGTCCATTCAGGCCAAGAAGATATGATAAGTTTATCCTTATTGTTTGTGAAGACCAGAATACTGAGCCTTACTATTTCAGAAAGATAAAGGCACAATTTCCTGCAAACACCGTCTACCTAAGAGAGATTGGTACAGGTAAAAAACCGAAAGGGATTGTAGAAACTGCAATATTGGAAAGGGAAAAAATACATGCAGAAATAGGGAAATCTGTTGATGAAGTGTGGATCGTCTTTGACAAAGATGATGAAGGTAATAACGATACCACCTTAGACAGTTTCAATGAAGCATGGAAATTGGCTGAAAAAGAAAAAATGTGTATCGCTTTCAGCAATGAGGTCTTCGAGCTCTGGTTATTATTGCATCTGATCGATATTACACACGATGTCGCTATTCCAAGAAAAGAGATCTATAAATTGCTGGAACAACAAATTAAACAGCATCATCAATTTGAGCATTTCATTTATAAACATGGCAAGAGCAATATCATAGATAGTATTCTTGCAATAGGCAGTGAGGTACATGCTATCAGGCGTGCGGCACAACTTCTGGATGGTCATAAAGGGAAAAAACCTATTGAGGCTAACCCCAGTACGACTGTTCATATATTAGTGAAGCGGTTACGGGAATTGATAGACTGGTATTCATATGATCTGAAGTAAGGCCCATTTGATGATGCGATGACTAGAGAAAAAGTCATATCTCTTCTGTCAATTGAAAAAAGTACAATAGTATAATAACAGGTGCTTATCCAATAAAGTCTTTCAACTGCATTAACTGATCAGTAACCCAGTTGTGAATTGCATAATCGACCTTTGCAGTCATTGCTCATGGCCGAAAATGAACACCTACTGTGCTAAACCGAACGACAGCAAGCACACATAACATTGGTTATCAAACACCTAAAGCATGGCATTCTCTTCGCTATCTTCTGATTAAACACATACACGCCTTATGTTCAAAAGCTACGTAGTCATCACCTGGAGATCTATCTGTAATAATAAAGCATTTGCTGCCATAAATATATCAGGTCTTGCTATTGGTATCAGCGCATCATTAGTGATCTACCTGCTGGTGACCTATCATTTCGCTTTCAATAAATCTGAAAAGGATCGAGACCGGATCTACAGGGTGGTGACCGATTTCGTATTTTCAGGAGTTGACTATCATAACGGCGGTGTTGCTTCCCCTCTGGGTAAGGCGGTAAAGAATGACCTTACAGGTCTTGATAATGTGGCCGCCTTCCGCACATGGAATGACAATACGAATGTGACTGTCATAGACGAGACCACCGGCAGATCAAAGATCTTCAAAAAACAAAATAATATCGTTTACGCTGACGCAGACTATTTCAATCTTTTTAAATATCACTGGATAGTGGGTACACCCACCACATCGCTTCTACAGCCTTATCAGACTGTACTAACAGCGTCCAGCGCGCAACTTTACTTTCCAGGACTTAGCGCCCCCGAAATAATCGGTAAACAATTATCTTTCAACGACACCATACAAACTACTGTTACCGGCATTGTAGAAGACGTTAAAGAAAATACCGATCTAATCTTTACAACATTTATATCACATAGCACTCTCCGCAGTCAGCGGCTGATGCCGGCAGACTGGGATCAATGGGGTAGCACCAACGGCGCATCACAACTTTTTGTAAAACTTTCTTCCGGTGTTCAACCCGGACATGTGGAAAAAGAGATCAACAGCATATATCAAAAATACAACAAACCGGAGCCGGGGAATAATCATCAAACTTCCTACAGGCTACAACCGCTCGCCGACATTCATTTTGACAGCGACTACGGTGCGTTTGATCAACCGGTTGCTAACAAACGGGTATTATATAGTCTGTTAGCGATTGCCATTTTCTTACTATGCCTGGGTTGCATTAATTTTATCAATCTCACTACCGCACAGTCTTCGCAAAGGACAAAAGAAATAGGCGTGCGGAAAGCTATAGGAAGTTCTCAGAAACAGCTGATCGTTCAATTCCTGGGCGAGACATTGATGCTTACATTGGTGGCAACAATTCTATCCCTGATACTACTACCACTGATTTTAAGGGCCTTCGCCGGTTTCATTCCCGAAGGACTGCATCTTAGTGCGGTACTGCAACCGGGAGTAATAGTATTTCTGATCTTACTCATACTATTGGTAACCTTACTGGCAGGCTTTTATCCGGCGCTTGTTTTATCGGCTTACAGCCCTTCTCAGATCATAAAGAACCCCGGCTATTCCAGCACCCATAAAACGCGTAATGCATGGATGCGCAAAACGCTGACTATATCACAATTCGTCATTGCACAGGTATTCATTCTGGGCACCATCCTGGTCAGTAAACAGATTCACTATTCATTACACAAAGATCTGGGATTTAAAAAGAATGCGATCGTTTATTTCAGCACCAATGCTAACGAAAACGATACAAGGAAAATGAAGGTATTGCAGAACAAGCTGAGAACAATCCCAGAAATTTCGATGACCAGTCTGAGTTTTGCACCACCATCTTCCAATGGTAGCTGGTCCAGCACCATGCAATATAACGATGGCAAAAACGAAATTGAGACAGATGTTGAAGTTAAAATAGCGGATACCGGCTACCTCAGACTATATGACCTGCGGTTGCTCGCAGGGCAGAACATCGGTGCCGGCGATAGCATCAACGGCTTGCTCATTAATGAAAGATATGCGCAGATACTGGGGTTTACCACACCACAGCAGGCAATAGGTAAATTTATAAAATGGGATGGCGAAAGGTCAGTGCCAATTGTTGGCGTCATTGCAAACTTTCACCAGACCTCCCTACGGGAACATATCAAACCGCTGATCATCAGCAACTGGCCGGCTATGGCACACACTTTTAATATCGCCCTTTATCCCCAGCAGGAAGCAGGTACCTCATGGAAAGCAGCTTTTGCCAAAATGGAAAAAGCATGGAAAGAAGTGTATCCCAAGGAAGATTTCTCTTATACCTTTCTGGATGAGGAAATAGCAGGCTTTTACCAAAGCGAGCAGCAGGTGCTTAGTCTGCTGTTCTGGGCTACCGGAGCTGCCATATGTATTAGTTGCCTTGGTCTCCTGGGCCTGGCTGTCTATACAATCCGGCAGCGTACCAAAGAAATTGGCGTGCGTAAAATACTGGGTGCTACTGTCACCCAGATCGTGGTGCTGATCTCTAAAGACTTCATGCAACTCATTCTCTTTGCATTCATCATTGCCGTCCCCATTGCCTGGCTGGCCATGCATAAGTGGTTAGAACAGTTTGCGTATCAAACTAGTATCAGTTACTGGATATTTGTAGTGAATGGTATCATTATATTTGCTGTTGCATCGCTGGCGCTTGGTTTCCAGATTATAAAGGCAGCGTTGACAAACCCTGTGAAGAGTCTGAGGACGGAGTAAAGTACTCGTCCTGATCAAGGCATGTGTAAAGACGGAAGACAGCACAGGTGCTGTCTTCCGTCTTTATAGCTCCATCGATCTTCGTACTGGACATACCTGGACTAAATAAATGTGACAATACGATCATGGCAGGCCGGCGCATTCCCGGAAATAATTTGTAATTGTCTGATCTATATTTGACCGGTCAACTCCCTCTATATACCGTTGGTCTTCGCTGTATTGTAAGTCCTCTTTTGCATAGTACAATTCATAGAAATACGCCAGTGGGCTGTCAAGGCCGAGTTCGATATGAATATCCTTAAGCTCATCTAATACAGAAAATGGCTTCCTCTCACCTGTCAAACCCAGCTTAGCAAGATAGGCCGCATAATTTCGTATCACGACATTCCTATTCGTATATTCAAAACTTAGTTGACTCAGCACCCTATCAGTTAGGATAGCCATTTCAAAGTAGTTAAGTGGGTCTTGCATACCGGCCAGGATCACCAAATCTTCAGTATCAAAACCCGCCACCAACATATCGTATGCCCAATCAATCCACGCCCGCTCAGTTGGACGGTTTAATACCTTGTAAGCAAGAATTGCTGCTGTAGACGGAATTGGCTGCATGATAGATGGTTTACGATTGATGCGTAATTTACTTTCATTCTGTCGTATTCATTACCAATGCAGCAGCTATTTTTATTTGTCAGTTGAAAAATTATGGATTAGCATAAGCAATGGCTTATACAGCTCCGTATAGAAGTTATTTAATGATGATCTTTTTTACTTTTCTTAACTGATCATTAACTTAATTTTAAAATGTGTAATTAAACTTTGCACTGCTCTGTCCACATCAGTAGCGTGAAATAATAGCACAGAATACTAAACGATAGAAAAATCTAAATCTCCGGATTGTTAAAACGGCGAAAAGCGATAAATTTCACGTAGAAGGATCTGATCTGACAAGCAAGAAAGAGAATGTCTGCCAAGATATCTATTTCAATATTACGTTATCCAACATTTCAATTGACACATCATCTGCATGCTCGGGCTTGACAAATACCATTATTCTACAGATAAGACATTTATGGCTTACTATTTTATTAGTAACGGACCTAATGGAGCGATACAGAAAATTGCAAGGTTTGATCCAATCGGAAAAGATGTCTACAATTTTGGATTCGGAAATCTAGATATTACGACAGGGGATATCTCCGACACTGCTATCAGTGACAATAAAGATGTTGATGTCATTATGGGCACCATAGGGTCAATTATTTATGACTTTACCAACATATTTCCAGAGGCAATGATCTCAATTGAAGGTACCAATAAGGCAAGAACACGTCTTTACCAAATGAATATAAATAAGCACCTTGAACGAATAACACCCATATTTGATGTCTATGGTTTACTTCCGGATGAATCCTGGGAATCTTTCAAAAGAAGTAAGAATTACCAAGCATTTCTGGGATTAAGGAAGAAAAACGACTGATTACCAAGCTCTTGCACCATTCATAATTTGAGAGAAAAAGACTAAATTTGTATTATGTTACGCAAAACCAAACGGGATATTTTTCAAGAGGTCGGTACTAAGCCATTTATTACCGTAGATCCCGCATTGCCTTCATTCGAAGGGCATCCATTTTTTGAAAAAAAAGCAATTGCAGCAAAGAAGCTTCTCAGTCGTGTTGGTTTACCAAAAAAGTTAAAACGAAAATTTAACAACGGCTAGATCTTTATAACTGGCTCTAAAAGCCATTTACAGGAATTAGGAATTCGTTCTAATAACAGCTTGTATAAAAATAAGAGCGCTCATGATGCTAATTATCATGACCGCTCTTTATTCATGGGAGACTATTGTACCAATAATTCCTACCTGCCCCGTCATCCGGCATCCTATTTAATGACATGCAACAGCCGCCGGTAACCAAACACGATCATCAGCCCCGTAATACCTGCATAAGCGAAAACAGGAATGTACACATTGAGCCAGTCAAACCCTGCGTATACCTGCTGTTTAAAACGGGGAATCCTGGCGGCATCTTCTACAGTAAATGTTCTATAGGTTTGCTCGGATGCCATCTTCGGAAAATAAAAGCGCTGCGTTTCCTTTCTGAACGTATCCACTGCAATACTGAACTGATTGAACTGATGCCAGTGTGTACCGGCAAAAGCAGCCAGCTGTTCCTGCAGCGTAAGTGCAGGACTGAGCAACTGCAACTGACGGATAGCATCCTGTTGCCGTGCTATCTGCCCATATAGCTTACGCTCCGCTACTTCTGCTGCGGCATCTTTGATCTCCTGGCTTTTATACACGATCACGCCATAACCGTATACCATGCCCGGGGTCACAACAGACGCCTGGCGGATCATGGTCCGCGGATTATTAAACACCTCCTTCGTCAGCTCCTGTCCATCTTTTTCAAAATAGCTGTTTAAAGCCTTTCTTTCCTCGTTCACCATCGAAATGCGGCTAGGTATCGGGTAGACCTTATTCAGGCCGATCTGGAGGATATTAGGCACTATTATGCCGGTAAACAGCCAGATGAAGATCAGCGTCATGGCATTCACGGTGGAGGACAGGGAAAAACTGTTCACAAACAGCGACAGTCCAAACCAAAAGGCGAAGTACAACGATACGTAGGTGACCGTCCACCACCAGTTGACCGTCGACAGGAAAGCGCCCCCCAGCAAGGCGACCAGGACGGTAGTCACCAGCAGCCAGAAAAACAGCATAAACAATATGTACCGGATAGCAATGCGGAAAGCGATTAACCTGGCCAGCGACTGATTGCTCGTCTTCAGTAATACCCAGGTACCCTGCTCCTTTTCAGCAGACAGCACATTATAGGTGAACACGATGATCAGCAATGGGAAAAGATAGATCACAACAAAAGCGAAATCAAAGTTGCCGATGAACTGCAGGAAGCTGTTGGCAATTTCACCATCATAGGTCAGGTACTGTTTCTTATTGATGTATACCTTGTAGTAGAAGGGCTGCAGATCACTTTGCCCGATGGAGATCGCCTGTAGCGGGAACGGCTCCTTTATCGCATATTGCGGCCCTTCATTCCTGGCGGTGTTATAGGCAAAGGTCGGATCATCCCAGATAAAACCCGGATAGACCATATTATTCGCCTCAATCCTTTTTATCCGTGTCACCAGACTATCCGTGATCTCTTTGTTATAGGCATGTACCTTATCAATCGTGCTTAACTGTTTTTTATGCATACTACTGCCGATCCACAGCGCAGACAGCAGCATAAAAAATATAATTGTAAACAGATATACCAGCACCTTGTTCCTAAGCAGTAGTTTTATTTCGTGCTTCGCAATTATACGCAGCATGTTCTTATTCATCATTACGGTCAGTTATTCGTCAGATCTTCATCCTACGATATGAAAAAATCATCAGTACGATTGTACCCACCACCCAGCACAACAACACTCCGATCGCTTCGATGGATGCTGCCAGCCGCCGGAATGTATCAGGGGGCTCGTATCTGAACTGCGGCACTGTCTTCCAGAAGGCATTGGTCGCTTCGGTGTTCTTCTGATAGAAATCATCTACCATCACTCCTATCCTCCTTCTGTGCTCTTCTGCTTTCTGTGCAAAGTCATTATGCGTATCCATGTCGGTAGCTGTCATATGCATGGAGAAATCGCGGAATGCAAGGAACGGGGAAAAAAGTGACAACGACCTTACCAATGCATCCTGCTGCGCCTGATTTTGTTCAATAGCACCGTAGGCCCTGTCCATCACCTTACCGTCAGATTCTTCAAAGTATTCGATCGTGATGGGAATGAAAAAGACCGGCAACTGTTGTATGCTATCCACGTGATACTGTTGTAGCGTCCTGCGTAGCAGCAGCTCTCTTCTATAGTCTTTGGTACCTTCTCCGTCTACGCCATATTGCATTTTATTAAAGGTATCAGCTTCGAATTCAATAGAGGTGATAGAAGGATGTACTTTCTTTGAGATCTCTGCCGCGAGACGTGGAATCAGGAATACGCCGGCGAGCCAGCATCCGGACAACACCACCAGCGACAACGTCGAACTTCTGGTAATAAGAGATACCGAAACGGCCACACTTGTGAGGATGGCAGAAAACACGATCAACCCTGATACATATATCAGGTAATTATAGATAACAGCTCCCAGATCCGCATCGCTCTTCAGCAACAGCATGAACGCCGTAACTGCAATGATGGCAATAATGGCAAACACCACACATAAACAGGCGATCAGTTTACCGATATAGATATCGCGCTTTGTTGCACGGGAACTCAGCAGCATCTTGATCGTACCATTCTCCCACTCTTTGGAAAAGATATTATGACAGATGAGGAAGATGAACAACGGGAAAATGAACTGAATAAGATAGGCAATGTTCAGGAAGCCGAAACTTTTCAGACTGGTAGCATCTGTTACCTCTTTGAATTTGATGATCCCTCTTTTATGTGGTTCCAGGTAAAAAGAGTTACCTGTATAGTCTTCGATCCCGTTGTCGATCATCGCCAGGCCGGCAGTCGGCTTATAGGCATAGAAGCCAAAATGAGCGCCCAGGTGCGGGTTTTTATTCCCCTGGCTGATAAACTGTTTATAGGTCACCTCCTGCGATTCCTTCAGCATCTGGCTGTGAGACACATAGTAGGAGTAGCCATTGTAGAGGGAAAGCGCGATCAATACCAGGAGTCCGCCCATCATCCAGGTCATTTTTGATGTCCGGAAGATCTCTCTGAGTTCTTTTCTAACAATGTGTGCTATCATCAGATCTCTTCTTTAACAACGTCAATATACAACCTGGTGAGCTCCGCATGAGAAACAGCAGCAGCATTCATCTCATGTCGTAATTTACCTTTGTGCATGATACCAATACGGTTACCGAGATTCTTTGCCATCAGCAGATCATGCGTAGCCATCAGTGTAGATACGCCCTGTTCACTCAGGCGGGTGATGATCTGGGAAAATTCATTGCTGGCATGCGGATCAAGACCCGAAGTGGGTTCATCCAGGAATAGGGCCCTGGCCTTCTTCACCAGCGCAATGGCGATGCCTACTTTCTGACGCATGCCCTTCGAATAGGAGGATACGCGCTTATCTAAAGCGTTACTTTGCAAGCCTGCCGTTTGCATGTATGTTTCCAGCTCCTTTCTTGAATAACTGAAACCAGATAGTCCGCTGAAATATTCAAGATTCTCCATACCACTTAGTGTAGGATAAAGGTTGACGATCTCCGGAATATAGGCCACCAGATTCCGGGTAGCGGCATTATTCACGGAGACTTCCTGTCCGTCAATAATCGCCCTGCCGGCAGTAGCAGGTATGAAGCCGAGGAAGATATTAATAGTCGTTGATTTACCGGCGCCATTAGAGCCCAGCAAACAATATACCTCACCTGTTTTAATTTCCAGATTAAGTTTATCGAGGGCAATATGCTCGCCATATTGTTTCGTTAAGTTCTCTGCGATCAGCATATAAGGTTGTTGATGTTTTAGAAGTTGTATCCAAGGGAAAGACGACCATTGGCAGATGCCTGCGGTACCCAGTAATAGAGACCGTTCCTGTACCAGGGCGTGGCGATGAGATCCCTGTTAAGCAGATTATTCACCAGCAGGTTCACCCTGATATGTTTGTACTTCCATCCCAGACCAGCATCTACCCGGAAGAAGTCAGGCGTTTTATGCTGTGTAGCGGTAGCGTATCTTTCGCCACGTCCGCCCTGGTACTGATAGCCAAGGGAGAAGGAAACAATGTGATAGCCCGCTACAGGCAGCTGATAATTCAGCCATGTATTCTGCACGTGTTTCACATACATAGGTGTCGGCGTACCTTCAAGGAGCTTGTTCACATCATGTGTGATCTTCGAATCGTTGTAGGCATAGTTTATCACTACATTCAGGCAGGTGGTCAGTGCACCAACGATATCTACGTCAATACCTTTTGAGCGGGTCTCTCCCACCTGGATCTTATACTGGTTGTTTTCAGGATCGGCGGACATGATACCAGCGCGGCGAATATTATATACCGCCAGTGTGGTGTTCCATTTCCCATCCATCCAGTTCTTCTTGATACCTAGTTCATAGTTCTCTCCTTTAAGCGGCCTGACAGCTTCCCCTGTCCTGATGATACCAGCCTGTGGCACGATGGTCCTGTCGTGCAGTCCATATATGGTGAACGACGGCAGCACGCTATAACTGATCCCTATACGGGGTGTGAACACTTTATCAGATGATGTGGTTATTACATTGGAGACGTTGTTATCCGTAGTGATACCTGTAAATCTGCCACCTACTGTTATTCTCAATTTGTTACTGAACATCGATACTTCGTCGAGTGCATACAAAGAGTAATAAGCTATTTTCTGGTGGGTATTTCCATTATGCACCCCACCGGGAGTATGGTATACGGGCACCTGTTCGTTATAATCAGGGTGAGTGATATCCAGCGGGTAATAGGTCAGCTGCGTCGCACCGGTGGCGTCTTTGTAGGTATCGTAGGACACGTAGCTGTCCGCTGTAAATCTCTTCTGATTCATATCCACACCGGCGAGCAACTGATGTTTGAAACGACCGGTATGGAAGGTGCCGTTCACAAATGCCTGTTGCGAGAACACCTGTGTTTTATCGAGATCATACTTCGGGTTACGCAGTAATACATGCGGATCAGCATTATTCACACCAGTTACCCACATATAAATACCCTCTTTGTTATTCTGCATCAATGCACCTCTGGCGGTGAATGTCCAGTTGTCATTAAATGCGTGTGAGAAAGTGAGAAACGCAGTGTGATCTGACACACGATAAGGCGGGAGATCTTTCGCGGTGATCGTAAAGTCGTCCGGCAACGTACCAAAGCCATCAGGCGTCATGACGATAGGGCTCATCAGGCCATACCTGAATTGCTGGAAGGTATATTCAGCAGTAACGGAAGTGCGGTCACTGATGCTGTATTTTAGTACAGGCGCTACGAGGAAGCGTTTGTTAAAATCGTACTTCACGAAGGAGTTGCTACGCATACCCATTGTGTTCAGGCGATACAGCAGCTTTTTGTTCTTTGTCAGCGTACCCTCCAGATCAGCGGCTACTCTATACAGGTCCCAACTGCCGAGCATCACATCGGCAGACTGCCTTGTTCTGCCGGTGGGCTGTTTAGTCATTACATTAAATGTGCCCGCAGGGTCGCCTATGTTACTCATGAACAGCGAAGGACCTTTGATAAATTCTACTCTGTCAATGATGGCTACATCTTCCGGAACCGGCCCTCTGTAGATCGGCGTCAGGTCAATACCATTGCGCAGCGAAGAGATCTGTCCACCGCGCATGAACATATAGGGCCCGAGGTTGTTAGAGACTTCCTGTCTGATCACACCGCTGACATTACGGGAGATACCTTCCGTCATATTCAGGCTGGCCTGATCGCGGATGATCTCCGGTCCTATCTCCTGTATATGCTGGGAAAGGTTGAGGAGCGGCGTTTGCAGGCGTAAGGCACTGGATACAGTATGCAGGCTGTATTGCTTATAGTACCTGGACAAAACATTTACCGTATTCAGCATCCGCCCTGTATCCCGAACGTATCCAGGCGTGCCGGGTGTACCCCGGTAGCTGAGTGAATCGTGAAAGTTACCTTCTGTGGCTGTTTGTGCATTTGCCATACAGCAGCAGAGGGATACGAAAGCAGTAGTAATAAAAAACTTCATTGCAGGTGAATGACTAAGGTAATAGTGATATTGATGTCGTTGTTACACTACAATGCAGAATGGAGGAAATAAGTCGTCATACAGGCATATGCAAAAATGGCCGGATCTATAGGAAATGACCGGCTTATCAGGTTATGCATATCAGCTTAACAACTGCTTCATTCCACGAAAGCATTGTCAATACAGTAAAGGCAGGTCTCCTGACTTGTAACATTTTACCGTCCTTCCCATCCGCTGGCAGCGAACAGTGGACAACGAGGGTAAAACCTGGAAGTTACTTACAGTTGCGGGACAGCTTGTGATTTACACACAATTCCCTTTTAATTCCGCGTAAAGCGGACACCTCTGCTATTTGATGATGTGTATAGAAAAGAACTTGCGGCGGCGAAGTTAGTCCTTTTTAGAAGAATAATAGCGAAGAATCACCATTTCGCTGCGGAATACGATGCAGTGAATCGCCGGAATCGCGCTACACGTGGCTATCTGCCCCAGCAAAATGATCATATTATTCTGAAATAAATATTCTAAAAATGATCTCTGTATTCGCAAACTGTTTTAAATTCATATCACGTATTAAAACTGATTTCACAAATTGTAATTTAACAAACATGCACACAAGATTACGTCTCAATCTGTCCGCAGCGTTGCCTTTACCTGATCTCTCAGGTTTGCGCACGTCTCCATGTCTGTCTGTCCTTTCCCTCTCTCTGTCAGCCCTTTCCTCCGCTCTATACCTACTAGCCCTACTACCCCTACTACTACTACTAGCCCTACCAGTCCTACTATAATTCCCCAGGACACCCGTTAGCCCACAAATCAACAATTTAATTACACCCTAACTATAACTTTTTACGCGCGTAGTCGTGTGCATAATAGCCTGTGCATATATACGACCTGGCGGGTATTAACAACTATTCTTTTATCTAAAATTTACAACATGTACAATTTCTCCCATCTTGCTTTCCTCATCAATGAGGACATTCCAAAACAATTGCACAAAACGAATGTGCTCAGTAACCACTTTATTAACAGGATCATCACGCCCGGTGCATGGAAACGTGCCAACCTGGATATGCAACTCTTATCAACCGTCAAAAGTGCACCGAATGAAGAAGCAATACGAATCGCCATCAGGTCAACACAATATGATATTGTAGCGCTGACTGATAAACTGATACAATGGTTGCCTGACGGAGAAAGCGAATGGATGCACAATTATAGTCCTGGTGACGAAACAGGCAACACGTTTAAATATCTGCACAAGGTATTGTATGATCTGTTCGTCTACATGGAAGCGAATTTCCCGCGGTATATGGATCGTGAATACAGATTACCCGCTTACAGTAAGCATCTGCACAGCATCCAGGTCATAGATGCGCTGGTCACTGTAAAGATCTCGCCACTCTTCCGGTCTCTTGACAGCCGTCTGCAGCAGATCGTTCTTGCACCATTGGAAGAGGCTATCCTGCCGGCGCCTGATGCACCACTGACCTACAATCGCCGGCATTACACAGCCAGACTTGCCCGTGAGCTGGTCAGGTTTGTGAGAGATGAAAATGGCGACGAAAAGCAACTGCATGACCGGCTGCAATGTATTGATTTCAACTGTAAGGAATATATTGGCTATCTGACCACACAATTCGCAGCAACCTATGCAAACAGTAATATCAGAGAACAGTATATCTGGCTGATAACCCAACGAAAAAGAACGGCGCACCTGCTGGTAGAAGATGGCATATCATTCATGGCAGATCAGCAGCCACTGAAGATCCACCTGGATAACTGGTTCAAATGGGAAATATATTACATCAGGCAGCTGATGCAACTTGAAACAGCCGGTAATTAACATTCATCATCCATCAAATCAGAACTTATGAACAATTCCCATCTTAACATCAATTACGTCCATCACATGAATGCCTTTTACACACTTGTACATGAACATGAGCGACTACGTCCTGCTGATATCAGCCTGTATATTGCATTATTTCATTTATGGAACCTGCAACGTTTTCCTGTATTCCTGACAATAGACGGCGTTTTGTGGACAGGATCTCTAAAATAGGTGCTAACAGAACGTATATCAAATGTATGAAGCAACTACATGACTGTGGGTTGATCATCTACAAACCACCGGCAGCACCATTTGCCTCCAGTGTGATCAGGATACTTCCGTTGGGTAAAAAAGCACCTCCTGTGGCAGGCATAACTGCACCTCCTATGACGACAGAAAATGCACATGATACGGCGTGTGTTACTGCACATCATACAGGTGCAGATATGCATCCCTCTTATAATAATAAACAGTTAAACTTATATAAAAACGGGCGTCAAACTACGCGCACGCAGCTTGTCAGTATAAAAGAGAATAAGGAAATAATGGTACCGGCACCCGAAGAAGTGCGCGCGTATTTTCTGGCAGCAGGTCAGGAGGTACAGGAAGCTGATAACTTTTATCTTCATTATGAAGCAATAGGCTGGACATTAAGCGGACAACCTATTGTTAACTGGAAAGCTGCCGCTGGTAAATGGATCGCCTACATTCCCTCATTGCAAAAAAATAATCATGCACATAACACAACAAACAACGGATTATCCACAGACAAGGACAAATGTTACGATGAGCCGTTTTGATTATATACATCTCCTCGAAAAGATCGGGGAAAAAGGAAGAAGTCTTTACGGTAAAGACTATGCAATAGCTGACATCGACAGACCTGTGGTTACAAAGCTGATCGCCTACTTCCTGCACGATGAAGAAGTGGCTGAAAAAGAGAACATTGATCTGAAGAAAGGGCTTTTACTGACCGGGCCTATAGGCTGTGGAAAGACGGCTTTGATGCGTATCATTTCACACCTGTGCCTGCCGGATCACCGTCCGTATCTTAAATCATCGGTTGACGTAACCCTGGAGTTCAATGAGCTGGGGAGTGATGTCATCCTGAAATACAGTAAACGTGCGTTCAATCCCTACCGTAAAATGCCGGTGGCTTATTGCTTTGATGATGTGGGACAGGAAAGTATTGTCAACTTCTGGGGTAATAAGATCAACCTGATGGGGCAGATACTGTTTACGAGGTATAATCTGATGCATTCTCATGAGATGGTGACACATGTTATTACGAAGCTGAATGCAACAGAGCTGGCAGCGATGTATGGGGAGGAGATGCGGAGCAGGATGCGGGAGATGTTTAATCTGATAGCGTTTCATCCGGAGTCGCGCGATAAGCGGAGGTGAGGAATTGTGAAAAACATATCTCGCGGGGTTAAGGCTATACTTCTGTTCTTTGAAACAGGAGAAGCCCTTGTAGTCATGCAGGGGCGTATTTCCAGTACATGGTAAGTCCATTTTACATCAAAAAATGACACTTATATCTCAGGGTGTGACCGGATCAATTTCTTCTGATATATTCCATGATATCCAGCTTAACGACCTCCCAATATTTCCCACGCAAACAAACAGGTTCGAAATCGTCATCCGCGTTTTCGAAATTTGAGAAATTCGCTTTAATAACTGCCTCATCGTGATTATATGGGTAGCGCTGTTGATGAAGAGCAATCATTTGCACTGGTGAATAGGTTTCTATCATTTCATGCAAATCCCAAAAATCTTTTTTGCGTCCACCACGTTGCACTATATCTAATTTCATAGCAATTATTTCTTCTATGGTGGCCATCCGGATGTTGTCCACGGCTAAAAGTGGCTGAATAAAATTATCGGTATAATATAGATCAAGCTTAACAGCATCCTCTTCGCAATTACCAACAAAATATGACCTTCCAAAAGCCACTGGGCCAGGCCCGGGATCTGTAACATAAGCATATGTATTGCGCAGATACTTGTCGATTGAATCAAAATCCAAGGAGCCATATGGCGCATCACTAAACAAGTCAATATCTATCGATAAGCGATGCCCTATCTGAAGACTAAGTGCGGTCCCTCCTACGAGCCGGAATTGTTCAAATAAATCGCAGTTCATTAACTGCAGGAGAATAGATTTCAACAATGGAGAAACAGTGTTCCAGTGTAATTTAGGTGTCATTATTGGGGATACTTTTATATTTTAATATATTCTCAACTACAGTATTACCATAAAAACGAATGACCTCTTGTTTTTCCTGATCATTGCCCCTTTCAAATACTCTTTGAATAACTGCTCTCTTTTGCTTTTGCCAGTCAATTTTCTCCATTCTGGTATCCCAGAATAATAGTCTCCTTAATTTAGGATGATCGGAGGAATTATTTGAATGCTGTTTGAGTTTTTCCATTTTTATTTCGAAGAATACCTGCAAAATCATGAAATAGCCCTCTTCCATATCAAGCGCCTGCTCAATTTTCAATGCCAGAGCTGTATTCATATTTCTTTTACCCTTCGTAATAGCTCCCAGCGTCTGTGGATATTCACCAATCGAAAGGGCAAACTGAGCTTTTGAAAAATTTCTTTTTCGAAGTTCCCTTTCCAGTATGATTCCGGGATGTATGCCTTTTAGTATGGAAAGTTCCTCGTTCATCGTATAAAAATAAACAATTTTGCTTATTTTCGGCATTTATGCAGTCGGATATTGTATCCTGCTATATAAGAAAAATATATCAAATTATTAAAAATCAAACCATTACATAGTTTGGAAGAGGTGACAAATTTCCATACATCATTCGGGTGAGGGATGGAGTGTGGATACCTCATGATACTATTACCCATCCCTAAGTCTTCTTACAACATCCAACATGACCGACCACTACAACGACAACTTTGATAATTCTCCTAAAGATCAGGACAACAATACCATCGATCTGAGATTTGCTGTAAAACTATTTTTCGTCTCGATCTTTTACATGATCATGGTAAGTCTGGTTACTTATGTGATAGTAACTTTTCTTCATGACCTGGTGACGCCCTTATTGAAATCGCTGGTCAACCTGTTAAGCTATAGCGTGTCGCTGTTACTCATCATAAAATATGCAACAAACGCGCGCCCTCAGCAGCAACCGCGATCAGTCACACGCGGAACCGGCTGGAAGATGATCTGGCTTACACCGGTATTAATTATCAGTACACTGGCGTTGTGCGTATGGGTAGAAGGATTGTCGCTGCTCGTGCCAATGCCGGAAGCTGTAGAGGAATTTTTTAATGATCTGGTTAAACCAGATGTTTTTTCAATACTGACAATCGTGGTTGCAGCACCAATCCTGGAGGAGGTTTTATGCCGGGGAATATTGCTGAAGGGTCTGCTGAAAAATTACTCCCCTGATAATGCCATCGGCATCTCAGCGATCTTTTTTGGCGCCATACATCTGAACCCCTGGCAGGCCATTCCCGCATTGGCGATCGGTATATTCTTAGGATGGGTGTTTTATAAGACACGGTCGGTATTGCCAGGAATCATTATTCATGCTACGGTGAATGGGACGTCGGTATTGATGACGTTTTACTTGCCGGATGCAGATCATATTTTTGCAGAATTCAGCATACCGGTTTATATATTATGGTTTGCTATTTCTGCGGTGATCTTCGCTGCAGGGTGTTTATTGATTCAGAAAAAGGGGCCGTCAAATCTCTCTCAACATCCACATTGAAGAGGCAAAAAAGAGACCAGGCAATTAAGATCCATTATTCTTAAGCCTGTAACCTGTGTTTTTTCCGCTGCCCTCCTGTTCAAGGACATTTTTCGTAACCAGATCCTGGATATCCCTTAATGCGGTGTCAGTAGATGTCTTAGTCATTTTTGCCCACCAGGAGACATTAAGCTTTCCAAAGAAATCATCCAGTAGGACCTGCAACATTTTCTGTTGCCGTACATTACATGTGATATCAGCGTTACATTCATTCACTGATCTGAACCAAAACCTGACTGCATCACTCCATCAATGAACAATTTAGCAACAATATTTAAAGAAGCCTTTGACATTTACTTTAACGCACCGTTACATGTTTGGGAAACATTTGCCATGCACGGGGACGTTATACAAACCCGAAAGAATCAGATCCTCAAAAAACATGGCGAAAAGGAAAAATATTTTTACTTTATGCTGAAAGGTTCAGGAGGCATCATGTTGTATCAAAACAACAATTATTTATGCATTGACCTTTGCTATGATGGGGAGTTCTTTGGGGACTACCTCTCGTTTCTGACGCATGAGGTAACCGACCTTGAAGTGATATGTTTCGAACCATGTACACTTTTCAGCATAAGCCGGCATCATTTCAGCGAACTTGCTAAAACCGAATACGGTAGATTGATCTGCCAGATGGCAGCTGAAAGTCTGTTCATTCATAAACAAACGCAGCAACTAAATCTGCTGTCAAAAACCGCCGAGCAACGCTACATTGAAATGCTCGATAAACAACCGGATGTCATTCAGAGAACGCCCAACAAGTATATTGCCTCCTACCTGGGTATCACGCCGGAGAGCTTCAGCAGAATAAGGAAAAAAATAATGTAGGCTATATTTCTTATCATAGGATATGTTTTGCGGGCCAGGCAGCAGATATCTTTGTATTGAATTAACATCAGTACAGATCGTCATGTCAGGAAAAGTAACATTTAAAGTAGCAGTTCCCATCATGCTGGTAATTGTTTACACAGCAATGATTTTCATTTCATCAACGTACCTTAAAAAAACCATGCTCCTGTCGGTTACCAGGAATCCCTATGTAAACTTTCAGATAAATTACCAACTCAGTCTGCTGGCCATTACCTTATTATCATTAACAACGACTTACCTGCTGAACAGAAAGGCCTTTACCATTTTTTTCAAGCCAGGTGATCTTCGCGCGCCATCCGAAGAAATGAAACTATTCGGCATTAAAGCAGGCGACAACTGGCTTAAAACAGGCTGCTCGCTGGCACTCGTCATCAGTCTGGCCACAGGAGCTTTCATGTTGTTTCAACTAAAAAATGCGGATGTGGAATACCGGCAACTGCCAGGTGGAATAGGCTGGATCTTATTATTCGCACTGACGAACTCATTTGCCGAAGAAATGATTTACAGGATGGGCATTGTATCACCACTGACAGATCTCCTTTCGCCGCTGACTATTTTCGTTATTTCAGCGGTACTTTTTGGACTTCCGCATATAGCCGGGATGCCAAGCGGCATCATGGGCGCGGTAATGGCAGGTATCTTAGGACTTGTGCTGGCCAAATCGGTATATGAAACCAGGGGGTTCTTCTGGGCCTGGACCATTCACTTTATCCAGGATGTAATAATTATTGGTGCGTTGTTCCTCCTTTCAGCAAAGGCAATTTGATCAATAAAAAACAAACTGAAAACGGTAGGTGGCGCCATTGCCACCTGCCGTTCTATTTGATAAAAACGGGCTGCACAATGACTATCAGGCTATTATTTTTCGTATATTTATACAATGAAAAAACAAACAACACACACCCCATTTTTAACGAAATGCAGACTGAATGACTGATGTAAGATTAGCGATCTGTCAGGTGATCGTTCCTGTTAACCTTGTCAACTCCAGATACCTCCTATCACGCCACTCCCTACTACTACAGGTGCTATGACACTTACATAGCCTGTGTGCTTTTTTGCACATCTGCAATCACTACAATCCATTCTTATTATCGGACATTTAAATGTATTCATGGAAAAACCCTTCCTGATATATGTAAATGGTATTCGTGTAAAAGTTAACACCAGTGATATCATTTATGTAGCTGTATTAGAAAATTACGTCGAGCTGAAGCTGATCAACAACCGTAGTAAACGTATAAAATGCAGTTTGAAAAAATTCATGAACGACCTTCCAGCAGGTAAATTCCTGCGTATACACAGAAATTTTATAGTAGCCACTGCACATATTGAAAGTGTAGGCAAAGATGTAAAGATGAATACAGGTGTAGAACTACCACTCAGTGAAGAGTACAGGGAGACCTTTTTCAGCCATTTTATCCTTTATTAAAAGACCTGTAAAATTCTTGTCACCACGTTTTCCGGTTTTGTCACCACGTTTTCCGGTCTTGTCACCTTTGTGCGAAACCAGGTCGATATCCTTAGTAACATTGTATTGTCAATCGCGATCAACGGTGCTGCGCCTGAAGCAGAAGAGAGGCGCCTTCTGTTTCAACCGGATCATGATGGACAACATCATTGTTTGACTAAAAAATTTTAACCAAATGGCATACGTAAAAGATAACCCATTTATGGAAGGTTCCTCCGGAACCATCGCGAAGAAGATGAACTTCCGCGTAAAAAAGAACAAGACAGTCATTGGCAAAAACCCTGGTGCAAGAACCGGAAAGCCTACAGACGAGCAACTGGCCGTCCAGGACAGATTCACTGATGCGGTATTATATGCGCAGTATGCCATGAAAGACCCTCAGCTGAAAGCCCAATATCAACGAGCGGCCAAAGGAGGGCAGACGGCCTACAATGCTGCATTCAGAGATGCGGCGACGTCACCCGTGATCCATGAGATTAACATCAGCGGTTATAAAGGCACCGTTGGTAACGTCATCGCCATCAAAGCCCGGGACGTGATTCCTCCGAAAACTGTTTCGGTAGCCATTTTATCGGCTGCCGGCGAAGAGCTGGAGAGTGGCGAAGCAGTACCACATCAGACGGACGTACGCCTGTGCATCTACACTGTCACTGCAGCAAATGCTGCATTACCCGGCACGCGGATCGTTGTAACGGCAACGGACCATCCCGGTAACAGCACAGAGAAGGAAACGGTTGTTGCCTGATCTCTGCTACAGCACCCTGGCTATACGCCGGGTGCTGTATTAAACCATAGCTGATAATAAAAAAGCCGTTCACCCTGATTTCGGTGAACGGCTTTTCTTTATCGTTGCTGATAAGTTACACTTTCTTTGCTTTCCCCAATCCGACCTTAAAATTATCTGGTGTACCTGTCACCTTGATATTCATGAACCGGATCTTTTTATCCTTATCACGGTATTCTATCGCATCTACCTGATCAGGATCCACTTCCTCTTTTTTACGCCCGAAAAGGGACTGAAAACCGACAGTGGTCACCATCTTCATGGGGATACGCATATAGTATTCCATCGTCATATCCAGGTTCTGCTTTCCGGAGATCTCCATGAAGCCCAGGGAGGAGTTGATATTCATGTTCGGAATATGCAGCACCCCATTTTTCAGGGACAGCTTGTTTCGTAAAGTATCGAAACGAACGATGTTCAGGTTCTTATCCTTAAAGTAAGATGACATGGCCTGCATCGGTGCAAAGTTCACCAGGCTGCCATTGTGGATGGCCACATCCAGCTCCGCTTCACAATTGTCAATAATAGGCGTCAGGTCCGGATGCAACTGTATACGACTTCTGATCTGTCCGTTCAGACGGCCTTTCAGGTTTTTGTTGATCACATAGTCCTGTCCAAAGTGATCCAGTTTCAGCATCAGTTTTTCCAGGTCTACGTCAAATGCTCTGATCCTGCTGCGGAAGTAGATCTTTTTAGGATCGGTACCATTAAAATGGCCTCTCATGCCGATCTGCCCATCAGCAATGCCCATACCTAAAGTATCGAGATACAGGTGCTGGTTGGTTTGCATACGCACATTCGACACAACATTCCTTAACCACAGGCGGTGATATTTGATCCTGCCGATATTTACAGTTGCCCTGAAATCAATGAAAGGAATATTAAAGATATTAAAGCTGCTGGCGTGCGCAGAATCTTTCACTACGGTACGGGTTACGGCTGGTGCAGCAACAACAGTTTCTTCATCTTCATTAGCCGTGAGTTTATAATTGGTCAGCTGGTCAAGGTCGAGGTTATGAGAAGTGAACTGCAGGAAGTTCTCCTTCTTACGTTTTACCGTATCCTTCCCCATGTATAAGCGCATGCTGATGTCAAAGTCGGTCTTACCGATACGTCCTGTAAGGGTGTCAAGTCGCAGGAATTTATCTGCACCCACTTTTATCGTTCCCCTGATACTATCGACCTTGATCTTATGTTCTTTGAGTTCACCGGACACGTTGGCGAGTTTCACCTTGGCAAATCTGAACACAGAGTCATAGCGCAGGTCTGCTTTCGCGCGCAGCCAGAGGCCGGCAGCCACTTCTTTATGATAGTCTTTGGAGACGTATTTACTACTGATCGGACCCAGCACATCCCTCATCGCCAGACGTTTGGATTTCAGGTCGAATGCTACCTGTGTCCTGCCCTTCATCACCTTGTCAAACCACAGCTTGTAGTTAACCACACGGCCGCTGAAAAGAATATCGCTGCTATCGATCATACCACCAAAATTCCTTAACAGCAGGGCGGTATCATTGATATTCAGCTCAGCTCCGAAATCATGGAATGCATGTGGATATTCCTTAAAGCTGGCGTACAGTTTCTCCAGTTTGAACTTACCTCTTGGCAAGGGATTCGGATGTTGCAGTTCTTTTACAGAAGTTTCGAGTGCCAGTCCGATATTGAAATTATAGATCTCCTCTTTTGCTTTTCTGGCAACAGCCGTATCATATGAAAGGAGTTCTTTCATGATCATACGTTTGCTGCGTGCATTAAACGTTACCTGTACGGGCTTTTCCTGCTTATGGAATAAGGCAGGCAGATCGCTCAGGGAGCCGTTCATCGCGAAGTCAGAGTTACCGAAGTAGAAAGACAGGGTATCGAGTTTCACATAACCGTTCTTCATGTCAGCATGGAGATTCAGGTTATGGATGATATGTGGATAGTTGGGAATACGGAAAGTCAGATCGCTTACTTTCAGTTCGCTCTGGATCCCTTCTTTCAGTTTACCCATGGACGTTTCGGGCAGGGTCATATCCACCAGCTCATTGAAGTCCATTTTCATACTGATATGGCCCGTGATACGCTGCAGATCGGGAATACCGAGGAATGCGCCGATGAACTCCAGTTCCAGTTCAGAATTGATCTGCATGACCATTTTAGGATCGTCAAAGTTCTTCATGACGAAGTTACCCTTAAAGATGCCTTTCTCCGGAATAGCGCTCATATTGGTAAGGTGCAGCTCTGAGGTTTTCATTGAATGCTCAGCGCCATTGGTGTAATACCCTTTAAAGCCGAGAGAGTCTACCCTTTTCTCAGATTTCGCGTTCAGCAGCCAGCCATTTTCACAGCCGAATTTTACCTGGATCAAAGGCATCTGTTCACCGGAAAGCCTGCCCTTGACAATACCGTCAAAGTACAGTCGTCCGTCATATTTGAATAGTTTCAGCTGTTCGGCGACGGAGGGAGGGGCGAAAGATACGAGTTGCCCGATATCCGGTTTATCACCCTTTATTTTGAAGTCGACATTATTCCCATTTTTCAGATCGGCGGTACCGGAGACGCTGAAGCTAAAATCTTCCAGTTTCAGGTTGCCTTTAGAGAGGGTCACGAAATCCCGTGTCTGGTCATAGGTAACGGTAAAATCAGCGTTCAGGTGTTTGTTCCGGAACAGTGAAGTATCCGCCGGCGTGGTATAGTCGGCAATCATACCCCCGGTAAAGTCAGCAAAGAGCTGCTTACCATCAGCACGGAACGCGGTCTTTATCTTATCAATTTTGGTATGGATATGCTGTCCGCTTGGCCGGTCGGTAAAGTCAATATCCAGGTCACGCAGCACGATCTTTTTGATATCCAGGTCCAGGGCAGCGGATTCTGCTGCGGCAGTAGAAATAGTATCCTGCTGGATCCTGTTGGCTTCGACGATGTTCAGGTTACCATTATTATCACGGACGATGTCAAGGTGGCCTTTTTTCAGGAAGATCACTTTGACATTGTATTTCTGGCGCAGAATGTCCGGCAGACTGAAGCCAACGTACAGTTTTTCCACCTGGTACATAGGTCTGCCAGTCTTTTGTTTAGTGGCAAAGAACTTAATGTCCTTGAGGCCGATAGAGATGTAGGGGAAATTCTGGAAAGGAGAAATGGTACTGCCTCCGATCACCAGCTCACCAGGAAGCTGCTTATTTAATTCTTTGATTGCCAGGTTAATCAGGCGTTGCTGTTGGGAATAGAGTACGCCGACAGCAATACCGGCCAGTATTAACAGGATAGCAATAGGTATCAATACGATACGGAGGACCCTCTTTCGCGTCTTGCCAGTCATGGTGTGTTGAGACTTGTCTTAAGTGATTATGACGGCAAAAATAGATAGCACCCCTATAAAATAAAAATATTTTATATGTAGCCCCTTATTATCATGACGAATCAGTAAAAAATACCATAATTACGGCAAATGGTACCACAGCTGATGAGGCGCTTTATGGTACCTTTGGATCATAAATCTTTTTTTATGTGCGCAGTGAAAACCGAAAAAAAGCCTAACCTGCTGGGCAGTATCCTGACAAATAGTTGTCCTGCCTGTCGCAGAGGAAAAATTTTCAAATCAAACAATGCATATAACCTTAAGCACTTTACGGAAATGAACGATCATTGTCCGGTGTGCGGAGAGGATTTTGAACGCGAGATCGGATTCTATTACGGTACCGGTTATGTTAGTTATGCCCTGACCGTAGCGTTCAGCGTAGCGACGTTCATTGCATGGTGGGTGATCATTGGTTTCTCTCTTTATGACAACCGGATGTTCTGGTGGCTGGGCATTAACGGCGTTCTGCTGGTATTACTGCAACCGCCTATTATGCGGGTGTCCCGGACGATATGGCTGGCATTCTTTGTAAGGTACAGACCGAATTACAAGGAACCCAGACCGTCAGGCGTTTAGATATATAACAGCTTATTTTAATGCAGTGTAGGACCCCTTTCAGGGAGGGTGCTTCCTACGCTGTTGTTTTTAAGTCCTTTCTACGTTGCAACACGCAACTTTTGTTGTTATCCCATTTATTTCCAAATGTATACATACTGTGTAATTCCTCCTACGTAGCCATCCATATCCCGGTCATCTTGCCGGGACGTGACCGCTCGTCAATGCGGCAATTCCGTCCATCCTCAGTTGCGGTATGGAGTTAGCATGACAATAATAAAATCCTTATTATGTCAAAGACTTCATCAACAGCAGCAAAGACAACCGTTGTAACGGCATCTGATGTGACAGATACAACTAAAACCGCGCAGGAAAACGCAGCAGTTAAGTCTGGTACAGCCCTGGTAGACGAAAGCTCATTAAAAGACTTCTTCTGCGAAGAACTGAAAGACATTTACTGGGCAGAGAACCATATAACCGTTGCCCTGCCTAAAATGATCAAGGCAGCAACGTCTCCGGTACTGCAGGGCGCTTTCCAGGACCACCTGAATATTACGGCAACGCATATCAGCCGGCTGGAGCAGGTATTTACCATCCTTGGCAAACCGGTAAGAGGGAAGAAATGTGCCGCGATCGAAGGCATTGTGCTGGAAGGAGAATCTATTATTGCAGATACAATGCCTGGCAGCAACACAAGAGATGTAGGCCTGATCCTGGCAGCGCAGAAAGTAGAACATTATGAGATCGCTTCCTATGGCGGACTGGCCCAGCTGGCAAAAACGCTTGGCCTGACAGAAGTAGCTTCCTTACTCGAACAGACCCTGGCTGAAGAAAAGGAAACTGATGTACTGCTGACAGAAATTGCAGAGAGCACGATCAACAGCGAAGCAGCCAGCGAAGCATAAACCAGTTACCCGATTATCTGACATTATAAAGTTAACACCATGCCTGGTAAAAAAACGACCTCCAAACTGTCCGAAGAAAATAAAAAAATAGCAGAACTGGCCCCGAATACAGAAGATAGCAATGGTGAATATATTAACACCAATACCGGCGTCAGGATCAATGACGACCATAACTCACTCAAAGCCGGTGAACGCGGCGCGACCCTGATGGAAGACTTCATCTTCCGTGAAAAGATGACGCACTTCGACCATGAGCGTATTCCTGAGCGCGTTGTACATGCCCGCGGATCAGGCGCACATGGCGTATTCAAAGTATATGAATCACAGGAAAAATACACCAAAGCAGGCTTCCTCACAGATACCTCCAGAGAGACACCCGTCTTTGTTCGCTTTTCAACCGTAGCCGGCTCCCGGGGTTCAACAGACCTGGCCCGCGACGTACGTGGATTTGCTGTAAAATTCTATACAGAAGAGGGCATCTTCGACCTTGTTGGTAATAATATGCCTGTCTTTTTTATACAGGACGCTGTCAAATTTCCGGACCTCGTCCATGCAGTAAAGCCAGAACCACACAACGAGATACCACAGGCTGCGTCTGCCCATGACACCTTCTGGGATTTCATCTCGCTGATGCCGGAATCTACACACATGATCATGTGGCTGATGAGCGACCGCGCCATCCCACGCAGTTACCGGATGATGGAAGGATTCGGTGTACATACCTTCCGGTTTGTAAATGCGAATGAAGAGTCCTGCTTTGTTAAATTCCACTGGAAGCCTTTACTGGGTGTACACTCCGTGGCCTGGGACGAAGCACAGAAGATTTCCGGTAAAGATCCCGACTTCCATAGGCGCGACCTGTGGGAAGCCATAGAGAGCGGTAATTATCCGGAGTGGGAACTGGGTGTGCAGATCGTGCCGGAGGCAGATGAACACAAGTTTGACTTTGACCTGCTGGACTCGACTAAGATCATCCCGGAGGAACTGGTGCCGGTGCAACGTATCGGTAAAATGACACTGAACAGGAATCCGGATAATTTCTTTGCGGAGACAGAGCAGGTGGCCTTCCACATCGGCCATGTGGTGCCGGGTATTGATTTTACCAATGACCCGCTGCTACAGGGACGCCTGTTCTCCTATACAGATACACAGCTGATCCGTCTTGGTGGACCTAACTTCCAGGAGATACCGATCAACCGGCCTATCATACCGGTACATAATAATCAGCGGGATGGCTATATGCGGCAGACCATCAACCGGGGACGTACCAGCTACAGCCCGAATTCGCTGGGAGGTAACTACCCTGTGCAGAGTACCGTCGCTGAAGGCGGCTTCCGCTCCTACACAGAAAAGATTGATGCCAGGAAGATCAGGGAAAGAAGCCGCAGCTTCTTCGACCATTTTACACAGGCAGCATTATTCTATAATAGTCAGTCCACACCAGAGAAACAGCATATAGTAGATGCCTTACGCTTTGAGCTGGGTAAGGTAGATACCATCGCCATCAGGCAGCGGATGATAGGCATATTAACACAGGTAGACAGAGACCTGGCCGCTCAGGTGGCCTATGGTCTGGGACTGGAAGTACCTGCAGAACCGGAAAAGCCGATCAATAAAGGCGTACCGGCCGATCCTACACATGACTACGAACCGCTTCCTCCGCAGGAACCGGTACCAGATATCTCGCTGGCACTGAGTATGGCCAATACCGTGAAGGGAAGTATTGCCACCCGCAAGATCGCCTTCCTGGCAGCCGACGGTGTAGACGCTGCTTCTGTAGCAGCTGTAAAAAGCGCACTGGAAGCAGCGGGTGCTATTGTTGAAATAGTAGCGCCACATCTGGGCGAGATAGTGGCAGCAGATAAGTCAGTGATCGCAGTACATAAAAGTTTCCTTACCGCCGCTTCTGTTTTCTATGATGCGTTATATGTACCAGCTGGTGTGACCAGTGCGGCTACCCTGGAGGCAGATGCAGACGCCGTTCATTTCCTGAATGAAGCGTACCGGCATTGTAAAGCAATAGCGGCTCATGCGGACGCAAGACAGGTACTGGAAGCGACCTATTTTGCGAATAAGCTGCCGGAAGACCTTTCCGAAGAATCCGCAATGATGGAAGGCGTTGTTGTGCAGGATGATGTAATGAAGCTATCGGAGATATTTATAACGGCTATTGGTCAACACCGTTTCTGGGAAAGAGAGAAACCACGCAGAGTACCTGCCTGATCTTAGGTGAGTTGGTCGGCAGCGGGTCCACACACCCGCTGCCTCTCATCCAGGTTCTTGAATAAAAATATAGTTAGGTTCGTTAGGTTTTCATAAGGATATAGTTAGGTTCTTCAACAAAAATACAATCTGGGGTGTCGCAAAAAATGGTTACGATACTATGTTGATACTATAAGAGACTTAAACTTATGGACGTCTTACCGTCCGGAGCCAGGAAATATCCCCATTTTATCACGCTGCCTGCTACTTACCTGTAGCGCACTGTCATTCTCCTGTTTGTAATATGTGAAGCTTCCTGATGGATCCCGGTGCAGAAGGGCTGTCTCACGTAATTCATTGTTTCTGAACAACTCACTACGACAATTTAAAGCAGCTATACCTGTAACGATCATTTCTCCTCAAGGGCGTTTCATAATCACAATGCAAAAGTAATCACCAGTTCAGGTAAAAGAAATCCCGGAAAACAGGGGTTTTATCCCTGAGCGTATCATAATATTGTCATATCAGAAAAAAAATATCAATAAGATGTATCTCAAATAATTATATATTTCCACTCTGATTCATGTCCATGAGAATACCTATACTTATCGTCCTATGCTGTATAACGGTGGGGTTATATGCCCAGCACCGTAATAATGAGAATAGTAAAAGTCCTGCTGCCGACGCTGATCTGTATATAAGACTGGCCCGGAAATCGCCTATCCGGGATAGTGTACAGGCATTGAAGTATTTTCAGCAGGCCTTACAACTGGAAGAAAAAAACAATAATAAACTCGGTATAGCAAAGACCTATCTCGCCATAGGCACCTGGTATAACGCTATATATAATTATAACGAAGCGGAAAAACACCTGTTGACAGCCAGGGAGCACCTGCTCAAAGATACCAGCCGGGAGGGCCGCATGATGCTGGCCAACACGAAAATGAGCCTGGGACAGGTACTCGGCAATAAAGGAGAAACACAGTTGCAGACGGAAGAATACCTGCAGACCATCCCCCTGCTGGAAAAGATGAATGCCGTTCCGGAACTTAATAATACCTACGAGAGCCTGGGTGATATCTTCTTTAATAAGTCTCAGTTCAAAACGGCGATCACTTATTATTATAAGAGTCTGGCCACTTATCCGGATCCGGCTCCCTATTGCCACCTGATTGCCAGCAGGCACCTGCGTCTGGCCAACTCCATGTACCACCTGGATAGCCTGCAGAAAATGGAAACGCAACTGGCAAGTGCGAAAGAAAAACTGGACAGGACCGGCGTCGACTCAATTAATATATGGGCAGATTATTATCACCTGCAGGGCCGCCTGGATGTTAAACACCAGATGTATAACCATGCCGCAACCATGTTTTCCAATGGCTTATCCATTGCCCGCCGCACCAGCTATAATAAAGCCATCTGTAATAACCTGTACTCACTCGCCCGTCTGTTTGAAAAACAGGGACAGTATGATCGTGCCAGGGTACTGATGGATGAATATGGGAAACTGTCGTATACCCTGATGGACTTCCCATTCCGCTTACGTGCGCTGGATCTGATGGCAGAGCTGTCCTTCAAACAACACTACCCGGACGATGCCTATAAATACCTGCGGCAGTATATTATACTGGCAGATAGTCTGAAAGAGCAGCAGGTTACGGAGAAGATCCACGAACTGGAAGCAACTTTCCAGTCGTCCGAAAAAGAAAACCGCATCATGCAGTTACAGCATGAGAATGAACGCCAGGAGTTTGCTTTGCAGCGGAACCGCCTACTGATCTCCCTGATGGTCGTGATCATGCTCTCCCTGCTTGTCGTAGCAGCACTGAGCTACCTGTTCTACAGGAATGGCCGTAAGCTGCTGGAACAACAGCGAAAGCTGCATGAATTTGAAGTAGAAAGGATCCGTCAGGAACATAAAATATCCTTACTCTCTGCGATGCTGGAAGGCCAGGAGAAAGAGCGTACCCGCCTGGCGCGTGACCTGCACGATGGTCTCGGGGGATTGCTATCAGGTATCAAACTGGAGCTGTCTACCGTTACCCCATCCCAGACCACCGTACACCGGCAGACGCTGATACAGAATAGTTTACAGCGCCTGGATGGCGCCATGGATGAACTGCGCCGTATAGCGCGTAGTATGATGCCGGAGATACTGATCAAATACGGATTGGGAGAAGCTACAGTGGAGTATTGCAGGGGACTGAAAAAAAACGGCGCCAACAATATTGTTTGTCAGGTATTCAACTTCCAGGTAGCCGATATGGAACATACCCGTCAGGTAGTACTGTACCGCATCATGCAGGAGCTGGTAAATAATGCCATCAAACATGCGGGTGGTACCCAGATACTGGTGTTACTGCAGCAAACGGATAACACGTTATTCCTGACCGTAGAAGATGATGGAAAAGGATTTGATGCGGCAGCCGGCAACAAACTGAAAGGCGCCGGACTGGCTAACATCGAGGCGAGAGTGGAATTTCTCGGTGGTAAAATAGATATACAGTCTGAGCCGGGTACCGGAACAGCGATCACAATTGAATGTGCAACATCCCTGAACTAGTAAAATACAATTTTGACAATTATGATCAAGGTAGCAGTGGTAGAAGATCACCCGATTATGGTGGAAGGATTAAAAAATATCCTGCGTACTGATGCAGGTATAGAAGTGTGCGGGGCTTACGGAGACGGTAAAAGTACATTAACAGCACTTGAAAAGGCGCAGCCCGATGTGATCCTGATGGATGTGAACCTGCCCGATATCAGTGGTGTTACACTTTGCGGAGAAGTGAAGAAAAAATATGAGGATGTCAAGATCATCGCACTGAGCACCCATGATGAACAAACTGTTATTCACAGCATGTTACAGAACGGCGCCAGCGGTTATGTACAGAAAAATGCGCTGGGTAATGAGATCATCAGGGCCATCTATGCCATTATGGATGGAGAAGAGTACCTGTGCAGCAATACGAAAGAAGCGTTGAAAAATGCAGACATGGAATTGCTGAAAGCGATCCCGCGCATTACACGCAGGGAGAAAGAAATATTACAGCTGATCGGTAAAGGTCTCACCACGATGCAGATCGCGGATCAGTTGTTCATCAGCACCCATACGGTGGAAAGCCATCGTAAGAACCTGATGGAGAAATTCGGTGTAAACAATACGACCTCGGTTGTGAAGCTGGCATCGGAGTACAAGTTGCTTTAACCAGCTTCCTGTTCTACCAGTGCGAGTCGCGCAGGATCTTTGACGGCAATGCTCTTGCCGGAGATAGCAATAATATTGTCCTGTATCAGGTCACTCATGATGCGGAAAGCCGTTTCATAGGTAGTACCTGTGTAGGAGGCGAGGTCCTGCCGGCTTAGTGTCATATTAATGTTCCCTTCTTCGTTCGTACCAAACTTGTTCAGCAGTGACAGCAGTGCGTGAGCGATACGTCCTCTCACCGGCATATGCACGAGGTTGCGCATATTCTTTTCTGATTCCTGTAATTCGCTGGCATAGAACATCATTAATGCGTGCAGGAAATCATGGTTGACTTTTAATGTAGCCTGGAAAAAAGCCAGGTCAATAAAACAAACGTTCACTGTTTCAAGCGTCGTGGCGGATACGGGATAAACCATTTCACTGCCTACTCCCCTGTGCCCGACGATATCCCCTTCTCTGGCAAAACGAACGATGAGTTCCTTTCCTTCGCCCCAGTGCTTATGGACCTTTACCTTACCGGTATTGATAAAGTAGATGCCATTCACAGGCTCGCCTTCACGAAAGAGCAGTTGGCCTTTCTTTACGGTAAAATTCTGTCGGTGTGCTGCTATAGCCGGTTTCCAGGCGGATATACACAAATTGCATAACATACAGGATTGCAGGTCGCAACCTTGTTTATCTCTCTTCATTCCTGTCAATTAATTGCTGCACCGTACCAGCCATGTCCTTCAGCTCCACCACTTTCCCTACCACTATTACTGCCGGATTGGACATGCCGGCATGTTGTGCCTTAAATACTATGTCTTTCACAGTGCCTGTAACCACCTTTTCCCTGTCAGTAGTACTATTCTGAATAATGGCTACCGGCAAACTGCTTTTTCCGTATCCTGCAAATATATCCATAATTGCTTCGAGCTTGCTCATTGCCATTAATATTATGACAGTAGCCGTAGAACGGGCAGCCAGATCGATGTCAGCGGAGATCTCGCCCGTCAGTGTTGTACCGGTTGTTACCCAGAAACTTTCCGTTACCCCACGGGATGTCAGAGGTATCATCTGGCCAGCCGGGGCAGCCAGTGCACTGGAGATACCGGGAATGACCTGTACCTGGATACCGGCGCCTCTGGCAGCGGCAATTTCCTCTGTGGCCCGGCCAAATACAAATGAGTCCCCACCTTTTAGTCTTACGACATGACCATGAGACTGGGCATATTCTACTATCAGGTGATTGATTTCCTGCTGGGAAAGCGAATGACAACCATATCGTTTTCCCACAAAACGGATCACAGCACCTGGTTTGGCATATGATAACAATGACTCATTTACGAGCGCATCATATAAGATCACGTCTGCCTGACGAAGAACATTGATAGCCTTCAGGGTAATCAGTTCCGGGTCACCTGGTCCCGCACCTACCAAAGATAAAAAAGCCATATAGAATATATTATAAATAAATTTATATAAGACAAATCATAAGAATCACTATAAAAATAGAACTCTTATTGTTAATTTCATGATGCAGATCATAAAAAACGGCAATTTTTATCACTCGATTAGGAAATAAGTTATCATATTATACATTTTATAATATAAAGCCGTTTCTCATTTTATCAACTCAATTCTTCGCCAATGAAAATTGTAATTATAGGCAATGGCATGGTCAGCTACAAATTTTGTGAGAAAATAATCTCCAAAATATCAAAAGACACAGCTGAGATCGTAGTTTTCGGAGAAGAACCCCGTCCGGCGTATGACCGTGTTCACTTAAGCGAATTTTTTGCCGGCAAGACAGCGGATGACCTGTTAATGGCTTCCGCTGACTGGTACGCCGCCAATAATATTACCCTCCACCTGGGTGATCCTGTGCAACAGATAGACCGTACTACAAAGACGGTTCACTCCTACAGAGGCATCACAGCAGCTTACGACTACCTCGTCATAGCAACAGGATCGTCGGCCTTCGTACCGCCCATTCCTGGTGTGGACAAAAAAGGTGTGTTCATTTACCGCACCATAGAAGACCTGGAACTGATGCGCGACTATGCGCCCAAAGCCAAAAGAGGGGTGGTGATTGGTGGTGGCCTGCTCGGACTGGAAGCTGCCAAAGCCATGCTGGACCTGGGTATTACAGATACACATGTCATCGAATTCGCACCCAGACTGATGCCGCGCCAGATCGATGAGAACGGCTCCCGCATCCTGGAGCAGCAGTTAAATCAGCTCGGCTTAGCCATACATATCAATAAGAACACCAGTGAAATACTGGGTGATGATACCATGACAGGACTGCGTTTCGCCGACGACACACACCTGGATGCTGATATGCTGGTGATCTCTGCCGGTATTAAACCAAGAGACGAACTGGCAAAACTGAGCGGACTGGATACCGGTCACCGGGGGGGTATCGTGGTCAATGACCTGTTACAGACCACTGACCCTGACATTTATGCGATCGGTGAATGTGCCCTTTACAACGGTATGGTCTACGGACTCGTAGCACCTGGCTACGAAATGGCGGAAGTTGTCGCCACACACATCACTAACCGCCTGGCTGCGCATACTGCTGCTGAAAAAACCTTTACCGGTTTCGACATGAGCACCAAGCTGAAACTGATCGGTATAGACGTGGCCAGCTTTGGCGATCCGTTCGTATCTGCCGAGACCAGCCGCAGCATCGTGTTTGAAGACACCATGAAAGGGGTGTACAAACGTATCAGTATCTCCAGTGATGGTAAGTACCTCCTGGGCGGTATCCTGATCGGTGATGCGGATGCCTATAATATGCTGTTGCAAACAGCCAAGAACAAAGTCATCCTGCCTCCTGATCCGGAAGACGTTTTACTCGGCGCCCGCGGTGGCAGCCAGGAAGCCGGTCCCGGTGTAATGGGGCTGCCTGATGATGCCGTGATCTGTAGTTGTGAAAGTATCACCAAAGGCGATATCTGCGCTGCTGTAGAAGCGGGCAATGAAACGTTCGACTCCATAAAGAAATGTACAAAGGCAGCCACCTGCTGCGGCGGTTGCGGCCCGATGGTAAAAGACCTGATCACAGGTACGATGAAAGCCCAGGGCAAATACATCCGCAATGTGCTGTGTGAACACTTTGCCTACTCCCGCCAGGAACTCTATGACCTGATCCGTATCAAAAATGTACGCTCGTTCGATGAAGCACTCGACCACTACGGCGCGGGTGATGGTTGTGAAGTATGTAAACCGGTGATTGCCTCCATCATGGCCAGCCTCTGGAATGACATGATCCTGGAAAAAGGGAATGACGCCGTGCAGGATTCCAATGACCGCTTCCTGGCAAATATACAGAAGGGTGGTACTTATTCTGTAGTACCCCGTATCCCCGGAGGAGAGATCACACCGGCCAAACTGCTGGTGATCGCGCAGGTGGCCTTAAAGTATAACCTGTATACCAAGATCACCGGCGGTCAGCGCATCGACCTGTTTGGCGCACACCTGGACGATCTCCCGAATATATGGGAAGAGCTGATCGATGCCGGCTTTGAAAGTGGCCATGCCTACGGTAAAGCATTGCGTACAGTAAAGAGCTGTGTAGGTTCTACCTGGTGCCGTTTCGGTCTGCACGACAGTGTCAGCTTCGCCATACAGATAGAAGAACGCTATCGTGGCTTACGTGCGCCACACAAGCTGAAGTCAGCCGTATCAGGGTGTATCCGTGAATGTGCGGAAGCGCAGTCCAAAGACTTTGGCATCATCGCTACAGAGAAAGGCTGGAACCTGTATGTATGCGGTAACGGCGGCTCGAAACCGCAACATGCCATTCTACTGGCAGCTGATCTCGATAGTGAAACCTGTATCCGTTATATAGACCGTTTCCTGATGTTCTACATCAAAACCGCAGATCCGTTGACACGTACAGCTACCTGGCTGAATAAACTGGAAGGTGGTATCACCTATCTGAAGAATGTAGTGATCAATGATAGCCTGGGTATTGCTGCTGAACTGGAACAGGAAATGCAGTCACTCGTGGACAGATATAAATGCGAATGGAAAGAAGTCGTTGAAAACCCTGAGTTACGCAAACGCTTCAGCCACTTTGTCAATGCACCCGGCACGAAAGATCCAACCGTTAAGTTTGATTCAATGAGAGAGCAGAAGAAAGCTGCCGAATGGAAGTAATTACATCACCACCAATCCATAACTTATGTCGATCGCCATTAGCACAAACACAAGCACAAGTACAGCTATTGAATGGTTTTATGCCTGTAATGTAAACGACGTTCCCAATAACGGCGGCGTATGCGTAAAATATGACGATGTACAGATCGCGTTGTTCCGCTTTGCACGCCGCGATGCCTGGTACGCTACGCAGAACCTGTGCCCGCATCGCCAGCAGATGGCGCTCAGTCGTGGCATGACAGGCACTCACAACGGCGAGCCGAAAGTGGCCTGCCCTTTTCATAAGAAAACCTTTTCATTAGAAGACGGACGTTGTCTGTCAGACGACACAGAATGTTCCCTGACCACGTACCCTGTAAAAGTCGAGGGTGACCAGGTCTACATAGGGATCATGCAGGAAGCATAATAACAGCAGAGAGGGCGGGAATACTCTATTGCTCACATTATCAACCAGACTGCATGAAACAACTATTCTCAGCAGGCATTTGCTGCCTGCTATGCATGCTCTTCTTTCGCCCCGCTGTACGGGCACAGTTTACAGTGGGCGCATGGCTCCGAACGCGGTCGGAGCTTCGTGACGGACAGGCGGCCCCCCTGCCCAAAGGCGCATCTCCAGCCTTCTTCACGTCACAACGTACCCGCCTGTCAGCAGGCTTTAGCGGTTATCGCTTCAAACTGGGTGCTACTATTCAGGACGTTCGTGTCTGGGGACAGGACGCTTCCACCATTAACAGGACAACGACACAGGATAATAACGGACTACTTGTTCATGAAGCCTGGGCAGAGATCATGCTGCTGGATACCATGGTAAAAAATAAAAGCCTGAACCTGAAAGCAGGACGACAGGAAATTGTATATGACGACAGCCGTTTACTGGGTAACCTGGAATGGCTGCAACAAGGCAGAAGACATGATGCCCTCCTGATAAAGTATGAAAGTGGCCCGTATACATTACATGCTGGCGCCGCTTTCAACCAGAACAGGGAGAACGCAGCAGGCACTGTGTACAACCCTACCCCTCCGGGTAACTACCCCGCCAACACCAATGGCGGAGCCATGTACAAGAGTCTGGAATACCTGTATGCTGCCAGGAAACTAGGGAAAGGACACCTCTCCTTCCTCTTCCTCTCTGATCAGTTCTCAAAATTCCATCCCGACAGTACAGGTGTCAAGATCTGGGATAAAGGCGTGTATACACGCATGACAACCGGACTATATTATAATAACACCGTTGATAAACTCACCCTGACCGCCGCAGGGTACTACCAGTTCGGAAAAAATGCCAGTGCACAAAAACTCAGTGCAGGGCTGCTATCTGCCGCATTTCAATACCAGCTGAGTAGCACATTCAGCGCTGGCCTTGGCGCTGATTATACTACCGGCGGTATTGGCGGTGATGGTACCAGTCACACATTCGATCCGCTGTATGGTACGCCGCATAAGTTCTGGGGATATATGGACTACTTCTATGTGGCCGGAAGTTCCGGTAACAGAGGATTGCAGGACTATTACCTGAAAACAAGATATAAGCCAGGCATGAAGTTCCAGCTCACCGCAGATCTCCACCAGTTTTACAGTGCCAGCGACCTCCCGGAAAATACCGGCAGGAAATTCGGTACGGAAGCAGATCTCGTCGCTAACTACACGCTCACGAAAGTGATCGGCTTTGAAGCAGGGTACAGCCATTTCTGGAATACTGCCTCCCTTACATCAGCTGGTGTGAAGAATGTAATGAATGCGCAAAGTAACAGCAACTGGGCGTATGTGATGATCAGCCTGAAGACAGCAACATTATTTAAAAATTAGGCATTAGCAATTAAGAACGAGGAATTGGGTAGCCTTCTTAGCATATTACTGGTTCTCCCTTTCCGGCTCCTGATTCTAATGCCTGCTTCCTGATTCTTAATTCCCAATTATCAATTATGAACACGCAACCTCTCAATAAACTACCGCTCTTTTCACTGGACAGCATCCACATGCGTTCCTTTCACACCACGTGGCTGATGTTTTTCGTATGCTTCTTCGGATGGTTTGGCCTCGCACCACTCATGCCGACTATCAGAGAAGATCTCGGACTGAGCAAAGCACAGGTAGGTAATATCATTATTGCATCTGTATCCAGCACGATCATCGCACGACTGATCATCGGTAAGCTCTGTGATATATGGGGACCTCGTAAAACGGCCATCCGGTTACTCATCGTTGGCTCGTTACCTGTATTCCTCGTAGGACTCTCACACGACTACACAACGTTCCTGCTCTTCCGCCTGGCAATAGGCGTGATCGGCGCATCATTCGTGGTGACACAGTTCCATACCTCCATGATGTTCGCCGCTAATATCAAAGGCACTGCCAATGCTATTACCGGTGGATGGGGTAACCTGGGTGGCGGTGTGACCAACATGGTCATGCCACTGATCTTTGCCGCCATCGTAGGCTTCGGCTATACAAAACAGGAAGCATGGCGCTTTGCGATGATCGTACCCGGCGTAATGATGCTGATCGTAGCATGGCTGTACTATAAATTCACAAAAGATACACCGGCCGGTAACTTCGATGAGATCAACCGCAACCTGGATAAAGGAAAATCAAAAACTGACTGGACCATCCTGGCCGACTGGCGCATCTGGGCACTGACATTGGCATACGGCATGTGCTTCGGCATGGAGATCACTTTCGACAATGTCGCTTCTTTACACTTCGTGGATACCTTCCATCTGTCACAAAGCAGTGCGGGCTTCTGGGCGGGCATCTTCGGCTTTATGAACATCTTCGCCCGGGCACTGGGCGGTATCATATCGGACAAGGTAGGTGCAAGATCAGGCATGCGTGGTAAAGGTCTGCTGCTGGCTTTTGTACTCTTACTGGAAGGTATCGGACTGCTGTTCTTCGCACAGGCAGGCTCGCTGGTCATGGCTATCATCTCCATGCTGAGCTTTGCATTATTCCTGAAGATGGCCAATGGCGCCACCTATGGTATTGTACCATTCGTTAACGAAAAGAACGTCGGACTGGTAAGCGGCATTGTAGGTGCAGGTGGTAACCTGGGAGGTATGCTGTTCGGCTTCCTCTTTAAGTCCTCCACGATCACCTACGTAGAAGCATTCTCCTACATCGGGTATATCGTGATCGCGGTATCCATCATCGTACTGCTGACCAGATTTATCAAAAAACCGGCTACTGAAACGACTACGGCCAACGCCGGTCAGGTAGCATTTGCAGAATAACCCATGACAGGCAATCATCAACATCAACTTCCTGCGGGCAGTTACCGGAGCACCTGCTGCTATTGCGGCGTCGGATGCGGTATTGTCGTACACAGGGACAGGCAGGGAAAGATCAGCGTGGAAGGAGATAAAGATCACCCGGTGAACAAGGGCATGCTTTGCTCTAAAGGCATGAACCTGCATTACACGGTGATGGACACATCAGACAGGCTTTATTACCCGGAAATGCGCTACCACCGGCACCTGCCAAGGCAGCGTGTTTCCTGGGACCAGGCACTTGAGCGGACCGCAGCTGTATTCAGACAAATGATCGAACAATATGGCCCGGACTCCGTCGCCTTCTACGCTTCAGGACAATGCCTGACGGAAGAATATTATGTGGTGAATAAACTGATCAAGGGATTTATTGGCAGTAATAACATAGATACCAACTCCCGGTTGTGTATGAGCAGCGCCGTAGCTGCCTACAAACTCTCACTCGGTGAAGATAGTGTACCAGGATCGTATGACGATATAGAGCTGACCGATTGCATCTTTGTAGCCGGCGCTAATCCAGCCTGGTGCCATCCTATATTATGGCGCAGGATAGAAGCCGCCAAAGAGAAGAACCCCGCACTAAAGATCATCGTCAGCGATCCGCGCGTTACACAAAGCTGCGCCATCGCAGACGTACACCTGCAGCTGATGCCAGGTACGGACATCGTATTGCATCATGCTATCGGCAGAGTACTGATAGAAGCTGGTCATATCGATCATCAGTTCATTCAGCAACATACCGAAGGCTTTATCAAATACCGTGATACCGTCATGGAACGCAGCATCAGCAGTGCTGCTGCGATCTGCGGTATCGCTGAAGAGCTGATCTATGAAGCGGCAGCGATGCTGGGCAACGCACGCGGATTCATGACGATGTGGACCATGGGCCTGAACCAGAGCGCCGTAGGTGTGCATAAGAACCTCAGCCTGATCAATCTCAATCTCATTACCGGCAAGATCGGCAAACCAGGTTGCGGGCCCTTCTCACTGACCGGCCAGCCCAATGCCATGGGCGGCAGAGAAGTAGGCGGACTATCAAACATGCTGCCTGCTCACCGTGTACTGGACAATCCGGCACACCGGAAAGAAGTGGAAGCCTTCTGGGGAGGTACACAACTTTCCGACAAACCAGGACTGACCGCCACTGAAATGTTCGAGGCACTGAATGATGGCCGACTCAAAGCCATCTGGATCATGTGTACCAATCCGCTGGTAAGTTTACCGGACGCACGCATGGCGGAAGCTGCACTCCGGAAAGCGAAGTTTGTCGTAGTGCAGGAGATCTCTGATAAACCAGAGACCTTAAAATATGCCGACGTCGTGCTACCAGCCGCCGCATGGACAGAAAAAGAGGGTACCATGACCAATGCAGAAAGACGTATCACCTATCTGCAACGGGTCAATGAAGCACCAGGAGAAGCCCTCCCCGATGCAGAGATCATTTGCCGTTTCGCGAAGAAAATGGGATTCACGGGATTTGATTATGAGCGTCCGGCTGACATCTATGCGGAACATACGCGACTGACAGCAGGTACCCATATCGATGTCAGCGGTGTCAGCTATGACCTGCTGAAAGAAAAAAGATCCTTACAATGGCCCTACCCTGCCGGCGCCACCGGAGCAGGGACACCCAGATTATTCACTGACCACCGGTTCTATACATCATCCACCAAAGCAATCATACATTCTTTTCCGGACGATAACCGGTCCGCTGCACCTGATCCGGAATTCCCGCTGATCCTTACCACCGGCCGTATCCGCGACCAATGGCATACGATGAGCAAAACCGGGAAGGTCAGTAAGCTGAAACAACATATTCCGGCACCGCTGCTGGAAATACATCCTGACGACGCCCGGGAACGGCATATCCGGGAAGCGGATATTGTTGAGATCTTCAGTGCGAATGGTGTGGTACGCGTCAAAGCGCAACTGAGTACCCTTATCAAAAAAGGCGTGGTATTCCTGCCAATGCACTGGGGCAAGATACTGGACAATGATCTCAGCCGGGCAAACAATCTCACTAACAGGCTGGTGGATAAGATCTCCAAACAACCGGACCTGAAGTACACCACTGTACAGGTTAAACCTTACAGCAAACCACTACAGCGCATCATCATCATTGGTGCAGGTGCAGGCGCCTGTGGCTTTGCAAAATCATACAGAGCACTGAATACCACGGATCCTATTACGGTATTCAGTAAAGAAGATCAGCCTTTTTATAACAGGGTGATGTTACCTGACTATATCAGTGGGACGCAGCAATGGGAACAGCTGGTCAAGATGACGGACGACGAGGAAGATAAGCTGGACATCACATTACACCGGGGTGTGAGCATTGATAAGATAGACAGGGAACATAAAACAGTAACTGACAGTAACGGCCATGTGCACGAATATGACATCCTGATACTGGGTATGGGCAGTCGGGCAGCAACGCTGAAGGACACACCGCCGCTGCAGGGCATCTTCACCATGCGTAACCGCAGGGACGCAGATGCCTTCGTACGGCATATTGATCCGGCACAGGGGAAAGTGATCATTGTAGGCGGCGGACTGCTGGGTATTGAATTAGCTGCTTCACTAAGAGAAATGGATATAGAGGTCGCTGTATTACAACGTACCTCTAAGCTGATGGACAGACAGCTGGATGCCCTGGGCAGCCAGCTGTTATATGAAGAGCTGACGGACAGAGGAATTGAAATTTTATATAACGATGAGATAGAACGGTTCACCGGACTGCATCACCTGGATGGCGTACGCCTGAAAAGCGGCAGGCAGGTAGCCTGTCAGGCGGTAGTCATGTCGATAGGTACTGTTCCTAACATCGAACTGGCCAGGGCCTGCTCCCTGGTGTGCAAGAGAGGTGTAGTGGTCAATGAATACCTGATGACCAGCGATCCAAGCATCTATGCTATCGGAGAGATCGCTGAGTTCAACGGTACGCTGTATGGCATCACAGCAGCAGCGGAGCAACAGGCCGCTATTGTCGCAGGACATTTGGCAGGTGACCTCACCGGATATTATCAGGGCTCGCTGTTCATGAACATCCTCAAGATGCATGGTACAGATCTTTGTTCACTGGGGATGATAGAAACCCCGGATGATCCGGCATATGAGGAAGTGGTGTTCATTGACAAATCAAAACGTTACTACAAGAAGTGCGTCATTCACAATGACAGGCTCGTAGGTGCGATACTGATAGGTGACAAGTCAGAATTCCTGGAGTTCAGGGACCTGATCGCCAACAGGATAGAATTATCAGAAAAAAGACTGGAACTACTGCGCTCGGGCAAAAAGGCCGCGCCGGTGATCGGTAAGCTGGTATGCAGTTGCGGGAGCGTAGGAGAAGGTAACATCTGCGAGAAAATAAGAGAAGGCTGTCAGACGCTGGAAAGTGTTTGTCAGTCGTCAGGTGCAGGGATGGGCTGCGGCAGTTGCCGGCCGGAGATCAAAGCGATCCTGGAAAGGGAGGTGCCGGCGGAGAAAAAAGAAGGAACAGTACTTATCATGCAAGCAGTTTAAACATGAGCAGATATACACAGACCGTGAGCATTAACTTTACCGGGGGAATTATTTCTCCCGGTCAGCTGCTGACAATACTGGATATAGCCACAGCGGCCAGGGTAGCACAGGTACGGTTTGGATTACGGCAGCAGTTGCTGATAGAGGTACCCGGTAAATATTATGAACAGTTTGAAGCCGGTTGTGCGCGAGAGCAGATCGCTATTCATGCGTACGGCGCCGCACCGAACATCGCCAGCTCCTATCCCGGAGCCGGTATTTTCATTAGTGACGGATGGCTGACCGAGGGTATCTATAAAGACGTGTTCGCACTCTTCGACTTTCCGCCCGCACTGAAAGTGAACATCTGTGATAGCCGGCAGACGTTCACGCCTTTCTTTTCGGGCCATATCAACTGGATAGCAGCAGGTGCGGCCCATTACTGGTACCTGTTCATCCGCTTTCCAAAAAGCAGCCGGCTCTTTGCCTGGCCTGATCTGATCTACACGAACAACATCGCACAGGTGAGTCAGTGTATCGAAGCAATACTGGCTGCCACACCCGATATTACGACGGAGGCCCTGTATGCGGCGGTGAAGACACAGCTTGAGTATACCTGTAAACCGGTGACCACCGAGCTGGAATTACCGGCCTTCCACCTGCCTTATTACGAAGGATTTAACCGGCATGAGAATCATTACTGGCTGGGTATCTACCGGCGTGATGAAGAGTTTCCGGTGGAATTTCTGCGTAACCTGTGTAACATCTGCCTGGAGACCAGGACCGGACAACTATACGCAACTTCCTGGAAATCGCTCATTGTCAAAAATATAGCACCGGAGCACAGAAGACTGTGGGACTATATCCTGGGCAAATACGGCATTAACGTAAGGCACGCGGCGAATGAACTGAACTGGCATGTGGAAGACAACAGTGAAGATGCGCTGATCATTAAAAGACATATCATCCGGCATTTTGATAATGCAGATGTCAGAACATATGGTTTGTGTTTCAGTATCCGGATCAATCCGGGTAATAACTGCTTCGGTTCCATCGTGATCAGCAAGCAGGAAGACAAATACAAAAGCCGTCTGAAAGGACACCACCGGTATGACATCCTCTATACACAGGATTTTAACCCCAATTCCGGCACTTTATTGCCGTACCGCACAGGAGTAGCCAAAGAACATCTGGGGCCCTATATCACGTCCTTATGCAGGGAATTTTATGAGAACAGTGCCGTAGCAGATCCGCTGGTGAACTATGTGGCTGGCCAGCAGACCGTTACGGTCGTGTCTCCCGTAGAGAAGTTCGTACATCAGTGTACACGCTGCCTGACGGTGTATGATGAGCATATCGGTGATCCTGAGCAGGACGTAATGCCGGGGACAGCATTTGATGCATTACCGCCAGATTATCACTGCTCATTGTGTGATGCGGAGCGGGACAGCTTTGCCACAGTGCCTGCAACATCTCTCGGATGGCTGGCCGGTGAGCAGCATTAACATTATATTTACATTTTTCGCATATGCACGACAGCAGGTGTTTACAGTGAAAATTGCGGGGATATTATCATAAAAAGACACTATGCAACAAGTAAAACGTTATACAACTAATGTTTTTAGTACTATTTTTGCGGTGCAAATCGCGTAAATAAAGATAATATGTCTCCTAAATCGGCGCCTGACATCGTTCTAATCGGTGCGGGCATAATGAGTGCAACGCTTGGCGTACTGTTGAAAGAATTACAACCGGAACTGACCATTGAGATATTCGAAAGACTGGATATCATTGCAGGAGAAAGTTCGGATGCATGGAATAACGCAGGAACAGGGCATTCCGCCTTCTGCGAACTAAACTATACACCTGAAAAATCCAATGGTTCCATTGAGATCGGTAAAGCGATCAAGATCGCTGAATCCTTTGAAGTATCCAAGGAATTCTGGGCTTTCCTCGTACAACAGGGTTGTGTCAAGTCCCCGGAGACATTTATACAGAGCATCCCTCACATGAGCTTTGTATGGGGCGAAAAGAACGTAGAATACCTCAAGAAACGCCAGCAATCGCTGGAAAGCAATAACTTATTCAAGGGTATGCAGTACTCCGAAGATGCGGAAGTACTGAAGAAATGGATCCCATTGGTGATGGAAGGACGCGATCCTGCTGAAAAAGTAGCGGCTACCCGCATGGACGCAGGCACTGACATCAACTTCGGAGCACTGACCCGCGCGCTCATTGCCTACCTGCAACAACAAAATGGTGTACATCTGCATCTGAATCATGAAGTACGTGGTTTAAAACAAGAGGCTGATGGCAGATGGCACCTGAAAGTGAAGAACCTGGAGACTGGCAAGAAAAGAGAATTACACACAAGATTTGTATTCATCGGTGCTGGTGGTGGCTCACTGCCATTACTGGAGAAATCAGATATTCCTGAAGGTAAAGGCTTTGGTGGCTTCCCTGTAAGTGGTCAGTGGCTGGTGTGTAAAAACCCCGCTGTCATTGAAAAACACGCGGCAAAGGTATATGGTAAAGCATCTGTAGGCGCACCTCCAATGTCCGTACCCCACCTGGATACCCGTATGATAGATGGCAAGAAGGCCCTGTTATTTGGCCCTTACGCAGGCTTCTCCACCAAGTTCCTGAAGAAAGGTTCCTGGCTGGATCTCCCACGATCTATTAAATTCAGTAATATCCGCCCTATGCTGGCGGCCGGTATGGACAACCTCCCGCTGACCAAATACCTGATCGATCAGGTACGTCAGTCGCCGGAAGAAAGACTGGAAGCATTACAGGCATTCCTGCCTGAAGCCAAAATGGAAGACTGGGAACTGGAAGTAGCCGGACAGCGTGTGCAGGTAATTAAGAAAGATGAGGAGCATGGTGGTATCCTGGAATTTGGTACAGAGGTAGTAAGTGCAGCCGATGGTTCTATCGCAGCACTGCTCGGTGCTTCCCCGGGTGCGTCCACTGCGGTGTCAATTATGCTGGAGCTGTTAGAGCGTTGTTTCCCTAAGCTGCTGGCGACACCAGCCTGGAATAATAAGCTGAAAGAAATGATCCCTTCCTATGGTCAGAAACTGGCGGACAACCCGACACTGCTTGAGCAGGTAAGAGACTGGTCTAATGCGGTACTGAAACTGAAGAGCTAAGGAACTTTACATACTGGTAATAAAAAAAATAGGGGATATGGAAATATCCCCTTTTGTTTTAACCTTATCTTATTGTTTCTAAGAGACTTGTTTGTGCCTGCAGTACTTAAGACCTGCAGGGGATTTTCACCAGCACCTCCACATTTTTCTCCGGCTCCGCCACTATCTCAAATGTACCGTCGTGTAAGGCGGCGAAATAGGACATCATCTGACATACCGGCTGGTGTATTATTTCTGTATCTCCCTTCTCCGTTGATTTCAATGGAGCTGAAAAGATATAGTTTGTATAAAAAGATCCTTTGATCTGAAAATAACCCGGCTCAAAACTAAATACCATCTTCGGGAGCTGATGGGTGGGTGAATGCCTGTTCATCCAAAAAAACAGATTCAGGATCAACTGTCGCATTACCGGCTCATCTATGTTGGCTTCAACGGGTATTTTGGCAGATTGTATTTCAACAGCAGGTGACAACAACTGGTGATATGGTTCTTCACGTATAAGTTGGCCCAGGAAGAATAACACATTCGTCGTCTTTCGCTTTAGCTGAAACGTCTTCGTCAGCATGTATTGTATAGTCCTGATATTCTGTAATTGAAAATCCAGTTCTATTACCTGCGATTTGATTGATTCCGCCTGACGGGTGATCTTGCTTCCCATCGCTTTCCCGTCATATAAAACTATCAGTTCTACGCTTGAAAGAATGCTTGCTACAATAGACTTCAATTCGTGAAAGATATCTTCTGTCAACCGGCTGTCATCAAGGAAATTTTGTGCTGACACAGAACTTTTCATGTAACGTTGTTTACAGGCCTCCCTGATTGACTCCGGCGTCCCCTGACTACTACCGGAGTGTAAAATTAACACTTAACGCGCTTTCTTTTCTATTAACATTCTTACTAATACGAGTAAAATATGCTATAAAATTTGTTAAAAAGCGTTTTTATCTCCCTTCACGGTGTTGAATACAGTAAGAAATATGATACGCAGATCCAGCCACACCGACCAGTTTTCCATGTACCAGATATCATGCTCAATACGTTTACGCAGATGTAATTCATCCGTGATCTCTCCACGATAACCATTCACCTGGGCCCATCCTGTAATACCAGGTTTCAGGAAGTGACGGATCATATATTTCTGAATGATAGCAGAATACTCTTCTGTATGTTTCAGCATGTGCGGACGAGGACCTACGATAGACATATCGCCGAGAAATACGTTCAGGAACTGCGGCATCTCATCCAGGTTTGTCTTACGCAGTATACGACCTACTCTCGTGAAACGACGGTCATTCCTGGTAGCCTGTTTTGAGTTGGCTTCGTTATTCACATACATACTTCTGAATTTCAGACAACGGAACGTCTCATTGTTACGTCCGGTACGGTGCTGTATAAAAAACACCGGTCCTCTAGATTCCAGCTTCACCAGCAATGCCAGTAACGGAATGAGCCAGCTAAGGATAAACAACATCACTGCACCGCTGAACATAATATCGAAAATACGTTTCCTCAGGCGATTCGCCACATCATCCAATGGCTCTGACCGCAAAGAAATGATCGGAATATTATCCAGATAGTCGACGTGCATCCGGCGGTTTACAAACATCCTGAAGTCCGGCACAAAACGGAAGCGGATAAAATGACGCTCTGCTTCATGTGCTAACGTATACAGATATGGGAACTGCTCGGGCGATAACGTTGAATAGATCTCCTTGATACCATTAGACTGTGCATAGGGGATACAATCACGCAGATTGCCGATCACCGGATGCAGCGACAGCTCATGTACATTCTGATAATCTTCGAAATAACCTTCAAAACGCAGGTTGCTCTTACGGCCTGTCAGGTTATCCACCAGCTGCTTAGACAGATCATTATATCCGACTATCACCACCTTACGCTCGATCTCCTTACGATGGATGATGTAGTTGGTCAGCATATAGAAGAACAGTCTGTCCATCAGTACCAGCAGGATAAACAGCGTACAGTATGAAAGAATGAATATCCTGTTAAAAGCTTCCTTGGTCAGGAACACAAATACCAGCATCAGCAGCAGGTACAACATAATACTCTGCAGCAGCTTCTTGGTGATGCGCTCAACGGACATCTGCTGGCTCATGAAGTAGATACCGGTGGTATACAATGCAACAACCCAGGAAACGTTCGTTGCAAGCAGGAAGGTATCTTTATTCACGCTTACGGGTATACCGTATGACTGCATCCAGTAAAGCGTAAAGAAAAAGAAGGCATTGAGGCATATGAAATCCAGCACAAGTATCTGGATACTACATATTTTGAGATAACGGTCTAACATAATAAAGTACGGTTCAGTAGTGTTAATTAATTGACTACGGCTTCTTCAAATCTTGACATGATCTTGCCTACGGACAGATAGTTCTCTGCGTATATACGGCCGTTCATGGCTATTTCAGGGGCATTGTCCTGCATCGCTCTGATAACACCGTCTGTAAGTGCGTCCTGATCTTCTGCTTTTACCAGCACACCCATGTTGTGTTTCTTCACCAGGTCGTGCAGACTGGTACCTTCGTTGGCGGTGATGAGTGCCAGTCCGCCCACAGCCAGGATGGTTGTCAGCTTGGAAGGCATCACCAGGTCGCTGGCATTTCCTTTCTGTATCACCAGGTGTACATCTGCCATATTGAGGAACTGGTTGAACTTTTCAAATGGTTGCAGCGGGAAGAAGATGACGTTGGTAAGTCCCATTGCTTCCGCATCTGCCTTCAGCTTCTCCTTATAAGGCCCCGATCCGCAGATGAGGAATTTCAGCTGTTTATTTTCCCGCAGCGTATCTGCTGTTTTCAGAATAGCTTCCAGTCCCTGCTTCTCGCCTATTGCGCCTGAATAGAGCACGATCTTGTCATTGCTGTTAAATCCATACTCCGTCTTTAACCGGTTACGATCTTCAATAGGATGGAACAAACTTACATCTACCCAGTTCGGGAAGAAGAATATATCTTTCCCTGCTTTCTCCTGGATCCTGCGCATCATGCCATCAGAAATACTGCTGACCATGTCTGCGTTCTTAAATATATACCGTTCCAGTCCGAACAGCATTTTTATCAGCTTGGGAGATTTGATCATATTGAGGTCACGTGCTGCTTCTATCTGCATGTCCTGTATATGATAGAAGAACTTCGCGCCTCTGAACTTCTTGTATAGTACGGCCAGTAAGCCTAAGTGAAAAGGCGGCACTACAGTAATGACTACATCAAATTTCTTACGGGGCAATAACTGCAGTATTTTAAGAAAGGCAGATACCGCGAATGAAAAGTCCAGCATGATACGGGTCTTACCTGTTGGCTTCTCAGGTACGTATTGCGGACAACGGTATACCGTGATCTTTCCTCCCTGTCCGTTGCTTTCAATCACTTCCTTCTTATACCAGTTCTTGTTCTTGTCGTATGGAGGCTGCACCTTCCATTCCGGATAATAGGGATAACTGGTTATTACGGTGCAATCATATCCTCCGGCTGCCAGCCATTTGATCATTTCACCATTGTATTTGCCTATTCCGGTTGGTTCGGGTGAGAAGTTACCTCCAATCAGTAATAATCGCTTGGACATACCGCTATATAGATTTCTTGTTTTGTTGTTGGGTTATTTCCATCTCTCTGATACAAAGGTCAGTGGGTTGCCTTTGAATATACCATTCTGTGTTACACTGGCGGTCACTACCGATCCTGCTGTGATGACTGTATCTGTCCCTATCGTCACGCCGGGGCCAATAAACACACAGGCGCCTACCCAGCAACCGTCCATCAGTACGATCGGTGCATTACGGTAAGGCATCGCCGGATGTCTGTAGTTATGATTACCTCCACACAGGAATGCGCGTTGTGAAATGCAGACGTTGTTGCCTACTACCATTTGTTCAAAGTTCAGCAGATAGGCTTCTTCACCCAGCCATACATCGTTACCGACTTCCAGTTTCCAGGGGAAGTGGATGTTCACTCTTGGCTTGATCACCACGCCACTGCCTACCTTCGCTCCGAAGAGGCGCAGCAGTCTTGCTTTCAGACCAGAAGGCACAGGAAAGGCTGTCAGGAAAAACAGCATTTTCACCATATACCAGCAGGCTTCCTTGAATTTGCCCGCTCCGCGGTCTAAGCCTTCAGAAGCATCAAAGTCCTTCAGGCGGACCTGTGACAAATAAAAATTGTTCATTTCCAATAGAAATTTTAATAGATAAGGACCACATTTTTTTTAACCAGGCTGTGGTACCATACAAGTCCCAGCCAGGCGCCCAAAGTATTCAGCAGCACATCATCAGCGTCAAATACCCCGATGTTCAGTACGAGCTGCAGCAGTTCAATACTCAGGCTGAAAATGAATGCAGTTGTGATAACTCTGAATTTGTTGGCATTGCCACCCGATAATGCAGCTATCAGGCCTCCGAACGGCATAAACATGATAATATTTCCCAGAAGGTTCAACAGGAAGAATGCCCAGTACCTGTAATAGTGTATTGATTGTCCCGCCTCAATGATAAAGTCGATCGTACTCTTGACAGGTATCCATCTGGGTGGGGCAGTATGCTCACCTGCGCCCCTTGTCGGTTCCAGGAACACCACATACACTACTGCAATTAAATAAATTACCAGTGCAACTATTACAGTACTTCTCTTTGCTCTTACTATCATCCTTTCTAAAATCCCTTATTACGTTTTAATTCATACATCTCAGCGTCTACCAGAACACATTGCCAGCCCCGCAGATCAGTCTCTGTCCGTTGCCCTTACCCGCAGCTACGCCAGACGCGTATAAGACACTGCGGATAAAACCGCCGCTCCTGATCTACCTGCCCGTCAAAATCACCCGACGCCTGATAATAAACCACGTAGTCGTGCTTTTTGTTTGCGGCAGCTTATTGCTGATCCCGGCTATCAGTTCATCCATCGGGCACGTATCATTGTCTGAACACGTCGTTAATTTGCCCGGTATAGATCGAGGTATTTGTTTACCAGGCGCTTCCTGTCAAAATCCTTCTTCATCAATACCGGCGCACGCAGTGACAACTCAGGTAACCTGTCGCGCTCCGCGTATGTTTTTTCCAGTGTCTCCTTAATGTTCTGCGGATCAATCGTAGAGATCCATCCCAGATCATTGTTGGCGATGTAGGCACTCAGTCCGACCATGTTACTGATCAGCACCGGCGTACCCATTGCGAGTGATTCAATCACGATATTGGCAAAATTCTCATTGTAGGAGGTCAGCACCATGACATCGTGCTCGCGCAGCAGTTTGAACTTGGCATCACCATATACAGGACCTACCCAGTTCACATGCTGATCGATGTTATACTCGCGGGTCAGTGCTTTTAACTGCTCCACGTATTCCTCTTTGAAAGGGCCGGCCACCGTGAGCTCATAAGGGAAGTTCACCATGCTCAGTCCTTTAAACAGCAGCTCCAGTCCTTTCTTCGGATCGATACGGCTCATGAAAAGGAACCTGATCTTCTCTCCGATAGCTGGCTTAGCGACAGCAGGCATGTCCGGAACGGTGACGAAATTGAATATTTCCTCTACCTGGGAAGAAGGGTACATCTCTTTAATCTCATTCACTTCCATCGTAGAAGTCGCATGGAACTTCACCTTCGGCAGCAGCCTGTTACCGATCACCGCCTGAATGATCTTCTTCTGAAAAGGATGGTTTGTTTCCAGGATGTACTGGCAGAGCATTCCTCTTGGGGAGAACACCGGTCTCACTCTTTTCACATAACATATCAGTACGGTGAAGATCGCTACCAGGTTCCACCAGGAATGGATATGTACAGCATCATACTTTTTAATATTCTTATACAGGTATTTAACCAGATCGGGCGAGAAGTTGGTATTGTCTTTTGTGACACGTTTAAAATACAACGTCTTTACACCATCCACGTCCTGTTCTACTCCCGGCGGTACGTTCAGTTCCACCTCCCCGTTTGCAGTTGTCGTCAGTACGGTCACCGTATGTCCGTCGGCCACCAGTTGTTCACACAGGGCAGAGCTTGAGTAAATAGGGCCACCGTAGATATAAGCCGGCTTATAAGTAGGGATGACATGAAGAATATTCATCGAAGTTCTCTTTTCTATTGATTAGGTGATTATTCAGTTATTGTGGTAAGACTACAGACCTGTTATGTTCATGTATCCCCTGTGTGATGCCATCTTCGGGAATGCCCAGCATCTGGTGATAGGCTTTCATCATGATGGCGGGTGTAAAGTGAGTGACGTTGAGGTGTCCCCTTTTAACCAGTTCTTCTCTTGTAGCAACGTCGGCAAGTTTCAGTAAGGCTGCTGCAAATTCTTCCGGCTTCTGCGGATCTGCATGTAATGCAGCGCCTCCACTCACTTCCGGCATAGGGGCCGTACTGCTTGCGATCACAGGCGTTCCACATGCCTGTGCTTCTATGACCGGCCAGCCAAATCCTTCTGATAATGAAGGAAAGATAAAGGCGTAGCTGCAGCTATATAAAGCGCTGAGTATTTCATGTGGTGGCTTCGGTACGGCAATCACCCTGTCTTTCAGTCCCAGTTTCTCTGCATGTTCATACAGGGCTGGTTCTACATCAAAGCCTGCGTATACGATCTTGCCTTTATACTGATCACCCAGTGCGTGCACCATATCGATCAGCATCTTCCGGTTCTTACGCAACTGACGTGACCCCACATGAAAGATGTATGGTTCGTCAATGTTCACACCTGTTCCCTTCAGCAGTGCTCTCGCCTCTTCCCTGCCAACAGGGCTAAAGTCCGCATTGAAACCGTTGTGTATCACTCGCCAGTGAGCCGGGCGTTTGCCCTTGGCGGCAGCCAGTTCTGTGAGCTGGTCTAATGTCAGCTGAGACACACAAGCGATCTTTTTTGCTTTCAGCAGATTGGATAATATCCAGCGCTGCATATATTTCCCGAAGCCGGATGCGGGGGCATAAGCATCTTCATGTCCCAGTCCGCCTCTGATAGCCAGTACATCATGACAGGTGATGCTTGTCCTGTCTTCCGGCAGATGTGTTACATAAAATGAATTGGAATGATCACATACATGGTACAACGTTTCTTTAGATCTGGAAAGCTTTTTCATTCTAAGCACCAAAGGGAACAGTATCCATTTGTCGACGTAGCCGAACCATTTGGCAATACCTCCGTTTGTTGCTTTAAAAAAATTTCCAAAGAATACAGTAGGTCGCCAGATTTCCACAGTATGGCCGGCGTTGTTGAATCCGGTTTCCATCATCAGGGCAAATCGCTCCATACTTTCCTGTTTGTCCTTGCGATAATTCCCTACTAAAACAATGTGCATACTAGTCTGTAATTTTTCCTGTTCGGTTATATCATTGCCAGTTCTCCGCTGACGTTCACTCACATCGGTATGTGAGCGTACATGTGCGCTTCATTCTTCAAAGCTGTTGAGCAGATAGTAAACACTCCCGCTTATACAATTATCAGGCCGGAGGAAAGCTTCTTACTGGCGAATGGCCTGCTGCAACGATCCGTTTACGAACGCCATTACCGGCATCATTTTTACAATTCCCATCAGGGTATTCATAGTGATGATCGTTCAAAAGCAGCATCGTGTTATCTATCTTATGACGTGCGTCCCGGCACGTACATAACTGATGTCATCAATATTAGTTTTTGTAGCGCATTACTACCTCCCGGGGTGGCAGATGTGCGGTATCTTCATCCTGCACTTCATCTGTTTCTTCCACTTCATCATCACGTAAAGAAGCGAATACCAGTCCGCTTACAAACACAGAGAATCCAAGTGCTGTTGGCTGTCCCCATTGCCCCTGTGCCAGCAACAGGAAGCAGTCACTCACCAGCATCCATGCGAGCATGTCGCCGGTACGTCTTAATCTGATAAAAGACAGATACCCCATATTAATGGACATACCGATCCGGATGAATACAACGCCCAGGCCAAGAATAGGTCCCAGTTCCCCGATCGTTCTTCCCCACTCTCCTTCTGCGATCAGGAAGGTTACCCCACCTGTCAGCAGCATCGACCCTACGTTCGTTCCCATACCGATGCCATAGCCCCATAAAGGCAATGCAGAGGTAGTGGTGAATGCACCGAGGAGTCCACCGAGGAAACGATCTATAAATACACCTTCCACACCACCTTCGCTTTCGTTGGCATTATCGAAACGTGCGAGGAATACTTCTATAGCGCCCCCTACGATAGAGGTCTGGCTCAATATGGCGATCAGTACGACCAGTCCGAAGAGCGCACCGAACAGTTTACCTGCAAATTTAGGATTGCTGGAACCGGCGAACATGCAGAACATCACGCCGATCAGTGTCTGGAAGAGCAAGGCACGGCTGATGGACAATGGTATCGCTACCAGTAATGCCATCGTGGCCCCCATCAGCACCCATTTTTTCACACCTTCGGGGTTCAACCAGAAGTAGAGCACATAAGGCCCCAACAAACTAAAGAACAACGTCGTACCGTTGGTGAAAGAGAACGTGCCTGGCGGACGGAAATATCCCATCGCACCACTGAAACCCGCTCCTGCTTCATCACCGCCTACCCCTCTGTTCACCCAGGCACTCTGCGGACTATAAAACTGTAACGCGATCAGTACCATCATGGGGATGGAGACGACCAGCATGAACTTCCCGATCTGTATCACATCCTTGCGTGTGAAAAGGCTCTGGATAACGAATATCATCGGGAAGTGGATCAGTAATATGCGTGCACCGAAGATGGCGACAAAAGGATTCCCGTGCCCTACCGTGACCGCAAAGATCAACCCAAGCACCCCAATGATCGTCATCAGCGTAAAGGCATACGAGGGTATGAACAGCTTGCGCTGCCAGCATACCACGATCAGCCACAGTGCCACCGGGTCACGAATGATCAGTAACGGCGTAGCCAGTGGTGTCAGGAACCACTTACGTAAAGCACCTTCAAACAATAACAGCAGCAGATACAGCCAGATGCCCTGTTTCAGCCGCAGCATCAACTTTTCGGAGCTTCTGGTCATGATCTGCTGGTAACGCATGGACGCGAGTTCGGCCATGCGGTCCGCTGATACTTTATTTGGATACTGATTCATCATTTTCACACACTTGCAAGATCCTGTAATTAAACTTTAGAGACAGCTGCTGCCAGTTCCTGTCCGTACACTGCCCAGGGCCGGCTACGCGCTTTTTCCATCGCGGCCAGACCAGCTTCAGCGACGCTGTCGGGATTGTTCAGCAATGCTGCTATGGCATTGTATAATGCATCGGTAGAACCAGCTTCTGTGAGCCATCCGTTCTTTCCGTGCGTGATCAGGTCCGGGCCGGCGGTACGTTCTGTTGTGATCACCGGCGTGCCCTGGGACATTGCCTCGGTGATGACCAGTCCGAATCCTTCGAACAATGAAGGGAAGATGAATACATCCTGCTCTCTCATCAGTTTCAGGATATCGGCGTGCGCCAGACTTGGGATATATTTATGTTTCGCCAGTTCTTTATCCAGCACCGGACAGTTATCGCACATCTTTTTACCAACGATGGTCAGTTGTACGGCATTGCCCAGTCTATCAGCCGCAGCGAACAGTTCGGCGATGCCTTTGCGCTGGGACAGACCACCTACAAAGAGGATCTTCAGCGGGCGACCGGATAATTTATGGTAGTCCCGGGAATCATTCACAGCAGGAAATCCGTAGGGGATCACGTCTATCTGCGACAGTTCACCGGGGTAATCTTTCAAAGTTGAGGCAGTGAAGCTGCTGGCTACAAAAATCCTGTCAGCCAGTTTCAGTTCTTCGTCTTTCCTGTCCAGTTTTTTCTGGGAAGCGGTCAGACTCACTATAGAGTTCTTCCATGCCGGCCAGCGCTCTGCTTCGTCTCCGAGCAGGCGTTGGGAGGCGCGCCAGTAACCGATAGGCAGGTCATAGAGGCGTTTCAGGCCCAGGCGACCGGCTTCTCTGAAGGCCAGCATAGCGCCATCTTCATAACCATATACCGCGTCCACTTTATCCGCCACACTTTTCAATCTGCCGGCTACCCGTTTATCCATCGCATGATAGACGGAGTCTACTGAGAACATGCCTTTTTCATACCTTATCAGGCTTTTTACGCCTGCTTTGGTAGCCGCGAGGCGTCCCAGTTCATACCAGGGATAAAGATGCGTATAAGGCTGTAAACGCGGTTCGTAACTACGACGCTTAATTTCTGATAACGGGCCAAAACCCGCTAGGCGTCCAAACGTGGATCCGGGGAAACTTGCAATGGCTGTATGAAATTCAGCCAGCACGCCAGCGTCGGCCAGTCCTGCTACCGCAGCCCTGACGTTGGCATTACCTGTAGGATGGGAAATAATAACCATTTTAGTTCTGGTGCTTTTGAAGTCCAAGTATATTACTCCAGGCTGTTCGCAAGGCCACGGCTGAGAACCTGTTCGCATATAGGTCCTTCTGGGACGTCTTTGTAACTAAGCCGTTTCTGATATCTTTTGCAAACGCCATAACAGCGTTTTTGGCTTCATTATAATCAGCTGTTGCCGGAATGACCCTGGTTGAAAGCGGATCACAGGCAATATCAGGAATACCACCTCTGTCAGTGGCGAGCCAGGGAAGCCCTGCGCTCATCGCTTCCAGCAAACTGATAGGCAGTCCTTCCGGATGCGTGGACAACAACAGATAGGCATCGAGTCGGGCGATCGCACTTTTTAAGCCTTCCTCACCGGCAAAGGTGCCGTGATAATGTACATTCGGATATTTATCGAAATAGGTCGCCGGATAGTGCTTACCTTCTCCCCACAGATGAAACTCTATATCCTTCAGATCTGCATCTTCACTCATTTTACAGATCTGGTCCACACCTTTTTCTGCAATGAGCCTTCCGTAGTAGCCGAAGCGGAGTTTACCTGTAGGATTCTCCGCGAACGTTACCTCCACATTTCTTGAGAAACACGGTACTACATCGATCTGCCGGTGCAGCACACTTTTCATATCACCGGCATTCCTGACAGAACAGGCAACGATCGTATTGGCAGTATGTAACGTTTTTTTATACTTCTCTCCCCAGGTAGCCTGGTCCTTTGCATCGCCGGAAGTGTGATGATGGTGTACCCATTTATCATACCCTGGCAGCATACGCGATAATAGCCAGATACTCTCTCCCTGTCCGTTGGTATAAACGGCATCGTACTTACGGGAGGTGCGTAATCTAGCACCGGTTTGCAGCATCCACAGCATCCTTTTATAGGAGCGGCCGTGTTTACCAAAATATACCCTTCTGCAGATACTCCTGTAATAAGCTTCGGTGTCAGGTGTCGTGGCAGCATTCAATACGACCAGGTCGATCTCTGTTCCGTTAGCAGCCATCTGCCGGCAAAATTCCAGCAGATGACTTTCTATACCTCCGGTTTCCATTAACTGGGTAGCGTATACCAGTATACGTTTCTTTTTATCAGAACCCTGCGCCATATACTCTCTGGATCTTTTCTTTTGCAAATCCCATACGGTAAGACAGTACAACGCTCGTGCGGTACAGCTTAGCCATCAGGGCAGCTTTCATTCTGATCAGGCGGTAACGCGCTTTTCCTGATACCTGTACTGCATTGGCGCCCTCTTTTACAGAGTCAGCTATCAGCTGCAGCAGGAACTGTTTTCTTTTAGCCAGTGCTTCCTTGTTAACTGGAGAATCGTTGAGACCTGCATCCTCTTTGCTGAGGATATCCTTATAGGAAATAATATCGATAAATTCTGCTACCGTCGCCAGGCGCGGATCAGCAGGATTCGGATGGATCAGCTTTACGTTCGCACCCATACCCAGGCATGGCAGCGCACAGTGTATCTTGGTGGTCAGGATCAGGGAAGCATTGCAGTAGCGTGCCAGCAAACTGTTCATGTGCTGCTCAGATACTTTTGCATAAGCCTCGATATCGCCGGATGTATCCGGTGGATCGTGTGATACTCTCACCATCTTCCTGCCCAGTACTTTTTCCAGTTTGGCCACTACATCATCCGGTACCGGATGGTCTACGTTATCTACCAGCAGTACTTCCCCATCAGGTTTGCTGTTGATAGGACCACGTGGTTTGGCAGTGATGGTCAGGCAGCTGGAATAGTAGGCAGGAATACCCCAGCCCAGCATCAGCTGTAAAGTCTTCGTATCACGGCAGCCGATCGGCGCGTGCTTTTTGAAATGCTCTCTTACATGTTCGCTTGACAGCAGTGCGGAGTTCGCAATGTGTACAGCGGCATATACCGGCGTAATATTATCTGGTGGAGGAAACTTCGCAAAAGAGTGCATGTACCAGCCATTTGCTACCAGTACACCACTATCTCTGCCAGCCAGGTCAGCGATCGCTTCCCTGTCAGCTACCCTTGCGCCTTCAGGCAAAAGGTCTTTTGCAACCATTCCCTGAAGTACGTCTCCGATATTGTTCCGAAGTAAGCCTTCTACCTGATAGTAATATGTCATATAATTTCTTTGTTATTGTTCAGTGGGTAAAGAGTTATTTGTTCTGCTGATCTTGATCAGGCTATACGATACGTTCATCGCTACCTGTATCAGCTGTATCATAATGTTCATGCGGAGTACACCGCCCAGAGAGGAGATATCAATAAATGCCACCCCTATGGCGATCGATGCAATACTCACCGGAATTGAAATGAACGGATTAATGGCCCAGCTTCTGCTGGTAAAGAGAGAAAAAGTCGAGGTGGCAATGATCCCCAGACAGCTGATCGTGATCTTTAATACCACTTCATTTGTCAGATGAGAATAGTTAGGACCCAGCACTTTTAATATCTGCGCGGAAAACAACCAGGCTGTAAAAATGATACAGACGCTCATGGCCAGCAATCCGGCTTCAATCTGCATAAACCGTTTCATCAGCAGGCCCTTGTTATTCGGCAGTCTGGAAAACCTGGGTAAAACCACGGTACCAAAGACGATCGTAATAAAACTGAGGGCCATTGATAATCTGTCCAGTGCACCAAGGGAAGCGACGCCCGCCGTGGTACCGAAGATGGAAATGAGCCAGATCGTGATCTGTCCGGAGAAGCAGGTGTAGATCGCCATTGGCAGCAATCTTTTCACCATCTTCATGATATTCTGCCTGATCTGTGGATCCGGTTTCTTATGCCAGTCTGCATATCCTGCAGAGATCTTCCGCAGGTTAAGGTTCCCCCAAATCTGTGGCAACCCTGCTGCCAGTAATGCTATAAAGGCAAACGGAAAAATGAAAATGGTCAGACACAGCAATGCCAGTCTGCCAATATTCATAATCACCTGATTCTTTTGCAGCGGCGTAATATCCTGTCTCAGCTTGGGCGCTATCTGCAACAGTGTGCCTGACAGTGCCATGAAGAAAGACAGGATCAGCGACAACACGATCAGGATGGACATCAGCCAGCTGGCCCCGTGATGCTGCATCAGATAAAGCAGCACCGGTATAGACACCAGCAAACTACCTACCGCAAACTTGCGGCGAAGGTCCATCCCTGTAGCAAGTACAGTGCCTAATTTATCACGGTCCTGCCATACCTGGCTTCCCTGTGACATCACACCGGTGGAAATACCACCGTCGGCAAGTACTGTCATTGTACCCAGCATGGTATTCGCCAGTGTGTACAAGGCATATTCTTCAACACTCAGCAGGCGGATCACCAGGATGCCACTCAGCAAACTGACCACCTGTACAAACACCTGGGCAAACCCGGTCACGGTGAGCAGTTTTACCCATTGCAGTGTTTTGTTGTACTTAGGATTACTTGATAACTGATTAAAAACTTTTACGCGCATAACAGATTCCGGCAAAGCAAGCTCTTATCCTGCCAATTGTTCCCACTGAGTTTTACTGTCTTTTCTGAATAATTCCACGTCGCATGTTACCATTTCACTCACCAGTTCCTGCAGATCGTATTTAGGTTCCCAACCTAATTTAGTCTTGGATTTGGTAGGATCGCCGATCAGCAGTTCCACTTCTGTAGGACGGAAGTAAGCCGGATCAACTGCCAGTACCTGCTTACCGATAGGCAGCGTATACTCTTCATTATTACAAGCGCTTACGTAAGCTACTTCATCTACACCGGTACCTTCGAATTTCAGTTCGATGCCCAGTTCAGCGAATGCCATACGTACAAAATCACGTACCGGTGTCGTGATACCTGTTGCGATCACATAGTCTTCCGGTGTATCCTGCTGGAGAATTCTCCACATTGCTTCTACATAATCTTTCGCGTGTCCCCAGTCACGGCGTGCATCCAGGTTACCCAGGTACAGCTTGTCCTGCAGGCCCAGTGCGATCGCTGCTACAGCGCGGGTGATCTTACGGGTGACGAAAGTTTCACCACGCAGCGGACTTTCATGGTTGAACAGGATACCGTTGCAGGCAAACATACCATATGCTTCCCTGTAGTTAACGGTGATCCAGTAAGCATATAATTTAGCTACTGCATATGGGCTACGAGGGTAGAAAGGAGTGGTCTCTCTCTGAGGAACTTCCTGTACCAGACCATACAGCTCGGAAGTACTTGCCTGGTATACCCTTGTTTTCTTTTCCAGTTTCAAGATGCGCAGTGCTTCCAGTATGCGCAGTGTACCTATACCATCTGCATTTGCAGTATATTCAGGTGTATCAAAACTTACTTTCACATGGCTCATAGCAGCGAGATTATAGATCTCGTCAGGTTGCGTTTCCTGAATGATACGGATCAGGTTAGTACTATCGGTCATATCGCCGTAGTGCAGTCTGAAGCGTACGTTTTCACTATGAGGGTCCTGATATAAATGGTCGATCCTATCTGTGTTCAGCAGTGACGCGCGACGTTTTACGCCATGCACCATATATCCTTTTTCAAGCAGCAGCTCAGCCAGGTACGCGCCGTCTTGTCCATTTACACCAGTGATTAAAGCAACTTTCATACTATTTTGTTTAATTAAGATAAGTGGGGGAATAATGTAATTAACTTCTGGAGAGTACGCTCACTGCCGGCTGGGATATACCAATGCTGTAACAGATAAAACCGTTTTTCTCAAGATATGTGTTGTCATATATGTTCCTGCCGTCAAATACAACAGGGGTTTTCACAATTTGTTTAATACGGGTCCAGTCCGGCAGGCGGAATTCGTTCCACTCAGTCACCAGCAGGACGGCGTCAGCGCCTTCAGCCGCATCATACAGGTCGGTTGCCCAGGTGACGCTTTCACCCAGTGTCTTTTTCGCTTCATGCGCTGCTACCGGGTCAAACACGCGTACTTTCGCACCTGCTTCCAGCAGGGCCTCGATCAGCACCAGGCTGGATGCCTCGCGCATATCGTCGGTACCTGGCTTGAAGGAAAGTCCCCATACAGCGAAGGTCTTGTCTTTCAGCATACCATCGAAGTGTTTGCTGATCTTGTGGAACAGTACTTTCTTCTGATCATTATTCACAGCTTCTACCGCTTCCAGGATACGTAAGCCGTGGCCATATTCCATACCGGTACGTACCAGTGCCTTCACATCTTTCGGGAAGCAGGAACCGCCATAACCGATACCAGGATAGATAAAGCTGTTACCGATCCTCGCATCACTACCGATACCTTTACGCACTTTGTTCACATCAGCACCTACCAGTTCGCAGAGGTTAGCGATATCATTGATGAAGGAGATCTTTGTAGCCAGCATTGCGTTAGCCGCATACTTTGTCATCTCAGCAGAAGCGATGTCCATAAAGATGATCGGACGACCGTTCAGCAGGAATGGATGATACAGGCGCTCCAGTACTTCTTTTGCGCGGTCAGTGTTCACGCCACAAACGATACGGTCAGGCTTCAGGAAGTCCTGTACAGCAGCACCTTCCTTGAGGAACTCAGGATTAGACGCCACGTCGTAGTCGAGCAGTGCGCCTCTGTCCAGCATAGCCTGTTTGATCTCTCTGTTCACTTTCACAGCAGTACCAACAGGTACAGTGCTCTTGGTAACGACCACCAGGTAATCGGTCATATGTGTACCGATCTCTTTTGCTACCTGCAGTACATATTGCAGGTCAGCGCTACCATCTTCACCGGGAGGGGTACCTACCGCGATGAAGGCGATATCGGCGCCAGGGATCACTTCAGCCAGATTCGTACTGAAGGACAGGCGGCCGTTGTTATAGTTACGGGTAACGATCTCTTCGAGACCCGGTTCATAAATAGGTAAGATACCATTCTGGAGGTTATTGATCTTCTCGGCATTCACATCTACACAAACTACCTGTGTACCTACTTCTGCGAGACAGGCACCGGTAACGAGCCCTACATATCCGGTTCCAATTACGATTGCTTTCATTTAATAACTGTTGAGACGCGGTTAAACAATTTTATTACAATGTGACCATCTGTTTTTTCTGCAAAAAGTCGGCATAGGCCAGTTGAAGGCCTTCTTTCAGTTCTACGCTGTGTTTCCAGCCCAGGTTATTAAGCTTGGAAACATCCATGAGCTTACGGGGCGTCCCGTCAGGTTTAGTCGCATCAAAAACGAGCGCACCTGTATAGCCCACTACTTCTTTGACAGTCTCTGCCAGTTCACGGATAGTAAGGTCTTCACCTGTTCCGATGTTCACCAGTTCTTTTCCATCGTAATGCAGCATCAGATAAACGCAGGCAGCAGCCAGGTCGTCTGCATACAGGAACTCACGTTTCGGTGTACCACTTCCCCATACAGTAACTTCAGGCGCATTGTTCTCCTTTGCTTCATGAAAGCGACGGATCAGTGCCGGCAGTACATGTGAATTTTCGGGATGGTAGTTATCACCGATGCCATACAGGTTAGTAGGCATTACACTGATAAAGTTAGCGCCGTACTGGTCGCGGTATGCTTCGCATAATTTGATACCAGCTATTTTGGCAATGGCGTAAGGTTCGTTGGTTGGCTCTAGTAATCCGGTCAGCAGACTATCTTCCCGCAGTGGCTGTGGCGCCATTTTAGGATAGATGCAGGAGCTGCCGAGGAACATGAGTTTTTTCACACCGTTCTGGTGTGCAGCATGGATGATGTTAGCTTCCATGATGAGATTATCATACAGGAATTCTGCACGATAGGTATTGTTAGCATGAATACCGCCTACTTTTGCGGCAGCCAGGAATACATATTCCGGCTTTTCTGTCGCGAAGAATTCATTCACAGCAGCCTGAGAGCGCAGATCCAGCTCTGCGGAAGTTCTTGTCACCAGGTTATTATAACCCAGTGTCTGTAATCTTCTGCTGATAGCGCCACCCACCATTCCACGGTGACCGGCTACATATATTTTATCGTTAAGTTGCATACGGTTGTCTATTGTTTACAGCAGTTCAGGCCTGTTCTCCTTCACCCACTGATGCAGTTGTTTTATTTCCTGTCCTTTTCCTTTCTGTAATATCAGCAGGGCTTCGGGGGTATTTACCACCACTACGTTTTCCACGCCTACCAATGCGACCAGTTTATCTTTTCCGATCACCATGCTGTTCACGGGATCACTTTCAATGAATACTGCCTGATGGTTGCTGTAACGGTAGTGACTCGCGAGTGCTTCTGCCAGTGCTTCGTAACCACCTACATCACTCCATTGCATGGCACTTGGTACCACCTTCACGATATTACTTTTTTCCAGTACAGCGTAGTCGATACTATCAGAAGGAATAGCTTCCATAGCCGCCAGTGGTATCACGCCGGTTTCTTTCCAGATGGCCGCTGCTTCGGAAGCAGCCGCATAAATTTCTGGTGCATATTCCAGCAGCTGTTGTAACAGTACGCCTGCTTTGCCGCAGAAGATACCGCTGTTCCAGAGGTAATCACCACTTTGCAGCATTGCTTCAGCAGTAACAGCGTTTGGCTTTTCCGTAAAGCGAACGACATCATAACCGGCATGCTGAATATAACCGTATCCTGTTTCAGGATAAGCAGGTTTCAGACCGATGGTCACCAGGTGTCCTTCAGCAGCTAATGCAGCAGCTTTCTGTATGGTTTCAGCATACAGATCAGGCGTACCAATAAGGTGATCAGCAGGTGTGATAAGCAGGATAGTTTCAGGAGACGCGGAGAATGCCGCCAGCGCGATGGCTGCAGCCGTGTTACGACCTACAGGTTCAGCCAGCATCTGGATATTGGTGGCACCTGCTTCCTGCAGCTGCTTATTCACAATGTCGGCCTGTTGCTCATTCACTACCGCTATGACACTATCACAGAAGCTGTTATTGCGCACCCATGTTAATTGCAATAAACTCTGTCCGTCAAATAACGGCAGCAGTTGTTTCGGCGTCTGTTTATTTGATAGTGGCCAGAGACGGGTTCCTGACCCTCCACATAATAATACGTGTAGCATAAATGTTTAGGGTTGATATTTTAGATAGCACTGCTGACACCTACTTTCGCGGAACCAGCGTATTCTTTTGTGTTGTTGTTATTCATCAGCATCAGATCGCTGGTCTTCACAGTAGCGATGAGGGAGAAGCCCATGCTGTACAATACAGCTTTCACTGTATTCTTGCTGGCTTCCACCACCCTGCCATGCTGATGCATGAGCGGTCCGGCAGTGATGCGTATCAGATCGTCTTCCTGTATGGGGAAACGTTCCACTTCCACGTCCTGGTATTCACGCAGGAAACGTTTGATGAGGTCAATTTCATGCTCAGGAATACTGGCAGGCTTACCTAACCAGTACACGAAATTCACGATACCGCTTGTTTCGCGTACGAGCGTTTTTTTGTCCTCAGGAATGCGGACAAACACATACGATTTGAAGAGAGGTTCTTCAACGATCTTTTTACGATCGCTCCACTGATGTGTTACTCTGTTTAGCGGACAGTATGTTTCGATTTGTTTCCGAACCAGCGCATCCGCCACTTTTTTCTCCCATCTGGGTTTAGTATAGACTGCATACCAGGTGTGTGTCTTCTGTTCCATTTCAGTGGGTTTAAAAGTTAATAAAGCATGATTAAATAGAAATAATAAGTTGATAAGGTGGAATCAATAAAGGCGGGAAAAGAAGAGGAAGAGAATTTGGCATAGCTTCGCCTCCTCAGTCACATGAGCATTTTTCAAAAAGTATGTATCTCAAGGCATTACGATAATCAGCTTACCGTAATGCCACTGTTCTTTTTACTTGAAAATCTTTGTAAACCGACCCTTCTTCACAGTGCCATTTTTGGTTTCTTCGGTGTAACCATACCCATATCCCTGTCCGTTACCATAACCGTAACCGCCGCCATAGCCGTATGCATAACCAGGTGCGCCACGCATCTTCAGACCATTGAACACGATGTTCAATTTTCCAAGATCTCCTTGTTCATACAGGTCTTCAACCATTTTGAGGTTAAACTTAGGCGTTCTGTCATGACGTACTACATACAGTGTTGCATCAGCGAATGGAGCGAGCAGGCGTGCATCAGTAACAGGACCTACCGGAGCGGAGTCAATGATCACATAGTCAAACGATGCTCTGAGGTTAGCCAGCAGATGTTCTAATCTGCCATTCAATATCAGCTCTGTCGGATTCGGTGGTATCACCCCTGCAGAAAGCAGGTACATATATTCATTGTTCTCAATTGGCTGCTTGAGGATATCGCTCAGTGACGAGTGACCTACCAGGTAATTACTGATACCCGGATGGTGCGGTACATTGAGGATCTTGCTCACCTTAGGTTTTCTCAGGTCAAACTCCAGCAGCACCACTTTCTTTTTAGTCAGGGAGAGGCTCAGTGCGAGATTCACCGCAACGAAGCTCTTACCCTCACCGGAAATAGAGGAAGTGACGAGGATGGTCTTGTTATCGCCGTTAATACCTATGTAAGATAAGCTGGTACGTAAAGCCCTGAACTGTTCAGCAACCGGTGTACGCTTACCTTCTGTGATAGCGATAGCGCCGCTTTTGTCGAACATGATCTCAGCGATGATCGGTGCAGAAGTACCTTTTTCGATATCTGACCGGAACATTACTTTATGGTTCATCAGATCTTTCACTGCGATGAAGCCGGCTACTACTGCAATACCTGCGATGAGTGCCAGTGCCATCACCATTGACTTCTTCGGACTGAAAGGGAAGCTTTCTGCCTCTGCCAGGTCAATGATACGGCTGTCGGAGATAGCAGCCGCATATTGCAGCTGGGTCTCTTCACGTTTTTCCAGCAGGAAAGTATAGATGTTGTTTTTGATCTGTTGTTGTCTGCTTACTTCCAGCAATGTTTTTTCCTTGCTGGGTACACCTTTCAGCATACTCATGAAACGGCCGTTCTGACCGGCGAGTTTCGCTCTCGATGCTTCGAGGTTAGCGCGTAAGCTGCTGATGTTATCCAGGATCGCAGGTCTGAGTTTTTCGATCTGTGCGGTCAGACTGGCTATCAGCGGACTGTTCTCACCAGTGGTCTTTCTCAGCCTTTCCAGCTGGAGTTCAGAATCCTGCAGTTTGCTAACGAGTCCGAGTAAGGTCGGATCAGCAATGCCCAAAGTAGCAGGTACCAGGTTATCACCGGCGCCCTTTCCTTTTACATATTCCTGCACGGCAGAAAGAGAGGACAATTGCATATCGGCTTCGCTGAGGCGAACGTCATTATCCTGTACAGCGTTCAGGAATAATTTACTTTGTTCGCTGATATCAACGATCCCTTCATTGGTTTTATACTCCTGGATCTTTCCTTCTACCTGGCTGAGTTCCGCAGTGATGATACGCAGTCGCTCTTCCACGAAAGCCATCGTTTTAGAGGCTGTTTTATTCTTATCATCAATAGATGCAGCATCGTATGCCTTCATCAGTTCGTTGAGCATGTCCATCCCCCTTTTAGGCACGGCGTCAACGTATTCCAGTCTGAGTACATTTGCAGTTTTGGTAGCAGGCGCAATTTTCAGATTGCTCAGGAAAACGCCGGCCAGGGCTCTGTCACCGGATACTTTCAGGTAGTAACCTTCACCATGTTCACCATTTGGATTGTATCCTGGCACCGGCTTGATGATCATCCGGCCCCATTTGGTATGAACCGTATCATTCAGCGGGTAGGTCTGATCATCGAGGGAAACTTTCTTTCCTGCATAATCATATTTCAGCGGAACGATAGTACCTTCATTAGGATCGATCAGGTCCGGATCAAGAAACTCAAACTGTACCGGTCCTGTTTTATACATGGAGATATCGCGGATCCTGCCTTTTTCGAATACTTCACCGTAGAGGTTCAGATTTCTTACAACAGTTTTCGCTATGGTTCTTGACTTTAATATTTCGATCTCGTTATCTACTTTCTTACCTCTGCCGAGCGGGTCCATCATTTCGATGATAGAGCTCTCAACGGGGCGTGTATCTTCTTTGATCAACAGAGAAGATGATATTTTATACAGTGGGGTTGCATATCTCAGATAAACATATGCGATTGAGAAAGAAATAATTGACGCAATCACAAATAAAGGCCAGTAAGGCTGATATTTATGCCTGATCATTTCAAGGAGGCCTGTATGTTCCTCTCGTTTTGCGCGCGTATTGATTACTTTCTGTTGCATGGCTCTCAACACAATTTGTAGGATGAATTATTGGAATAACATCAGCTCTGTTAGTTGCCTAATCTGTCAATCGCAAGTACAATTAAAGACAACGTGCTGATGATGATCGGAATAGTTGTCCTGCTGCCAGTTGCTACAGCTACTTTTGATTTATTTGGTTCGACATATACTACGTCGTTAGACTGCAAATAATAATAAGGAGATGACAACACTTCTGAACTATTCAGATTTAGTCTTTTGATAGTCTTTTCACCATTGACTTCCCTGATCAGCATAATGTTCTCTCTTTTACCATAGACGGTAATATCACCGGCCAGTCCTAATGCTTCGAGAATGGTGATCTTTTCACTATTCACTGTGACTACCGAAGGGTGTGCGACTTCACCGATCACGGTGACCCTGTAGTTGAGGAACCGGATGGTAACTACCGGATCCTTCATGAGTTTGCGGTTATTTAATTCATCGCGTATATAAGTTGTCAACTGCTCTTTAGTCAATCCTTCTGCTTTGACTTTTCCAAGCACCGGATATTCAATATATCCGTCCTGACTTACCAGATAACCCGTTGCCTGATTGCCACTACCTGCGATTGAAGTGTTTGTAACACTTGGGGTGTTAAATACAATAGCATCCTCGGGGTTCATACTACTAACAACAATTTGCAATACGTCATTTTTGTGGACTACCGGCTCAAAATTTCCTTTTACGGGAGCAATAACAGTATCAGGAAGATTGTTAAAATAAACTGACTTCCGTGTATTGACACATGATGTAAAAAAGAAACAGCAGATAAGGACCGGAACAACAAAGATATAACGTAAATAATCCTTCTTTAGAATCATCTTACCGTTTTGAATATTTAAAGGTTTTTCTTCCGCGCTTTCCGTGATACAATATTAGTTTATACCTATCGTGATCACTACTACTAAATAAAGTAAAAAACGCACTTATGACACAAACGTGCCTACTGAATCAAGTAGCATTTTTTATATGAAAGGGATCACATTCTCAAATGAAAGCATTCGAAAAAAAATCCAAGAATTCGTAATTAAAAAGAAAGAATACAAACTATTTGACCAGATTTTTGAAATTAGTTCTGATTTGGTGGCAACATTAAGTTTTTGATAAATTTTCTTCAGGTGTTGGTTCACGGTGAAGACTGTCACAAAAAGCTTCTCTGCCATCTCCTTATATGAGTAACCTTCTTTTAGTAACGTAAGAAGCTCATATTCCCTTTTTGTAAGCTTATGTTTTATATCCTCCAGGGGGTCCTTGGCGATATAGTTGATCAGCAAATGAGCAGCTTTGGGAGACAGTGTACCTCCCTCACTTACGGCATCCATAATTGAATGGTAGATCTCCATTAAGCGGCTGGTCTTAATTATATAACCACTCGCACCCTGACGGATCGACTCAATTACGTAATGTTTCCCATCGTGACCTGACAAGACGATGAGTTTTGCCTCGGGGTAAATACGCTTCAGTTCCTGCATACCCTGTATGCCTGATTCCCCTGGCAATGAAATATCCAGTAGTATTACATTCACCTCTGTCTCCTTAAATGGAAGGGCTCTGAACTCCTCCATCGACTTACAAGCAAATACCACCTTACACTCCTGAAAATCTTCTAAAAACTCCTTGTAATTGTTCAACTGGAAATAATTATCTTCTATAATTCCAATATTGATCATAGGGGTAAAAAGTTAGCAAGGTTTATAATTGATTCAATAAAAAAATATGGCATATAAATATGGCTTGGTCTTGCAAAAATAATTCCAAAAACGAGAATTTATAAAGGTAATTTGCAACTCGTTGAGAACGAGCTATATAAAGATTGAGGTTGATTTACGTCCTTTTCTAATAGTCTAATTATTAATCTATTGGATTTTTTTATATATGATCTTTCGGTTAACTTTTCTCGATATTCACAATACGTGTCACTGCTTTGGTGAAAATACGTTTTTAAATTAAATACTCAGTCAGACCGGTGCATAATTATCCCTTTATTGAGTAATTTGCCGCTTAACTGTTGAAAAACTGTGTACTCCGCATATGTGGAGATTATCTACATATTGTTGAGCTTATTATCCTATAAATTTAGACGCCGGCAATCATTAAAAGTATAGAACAATGGACTCCACTAACCGCTCCGGGGACAGTGAACTTGTCACCAATGCCAGTAATGTCATCGCTATCGCTGCACACGAGTTTAAGACGCCACTGGCCACCATTACGTCTGTCGTCGATCTGCTTTCACTGAAGCTGCAGAAAGACCAGCACATGAATGCATTCTACGAGAAACAACTCTCCAGGATCACTTCCGAAATCTTTTCGTTGAATAGCATGGTCGATGAGATGCTGACAGTCAATAATATACTCTCAGGAAACATCACCAGCCATAAGGAGATGACCGACCTCGCCGACCTGCTGCTTCCCTTAAAAGAGCAGTATCGCAACCTGCCGGACGAGTCGCGGGAACTCCTGCTCACCATCACCGGCACGCCCCGTAAACTGTGTATCAGCAGCGTGCAGGTAGAACGCATCCTCTCTAACCTGATCAGCAATGCCTTCAAGTATTCCAGAAAGGCGTCTCCGGCCGTTCACCTGGACTACCAGGACAATGCGGCTGTTATCACCATTACGGATGATGGCATCGGTATACCGGCAGAAGACCTTCCACACCTTTTCCAGCCTTATTTCCGGGGTAGTAATACGAATGGCATTCCGGGTACCGGACTGGGATTAAGCATCGTGAAAACATTCGCAAAAGCCAACGATGGAGAGATCTCCGTGAGCAGCCACCCGGATAAGGGCACGGTTTTTACACTTGCCTTCAGGTATCCTGATACCTGTCAGTAAAATTTTCGCATGAACACCAGTATTCTTTTGATTGAAGACAGAGCCGGACTTCTGGACACGCTTAAAAGTCTGCTCGAACTACACGACTATACCGTTTACACTGCCAGCAACGGAGAAGAAGGTCTTTCCATGGCCATCAGACACCTCCCCGACCTGGTTATCAGTGACATATATATGCCCGTATTGAACGGATATGAACTGCTGGACAAATTCCGGGAACATACTGACCTTTGTCATATCCCGGTGCTGATCGCCAGCGCCAAAAACCAGGAAGCTGAAATAGATGCAATTATGCAGAAAGGCGCCGCAGGATATCTTTCAAAGCCATTCGTATTTGCACATCTCCATGAAGAAATAAAGCGGGCGTTAGCCGGGAAAGGGTAAGGCGGCAATGTACTGTTGTTCGTGCAAGACCAGCTAACGACTAGTGTACCTGTAAAGTCAATCCTGATCTTCCACAATAGAACTGTAAAGTTTTTCTGTATTAAGACAGTTATTCATCAGGTAAGCTTTCTCTTACGTTTCTCTTACGTTTTAAAACGTAAGAGAAACGTAAGAGAAAGCTTACCTGATGAATACTAAAAGCTTACATCAGAATATCCGAAAATAAGTGCGGATAGTTGTCAAAAAAAATTTCGTCACCCTAAAAACCGGTTTTGTCACCACGTTAATGGGTTTCGTCACCTTTGCCTGAAAAAAGAGGGGCATTCTGGTTGATGGTGAAGCTGACCGCACCCGCTGCTGAAAAACGAAAACGGTTGGATATAGGATTCGTATGCTTTTTATCACTTTACCAGCACCAGTGAGCCGGTATATTCCCGCTGGTCACCCTTACTGGTAACAAAAGTACAGACATAGATAAACGCCTGCGGGGTTTGCGGTACACCACGGCAATATCCGTCCCACCCTATCTTGGGGTCGTTGGTCTGAAAAACAAGGCTACCCCACCGGTTATAGACGGTTAGTTTGTAGTGAGTGATCGCATCGTATACCCTGGGACGGAACAGATCATTATTTCCATCACCGTTAGGGCTAAATGCAGAAGGCATCATCACGAAGCAGTTCTGATGAGGAGACGAGATAACGGTATGTCCGCCATCTATACAACCATTCGCATCTGCTACTTCATAGTGGTAACTACCTGCTTTCAGATTACGTTGTATACTATCGGGCTGCCAGGTATCTCCATTCACGCGGTACTGATACGGACGGGTGCCTCCTGCTACATCCCATTTAATGCTGCCGTCATTGACTTCAATACAGCTACAGTTTTCCGGAGTCACCTGTTGTATAAAAAGAGGCGCAGGTTCTTTGATCATCACGTTGAAAGTATCCGCACATACCTGCTGATCTCTCAACACGAACACATAATTTCCCGGCCGTACATTTTTAAATGTAGTCGTTTCCGTTAGTACACCGTTCATCGTCAGCTCATAGGGTGGTAAACCGCCGGTGATGTTAAGTGCAATTTCATTTTCGTTATCACCGGCACACCTGGATATCGTCACATTTGTATCGGCTGCCAGGTCAGATGCAGCAACCGTGATCGCACCTTTGGAGGTGACACCATTCGCAGCCGTAACAGTCACGTTATACTGACCCGCAGGCAGGCCGGATACTTCAGGTGTTGTATAGTTGCCCGGCGTCCACAGGTACGTATAAGGCTCCGCACCTCCGCTTACTTTTACCTGCACGGTACCGGTACTCGTGTTCTTACAGGAAGTAGTAGCTGTCAGCTGCGTACGCAGGATCTGTCTGATAGTAGACAGGTTGTCCATAAACACCAGTACGCCGTAACCGCTGATAGGGCAGTTCTCGGCCGGGTAGGCATAAAATGAAATGTATTTATGTGTTTGTTTAGGGGTGAATATGGCATTCCACCGGTGCCAGGTCGTGTCAGTAAAACTACCGGATGTCCATAGTCGTTCGGCGGTATCGCCGGGAGCGCCGCCACCGAAGATAGCCAGGTTGCCATAGCAGTGTTTGTGGCCGTACATTTCATTGAAAGCAAGATCGAAGGACATGCTGTATGTCCTGTCTGCTGTCAATGGTTCAGTCAGTTCCTGTTCGATACCTTCACGGTATACAGGTCCGGCCTGCAGGCCCACAAAAGTGTTCCCTGCATTGGCTATTTTAAACACGCCCATTACGCCCGGTAGTACATCTGGTGTATTGGCCGCAACACGCCAGCCTGTGGGTGCTACTTTGATACCGGGTTTTCCCTCCAGAGAGGAATTTCGCAAAGTAAGATGCTGTGCAGATGCTACATTCAACAGACAGCTCAACAACAGGATCGTACATAGTACACATATCCGGATAGCGGGATACGTGAGATAACAACATGGTTTTCCCATTAGCCGGGTGTGGCCGGCTTGGTTAGTTAAAATCATAGGAATATTAGTTAGAACACGGTCAATAAATCTTCGTCTTGTTCTTGTGATTAGCAATTCCAATGGACATGGAAAAAGCGCCCAGCTAGTAGTCTGATTTAATTCACAGGTATGGTGAGGAGGATATGGAGCATCCTCCGTTAATTAAATTAATGGCTTGCTTTGAGTTTGCATTCCCAGTAGTCTAAAGATACAATATGTTTTAATATAATATAAGACTTTTTATAAAATTTAACTCCTTTATTCAATTAGTACTCAATGTAGTAGCGATCTCTACCGCAAGTGAAAAGGCATAGGAAAACCTATGCCTTCTATGAGTACAGATGATTACTTTTCTATTGCTTAAACTATATCTGAATTTGGAACAAGCTGTATATAGTTTAACCCATTGTCATCTGTTACTGTGCGTGTCTTTTTCGGATTCGTTCTCTTCTTTATTCTTGTCAGACGGTTCTTCCTTATTTTTATCTTTGGGTATGACCACTTTCAGGGTATCGTCTGCTGTTTTTTCACGGGTAATATCGCGGCTATAATCGTTCCCTAAATTAGGGCCTCCCTGTTCCAGGCCGGTACTACCGATCGATCTGTCTCTTACTGCCATAACTGTAAATTTTTATGGTTTAAAAATGACGTGTACTCTATACATTACGGCCCCAAAACCATGCCAGCAGGAACGGATGAGGTAAGTGCAGGTAACCGGAACGGTGATGGCACATCATGATGACAGGCAATTATATGCTACTGCGGTCATCCTCCACTGTCATATCTGTCGTTGCCATTTCTATGGGAAATACATCGGAGATGATTGAATTTCCAGCGCAATACATTCCCTTTTCTAATATTGCGCTGGTTTTCCCGGATTTTAGTGGTAACTTTCAGATATAGATCCAATGCCAACTATCCCTATCAATTTTTGCCAAATGCAGCACATAGCGCTATTCAAGAGACTTAAAGACAAAACCTGTAAGTATGAAGGATAAGGTGCCTTATATCGCCTCCACCTATTTTATATCTCTGATCAAAGCATATCTTCAGGGCCATAAAACTAAGCCCGAAATTCTTGCTGAAACAGCAGATCTTCTTCCTCCTGCGCGGTATAATGAGGTCAGCCGGTTTTTAACAGCCGCTGCGCATCAGATGAATGATGCCTTTTATGCAGATATCGTGGACAGCATGCAACACACTTCAGGTACCGTTCCTACCAGAAATGGTCTCATCCATCACCTGGAAGCATTACTCCGTGGCGACATCAGCGTGCAGGAACTGCTCGACTGGGCCACCTGGTATACAATAGCGGAAGACCAGCTCAGCGCTGGTATTATGGACGACTTTGCAGTAGAGTTTTTTTGCTTTGATTTTCTGCCTGTGCACTATGAAGCACTAACGGAAGAGCAGTTCAGACAGTTACTACACCTGTTCCGGAAAGTACCGCAGGACCCGCTAAAAGAAAAGATCGCCATTACACTGATCATAGAAAAAGAACGGCAGCATTTCCTGTATTTTCTGCGCAGTTTTCTCGAACAGCCGCAGCATACGGATGCGCTGGACTCCTACCTGATGGGCAAATTCGGTATGGACCATCGTAGTTTCCCTTATATGTCCGAACTGACTGCCATGAGTCAACATCCTGAGCAGCTGGAACAGTTACTGGAGCAGGCACGTTTATAAGTGCCTAGCTCACCATGAGACTGCAACCTCTCAGGGCTGAATTATCCAGGCGCCCCAGCACTTCAAAACTTCCGTCCGGACGTATTTTACCAATATCTTCGGTGGCAATGAATGCGCAGGAATGAACATTCGCCAGGTCAACCACATTGATCACACCGGATGCGTTAGCAGCAGACAGCTCAAACGGATCACTTTCATCGCGGACGAGCAACTTCATCCACGGTGGTGTGGTGAAGATACCATCACCATAGGAATAGGCCTGCGACAGCAGTTCCGTCATTCCGTATTCCGCATGGATGTGCTTACAGCCCAGTCTTTCTTTCAGGTAGGCGTGTACCTGCTGACGGGTCCATTCTTCCCGGCGGCCTTTCATGCCCCCGGTTTCCATTACGATCGTATGGTTCAGTTCCAGCTGATAGTTCTCGGCAAAATCCAGTAATCCGAACGTCACACCAATTAACAGTGTTTTTTGTCCGCTGGCTTCGAGTTCCCGGAGGTGGGCCGCCAGTTTATCATGCTCATACAGGTAAAAACCGCTGGCAGCATGGCCGCTTCTTTTCACCATGTCCTGCACCATATAAACGAGGGAGGAATGTTTTCTTTCCAGGTAGGACGGGAGCAGTCCGACCACGACATAGTCGGATACCGGACCGTAAAAACGCTCAAAACCGGCCAGAAAGCTTTGCTCATATATAGCAGCTTCCTTTACCAGGTGGCGGCTGTTGATGGTCTGAGTGGTACCGCTGCTTTCGAAGATCAGTTCCGGCTCGAAGGCACCGCAGGTAACTGTATGTGTTTTAAAGAATTGTATAGGAAGGAAGGGAATATCCAGTAGTGAGCGGATGTCCGAGGGCTTCCGGCGCAGGGCGTTAGTATAGGCCCGGTAAATGTCGTTCTCCCTGTACTGGTAATGAAACAGTTCCAGGGCCGCCGCTTCGGTGTCCTGCTCCTGCAATGTAAATAGTGCTGCCGTATTAATGCCACTCATGTCGCTTACTTTGAACGCACAAATTTAGGGTATACGTAACAATCAAACGACATTTTACGTTATAACACAGTGGTGCCGCTCGTCCGACAGGCATTAGCTATACTTAAAAAAATAATGTACGTTTGTTATATGAAGAAAACACTCGTTTTATCCCTGTTTGCACTGGCAGCCATCTGCGGTGGTTGCGGGAAGGATTCGATAGGCACCAAACCGATGCTGACATTCCTTTCATACTCCTCCTCCCCTGTGATTTCTTCCTTCGGGATGGATGTCCGTTTCCAGGTAAAGGACGGGGACGGGGACATTGAAAATACATTCAATTTTGCCCCCATTTACGATACCAAACCGCTTGATACCGCTTTTGAATCCCGCGATATGCCGGGTGTGGAAGCGCACAAGGGTACTAATCTGACCGCCGAAGTCATTCTTCACCTGATAGGAACAGATTTCCCGCAGACAGGCGACACGCCTATTCCGAAAGACAGTCTGCATTACCTGGTGTTTATTACGGATAATGCAGGGAACATTAGTGATACACTGGTGACGCCGAAGATAGAGGTGCTGTATGAGTAATAGTGAGATATTAAGATATTAAGATAATAAGATCTTAAGATAATAGGAATTGGGAATTAGGAAACAGGAATTGAGCCTTTAATATCAGCTCAATTCCTATTTCTTAACTCCTAATTCCTAATTCATTTATATTTGTTTTATGGACAAATTCCACGAACTCCAGAACAAGATCGCTACAGCCATCGTTGGTGGCGGCGAAGCCCGTATTGCATCTCAGCACAAAAAAGGCAAACTGACCGCAAGGGAAAGACTACAACTTCTACTCGACGAAGGCTCCTTTGAAGAATTTGATATGTTTGTGCATAACCGTAACCGTGGGATGACCACCGACCAGGAACAGTTTCCCGGAGATGGGGTGGTCACCGGGTATGGTACGGTGAATGGCAGACTTGTATATGTTTTCTCACAGGACTTTACCGTCTATGGCGGTAGCCTCTCTGAACCGCATGCACGTAAGATCTGTAAGATCATGGACCTCGCCATGCAGAACGGTGCGCCGGTCATCGGACTCAATGACAGCGGTGGCGCCCGTATCCAGGAAGGAGTGGTTAGCCTGGGTGGTTATGCAGATATTTTCTATCGCAATACCCGGGCCTCCGGCGTCATCCCACAGATCTCTGCCGTAATGGGCCCCTGTGCGGGCGGGGCGGTATACTCCCCTGCTATCACAGACTTCATATTGATGGTCGAAGAGACATCCTATATGTTCGTGACCGGTCCTAACGTGGTGAAGACCGTAACACACGAAGAAGTGACTTCCGAAGAACTGGGCGGGGCACATACCCATGCGGTAAAAAGCGGGGTGACACACTTCGCCTGCAGCAATGAAGTGGAGTGTATCCGTAATATCCGGCAGTTGCTGAGCTATATGCCACAGAACTGTGAAGAGGATGCCCCTGTTTATCCTTACGAGGGTAAAGATGAAGTGCGGCCGGTGCTGAATACGATCATTCCTGACAGCTCCAATCAGCCGTATGACATGAAAGAAGTGATCAGTGAACTGACAGATACAGACAGCTTCCTGGAAGTACATAAAGATTTTGCAGAGAATATCATCGTAGGTTTTGCCCGTATTGCAGGCAGGAGTATTGGTATAGTTGCCAATCAGCCTGCCCATCTTGCCGGCGTACTCGACATCCATGCATCTGTGAAGGGCGCCCGCTTTACCCGCTTCTGCGATGCCTTTAATATACCATTGCTGGTACTGGTAGATGTACCCGGCTTCCTGCCAGGCACTGACCAGGAATGGAACGGCATTATCACCAATGGCGCCAAGCTCCTGTTTGCATTAAGTGAGGCAACAGTACCCAAGATCACCGTTACCACCCGTAAAGCCTATGGCGGGGCCTATTGTGTGATGAACTCCAAACATATCGGCGCCGATCTCAACTTCGCTTTTCCTCAGGCAGAAATAGCCGTAATGGGGCCTAAAGGAGCCGTAGAGATCATCTACAAGAAAGAGATTGACGCAGCACCAGATCCGGAAGCCCGTATGAACGAACTGGTAGCCGAGTACACGGAACGCTTTGCCAACCCTTATCTGGCTGCAGAAAAAGGGTATATAGATGAAGTGATCATCCCCGATCAGACACGTATTAAACTTATTAAGGGTTATGCAATGCTGGAAAATAAGGTAGTGACCCTGCCCAGGAAAAAGCACGGCAACATTCCTTTGTAAATCAGGAATAAGGGAATTAGGAATTAGGAATTAAAATTTCTACACCGATCTTCGCGTTCGAATTCCTAATTCCTAATTATCTTGGGCCATGCGTGGTTTGTTCAATTTTATCCTTTTTTCTTCCATCTATGTGGGTTGTATTGCCATAGTGATGATATGGCAGACAAATGCACTTTTACATATTGAGCAGATCAATTACACCTACTACGCTTTCGTGTTCTGCGCAACCATGTGCAGCTATAACTTTCACTGGTATCTCACTCCGGCAGACTATTCTACATCTGAACGCATCCTATGGGGAGCAAGGCACAAGACGCTGCAGTTATCACTGGTAGCCATCAGTGGTATCGGGGCATTGTATGGCTTCTGGCTGCTGAGGGAACACTGGTTGCCTATGGGAGGCGCAGCCGTGCTGACCTTTCTCTATTCTGCACCTAAACTGCCACAGCGGATATTTGTATGGCTGCGGAAGATCGCTGTTGGAAAGACTATTTTTCTGACAAGCGTATGGATCTATGTAACTACCGTATTGCCGCTGTTGATAGAACAACAGCCTTATTCGCACAATGTGCTGTGGTTTGCCCTGCACCGCTTCTTCCTCGTATATGCCCTGTGTATCCTTTTTGATTACAGGGACCTCGAGTCTGACAAAAAGGAAGGTATCCGGTCACTGATCACCTGGCTGAGTACGCGTAATCTCAAAAAATTATATATTGCTTCCCTGGCATTCTCCGCCATCTTTGCATTAGCACTCTATCCTATCGATAACTGGCTGCTGACAGGGATACTCCTGGCACCAGTGGTGATTACCGCACTGATTACACGATATGCGCTGAAAGACCGCTCTGATCATTTCTATTACTTTGTTGTAGACGGGATGGTGATGCTCTCTTCGCTGCTTCATTTCATTCTGACAATACCTGGCTTGCTGTAAGCAGCCAAACACTTACTTTTGCAGCACAATTAACATTACAGTAATGGCCAAAAAGCAAAAATCCATACTCAGTAAAGAGGCGCTAACGTTCCTCCGGAATTACCTCAACAATCCATCTCCAACCGGATTTGAGAAAGAAGGACAGAAAATGTGGCTGAACTATCTGCAGCCATATATTGATGAGCATTTTGTGGACGCGTACGGGTCGGCAGTCGGTGTCATCAATCCGAAGGCGCCGTTTAAAGTGGTGATTGAAGCGCATGCTGATGAGATCTCCTGGTTTGTGAATTACATTTCACCTGAAGGTCTGATATATGTTATCCGTAATGGTGGTTCCGATCAGCAGATCGCTCCATCCAAACGCGTAAATATCCATACAGAAAAAGGCATCGTAAAAGCTGTGTTTGGCTGGCCTGCTATTCACACCCGCTTACGCAGTACGGAGGGAAAAGATCCGCAGCCGAAGGTAGAGAACATCTTCCTGGATTGCGGCGCCCGTAACCGGAAAGAAGTGGAAGACCTGGGTATCCATGTAGGTTGCGTGGTAACGTTTGAAGATGGCTTTGAAGAGCTGAACTACGACTACTTTATCTGTCGTGCACTGGATAACCGTATCGGTGGTTTCATGATTGCCGAAGTAGCACGTATGCTGAAAGAGAAGAAACAATCCCTGCCTTTCGGATTGTACATCGTAAACGCGGTACAGGAAGAAGTAGGGCTACGTGGTGCAGAGATGATCGCTAAACGTATCAAAGCCGATGTAGCGATCATTACGGACGTAACGCACGATACCACTACACCAATGATCAACAAGAATATTGAAGGTGAGATCCGTTGCGGATCAGGTCCAAGCATCACATATGGTCCGGCGGTACACAACATCCTGCGCGATCTGATCATCAGGACAGCAGAGAAGAACGATATTCCGTTCCAGCGTCATGCTGTAAGCCGCAGCACAGGTACCGATACGGATGCTTTTGCTTATTCTAATGATGGCACACCATCAGCACTGATCAGCATTCCACTACGTTATATGCATACGACGGTAGAGATGATCAAACGTGATGACATTGAGAACACTATTCAGCTGATCTATCAGACGCTGCTGAACATTACGCCGAAAACGAATTTTAAATACCTGTGAGTTAATTAGGGATCAGGAATTTTTTCTGATAACAGACTTACATAAAAGCAGGAGCGCTCATGATAGTTAAATCATGAGCGCTCTTTATTCATGGGAGATCATTGTAGCAACATTCCTAATCCTGATCTCCAATTCCTGATGCTAAAGAAAATATCCTATCCCCAGCGCATATCCCTTCATTCCCAGTCCGCAGATGCTACCGACACACACCGGTGCGATCATACTTTTATGGCGGAACTCTTCTCTGGCGTGGATGTTACTGATATGCACCTCCAGTACCGGTGTTTTGATAGCGGAGATGGCATCGCGCAGTGCCACGGAGGTGTGGGTGTATCCGCCGGCATTCAGCAGGATACCATCAAAGGAGAAGCCTATTTCATGCAGATGGTTGATCATTTCCCCTTCGATATTGCTCTGGAAATAGGTCAGCTGTACGTTAGGGTATTGTGCTTTCAGTTTTTCGAAATAAGATTCGAAAGACTCATTTCCATAGATACCCGGCTCCCGTTTTCCCAGGAGATTTAAATTAGGTCCGTTAATGATGGCTATCTGCATATAATTGGCGATTCAAATGAGGTGTCTGGTGATAGTGAATATTATTACTGATCGCCTCCCCAGCGGAAGGTTTGTTGTTCGATGCCTGCAAGGTCCAGTACACGGTCCACGACGGTAGCCGCCACCTCTTCTATGCTTTTAGGCACACTGTAAAAGGAAGGAGTGGCAGGGCAGATAATGCCGCCAGCCTCCGTCACCGTCATCATATTTTTAATATGCATCAGGTTATAGGGGGTTTCCCTTACTACGCAGATCAGTTTTCTTCTTTCTTTCAGGACAACGTCTGCTGCCCGGGTGATCAGGTCATTGGAGATACCGGTGGCGATGCGGCCCAGGGTGCCCATGGAGCAGGGGCAGATGATCATGGTATCGAACCTGCCGGAGCCTGAGGCGAAGGGCGCATGGAAGTCCTGTTGTGAATACGTCTTAAAAGGTAATTGTTTGTAGTCGTCTGTACCCAGCTCTGTTTGCCATACGGTACGGGCATTATTGGTCAGCACCAGTGCTACCTGGTCCGTCTGTGCGGAAGCCGCCTGCAATTTATTCAGTAACTGCCTGGCGTAGATGGCTCCGCTGGCACCCGTAACCGCTACAACTATACGATGTTTCATTCTCTCAGCTTAATAGGATACAAAGCTAGGTCAAAAAAAATACCGGCCATAAGGCCGGTACTAAATTCTTTGGATAAATAGCGAAAAATGCTGCCTTAGTTAGACTTATCCACAATATCGTCCATAGTGATACCGCTATGGCTTTCATCGTAAACGCATTCCCCGTTGCGGATGAGCAGTATTTGCGGTGATTCATGTTCAACGTTAAAATCTGCTGCGATCCTGTTTGAAATGTCTCTGAATTTGATGAGATCGAGATAATAAAAGTCAATTGTTTCCGGAGCAGCAGCTTTCTCCAGCCTGGCTTTCGCCATTGCACTGATCGAACAACGCGTACTGTGTTTGAAGATAACTACCGGTCTGGTTACTGAAGATTCTTTTATTTCTGATAACTGATGCTCAGTCGTAAGTGCTATCCAGTTCATTAACAATCCTTCACGTTTGCCCCGTGCGCCACTTTACTAATTTTCATCGGACAACCCAACTTATTCTGTGATGCACAAGAAGTTAAGAAAGCCGCAAAGATAAAGAAAAGGCACGCGCCGCCCAAAACTTTCAGATAAGATACTTGCATAAAGGGATGTTTAGTTGAATAATGAAATTTCATAGGGAATGGTGATATCACTTTTTTAATCGCCAATTTTTGACGTTACTTTGCAAATATAAAATTTATATTAAAGAATTTGTCTATAATATCATTCCTTTTTCCCTTAGACATATAAATATAAAGATAAAACGCAGGTATCTGGCTAAAATTATATGGCAAAAGTACATTTTATCGCCGTGGGTGGCAGTGTGATGCACCAGTTAGCTATCGCACTGAAAATCAAAGGTTACCAGGTAACTGGCAGTGATGACGAGATATATGAGCCTGCAAAGGGCAATCTGGCGCAGGCCGGCATATTACCGGCATCTATGGGTTGGGATGAAAGCCGTATCACGGCTGATCTGGACGCTGTTATCCTGGGTATGCATGCCCGCGCAGACAATCCCGAGCTGCTCAAAGCAAAAGAACTGGGACTGAAGATCTATTCTTTCCCTGAGTATATATACCAGGAAAGTCTGGAGAAGAAGAGAGTGGTCGTTGGCGGCAGTCATGGTAAAACGACGACTACAGCGATGATCATGCACGTGCTGCAGCAGGCAGGTCAGGCATTCGACTACCTGGTGGGTGCCCGCCTGGCAGGATTTGCGCAGTCTGTAAACATTACAGATGCCCCTGTGATCGTTTGTGAAGGCGATGAATATCCGGCCTCCATCATTGAAAAGCGGCCCAAGTTCCATTTCCTGCATCCACACGTGGCGGTACTGACCGGTATAGCCTGGGATCATATCAATGTGTTCCCCACCTTCGAGAACTACCTGGAGCAGTTCGCCATTTTCCTCCGCACGATGAAAGCCGGCAGCACGCTCATTTACAACAATACCGATCCGGAACTGGTTAAACTGGTGCAGGCTGAAGGGCTTCACCTGAAACTGGTACCTTATGATATTCCGCCACATGTGATCGACAATGGCGTAACAACCGTTACGTTTGGCGATCAGCAATCAGCGCTGGAAGTATTCGGCGATCATAATCTGCTGAACATGCATGCGGCCCGCCTCGTTTGTAATGAACTGGGTATCAGTGATGAAACATTCCTGAAAGCGATCGCTACCTTCAAAGGCGCGGCTAAAAGGCTGGAGCTGGTAGGTAAGAACGATCATTGTGCCATCTACCGTGACTTTGCCCATGCTCCTTCTAAAGTAAAGGCGACCATCAGCGCGCTGCGCGACCAGTATCCGAACCGGAAGCTGATCGGGGTGCTGGAGCTGCATACCTACAGTAGTCTGAATGCGGAGTTCATGGTGCAGTACCAGGGCTGTATGGACAAAGCGGATGTAGCCGTGGTCTTTTACAGCAAACATGCACTGGAGATCAAACGCATGCCACCACTGGAAGCTGATGTGGTAGCACAGGGCTTTGGCCGCCCGGACCTGAATATATTCACCAGCAGGGAACACCTGACCGCATTCCTGGACAAACAGGAATATCAGGATGCGAACCTCCTGATGATGAGTTCAGGTGATTATGAAGGATTGGACGTAAATTCGCTGAAAAAGTATATATAAAAATTAGTCATGCCCTCTTTGCAACTTAAAAGGCCACTGGCCGTAATTGATCTGGAGACGACCGGTACCAATGTGGCTACGGACCGTATTATCGAAATTGCTATTGTTAAGGTGTTCCCTGATAAGACTGTACAGTCCAAGGTGAAAAGAATCAACCCTGGCATGCCTATTCCTCCTTCCTCTACTGCTATTCATGGTATCAGCGATGACGATGTGAAGGATGCACCGACTTTCAAACAATGTGCGAATGAACTGCGTCAGTACATGGACAACTGTGACCTGGCCGGTTATAATTCCAACCGTTTTGATATACCCCTGCTGGTAGAAGAGTTCCTGCGTACAGGACTGGAGTTTGATGTAAAGGACCGTAAATTCATTGACGTACAGAAAATATTCCACCTGATGGAAAAACGTACACTCAGTGCAGCTTACAAGTTCTATTGCGATAAAGACCTCGTGAACGCACACAGCGCAGAAGCAGATGCACTCGCTACCTACGAGATCCTGGAAGCGCAGCTGAGCCGTTATGAGCAGCTGCAGGCGGAAGTGACACCACTGGCAGAATTTACCAAAGAAGATGATTACGTGGACTTTGCGAGAAGAATGGTCATGCAGAATGGGGTGGAAATGTTCAATTTTGGTAAATACAAAGGCCGTGCGGTAAGAGACGTGCTGAAAATTGAGCCTCAATATTATGACTGGATGATGAAAGCTGATTTTCCGCTGAATACGAAGCAGAAACTCACAGAGATTTATCACAGTATGATGTTAAAAAAGATTTAATATTTGTAAAAACCGTACTTTATCTGGCGTTTGCACTAATTTCGCACTCCTAAACAACAATTTGCTAGATTGGAAAAGCTCGTCATAATTCCCACGTACAATGAGAAGGATAATATCCGTAACATCATTGACGCGGTTTTTGCCCTGCGACAAAACTTTCATATACTGATCGTGGACGACGGTTCGCCCGATGGCACCGGTAATATTGTAAGGAATTTGCAGCAGTCCCACTCCGGCGAATTATTCCTGGTAGAAAGAAGTGGTAAACAGGGATTAGGCACTGCCTATATCTTCGGTTTCAAATGGGCACTGGAAAAGGGATATCAGTACATTTTCGAAATGGACGCTGACTTCTCCCATAATCCAACCGACCTAAACAGGCTGTACGATGCCTGTTCCAAACAAGGTGCGGATGTATCAGTAGGTTCCCGCTATGTAAAAGGCGGTAAAACTGAAAACTGGCCATGGGACAGAGCTGTACTCTCCTACGGCGCGTCTGTATATGTACGTTTTGTGACCTGGCTCAGGGTAAAAGACGCTACTGCCGGCTTTGTGTGCTACAAAAGACAAGTATTGGAGGCGATTAATCTGGATGCCATCCGGTTCGTAGGTTATGCCTTTCAGATAGAAATGAAATTCACGGCGTGGAAGCTGGGCTTTAAAATAAAAGAAGTACCTATCACTTTCAAAGACCGTAAAGAAGGATATTCCAAAATGAGTAAGGGTATCGTGAAAGAAGGAATACTGGGGGTACTCAAAATTCAATGGGAGAGCCTGTTCCGCAAGTATGAAAGACGCGTAAGAAATAGCGAATAAGCGGATTAATGAAAAAAGCACTAATGCAATTACACCTGTCAGTTTTTCTGGCAGGTTTTACGGGTATATTGGGTAAATTAATTACCCTGAATGAGGGCATGCTGGTATGGTACAGACTATTATTTACCATTATCACATTGTATATACTCTTCCGCTGGAAGGGTATGCTCACCAAACTATCTTTTAAACAGATCGTTCCGATCGGCCTGACCGGCATGGTGGTCGTACTGCACTGGCTATTTTTCTACGCCAGTATCAAGTACTCCAATGTCTCTATAGCAGTGGTCTGTTTTGCCCTCACCAGCCTCTTCACCGCCCTGTTCGATCCACTGATCAACAAGGGCAAACTGGATAAGACAGAACTGCTGCTCAGCGGTATCACCCTCCTGGGCATCTTCCTGATCTTCCACTTTGATACCAACTACAGAACCGCTATCATACTGGGTATTATCTCAGCGATGTTTGCCGCACTGTTCACCATCTTCAATAAACGCCTGATCGTTAAATACGATACACCCACTATCACGTTCTATGAACTGGCGGTGGGTTTTATGGGACTCACCCTCCTGTTGCCGGGTTACCTGTATTTCTTCCCGCAGCCACTGGAACTGCCATCACTCAGTGACATCAGCTACCTGCTGATACTGGCCTGGGCCTGTACCGTATGCATGTATATGCTGCTGATGAATGCCCTGACCAAGATATCGCCGTTCACTGTGAACCTCTCCTTTAACCTGGAGCCGGTATACAGTATTATCATCGCCTTTATTCTTTTTCATGAGAACCGTGAACTGAAATCGGCGTTCTATATAGGACTGGCCTGCATCATTTTATCAGTTGCATTGCAGATGAACAGGGTAGCGCGCACGATGAAGCATGCTCATGCCTGATTTTGACCGTCTATCAGGAAATCTTCACGTAATCAGTCACATTTTTTTATTTTGGCCACATGAAGCAACTCATGTGTATGGCCGCTTTTTCCGGCCTGTCCCTGCTAACCTATGCACAGCAGCCAGCTAAAAAGCCACTGGATCATTCCGTGTACGATGGCTGGCAGAGCATTGGTAGTAAGATGATCAGTAATAACGGACAATGGACCGTGTATACTGTCACACCACAGGAAGGCGATGCCACCCTGGTTATCTACAATAACAAAACGAAAAAAAGTCTGGAAGTACCACGCGGTGCAAATCCCATTATCACCGAAGACAGCCGCTATGCGATATTCGCTATCAAGACACCTTTTGCGGTGACGAGGCAGGCGAAGATCAAAAAGAAAAAGCCGTCAGAAATGCCCAAAGACTCCATGGGTATCGTGACATTAGGCAATGATAATATCTATAAAGTACCTGCTGTAAGGTCATTCAAAACCCCTGAAAAAGGCAGTGGCGTATTGGTTTATCTGAAAGAAAAACCACAGGCAGATACGACCAGCGGTAACCTGGTGATCCACTATCTGCATAAACAATCGGCCGATACCATCCGTAATGTCCAGGATTATCAGATCAGCAAACCCGGTAATCACCTTTTAGCAGAGATCGTGGCTGACAAAAAAGATTCGCTATCCCGCGGAGCAGTCCTGCTATGGCAGATAACAAACGGCAAGAAAGATACCCTCAGTCGTGGTACAGCGCAGCGAAAACAGTTCACCTTTGATGAGAAAGGTACACAGCTGGCATGGTGCAGCTCACGCGACAGCGTAAAAGCATTACAGCATTTTTATTCGCTGTATTATTATCGTACCGGACAGGATACTGCAAAGATCATTGCAGACAGGACGACGAAAGCCTTCCCTGATAACTGGTCCGTAAGCCCGGATGGCAAGGCATGGTTCAGCGAAAATGGAGAACGGCTGTTCTTTGGTACCGCACCGATCCAGCCAGCAAGAGATACGAATATTGTAGATTTCGAAGTAGCGAAAGTAGACGTCTGGAACTATCTGGACGACTATCTGCAACCAATGCAGCTGAAAAACCTCGACAGAGAACTAAAGAGAAGCTATCAGGCGGTATACTATACCGGTTCTGAAAAGATCCTGCAGCTGGCAGATAAAGACATGGAGTATGTCACTGTGGCCGATCGTGGTAACAGTCCGTATGCAGTAGGGTATACAGATAAGGGACAGCGTGTATCCGCACAGTGGACAGGTAATACGCTGAAGACGTCTTACCTCGTGCATATGGAAAATGGGAACAGGAAACTATTGCAGACCAATATAGATAGCATCAGCCGTATTTCTCCGAAAGGCAATTATATCACCTGGTATAACCTGAAGGAAAAACAATGGTATGCTTATGAAACGGCTACTGGCATTACCCGTAATATCACGGCGAAAATACCGGTGTCATTATCTGAAGAAGATGATGATCATCCCGATCAACCCAGCCCATACGGCATAGCAGGCTGGCTGGAAGGCGACAGGGCAGTTTACATCTACGACCGCTATGACATCTGGCAGGTGGATCCTTCCGGAAAGGCAGCACCACAGCTGTTAACCGCAGGATACGGCCGCGAGCAGAAATTACGTTTCCGTTATGTACAGTTGAATAAAGAAGAGCGTTTCTTCACACCAGGACAGACACTGTTACTGGAAACGTTCAACGAAACGACGAAAGAGAATGGCTTCTATACAACAGCGAGCACATTCAAAAAAGCGCCTGTAAAACCTACACTGGTAGTAATGGGCCCCTATACTTTTGGTGACCCTGTAAAGGCAGAAAACGCAGATAACTACCTGTTCACCAAAGCCAGTTATGTATTATCGCCGGACGTGTACACTGGTACTTCCCTGAATAATGCGGAGCAGATCAGTCATATCAATCCGCAGCAACAGGAATATAACTGGGGAACAGCAGAACTGTTTAAATGGACCGCTTACAATGGTAAGCCTGCAGAGGGCATCCTGTATAAACCGGCTGATTTTGACAGCACGAAGAAATACCCGGTACTGTTATATTTCTATGAGAAATTATCAGAAGGACTGTATAATTATATACCACCAGCTCCTACCCCATCGCGTTTAAATATTTCGTTCTTCGTAAGCCGTGGCTATCTGGTACTGGCGCCGGATATCAGCTATGAAAATGGTCATCCGGGTCAGGGAGCGTACGACTATGTCGTGAGTGGTGCAAGAGCCTTAGCGGCGCATCCGTGGGCAGATAGTCTGAACATGGGTATACAGGGACAGAGCTGGGGCGGCTACCAGGTGGCGTATCTCATCACCCAAACTTCTTTATTTAAGGCAGCGTGGGCAGGTGCGCCGGTGGCGAATATGACCAGTGCCTATGGCGGTATCCGCTGGGAGAGTGGCATGAACCGTCAGTTCCAGTACGAACGTTCACAAAGCCGCATCGGCGCTACGCTATGGGAAAAGCCGGAGCTATATATTGAAAACTCTCCGTTGTTCCATTTACCGAAAGTCACGACACCACTGGCAATTATGAGTAATGATGCAGATGGTGCAGTACCCTGGTATCAGGGTATTGAACTGTTCACCGGTTTGCGCAGACTGGGTAAACCAGTATGGATGCTGAATTATAACAATGAAGCCCATAACCTGGTACAGCGTCAGAACAGAAAAGATATTCAGCGTCGCGAGCAGCAGTTTTTCGACCATTTCCTGAAAAACGCACCAGCACCGGAGTGGATGCAGGTGGGTATACCTGCGACGGAGAAAGGCCGAAACTGGGGATGGTAGGTTTCCATCCCCAATTTCTCTGACGCAATCAACTGTTATTCAACCTAATCAAATTAATTTTTTTTATATACCTTCAAACTGTTATGTTTGTATTGAAATTGAAGACCTAGCCGACATTGTGGATGTTTTGATTATCTGATAACCTTATACGTGTTCCTATGAATTTCCGTATCTACCAACCGGCAACTTCGCTGGCACCCTATGTTAAGCAGTATTATCATTTACAAAGCGCGAATCCGGGACTGATCAATCTGCCGCAGAACCTTTTTTCTCTGGGAGACCTGTACATGGTGTTCCTCGAAGAAGGGGAAGTGATCTTCCAGCCTACGCTGCATGCATCTTTTACATTACCACAGGCATCGATAGTGGGACATTTTACCTGTCATCATCAGATTATGGTAAAGGGCCCTGTGAAAATGACGGTGGTACAGCTGAATGCATATGGCTGTTATAAACTGGCAGGACTTGACATGTCCTCATTCAACAATTATTACCGTGACTTACTGAAGCAGGACCGCGAATGCTGGTCTAAGCTGACAGGCAAGCTGGCGGCACACAATGACATTACGACCCTGGATGCGGTATTGGATGACGCCTTCACCAACATGATGTGCACACACCCGCACAACCTGAAACAGGTGGATGAAATTGCAGATTACATTATCAGCACACAGGGGTATACGAATATTGAATGGTTGACGAAGAAATTCAAAGTTTCCCGTCATACCATGGAGCGGAAGTTTATGGAAGTGATTGGTTTAACTCCGCAGTTATTTGCAAGAATGCTGCGTTTCAGAGATGCGATGCGTCATATGCAGCAAATGAATGTAGAAGAGTGGCAGACGTTTATCACGAACAACGATTACTATAGCCAGGCTTTATTCACACAGGACTTCCTTTTCTTTAAAGGAGAGCCGCCGATACTGAATCAGGAGACTGCGATCGCGCAAATGCCGGTAGCAAGACCTGTAGCCGTAGCATAAACAGACGCTGACTAAAAATGAAAAATAAGAGAGCCGCCCTGTTTACAGGACGGCTTTTTCATTTCGTGCTATTTTCTTTCTTTTGTGATATGTACAACCCAAGACACCCTGCGTCCTACTGGCGCGAACATCTCAACTTACAATCACATGTGGAAGGAGGTGCTTTCCGCGAGACCTACCGTTCTTCCTGGCAATTCAGGCAAAGTGAATTACCTCCTGCCATGAAAGGAGACCGGCAGGCATCTACCGGGATCTATTTCTTGCTCGAGCATGGTGAATTCTCTGCCTTCCATCGTATTGCGGCAGATGAGATGTGGCATTTTTATGATGGACATGCACTGGCCATTTATGATATAGATCCTGCGGGCGTGCTGACAGTACATAAACTGGGACTTAATATTGAAGACGGCGAGCAACCGCAGCTGGTCATCAAAGCCGGACACTGGTTTGCGTCAAGGGTAACAATACCGGGTGGGTTTGCACTTGTTGGCTGTACAGTAGCGCCGGGGTTTGACTTCGCTGATTTTGAACTGGCCACGAAAGACGGACTGGGGGCCGTATATCCTCAGCATGCGGAGCTGATTGCCTCATTGGTACACAGCTGATATAGTCCGGTGAACAGCAATCAGTAGGGACTATCCGGCATAAATATTATATTCGCTGTTATCGTCGGGGTATTACTGTATGAGTTACAACTTATAATAAGAAGACACAACATCCTGCCGGAACGTTGTCCGGCCAGTGGCCTGCTGTTTGCAGACCATTGTATACATTATTACTAACAAAACATTGTCACCTGGGCTTTCGTCTGTACAGATGATCGTCCGCAGTAACTATCGCTTTGCGTTATGAAAAGATTTTTTCGTTTCGTTTTTATTATCGCTGTGGCTATCCTTCTTTTCTGGCTGGGTAAACAGTTTGGCAGCAAAAGTGTGAATCAGAATATCCTCTCCAACAGTCTGATCGTAAGGGAAATCTCGGAGCTGGCTAGTCTGGAAGTACAGGGAAACGCGTCTATCAAACGCAGTAATGTAACAGATGATGGTGAATGGACGACCAATCTGAAAAAGGCATTCCTGGAAAATACGATCTGGGTGTCCGTTCCTTACCTGGCGAAATATGGCATCAATGCAGATGACAAAAACTTTAAGGTAACGGTATCTGACAAGAAGATCACTGTCAATATCCCTCAGCCCAAACTGCTGAGTTATGAACTGAAGGTAGATAAAATGGAAACGTCCAACCGGAAAGGCTGGTTCCTGACACAGGATGACGAGACGTATACAGATGTGCAGAAGAAACTGTATCAGACCTCACGTGCACAGCTGGAAAACAATCAATTGTACATAAATCAGTCAAAGGAAAAACTGACGAAGATCATCCGTCAATACTACCAGCCATTCTTACAGGATCACGAAGTAGAAGTCATCTTTGGAAGCAGTGCACCCGTATTATTGAACTAGTCATATACCGGTTGTTATGGCATTTTGCTATAACAACCGGGGCTTTGCACATGGGCCACCTAAGCCGCATTTGTGGCGATGTATTTTACCAGTGAGCGTTTGGCGATTGGCAGCAACGTCTCATTTACCGGGAACACGAGATTTGTATCAACGCGGTATACCGCCGGATTCGGCAGTTTTTTGTACTTGCGGATCAGCGTTGTTTTAATGTGTTCACAGGTATGAACGAGGTCTTTGGTAAAAGTATCCAGGTAATGGGTATGGATCCCTCTGTATTTTTCATCATGCCGTTCGAAGATGCTCAACCGGTATTCGTACACCACAACTTCTCTGAAGCTGCCATCACACAGCATCAGATAACCTTCCTGGGTATCCAGCGGGATGAGTCCGACAGGAGAAATACTCAGACTATCTTCCACAAACTCATAGATCTCAGTGCCTTCGCGGATAGCGCCGTTCATTTTATGAATAGCGTACTGGATAATAGTTTCCAGCTCCTGCATGAGTTCATCATCGGCAACGATCTGTTCATACAATAATTGCAGACGCTCCATGTTGATCGCTGTCAGGCGTTTAGGGAACTGTTGTTGCAGAAATTGCTTGTTATCCTTGAAAGCCACCAGGTTATTATAATGGAAAATAATGTCAGACAGCTGCGGATACAGCTTGTTTTGATTGAAATAGCGGGTTATTTGCTGCAGATAGGCTAATAAAGTATACTTTTTCTGCTCAAAGTCGATATAACCGTCCGCAAACCACGTCTCGCTCAGGCTACTCATACGAATTTAATTTAATGGGATTTTACTATTAATTTACAAAAAAAGCTGCAGGAATCCATAAAATGTAAGTAGTAATTCTGGTAAGTGTTACCAGTATGTTTTGTTTATTAAATTATTTCTGGGCGCGATGTTATTATTGAACTTATTTCTTTATCTTCAATATTATTTTTCATTTTTTTAATTTTTTAGTCATGAACATTTACGTAGCCAACCTGCACTACAGGTTGAACGATGCAGACCTTCACCAGATATTCAGCGAATTTGGCGAGGTTACTTCTGCTAAAATTATCAAGGACCACGAGACTGGCCGTTCACGCGGTTTCGGATTCGTGGAAATGCCCAACCAGGAAGAGGGAAGCAAGGCTATGGATAGTTTGAACGGTACTGAAATCGAAGGCAAACAATTGATGGTTAACGAAGCAAGACCTAAACAACCGAATAATAACTCAAGAGGTGGTGGATTTGGTGGAAACCGCGGTGGCGGCGGATACGGCGGCGGCGGCGGCCGTGGTCGTTATTAATTCTGTTGGCCAAGCTTATCACGGTCAAGAAATTGAAGAGAGCTCCTTACAGGAGCTCTTTTTATTTTTATACCCTGCTGTTTTCGGGGGCTGATCGTAGTTTCGACCTCTTATATAGTTAACAGCAAAAAAAGAGGCCGTTCGCTTATAGCTGAACGACCTCTTATCAATATTATCCAAACTAACTATTAATATTCTCTCTCCGGATTGAAATTCTCCAACTCCTGTGCCACAGCGCTCAGGAAAGTAGAACCCAACGCACCGTCAATAATACGGTGATCATAAGACATAGATAGGTACATCATATGACGGATAGCAATAGTATCGCCATGAACGGTCTCGATCACCACCGGGCGTTTCTTGATCGCACCCACCGCGAGGATCGCTACCTGCGGCTGGTTAATGATAGGCGTTCCCGCAAGACTACCGAAGCTGCCAACGTTGGTCAGTGTGATCGTACCCCCCTGAGTATCATCTGGTTTCAGGCGATTATTACGCGCAGCATTCGCAAGATGATTTACCTGACGGGTAAGACCTACCAGATTCAGCATATCAGCATTACGGATCACCGGAACGATCAGGTTACCGGACGGTAAAGCAGTTGCCATACCGACATTGATATCCCTTTTCATTATGATCTTGTCACCATCCAGAGAGCTGTTAAGCAACGGATATTTCTTGATACATCTCACCACTGCTTCGATAAAGAGTGGAGTGAACGTGATCTTCTCACCTTCTCTTTTCTCAAAATCCTTTTTAATCTGATCACGCCATTTTACCATGTTGGTTACATCCGCTTCTGCGAAGCTGGTAACGTGCGGAGAAGTATGTTTACTACGGACCATATGTTCTGCGATCAGTTTACGCATACGGTCCATTTCGATAATTTCAAAAGTACCCGTGTAGCTGCCCATGCTGATCGGCGCTTGTGTAGCCTGTACCGGCTGTGGAGCCGGAGTGGCAGAAACACCGTTGGTGGGTGCCGGCGTAGCAGTTGGCGCAGCAGTTGGTGTAGCAGTGGCAACGGGCTGGCTAACCGGTTGTGCTGCAGGTGCTTCCTGTGGAACGGGTGCAGCTGAGGGCACCAGTCCTTTGTTCTTCGCTTCGAGGAAGCTCAGCATATCTTTCTTGGTAACACGGCCTTCATTACCGGTACCTGGTATTTTTTCCAATTCGGCGAAACTGATGCCTTCCTGTTGTGCGATCGTCAGCACCAGTGGAGAATAGAAACGGGCACCGCTGGTCACGAATTGTGCTTCGTAAGGAGCGCTTGCCGGTTCAGGCGTGGCAACAGGTGCTTCTACCGGTGTAGCGGCAGGAGCCGTTTGTGCAACCGCAGGAGCTACCGGTGCAGTTGTTGCGAAGCCGGCATCAGCAGTAGTGTTGATACGTGCAATGACAGTACCTACAGGTACCACGTCATTTTCTGCGTAGAGTATCTCGGTAATCACCCCATCAGCAATAGAAGGTACTTCACTGTCCACCTTATCAGTGGCAATTTCAAGCACGGTCTCATCAGATTTTACCTGATCTCCCGGCTTCTTATGCCAGCGTAATATGGTGGCTTCCATAATACTTTCCCCCATTTTGGGCATTACCAGTTCTACAATGGCCATAAAATTGTGTTTAGCTTTTTGGTACGGAAACAAAAGTAAGGTTTATACTATCAACTTCCTCAATTCATTCATCGCATAAGTTGTTGTCATCTGTATGTTAGTCAGGCGGTCGAAACGCAACTGGTACTTCATTGTCACCAGTTCCTTCGCACTACCAACTGCGATCCATACGGTGCCTACGGGCTTTTCAGGCGTACCTCCGTCTGGTCCCATAATACCCGACACCGCTATAATATAATCAGTCTGTAACTGTTCGAGTGCCCCTCTGGCCATTTCCCGCACAACGGCTTCACTGACAGCACCGTTCGCCTGGAGGGTATTGGGTTTGACATCCAGCAATGCGCTCTTTATCTCATTGGCATAGCTCACGATGCCACCTTTATACCAGGCGGAACTACCCGGCACCAGTGTAATGCTATGCGCTATATACCCGCCGGTACAGCTTTCGGCGGTGCCTACTGTCCTGCCCTTTGCATGCAGGGTACGGCCCAGCACCTCTCCCATGGTCAGGTCCTCATCGTATACTGTAATATCTGCCAGTATCTCTTTCAGCTGGTGGAAATAGATAGACAGGGCGGCAGCCGTGGAGATCTTATCAGATCCGGAAGCGGTCAGCCGTAATTTTAGCAGACCATGGGAAGGCAGATATGCCAGTTTGATATGCGGAGGTAAAGCGGCTTCAAAATGTACCAGCCGCTCTGCCACGAAAGATTCTCCCATACCGGAAGTCAGCAATGTCTGGTGCACCACTGCCGGTAACCGGAAGTATTCCTGGAGGCGCGGCAGGACATGATCGGTCATCAGGCCTTTCATTTCCAGGGGCACACCTGGCATAGAAACATATACCTTGCCATCCTTTTCAAACCACATGCCAGGAGCGGTACCCCTGGTATTGTGCAATACGGTGGCTACATCCGGAACCAGTGCCTGGTCTTCATTCCGTTTAAGGGCTGGTAAGCCACGGCTTTCAAAAAAGGCCATCACCTGCTGATAGGTGATCTCATCTCTTACAAGCGTGCCGCCAAAGTACTCGCATAAAGTAGGTTTGGTGATGTCATCGGCAGTAGGCCCCAGTCCGCCCGTGATCAACACGATATCGGACACGGCGCCTTCTTTATCCAATGCATCCAGGATAGCTTCTTTCACATCTCCTATGGCTACACGGCGGTGCACCCATATCCCCATGGCATTCAGCTGTTGCGCCATCCAGGCTGAATTGGTATCTATCGTTTGTCCTATCAGCAGTTCATCGCCGATGGTGATGATGCTTACTGTTACCTTATCCGCTTGTATTGACATGATTTAGAGGCTTTTTTCAAAAAAAGGCGCCAGGCACTCCATCATTACCGGAGGCATGCCGTAACGTTGTCTGGTGTCTGCATGCAGGAATACCAGGGTGGTTACGCCTACATTGAGCAGCTCACCTTTCTGGTTATATAATTCTGAATGGAATCTGATCTTATGATCGACCGGCAATTCCTTCAATATAGTCTTCACTGTTATAAGATCATCATAGTAAGCCGGGCGAAGGTACTTCGAATTGAGTTCCGCTACGGGCATGATGATGCCTTGTTTCTCCAGTTCTGCGTATGTAAAACCCAGTGTCCGGATGGCTTCCGCACGTCCCACTTCGTAGTAAAGTGCATAATTACCATAGTAAAGGTATCCCATCTGGTCTGTTTCGCCATAACGTACGCGAATCTCTGTAGTCTGTATAAACATAATTTATTCTTTCTGATGATGCCCGGATGCTATTTCCCTTTTCCAAACACGTGATCCAGACTGTATTTACCCGGACCGGCAAATAATATGGCTGTAAAAGCAGCCAGGAACAGTATACCCATTTCATTTTCATTCAGTGGCGCTCCTTTCTTTACCATAAACACCACTACTCCCATACAGATCACAAGCGGAACAGCGGCCAGCCGTGTCAGTAATCCCACCACGATCAATGCCGCACACAGGGCTTCCGCAAAAACTGTCAGCGACAGTGATACGGCGTGTCCGAGGTGAAGCGGATCAGGGAAGCTAGCCTTTTTTGCAGAAAAGGAATTCAGTTTCGCCCATCCGTGCGTGAACATCATTGCCCCGGAAACTACCCGCAATATCAGCATGGCAAAGTTAACGGCGCCGGTGTTTACACGCGAAGTAAAGAGTTTACTCATAAAGATTTGGTTTTTTCCTGCGATTATTGCTTACCCTTGCTTACCGGCAAAGGCATCAGCAGGCGTGTTAGATAATCTGTTTCAGTTCAGGTTTATAGCATCCGCCAAAAATATGATTAATAATAAACAATTAAAAGGCTGTTAATGTCAGGTGATACAGACCATCCATTCCTAACAGCGTTCCTGCGGCAGGGAGCAACTATCCGCCGGAGACATGAGAATAACAGGCCAACAATCATTATCTTCAAAAAAACATTATTGACGCAGGCAATTATTTCAGGGGGGTATACCGTTATTAGTAAGTTGGTTTAATTCTTGCAAGTCAACACCTTAATTCAGGACCAGGGCAAACAGTACCAGAGACAGGTTCCGCGTATCAGGGTGCCGGCCGGCCGGTTCCCGCCTTCTAAGACAGACGGCGTATAGCTTAATTAAATCCAATAGCTATATTTGTTGCTGTTTTGTCTCCCTCAAACAAATACTTTATTGATCCTGACCAGAAAATAATTTCTGTGCAGGGTCCGTTTTAAACGCATAATTTCAGTTATAACAGGTTAAAAGCATGCAATTCTTAAGAAAGTTTCTTGTTTCCGGACATTGGTACTTATTCCTGGCTTCCTTCTGTATACTGGCTGGCCCTGTGGCGAAAGCACAGCAGACCCGCGTATACACAGAGCCGGATAAAGTTTTCAAAGATGCCCAGCAACTTTTCCAGCAGGAAAAATACGCCGTGGCAATGCAATTGTTCCGTCAAACGATCGATAACATCCCCTATTTCCAGGAGACTAACCGCAGTCTTGTCAAGACTGACGCCCAATATTATTATACTGTCTGCGCCCTCAAACTGGGTCAGGCCAACGGAGAAAAGCTGGCGCTGGAGTTCCTCGCCAACTACAACAACAACGCCCGGGAGCAGCTGCTCAGCTATCAGCTGGCGAAGTACTACTTCCATCAGAATAAGCTGAAAGAGGCTATTCCCCTGTATGAAAAAGCCAATATTGAAAACCTTTCCAACAGCGAAATTGCGGAAGCCAAATTCGAACTGGCCTACTGCTATTTCAATGTAAAAGACTTCAAAAAAGCACAGCCACTCTTCGGCTCTATCAGGGAAGTTCCCGGTAAATACTATATGCCGGCAAACTACTACTACGGTTTCATCTCCTACTACAACCGCCAGTATAACGACGCACTTACCAGCTTTCAGCGCGTTGTGAACGATCCTAAATACAGCACAATTGTACCTTATTATATCGCTGAGATCTATTACTTCCAGAATAAAAAAGACCAGTTGATCAGTTATGCGGAACCGCTTGTTAAAAAAGGTGGACTGTACTACGAAGCTGAACTGAAACAGTTACTGGGTCAGGCTTATTTCGAAAGAAAGGAGTACCAGAAGGCATTGCCTTATCTGCAGGAATTCCATGATAATGCTGACGAAGTAAGGAAAGAAGATATCTACCAGCTATCTTACAGCTATTACCAGACCGGCAACTTCAGTAAAGCCATCAACGGTTTCAAACAACTGAGCAGTGAAAAAGACTCCCTGGGTCAAAACTCCATGTACCTGCTGGGAGACTGTTATCTGCGTACCAATCAGAAAGCCAACGCGCGTAACGCATTTGCATTCTGTGCCCGTAACAGTGCCAATCCACAGCAACAGGAGATCTCCCGCTTTAACTATGGTAAACTGTCTTATGAACTGGGTTACCAGGATGCCGCTATCACAGAGCTGACCAGCTTTATCAGCGCCTACCCGCGCTCCGCTTATAACAAAGAAGCCCGCGAGATATTGGTGAACCTCTTTGCTAATACCAACAACTTCAATGATGCATTGACCATCATTGAGGCGATGCCGGAGAAAACACCTGCCGTGCTCAAAGCATATCAGAAAGTGGCGTACGGCCGTGCGACAGAACTGATCAATGACCAGCAACTGGCAGAAGCGAACCGCCTCCTGGATGTGGCTATCAGGAATCCATATGACAAGAACCTCGTGCAACTGGCCAACTTCTGGAAAGCAGAGATCTCTATGCGCCAGAACAGAACCGATGACGCGATCCGTTACCTGAACACGTATCTGACTGGTGCGGTACCTGCTTCCGGTGAAGCAAACGCCCAGACAGCCAGCTACAACATGGGTTACAGTCTGCTGAAAAAAGAAGACTATACCCGTGCCCTGCAACACTTCGAAGCAGCACAGCGCACTACCGGACCGAATGCGGCACGTATCACTACAGATGCGGCCCTCCGTAGTGCTGACTGTTATTATATGCTGAAAGACTATCCGAAAGCTATGGCCCTGTATGACAGGATCATCAGCAATAATCTGCCAGGTTCAGACTATGCCACCTATCAGAAAGCGATCATTCTGGGTATTCAGGGTAAGGTGAATGAGAAAGTGGCCCTGCTGAAGCAGCTGGGCAATAAATTCCCGAGCTCCGGCTTTGGTAATGATGCAGACCTGGAAATTGCGAATACATATCTCGCTGATGAGAAATATAAAGAAGCCATCCCTTACCTGGAAACGGTATTACAGAAACAGCCTAACGGTCCGAATGCACCCCGTGCATTGCTGAAACTGGGTCTGTGTTATTTCAACAGTGACAATGATGATAAGGCGATCTCCTATTACCGCCAGGTGATAGAGAAATATCCAAACTCTCCGGAAGCACAGGCAGCCTTAACTGCTGTAAAAGACATCTATGTAAGTCAGGGTAAAACGGACGCCTACATCGCATTGCTGAAAGCATCCGGACAAAACATCAGCGCATCTGCAGAAGACTCCCTGAGCTATGCTGCTGCTGAAACGAAATTCAGTAATGGCGACTGTGCAGGAGCAATCGTAGCCTTCAACAGCTACCTGCAGAAATTCCCGAATGGTGCATTTGTATTACCGGCTAACTTCTACAAATCAGAATGTACCTATAATAACAAAGATTATGCAGGTGCCTTACCAGGTTACGAATTTGTACTGACTAAAAATAACAGTCTGTATGCAGAACGTGCAGCGTTACAGGCGGCGAATATTAACTACTACCAGGTGAAGAATTATGAGAAGTCCCGCACTTACTATCTGCAGTTGCAGGATCTTTCTACCACCAAGGAAAACACCTTTGCTGCCACACGCGGTTTACTGCGCAGTAACTACCAGCTGAAACACTGGGATGAAGTGAACAGCTACGCGGAGATCCTCCTGTCCAGCAGTAATATCAGTACAGATGACCAGATCATCGGTCATGCCTACCTGGGTCGTGCCGAACAGGAAGGTGGGAATTATGATGAAGCGATCAAAGAATATAAGATAGCAGCAGGCCTGACAAAATCAGAGATCGGTGCGGAAGCACGCTACAATCTGGCTTACTGCCTGTTACAGAAGAACGACCTGGCAGGTGCAGAAAAAGCAGGCTTTGAAGTGATCAAGAATACTCCTGGTTACGAATACTGGGTAGCGAAAGCATATATTCTGCTGGGAGATGTTTATTCCCGTCAGAAAGACTATTTCAATGCAAAAGCTACCTTCCAGAGTATCGCTGAGAACTGTCAGATCGCAGAACTGAAACAGGAAGCGAAAGACAAACTGGCCAAAGCAGAAGCAGACGAAAAGGCTGCCTCTAAAATTAAATCCAAGTAAATAATTCCGAACTAAGTTAGCATGAACGCTTATATCAAATATATTCACCGGTTTCTGGCAGTAGCAGGTTGCAGTGCAGGTATCCTGACGCAGCAACAGGCATATGCACAAAAAGTAAAAGAGGAACTCAAAGAAGAAACCATTGACATTATTTCCAATTACCGCCCTAAACTGCGGGATGCGGCAAAGCTGAACCTGACGGCATCCCTGCCAGGGTTTGACACAACCCGTCCTACCCTGCAATACCAGGTGCCCGGGCTGAACCTTTACTTCATGTACCAGCCTATTCCCCTGAAGCCACTGGCTTTGGGTAAGGATTCGCTGAGCCGTTTGCAGAACAACTTCATTAAGGCAGGTTATGGTAACCTGAGTACGCCACTGATACAGGCGGGCTTCGGTACCGGACGCCAGGAGAAATATAATGCAGGACTCTATCTTAATTATACCTCCTCTAAAGGTCCTATCAAAAACCAGGATTACAGTGCGCTGAATATCCTGGGGTCAGGCGCTTACTTCACCCCACTGTGGGAACTCAGTGGCAGCATTGGCTATGACCGGAACCAGATACATTACTATGGCTACGATCATGCGCAGCTGGAATTTGAAAAAAATGAGGTAAAACAGGCATTCAGCCAGTTCACAGCTCAGGTAGGCGCAAAGAACAGGACACTGAATGACTGGGCGTTCAAATTTGAACCTACAGCCAAATTTATTTACTTCAGTGATTCCTATAAACGCAGGGAACCCACTGCTATCTTCAATATACCTGTATCCAAACAGCTGTTTGAAGACATCCACCTGAAGGCGGAAGGCGTCTTTGACCTGTCTTCCTTCAAACAGGATGATCAGAAACAGTTCAACAATAATGTGGTGGCTATCCACCCGGCACTGGAGATCGTGAAACCACGCTTTATGCTCCATGCAGGTGTGAATCCGACCTGGACCAACAGCAAGTTCTACCTGCTGCCGGACATCGTGAACGAGTCACATATCATCTATAAAAAAGTGATCCTGAGCAGTGGATGGATCTCTTATATCAATAAGAACAGCTACCGTAACCTGGCTAACCAGAATCCGTTCATTGGCAGCTATGACGAAGGAATCCTGAATACCAGGGTGGAAGAGAAATACACCGGTATCAAAGGTTCTATTGGCAGTCACTTTAACTACAACACCAAATTTGCAGCGATCACCTGGCATAACATGCCCCTGTTCATCAACGACAGTATTGATGGTAAAACCTTCTATACAAAGAATGAAGAGGAGCTGAAAGCATTCAATCTGCATGCAGAAATAGGGTATATCCAGGAAGAGAAATTCCAGTTGCGACTGGCTTTTGACTGGTTTAACTACAACAAGCAGAAAACTGAGATCAAGCCATGGGGCCTGATCCCTTTCCAGGCAAACGCCTATGCACAGTACACCCTGCTTAAAAACCTGCACCTGAATGCGAACCTGTACTACCTGGGCGGCACCTACTACCAGGTATTTGCCACGCAGGATTTCGACAAGACCAAAGGCAAATGGGACCTCAGTGCGGGCGCCAATTATGACATCGGTAAAAATTTCAACCTCTGGATAAATGCGAACAACCTGTTTAATTCTAAATACCAGCGCTGGTACGGATACCCTACTTACGGGGTGAATGTAGTAGGTGGTGTGATGGTTAAATTTTAATGTCGTAAAATTGCAGAAAGAATTAAGAATTAGGGATTAGGAATTGACATGTAAATGCCTGAAGTCATTACAAATGCTTTTCATATCAACTGTCTGACAGATTTAATCGGTCCAGAAATATAATTCCTGATTCTTAACTCCTAATTCCGATTTCTTCTGAGTCATTTTATATTAACAGGAATATCTACGTGGTACTACAGCAATACATACAGGAAATTTTGTTCAGACAGCATATCTGCTGTCTGCCCCAATTAGGCGTGTTTAAGCTCACACATACCCCCGCCCGCTACGATGTTACCAGCAAGACAATTCTACCCCCCGGAGAGATCATTACGTTTGAGGAAACACTGACTAATGACGGAGGGCTGCTGGACTGGATTTCGCAGAAAGAGCACCTGGTGCCTGCGGTAGCACAGCTGAAGATGGAAAAGTACCTGGAAGATCTCAGGAAGACGCTGAAAACGAGTCAGCGGCTGGAGATACCGGGCGTAGGTGTGTTGCATGCAAACGCGGTTGGCAGGATCTCCTTTGAACAGGAACCGCCGGCGCTGACACGTGATGTATTACATGTAAGTCCGGTGATCCGGCAGGACGTGAGTCATAAAGTGACTGTAGGTACCAAGGAAATGGTGAATAAGCAGGTCGTAGACCACCTGACGGCATCTCCGTCATCGTCTTCATCAGCTGCTGCGCCCTCGTCTTCCCCTGCTGCAGCACCAGCGGCTGTTACGCCAACAGTGACGACGACGCCGGCCACACCGACGTCGGCCGGTAATGACTACGAATATGACGGATATGCGCAGGAGATCCCTTCCAGGTTACGCTGGTTGTGGGTCGCCATTCCGGTGGCCTGTGTTGTGGCAGCAGGTGTGGTATGGTATTCTGTGAATAAGAACCGGCCGCAGATCACAAGGGCTGAAAGTGCGGTCAACCCGACGCCTCCTCCTGTGGAACAGGTACCGGCTGCAAGTCCGGCGACAGAGGGTAGCGTCGCCCAGTCAGCGGTGGCAGCGACACCTCAAACATTGAAATATGCAGTTGCTTTCAGTGTGTATAAAACAAGGAAAGCGGCAGAAAAGATGTATCATACGCGAAGAGCCTGGAAGCAGCCTGTAGAAGTGGTTGCAAGACCCGATTCTACCTTTCTGATCAGTGAGATATTTAATACGCCAGCTGCCGATACGACGCAAATGAAGGATTCCATCTCCAAAAAATACAAGCCAACGATGGATGTCATTATTTTAATAAATCCAGAAATAATACCTTTTTAATATAAACGCCCGGCAGTAGTTAACTGCCGGGCGTTTTTTATAACTGTCAGCACATCAGAGGCCTACACAATACACTTTCCCTGCGAAGCCTCCTACGCAGCTTTCAATGATGGCAATGCATTACTAATTATTAATTATTATCAGGCATACTTCTCCCTGAGACCGGCATTCGCCACTCTCTGCGCAATAACAACGTCAGCTTAATCCGGGAAACGGAGCTACAAATACATTAAATCTCTTTTGCTACGATTTCCAGTCCTTCTTCAAAACTGTGGGGAGCAAAACCCAGCTCTTTCACGGCCTTGTCTATAACAAAACCTGTTTTAGCGGGGCGTTTGGCAGGTTGAGTGAAGCTTTTGGCATCGACTTTTTCAAGAAGCTGTGTGTTCAGTTTAAAATAACTGGCTGTTTGTACAGCCATCTGATAAGGGGTCAGCGTTTCATTACCGGAGATGTGGAAAGTGCCGGTTGCTTTTTTATCTGCCACCAGTTTACATCCTGCGGCGAGGTCCTGTACAAGGGTTGGGGTACGCCACTGGTCATCCACGACCTTGAGCTTTTTGCCCTGTTCCAGGTTGTTTTTCACCCAGGTGATAATGTTACTGCGTTTGGAGTCGGCTGCGACACCATATACCAGCACGGTACGTATGATCGCCCAGGGTAGCTTGCTGCCGCGTACCATACTTTCTGCAGCAGCTTTACTGGAGCCATAGTAGCTGATAGGATTCACCGCCGCATCTTCTGCATAGGGTCCCTGCAAACCGTCAAATACAAAGTCGGTAGACAGAAAAATGAAGAAGGTGTTGTGCTGTTCGGCAGCCCTGAGCAGGTAACGGGTGGCGGCTACGTTAGTGTCCCAGCAGAGATCTTTGTTACGTTCGCAGTCGTCTACCTGTGTCATGGCAGCAGCATGGATCAGTATATCCGGCTGGTGCTTGTCCAGGAGATGCTTCACGCTGGTAGCATCCCGCAGGTTAGTCGCTTCATAGGTATATCCTTTTTGTTGCGGCAGACGGTTAGGTCCTCTTCCGCTGGCTATTACCTGATACCGGCCATCCTCCAAAAAAACTGGGATAAGGTGCTGGCCCAATAATCCGTTGCTTCCTGTGATTAATACCTTCATGATCTATGCCTTTTACTAAAATTACGATTTCAGTTTCATATACGAATTACCAATTACGATGTGACTGGAGGAATCTATTCATTCCGTCACCATCATGCTGGCAGCGTGGAATTTTCAGATGGAACGGCCATACGATTAACTACCCCCTTAAAGATACAAAGTTGCCTGTTCTTTCCGGCAGGTTTGAATAGAAAAGGGCTGTCCGCCGAAGACGGGACAGCCCTTTTCCTTTATCTTGTAAAAGCCTTATTTAAAGCTCATACCCAGGTTATACATGGTGAATGACCATACATCCGCTGCTTCTTCTATCAGTTTGGAGGTAGGTTTACCCGCACCGTGGCCGGCCTGGGTCTCGATACGTATAAGCGTAGGGTTAGTGCCTGCGTTTGCGGCCTGCAGGGCTGCGGCAAACTTGAAGGAGTGTGCCGGCACTACACGGTCATCATGATCGGCAGTAGTGACCAGCGTAGCCGGATATTGCGTACCTGCCTTCAGGTTATGCAGTGGTGAATATTTGATCAGGTAGTTGAATTGCTCAGGTTTAACGCTGGAACCATACTCAGTTACCCATGCCCATCCGATGGTAAAGTTCTGGAAACGCAGCATATCCATTACACCTACAGCCGGCAGCGCTACCTTGAACAGGTCCGGACGCTGGGTCATACAGGCCCCTACCAGTAATCCACCATTAGAACCGCCACGGATAGCCAGTTTGGAGGAACTGGTGTATTGTTCTCTGATCAGGTATTCAGCTGCACCGATAAAGTCATCAAATACATTCTGCTTTTTATCAAGCATACCGGCCTTGTGCCAGGCTTCACCATACTCGCTGCCTCCTCTGAGACAAACCACCGCATAGATGCCCCCCTGTTCCATGAAGAACAGATTGGATACACTGAAGCCTGGTGTCATAGGGATATTGAATCCGCCGTAACCATACAGTAACACCGGGTTCTTACCATCCTTTTTAATACCTTTTTTATAGGAAAGGAAGATCGGTACACGGGTACCGTCTTTGCTGGTAAAGAACACCTGTTTGGTTTCGTAGTCCTCCTGGCGGAATTTCACCTCGGTCTTAGCGTGCAGGGTCGATTTTCCGGTAGCGATATCGTATTTATAGATAGTGACCGGGTTAACGAAAGATGTGTAGGAATAGAAGAATTCCCTCGTATCGGTCTCTCCGCCGAAACCGCTGGCGGTGCCTATACCCGGCAATGCGATCTGCCAGTCCAGTTTACCATCGTAGGTATACTGTGCTACGCGGGAAGCAGCATCTTTGAGGTAAGAGGCGAACAGCCGCTTGCCACCGGTACCTACAGATTGCAGGACTTCCTGCTGTTCAGGAATGATCACTTTACGGCTGGAAGGGTTTTTAGGGTCGATCTCCTCCACTTTATAGTTAGGAGCGCCTTCGTTGGTGTGCAACAACAGCTTATCGCCATTGTTATCTATTACAGAAGGCTCAAACTCAAAGCCTTTTACCAGCAGATGGAAGTCCTTCTGGGAAGCATCCTGGAGATCCCGGTAGAACAGCTGGTTACCGGAAGTACCTTCGCTCTGGTGCAGGATCAGGAAACGTTCGTCTTCTGTCACCTGTACCCCGCAGTTACGCAGCGGGTGCTCTTTATCGACGAAGATCAGCTCATCCTGGTCCTGGGAAGTACCCAGTTTATGGTAATATACCTTGTGAAATTCGTTCTTTTTGGATAGCTTGTTCTCTTCTGTTGGTTTGTCATAACGGCTGTAATAGAAACCGTCCTTACGCCAGGAGATACCGCTGAACTTGATCCAGTCGATAGAATCTTTCAGCAGTTGTTTGCTTTCCACCTCCATGACAAAGGCCTGTTGCCAGTCGGAACCTGCCTTGGCGATCTGGTAGGTAACATATTTGGCGTCTTTTGAAAAAGAGATGCCTCCCAGGGCTACGGTACCAGCTGCGGAGAACTTGTTGGGATCGATGAATACCTCGGGGGTGCTGTTCAGTGTTTTCTGGCGGTAGAGAACTGACTGGTTCTGGAGACCGTCATTCCTGAAGAAATAATAATAGCCGCCTTTTTTGAAGGGGGCGCCAATCTTCGGGTAGTTCCACAGTTCCTCCAGTCTTTTTTTGACAGCACCATGGAAGGGGATCTTGTTAAGGTAGTCGAAAGTGACAGCGTTCTCGGCCTTTACCCATTCTTTGGTTTCGGCGCTGTTATCATCTTCGAGCCAACGGTACGGATCGGCGATGGAAGTACCGTGATAATTGTCTGTAACATCCGTTTTATTAGTGTTCGGATAAGTAATTCCTGACTGTTGTGCCATTGCGGGTCCTGTTATCATGAGTAAATACAATAAGGTAAAGATAGATTTTGAAGGTTGACTTGTTTTCATTTGCATCATTTACAGGTTTGTATTTAAATTATATCTATGTATATTTTTTAAAAATTTTGACACGTTAGTTAATTAAAAATGAAAATTTCGTGTAATTCATCAGAATACTATTAGAAAGAATACGCAAAATGTTATTTTTGTGCGCCACTTAGATATTTTCCTGGCAATTTATGCATAAGCAGCGTGATTTTCAGGAAAAAACGTACTGGAGGAGACTGGAAATGGAGAATGCAATATCACACGTTCGGGGTATATAAGGGCAGGAGGAAGCTTAAAAAAAAGTCAGGATTCCCTGAATCCAACATAAAAAAGTAGAGAGGGAAATAAACATAACTATGAAAAAAGTTTCTAACATCGCAGTCCTTACTTCCGGTGGCGATGCGCCGGGCATGAATGCCGCTGTTCGTGCAGTCGTAAGAACCGGAATTTACCATCAGTTAAATGTGTATGGTGTTATGTATGGCTACAGGGGAATGCTGAAGAACGAGATATTTCCCTTGGAGTCCAAGTCTGTCGCTAATATTATTCAGCGCGGGGGTACTATATTAAAGACTGCCCGTTGCAAGGAATTTTATGAAGCTGAAGGTAGAGCACAAGCCTATGAAAACCTCAAGAAACACAACATTGACGGTATTGTAGTTATTGGAGGCGACGGCTCTTTCAATGGTGCTTACAAGATGAGCAAGGAGTTTGATATTCCATGCATCGGCTTGCCTGGTACTATTGACAAGGATATTGCGGGTACTGATTTCACGATTGGTTTTGACACGGCAGTGAACACAGCTGTAGATGCGATCGACAAGATTCGCGATACCGCTGACGCGCACGACCGTTTATTTGTTATAGAGGTTATGGGACGTGATGCAGGTTATATTGCCCTGCACAGTGGTATTTCTACTGGTGCTGAGCACATCATGACTCCGGAGCACCTGATCGATGTTCAGGACATCATCGAAGACCTCCAGACAAACGAACGCCGCAGAAAACTGGTAAATATTATCGTAGTAGCGGAAGGTTCCATTGCGGGTGGTGCTGAAGAAGTAGCCCGTATGGTAAAAACCAGCTGTCCTCAGCTGGATACGCGCGTAACCATCCTCGGACACATTCAGCGCGGTGGCTCTCCTACCTGTCAGGACCGTATCCTGGCCAGCCGTATGGGGTATGCTGCAGTAGAAGCACTGTTGAACGGTACTTCAAATGTGATGGTAGGTATTGTAAACAACAAAATCCAATATACACCGCTGGAGCAGGCTATCAAGGCTAAAGAACACCTCGATCCGGAGTGGTTAAAGATGGTCAAAATACTTGCGAGTTAAAAAATAGAGCTATGAGTACAAAAGATTTATCAAAATACGTACATAAACAGATGGATCATGAAGCTTCCCGTGCACATTCCCTGCACAAAACGAAAATTGTAGCAACCGTTGGCCCGGCCTGCGATACTTATGAAGGATTATTAGCACTCGTTCGCGCTGGCGTTAACGTGTTCCGTCTGAACTTCTCGCATGGTTCTCACGAAGATAAACTGCGTATCATCCAGTATATCCGTCAGATCAACAAAACTGAACCTTACAATGTAGCCATCCTGGCTGACCTGCAAGGACCTAAACTGCGTGTTGGTGAAATCGAAAACAACGCATTACCACTGGTAACCGGTCAGATCCTGACCTTCGTAAATGAGAAAGTGGTAGGTAATGCAAAGAAGATCTATGTTTCCTACGCAGACCTGCACAAAGACGTTAAACCAGGCCAGAAGATCCTGCTGGACGACGGTAAAATCGAAACCATAGTAAGGGAAATCACCGCTGATGGCGAAATCAAAGCGGAAGTATCCCTGCCAGGTGTACTGTCTTCCAAAAAAGGCTTCAACCTGCCAGATACCAAAGTGTCTCTGCCGGCACTGACTGAAAAAGACGTGATAGACCTGGAATTCATCATCGACAACGATTGTGACTGGGTTGCCCTGTCCTTCGTAAGGCACGTAGATGACCTCCACCTGATCCGCAAACGCCTGAAAGAGCGCAATTCCAAAATGAAGGTGATCTCCAAGATCGAAAAACCTGAGGCAATTGCTAACCTGAAGGAAATCATCTGGGAAAGCGATGGCGTAATGATCGCCCGTGGTGACCTGGGTGTGGAACTGCCTGTTGAGCAGATCCCGATGATCCAGAAAGATATCATCCGTAAATGTATCCACCGTGCTAAGCCTGTAATCGTGGCTACACAGATGATGGAAAGCATGATCGACCGTACCCGTCCTAACCGTAGCGAAATCACCGACGTAGCTAACGCTGTACTGGAAGGTGCTGACGCCGTGATGCTGAGCGGTGAAACTGCAACTGGTCAGTTCCCTGAGCTGGTGATCCAGACCATGAGAAAGATCATCGACGAGGTAGAAAAAGAAGACATTATCTATAACCGTAACCTGATCCCTCACCGTCACTCTCCGACCTTCCTGAGCGATGCCCTGTGCTACAACGCTTGTAAAATGGCGGAAGACCTGGACGCAGATGCACTGATCGGTATGACACAGAGCGGCTACACCGGCTTTATGCTGAGCAGCTACCGCCCACGTTCTCCACTGTTCATCTACACCAAAGAAAAAACACTGGTAAACCAGCTGAGTCTGAGCTGGGGTGTACGCGCCTTCTACTATGATGGTGAAGAGAGCCTGGACGAGATCATCTCTGACCAGATCGATATCCTGAAAGAAAGAGGTTTCGTAAAACCAGGTGATGTGGTGGTAAATACTGGTAGCACGCCTGTAAAAGAGCACCTGCCAACCAACACGATCAAGATTTCGACTGTTGCGGAATAAGAAAAAGCGAATAAAAAGCGAAGGCTGCCTTTTATAAGGGCAGCCTTCGCTTTTTTATTTAGGAATTGATATAATGCATGTCTGAAAATATTGTTATTGTTTAACGAAGATTTCAGACCACTAATCCTGCTCTCTTTCTACAGCGTCAGTACAAACCTTGTAAACAGACGGATACCATTAAAGCCCATCTGTACCGCATCCCATGCGCCGCCGCTCTCACTGTCATAGGCAGATAACCTTGCGCCTTCCACAACACCCAGGTCAGGGTGTACATTGAAGATATTGTCAGCCCCGATGAACCAGTTGAGTTGTTTGGTGAATTTATAGCTCACGGCCAGGTCAGTCACCGCTTTACCTTTATATTTGAACAGCTCAGGCACCAGTTTGTCAGGATCGCTGTCCAGTCCTACAACAGGATTAATACCCGATCCTGCCAGGTCGCCGCTCCAGCCGTAGCCATACAGTTCTACCTTACCGAAGTAAGTGACATGGGCACTTACACCGAACTTGTTGATACCATAGTCCAGGTTCAGACCGATCTTCACCGGAGGTGCTGATGCCAGTACGAAGCGTTCTTCACGGTCGCTGAAGAAGGATTTCCTGTGCAGATAGGAGTCATTCAGCTTCTCGGGCACATTGATCTTATCGATCTTCATATCCTGGAAGTTAGCCGCTAATAACGCCCTGAAACGCTGATTCGCCCAGCGCTTGTTATAGTCAATAACGATATCGACCCCTTTATTGGTCGTATTTACCGCATTGGCGAAGAATTGTGCATTATCGATGCGCAGATCATTCAACGTCTGATACAACTCAGGAGAAAGTGTTGTATCTGAAGCACTGAACTGACCGGACAATACGATCCTGTCTTTCACTTTTACCAGGTAACCATCCACCGTTACTGATAATGAACTGATGGGCTTCCAGGTGAAACCCAGACTCGCATTCACTGACTTCTCCTGTTTCAGATCAGGGATGCCGGCTGCGCGGGTAATGCTATTGCTGTTAGGCGCAATCTTTACTTCTGTGATAGTTCCTCCCTGTACGTTAGTATACTGGGAACTGAAGTTGATCTGTTGCAGGGAAGGCGCACGGAAGCCCGTGCTCACAGAACCTCTTACGTTAAAGTTGGAGGTTACCTTATAACGGGTAGCAAATTTATAGTTGCTCGTAAACCCGAAATCGCTGTAGTTCTCCGCGCGTACTGCTGCGCCGATCAGCCATTTATCAGTTACGTCCAGCTCTGCATCTACAAAGCCGGCTATGTTGGAGCGGTTGGCATCTACTTCGTCACTCGGACGATAGCCAGGGAAGCCCTGTGCACCGGTCGCTTTAAAGAACGTAGGATCATAGTTTCTGTAGGAAGCTTCTTCACCGGCATAGATCTTATAGTTCTCATAGCGGTATTCAGCGCCCAATGCCAGGTGCAGGCCGTGTGCCACGCCAGCAAATTCTTTACCCACTGTCAGGTTAGCGGTGTTCTGCAGGAAGGAGAAACCACCATCATCAAAATGTGTCGGGGTATTGGCGCCCATGGAAGCATTGAATGTCTTATCGCCGTAGAAATGGAAATCGTTCCGGCCGACAGTATTACTCAGGTCCCATGTCCAGCCACCGCCAAACTCACCTTTGATACCAGCAGCTGCTGACCAGTCTCTGATCCTGTTCTGAATATGCGGATCAAACACCGTATCGTTGGCGGCTCCGCCGGGGGAAGTAACCGGGTACATGATATCCGGATAGAAGATCAGGTTACCGTTAGCGTCCGTAGGGAAACGGTCCGGGTGTCCGCTGGAGTTCGGGTTATTGCCATTAAAGTGGCGGCTGTAGGCGTATGCATCTGAAAACTTATAGTTATATCCGCCGAAAGCGTAGAAAGTGGTCTTTCCGTCGGCGAAAGGCAGTTCCAGGTTTACCATACCACCACCCGTGGTTTTAGAGGCATCGCCGTAAGATCTTCTTACCACATTGATGGGTAAGGCATCTTTATTAGCCAGGTTGGTATCCAGTACCTGACGGTATGTTTTACCCTGCTTTACGAAGTTGCCTGAGAAGTTGAGAAAACCGCCATTCTTGCCCAGGGGAACACCATAGCTCAGGCCTACATTGACGGCATTACCATCTATGGCGCCACCACTCTTATACTGGTTCAGGTCCTTGCCAAAGTGGGTATTATACTTATGATCATAGTAGCCGGCATAACCTGCGTTAACATAAAGATGGTTGACCTCTTTTTTCAGGATGATGTTGATCACCCCGGCAATGGCATCAGAACCGTATTGAGCGGAAGCCCCGTCACGGAGTATTTCCACCCGGTCAATAGCCGCTTCCGGTATCGCATTCAGGTCCGTACCGGAGTTACCACGTCCACGGGTGCCATATACGGCGATGAAGGCGGTCTGATGGCGGCGTTTGCCGTTCACCAGCACCAGCGTCTGATCAGGCCCCAGACCACGCAGGGTAGCCAGGTCGATCTGGTCAGCACCGTCACTGCCACTTTGTTTGTTATAATTAAAGGAAGGTGCAGAGACGTTCAGCAGGGCGGTCAGGTCCATTTTTGCCGTTGGATAGGCAGTCTGACTCATAGAGATCACGTCTACAGGCACTGGTGTCTCAATCCTGGCACGGCCGCCTGAGCGGGTACCGACCAGCACCACCTGTGTTAGTTCAGATACGGTAGAATTGAGCTGAACATCTACCACACTACGGCCGTTAACAGGCACAGTCAGCGGTTTAAAACCGATAGCGCTAAGTTCCAGCACATCGTCCGACTTTGCTTCAATGGCATAACTACCGTCTTTTACGGTCAGCGTACCAGTGCCGGATAATTTCACCCGTACCGTAATACCTTCGAGCGGTACGCCAGTCGTGGCATCCGTCACTTTACCCGTTATTCGCTGTTTCTGGGCATATGCGGCTGCTATTGGTACATAGAGGCATAATAATACAAGCACGATTCGATTTAGAGTCCTGGTTGACATCATATAATACTAAAATTTGGGTTATTGTTAAATATAACCTATTTCAGGCATATAGCTAAAACGCGCTCATTCTACTCCAGTAGTGTGTACCTACATGTTATAACATACACATTCCTGCTATTTGACATAGGTCGGCATATCACATAATAAAACACTTATTCATTAACACTTGTTTAACCGATCCCCCTATAAATCAATATTTTGATCTTGTGATACACATATCCAGCTAACAGCACCTATGCATCAGCGATCATTAACGACCTATTAACTATTTAGCAAAAACAAAAAGATAACTTTATGCATAACAGAAACAACATCCTCAGCAGCGTAGTAACTATGTCATGTCATTGTGATCGTTATTAAATAATTGTTATTCCACGCGTGTTGCAGCATAACATGTTAACCGGTCATTGCTGATTATCAACAATTGTAGCCGGCAGATGCAGCTAAAAGGGTCATGTCCGTTATTCCTTACCACCAGATACGATTATCCATATAACACTCACTACTTCATGCGGCGCCCACCGGGATAGAGCTGACCGACCAGCAGTTATCACGCTCGACTGCGTAAAAGAATATATCAGGCTGAATATTCACAAAACGATTACAGTGAAACACCTTCGTCAGCAGTGCAATATGACGGATAACTTTCTTTAACAGGAATTCCGCCAGCTGAACGGTATTTCCGTCAGTAGTTTTATTCACATGTACCGCATGGAGTTGGCCACCAACTGTTAACCATACATGATATGGCGAATGATAGTATTGCCTGGCTCACCGGTTTCAAAAGAATACGCAGCACTGAATACCGCTTTCTACAAATATTTTAGCTGCGGAGATGAGTTGTTCCGTTAATCTCTCATCCACAACTTTTTCACCATCCATCCCTGTTGTATTGCCCCGGGTAGTGCAGAAATCTTACATTTACAAGGAGGAATCAGGTATTAGTTAGCCATCAATATTGCAGGACTGACAGATCATCCAGCGCTGAAATCCTGGTCAGACAATAATAACATTTTCAGGCATGAATGATGTCAATTCCTGATTCCTGATTCTTCCCTCTTTTTATCGTGTAAATTATATTTATGAGCACCTTTCAAAGTATCAATCCATACAACCAGGAAACAATAGCAGAATATGCGGCTCATACGGGTGCCGACATTGAACAAAGACTGACCAGCGGCCATCAGGCGTACCGTCATCTGGCACAGACGAGCCTACAGGAACGGTGCGACTGGATGCTGGAACTGGTCCGGCTGCTGAAGACGAATGTAGACCACCATGCGGCGATCATTACCCGCGAAATGGGTAAGACACTGAAAGAAGCAAAAGCGGAAGTACTGAAATGTGCCACATCCGCAGAATACTATGTTAACAACATCGCTGGTATGCTGCAACCACGCATTATCGCCAGTGATGCACAGCAAAGCTATGTATCATATGAACCGAAAGGGATTATTCTGGCCATCATGCCATGGAACTTTCCTTACTGGCAGGTTTTCCGTTTCGCTATTCCCAATCTGCTGGCCGGCAATACCGGTCTGCTGAAACACGCCAGCAATGTCAGTGGCTGCGCATTGGCCATTGAAGACCTGTTCCGTCAGGCGGGCTTTCCTGCAGGCGCTTTCCAGGCATTACTGGTCAGTTCCGGCCATATCGAACCTGTGATCGCTGACAGCCGTGTACAAGGTGTCACGCTGACAGGAAGCACAGCTGCCGGCATGAGCGTAGGAGCACTGGCTGGAAAATATATTAAGAAATCCGTCCTGGAACTGGGAGGCAGTGACCCCTTCATTGTGCTGAAAGATGCTAACCTGGAAGAAGCCGCGAAGGTGGCAGTGAGAGCACGTATGCAGAATGCGGGACAATCCTGTATCGCTGCCAAACGCTGGATCGTGGAAGGATCAGTTGCAGGTGATTTTACAGATAAGGTCAGTCAGCTGTTACGCCAGATGAAACAGGGCGATCCTTTTGATCCTGCGACAGACATGGGGCCCATGGCCCGTCCTGACCTGGCCGGCGAACTGGCCACACAGCTGCAGCAAACGATCAGTCAGGGGGCACAGCTGGCAGTCGGCGGCCAACAGGAAGCCGCTAATTTTGCTCCTACCCTGCTGACTGGTGTGAAGAAAGGGATGACAGCCTTTGATGAGGAAACGTTTGGTCCGCTGGCGGTGATCATCAAGGCACAGCATGCGGAGCACGCCATTGAACTGGCCAATCAGACCCCGTTTGGACTGGGTGCTTCCCTCTGGACGACCGATCTTGATAAGGCAGAAAACCTGGCCCGGCTGATAGACAGCGGGAATGTTTTCGTGAATGCAATGGTCCATTCCGATGCCCGGCTGCCATTTGGTGGCGTGAAACTGTCCGGTTACGGAAGAGAACTCTCCCTCGAAGGCACACATGAATTTTTGAATGTTAAAACGGTTTACATAGCTTAGCAGCCTGAAACAGACAGGTTCAACAAGTAAACAGGCAACAAAATCTGCATGACGAGGAATAATTATGCTCCCTATATTACTATCAGCAGGGAAGAATGGGCAAAAAGGAGTGACGATCCTATGTTACACCTATTGAATGATTTCGAGACCTTACAGGGGTTAAACGAACCGCTGACCATGGAAGAAATCACCCAGATCTATGTCCCCCTTTCCCGGTTGCTGAATTTGTATGTTAGCGGAGCACAGCGCTTACACGCAGCGACGAACAGTTTTCTGGGCAGCCAGTTCCTGAAAGTTCCCTTCATTATTGGCATTGCCGGTAGTGTAGCCGTGGGTAAGAGCACCACCGCCCGCGTATTGCAGCGCCTGTTATCCGCATGGCCTAACCACCCTAAAGTAGACCTGGTCACCACGGATGGTTTCCTTTATCCAAATAAGGTGCTGGAACAGAAAGGGATCATGAACAGAAAGGGATTCCCTGAAAGTTATGATATCCGCCGGCTGATACAGTTCCTGGCAAATGTAAAATCGGCGAAGGAAAGGGTCTCCGCTCCGGTGTACAGTCATCTGGAATATGATATTCTTCCCAATGAACTGAAATGGATCGAATCTCCTGATATCGTAATTGTCGAAGGAGTGAATGTGTTGCAGGTAAGACCGAGGCAGCAGCAGAAGGAGCCGACCATCTTCGTATCCGACTTCTTCGATTTCTCCATCTTTGTGGATGCTGAAATGGAGGATCTGCAGCAATGGTATATTGACCGGTTCAAGTCACTGCGGCAGACCGCGTTCCGGAATCCCGAATCTTATTTCCACCGGTACGCACATCTGTCTGATAAAGAGTCAGAAGTGATAGCGACCAATATCTGGAATGAGATCAACCGGCCCAATCTGGAGCTGAATATTCTGCCGACCCGTTTCCGGGCCAGTCTGATACTGGAAAAAGGCGGTCATCACTTCGTACAGTCATTAAAACTCAGAAGGATCTGATCAAAAATATGGACGCATGCCCGATATCCTCCAGGTAAAAGAAGTATTGTCACAGCTTGACAGGCATTCCGGAGATAACTGGCATTTATTTGAGCCGTTACTGCAACCAGTGGTGTTCAGTAACGGCTCTTTTTTAACCCATGCAGGCAGGGTATCTTCGGCGATCTATTTTATCAGTGAGGGGATCGTCCGGGTATTCACCGTGCATCAGGACAGGGAAGTATGCCTCGATTTCGCATTTCCAGGCCAGTTTTCGACCGCTTATGCCTCTTTCATTACACAGCATCCTTCAGCGGTCTCTCTACAGGCTATAACGCCTGTAAAAGGCTTTGCTTTCTATTATACAGACCTGCAGGAACTCTATCAGCGGAGTCATACCGCAGAAAGGACCGGCCGCCTGCTGGCAGAATACCAGTACCTGCGTAAATACCGGCGGGAGTTAGCCCTTCTTCAATATACTGCCAAGGAACGATATATACAGTTGCTGGAAGAGTATCCGCAGGTCGTGCAGCAGATCCCTGTCAAATACATTGCCTCTTACCTGGGCATCGCACCTGAGAGCCTCAGCAGGATCAGGAAGGAGCTTACCTGACACACCACCACACCCAGGCGATATATACAGGCTGGAAGGCCAGCCGGCTCCAGGTATACCAGGGCTTTGCCGGTAATCCGCCAGGCGCAGGTAACGCTTTGATGGCGACGTAAATATTCGCCGGAAACATAGCTACCAGCAGTATGATCAGCCCCCAGGCTGCGTACACCCGTATGTTCTCTACTAACAGCCCGATCCCCAGTATGATCTCCAATATCCCGCTGATCAGCACCAGTTGTAAGGCATAGGGCAGCCAGCCTTCTATCATATAGGTCAGTTTTTTCGGGGTGACCAGGTGCATGATCCCTATCAGTACAAACATCACCGCCGCTGCCACCCGGGCATCATGCTGCCATTGCTGTAACCAGGAGAAATGGAACAGGTGGCCCGCCAGGAGCGATAATAAAGCGATGGATAACAGTCCGGATAAAAATGCCATTGTCTTACTTTTGGTACAAAGTTGGCCGAAAAGACGGCCAGCCGAACTAACATATGTTAGCTTTTAGGCAGACTTATTAACATTAATTTATAGGTATCCTTTTTGCAGTCAACAAATTATCAGATTACATTTGATCCATTCATTTATCCAATGAACATACAATGAAAAGAGCACGCTATCCCATCGCATTTGCAGTAGTACTATTTGCTTCTGCTTTTACTTTTGTGGTTTCCCAAAGCTGGAAGATCGCAGACGGCTATTCCATTAAATTTTCCGGCTCCGGCGCTACCGGTATTTTCAAAGAGCTGAAAGGTCAGGTGGTGTTTGATGAACATAATCTACCCGCCGCAAAGTTTGATGTAACGATCCCTGTCAGTTCGATCAATACCGGTAATGGTTTAAAAAACACACATGCAAAAGGCAGTAAATGGTTCGACGCATCGAAATATCCTGTTATTCATTTTACTTCGTCCAAAGTAACCAAAACAGCTACCGGATATGATGCACAAGGTGAACTGGAAATACATGGCGTAAAAAAGCCATTCACCATTCCGTTCACTTTCGCAAAGAATGGCAATGGAGGTACTTTCACCGGCAACTTTGACGTGAACCGTGTAGACTTTGGTATAGGTGAAGCGGGAGGCAGAGTAGATGATGTATTCAAACTGCAGGTCACTGTTCCTGTTACTCAATAAGCATTGTCATTGCATGTTTAAAAGATATTATTTCACCGGACTGGCAGCAGGCATCCTTTCAGGACTTGCTGCCTTTTTTTATTACTGGTTATACACCACTACACTGGGTGTTAATTTTAATGCGCTGGTATCTCCGCTGAGTATATTCAGCGCCTGCATATTTGCAGGGATGCTGATCGCGTTACTTAGCTATACGGTACATCGCTTATTCAAAAAAGAGAGGGCGTTTTTATCCGGAGTATTGTTAACCGTTATAACGATGCTGAGTATGGTCATACCTTTTATGGTCAGTCTTCCGCTGGATATGGCGCAGCCTGAGTTGTTCCCAGGTCTGGTAGTACCCATGCAGTTGTTTCCGGCAATGATGTGGTTTGTATTGAAAGCGGGAATAAAGCCGGGGCAGCAGGACCGTTGATGCTTTAACGGACAATGCCCGGGCAATACACCGACTGATGATCAACGCCCCGCCGCACGGTATAAAAACCAAAAAGCCCCTGCTTTCGCAGGGGCCTTGGTACAATTACGTTAAGTTAACAAATTATACCATCATCATACCCATTCATTGGCATGAACAGCGTTGCCCATATGCAATTCACGGGCAGAAATGGTGAATGTAATAGTCATTGGATTCTTGTCATCAGCGTCAAAAGACTCTTCAAACTTTACCAAATAACCTTCTTTGAAGGACAGTTGTTTCAACTGAGCATCAGAATCTCTTTTGTAGAATGTAACGGTACCGTCTTTTCTTTCGAAATTGTTTACCATCCATTCGAAGAGGTCAGTTTCTCCGGTTGATTCAACGCTTAAACGGATGCGGCCACCACGTGTGATAGCTGATGGGCGACCGGTAGCATCTACTTCTTGGGTGAGGTCGTAGCTGCAGTGTTTTACCACTAATTTTTTGCCAGCTACTTCAAACACTGATTTGAAGGACATGGGTTAAATGTTTAAGGTTTGCAATAAAGAATTAACAAAAATGAGCTATTTATTTATTTAAAAATTTATCTTCCAAATTTAAATTAATCCTTTAATACGACCAAAAATTTAACTCATCTTGATCTCATAATCTGTCTGTTATAATCGAGCTCGTTACGCGCTGTTTCCAGTTCCCGGTTGAGATCGGCGATCTTCTCTTTCAGCTCAGCGATCGTTTGTTGTGCATTTTGTAAACCTCTCATTTGTTGCTTTCCCTGTTGAATAGAAAGCAGGTTCTGAATGATGTTATTATAGAGTCCATAATGTGTCACTGATTCCTTCGGAATACTGTTCCTCATTGTCACCAGATCCTGTGCTACTACCTGGTCCATATAGTTGGCATTCTGGTTAGGCAGATTAATAGAATCGAGGTTGTTCCTGACCTTCTCCATCCGTTGCAGAAAATCGCTCTGGAATGCCTGTTCCTGGCGGAAGGACACCAGTTGCTTACGTAGGTCTGCATTCTCTCTGGCAGGTACCTGGAAATTGAAAAATATAGCCAGTACGAACAGTCCTACTGTAACAATAAAGAAGAGAAGGAACCAAAGGAATGCAGCTGTTCTTTCCTGTTTGTTTAGTACGCGCATGTATTATAGTGTTATAGATCAATCAATCGGTAAAAAACCATCTTTTGGTTTTATGTTTACGCAGGTATTCTGCATCTTCTGCTGATTCTTCTTTCACAAAGATGCCCTTATCAGTTTTGCTGCCGATGTAATCCAGTCTGCTAAGACTTTCAAACAGTTTACTGATCGCTCTTACGAATGGTATCATTGGTTGCAGACACTCTCTTACATCTGTGTGTTTATACCGGATGTTGGAACAGTTCACCATCAGTGTTTCGAGTTCTCCCTGTCTCAGCTCACACCATTCGGACAAATAATTCAGCAGTTCTTCCTTACCGGTATGTGCACGCAGGTCAATCGCATTTTTCATGGTGCGCGACAGTCCTGCCACTACTTCCAGCATGGCTGCCGGCGACTGATATAGTCCCAACCAGCGGAACTGAGAGATACGTGTGCCCAGGTACTGCACCAGTCTTTCGGTGATATACAGGACTACCTGTGCCAGATCATTGTTTTGATTCCTCCCGTAAATTTTCTGCACGATCTGTATGCCGTGCAGCTCCAGCAAACCCAGAAACTGGTCAAGTTCATGGTACAGATCATTGAGTGCGGGATGCGCGGCGACAATGCTGGTAGGTGGAATGTAATCATCGTCCATTTGCGGACGACCATCTGCTACGTTGATACGTCCCAGTATCATCTGATAACTGCCCAGTTGCCCCTGTGGCAATTGAGATGCGGGCTGAATGAAAAGAGTATATTCAGGCGTGGCATATGGAAGACGTGGCGGATCTTCGTGCAGCAATGGCTCTCCGCTGGGCTGGCGGTCAAACGGATTAACCTGTATCAGGATGTAATAGGCAGCTTCTGTATGCTGTGGGTCCCACCGGTATGCTACTTCAGGAAAAGTAGTTGCATACTTGAGAGAGTGTACGGTATGTTCGGGTATCTCTATGCGGGCACCACCGGGAGTGACGGCACGGCATTCTGTAAGTTTGATACGCCACTGATGCTGATTGTCGGTGACGAACCAGCAACGGAGTGATTCCTTACTTTCTGCTTTAGCCGGCAATAGTCCATAGTTCTGCGCATGCAAACTGCTGGAGATAGCATCCCGGATCTGATCAAGCATTGCATTCTCTGTTTCGATAAAATGCTGCTTTTTAATCTTCATTCCATCCACCCAGTTGACGGGAAAATATTTGAGCGGCTCTGCCATGGGATGATCGTTTGGTAAAAAATGATTGTTTATGTACTTGTGTGAGGGGATCAGTTATTATGCAGTATAATCCTGTTACAGATAATCACACTATTTTCCTGCATACCATTCATAAATACCGGTTTCTCCGGATCAAGCGTACGGGCTATCCCCATCCATCTTGACTTCAGATGGAATACCCATCCATAGGGTTGTCCGTTAGGGTCGAGTACATCTATCGGTGTGTTAGGGTAACGGTCGTTATAGTCATTCACGAAGTGATAGAACAGGTCTCCGAGATCCATTTTGATAGGCGTACGCGCCCTGAAATAAGTACGGTCCAGGTCTTTACTACCCTTCTCCAGTTCAAAGCCAACGACGATCAGGTCACGCATATCATCTTCATTCACTTCAGGCTGATCATGATAGGCAGGATACTGCCACCATTTATGCACTTTTGCAGGAATAGCCATCATCTTTTCAAACGTCTTGTATACAAAAGTGGGCAATGCGAATGCGAGGAAGCAGGTCAGCATGGGATAATACAGGAAGTCTCCTTTTGTGAAGAGGAACTGTACCAGCATAAAGCCTACTCCACCGAAAAGATAGATGGCGAGGATAAACGCCAGTTCGGAGCTCAGTGTACGTTCATTCGCCCAGAAGCGGGTATACATGATATGACAGTGTGCGATACCAAGTCCCAGGAACCATACCTGGTAAAACAGGTATTGTGTGACCAGGTTCTGGTGAGTGAACAGGAAAGGAATAGAGCTGATCACTGCAAACACGACCGTTAGGAGGAACAGGTACCACAGGGCCTTTTTTTTATATAGGGTAAAGTTTTTAATATAGCGGCTCAGCAAGCCCACTATCAGAGAGCCGACGGCCAGCAACGCGGCCAGTACAAGATAAATTTTCGCTTTGAGTATCATAAGTTTTCCAATTGGGGAAAGGGTTAAAACAGCCTACAGCGCCTACATTACATGCAAAAATAGTTCCATTTAAGGCTACAGGAAAAAATTATATCCCATCAATCCTTCTTTCTGCCGGCTATCGTTTACAACTACCTGTTTTTCATCCGGATGTGGTTCCAGTAAAATTTCAGTTTCCACATCAGCCGGTAATAAAAACCCCAGACAGGTTTCGAGCAACCTGCCATAAGGCTGCCAGGCGAGGAAATCGTATACCCTGCGCTGTTGCAACGGGCCTATCTTCACAATGACTCTTGGCATATCGGTATAAAAAAGACTTCCTGTCATCGTATCCACGCCGAGCCTGCATTCTCCCAGGCCGGTCTGTTCACCTGAAGATACCGCAACAGGTCCGTTTTCACATGTTATATGTACGTGTTCTACGAGTATAGCCTGCAGGTACAGCTGTACCAGTGACAGATTGCCTGCGACCCGATGAACATATGGGAGTAAGCGGATCAGTTTATTTACAGGTTCTTTGGGTAACCCTTCGGGGATCGCCCAGAAGGTGCGGAACAGCTCGTCAGCATCTTTGCCTAAAGCTTCAAACAACAAATGCTTTTCACGTTGCTCCAGGAATACCCTTTGCAGGAAAAATTCATGTTCCAGCGGACGAAAGAATTTACGTGCCTCCGCTTCTTCCTGCTGATGCTTTTTATAGGTAGCGACCATCTCACTGACTTCCTGCTGTTTCTGGGGAGAAAAGGCGTGAAAGAGGCCTTCCGGCAGGCGATCGTACAGTCCGTCGCGGGAGAGCACCAGGCTGATGAAAGGATGATATGGCTGTGAATCATCTAATTGCGCATCTAAGATATCTTTATTGAAAGCTCTTGTGAAAACATTCTGCATTTGTACCGCCACTTCTGACTCCTGCACATGATTATCCAGTAGTTCACCCACAACTACTTCAGCACGTACATCATAATGAAGACGGCGGATATGATCAATGACTTCTTCGAGCACAGCGGCTTTTTGGGCATTATTTACCATCAACGGGTTAATTTAGGTTTTTCGTATATTCTATATTAATCAGGGTCTTTTTCTCGTTATTATTTTCAGGCTTTCAACCGACACAGCAATTAACAAAAAATTGAACTACGAATGTAGGTTGTTTAGTCATTTATGTAAAAAAATATTTAAAATTGCATAAATTGAAAAACCCATGACCCCCCGCAAGTCCCAGAATGAGCGAAAAGTAACCTCGTACACACCCTTCAGCAAAATTACAAGCCATATTGACCCGATGGTATTGTATACATTTTTGTCCCTGCTGGCGATCAGTATTGTTCTACTGGCATTTCAGGCTTCAAATAAAGAGACCTGTACAGACGCAGCCATTGTATTAGCCAGCCAGCAGCATGCAGGCAAAACAAGCTCATTTACAACCGGTGAGGTGATCACTTTCAGAGCCGACCTGAAAGGCGGCGGCATTGCCGGTGTATCGTGGGATTTTGATGATTCAACCGCTGCCGCTCCGGGCGTGCAGGTATATCATGCTTTCAGTAAGGCCGGCAACTATATGGTAACCCTCCGCCGTGGTAAATGTGAATGGCACCAGGAGGTGATCATCATCAATGCACCGCCTGAAAGAGCACCTGATACCGGTGGAGATATCTATCCGCTGATAGAAGGTCCGGAAGAAGTATTTGTGGGCCGCCCCGCGACCTACACTAATCATACACCCGGCGCCAGACAATGGTCCTGGCAGCTGCTTCAGCCAAATGCGGAAACACATACAGGTAACGCTGTCAAGTATACCTTTGGTTCTCCTGGTGAGCGTATCCTGTCACTTATTGTCAATGGCGACAGTAGCAAAATGGTCACCAAACGTATCACCGTCTTTGCAGGTGCGCCCCAGCGTCCCGTTAATGACCATTTTGAGCCCATTCCTTTCCCTGAAGAGCCCAAACCCAGTGAGTCATCAGCCGGGGCTACTCCGGTGCCGGAAAAGCCTAAAATACCCGCTATTTCAGACGATGAGTTTAAGTTCTTCCTGACACAGGTGGTGGACAAGCAGAAAAATGCTGCTGACTTCTCTGCCTACCTCTGCGATAACATGGGCGCCCGTGTGCTGCTGAACGATAAGGACACGGATACTTTTGCACATTTCTGTTCCCGCATCCGGGGAAAGAAACGTTTTAAAATAGAGCTGGTGAACCTCATCAAGGACCAGAACGGTTGTGTGAAAGAGATCCGCGTCAGGTATGACAGGAAGTTCCTTGGTATATTCTAACCATTTACACTGCTGATATGAAGAACCAATATTATAAACTGCCACTGGACTTTTCCCGCATCCTGCAGAAAAAGGACCTTCCGGACTGTAACCTGGAAGAGTCCGTGGCCCAGCATATACAACTGCTCATCACCACCGTACTCGGCGAAAACAAAGATGATCCGCAGTACGGCTGCCGGATATGGGAGTCCGACTTTGACATCCGCGCTTCCAACAATGAAGTGAAGGAACAGGTGGAACAATCCGTTAAATCGGCCATCTCCCGTTATGAGCAGCGCCTCTCCCAGATCAGGGTCGTAGCGGTGGTGAGCCAGGAAGAACTCAACGGCGCCACCGCCAAAAAAGTGAAAAAAAAGATCCGGGTGAACATCACCGGTACGTTAACCCGTAATAAAACGCCATTCCAGTACAGCAGCTTCTTTTATGTAAGTCCGCTGTCATACGATTAAAGCTACGTCATGCCCAGAGAACAAAAAGAACGGATAAAAGACCGGATGCTCAAAACCGCTGCCAGACTATGGGGCTACCCCGACGCGGAAGTGGAATCTTCCTTTGACCCCATCGTGCAGTTACTGCTGGAAGCCTGTTCCAGTGAACTGGAAAAGATCTCCGGCGAGGTAGATGTTTCTCACGCCCGCCTGGTAGAACGTCTCGCACAGATCATGATGCCGGAACCGATCACCAGCAGCCAGCCGGCATATGGCGTATTGCACGCCTCCAGCAACGAGCCTGTAACCAGCATCCATGCCGATCATCAGCTGTTCTACACCATGCGGAACGGCTTCAATTCGAAAGACCTTTTCTTTATGCCGCTGACGAGGCATCGCCTCTTCCGCGGACAGGTAAAATATACTGCCATCGGCAATAAACTTTTTGAAACCCGCGATCACTGGTTCAAGGAACAGGTGCTGCAAGGACAGCTGGCAGCGCATACCCCGCCTAATCACCTGTGGATAGGGCTGCACCTGGAAGGCAATCCCTCCTCCCTGGAAGAAATGTCCTTCTTCTTTGACCTACGGAACGTTCATCAGCAGGAGATGTTCTACTACTATCTCCCGCTGGCCCGCTTTTATCTCGGCAATACTGAACTGAAGATCAAAAGTGGTTACTGTCAGAGCCGTGACGCGGCTGCTGAAGATGTCGATAACATCATGCGGCCAGCCTTCGATACGAATACCCGCTATGGTCAGCAGATATTACAGCGCTTCCGTCAGCACTTCCTCACTATCAGTGAACCTGCATCATTGCCGTTACAACCGGTCGTTCCCGAGGCGCTGCTGGAAGTATTCGGGCCTAACTTCTCCCGGTTACAATCCACCGTACACTGGATCAGGGTAGAGTTCCCTGAAACAATCCGGCATACCCTGCTTGATGACCTGTTCTGCAATATCAACTGCTTCCCTGTTGTCAATAAACGCATCCATGAACAGTCGCAACGCCTGAACCGCTACCTGAACATCATGCCACTGCATACATCCGATATCTATTTCGATGTAAAACGTGTATACGATGCCGGTGGCATGGACTACCACGTCCGTAACTTCACCACGGCAGGAGAAATGCAGGAAGGGGAACTCGTAGTCCGCAGCAGCGGTATCGGCAGGTTTGATTCCCGCGAAGCAAAAGAGATCATTGCCTACCTGATTGAAGTCATACGTGATGAAAGCTCCCTCTTCGAAGAGGTACGCAATGACTATGTAGCAAACCGCATCCGTGAATTACACCAGCTGATCGCCTCCCTGGAAGAACAACTGCAACCCAGCACCAACAGAGGGAACATCCCCTATCTCATGGTGAAGCCGCGTGAAGAAGCAGATTTCCTCTTCATCGAATTCTTTACCACCAATGGTAGTGTGGCCAATAACATCCGTATGGGAAGCCGCTTGCAGGAATATGGCAGTGTACAGCTGCAACCCGGTTCCATTACCCTTCTTTCCAACACACAGGGTGGTAAGGACCGTCTCAGCATTGACGAGAAAGTAAATCTTTACCGTTATCATCTGCTTAGCCGCGATCGCATTGTTACGCCTGAAGACATTAAATCGCTCTGCCGGTATGTTGTTGGCAATGAGTTACGTAACGTGACTGTCGCCAAAGGGGTATCTGTGCTTCCCGGCAGTGCTGAAGGATATAGCCGTACACTGGATATCAGGCTGACAATGTCTCAGCCTACAACGGCGTATGCTTCGCTGAATCTCGTTTATCTGAAAGATGAGCTGTTGTCGCAACTGAAAGAGCGGTCTGCGAATAATTATCCGTATAGGATATTTATGAATGAGGTGCTGATGTGACGTGCTAGTTTGCGATCCGTTGTGTTGCCTTTTCCGGAAAGCTAAGTTTCTGCGGATAATAGACCTGCTTTTTCAGCATGTTGTAAACCGTGCTGTCACCCATTTGGTTTGATGTCGATGGGGCGTTGTCAAGCGTGGGAGTAGGTATGTAGATATAGCGATATATCTCGTATGGCAACCGGCTGAAAATACTGTTTGCAACATGCTGAGAACGGTACGGCCGTTTATCTTGATATTAAACCGACAGATGTAAGGTGGCCCGAATCTCAGTCACGGCTTTGTCCAGTCAATTATTGCATTATTAACCAATGTGTCCACCTCATCCAAAATTCTTCTAACGGCTGTGTTGAATATCTGTATCGTTTCTTGTCCAAATTGTGCATCCGGCACATAGTCAATCATTGAACATCTTGCTGCTAATGAAAATTGTGCAGAAGGCATTATGTAATTAGATAACTTTACTATTGTTTTTTCGATAATAGGCTTTAATTTTTGATTTTCAGGGTTCCTTCCAGCATTAATAGCATATAACAAATTTTCCAACTCGTCTCTTACCGCATCGTAAATCTCCTTTCTCCCTTGTATAAAGACTGTTTCATTCAAACGATACATTTTTATAGTCACTATGGCCCTGATGTAATTGAATGCATCACTTTGCCAGGTGGCAGGTAAATCATTGACATCATCTTGTGTTAGTGCCGTCTGCGGAGCTTTTGGAATAATTTCACCATTGGGCTTAACTAATAGCTGGTTAGCATCATGCCTGTTTACTGGATCTAAAAATATTGGGTATTCCTCCTGTGTCCATGGAAAAGATCCAGCGGAAAGCCTGTTTGTACCACTAAAAATTGGAAAATAGATGTGTTTTGCCCCTCCTCTGTTGGTAAGCGCCGTAACAATGCGGTAATTCCTGTATTCAAATTCTAACCAGTTATAATTGAAACCTGGCGCTACGTCCTGTAATAATTCCTGACCGAGTAATCTTTCAACATCCCGTCTGTCCTTATCTGATAAGGGCTCTGCCGCGTTTTTGGGTCTTACATGTTCAACATCTAAAGCATAGTTATCGCCCTGATGCAATTCACTATACCAACATTTTGTAATGGGATGTATACCAGCCTTTAACCTGCAACTGTCAGCCACATAGACCTTCAGATCCCTCCAGTCCCCTGCGCGCTTATTTACTTTTGCCCGCCAGCTTACCAGATCAACATGCTGATCCTGTCTTTCTTGTGGAAAAGGAATAAAGTTCATACTGCAGGATCAGGATTTCTTATTAAATATTTTATCAATAATGTCTCCTACTGTTTTATTCAATTCTTCAGCCTCGCCAGCAGTAAGATTGTTAACTTCCTGTTTTCCCAGTTGCTCCTTCACAAGTGTGGTAAGTGTATCTTCCTCTCCGACTTTATGTTGCGGATCTAACCGGTAATAAGCTAGTTTGCCTGACAATTCTTTAAAGGACTCTTCTTCCTCCTTACTTAGCTGACCTGCCTCCTTTTTGCTGAATAGCTGCTTATATTCTTCGCTTAGTTTTAAATATTCCTTATCCAAGGTCGTGGACAATCCAAATATCTTGGTAATGATCTGGTCTGCCCCCATACCTATCACATCTTCATCCGGATTAGCTGATATACGTTTGCCATTACTATCAATCGACAGCACATGCACCTGCTCCTTTTTTAATCCATTGAGTATAAGGGGAGAATGTGTAGTAATGATAAACTGAACATTTGGGAATGTCTTACCTAAGCGGATGAGCGAGTCATTCTGCAATGCCGGATGAAGGTGTATCCCAAATTCATCAATAATTACAACACCATAAATTTTATTCAGGATATCATCCTGCCGTTTATTTAAGAGGAAAGAGCGGGTAGCGAGTTCTCCGGCAAGTGTTATCAGATAACGGTATCCATCACTTAACATATCAAACAGCCTAATGTCTCCATTACACAGCTTAACAATAGGTTGCTTCGCATCATTTGACCACTCTATAGCTATAATATCAGGCAACACAGAAATTACTGCCTGCTGAAATGCCTGTAAGGCTTTTAACGGTATATCCTGATAGGCTTCAAAAATAATCTTCTTGTGGTTAGACTCGATGATAATATTATCAATTTTCTTTAACCAATTAAACAGATACTTTTTGATCGACTTATCTTCGAAACAATCCTTGTAAGCATCTATGCTCTTGCCATTTATCTCCCAGTTGAGTGTCTCTGAAGATTCTACGTGAATGTACTCAGTGCCTATAAAGCTAAATAAAGGAAGAATTGCCCCGCCTTCCTGTTGCGATGAATCGTACGTCTTTACACTTTGCTTTTTAGGGTCTATTCCTGATAAGATCTGTAATTTTGTATATCCACCGACTGGCTTCTCCTTATATTTCCGCCAGCTACTTAACACCTGCCTTCCTTCAGCATCTGTTATCAGCGCTTCTGCTTTAATAGAAACATTGCTGGTGATATCAGACATGGGATTATTACCAATCACACGATGGTCTTCTTTTCTGATCTGCGTTTCCGTTCTTAAACCAGATGTATATGTATTGGCAGTCAACTTTAAAGCATGCATTAACGCAGACTTTCCGACCATGTTTTCAGCTATAATAGCATGAATGTTAAACTGGTCAGAGAAGTTGATAGCGAAGCTATCAAAACAACGAAAGTTCTCTAATTCTAAAGCCTTTATTTTCATATTAACTCCCCCAGGGCAAAGTGATCGTTCCCGGCATCTGCCTGAAACGGATTATATTTCACTCAATGGGATGCTCCCATAGGTGCAAAGATACCCATTTATATGAGTGAATAAAAAATGTGAAACCCGGACTAAGATAAGCAATTCAGAAGGACTCTAAAACAAAGCTGATCGGTATTTATACGCTTATATTTAAAATACTCGGGGACTAAATCTTCATCAACCGTACGTCCTCCCCTTCCTTCAATGCCGCCGCTGGCACCCCCTTCTTCCCTCCCGCATCGCACAACGTGATCGTATTGCCAAAACCCAGGTCTACATAGATCCGGTCACTCACCATCCATCCTCTCCCCGACAACTGCGTATTCCTGCGTATATACACCCCGTTGGCCTGCAGATCATCCAGTAACAAAACGCTCACCAGCTGTCCGTCCTCAAATGACTTATTCCGCTGTAACCGTGCAGCAAATACCGATGCAGTAACAGGCGCCCTACGTCCCGGTTTGGTATCGACCGTAATACGGATTGACTTAAAATCCCTGGCTGCCGGTTCGGGTGTTTTGGGTATCTCAGGCGGACGGATACCCGGGGAAGGCGTGGAAAATACTGACATATTCGCTGTAGACTTATTGAATACATTGTAACCAAATCCCGGAATATAGATTTCAGGACTTTCAAACAGCTGCTTGATCGCAATGATCTTGTAAATGTACTGGGCAGTTTCATTATTCAGCACCAGCTGATAATAATCGCTACTACCCTGCTTCTTCATATTACGTGAGATATTACCGGCTCCGGCGTTGTAGGCGGCCGCCGCCAGTGTCCATGAATGCAGCTGACGATACAACTGCTGCAGGTAACGGCAGGCGGCATGTGTTGATTTTAACAGATGGTTACGTTCATCATTGTCATATCTCACTTCAAGCCCCATGGCAGCCGCTGTTGCAGGCATGAACTGCCACACGCCCTGTGCCCCCACAGCAGAGGTGGCATTTGTAAAGCCACTCTCCACTACAGGAAGATATTTAAAGTCTTCAGGTATATTATACTGATGCAGGATGGGAACGATCATCGGAAAATAGAGATCTGTTTTTGCCTTCAGTACCGGCAGGAAATTGCGGTACTTCAGGTGCCCCTTGATGACGTCCATCAGCTTGTAGGAGACAAAGTCCCGCTCCATCGGCACCATCTCTCCGCAGAAGTTCACCTGCTGCGCAGTGGCTGTCAATGTAAGGATACAAAGACAACAGGTAAACAATATGTTAAAACGGGTACGCACGATGGCACGTGTTATTTACTGATCATGTATTTCGGCAAGGCACTCGCCGGCGTGTATAATACCACCTGGTTCTGATTAGCCTTGTTGTACATCACGATGATGATCTCATCGCCCTTTTTGAAGTTACGTACGGCAGTGATATATACCAGTGACTCATCCGCTTTACCGGCAATAGCACCTGCGCCTTTCCGGTATAATACCGGCATGGTGAAAAGAGCAGCAGTATCGGCTTTTGTCTTGTGCATCAATGTCACTTTACCGACAATAAATGGTTCGCCGGAACGATTCCTGATATGAAAACCCCAGTAGGCCAGATTGTTAAGGCTCATAGCCTGAGAGAAGCTGATGGTAATGCCATCGGCTGTGGTTTCATACTGATGACCGCCCCTGCGCTGTTTACGAAAGTCTTCTGCAATACTACCCACCGTCACCGTATCGATACCAGCTGCGGCAGCCGTGTATTCGCTTTCTTCCGGATCATTCCCATCACTTCCTCCTGCTGACGCAGCAGATCCGGTCGTGTTACCGGCACTGACAGGCTGCCCTCCTGTACTCCTGACGGAACTGCCGGAAGATAGTGTGTATTTCAGCCTGGTCAGTTCTGCCTTGTCCCTGAATGCCAGTATCAGGTAATGGATATTATCTCCTTCACGGATCACGAGATTAGTCGCTCTGGGATTGGACACTATTGGCCGGATAAATACCACATTACCATCTACAATGCGGTAATCATAGTCAGCGTTCTTGCCATCTCCGATCTGGAAAGTAGTAATTGCTGATCCACAGGTAATAAGGGTGACAGCGCCTTTCGTTGTAATAATGCTATCTGTCTGAGATTGCCCCAGTGCCGTACACCAGGTCAATAAAAAACAGAAGGCGCCTGTTAAGACATACTTCATCTGATAATCTTTTCCTTTCTTGAATTTTTTATGTGATGAAAACAGTGAGCTGACGTTCAATGGACCGGCAGCTCACTTGTTTTAATATCAGGATTTATCCTGCTCATATTCAGTATCCCAGTCAGTCGCATCCTCTCCCTTATGACCTTCCATTTTGATCAGGAAGTTCTTGGCAGGAAAGTACGGTTTCAGGTGAATATTGAGGTGGATACGATCTTTCTGTACAGGATCCTGTTCGAACCTGCGGACGTTAAAGTCTTCTATCAGTTTATCCGGACCGGTGATGCTATCCAGGAAGCGGATGATCTGCTTCATCAGGTCTTTACGGGTGTTGGCATTGAAGTTCTCGAAGGCGCGACGGTTCAGGAAGTCCATCAGCACCTTGGTCACGTAGTCAAATACACGTACGACGGAGTAAGTCTGTAAACCGATGTTATCGCCGTTGAACAAGGTCTTTGCACTGAAGGCCATCACCTTGCCATATTCTTTCACCATTGGGATAAGACCCATTTTCTCCAGACTGGCAATTTCACTTTTCTTCAGTTCAAATTTCACACCGTCCACTTCATTCATACCACCGAATTTCTTACCGGCAGTGACCTGTGACATCAGTGTTTTATAGATCTTGCCAGCCAGCGCGCCGGACGGAGGAACGTACAGATGATCCTGCTCGTTGATCTCATCAAACTTGCCCCGGCCTACCAGCCAGTTACACGTCATGATCACATTGGAACGATGTATTTCACCACCAGTAAGATTAGCCAGTTCAAACATCTCCAGTACATCATCTGGCGCATCGAGATGAGAAAAGTCAGTCACCAGCATCACCTTATTTTCATAAGCGATCTTTGCCCATTTCTCTAATACTTTATTAGAACCGAGATAACCAGGTATTACCAGCAGACTATAGTTATCACGCAGGTCCAGACGATCGTATGCGCTGACGATTTCCTGATGAATATGATCAATAAAACGGGTGTTGTCCAGGTCTTTCAGCTGGTCAAGTTCCACGTTGATAAAAGCAACATTCTTCACCTTATCAGACTCCGTATTCTTAAAGAACAGCGCCACATTCCGGTAGGATTGTTCCAGTTCACGCGTCGCTTCCACCGCCTCACTCAGGTTATTATTCAGCACTCTTTCGGCCTGTTCCGAATGTTCAGTACAATAACTGACCATATCAGGCAGATCCTGAGCTTCCGTGAGGACTTTCTCCCAGAGTTCAAGTGTTTTCTTCAGTTTTTCACGCTCCCCTTTTTTGGTACTTTCTGTCAGGAAGATGTTACGGCGGGCCTTACGATCGGGGTTAAGGTTCTGTACGCCTTCAATAGCGCCTTCCAGCAGATCAAATCCACCATATTTAGCGAGTATATCTATATTCTCCTGCAGCGAAGCAGCCGTCTGTTGTGCGGGGGCATTTTGCAGCTGCTCTTGCTGCTCCTGCTGTTTCTGTAGATCAGACATTTTGATGTAATTAGGAATTAGGAATGAAGAATCGGGAATTGAGAATTAAGTGCCAGTTAGCAGCGATTCAGCTATCCATCATCATAAGATTGACCTGCTATCGGAATGAGAATGCAGGACAAAAATATGATCAGCTCATTACTATACTTAATTCAAACAATACTAATTCGCTTATATGAAGAAGCAGTAGAAGTATGATCGTTAACACACTTCACGCTACTTTCACTTATTATTCAGATCTGCCACCAGCGACCGGATAGACTCCAGCAATGACTGCCGGGCAGCTGGATCAGCAAGAGCGGCTTTCAGCACTTTATTTGTTTTGAGGTGCTTCATGATCTTCAGGTACTGTTCCTGTTCAGTAGCAAGATTATTCAGGAAAGGACTCTGTGCGGTGATGCCTTTCACTCCAAAATCACCGAGGTTGTGAAATTCCAGGTTCTCCGGAACGGTACGTCCTTCTGCATCATGGAAGAGCATGTTCACAGCAGGTTTGTAATGTTCAAATACTCCTTCTACAGTGGTAAGTCCCTGCACGATTTCCGGTTTTACTGGCGTTTGCTGGGTCAACTTTTCAGCAAACAGGGTCCGGTTATGAGAGATCTCAACAATGGCTTCATTGGCGTCGAGTTTCACCTCATTACCGCCAATCCCGTAATTGTCATTCATATCAATTGGTTTTTACAACAATAAATGTTCTATGGTCTATGGTCTTACGCTATTTCGTCCGATCTTCCTGCGCACTGGTTTGCCATTGCAGCATACCCTGCGCGTCAACATCCAGTTTAACGGTCATGTGGGGTAGCAGACTTCCTTCTATGATCATACGTGACAAGGGCTTTCTGAGTCTGCTCCGGATCACTTCTTTCAATGGACGGGCGCCATATAACGGCGAATATCCCTCTGCCGCCAGCTGTTCTCTTGCGGCGACAGAAACGTCCAGGGTGATCTGTTGCTGGGCTAATAACTGCAACAGATGCTTCAGATGAATATCAAATATCTTCACTACATTCTCCTGCTGAATAGGGCCAAAGGGTACGATCTCTGTGAGCCTGCCCAGGAACTCGGGCCTGAAATGCCTGGACATGATCTCCATCAGCTGTTGTGAGGCGGGAATAATACCCTGTCTGAATGACTGGGCTATCACATCACTCCCGATATTGGAGGTAAAGAGGACCAGGGCATTTGAAAAATCGCCGGTCTTACCCAGGCGGTCATGCAATTTACCTTCGTCCATTATCTGCAGGAAAATATCAAATACTGATGGATGCGCTTTTTCTATTTCGTCAAACAAAACAACGGAATAGGGTTGCTGGCGGATCTTGTTAACCAGCAGGCCCCCTTCTTCATATCCCACGTAGCCCGGCGGAGCGCCATATAGTAATGCCGCCGAGTGTTCTTCTTTAAATTCGGACATGTCAAATCTGATCATGCTCCGTTCATCCTGGAACAAGAAGTCTGCCAAAGATTTCGCCAGCTCCGTTTTCCCGGTACCTGTCGGCCCCAGGAAGAAAAATGAGCCTATTGGCTGGCCCGGACGACTGAGACCGGAGCGCGATTCCAGGATCGCCTCCGCGACGGTTTTGAGGGCATGGTCCTGCCCTACTACTCTCTTCCTCAATTCGACGTCCATATTCACCAGCCGTTCCCGTTCTCCCGACTGTATCTTACCCAGCGGAATACCCGTACTTTCAGCGATCATCGTAGCCAGGTCAATACCGGTCATTGCGGTGTGCTGTGTGGCTATCAGCGGTTCCAGTTGCGCGACAATATCGTGCAGGATCTCCTTCAGTACACTAATATCTTCTGTTTTATAGACGTCTTGTTCAAGCTGTAGTCTGGTCGTTACCAGGGCGCTGAAACGCTGCATACATTGCTGGTACCACCACAGGAGTTCTTCCCTGTTATCGCCTGCGGCTGCCAGCTTTATTTTCAGATCCTCTAGTACGATCTTTCCGGTATCCTGTGTAGTACGGATGGCTGCCAGTGTGCGGTCTAAGAGATTCACAGCGCTGTCAGGCAAACTACGTTCCTTCAGATAGCGACGCGATAACCTGATCGCTTCGCTGATGACTTCCGGTGCTATTTTCAGGTTGTAGTAACCCTCATAATCAGGCATGACCGCCTGTATCATGCGGGCAGCAGTGGTCTCATCCGGTTCAGCCAGCTGGATCACTTCAAAGCAATGACGTAACAGGCCATCAGGTTCTATCAGTTTACGAAAACCTTCGGGCGTGCTGGTAGCAATGAGCATGATATCGCCTTTGTTCATGGCTGCTTTGATCACATTGCCAATCCCGCCGGCAGAACCAGGTTGTTTATCCAGCAATGTATGGAGATTGTCTATGAACAGTACATGCCGGCCGGCATCCTGCAGTTGCGCAATGATCTGCTGTAATCTGTCTTCCAGCTCATTCTTATATGCAGCACCTGCAATGAATGCACCATAGTCTAATGCATAGATATCGGTCTGCTGCAACTGCAAAGGCGCCTGCTTATTCACGATAGCCATTGCCAGTGCATCCGCCAGGGATGTTTTTCCCACACCACCCTCTCCGGTAATAAGTATACTGGACCGCCCTTTACGCGTCAGTATTTCCATCATGGTACGCACCTCTGCATCACGCCCCGCCAGCGGATGTTTTGTTTGCAGTCGCTGCGGATCGGTGAGCTTATAGATATATTTCTGCGCAACACTTTTCCCGGTGACTACCGTCGTGCGGGGCGTTGTGCCATTAGTTTCTTTCTTATTGAAATGCGTGAGCAACTGTGCCCGCTGCAAAGGAAATGTCTTCAGCTGTTCAAATGAGAACCCGACACCAGGCGTACTTAATGCGACCAGTACACACCAGGCATCCGCGGCGTCCAGATCATATTCGAGTCTTACTGCATCGGCTTCCTGCAGAATATTGGCGGCATATTCATCTGCCTCCGGTATTTCTGGCGTACGTCCCGCTTTTGGAACACTATCCAGCCTTACTTCTCCCCATTCTTCAAGATAATAGGTGTCTATATCCATGGCCTGCAACTGCGGCGTCAGCCCTACCTCTTTGTGCAGGCATGCCAGTAGCAGATGGGCAGGTGTATAATGTGCATGATGGTGTTCTTTTGCAAGGGCTTGCGCAATACGAATAGCAGATTGCACCTCAGGAGCATATATGGTATATGTAGTCAGGGTCATTTGGGCGTTCCAAGGTTTTTCAGTGAACTGTTAAAGGGTTAAATATTACATGGTTCTGTTACGCAAATGTAATATCGGGTTTTTATTAATTGTAATAAAGATACTGCTAAAATGTATATGAAATATTCATTACGCACACGAAAAAAGGGATTATAATAATCCGCCATTTGTAAGTCATGGGGTATACAGGTATAACAGGGAATGGTGATAAAAAAGTCGGGGAAGTGAGCGTTTTTGCGTTAGTAATTGTCCGAAAATCCGTTATAAGGTTATAATACCCGGATTACCTTTATATGTCCCCTTCATTAAGGGGGAATTAAGGGTGTAATGAAGGTGCGGTATGGGTTTAATGGGACAAATAACCCATTAGCTGCAAAATGACGGATGCTGACAACGGGTTTTGTCCTGAATGCCCCCTATAGGGGGTTTTTGATAGTCTGGACGAACAAGGGTAGAACAAGCGACGAACTAGCGACGGCCAAGCGGCCTCTCAGGAACGGTCATGCCGGGCCGCCTCCCAGCCAATAATGGCCATTTTCCGGGTACTGCCCCAGTGATATTCCCCTAGTTCGCCATTGGACCGGATCACCCGGTGACAAGGTATCAGGAAAGCGACGGGATTATTCCCTATAGCGGTACCTACGGCCTGATAAGCCCGGTCAGCCTGCGCCGCAGCGGCCACTTTACCATAGGTAGACAGGTCACCCATGGGGATCTGCAACAGTGCCTCCCAGACTTTCAGCTGAAAGGACGTACCTTTGAGGTGCAGTTTGACATTTTCCAGGGTACTCCAGTCCTGGGTGAAGAAATACAACGCATTCTGCTGTATCATGTCCAGCAGCTGCTGATAACGGGCATTCGGGAACTGCTCCTGCAATTGCCGGAAGGCGAGATCCCGGTCTTCCCCGAACGCCAGGTAACACAGTCCCTTTGGAGTGGCAGCAAGTATAAGCGGGCCAAAGGGGCTTTCTGCGAAGCTGTAATTGATGGAAAGGGCCTCACCTCCATTTTTATACTCCCCGGGCGTCATACCCTCTATTTTCATAAAAAGGTCATGTAACCGGCCTGTTCCTGACAATCCGGTTTCCAATGCTGTATCAAAAAGGGAGGCCTGCTTCTCTTTTAAGAGTCCCTTGGCATACTCCACGCTCAGGTACTGGGTAAATTTCTTGGGACTTACCCCTGCCCACTCGGTAAACATGCGCTGAAAATGATAGGGACTAAGGTATACATTCTCCGCTACTTCCTCCAGGGAGGGCTGCCTTTTGAAGTTTGCCTTCAGATAATCAATGGCCCTGGCGATCCGCTCATAATTAGTCAGTTCCTGTGAAATCATATCTATTTCATTTACAATACAAAAGTAGACATTCAGGTTTAACACATAAACCCGGTTCTTGCGGAGTTCATTCCATAATTTTTACCGTAATTTTGCGTCCTGATTATGAACACGAACCTGCCAATATTCGATATTCCGTCCACGATACGCTACTATTTGTCGCTTGACAAAAAGGTGACACAAAGCTTCGGGATGGATAAGTATGATGAGCTGCTTCACCCAAATAATTTTGCAGTACTGAGCAATGAGGGAAGCGTAAAGAGCGGTCCACCTATCAGGACCGATCACTATGCCATTATTCTCTGCATACGTGGCACCTGCCAGAAAACGATCGGCTCCTTCACTTTTGATGTAGGACCTAAATCACTACACATCGTATCGCCTAAACATACTACTTCTTTTGACAATGCATCAGACGACCTGTTGCTATATATGGTCATGTTCCAGAAGGAGTTTGTCACGGATAGCTTTATCAAACAAAGCGCGCTTGACCCGCTGATTGATCTGAATCCTTCCTGTGCGCCGGTATACACACTGTCAGAACCACATTTCCAGAAGACAAAACAATTATTCGAAAGAATAGACCGCGAATACCGGGAAGGTAGTCCCTTCTTCCTGCAGATAGTACGGTTGCAGGTGGTAGAGTTACTGTATGAGGTGAACCGCGCATTTGAAAAATGCCAGGAGAGCAGACCGAATCATCAATTAACGAGACAGTATGCTACTTTCATCAACTTTCGTGATATGGTGGAAGAGCATTTTCTTTATAAAAGAACGGTACAGGAATATGCTGACATGCTGCATATCTCTGCGAAGCATCTGAGCGAGATCGTTAAACAGGAAACCGGCAAGAACGCCTTGCAGATTATTCACAGCCGGTTATATCTTGAAGCGAAATTACTGCTGACCACTTCGACCCTGAGCGTGAAGGAAATCTCTGATCAGCTGAACTTTGATACCAGCTCACATTTCAGCAGGTTCTTTAAAAAGTTTGCGGATGAAAATCCGTCTGACTTTAAGAAATTATCAGTAGCCTGATCTTCTTTACTTTTGTCTTGTATAAAATAGTTAGGGCCTTTCAGACGAAAGGCCCTATTTCATTTGATTATAAACCCCTTAAACAATTATGTCCTATGCAAATTGTACTTTATTATAAGCCGAAGGTGTAAGCTACTCTGACAGCAAGTATGTCAGCGCGTCCGCCACCATCAACGAATCTTGAATTTCCATCGTATTTAACGGCTGCATCGAGATAGTTACCTTTGCCCAGTGGGATCAGATAACCGATCTGTGGGGTGTAGGTAAAGGATGCAGTTTTGTTGCCTACCGGACCATTGGTGATAAAATTCACACCAGCCTGGCCCTGTACATACAGATTATTGCGCTGGAACGGATAATACTTTAAACCAGCTTTCACGGGAATCCATTGAACATCATCCACACCAGGAATATCATCTGCAAAAACATTTGTAAAACCGGTATTCAGGTTTACATATAATGTCTTACCGAGGATCGCATAATCTGCCTGTACGGAACCGCCTAAAGACCATTTATAATAGTCATTGAAACTTCCTACCGGTATGCCTGCTTCAGGTCCAACACTCAAAGAAAATGCTGGTCGCTGTGCTTCACTTTTGCCTTTCTCTTGTGCCTTAACGCCAACTGTAACTGCTAATAATAATGCTAATGTAGCAACGCCATTCGTAATAAACTTTTTCATCGTCTTTCGTTTTAATCTTTTTCTGTTAATCTTTTGTTCTTCTTTTATATCGCAGCTGCTGTATAAATCTGATGACACAAAAGTAGGCCGGGATTCGCTACTGGTCAATGCCAATTTTACGGATAAATTAGCCAATTTCTCCGATTATGAAATTTCGTTCCGGACGCCCGGAAAAATTGGTTTATTAAACCGGGAAATTGGTTTTTCATATACCCTTTTGAGGTGTTACATTTGTGCCACAAAAAAAGAACTATATAATTACAGTAATAAACAGTTGTAGGTTTAGGTAGTAACGGGTGTAATCATACACCCGTTTATTTTTTTAAGTACTACATCTGTAAACAGGTATACTGTGGATCAGTAAGTGATCGTGAAACCCGCTCCCACACCCAGGTCGCTGTCGTAATGTGCAGAAATAGCAATATATTTTGTGAGAATATATCTGAAGCCGGCCATATATTCTTTGTCTGTATTAGCCATAAAATTAAAACGCAGTCTTCTTGTCAGCGGTACATCTTCCCTGCTTAACTGCACGCGCACCCTTCCATCCGTATCAACAGAAGCATCTGCGATTACAAGCATTGGTAAGGTATACTCGATGCCTGCGTGTAATACGCTACGACGATTCTTCGTACTCACCTGACCAAATACATTCTTCTCCGGTCCATCCATACGCCGGTAACGAAAATCCCATCCGACATAAGGGAACAGCCATTGCGTCTGTCCGAAATAACGGCCGAAGTGACTTTCCGTTTCATATCCATCTGCAGCATTATAGCCTACACGCCATTCTGTTTGTAACCGGTAACGGGTATTGGCAAAGGTGAGTTCACCGTCACTGCTGTTACTTTCCAGACCTATCCTTGCGGCTGTATGTATCTTACGGTCATCCGCATAGATCTTACGAATAGCTTTCTGCGGATCAGGAATTTCGGGATTAGCAGGAGAATTTTCATAACTGAAAATGCGTCCCATACCACTCATCATATGATAGAGTATGTGACAATGAAAAAACCAGTCACCGCTTTCTGTTGCCGCAAACTCGATGGTATCTGTCTCCATCGGCATTATATCCAGCGTGTTCTTCAACGGTGAATACGCGCCGTTCTCATTCAGCACACGAAAGAAATGACCATGCAGGTGCATCGGGTGGCGCATCATGGTACCATTGTATAGAATGATACGCACATTCTCTCCTTTTTTAATCAGGATCTTATCTGACTCAGAGACTGTTTTGTTGTTGATGGTCCAGACGTACCGGTTCATATTACCTGTCAGATTAAAATGCAGTTCCTTAACCGGTCCGGGGGGCAAGGTTGTTTCCACGGGTGATCTTAACATCGCATAGTTCAGGGTCACACCGGGATCTTCTTCATACATGACGGCATTCATATCCATCTGCTGTAAACTCATTTCCATATCCATAGCATCCATCTGACCATTCATCTTCATCATACCATTCATCATCTTCATACCTTCAAAGTATTTAAGACGCGGTAGCGGAGCTGCCTTTTTCTGCGGACCATCACCTAAGAACACGGATGTACTGCGGGTACGGTCTTCTGACGTGGCCAGGAACTGATAACTACTGTCGGAGGGAACATCCACCAGCACATCATATGTTTCCGCTACACCAACAATGAGGCGATCCACTGTTACAGGCACTACGTCCATACCATCATTGGCTACGACTGTGATCTTTCCACCGGCATAGGTAAGCCAGAAATAAGTAGAAGAGCTACCATTGACAACACGCAGTCTGACTTTATCACCTGCCTTAAATTGTGGCTGCACGTCCACCGGTTTACCATTAGCCAGCAGCTGATCATAGTATACATCGCTGACATCCATTGCCAGCATACGTTTCCATTCGTTGGTCACCTTGGTGGAGAAATGTCCTGCTTTAATCGCTTCTGCATAACTCTGTACGCTATTCTTTCTGACCGCGTACCAGTCAGTGGCTGTATGCAATGATCTGTCCACCTGGTGGGGGCGCTCATTCGTCCAGTCGCTGAGCAGCAACGTATGTTCTTTTTCCGGAGCCGCCTTTCTTTTTCTGATAATAAAAGCGCCATACATGCCGCTCTGTTCCTGGAACATGGTATGAGAATGGTACCAATAGGTACCATTCTGCACAAGCGGAAATTTATACAGATGTGTTTCTCCGGCTTTGACAGGAGCTGTAGTCAGATAGGACACCCCATCATACCGGTTAGGTAAAATAAGTCCATGCCAGTGAATGGACGTCTCCATATTCATCTTGTTATGCACATAGATCTCGGCAGTATCACCTTCTGTAAAGGTGAGTACAGGCGCGGGAATGCCGCCGTTGATGACCATTGCATGCAGCATCTTTCCATCACGGTGGATCATGGAATCACTGACATACAGGTCGTAACGCACCGTACGGGGGGCCTGGGAGAAAGCAGCCGCATACGACAGTAAGATCATTACTGTAAACAGTAAACGTTTCATATAATTCTGTTATAGTTTACAGCTGTTTATTTCAACGTTTCTGTCACTTTTCCACAGGTAAGCATTTGCTTACCATAATAAGGATTTTTAACTGCGGCTTCATTACTGAGCCAGTAGCTTTTCTGCATGGGGCAGTATTGCTGGTATACCGGTGCATCTGATAATTTAACCGCTTTAGCGAGCGTGAAGATGTGATCGGAGAGAGATTTGAATTTTTCACGTTGCACTTTCACGTCTGTGGTACCGGCAATCGCATTGGCATCTGAAATCAGCTTATCCTGCAAAGGCATAAATGCAGCACGTTCTTCGGCGGACAGCGAGGGCATATCGATCGTGCTGACCGCCTTTACAAATTCGGCGGCCCTGGTATTTGCTGTAGCGGCATCACTGTTCACCAGTGCATTCTTTACATCGAAATAAATGGACAGCAATTTAGACAAAGCCGGATTAGCCGCTTGCGCGGAGAAAGTAGCAAGTAATATGGTAGTAGCTATGATAGGACTTTTCATTGTATTTGATTTTAGTATGGAGCAATAAAGCGTTGCTGCCTTACAGCAGCAGGTTATTTATTCACACGACATCAAATCAGAAAAGACTGAATAGCGATACGAATATCTGTGGGTGGCGGATACTGATGTAAACTTACGTATCTATGAGGCACAACAGACCATGATGCGGGTGGCGCCGTTAGCCACCTGACGGGAAGCAGTATAACGGGCAAAGGAACCCAGGTATGATCGTCGCCTGCTGACTTTGTTTTATCCAGCAGGGCAAATGTGACCATGTCACCACCACAGCAATGATGAGCAGACCTTTCAGGTAAGTGATGTGTGTGACGGGCAACCGGTTTGAGGTGGCTGTGAGGAGAATCACTGGTCAACAGTCCAGATGTCAATGCACAGGCAAATCCTGTAGCCGTATTCAGGAGGAATACGGTCAGCAGAAACAGCGCCCGGAATGATATTGACATCTTAGACTTCATGCTTACAAAGGTAGGTCCTGTGTAAGGAAGGTCCGTTATATAATTTCGGGCAGATGTTATATAATTTATCGCTCCGGCTAGCTTTTCAGAAGAGAAGCTGCGAGCAATATCATTGCCATAATGAGGAGAGCCTGTGCGGCTTCACTGTATTCCCTGTTTTGCGCGATAAGCTGTTTGATTCTGGTCATTTTGGAGGGTGCTGTTGTAGTCATTTATCGAGGAACGCGGGCGGCGGTTACGGGTTATAACTGTTTAGAAATATCCGTAGTTCTACGCAGTATGTTCCGCAGTATTACGCTTACTTAACTAATTATGTTATAGTAACTTGCTTACTCATCGGACAGGAATTTCACTTTCGCAGGTTTCGCCCTGTGTTTTATGGGGCGGAACTTGTAAAGTGGAATAAGGAGGAGCAGTTCACTAATTGTCCGACTAATATAAATATTATATCAATTATAGCAAACTTATCATATAATCACAGGTGTAATCGTTTCTCTTTCAACAGGCCATGAGCCGAACCCCATCCTTAAAAAAGAAATAGCTCCCGTCTCTGGCGGGAGCTATTCTCTTATATGTTCAACCAGTTATTATTAACTATATCGCTTCTTTACTTCGCTGGCGAGCAGTGCACCTATACCGAGCAGGGCTACTACGGCGACTGCCTTTAATATAGTCTTTTTACTATTGGTAGCCGGCACATACTCTACCCCACTAATACCAGCTACGGCCGGATCGCCGGTATAGCGGCCATGGCGTGGGACGGCTTCCTCCTGGAAGTTATTAGCCAGGTCCTGGAGGGCGGCCAGGGCTTCCCCTTCCATCGGATGACCGTGACCGGTAGCTACAATGGACGGTTGTAAGGCGGCCAGGGACTGAACAGATCTTTCGGCCAGTGCCCAGTCATATGTAAAATAACGGGGAGGACCACTCAATCTGCGTTCCTGCCTCCATACTGACGTCAATGACTCCTGACGGGTGGTAACAAAAGCATCTCCTGCGATGAGCACACCATCCTGTTCCCTGTACAGACTTACATGACCGGGTGCATGTCCGGGCGTATGAATATACTTCCATTCATCCAGTCCGGGGATATTCCCCTGTTCGGGTAATAAAAGTAACCGTCCGCCGAGATCAATGGGGCCTTTGGGAAACAAAAAGGAAAGCCAGGTAAATAATCCGCCGCCTGCTGTCGGGTCAGGAGGCGGATAGGAAGAACGTCCTGTCAGATAGGGAGCTTCCAGATAATGGGCGTACACGGGTACATCCCATTCATCAGCCAGTTGCATTACCGCGCCAATATGATCAAAATGACCATGTGTCAATACTATAGCGGCTGGGGTGGCCTGTGGCCAGAACAATTCTCTTGCGACTCTTTTGATCCTTGCAGCAGCGCCGCGCATACCGGTATCTACCAGTATCCAGTGGTTGGTAGAGGGGTCATGTATGAAATAGACGTTTACGATCCTGTCGCGCAGTCCCCATACACCCGGTGCTACATAAAACCACTCATGTTCGGCGCATGCCTTGATTTTAACCAGTGCTTGTTGCTTTTTCATATTTGATGGAATTAACATGAACACTGTCTACTATATCTCAAAACTCATGCTGAGTCCAACAGGCACAGCTGTTATTAGTCTTCTTTACTTCCATCATCTGCCATTCTCACCATCTTCGGAGAGAACTTCGCTACCACATCTACCAGCTTTTTCTGGGCGTCCATTACCATATTAATGTCCTTGTAAGCCATCGGTGCTTCATCACGACCGGCGCCGATCAGTGTCACCCCATTTGCTTTCAGGATGGCGTCCATCTCCTGGTGAGAAATGCTTTTAATGGCCTGTGTACGGCTCATCTGACGGCCAGCGCCATGAGAGGCAGAGTTAATAGCATCTTCCAGTCCTTTACCGCGCACCAGGAAACCCGGAGCCGTCATAGAACCTGGGATGATGCCCATTACGCCTTTACCAGCAGGTGTTGCACCTTTACGGTGTACGATCACGTCTTCCCCATTCCAGGTTTCCTTCCAGGCAAAGTTGTGGTGGTTTTCCACTCTGGCCAGCAGCTGACCGCCGATCGCTTTTGTCAGTTTGTTATGTATGATCTCATGACAGGCAGAAGCGTAGTCGCCTGCCAGGTTCATGGCCAGCCAGTATTCCTGTCCTTCGCTGCTGTTCATATCCAGGTAGGCAAGATTAGAGGCCTCTTTCGGCAGTTTACAGATGTCTTTTGCCAGCCGGGTATAATGTCCTGCAATTGTGGCGCCCAGTCCGCGGGAACCGGAATGAGACAACAACGCTACATATCTTCCCGCCGGAATATTCAGCACCTCGTCGCGTTCCGCAAACTCAATGATCCCCCATTCCACGAAGTGGTTACCTCCACCGGAAGTACCGAGCTGTGACCAGGCTTTATCCTGCAGCGTTTTAATGAACTGGGTCATGTTAAATTCATTGCGTTCCAATACTGCGTGTTCGGCACGTTGGTGTCTCACGAAGCCATGTCCTGCACCAAAACGTGTATGATCGATCAGCTCTCTTTTATAGATATCAGCATTGTTCACAAAATGGCTCTCCGGAATATCGAAGACAGAAAGCGCCATACGACATCCGATATCCACACCCACACCGTAGGGGATCACCGCATTCTTTGCTGCAAGCACGCCCCCGATAGGCAGGCCATAACCCTGGTGGGCATCAGGCATTAAAGCACCGGCGACAGTCACAGGTAAGCGCATGGCGGTATCCATCTGGCGTACTGCGCCTTCGTCTATATGTTCCTGTCCGTAGATGTTGAATGGCATGGCGGTCTCATTCAGAGAGATAGTATCATCTTTCGGCGCATTGGCGTCTTCGATGATCTTAGTAGCGAGATCTTCTAATATTTCATGGTCGAGATAAAGTTCTGGTTTCTCCGCTACATTTTTCATTATGGTTAAGACTGTCTCACGGTCCGTATCCTGGTAGTTTTTTTCAAGTACTTCTAATGCAAGGCCCAGTATTTTACCCTGATTAAAACCGATCGTTAAAAGGTCGTTACCGTTAATCCTGTTCATATGCATGTGTTATAGTTTATAATGATACAGCAATATTCAGGACTATATGCGCAGTTTTTTTGCGCAGGTAAAAATAACTTTATCAAACTGACTCACACAGAAGCTAACTATATATTTATCAACAATTTAAAGCAGTGTTAATAAACCAGGATATTTTTGCCGTGACAAAATGCGATGTAAGCTAACGTCTTATAGCTACTATATTCTGAAACGCAAAAATCTCAAACGCCGCCACATTATACTCGCCCAACGCCTTCAGCCCGTCAGGTAACAACCTATAAAAATCATACCCTGGCAGTATATCAATAATATCCTTGAAGAACGTCCTCGATATCACATTCATCTCATTAAACTCTATCTGCACCACATTAATAATTCCATCCGCTATCGCCTTTCTCGCCCCTTTAAGCACATTCAGCTCATTCCCCTCTGTATCTACTTTCAGGAGCGCTATCCTGGCGAGCCTGTTATCTTCTATAAACTCATCTATAGTCGTAAGGTCAATAGGAATCTCCTCTACTTCACTCTTACGGAAATCAGCAATCACTTCTTTATACATGCTCGCATGTTCAGACCCTTTGTTCTCCACATAGTCGTAGATGTAGGTGGTCAGCGCCGTTTCCCCTGCTCCTTTCTGCACAGGAATGAAGTGATGCATACCCGCTGCTTCCTCCAGTTTATTGTAAGCTACCGGATGAGGTTCAAATGCATAAATAGGCAAGGATACTTTTTTATTGCGCAGCATCACGGAGTAGCCACCTATGTTAGCCCCGACGTCAAGGATGACGCCTGAGTTAAATCTGCCGGTATTCAGCATAAATTTTACAAAAGCATTTTCACCACTGATATCATCATTTTCATGATTCATAATACCAAGCCCGCGCATACTTAATTTATATAGCAGCAAGTTAAAAGAATACAATGCTTTACGTGCAAAGACGAAGACATAGACTTTCCTTAGGGTGTCTGTGAACAAATTCATTGGTTGATTGTTTGGGTGGAGTTAAGTTATAGTTGTTCTGTAATACCTGTTACCACATTGTATACAGGCATACCTTTGATGCATTCGTACCTTTCATGACCAGACAGGTAGTTGAGGTTACCTTTTTTATCGCGGCTCTCACGAAAACGGGAATATACATAACCTTCTTCAGGCGTCAGCACTTTCAGTGGACCCAGACGTTCTTTCTTCACAAAATAAGCATTATTACCTATAGAATTGGATCCTACGAATGCATAACCTTTCTCTTCCGCCAGCGTACACAGCGCTTTCAGAGAGGCGCCAAAATACAGGTGACTGAAATGGGCATGTTCCCTTACAAAGTCGGGTTGATAAGGTACAGTAATCGCTCGCTCAATACCAAACACACTATTATATTCCGCCACTACAATAACGGGGTCAACTACACTGATCGCTTTCCACACCCAGTAGTCGTTGCCATCTATATCAACCGAAAGCAAACCGATCTCTCCATTCAGTCCCTGCGAACCGATCAGTTCATTGATATTGTCTCTGGTGATAAACGCCCTGACTGCTTTCAGCTCATGCTGGTAGTAAATATCATCTGACTCAATATATCGTATACTCTTTTCCGATCCGTCTATAACAACACCAGACCAGTTATTATACTTCAGCAGGAAACGGGTATTGGATTCAACATAGTTCTCAACACCAAACTCAACGAAAGACGTTTCATTGATGCGTACTTTATTAATTAGATATTGAATGATACCATCATCACCCGTTTGGGAAAACACTTTGAATTCAGCAGCTGCGATATTATCAAGTACCGGCAGGTCTCTGTTCTGGCGGGCTAACATGGTTCCTAACAATAAGAGATCTGTTTGCTGGGCTTTCCTGGTCGTATACAAAAAATGGTGTAAGACATTAACCAATTTCTTCATTCGTTTCATTAAAAACATGGTATGTGTTAAGTGAATGGAGCGATCTCCGAAAATATGTCAACTGATAAATACAGAAATAATATAAATATTGTTCATTTTGCAACTATTTCTAACATGTTCACTTTAGCATCTCTTCTGCGCATAGTCACTATGAGAGGGCGTCGTTCCGGCTGCTTATCTTTTTTTTGCAATTTTGTGCATATGATATTTTTGACTTAACTTGCTTCAGTCTGCGAATGCGTAATCAATAAAATCTGCAAAATTCTCTCTTGCATATAGTGGTGCCCCAACCGCTATACGGTATTTTATTGTTCTATCTGATAGCCATTCCATGATTCCTAACAATACCTCGTCTCCCAGATACTTTTTCAGCCTGGATGCCATTAGAGGCTTTGCTGCGCTCATTGTCGTCCTGTGTCACTGGCAGTTCTATTTCTACAAGGACCAGACACTGCAAACCAAACCTCTCGAGGAACTGGGCCTTCCATTATTTCCATACCTATCAATTTTTTATCACCACGCATTCTTTGCCGTGGACCTCTTCTTTCTATTATCCGGATTTATTTTTTTCTGGTTTTATTCCGATAAGATCGCAGACAGGAAAACACCTTTTAATAACTTCATCTGTTACAGACTAACGAGATTATATCCTGTTCATGTTGTGACTCTGATCTCTCTGGTATTGATACAGTACGTCATGTTCAGTATGAACGGACATACTTTTATCATCCAGAACAATGACACCTACCACTTCGTACTTAATCTGCTGGTCATTCATAGCTGGGGATTTGAAAAGACACCTGCACTAAACGGCTTTAATGGTCCTTCCTGGTCAGTGTCCGTGGAGCTGTTATTGTACCTGCTGTTCTTCCTGATAGCATGGAAGAAACTGCATCGCAATAAGGCACTACTCATAGGTATTGTGGTAGCAGGGGCTATTATACAATATTTCTATTCTATGATCGGACAGGGTATCTATTCCTTTTTCCTCGGCGGACTTACTTATTACCTGTACGCCTGGATGACAACCAGGAAGAACGTTCGCCAGGTTACAACGATCGTTACGATCACAGCTGTACTGTTGTGGGTGGTGGTGATTTCAGAATATGCGTTCTCCTACATCAGGGAGTTCTCCATGCTGGTTATGAAAAAGCTGCTGGCCGGTAAGGATGAAACCTTTCACACAGCATTGTTCAACCTGTCACGCAATACATTCTTCCGTACCATCATCTCTCCTGTTACCATACTAACACTGGCACTGACAGAAACTACCAGAGGCAGCCTGAAGATCAAATGGGCCCTTGTACTGGGAAATGCCAGTTACGCATTATACCTGCTTCATTTCCCGCTGATGGTGACCTTCTTTATCATGGCAGATATACTCGGACTGAGCCGGGAGGTATTTCATTCCACGCTGACATTACTTACGTTCTATGCTGTATTGATTCCACTAAGTATACTTACTCATTATTACTTCGAGCTCCCCGTCCAGGAACTGTTCAGAAAGCGGCTCCTTAAAAAGCCGGCGCCAGTTCCCATTACCACGATCAACAATCAGATTACCACGTAATACATATTGCCAATAGCATCTTACAACTGTCATCAACTTTGTTTTTATTAATCAAAATCGATTATGATAGCTAGAATCCATTTACTGTTAGTTATTGCCTCGGTCTTACTTGCTGGCTGTGTCAACACCAAAAAAATCACCTATTTCAATGACCTTGAAAAAATCAACGGAACAGAAGCGGCCAACAGATTACAATCTCTCAAAGTACAACCAGGAGACATCTTACAAATCACCATTACCACGATCGACAAAGACATTTCACTTATCCTGAATCCGACAGCTGTCAGTTCTTCTCCATTAACAAGTAATGGTATGGACCCGGGATATATCGTAGACAGCGCCGGATTTATCAATCTGCCGCTGATAGGAAAAGTCTACGTGCGGGAAAAAACCACATCAGAGATCAATGACATCGTCACACAGGAACTGAACAAAACGATCAGGAACCCATATGTATCTACACGTATCACCAATTTCAGGGTCTCGGTATTGGGCGATGTCGCCCGTCCGGGTTCATACAGGGTACCGGGAGAAAGAGCGTCCATCCTGGATGCGCTGAGTATGGCCGGCGATATGAATACGACCGCCATCCGCAACGACATTATGGTCATACGTGAGATCAACGGAGAAAAACAATATGTTTCTCTTAACCTGAATGATGGTAAAACACTGGCTTCGCCCTACTACTATCTCAACAACAACGACGTCATCTACGTAAAGCCCGGCTCTAACAAACTTTTCGGCACATCGAAACTGGTACAGCTTTTACCGGCAGCCATAGGCATTCTTTCGCTTATTACCACCATCGTCATCGTTTCCGTTAAATGATACATCAAATGAATCGCAATAAAGAGAATAATAATAAAAGCGCATTGATCGATCTGGGCGACCTGTTCAAGAAACTGCTGTTCCACTGGCCGTTGTACCTCATTGTAATACTGATCGCCACCGCCGGTGCACTCAGCTATCTGAAATATGCCAAGCCCAGATATATGTCTTCCGCCAAATTATATCTGAAAGATGAAAAGAAGAATGGCGAAGAAGGTGATCTCCTTAAATCTCTTTCTCTTTTCAACAATGGCAAGAACATCGAAAATGAAATGGAAGTACTGAAGTCACCTATTCTTATTGAAAAAGTGATCCGGGAAAACCGGTTTAACGTACGCTATTTCACCAAAGCGACACTACGTAAGGAAGAGATCTATGACCGGAACCCGCTGAGACTGAATTTCCTGGGTGACAGCGGACGAGTGGGTAACTATAAGTTTGATGTTACGTCTGAAAAGGGTTTGCTAACTGTCAAATGGGTGGACAATCCAAATGATGAGGACATTGCGTTCGTTGTACATCCCGGCGATCCGTTCCAGGTAAGTAAAGACCGTTTCAGCATCTCCTACGATCCTGGTATACCTGGTGCGGAGAATGAGACCTACCGCATACAGGTAGATTCTGTAGAACAACTCGCTTACAAAAAAATAGAAGATATCGGCACGGCGCTGGTTAACCGGGATGCAACAGTTGTCATGGTGAGTTATGAAGACCGCATTGCTGCCCGCACAGCCAACTTCCTGAATGCATTATTAGATGCCTACAACGAATATACACTAGACGATAAAAACAGGGTGGCACTCAAGACTATCCGCTTTCTGACGGTACGTATCGACTCGTTAAAAGATGAACTGGGTTTCCTGGAAAAACAGGAAGAACGGTTCAAAGTACAACGGGGCATCACTGACATAGAAGGCAGCTCCAAACTGGCCCTGGAACAGGTGAAAGACGCAGACCTCAAACTGAACGATGCCAATATGCAGTTATCAGTATTCGATCAGGTAGAGTCCTATATCAATGATCCGGGTACTGACTATCCGTTTGCACCTGTTCTTGGTAATGTCGATCAGGCACTGACGGGTATGATCAACCGGTATGAAGAGCTGCTAAGAGAAAAGAAAAGGCTTTCCCTCTCCCTGCAACCCGGCAGTATGATCTTACAGAACACAGATGCACAGATCGCTGATGCACGTAACACGATCAAAAACTACATTTCTGGTTATAAACGGAATGCCGGCGTAGCGCAAAATCAGATGCAGGCGAAGGTCAATCAGATTCAGGCAAAGATTGCAAATATCCCTGCATATGAGCGGGAATACATTAACCTGAAAAGACAGCAGAGCGTGAAAGAAAACCTTTATCTGCACCTGTTAAAAAAGAAAGAGGAAGCTGCGGTGTCTTATGCCAGTAACGTAACAGATAATAAGGTACTGGCGCCGGCATTTATTCCTGGCAAACCGGAATCACCTAAAAAGACGCTGGTGTTTGTCAGCTTCCTGGCTGCTGCACTGGTGCTATGTACCGTGTACATCTATATCAAATATTTCCTGAACAATAAGGTACTGGATAAAGCAGAAATAGAACAGGCATTCGGCAGACCGGTCATGGCTGAGATCTACCAGGATGAGGAAGGACAGAAAAACCTTTCCCTACATAACCGGTCGGTATTACTGGAACAGATATTCAATCTGCGTACGAATCTGCGCTTTCTGCTGAATGAACACCATAGTACAGCCACCATTATGATCACTTCCAGCATTTCCGGTGAAGGGAAGACATTCATGACAGCACATCTCGGAAATGCCCTCACCGTGAACGGCAAGAAGGCCATCCTGCTGGAGCTGGACCTGCGTAAACCAAAGCTATCCAGGTCTCTGGGACTAGACAACCAGGTAGGGATCACAAGCTATCTCGTGGAAAGTAAAACACTGGAAGAAGTGATCAAAAAAGTACCTGGTACTGATCATCTGGATATGATCTCTTCCGGCCCTATCCCTCCGAATCCGGTGGAGCTGATTGAGAGTAACCGCATGCGACAGTTACTGGAAATACTGAAGCAGCGTTACGATTATATCCTGATTGACACAGCGCCGATCGGTATTGTGTCGGATGCGAAGAGTCTTGCACCTTATGTAGACTGTACGCTCTTTATGGTACGCTACAATTTCACTTTAAAATCAAAGATGACAGCAGTGGCTGAGACGATCAGGGAGAGCTTTTTCCGTAAATCGGGTGTCATCTTCAATGGTATCGAACAGGACTCCTTCTATCCATATTATTACTACGATCATTATTCTTATTCAGAGAATGCGGATAAAACGAAGGTATGGTCATCTCTTGCTAAAAAAATGAGACAACGCATTGCATAAGATATTCACAAATAGCGGCTGGTTGCTGGCGGACAAACTGGCCAGGCTATTCATTGGCCTGATCACAACAGCGATGATAGCACGCCAGGTCGGTCCTGAAGCATTTGGTATATGGAACTATGCCCTTGCATTGACGACTATTGTGGGAAGCCTGGCCGTATTCGGGCTGGACAAGGTCGTTGTCAAGGAAATAGTGTCGTCTCCTGAGAGAGAAAACAATATCGTGGCCTCCACCCTGGCGATACGTCTGGCCGGAGCAATGGTATGCTACCTGATCTGTGCAGCGATCGTATATGCAACAAAAAGCTATTCTCCGGTATACATCTATTGTACACTGATCACGGGACTGATTGTGATACTGCAGAGCTTCGACGTATTCGACTATTACTATCAGGCAAGAAATGAAGTACAACAGGTGATCATTCCCAAAATGGTCCTGTTTGTTGTCTTCTGTTTCATAAAAATTGCTTTCGTATACCTGAATGGCACACTCATACAGTTTCTCTGGCTAACGGTCATTGAGCTGCTGCTGACCTATTCTATTATACTGATCAACTATCTGCGTAAGGGCGGCAAACAGCTGCTGACGGCTATTAATGTTGCAGAAATCAAATACCTGCTGTTGCATAGCTGGCCTCTGACGTTTACCGGCTTGCTGATACTACTTTATCTCAAAGCAGATCAGCTGTTACTGGATACATTCGGCACATCTGCACAATTGGGAGAATACGCCGCTGCCGCAAGGATATCCGAGTTATGGTACGCATTACCTACGGTGCTGGCAACGGCACTATTACCTGGTCTGATCAGCAAAAAACAGACTGACATGGATGCATATGTCCAGGCCATAGAAAGATGGTTACGGCTGTCCTTCTGGACCAGTACCCTGATCGCCCTGATGATGGCATTCATTGCCACACCAGTGACGCAGTTGCTGTATGGTGTACAATACCCGAAGTCAGGTGTGATACTGGCTATTCACATCTGGGCGAATATACCCGTGTTCCTCTGTACAGCCCTGATGCAGTACCAATTGATCGAAGGGGCTTACAAGATCAATCTATACGCCAGCTTTGCAGGACTGATCGTCAACATTGTGATCAACATACTGCTGATCCCATCCATGGGAGGCGTAGGGGCCGCCATTGCCACAGTAGCGTCCTATATGGCCGTTTGCTCAACACTGGTAGCACTGGACAAAACAGGCAGGCTCTTCTCTATCATACAAAAGATGCTATACCCGGCGGAAGCCATTGCAGATGCCAGATATATGTTCGACGCCTTTAAAATCTTTGCTGACAATTTTCTAACAGTAATCCGTGAAAAGTATCTGACGAAATGACGAGCGTAAAAAAAATAATAGCGACCCTGGCATCAAAAGTTGCCCCGCAGATCCGTTATCTGGCGCCGGCTTATAGTTCTGAAGGAGAAGATCTTATTCTGAAAAGGATTTTCGATAACAAGACCAATGGCGTATACGTGGATGTGGGCGCACATCACCCGTTCCGTGTGTCCAACACTTACCTGTTCTATAAAATGAACTGGACAGGTATCAATATCGATCCCATGCCTGGTTCAAAGGCACTGTTCGATAAATACCGTCCACGGGATGTGAATCTGGAAATGGGTGTTTCGGCTACCAGGCAACACCTCACGTATCACATTTTCAATGAACCTGCACTGAATACCTTCTCTCAGGATAAGATCGATGAATATACACAGGACCCCAAATATCAGGTAATACGGGAAAAGAAAATAGAAACATGGCCACTGGCAGATATACTCGATCATTATCTGCCGGCAAACAAGCCGATAGACTTTCTCACCATCGATGCAGAAGGACTGGACATGGACGTATTACGCTCTAACAACTGGGAGAAATACAGACCAACCTATATCCTGGTAGAATCCAACCCTTTCCTGTTGTCAGATATGCAGAACTGTGAGCTGGGTCAATTTATGGAGCAGGCAGGGTACGCCATTTTTGCAAAAACCTATTATACCTACTTCTTTAAAAATATGAGTCATGAGTAAGTTATATGTCCAATATGGTTGTGGTCCGTTTTCAGCACCCAAAGGCTGGAGAAACTACGATGCATCGCCCACATTGCGTATACAGCAGTTGCCACTGATCGGCGGACTGCTAAAGAACAGGATGCATGTGACCTTTCCCGATGATGTACTACTCGGTGACATTCTGAAAGACCTGCCGGGTACAGCCGCAGATACCTGTGATGGTGTATACTGTTCTCATGTACTGGAACATCTGGCATATGAAGATTGTGTACTGGCTGTACGGAACACCTACCGTATCCTGAAACCAGGCGGTTACTTCCGTTGCGTAGTACCGGACCTGGAAAGCGCTGCCAGAGAATATGTACAGGACCTGTCCAATCAGGATAGAGAAGCTAATACAAAGTTCCTCGAGAAAACGATGCTGGGTAAAAAACAAAGACTACGTGGTATCAAAGGCATCATACAGACGACACTTGGCAACAGAGAACACTTGTACATGTGGGACACCCCTTCACTCACCAGCATCTTACAACAGGCAGGGTTCAGGCAGGTCAGAACATGCCGGTTCAATGACTGTCCGGATGATATGTTCCGGTTGGTGGAAGAAGCTTCAAGATTTGAAAACGCAGTTGCATTGGAAGCTATAAAATAAAGTGCATTGGATACACCTGTTCTGTTACTCATTTTTAACCGTCCTGCGCAGACCATGCGTATACTCGAAAGTATACGTATGCAGCAACCTGCACGATTGTTTATCGCAGCTGATGGCCCACGTCCTCTCAAACCAGGAGACGCCGCGCTTTGTCAGGAAACAAGAGAGACTGTGTTGAACTATATAGACTGGCCATGCGAAGTAAGCACCTTGTTCAGAGAACAGAATATGGGTTGTGCTAAAGCAGTGAGCAGTGGGATCAACTGGTTCTTTTCACAGGTAGAAGAAGGTATCATTCTGGAGGATGACTGTTTGCCGGACCCTACCTTCTATCATTTCTGTACAACACTACTGGAACATCACCGTCATAACGACCAGGTAATGCACATCGGAGGAAGCAACTACCAGGCAGGCATCATCAGGGGAAATGCATCCTACTATTATTCCCGCTATGCACATATCTGGGGATGGGCAACCTGGAGAAGAGCCTGGCAGTACTACGATGTCTCCCTGCAGCGATACAGGCATGCGTCGAGAGAAGACCTGCCTCCGCAGTTTGAAAGGGAGCTGGATGCTTTTTTTGAAGAACGAATGGATACATGGGATACACAATGGTTTCTGTCGGTACTGTTCAACAAGGGACTTGCTATTACGCCGAATACCAATATCATCCGGAATATCGGCTATGGCAAAGAAGCAACACATACCAAAAATGAACCTGCCTGGTTCAAAAAAATGGTATATGGCAGTATTTCTCACATCATACATCCGGATACACTGACTCCGGACAGTGAGGCTGATGCCTATACCCTGGATACCGTATTCAGGAGTAGTTATCTATTTCATATGGTCAGGAAGATAGTAAAAAGTAATCCGCTGTTATACAATTTGTACAAACGCATATCCTAAAATTCCAGTAATGGATAACAGTATCTATAATTTACTTGTCAGCAGCAATCCATATGTGGAGGTTTTCAAGGAAACCATGCCGGTTCTCATTGCCGGTATGCTGCTGCATCTGCACTATAAGGGGCGTATTACTGCACTGGAAACACTATTGTATGCTTTTTCCACAGAGGCATATACCATGCTGAAGATAGGTCCTACATTTACAGCCACCTTCTTTGTGAGTGTGGCGTTTACAATTGAACAACTACACTACCTGATCAGGGGACAGATCTATATTCACCGGAGATACCTTTTATTACTGGTATTACCGGCGATATCGAGTTTTATCATATTCTTCATTGTACAGCTGTATAAAGATCCGTTCTATTATCCTCCCGGAAAGCAGTCGGCTTTCTACATGCGTCCTGTTTATTTCTATATTAAAACGTACCTCCCGCTGTTTGCCATAGGCGCTAAGTTATTACAGGATAAAGAACAGCTATCCTTTGAGTATTACACGGGCGTAATGAAGAAGATCGCTAAGTTCTCTTTTGTAATAGCCGGTCTGCAGATCATCTGTCAGTTCCTGATACATAATGATAGTCTGGGAGAGATACTGGGGATGCAGCATCGCTACATGCTGGAGTCTTCTACCTCTGTATTCAGCATGCGTGTGCAGGCGCTCTTCGGAGAACCTAAAGTGTTCAGTGCCTTTCTCTCTGTGTCCATTCCTCTTTTTGTGAGGAGCAAGGAATATAAAATGGCGGTGCTCAGTATACTGATGGGACTACTGACGGTCTCACAAACATTCTGGATCAATATGCTTTCAGCAGGTATCACCTTCCTGTTAGTAGGGCGCATGCAGTCTACGAGATTAAAAATAGTTAGTACACTGGGTATCATCATCAGCTTGTTCCTTATTGTCAACGAATCAAAAAACTACTTTATCAAGTTGTATGCAAAGAATCAGAACAATGCCATATACCAACTGGTGTTCAAACGTTCTGTATACCGGTATGACAATGAAATATGGCAAAAAGATAACGTCGTGATGGGCATGCCCCTGCAACGTGATATGGAGTTACCTGTGGTGGATTTCCTGCGGGACCAGCCATATCTTTTACTAACAGGATATGGGGCGGGTAACAGTACATTCATTCCTGCACAGTATTTCTTCGGGCAGATGAATTATGAAAGCAGGTTGAATGGTGTAGGCGGGCATAACCTGAATATGCGGTGGTTTTATATACTGGCTGAATTTGGCATATTCTCCCTGATCATATTCTTTTCGATCCTTACCTACACGAGAAAGAATATCTCCGTTTTCCAGAGCAGTTACTTTGCTTTCATATGGGTATGTTTTTTCTTTAGTCAGATCGATCTGTTTCTCATTATAACGGCATTGCTCTGTGCGCATGACGCTGATGGATCGGCATCACCAGACCCGGTAATATATCAACTGAAACATTCTTATTAGGCTTATGCAGATCTTTCTGGACAATATCGTATTTACCATTCAAAAAGCAGGCGGCGTATCGGTGTACTGGTATGAGTTGCTGCAGGGAATGTGTAATGCCGGCATGCCTGTTAATTTTCTGAATGCAGGGCTGAACCCTTCTAATATATTCGAACAGCAACTGAATTATCAGCAACATACCTGCATACGCGAAAGCTGGATCCCACCAAAATACCTGCGTTACCTGCCGTTACAATATACACTGCCACACAGTGCTATATTTCATGCAGGTTATCTGCGTGTGTCCCCGCAGAAGAATGTGCTCAACATCCTGACAGTACATGACTTTGCACATGAGCGGAAGATAGCGACGCGTTTTCCGAGAGGCCTGGCGAACACGCAACAGAAAGCCTACGGCATAAAACGCGCGGATGGCATTATCTGTATATCAGATAGCACAAGAAAAGAGCTATTACATTTTTATCCGGAGACAAATCCGGCAAAACTACGGGTAGTATATCACGGCCTTGCTGACACATTCTATCCATTTGATAAAAAGGCCGCAGGAATTCCTATCCTGCCAGCAGCTATCAACTGTCCATATATATTATATGTGGGAGGACGGGATAACTATAAAAACTTCAGAACAGCACTGGACACAATTGCTTTATTGCCTCCGGCATATAAACTGGTCGTTGCCGGCGGAGGGCCCTGGGACAAAAAAGAACAACAGCTGATTGAAAATAAACTCCACGGACGTTACATCATTGTTGAAAATGTAAAACCCGCTGATCTGAATATACTGTACAATTATGCCTGGTGTCTGCTCTACCCTTCCTGTTACGAAGGATTCGGATTTCCTCCCGGAGAAGCGATGAAAGCAGGCTGCCCGGTGGTCACTACCAACTGTACTTCCATGCCTGAGGTAGTCGGAAATGCAGGACTGCTGACCACTGAAATAACCGCACGGGCATTCGCAGAACAAATACTGCAACTGGAAGAGCCCAGCTTCCGGGATCAGATCATACAAGCCGGGATAGCACAGTCAAGCCTGTTCACCTGGGAAAAGAGTGTCAGAGAAACAATACGTTTTTATAAAGATTGCTGGAACAACAAATTTGCATCATGAACCTTATCTTCAAACTAGCAGACGCTGCTAAAGTCTTTTTACAATCCGGCAGAGGATTAACATCACTCCTGAAAAAAGGAGTGTCTATTGCGTCCACACAATTGCTGCACAATTGCAAACACTACATTCCGGAAGTGAATACGATCCTGGACGTAGGTGCTAACAGGGGGCAATTTGCACTTTCTGCAAAACACTTTTATCCGCGTGCGGGCATCCATTCCTTTGAGCCGATACCGGAAGTGTATACCACGCTGCAGCAGAACACGCGGCACATTCCACGCATACATACCTACAACTTTGCCCTGGGCAGCACAAGTGGTGTGCTGGAATTCTATGCGAACCATTATTCACATGCCAGCTCTGCACTGCATGTATCTTCGCTGCAGCAACAACTGTTACCCCAGACAGCTGAAGCTGACCAGATCAGGGTACCGGTAAAGTGTATGGATGATCTGCTACCCGAGATTCCTGTCACCCATCCGGTGCTGCTGAAACTGGATGTACAGGGATTTGAAAAAGAAGTACTGAAGGGAGCAGTGCATAGTCTGGAGCATATAGACTACCTCTTGTTCGAGACCTCATTTGTACAGATGTATGATGGAGAACCACTGTTTGATGAAATGCACAATTACGTGAAAGAACTCGGCTTTGAATTTATTGCACCAGTCGGTTTTCTGCAAACAGATGATCTGCAGATATTGCAGATGGACCTGCTGTATAAAAAGAGAAATACTTAAACGTAAACACTACAGACCCCTATTGTTCGAGTCATAATTATTAATCCCAGGTAGAACATTAAGAGCACGTTATTTCATAGCTGTACCCCATATTCTATTATGCAATCGTATAAAAGTCCATCGATATGAAACGACGTATTCATGCTATTCAGTTCCTAAGACAAACAATTGATTATATTGTACTGACGGCCGCGTTTTTGTTAACCAGACAATATATTGCCGGGAAAGGTGATGTATTTCTATCAAACTTTAATATCCTCCTGCTGCTCATTAGTCTCGGCATATGGACGGTTACAGGTACCTCCCTGCGGCTGTACGACGACTACAGGAAGACGTCCTCTTATTCCTTCGAATTTGTTGCAATACTGAAAAATGTATTGCTGCATGTTTGCGTATTCTCTTTTCTGTTCTTTTACTTTTTTAGATCATACCCCTATCCCCGTACTTTCACATTACTATATGGAGCGTACATATTCGCGGGTATTATTACAACCAAGTATATAGTTAAGAAACTAACATTACGCTGGAGGTCTCATCATATCAATCCGAAAAATGTGCTGATCGTAGGAACGGGACAAACAGGCATGAACTTCTATCAGACGATCACCGCCAATAATCACTTTGGCTACAACTGTGTGGGGTTTGTAGACGACGATACAAATGCGCAGATCAATGGGCACTACCTTGGAAAGATCTCAGAACTGACCAGTATACTGGAAACCAATGAGATTGATGATGTGATCGTAGCCTTACCGGAATCGGCAAGAGAACAAACGGAACATATCATTGTGACAAGTGAAAGAGCCGCCAAAAGAGTAAAGCTTATTTCCGACGTGCCCCAGTATTATACACCTACTACAAGCATGAACCTGCTTGGCAATATCCCGATGGTCAACCTCCGGTCTATTGCCCTCGATGATGCCGGACATCAGCGACTAAAGCGGGCATTCGATATCTGCTTTACGCTTTGTATTATGATTGCATTCAGCTGGCTTTTTTTACTCATAGCCATACTAATCAAAATTTCCTCCAAAGGACCTGTATTCTTTAAACAGGAAAGATGGGGATTGAAAAACAAAAAGATCACCTGTTATAAATTCCGGTCCATGAAGGTACAGGCTTCGGAAGTAGACGGCAATGGAAAATTCATGCAGGCCACCCGCGACGATGACAGGGTCACACCGATAGGACGTTTTTTACGGAAGACCAATCTCGATGAATTACCACAATGTATCAATGTACTGATGGGCGAAATGTCTTTTGTCGGACCACGTCCCCATGCCACGCCTCTGCATGTGGAAGCCAGGGAAACTGTACAGCATTACATGTTACGGCAAATGGTAAAACCAGGCATTACAGGCTGGGCACAGGTAAATGGCTGCAGAGGGGAAACGCGTTTCTCCGGACAGATGCAGAAGCGTGTTGACCTGGACATCTGGTATATCGAGAATTACAGCTTCTGGCTGGACTGCCAGATCATCTTTCAGACTTTGATGAACATGATCAAAGGGGATAAAAACGCCTATTAAACCAGGAAACAGGTCTAAACAGCTATAAAAACCAAGCGCATATCACCGGTAAAACCCAGAGATATGCGCTTGCATATTTTGCTATAAACAGCGTAATGTCTAAGATGGACGATGTTATCAGGGCGTCCAGATAACGTTGGCGCCACCTGTGGTAGAAGTCACACCCGTGTTGGTTGACGTAAAGTTCAGTCCACAGAAACTGATCATAGTGGTCGTACCATTGATGGCCACATACACAGTTCCTGAAGAAGCAGTGAACGGTTGCAATGTGCTTACAGATGCCACCACTCTTACTTTGTTGGCACCTATCACACCATCATTTACCTGTATCGTATAATAACCTTCTTTCGGAGGCTGATTACCTTCAAACTGGAAATCAACAACTGCCAGATTCTTACTTTCTGCTCTGATGAGGAAGTTAGAATTATCTACACGTCCTTCGATCACGTTGAAAGATAAGGTGGTCGCCTTCACGATCTTCATGACGTTACTATCCAGTCCACAGGGATTCCAGGGACCAGTCACGACGATGTTGTCTGAAGTGGCAGTATAGGTACATCCGCCATTGGTCACAACACTCAGTTTATAAGTTTGTGCACCTTTGCCAGGATTAGGAATGACAGGAGCCCTTTCATGAGAAACATATCCACCGGGACCTTCCCAGGTATACGTCTTGGGCTCATCAATACCGAAAACAGATAACCTTAGGGTATCATTCATACCCAGCGGTGCGTTGGAGGTAATTTTAGGTTTAAGGCCGAGGTCACACACGGCTTTAGTACCACCGCTGCCACCACCACAGGCGACAAGCAACCCTGAAATACCGATAACGAATGCTAATAATATATATTTATGCCGCATTGCTGAAGATTCATCAAAACCTTTAATAATATTACTATGATCTTTAAGACAATATTTCGAAATCAGATTCCGTTTAAATAACATCATACGGTTACAGGATAAAGGGATATAGATATTATTCGCTGACTCTTTTTTCGTGTTATATTTTATTCAGTATTGCTACACCATTACCAGGCCACCTGACACTGACCGGTCTGTATCTGATTCTCCTGTTGAGGGAAAAACTGATTAAATCAGACAAATACGACAATCTCTTTGTTGGCATAAATACATGAAAAGGTCTAAAACCGAGTAATAAATATAGTAAATAGTTTATTTATTAATATTTTTTTATATTAATACTACGGTAAGACTGTATCCTCAGCGCGTGTTTTACCCCCTATTAATCCGATCATTTACAATTACTTACAAGGCCCCGAAATACCTATAAAAAAATTTTCATTTTTCCTAGGTAGAAGGGTACTTTTTACCCCAAAATGCCAAAAATCGCCATTTTCAGGGAGAAATGAAAAGGGGCCGGAATGTGCTTCCGACCCCTTAAAATTCCAAAAAGTTGTTATCTCTATCTATTTGATGTTGATAGTTTGTTCGGTCAGATTCCATCCTGAAACGGTGACAACAGCGTTACCATTTTTACTGATAGCGTCACCACTGATAGTCACCAGTTTCTCTTCGCCTGGTAAAACAGACACATAGTTGTCATTATAGAATACCGGCAGGATACGTTTCTTTGTTTTGCTGTCTACCAGTGATACACGGTTAAAGAACGCGATCGGGCCATTGGCAGGATTGCTGATCTTTACTGTAATGCTATCATTGGCAGCTTTTTGTGCAACGATCTGTACTTTGGCAGCCTTCATTTTCTGCAAACCAGAGTAATTGCCGGTACTGTCCGGGAACCAGTACAGGTTATCATCTATCACTTTCTGGTCTTTATCCAGCAAACGTACAGACAGGAAAACGCCTTCCTTCGCACCCAGTTTATCGAGACCATTCTTAACAGAAAGGTATTTCTGCACAGTTTTAGGGCTGATTTCAGTAAATACCTGGGTGAGTTGCTTGCCTTTACCTTCCATATCATAAGCAGTCAGCTGGAGCATAACGTCAGTGTGATATTTAAAGGTATTATTCACAGTGAAAATATTACCATCAGTAGGGTTACACATCACATGCAGTGGTGCACCTCCTACGCGGTTACCATACAGACAGGCATTAGGATCCAGGTAATAGTCATACATCTGACCACGCAGGGCCGTCCATGGATTCTGTGTTTTCCAGATGATCACTCCTGTATACCAATCCCACATATGTGCGCTGAAACCTTCCATCAGGGCACGGTACTGGTCATAGTTCACCAGCTGAGCCTTGTTAGCGAAGTCTTTTACATCTTTAGGTTTACCATATGCGTCAAGATGATCAAAATAAGGAATATACTTATGATAGTCCCATACAGAGTCTACTCCATCTTTCTTGTTTTCAGGTGCCTTCATATTGGCAGCCGGAATAAATCTTTCAAGGGATTCATAATCGCCCACACCTACGGACCCTACTTCAGAGTTGAAAGGGAAAGTCCTTTCATTCCAGAATACAGACATTGGCTGAATGTTATATGGACCATCTCCGTTTCCACCTAACATATTGTAAGACATGCTGTCTGTGTTGGAGTAATGGAAGAAGAAACGGGTGTTATCCAGAGAAGGCAGCAGGGAATCTTTAATTGCTGCCAGGATATCTACCGGAGGAGTGATTTCGTTACCGCCACACCAGAAAGCCAGGGAGGCATAGTTACGCAGCATCTTGATCTGATCAGCTACTGACTCAATGAAGAGGTTATGATCATCAGGATAGCGACGACGTGTCCACTGGTCTTCTTTTTTTAATGGGTCTACCCACCTGCCGTTACAGTCGCCTGACATCCAGAAGTCCTGGAATACCAGCATACCATATTTGTCACAGGCGTCATAAAACTCTGGTCGTTCCGTCAGACTACCTCCCCAGATACGGATCAGGTTAAGGTTCATGTCTCTGTGGAAGCGTACTTCTGCATCATAACGCTCCTTGCTGAAGCGGAACATGGCATCTGAAGTGATCCAGTTCCCCCCCTTGATGAAGATCTTCTGACCATTCACAGCTACCTCACGGCTGTTAGTATGGGAGTTCCAGTAGGTCTGGATCTCTCTTACACCAAAACTCACCTCTTCCACATCATCCACGCCACTGTTCTCTGCGAATTCCAGTTGCAGGTTATACAACTGCTGCGGACCATAGCCACTTGGCCACCATAACTTAGGCTCTTTCAGTTCCAGGTCAGGTAACTGTACAGTGGTCGTTCCGTTTGCAGCCAGGGTTACTTTCCGGGAAATGGTATTACCTGCCAGTTTGTAACGGAGGGTACCTTCTACACTTTTTCCGGTCGCATTTTCCAGGGTCGCCTTTACCATAACGATAGCTGGCGCCTGCGCACCTTCCGGCATTCTTACACCAGGTACTTTGGTAATTACCTGTGGGTCTTTAATATGTACGGCTCCGGTCTTCTCGATCGTTACCTTGTCCCAGATACCGGTGTTACGGTCACGCATTGGCTGGATCCAGTCCCAGCCAGCGGTATACTGAGGTCCTACATTCTTTGCGATAGTACCGTCACCACCCTGGCCACCATTGGGATTACCGACGATAGCAGGAGGATATACCACGACAGCCAGACGGTTCTTACCATCTTTCGCCAGCCATTGGGTGATATTATAAGAATGTCTGAGGTAGGTGCCGAAGTGGGTGTTAGCATTCAGGCGATGTCCGTTAACATAGATGTCACAACCATCATTCACGCCTCTGAAGTGCAGCCATACCTGTCCGTCGGCAGATGGCTTCTGCTCTGTGAAATCCTTTACGAACCAATAGGTATAATGATCTTTGCCGGTAGTATAGATGTCCGGGATACGCTCATTATTCATTCCATAAAAAGGATCAGGAACAAGCTTATTATTCAGCAGCGTAGTCAGCACTGTACCAGGTACAGTAGCCGGCATCCAGCCTGAAAGCTTGTAAGAAGGCGCAGAAAGCGCTTCTCCCTTCACAGTGACTTTGGCAATATTGTTACATTGCCAGCCACTGTTTAATTCATATTGGCTTTGTGCAGCCAACGGTAAAAAAGGTGCTAATAAGAGACCTGTTGCATTCAGTAATTTCCGAACCATAATGTGCATGAAAAGTTTTATAGGCAGAAAAATGCCCCCATTCACTGATAAAACAAAAATATACGTTGACAGCTCAAAATCAAAATGCGGCTATACTAATAATGGATAGACGGTAAGCGGAAGGCACAAAAATCAAGAATCCACCATCTTTGGTGAATTCACTATTACCTGGGGAAGTTAAAAAAAATTGCCGGTATAAGACTAAACCAGCACTGTTTAAACCTACAACTGTATACTACGCTGTCAGACAACGTAATTACTATTGCAAAGGTACAGTGGGGTGGTGCAATAACTGCCTGGGTTTCCGCGAGTAAAGTACTTACCCCCAGGTTACTGGTCAGAAAGAAAAAAGGTGAAAAGTGACATGATCACCTTCCACCCTTTCATATGGCAATTAATAATCGTTACATTATATTGGATCTGCTTCTACGATCACCACTTTTACAAACACGGTGGATGAAGGAGGATCAATGGTACTTCCATCAGCGCCTTGCACTTCCAGGTAAATATTACCAGTTTTGTAAGTGTACACAAAGGTGGAACCGTTAAATACGTCAGGAATTGCTTCCCAGGTTACTTTGTCAGAAGAGATATATACCAGGATACCACTGTTCTGATTTGCATAGTCGTCTATTTCCGGAACAGGCAATGATGAGAAATAGGTCTTTGAACCTGCATCATATTGCCATGCATTGGATTTAACTTCATACTGAATAGTTTTATTGGGTATGACTACTTCCTGGGTAATATTCTCTTTTGTGCAACTGGAAAATACAAGTGCCAACATAAGCATGGGCAGCAGCAACAGTGATTTCATGATAGAGCTATTGATAGTGATATAATATAGATTGATATGATAAACAGGTTTCAGTTATCTCATCAGTAACAAATAAGATGCCATAAAACCCGCTTTATTCTTTAACGGCCTCCAGCGTAGCTTTCGCTGCGGCCACCACCGTCTCGTCCCGGCTATTTAACAGCAAACTGATAAAACGCGCCTTATCTGCCGCCTTCTTCTCTGCCAGTACATGCAGTAATGTAACCTGTGCATAAGGTGGCGCATGTTGTAAGGCAACTGCAACATAACCAGGTACATCCCGGCTTCTGATATGAAGTAAGGTATTGCCAATAGCTGACACTTCGGTACTGTCTGCCGTTCTCATAGCGACCAGTAATGGACTGAGCATCTCGGTACTCTGCATCTGTGCGGCCGCCTGGATCGCTGTCATCCGGATATGCGGATCAGTGTCTTTTAATGCTTTGATCAATAGCGGTGTAGCAGCACGCTGTCCACTCTCTGCCAGCATCCGGAGAATATTTGCTTTCGTACCTCCTGCAGCGCGTTCAGCTTTTTGTACCCAGATCTCTGTATTAGCGGCATTCATACTTCCTGCTGCCATAGCCAGTGCAGCAGCGCTGTAGGTTGCATTGTTATTATCGGCAGCCAGTGTCAGCGTATTCACTGCATTATCGCCCATTATATCTACGATTACCTTCAATGCTGCAATACGAACATGAACCAGACTATCTCCCTTGCATCTCCTGAGTATATTGTTAGCTGCTGTCACAGCAGGCGCTGTAGGCCAGTTATGACCCAGGTTAGATACAAACAGGAGATACGCAGCGGTTCCACCTGTTACATCGTAACCAAAGCCGGCCTTTTCTGCTGCTGCTGCCAGCACCGGCTCGCTTGATTCCGTAGCGATATTCGCCAGTGCAAATAAAGCGGTCCTTTTTAATACAGGATCTTCTGATCGCGTGCGCAGGGTAATGCCCTGCTCTGCCGCCAGGTAACGCAGCTCACCCAATGCTCTTATCAGCCCGATCTCACTATTACCTTTAGCTTTGTCTAATGCCATTTCCATAGCTACCACAGAGGCAGATGTTTTGATCTGTGACAATGTACGGATAGCAGCATCACAATAACGTTCATTGAGCAGATAAGGCTTTAATAACGGCACAGCGGTATTATCACCGAATAGCTGCAGCTGTTCTATGAGAAAGATCTTGTTAGCGGGATCGGTGGTTAGCTTCAACGCCTTTCCCCAGGACCTTATTGCTTTATAGCGAAGTGAATCTCTTGCAGCTGCAGAGACGTAAGTAGCATACCCTGTCAGTGCATACTGAAGTGTAGTATTATCTCCTTTACCGGCAGGTTGTAACATGGTCGCCATTTCCACCAGTCCGTTGATACCTAATCCAGCTATCTGTTGCATGCAACTATCCTGTGCCTGCTGAGTAACTGCTGGTAAGCGTTTTAGTATACGTGCGATCCTCGCTGCGTAGGGACGTGGTGTTTGCTGTGCGTATAAGGTACTACAGCTCAGTAGAAGTAATATGCATAAAATATTTTTCTTCATAGGAAATGCTTATCTGTTATGCCCAGGATGCACGGGCAGGCGGATCGATCAGGTTATTGGCACCATCGTCATAAAGGAACCGTTGTCTATCAGGATCAAATTCCAGTGAACGGCCCAGTTGCAGCGCGATCTTTCCCATATTTACCAATGTACAGGAACGGTGACCATTCACTTCATTCAATGCAAATTTCCGGCGCTCTTTAACCGTAAGCATGAAATCTGTCACCTGCGGAGGTGGATCGGGATATCCTGCCAGCTTCTTTGCAAGATCAGGAATATCTGAACGGAATCCCGGATACAATTTACCGGATGGACCTTCCAGGAAAGCTGCTTTTTCATCTTTTCCTTCGGCATCCAGGATGATCCTGCAACCGTCCCTATAGGTATAAATGATCTTTCTCCAGGTGCCTACGGCATCAGGATGTTGCTGTGGTGCGTCGATTTCAACTGATACAGGACTGGTATCATCTTTCCCGAGAATATATTGCACAGGATCGAGATAATGCTGCCCCATATCCCCCAGGCCACCGCCATCATAATCCCAATACCCTCTAAAGCTTTGGTGTACGCGGTGAGGATGATACGGTTTATAAGGAGCCGGCCCTAACCAGCGATCGTAATCCAGTTCTGCAGGAACCGGCACTGCCGGCAGATTTGTTTTTCCTATCCAGTGTTGTTTCCAGTCAAAGCCGGTATGTGTACTCAGTGTTACCGTGAGTGGCCATCCGAGTAATCCGCTGTTAACAAGTTTCTTTATCGGCTTAACGGGTGTATTCATCCCGTAAAAGTTGTCTTCGAACCTGAACCATGTGTTCAGACGGAACATACTTCCAAACTGTTGCACAGCCTCCTGTACGCGTTTCCCTTCACCGATAGTACGCGTCATCGGCTTCTCACACCAGATATCCTTACCAGCACGGGCGGCTTCTACAGCCATGATACCATGCCAGTGAGGTGGGGTGGCAATGTGTACAATATCGACTTCAGGCAACCGGATCAGTTCCCGATAGTCACTGAACGCCTTTACGCCTCCTCCCAGCATCTCCCGGGCCTGCTGAAGATGCAGCTTGTCTACATCACAGATGGCGACTACCCGTGTACCCGCATATCCGAAATGCCCTTTCCCCATCTCCCCCGTGCCGATCACACCTTTTGTTAGCTGATCACTGGGTGCCAGGTATCCCCGTCCCAGTACGTGACGGGGTACGATGGTAAATGCGGCCACCGCTCCGATACCATTCCGGAGGAATGTTCTCCTGGATTGACTGTTTTTCTGCTCCATGTATGGTCAAAATTCATTACACGGGGGCAAGATATAAAAATGATTTTGCAAGTGTGTCTTTCTGTGATAAGCGGGCGATCATTTTAAAGTAAAAATGCGCTATATTCGTTTAGGGTCAGACAGACCATACGTTAGCCTTTATTTGACCCGTATTAATCCTTAAAAGACATCATCCCTGAAAGCCGTTCACCGTTAACACACAACTCATGCCGTCTCTTATAAACATCCTGCTGCCCGAAAGGGTCAGCACCTTGCACGTGGTTTTACAGGAAGCTGGCTACTGCAATCTGTCCAGCTTTACCCGCGAATTCCGTAAACACTTTGCCTGTTGCCTGAAACTATCCGGACAGCGCGACATCATCAATCCCTGGAAACTCATTCAAAACAATATCAGTAACCGTTATGACACGCAAACTCTTTCCTGAGCTGCCCGCCATACTCCTGGTGGCGCTATTCACCTATGCAGCGATCAGTAAATTACTACAGTATGACACGTTTCAGCACCAGCTGGGACAATCTCCTTTTGTGACAGCTTATGCTAATGTCATTGTCTGGCTCCTGCCCTTATCTGAGCTGGCGATTGCCGCCTTGCTTGTCATACCTGGCACCCGGCTGACAGGTCTCTATCTCTCTTTCGCCATGATGCTGGCATTTACGATCTATATCTATGCAATACTGCATTATAGTTATTTCGTGCCGTGTTCCTGTGGAGGGCTCCTCTCGCAGATGAACTGGGACCAGCATTTCATCTTCAACATTGTATTCACCTTAATATCGCTGGCAGGAATTTTTTTGTTACCGCTACATAAAAAATAATAATTCCGATGAAGAACAGACTATATGTAGTGCTGCTCCTAACAGTACTAACAGCTGGCGCTATGTCCATACTTGTACTCAGCTCCAGAAAAACAATGGAAACAAAACATGGATTTACCCGGAAATTCAGTAACAACAAAGTAAGACTACTCCACGCCGCAGTTGTACCACATAAGCTATTCGTGGCTGGCAACAGTGATAGCCTGATTTACTTCCATAGCGATAATCCTGCGTTCGTCACTTATGCGGATACAGGCCTGCATCACCTTGGTACTATCCCGCTACCAGTGGATAGCATCAGTCAGCAGTTAGCAGGTGGATTTAGCATGTCAGTGCATTATCCGGATGTATTGCTATATGGATATAACATGGCGTCTATTCTTAAATATAATATATCACAGAAACAGCAAACGATCATTCCAACACCCGGCAATTTTACCAATGCCGTGCGGGTGAATGACTCCATTTTTATATTGAAATACTTCACAGGTGATAACATTGATCAGGCGTTCTGCCTGTTGAACAGCTATACCGGCACGTATCAAACAGATAGCTTTTTAACGGAGCATGACCTGTCTGCTTCCGGTAGTTTGTTATATGACCAGCCACATGCACGCTGCCTGTATGTCCATCAGTTCAGCAATAATATCACCATATTTGACACAGCACTACACACTTTACCAAATGCACATACCGTTGACACCTTCACACAAAACCATGGACAATATATCTCTCATACAAAAACCGGAAGTGATGATGTTTTATATAAACCCAAAGGCGACCGGATGCTGATTAATTACCTGAGCCACGTGTATGAAGGCCGGTTGTATGTGAATAGTCTGATAACAGCAGATAACGAAACGATCCTAGCCGAGCAGCGGGAAACGGTGATCGATGTGTACGACACTAACACAGGGAAATACCTGGAGAGCTTTTATGTGCCATTGGGTAACTCGAAAAAGCTGAGTTCATTCAGGGTAACAGGTCAACGATTAATAGTCACCTATAAGGACAGGATTGCCATCTATGAAATACCGTAGACGGATATGTTTTCCACTTTAAATAAATACTCACATGTTGCTGCATTGCCCCGGGTAATAGTTCGCAATATGTAAAACAATTGCAGGACGGAAGTAATGTGACCATCCGAAGGCACCCAGGTTCACCCACTGCAATATTTGGTATAAGAAGTGACTTTTGATAAGAGATGAAATGACGAAGCCTGCAGACATCTGCAGGCTTTCTTACGTACGGACTAATATGGACAAATAAAACCTTTCCTACCTACCCCCCCAAAGCAACGTGCCTTTGTATTTTAGCAGCGAGAAGACGCAACACATGTCAACCATATATTTCACACAATATCCTTTTTTCAATCAGCGCAGTTGAGAGTGCCCGATTGGCATGAACTGATGTCCGAATGGCTAAATCCGCTAAATATTAATATCCGAAAATTGAATGCTGCACAAGCATGCTAAAAATTCTGGCTACAAATGAAATATACTAAACTGAATCCAACTTTGGTAGTTGTCCTATTTAGCACTATGGGTGCCTATGCTACAAGCGCGAAAGCAAACTGGCTTGATCTGTGTACAACAGTACCGACGGCAACTGGAGCTAATATAAACTCAGAGTGTCCATACACCCCTGCGGTGTCGTGCTGTTACATTTCTGCCGGCAGTAACACTCAATATGTTACTCAAACACAAAGCGGCAAAATTGTGAATATAAGACGAAATGCCACTTCTATGGTGACAATCTACGGTCTCAAATAATATTGTATCGGCTCAATTTTCAAACAAATACGTTTCTACCATTTGTTCAGATTCTCGTAAATTGATGCCATATTTCTCCAAAGCCACTTTTAATGCCGGAATGTCATTCATTCTGGCTGAAATGCTTATATCTATTGGTGAAGAAAAACCGGTATGATCTTCGATAATGCCAGACTCAATACCTCGATAAAAACCGGACTTACTCCCTTCGTTGTAAGATCTTATATGATCTACCAATTTGCTGAAGGGCATGTTTTTTAATTTCAGATAATATATGTTACCATCTTTCGCAGCGTCTCCACCTTTTGTTTTAATTAGCATGCTGTCTTTTATCTCCAGCACATAACAGGCAACTTTTTTCCTAACCGGAACGGCCTTAACACCAAAATAGCTATATAGATCTTTTTTCATTCTCTCCTGTAACAGACGTATTCCCTTACCAGCAATAATCAGATCATAGCAATACATGTCTTCCGTACTATCAGGAGGCGCTTCAAAATTGACTGTTAACTTCCGGAGAATATCGGGATCTCTGACATTAAAAAAGGTTCTGGGCATGGATATTAATTCCTGTTCCCTCGGATCTGTACTTATTTTTCCGTATGCAAAACGCAACATAGTGCTTAATGGTAAATTCCAAAGACGCATCCGTCTTTCCGCATATATACCGAAACAATCAATTGCAGAACTGGGAGCGTAGTTTCGATTATAGCCGGTTAACATCGAATACGCTAACAATCCGGATATTGAATCATTCAGCATCATTTTCTCTGCAATGCCTGTTTCCTGATAAGCAAACATCGCAGGATGCTCACGTATCATAGTATCCTTCTTCCGGGCACTGGCATTTAAAAAATCTCCCCCGTTAATGAGTGTTGCTACATTGCCATCGGTCAATGACTCTTTGCCGGTAATAGCCTTAACAGCACCTGCTTTATCAATCCAGATATAATGCGGGATGTACTGATGTGCAAAGGCATAAAATAAGCTATCATTGAGCTGATCACCGCCATTTGTCACAGTTATCAGCTTTAGTCCCTGATAACGAATATTATCAAACAATTTTATAACCTTATTCAGACTATCATTAGTTACGGTAATAATCTGCAAGTCCTGTTGGTATCGGGCCTGAATAGACTGCAATTCCGGAAAATGGGCAATACACGGCTGACAAAATGTAGCCCAGAAATCAATAATAATCGCTTTACCTCTGAATGTAGCAAGAGTAACCTCTTTCTGCTGGTAATTTAGCAAATGATACAGCCTGAAGTCAGGTACCGTATCACCAATACTTAATGGACGAAATGCGGTCTTCGCCCCATGAAAAGTTTCCCTATCCTGCGCCAGCAGCAAGGAGGACACAAAAAAAAATGATAAAAACAAAACATATCTGAACATCTTCTTTATCTGATATTTTGTTGTATTCCGCTGATTTGTATCTCATCATCGGGAATTAGATATACATACCTCGGGTCTCCGGGAGGTAATTGATATACTCTACCATTAACTGTACGAATAAGTGTTTTCGCAAAGCGGGGTTCTCTATTCAAACGGCGTAAATCCGAGAATCGCAGCCCTCTGAATAGTAGCTCTTTTCTTCTTTCTGCCAGCACCTGGCGCAATGCGTCCTCCGGGTCCTGCGCAGTCTTATTCACATAGGTTCCTGTCTTCCATCTCGTTACTAATAATGTATTCAAATCTTTCATGGCATTGGTAATGTCACCTTTTCTTGCAAAACATTCGGCTCTATTAAGGTAAATTTCATCAACCGCAATTCCCGAAAAAAACTCCACGGCTCCTGTATAGGTACCCCTGAACAGTGTACCCCCTCCTGCCAGGGGCCTGAAAAACAGCGTTTTCCGCAGATCGTATTCCTCATATTCCGCTAGCAACGTAGTATCAACCATACTGCTGTTAATTCTGATCAATGGGCTGGAAATCATCGCATGATGTAATAGTACTTCCTCATTAAAAGCAGGAAACGGAAAGGCAGAAGTTCCATCAAGGGTATTGTAATCCAATAAATGATTGTCAATAAGTAACGCACTATCGGCGTATTTTAACGCATTATCATAGTCTCTCAGGCTAAGGTATATTCTGGACAAAAGCCCATACGCTGCCACTTTTGATGGCCTTGTTTTATAAGTAGTTGTTAGTGGCAGATCATGTATGGCCATTTTGAGATCATGTAAAAGTAAATCATAAGTTTCCTTCAGACTCGCCCTTTTAAAAATGGTGTTTATATCCGATGTGGTTCTCAAAGGCACCCCTAAATCCACTGCTGCTGTCAGACTATCATACGTTTTACAAAACAAACCCGCAAGTCCATAAAATGACAGACTCCTTATAAACAATGCACTACCACGCAGGTTTCTATAAGCAGCTGTCTCTCTGCCTTCAGATATCCCGTTGATACCTTCCAATACCAGATTGCTAAAGGTCACCAGGGAATAAGTTTGTGACCAGTCAGCAACAAAATCTCCTTGCGGAAAAACATGATCCCCCCAAACATAGCCCTCTCTTAATCCATTTGTTGGAAGAGCATTAAAACGCACCGCTGTTATATAATAATTATCTGCACCCGCTTCACTATACGACGGCATATTATAATTTACATATTCTACATTATCTAACAGCGCCTGAAAATCTGCAATACTCTCTGGTATAAGTTGGGACTCATCTGGTTTTACATCCAGCTTCTCCGTACATCCACTTAACAAAATACCGATTAACAGGCGAAATATGTGATTGCGCATATTGTTATACTTAAAGCTTTAGAATTCTACCTTGCAACCAATAGCCACAGTGCGGGGAGCAGTATACCCGACCACAAAATCCGGATCAAGTCCAGCGTTATTTGCCTTCCAGATCAGCCCTAGATTGTTGGCATATAAATATAATTGGATATCTGCCGTCCCCGCTTTTTTCATCCGTGCTGAATTAAGCGAATAAGCAATGCGCACATCCTGCAAACGTATATGATCTCCTTTTTCAACACGTGCTTCAGAATATTCATAAAATCTATCTCTGCTGGCATTGACCGGATAAATCATTGATGGCACATTCGTTCTTTTCTCATCGCCGGGCTGTTGCCAGCGGGAGAATAGTTCCTGATGACCAACCCAGTTATAAAAAAGACTACTATAAGATATTCCCGAACGCCTGAAATAATATCCCATTTTATAAGTCACATTCAGTGATAGTGTAATACCTTTGAACGAAACAGTATTACGCAGAGCTCCAAATATTACTGGCCGCGCAGGACCATTATAAATAATATCAGTGTTACTTGCCAGTATTTTATCATACTCATCACTTATTTTCCCATCGAGGTAGCCTGTCGGATCTCCATTTTCAGCAGAAAGACCAGCCCATCTATAACTATAAACACCATAGACAGGTCTGCCAATATTTGGGAATAATCTTGATCCCGTGCCATCCGCAGTACCTGGGAGCGTATATAAAGGAACAGCAAATTTATATGAGGTAATTCTATCCCAGTTATAACTGAAAAGAAAATCTGTCACCCAGCCCAACTGCCGGTTCATATTGACAGTAGTCAGCACAACATCAACTCCCCCACCCTTCATATCAGCAGAATTAAGCTTCATAATTCCTACTCCTGACTGTAACGGCATCAGCTGTTCTCCAATGAGATCAGTTCCTTTTTTTCTATAATATTCAATGCTACCATGTAACATGCCATTTCTGACTTCAAAATCAATTCCGGTATTTAACATTGCGGACCGCTCCCATCTCAAATTCGGATTAGGATAGCTTACAATAGTGGCCGCGGGAAGACCAACCTGGGTATTATTCTGCAAATAACTTACAACGAATTTACCAAACAAAGTAGGGTCAAGGTTACCATTATAGCCATATGTTGCACGTAGTTTCAATAGTGGAAATAAATTCCATTTATAAAATTGCTCCCTGGACAAGTCCCAGCTCACTCCAGCTGACCATAAAGGCACACCTTTCTGATTAAAATTTACGCCCCATATATTACTCTGATCCATTCTGGCACTGCCAGACAAAATATACTTCCCGTTTAATGTATAAGCAGCATTTCCATAGTAAGAGATATATTCATTATTATAACGACTGAGCGGCCCTGATGGTGCTATGTATCCACCTGGTCCCAGATACATGTATGCGTCATAATATCTTGAATAATCCAATGCGGAACTATACGTTTTGGTATTCTTGCTATATCCATATAATATCTGATCGCTACTTTCAGTTACAATCTCGCGCTGTTCCAGTCCTGCTAAAGCCGACACCGAATGCCGGAGCCCAAAATCCCTGTTAAAATTCAGCTGCGCTCTATAGTTATTACCAGTCACCTCACCGTTATTCTTCTGCAGGATGCCTCCTACCGGCACCGGATGGGTCACCACTCCATCCACCACCTGCGTGAAAAGATTGATCATATTACGCGTGGCATATGTCTGTATACTATAATACTCTTCCTTTCTCGACAACTGCTTTTCAAACTGATACCTTAATTCTGCATCCAACCCTTTAATTATCCGTACTTTCAATCCCGGATTTAACCGGATATGATAGCTTCGTTGTATGTTATCCGCAAATCTCACCTCATCCAATGGCCGGTAAGTCCAGTCCAGCAATCCTTCCTCACGGAGATTACTGATAAAACTATACCTGAAATCTTTTTGTACATCCAGCGCCTTCCCTTGCTCGTCTGCCAGACGTGCATAGGGATAATAAGCACTCTTTCCTCCATTAGGTATTAATGCATCATAATACCCCACATCATACTTATTCATCACAAACGACACACCTGTCGACAACTCCGCCCTGTCCCAGAAATTAAACGTGCTATAATTGCTAATCGTAAACCTATCCGTTGCTGCACCTACTTTATTACTGAGGTTCCTGTCATATCCGACAGACAACATATACCCACTATGCTCTCCGCCGGCACTCATATTTACCGCATATTGCTGATTCACACTATTCCTGTACAAATATTTCTCATAGTCTTTCCTGACATCAAACTGCTTCAGCTGATTGATCTGTGCATCTGCATCTGCGGCGGATATCACGCCATTCCTCTTTTTATCCAGCAGCTCTACTACCGGAGAAACAACTGGATAACTGTAATTATTTGTGAGATCATCATCATAAAATCCCTTATCAAAAAGGTATTTCTCTACATCAATAAATGCAGGTGAAGGAAGGAAGGCCTTATTATAATACAGATCAGGTTTGGCGCCGACGGTGAGATTCATATTCGCCTGTACTTTAAAAGGCTGACGCAATTTCCCTTTCTTCGTTGTGATCACGATTACGCCATTTCCCGAAAACGCGCCCCATATCGATGCAGCGGCAGCATCTTTTAATATGGTGATATTATCCACGTCATTAGGGTTCAGGAGATTGATATCACCAACGTAAGGAAAATTGTCAACGACGATCAACGGCTGTGCATTAGCAAGGATAGTGCTTCTGCCACGTACTGAGACATATGCTTCATTAGAATAGGGAGGAATATCCTTATTGGGAAACATAACACCGTTGGCCACTCCTTCCAGTCTTTCAAGTATGGTAGGCCCTGTCCGGCGGTTCAGTAATTCATTGCTCACCTGTGCAAAAGAGCCGGTTGCCCTTTCCCGTGGGATCTTCTGATAACCGGTGCTTCTCACGGCTACTAGAGCCAGATCTGTTACCAGTGGTTGTAATGTAACATGCAATGCCGCACCGGTTCTCACATTGACCTCCTCTGTTTTAAACCCTGTATAACTGATCCTGATCACCGTATCCTTCGCAGCTACCTGAAATGAGAACAATCCCGACTCATTCGTCCTCGTGATAGCAGCGCCGTTCACCACACTGATGCTGGCGCCGGGCAGTGGCGTTCCATCCGGCATACTGATGATACCACTAAAAGTATGCAGATCATCCTTATGTTCTTTTTTCTCCGACTTCTCTGCCTGCTCCTTTTTAAATACGCCTATTCTTCCGGAAATCAGTTCCCATCCATAGCCGCGGGTTCCCAACACCCTTTCCAATACCTGTTCAAGCGTAATATTGTCCTGGTGTATGTTTACTTTGACCTGATCATTAACAGACTGATTATTGTAGAAGAAAGTATACCCTGTCTGACGCGAAATGATATTGAAAAGATCAACAAGTCTGATATTGTCATATTGCAGGGAAACCTGCTGCTGGCTGCTTTTGTCCTGGGATTGCACCCGATGGATAGGAATAATAAATAAAACAATGACCCCGAGGCTGCATAATATACAGTCCAAACAACGGTGATACATAATTGCTGAAAATTAGTGGTCAATAAAATCCTGGATCGTTTACTTCACAAGTGCTTTGGCTACTTCTTATTATACTTTACATAGTAACAGTTGTTAAACTATAGTGTCAATTTATCCAAAACAGCTTTAGCGGTATCTTCATTTTTTTTTGAAACGGTAAAACCAAACGACCTGCTTTCACGTATATATACTCAGTGCCATAACAATCTCAATAAAAGACATCCACGATTACCAGAACTACCCAAAGAATTAAAAGACAAACGATTAGAGCACCGAAGCATTGTTAACGTACTTATATCTGCATAACATTTACAAACTATTAACATGAGTACCCATAAGTTAATTTCAAAATAACATCTATGTCTTTAGTACTTTCGCCCCGCTTTTTAAACAAAATCCGGGGGATCAGCATCAAATTCGTAAATAGTAAAGGGATTATATAATGCGTCATGCGAATACTAACGATCTGCATACGGCAGACGATAATGTCACATACGAAGCTATATTCCAAAACCATGCAAAGGCTCTCTGGGCCGAAGCTTACAGATTATTAAACGATAGTCAGGAAGCAAAAGACATGGTGCAGGAACTCATTATTGAAATATGGGAGAAACGCTCCCTCGCTAACGTACAAACGAACGTACGGTCCTACCTGTTCCAATCTCTTCGATACAAATGCTACAGGCATATCAAAACAAAAGACTCCGAAGAGAATAAGAAAAATGCATGGTCCTTCTTTCAGGATTTTGTGACCAAGGCAGAAAGCGGACTGGAAAGAGAAGAACTGAAACGTTCCATATCAGCGGCCATCCAAACATTGCCGCTCCAGTCCTCCAATATCTTTACGCAGGTATATATTGAAGGTAAAAAAAGAAAAGAAGTCGCCCTCGATATGGGCTTGTCCATCAATACAGTGAATGTGCACATCCATACAGCCTGTAAGAAATTACAGGAAAAATTAAAAAAGATCCTGTAAGCACTAAAGTTTTTTTACTGGTATTGTCACATTGAGAATGCATGAGCGAAAGCAACGACATATACGAGTTATTACTGATGAAGCTTACAGGCAGCCTGGATAGGAACCAGGAAGCCGAAGTTGACGCTTTGATCAAAAAAGACCCTTCCGTGGCAGACGTCTGGAAAAATCTACAGGATTTCTTCCAGAACAACGAACAGCGCAGGAAAGACTTTGAAAGCATGTCCGCCAATGATATCATGCAAGGTGTGATGGAAAGAAGGGAGTATTATAAAACCAAACCGTTCCCGCTCAGAAAACTGCTGCTTGCCGCTGCCGCAGTCGCAGGCCTGGGAGCATTTATGATATACTTTGTCTCAAAAACCAACCATCCCTCTAAAGTCCTGGCCGGCCATCATAAGGATGTTCCGTTAAAAAGTGTCTACCTTCAGCTCGAGAATGGTGAGATATTCGATCTCTCCGGCAATGAAACACATTACAACACAGAAGATGAGAAAGTCACACTCAATATCAATAATAACACACTGACTTTCAATGCCGACAGGAATAACAGCGGACTAAATAAACTGGTCGTACCCCACGGTAAAGCCTACGCTGTCAAACTCGCCGATGGCTCCGAAATCCATATGAATGCAGGGAGTACCCTCACATTCCCCTTTGGATTCAATGGCGACGCACGCGAGATCAGCCTTACCGGAGAGGCATACGTTAAAGTAGCCACAGCAGCCGGACAACCATTTACAGTACACACTCCGGCAGCTACCATACAGGTACTGGGTACCGAATTCAATGTCAATGCCTACCACGCTGATAACGCAGCAGTTTCCCTTGTTCAGGGTGCCGTAAAAGTATCAGCTGGTAAACAGGAAGTAGTACTCAAACCAGGTGTTCAGGCAGATTATACTAGTCAAAACGGCATCAATACGCGCCCATTTGATAAAAACAACGTACTTTCATGGCTCGAAGGGAAATATTCGTTCAACGAAACCCCTCTGAGAGACATCATTCCCATACTGGAAAGATTGTACGATGTCAAAATAGTTCCTGACAATCCTGGCGTTGCAGATAAGACTTTCACCGGGCAATTGACTAAAGCCGAAGGGATCGGACCATTCCTGAAGATGCTGAAAGTGATCCGTGTTGCAGATTATTACTACAATAATGATACTATACATATTCAATAGTACCCCGCGGCAGCAATACCGCCCGATACTATAAACTTCGTTTACGAACAATGCAAAATGAGATACCGGTACTTTATTCCTTTAGTGCCGGTTTTTTTTGTCCTGTCGTAAACGAAAGTATATCACTTAATAAGCTGGTCTTTTCTTATTCGCGGCCTTCTCCGTATTCTCTAACCGCTCGTCCAGTTGTTCATCTGTCAGTTCCCACTCTGCCTCATCAGTAGCGGATTCCGTTTCATCAAATGCTCCTCCTGACCCGGTATGTACTATTTCCTCTTCATTACCGGCGGACGTCTGTTCATTGTTCCTGTCTGAATTTAAATAAAAATCTATCATACACATATTGAATGGGCTATTCCTATCATTCAACATTTAATTTATGATTTTTTTTCGTTACCTGAGCGCTTTTTTTATCTCCGCCATTGAAAGTGAAAGCTGCTCCCCTCCCCAAACTTTGACTCTACCCAGACCTTCCCGCCCTGCGTTTCTACCAGCAGTTTCAATATGTTAAGCCCAACGCCAGTGCCTTTCGTGTCATCATTGTCCACTTTCTCAAACAGCTTGAAGATGCGCTCATTGTCCTTTTCCTCTATTCCCGGACCGTTGTCTTTGACATAAAATTCGTAGAAATCGCCATCAGATTTTCCTCCAATCTCAATCTCCGTCTTCTCCTTATCATTGTACTTAATGGCATTACTCAGCAAATTCTGAAATACCTGCTGCAACTTCTGCCTGCTGGTATGTATAACCGGTAGCCGATCCTGCACCTTGATATCTACCTTCGCCGGCGGGAATAACAACTTTATCAGCTGCTGTAGCAGCTCGTTCACATCCACATCCTCCTCCTTATGCCGGAACTGATGGTCCCTGCTGTAATCCAGGATAGATGAGATCATGTCCGACAACTGAGATGTTGCATTGATCGCCATACTGGTATACTCACTCAGGAAAGCAGACTGACTGATCTCCTCTTCCTCCTGCATCAGTAATAAAAGACCTGTAATACCCGATAAAGGCGACTTCAGATCATGTGCTACCACATGCATAAACCGCTCCAGCTGACCGTTGATCAGCTCCCTGTCTCTTACGGCCTGCTTCAATTCATGCTGATAAAAATACAGTCGTTCGAAAACGTCCACCTTCGCACGGGTAACATTAATATCCAATGGCTTAGACAGGTAATCTACCGCACCCTTCTCAAATCCCTTCAATACATAATACTCGTCCTTATTAATGGCTGTCACGAAAATGATAGAAATATCTCTCGTTTTAGGGTTCGCTTTCAGTAGCCTGGCTACCTCAAACCCATCCATATCCGGCATCTGTACGTCCAGCATGACTAACCCAATGTCATCGTGCTTCAACACCTGCTTTAATGCCTCGTTGCCGGAAGTAGCCTGTAAAAATGCCCGGTTATCGGCTAACAGCATTTGTTCAAGTGATAGTAGGTTCTCCATCCGGTCATCGACCAGCAGAATAGTAAATTTCTTAGTCATCTCTTCTTTAATTCTTTTAACGGCTATTTTGATCGTATATACGGAGGTTCCCGCGTTTACGTTTCACCGATTATAAATTTCTTAATATCTGCTACTGACATTACCTGCACGCCTGCACACATGTCAATAGCAGACTGCGGCATCGCACTGAAAGCAGCTGTCTGCGGATCCTGCACAATACCTGTTCCCCCGGCTGCTATGATCTGACAAAGCCCCTCGGCCCCATCCTTGTTAGCGCCGCTCAGCAAGATACCTAAAGTCCCCGCACCATACACATCAGCAATACTACTAAAGGTCATATCAATAGAAGGACGGCTGTAATTCACCAGCTCCGAATAATCAAGCATAAAAGTCCTGTCCGCCTCTACCAGCAGATGGTAGTTCTGCGGAGCAAGATACATACAATGTTCACGCACCGGCTCCTTGTCCTCCGGCTCTATGATCTGCCTGGTCGTAGATAATAACCGTCCCATTTCACTCTGCACATTCCGGAGACGGTGTAACACGATCACAACAGGCGGTGCCAGATGATAGGGTATAGCGTCAAGGATCTCAGTCAGCACCAACAGGCTGCCTGCAGAACCTCCTATAACAATAACATCAAATCCGTTGTTCATATTCTCTAATGGGTCTTATAAACGGCTACTCCTTACGCCGGTATATTTTATGATGCGCATGTACAACTTCAAACTTCCGGTGAATATCTGCAAAACGCATCGTCTCCTTTATGCCCATCGCCAGATACCCCCGTGGAGATAAACTGTCATAGAACAACTGTAATACGCTATTCTGCAATTCCCTGTTGAAATAAATAAACACGTTACGGCAACAGATCAGCTGAAATTCATTGAATACCTTATCTGTTACCAGATTATGCTGAAAGAAAATGATCTGCTTTCTGAGCTCCTTCTTGATCAGCACATTGTCATACCTGGCCGTATAGTAATTAGAAAAATCCGCCAGGCCGCCTGACTGTATATAATTCTGTGTAAAGTCTTTCATGTTATCCAATGGCAGAATACCTGTAACGGCTTTGTCCAGGTTCGCCGGGTTCAGATCAGTAGCGTAGATCTTCGTCCGGCTTAACAGTCCGGCTTCATGCAGGAGTATCGCCATGGAAAACACCTCCTCTCCGGTAGAACAACCGGCATGCCATATTTTAATATTGGGGTAGGCGGCCAGTTTAGGTAATACCTGCTCACGCAATGTCCTATAGAACTGAGGGTCCCTGAACATCTCTGTGACATTTACCGTAATGTACTGTACCAACCGCGCAAAGAAATCCTGATCATTGACCAACCTGTGCTTCAGTTCAAAAACGGAGGTCAGCCGCATATGGCTCATGAAACGGAATAAGCGCCGCCTGATGGAAGCCGGTGCATAGCCGGTGAAATCATATCCGTATTGTAACTTAACAATGCTGATGATATCCAGGAAATCTGCATTTGAGATATCCTCTTTCATAACAAACAATAAGATTTACACCATCCACACACGCATTAAAGATAAAAGTTTACTACTGTCTATAGGTTTGGCGATATAATCAGACGCCCCTGCTGCAATACATTTTTCCCGGTCTCCTGCCATCGCCTTCGCCGTCAGCGCTATCACCGGTAAGGTCTTATAACGCACATTAGCCCTGATCCTGCGCATCGCTTCATAACCATCCATCTCCGGCATCATGATGTCCATTAGTACAAGGCGTATATCTCTATGCTCTTCCAGTTTTTCCAGTGCTTCCTTGCCGTCTGCGGCCGTCACCACATCGATCCCCTGCTCTCCCAGCAAAGCGCTCAGAGAAAACACATTTCGCATGTCATCATCCGCCAGTAATATCTTCTGCCCCGCTAGTGAGTGCTCAGAGGCCAGTACTTCCTGGTGCTGCTGTGAAGGCGTCTCCTGCAACTTATACATGAACAGTTCCAGCTCATCCATCAGCCTGTCTGTAGAGAACGTGGAATTCCGTACAATAGCCGCTGCGTCTTTCTTCAATTGGAGTTCATCCGCTTCCGATATATCATGGTCAAGATATACAATGATAGGCATTCCTTTGTTGGCTGCCAGCTGCCTGAACATGTGCAAATTATTCACATTATCCCCCATCTGGCTCCCGGCATCCAATATTACCGCATCATAACTCTTATGCTGCAACTCCTTCTCCGCTTCCTCCTGTGTCCTTACATGATGATACTGCGTCTGCAACTGCCGTTCATCGCTCATGGACTGTAACGACGGATGATTCAGCAACACGCCGTCTGATACGACCAGCACCTTTTTGAACCTGGACTGCAACTGATCACTGATGCCTGCAAAAACCGACTCCATATCCGTCACCTGCAGTGGCTTCTGCGTATATCCCTCTATCTTGTCACGCACCTGCAGCGATATTTCTCCTGCCGTTATTACATGGACGAGTATATGCTTCAGGTCCTCATGGCTCTTCAGTATCTTCAGGATACTGTTCCCGTCTATCAGCGGTAAGGTCATATCCAGCAGGATGGCTGCCGGCAGATATTTACGGGCAAAGAACAATCCATCGTTCCCATTCAGGGCCACAATCGTCTTATATCCTTTCTCTCTTGCAAAGTCGCGTAATATAGTAGCAAAGTTTACATCATCTTCTATGATCAATACCAGCTTGTCCTGTTTGGTCAGGCTGTCACGATCATCCGGTACGCTCGGCGATTCCGCCACCGGCGGCATTGTCGCGGCCACAGGTATCGGTACTACTGCCTGTTCAACAGCCTGCATGGGCTTTTCTGCCACTTTGGGTACGGCTGTCTGCACAGGTCTGGACGTTCCCTCTATCGCTATCACGATCGTGAAAGTACTACCCCGCCCTTCCGTGCTTTCCAGTCTGATCTCTCCTCCCAGTCTTTTCATCAGCTCCTTACTGATGGACAGCCCCAGTCCTGTACCGCCGTACTTCCGGCTGGTAGAGCCATCTGCCTGACGGAATGCTTCAAAGATCAGCTGCTGCTTTTCCACTGGTATCCCCGTTCCCGTATCACTGACTGCGATATGTAATCCATCCGCCTTTACCATCCACTGTAACTGTATACTACCAGCTCTGGGGGTAAATTTGAATGCATTCGATAATAAATTCTTGATCACCTGTTCCAGGCGCTGACGGTCCGTACGGATCATTTCCGGTACTTCCGGCGCTATCTCCGTAGTGAAACGTATATTCTTCTCCTCCGCCACTACATGGAACAGCTGCTCCAGGTCATTTACCATCTGCTGTACAGATACCGGCTCTATCTGCATTTCGACTTTACCAGCCTCAATCTTCGACAGGTCGAGGATGTCATTGATCAGCTTCAGCAGATCAGAGCCGGACTTATGAATAATGCCGGCATATTCTACCTGCTTATTGTTAAGATTACGGTCTTTATTTTCTTCCAGTAACCGTGCCAGTATCAGTACACTGTTCAGTGGTGTACGCAGTTCATGCGACATATTTGCCAGGAACTCAGACTTATACCTGCTGCTTTGCTCCAGCTCCTCTGCCTTCAGTGACAGTTCCTGACGCGCCATCTCCAACGCTTTGTTCTGCACTGTCATCTCATCATTGATCTGACGCAGCTCTTCTTCCTGCACGCGTAACTCTTCTTCTGATGCCTGTAATATCTCTGACTGACGGGTAAGCTCTTCGTTGGACTGCCGCAGCTCTTCCTGCTGCGCTTCGAGTACTTCTTTCTGTTCCTGCACTCTTCCGAGCAACTGCAATACCCTGCCCCTTGCCTCCGCAGCATTGATCGCTACGGCGATCGCATTGGCAGTGGTCTTTAGCAACTCCAGTGTTCCCGGATAAAGATCCCCGAATGTCACCAGCTCCATTACTCCTACCAGGTCATCGTTATGCCAGAGCGGCAAACAGATGATCGCCCCTGGCTGCGCATCCCCGCCGATCGTTTCTATTTTCCAGTAACTGGCAGGTACCCGTTCTATCACCGTAATCTCCCGTTTGGTAGCGGCATATCCGGTAATCCCCTCCTGTAATGCGTATTCCTTTTTAGCGCCTGCCGGCAATGCAACACCGGAACATAGCTTTAGTACTTTCTCGTTCTCCTCAAATGAATAGTAGGCCCCTGCCGGTATTTTCAGGTATTCCACCATTACCTCCAGACAGCGGGCTGCCAGTACGCGCGTCTCCATATCCCCGCTCAGACTCTCATTAATATGGGATAACCCTGTTAGCAGCCAGTTCTTTTCTGTTGTCTCCCTGTTCAGGTCTTCCACATCTTTTAAACGCCTCCGCAATTCCTGCTGGATCTTCATCCTGCTGGACAGCTCCCGGAACGAGACGATCATAAGGGTGGCTGCGATGAGCAAAATGAACACAGTATTTATTATAAGCATAGTGATGGCACGCCCCACAGATGACTCGTTGGAAGCTGTCCGATTGATCAATAACCCCCTTTCCTCTGCGATAATCTCGATAATCTGGTTATGGACAGTATCAACATACTTCCTTTGTTCTTCTATGGACGTGAGTGGGTCCTTAAAGATGTTCACTGTATCCTCGCGCAGTCCCTGCCAATAGTTCATTAATGCGATCACGTTATTCTCAAGCTTACCAGCCCGGCGATATTGTACCACATTATCGGCCACCAGCTTCCGCAGGTCCTGCGCCAATGGTAGTAGCTTGGGCCCCGTCTGGGCATAAGGCTCCATAAATTTGCTGACGCGGGTCGTCCGGTAAGCCGTACTTGCGGCCTCCAGCTCATAGATATAACGGTTGAGCCGCTGCGCAGCTGTAATAACCTCATAGGAATGCTCCACCCATTTCCCCTCCGTCCGCTGGTGCGTAAAGGTGACATATGAGAATATACCTCCGGCAGTAACAAAAAAAAGGGCAAGGGCAAAACCTATATACAGGCGAAGTTTTAAGGTATTCTTCATATCAGTAAGTGTACAAATAGGATGATGACAATACGACCAGACAAATATAGGGGAATAGTCACTTCGCTGGCCATATACATCGCTATTATGACCGATAATAATTATCGCTGAACAGCTAAGATTAACATAGCGAACACAAGGATCTGTTCATTCGCTCATGAGTCAGCTCAAAAACGGTTTCCGTCACACGAGCTGATCTGCCAGCCTCAATCCTATATATATTTGTAACCTTAATATGGCTTACATTTACATTACTGCACGTAACTTTGCTACCTGAATATTACAACTGATACATTCATTTGCTACAATAGGTTATAATTATTTACAATGTAAATAGTACTGTTATTTTTCTCGTTCCGGCAAATCCCTGAAGTGTGATTTTCAGTATATATAGGATTATACCGTTGAGATAGATGAAAGAATATGCCTCTGTAAATGACAGATTACAGCTCTACACTTTCAGCAACATACTTATACACCTGAATACTTTGAACAATGCTGAAGGAGCATGTTTCCGCCAGCTCATTCATATACAAAAAGCCAATTATGAGTAACAGAATACTGCTCGTAGAAGATGACGAAGTAATGCCTAAGATCATGGAAAGGATCCTTCACAAGGAAGAATACAAGATTGATCACGTAACCAATGGCAAAGAAGCATTTCAGCGTCTGGAAGATACCCAATACAACTATGATCTGATCATTACAGATATTATGATGCCATATGCCAATGGCTTTGAAATACTCAGTAAGGTAAAAAGCAGAAAAGAAGGTAAACCAATACCGGTGATCATTGTTTCTAATGCAGGGAACGAAGAGATCATCCTGGAAGGTTTTAAACTCGGCGCAGATGATTTTCTGAAAAAACCTGTTATTCCCGGCGAATTGCTGATCCGCGTGAAAAGACTGATCATGCAGTATAGCACCAAATAACAGCTGGCAGCACTATATCCGCATCCTTTGTTAAAGCCTTTAATACACTAACCAGTCCTATATGGAATACAGCCTTTATGATTTCAGGGGTGCATCCCTGAACATTCAGATTGCCATTATTTTCATTGTTGTTGCGGTCTCCTTTACGGTAATCGCCTACCTGTCGATCCTTACCGGCAGGTACAAGGCACACAGGCATGATAAGAAGCTCGCCAGCCTCCATCCCATTATTGACAATCTCCTCATGGAGCACATCCTCCTGAATGACGAGCTGGCCAGTAATGTTCCTGCCGATCAGGTGGCGCTCCCGATAGAAGTCTTCCGGTTACCCGTATTTGAAAAAAGATGGGCCCGCGAAGCACTTATAGACAGACTCATAGAATACCGTAATAACGTCAGAGGCTCCATGGGCGAACAGCTCAGAAATCTCTACATACAGCTCGAACTGGACAAAGACTCCCTCCGGAAAATGAAGTCCCGTAAATGGGATAAAAAAGTGCAGGCCCTGGCTGAACTCAGCAATATGAATATGTCTATTGCGGACGTAACCATTCTGCCGCTCACCAATAGCCGTAACCGTGAGCTACGTGCCGCCGCCCGTCATGCCTATATCAAACTCAGTAAGAACGAACCCTTCAAGTTCTTTGATGTCGTAACTGAGCCCCTGCTGATGTGGGACCAGGTGGAACTATTCAAGATCATCTCTACGACGGAACATATTGCTATCCCCAATTTCGCGCAATGGATCACCTACTCTTCCAACAAAAGTATCGTATCCTTCTGCCTGAAACTGGTTGTTCACTATAACCAGCTCAGTGCTGTACCTGCTGTTGTAAAACTGCTGGATACCAAAGACCACTACCTGCGCGCGGATGCGATCAACTGCCTGGGCAAACTGAAGATCGAAGACGTCGAAGAAAAGCTGCTGCATATGTATAACAGTCAGCCGCTGAACTGCCGCCTGGAGATCCTCAAAGCGATCGGACGTATCAATAGTGGCCGTCATGTAGATTTCCTTCGCCAGGAATTCCTGCACGCCACCGATTTTGATGTACGTAAACACGCAGCGAAATCACTGATCAAAAATCAATGGGCGGCCAAAGGCCTGATCCAGGAACTGATAGACACGGCTACCACCGAGAATAAGCTGATCCTCAAACATAGCATGAATCCGTTAATTAAATTCTAACTGCGGAGATGGAGAATATCTGGGAAACCATAGGGCGATTTTATGAAACCACTGTTTTCATCTACGGTACTATACTGCTGGTCACCTACGCGCTGTTAGCGGTATTTTCGATGATCGCTGTGCGGGCATATGCCAGGAAAGATAAATTTCACCAGGAGAACATTCTGTTAAGCTCTCCGCTCGCGCCCGGTATTACCGTACTGGCTCCGGCCTTCAATGAGGGGTTAACCATCATCTTCAACGTACGCTCCCTGCTGACACTAAACTATCCAAAGTACGAGATCATCATCATCAACGATGGCAGCACGGATAACAGTCTGCAGCAAATGATCGATGAGTTTGAACTGGTGCCTGTTGACTTCGCCTACAATGCTAAAATACAGACCAGACCGGTCAAACAATTCTTTAAATCCACCAACCCGGCCTACGCCAAACTCATGGTCATTGACAAAGTGAATGGTAAGAGTAAGGCGGATGCGGTTAATGCAGGTATCAATGCTGCACTCTACAACCATTTCGTTTGTACGGATGTAGACTGTATCCTTGATAAAAACACCCTGCTGGAACTGATCAAGCCGGTCATGCAGGAGGAAAAAAGACGCGTCATCGCTACCGGGGCGACCCTCCGTATTGCGAACTCCTGTGAATTTGACCAGGGTGTGATGACCCGCATGCGTCCGCCAGCTCAGCTACTTCCCCGCTTCCAGGAAGTAGAATATATCCGTGCTTTCGTGCTGGGTAAAATGGGCTGGAGCCTGCTTAACTGTGTACCTAACGTATCTGGTGGTCTGGGACTTTTTGATAAGGAAATTGCTATCCGTTCCGGTGGATATGACCATAGTTCCTTTGGCGAAGATATGGAGCTGATGACGCGTATGTGCCGCTATGCACAGGACAATAAGATCGATTACGCCATCCGCTACATACCTAAGACCCTGTGCTGGACAGAAGCACCCTCCTCTGTCCGCATCTTCAACCGGCAGCGTACCCGCTGGGCCAGGGGTCTCGCGCAACTCATGTATGCGCACTTCGGCATGTTCCTCAATCCACGCTACGGCAAAATGGGACTGATCATCTTCCCATATAACTTCTTCTTTGAACTGCTGGCGCCGATCATTGAATTTACTGGTATCATCTACTATATAGTAATGACGTGCCTGGGGCTCATCAACTGGCCTACGGCGCTCCTGCTGCTGGTATTCGTGTATACGTATTCCGTGATGATAACGACCATCGCCATCCTGTGGGACCAGCTGACTTTCAGGTACTATAAAACCTGGAGGGAAGTGGCATTCCTTTGTATGACGCCTTTCATGGAGTTCTTCCTATATCACCCGCTCATCGTCATATTCGCATTACGCGGCTATTTCTATTTCCTGACGGGTAAGAAGAGCACCTGGGGCAATATGCAGCGACGCGGGTTCCAGACTACACAACGGGCGGCGGCTACTGTCACTGCCAAATAATCATAATAAAAATCCAAGAACGATACAGTGGAATTGTTTAGAAATTTTTACGAAGGCTTTGTATTTGTGTATGGATGTACCATGTTGTTCATGTACGCGCTACTGGCCATACTCTCACTCCGGGGTATCATCAGGTTCCAGCGTAAGAACAGCTATGTAGATTACACAAAAATGCTGCAGTCGCCACTGGCACCGGGCATATCTGTCATTGCGCCTGCATTTAATGAAGGCGTTACCATCATCTCCAACGTACGCTCACTGCTCACCCTGAACTATCCCCGTTTCGAAGTGATCATCGTGAACGATGGCAGTACTGATGATACACTGCAAAAACTCATCAACGAATTTCAGCTGCAGGAAGTTGACTTTGCCTATAATGAACGTATCAAGTCGCAGCCTGTAAAGCGACTGTTTAAATCCACCAACACGGCTTACGATAAACTCGTTGTTATCGACAAAGTGAACGGTAAGAGTAAAGCCGATGCCTCCAATGCGGGCATCAATGCCGCTGCTTACGACTATTTCCTTTGTACGGACGTAGACTGTATCATTGAGAAAGATACCCTGCTGCGCATGATAAAACCGTTCATGGATGAGGAACACAATAAGATCAAAGAAGTCGGTGAACCTTGTCCGGAATGTGGATATATACACGTACAGGAAGACAGTGTACGCGTTATTGCTACCGGTGCGACACTGCGTATTGCCAACTCCTGTGAGATCGATGAAGGTGTGATCACCCGTGTACGTCCTCCTGAAAAATGGCTCCCCCGCTTCCAGGAAATGGAATACCTGCGTGCCTATGTATTGGGTAAAATGGGATGGAGTGTCATCAACTGTGTACCCAACGTATCCGGTGGATTGGGACTGTTTGACAAAGAGATCGCAATCAAGGCCGGTGGCTATGACAGCAAGTCCTTTGCCGAAGACATGGACATTGTTACACGTATGTGTACCTACATGATCGATAACAAACTGAAATATGCCATCCGGTACATTCCCACCACACAATGCTGGACAGAAGGCCCTCCCAATATGAAGGTATTCAGCCGGCAGCGTACGCGCTGGGGACGTGGCCTGGCAGAGATTATCACCATACACCGTAAAGTGATCTTCAATCCGCGTTACCGCAAGCTCGGCATGATCGTGTTGCCCTACAATCTCTTCTTCGAATTCCTGGCGCCTATCATTGAGTTCACCGGTATACTGTATTATATCTACCAGATCATTACCGGCAATATCAACTGGCACAATGCCCTGATACTACTGGCTTTCGTATACTTTTATTCCGTCATGATCACTACACTGGCTGTATTGTGGGACCAGATCACCTACAAACACTATAAGACGTGGCGGGAAGTGATAGGCCTTGCACTGATGGCCTTTATCGAACCTTTCATTTACCATCCGCTGATCGTATTCTTTGCCCTCCGTGGTTATTTTAACTTCATCACGGGTAAAAAACATACCTGGGGTAATATGCAGCGCCAGGGATTCGGGCAGAAGAAACCAGCAAATACTTAATCATGATGTCTCTTTTTAAATATATACTATCCGGTACGGTACTCTGTTGTTCGTTACAGGTCCACGCGCAGCTTTTTAATAAAGGGAAAGATGCTGACGAACTGTATAATGAAGCGGTGAAGGAAACAAAACTGAATCACTATCAGAAAGCTATTCAGCTGTCAAAGGAAGCTCTGCAGAAAAGGCCGGACTTTGTTGACCAGCAGCTCCTGCTCGGAAGATTGTATATGCTGACGGGCAATAATGACCTGGCCAGAAAACATGTAAGAGATGTTATCGTCAAAGCGCCGCGATACAAGGATGCATATCTTTATGCCACCAATATTGAAATGGGCGCCAAAAGATATGAAGAGGCGGAATGTTACGTAGATGAAGGTCTCTATGAGTTTCCGCAGGACAAGGAACTCATGCTGAAAAAGCTGAGTATACTGGATGCCTCCGAACGTTTCTTTCAGGGTGGTAACTATGCCAACTCCCTGCTGGACAAATACGCCGGAGACACGACCGTGCAAAGGGCCTACACCGGCCATTACCTGCTGGCAGGACATTACTATCAGCAGCGTAACAATACCCTCCTGGCGCAGGAAAACTACCAGAGAGCCATGCTCCTCGATCCCAACAATGAAGAAGCCAGGACAGCACTCAACAGTATGACCATGAAAAGCGGCAGTTACACCCGCGCCCTTGAACTGGTGAATACAGAACTGGCTGCCAGTCCTGATTCCTATGATCTGATGATGCGTAAACTGGGCTTACTCCAGGACATGCATGATTATGCCGGCGCCATCGATCAGTTACAACAGATATTAAAACGCTGGCCGTCAGATGCCAAGGCGCGAAGCATGGAAACTGCCCTGCGCATGGAAGCAGGTGCATGGTATTCCAATACAGATCCCTACCTCCTGTATCAGGGTGTATTGGAAAAGAATCCGGGCAACCGCGAAGCACTGGATAAGGTCATCGGACTAAGTATGTCACGTGGTGCATACAGAGAGGCACTTGCCTGGATCAACCGCGGACTGAAGACCAGTCCTAATGACCAGCGCCTGCTGGCCTTAAAGCTGGATGTACTCGAAAGTGACCGCAAGTTCACAGAAGCTGCACTGCTGGCTGAAAAATTACGGTACAACTATGCGACTGACGACAGGAAAGCACATTATATCAGTCTTAAACTAGCCAGTGGCCGCGATTATCTGTCCCAACAGCAATACGACCTGGCCATGGCGGAATTTGATAAAGTATTGCAGGCAAGTCCGCGTGATACCACCGCCCTCGATCTGATGGCCAACAGCTATATCAATCAGAAAGACTATATCCATGCATTGGAAACACTGGACAAGGCACTGGCTATCTATCCTGATAACAGCCGGTTCCTGCTGAAAAAATCAAGTGTCCTGGCTGAAACCGGGCAGTATGATGAAGCAGCGGACATAGCTGCGCAGCTGTTAAAGCAGCATCCCGGAGATGCCCGGTATAATGCCAATATCATCGACCTCCGCCTCACTGCCGGCCGTAAGCTGATGCAGGCAGAAGAATATGACATGGCAGCAGGTGAATTCCGGGCAGTACTTGCACAGGCTCCCGACAACCTGGACGCACTCAATTACCTGATCAATATGGAAACGGCGGTAGAACAACCGGACAGCGCCCTGTATTATGCAGATCAGGCCTTGAAATATCATCCGGGGGATAAAGAACTGCTCCTCAAAAAAGCAGGCGTCCTAACACAACTGAAACGCTATGATGAGGCCAATGCGATTGCCTATCAACTGATGCAGCGTTATCCATACACGATCAGATACAGGACCGCCTATACCGACGGACTCATCGCTGCCGGTAATACCTATCAGCGGAATAATGCACCAGACAGCGCACTGGCATTATACAGGCAGGTACTGAACATCAACCGGAAAGATTCTCTCGCACTATTATACAGTATCAATCTGCTGAATGGTAAACAGTCATATGACAGTGCGCTGGTATATGCGAACCAGGGCCTCCGTTATTATCCCAATAACGAATCCTTCCTGCAGAAACGGGCGCTTACACTGGAGAATAAAAAACAATATGCCGAAGCAGCACTGGCGGCCGATTCAGTAGTAAAACTGAATGGCAATCCGGTGAATGTTGACTACGCAGACTACCTTCACAGCAAGACCATGAAGAACCAGTTTGGTATGTACTTCCTGCATTCCAGCTACGACTACCAGGATACGAAATATAACATTGCTACACTGGAGTACCGTCACTTCTTCAAACGGGGTTCCTATGCAGGTCGTCTGAACTATGCCGGCCGTGAACAGGGTACAGGATTACAGGGAGAAGCGGAACTATATTATACACACAACCGTACATTATACTCCTATGCGCTGGCCACGTACTCTAACGAAGTGGTGTTCCCGAAAATGCGGCTGGGTTATTCCATTTTCAAAACCTTCAAACATGATATCGAAGGGGAACTGGGTGTACGTTACCTGAATGCTGACAGCTCAAACAGTATATCTGGTGTAGCGTCAATAGCGAAGACCTGGAAAGATTTCTGGGTGAACTTCAGGGCTTATTTCATCAGCGACTCGCCGGAGTTCTATACTTCCTACAACCTGACCACCCGGTACTACATGAACCGGCAGCAGGACTATATCGCATTCATCGCGGGCCTGGGTACCTCTCCTGATGACCGTAGCCGCCTGATACAGTTCCCTAAACTGGCAGGGTTATTGACCCGCAGTGTGGGAGCAGGTTATCAGAAAACATTTAAATACCGTACCACTGCTGGTATCTATGGTACCTGGATCAATCAGAAGATCTCCAGCACCGTATTTCAGAACCAGTATGATATCTATATAACCCTGCAACGTAAATTCTAATCACTTTTATTCATGTTCAGGATGATGCACGGCTTACTGCTTATGATGACTTTACTGACATATAACAGTTGTCAGTCTACCAAAGGGAATATTAACCTGGTAGCCGGTGGCAGGTCCAGTTATGTGATCGTCCTGCCGGATGAAGCAGCAAAGAATGAAACAAAAGCAGCGAAGCTGTTACAGGAGTATCTGCAACGTATCTGCGGCGCATCATTGCAGATCATTGCTGAGAAAAACTATCACGACCAGGCGGGTATATTCATTGGTAACACAGCGCACGCCGATGCACTGAATGCAGAGAAATTAAAAGGAGAAAGCTTTTTTATAGCTACTGATAAACGGGATGTATACATCAAAGGTGGTAGTGGTAAAGGGGTGATATATGGTATTTATACCTTACTGGAAAACTATTTCGGCTGCCGGAAATATGCAGACGCACCTGTCAGCATTGCTGCTTCCAAAAATCTTGATCTGCCGCAGCAACTGATGGACAGGCAGGCACCGGTCTTCCTATACCGGGAGACCTATTATCCTGCCGCTTTCGATAACGAATACCTGGAATGGCATAAGTTACATCGTTTTGAAGATCTCTGGGGTATCTGGGGACATTCGTTTTTTAAGATATTACCTCCTAAAGATTATTTCGCCACACACCCTGAATACTACGCACTGGTAAATGGGAAACGGCAGGCGAGCCAGCTTTGTCTCAGTAATGAAGGCGTATATAATGAGATGGTCGCTTATTTCCGTAAAGCGATAGCCGATAATCCAGATGCACTGTACTGGTCCATTGCGCCGGAAGATGGCGGCGGATTCTGTACCTGTGACCAATGCAGTAAGGCGAATGCAGAAGAAGGCGGTCCGCAGGGCCCATTAGTGCGTTTCATTAACCGTATTGCGGCGGCCTTTCCGGAACAACAGTTTACGACACTAGCCTATCAGTATACAGCACACCCGCCGGTGAAGACTAAACCGGCAAAGAATGTATTTATCATGCTGAGCAGCATTGATGCCAACAGACAGGAACCACTGAGCACGATACCATCTGCGGCTGCTTTCAGAAAAGACCTGGAGGGATGGGGCGCTATCACGGATAATATCTTCCTGTGGGATTATACCACCCAGTTCACTAATTACCTGGCGCCTTTTCCTGATTATAATAATGAGCAGCCCAACCTGGAATACCTGGCCGCACATAAAGTAAAGGGAGTGTTTTCACAGGGAAGCGGAGATACCTATGGCGATATGGCCGCCTATAATAGTTATTTGCAGGCTAAATTACTGTGGAATCCGGGCCTGTCTACAGAAGAGATCACCAATGATTTTCTGAACGGCTATTATGGCCCCGCAGGGCCTTTTATAGGGCAATACCTGCAGGTGCTGACCACTCAGCTACGCAATACCAAAACACAGCTGGATATCTATGGAAATCCGGTAAATAACTATAAGAACTACCTGTCACCTGAGGCAATAGACCAGTATTCTGGTCTGCTGGATAAGGCAGAAAAAGCGGTGGAAGGCAACAATACCCTGCTGACAAGAGTGTATCATGCGCGCCTGCCGCTGGAGTATACTGTGTTACAGCAGTCCCGTTTTTTCGGGACAGACAAATTCGGTTACCTTATTCCCGAAGGGAATAGTTTTATTGTCAATCCCCGCTGGCCGGAACGCGTAAAAAGATTTGCTGCGCAATGTAAGCTGGCCGGCGTAAAGGAACTTTCCGAAGGCGGCAGTACGATAGATGCCTATCAGCAGGAATGGGACAGTATCTTTGCCCGCAAATGGATCAGCAGTCTGGCGTTCAGGGCAAAAGTCAGCTTACTCTATCCATGGGCGGAAGACTATCCGGCTAAAAAGGAGGCAACCCTCACAGATGGATTGCAGGGAGATAAAGACTTTAGTATCAACTGGCTCTTCATCTATGGAAAGGACCTGGTAGCTACTATTGATATGGGCACTGAAAAGCCGGTGAACGAGGTTAACATGAACTTTCTGCAGGATGCCCGTCATTATATCTTTTCCCCCGCTGACATTACCGTGGAAACTTCGGTAGATGGCATCAATTTCATCCCTGCCGGAAAACAGCCGTCCTCTCCGCTTTCAGAAGAAGATTACAATGTCATTATCCATCACTACCGTTTTCCGGTACCTGCCGTAAAAGCACGGTATATAAGAGTTACAGGCCGCTGCCTACCACAGGTGCCGGCATGGAGAACCGCGCCAGTCAGCAAAAAAGCCGCGATCTGCTGCGATGAAATATATGTGCTGTAAGCGTTCATTATCCACACAAAAGCCCTTTCGCCTGAAAGATTTCCCTAGAAAATTTTCATTGTTCCATTCCTATTTATATATTTGTCTACAAATCTACTAGACTATTAGTATTCATCCTGTTGCTTATCACTAACATGAGCCACCAGCATGCTAGTTCCGCGGGCACCAGGCATACATATATCAATGGGTAGCTTGTAGCTGGCTACACACCGATCATTGACATGAGCCACCAGCTTGTCAATTCCGCGGATCAATAAAATACATCCTGTAAGTCTATAGCACAGTCACTACCTGTATGCTCGGTTACCGGCGTGTCTTTACCCAACAACACATTTGAATTTCTATCAACTAATATCTTACATTATGCGAAAATTATTATTACTCCTTATGCCAATGTTGTTAACGGTCATCACAGCATTCTCCCAGGATGCTGTTGTTGGCGTGATAAAAAATGGTGAGGGGACATCCGTTGTAGGGGCCACAGTTGTCATTAAAGGGACCAATGTACACGCCGTTGCCGATACCAGTGGCCGGTTCAGCATTCCGCTACGTAAGGCATTTCCATTTACGTTGTTAATCAGTTCCCTGGGTTATAAGCTGGAAGAAGTAAAGCTGACGGCACGTCCTTCCGCCCCACTCGATATTACGCTGACGAGCGATAACAGTCTGTCGGAAGTGGTGATCTCTTCCCGTCGCCGTATAGAAACAGCACAGGCAGTACCTATTCCCATATCTGTAGTGAGTGGCTCACTGGTGGCAGATGTAGGTGCATTCAATGTCAACCGGCTGAAAGAGCTGGTGCCTACAGTACAGTTGTATTCTTCTAATCCACGTAATACGACGCTCAACATCCGCGGAATGGGTTCTACTTTTGGTTTGACCAATGATGGTATAGATCCCGGTGTAGGATTTTATGTAGACGGTGTGTATTATGCGCGTCCGGCAGCTACTACACTTGACTTTATCGATATAGAACAGGTAGAAGTACTACGCGGGCCACAGGGAACGCTCTTCGGAAAGAACACGACTGCCGGGGCGTTCAACATCACCACACGTGCTCCAGGCTTCACACCGGAAGCCAACTTTGAAGTAAGCTATGGTAACTACGGTTACATCCAGGCAAAAGCCGCTGTTTCCGGGCCACTCAGCAAGAAATTTGCTGCACGTGTATCCTTCTCCGGTACACAACGCGACGGTACGATCTACAACACCGTATCACAGAAATATATTAATGACCTCAACAACCTGGGACTGCGCGGACAATTGTTATACACACCATCAGATAAGATAAAGATCACGCTAACTGCGGACAATTCAGAACAGCATCCCGAGGGATATGCGCAGGTGGTGGCAGGCGTAGCGCCAACGTTAAGACCGGCTTACCGTCAGTTCAACCAGATCATTGCTGACCTGAATTATAAATTGCCAAGTGAGCATCCTTTCGACCGGCTGGTGGACCATAACACCTCATGGCGTTCGGGTAATGAACTGGGTGGTGTATCACTGAATGTGGATGCAAAGATCGGCAATGGTACCCTGACGTCTACTACTGCATGGCGTTACTGGAACTGGGATCCCTCCAATGACAGGGACTTCACTGGTCTGGCGGTACTACAGTTATCCCAGGCTACTTCCAAACATAAGCAGTGGACACAGGAAGTACGTTACGCTGGTGATCTGACGTCCAGACTGAGTGGTGTGATAGGGGTATTTGGAATATGGCAGGACCTGAAAACTGATCCTTACCATGTAGAAGAATCAGGTAATGCACAATGGCGTTTCTCGCAAAGTACAACAAGTGAGCTATGGGCCACACCGGGACTGTTTGACGGATATGGTATCAGGACCACTTCCAGACTGAAAACATTTGGAGGCGCTGTATTCGGACAACTGGACTGGGCCATTACTGATCAGATACATGTGTTACCAGGTCTGCGTTATAACTACGATAAGAAAAAGGTAGACTACGACAGACAGACCTATGGCGGCCTACAGACAGACGATCCTGCGCTGATAGCGTTGAAGAACATTGTGTATACCAATCAGACGTTCAATGCCGATGTAGATGAAAGTAATGTATCCGGGCAACTGACCCTGGCTTACCAGCCCACAAAAGCGATCAATGCATTCGCCACCTATTCTACCAGCTATAAACCTATTGGTGTGAACCTGGGTGGTCTTCCCACTTCCAGCGGTAAGGTGATGACAGAACTGGCCAGGATCAATCCTGAATCAGTAAAGCACTTCGAAATAGGTGTGAAAACGTCTCCTGGCAAAAATGCTACGGCCAATATCGTATACCATAGAACTGATATAAAGGATTATCAGACACAGGTACAGACAGCAGAAGTGGGCGTAAACCGTGGTTACCTGGCGAATGCGGAGAAAGTGCGCGTACAGGGAGTAGAACTGGATGCCAGCATCAGGATACACAGTGCCGTTTCTCTGTATGGCTCCCTGGCTTACACAGATGGCAAGTATGTTTCCTTTAAAAACGCGCCGGTTCCCCTGGAGGAAACGGGTGGCTCCTCCGCCTTTAAGGACATTTCCGGGGGGCAGTTACCCGGTATTTCCAAGTGGGCCGGTTCACTGGGGGGAGAAATCGTTTCAAATCCCGGTATCATCCTGGGACAGAATGCGCGTTTCTTTGTAGGTGCGGACGCATATTTCCGCTCTTCATTCTCCTCCAGCCCCTCCCCTTCCAAATACCTGAATGTGGACGGATATACCCTGTTTAATGCAAGAGCCGGATTCCGCGCACTGAATGGCCTGACCCTGTTCGTATGGGGACGCAACCTGTTCAATAAAGATTACTTTGAACAACTGTTACCGGCAGCGGGTAATGCCGGACACTATGCAGCAGTGCTGGGGGATCCGGGAACATACGGTGTGACGATACGTTATTCTTATCATCAGTAAGGAAGTAACATAGTCACATATAACGGGGTCGTATCATTACACATGATACGGCCCCGTTGTCGTAGCCCCCCCACGCTCTTTTTATTTATACATCGCTTCGGCAATGGCCCACTCATATATTCCCTGCCGCTTTTTTCACCTGTATAAATCCGGTAAATTACACTGGTCAATCTCATCTCACTCATCCATGGAAATAATAAGAAAATATGAAGCGGCAGACAGGGAAGCTTGTGTAAACGCCTTTATCAGCAACGTACCCTATTTCTTTACTGCCGGAGAAGTCAGCGATTTTGAGCGCTTCCTGGATACCGTAGTAAACAAAGATCGTGATACTTACTACTATGTGCTGATGTATGATGGAAAAGTAACCGGAAGCGGCGGTTTCTGTTCGATGAGCACCAAAGGACAGTTTACGCTGGCGTGGGGGTTAATACATAAAGATCATCACAGGAAAGGGCTGGGTGAACAATTATTGCTTCATCGCATTTGCGAGATCCAAAGCATATGCGGGAACTATGAAATACTGATAGATACAACACAATATTCTGCCGGGTTTTTCGAAAGATTCGGATTTGTGACGGTCAAAATAACAAACGATTACTATACAGCGGGGCTGCACAGGTATGATATGGTATTAAAAAGTACAACGCAGACAGGCGTATAAAAAAAAGACGTTGGCACCCGGTCTCAACAGGTACCAACGCTTTGTTATTGTACTTAGTAATTACGCGGGGCTATTTCAGTTCCAGCACGACAACAGATGCAGGAGGCAGTTCGGCTACCAGCTGGTCACCCTGTTTCTTCGCACCTTTGAACGCTTCAATGTGTATCTTATTTGGCTGTTCGAAAGAATTCACATCCGTTACTTTCGCGGAAGTCAGGATCTGCCCTGTAACCGTTTTCCATTTCACTTCCTGCAGGCTCGTAGATACAGTGATCTTCTGCGTCGGGTTCAGATTAACCAGGGAGATATGTACCGCACCGGTAGAATCGAGGGAGGCAGATACATTCACAGCAGGGATGGATTCACTACCGGAAGTATATGCAGGACTGTTCAGTTGTATGGGCAGGTATTGCGCATCGTGATGTACTTTATACAGATCAAAAATATGATAGGTAGGCGTTAGCAGCATCTTTTCCTTGTCGGTCAGGATGAGCGCCTGCAGTACGTTGATGGTCTGCGCCAGTTCCGCCATTTTCACACGGTCGCTGTGGTTGTTGAAGATATTCAGTGTGCTGCCGGCGATCAGTGCATCACGCAGACTATTCTGCTGATACAGGAAGCCGGGGTTAGTACCAGGTTCAACGTTGGTCCAGATACCCCATTCGTCTACAACCAGGCCCACACGTTTTTTAGGATCATACTTATCCATGATAGCGGCATGTTTGATCACCAGTGAGTCCATAGCGAGGCATTTCTTCATGGTGGTGAAATATTCCTTCTCTGTGAAGTCAGTAGCAGATCCTTTATCGTTCCAGGTCTTGGGCACAGTGTAATAATGCAGGCTCACCCCCCACATCTGGTGGAGCGGAATATTTTTCATGACAGTTTCCGTCCAGTTAAAATCGTAATCACTGGCACCGCTGACGATCTTCTTCAATGGTGCACCAGGGTAGTTACGAGCGTAGGTAGCGTATCTTTTGTACTGATCTGCATAGTAGGCAGCAGTCATATTACCACCGCAGCCCCAGCTTTCATTACCAACGCCCCAGAAGCTTACCTTCCAGGGTTTTTCATGACCATTCTGTTTACGGATGGCGGTCATCGGGCTGACATCATCAAAGTTCAGATACTCTACCCATTTCGCCATTTCTTCTACGGTACCGCTACCCACATTTGCGGATACATATGGTTCACAATCCAGCAGTTCGCAGAGTTCAAGAAATTCATGGGTACCGAAGCTGTTATCTTCTGTTACACCGCCCCAGTTGGTATTGACCATTTTAGGACGCTGGTCGCGCGGACCAATACCATCACGCCAGTGATATTCATCTGCGAAGCAACCACCGGGCCAGCGCAGGTTGGGTATACGGATCTTTTTCAGTGCCTCTACCACATCCAGGCGGATACGGTCTTTTTTCTGAACATTGAGAGAAGGATCTACCCAGAAACCGTCGTAAATGCAACGACCAAGATGTTCAGAAAAATGCCCGTAAATATGACGGCTGATCGTGTGATCAGATTTAGGTTGAATGACCAGGCTGGCAGTGTGCTGTGCGTTTGTGGAGAAAGCCCACAAGAGCAATAACAGGAAGGACAGTTTATGCTTCATAATTTAGAATTTATATACTTTTTACTATAACGTATATGTTGTGAAGACGTGGAATGGTTGCTAATATAGAGAAAATAAATGTCAATCATACAACTATTTATTTCTGTATGGGATACAGACTGCGACCTGATTGCTGATAACCATACAAGGGCGTATTTATTAGCTGTGGATGCTAATATTTCATGCAGGCGGGCAGGTACTGTTTCCGGCAGACCGGTTGACTTCATCAAACGTTTCCGGGGGCATGTGACGCCATATTTATTGCAACGGTTAATAAGCCGATCCATCAGGCAAAGCATTGACATTTTTCTGCCAATGGCATATAAAAGTGTAACAAATTTTCAGTTCATAGCGGATCTATGACATCGTCATACATCCGCTGACAAAGCCTTTCATACAAAGGGCTACACAGGATCACACCTGCCATCTGCACCAATATCCTTATCAGAACAGCTCACATTTTTTTTGAAAAAAATGAACAAATATTTTGTGATTTCAAACATTATCGTACATTTGCAATCCCAATCGCAAACAACGCGAGCGGACGACAAAAAGTTCTTTATTAAGCGATCGGTTTTAGTAGTTCTTTACTACACAAAATTGATACTTATCACCTGCGGAAGTAGCTCATTTGGTAGAGCACGACCTTGCCAAGGTCGGGGTGGCCGGTTCGAGCCCGGTCTTCCGCTCATCGTTAAGTGCAGATAATTATCAGTACTTATTCAGTAAAAGATCCAGCTGCTGAGATAGCAGGAAAGATCAGAAAGTTCTTAACATAAAGATTGGTGAATGTAGATATTTTCTACACAAACTGATTCTTTTACCTGCGGAAGTAGCTCATTTGGTAGAGCACGACCTTGCCAAGGTCGGGGTGGCCGGTTCGAGCCCGGTCTTCCGCTCATCTTTAAAAGTCCTGGTGTTATACATCAGGACTTTTTTTATGCCCCTAACTGACCTTATTCCGATAAACCAGGAATAATGCCCCTACCCTCCATTCCGGCAATAATATCTACTTTGACTGGGTATACCCTTTACTTAGTATTGATTAGGTAGGCTTTCTCTTACGTTTCTCTTACGTTTTAAGACGTAGGAGAAACGGAAGAGAAAGCCTACCTAATCAATACCAGAGCGAATCTAAACACAGCGGAAAATACCCGAAACAGGCGCCTGGAATTTTCGTCACCACGATTTCCGGTTTTGTCACCATGGTTTCCGGTTTCGTCACCTTTCTCTGATAAGCAGGAAATAATTGGGCTAATATTGCACTGTAAGGGCGGATAATGGTACCGGGCCGACGGCAGGAAGGGAGAACTGCCGGCTGGCAATCTGGGGAAAAAGAAAATAAAAAGCCCCCGGACCGGATTGATCAGGGGGCTTTTACCAATATAATTAAGCTACTTATTTATATTTCGGATTGTACAGGGTGTTTTCCGGTACAGCTACTTCAGGTTTACCTTTATAGCGATGTTTGAACAGGTTATAACATCCGCCTAATACAAATGATAACAGGCAGAAAATTGTCACATAAAACAGGAAACGGGATGATGATACCCAGCTACCGGTAAAGTCATTCTTATTTTCAACAGTATTGTGTTCCATAGCTATTTATTTCGCATTGCAAACTTACATCATGTCAAATAATATTGCAAGTTATTTTTCCAGTGTCCTGAAAGTCTTCCGGTTCAGGAAGTAATAACGCCAGATCATTATGCCATGAAAAACCCCCGTCAGCTCAACCAGCCGCTTTTGTGGCAGCCTGTCGGACGACAATTTATAGTTCCTCCGCCACCGGAGATAGTCCTTGTAGGCCTTATAGATCGCCTTCATATCTGCGGGTTTACCTGCCACCAGGCTCTTCACCCCAGCCAGGACATCCAGGAAGAAACGCTGGGACAAGACGATCCACCGGTCGGTCGGGTGCAGGTTTTTCCACAGCATCATCAGGTTATTCCTGAAGTTCAGGTATAGTTTACGGGGGTTACCCTGTGGCAAACTGCCTCCTCCTACGTGGTAGACAATCGAATCGGGGCAATAGCAGATGCGGTACCCTGCCCGCTTCAACCGCCAGCAGAGGTCCACTTCTTCCATATGGGCGAAGAAATCAGCGTCAAAACCGCCTACTTCATGGAAACAGGCAGAACGGATGAATAATGCGGCGCCGGTGGCCCAGAAAATGTCCTGCGCATCGTTATACTGCCCTTCGTCCATTTCTGTAGTGTATAAGATCCTGCCACGGCAGAAAGTGTATCCCAGGATGTCCATCCACCCTCCCGCCGCACCGGCGTACTCAAATTCTCCCTTATTATGATAGAAACGCAGTTTTGGCTGACAGGCAGCTACATGATGGTCGCGCATCATCTGGGCGACAACCGGTTCAATCCAGCCGGGTTCTACCTCCACGTCCTGGTTGAGTAAAACATATATATCAGCTTTAACATGTTGCAGAGCGGTGTTATAGCCTCCTGCAAAACCGTCATTCGTTGGGTTCTGTATAATGCCGACCTGCGGAAAGTGCTCACGCACAAATGCCACACTATCATCTGTCGAGGCATTATCTGCCACGATCAGCTGCAGATTCCCATAAGTGGACCTGCATACCGAAGGCAGAAACTTTTCCAGAAAACTACGTCCATTCCAGTTCAATATAACAACAGCTACCGATGGTAATACCGACAAAAGCACTCTTTTACGCGTGAATAATAAATTTTGCCTTACAAATATGCAACAAATTATAATAGATTCTGACTCCACTACACTTATTGGACATTATACTTAATTTAGATGCTAAGTATGTTTAAACAGGTTATAGGCTGGAAGTTTGTACTGGTATCTACCGCGGTGATCATCATCGTAGGTACTATCTGGTATGTCAGCAGCATCGCAGGGAAACTGGAAGAGGAAGAAACCAAGAAGGTAGCGACATGGGTAGCTGCCAACCGGGAATTGCTGCAGGCATCTGATGAAGCCAATCTCAATCTGGCCGTAGAGATCATTACAAATAATACCAGCATTCCCGTTATTATCACCAATGAGAACGGACATATCATCGACTCCCGAAACCTGGACACCACAAAGCTTGCAGGGAACCCCAGATATATGGAAGAGGAACTGGCTACTTTCAAGAACCAGCACCCTCCTTTCATCATGGAAATAGATGCTAAAAACAACCTCTATAACTACATCTATTACGGAGACTCCCTCATTCTCAAACAGGTACGCTATTACCCGTACATCCAGCTGATCGTCGTGGCACTGTTCATCAGCATCGTACTGGTAGCCTTGTCCACCTCCAACCGCGCCACCCAGAACTTACTATGGGTAGGTATGGCCAAGGAGACGGCCCACCAGCTGGGTACCCCTTTGTCTTCCATTGAAGCATGGATAGAGATCCTGAAGGATAATGAAGCCAACGACCTGGTCGCTACTGAACTGCGTAAAGACGTAGACAGGCTCAAACTCATCACGGAACGTTTCTCCAAAATAGGCAGCGTGCCCCAGCTGGAAGAGCACAATGTGGTTAGCCAGGTGGAATCTATGGTAGGTTATATCCGGAAGCGGTCTCCACAGAAAGTGATACTGACCATGCATTGCCAGGAAAGGGAAATTCCGGGCATGATATCGCCTTCTTTATTTGACTGGGTCATTGAAAATCTGCTGAAGAACGCGCTCGATGCCATGGAAGGAAAAGGTACAATCGATGTGTATATAGAAAATCAACCGGCGAATATAGTCATCGACATCACGGACAGTGGTAAGGGCATCCCGAAAGGGAACTTCGAAAAAGTGTTCAGACCGGGCTTCAGCACCAAAAAAAGGGGTTGGGGACTGGGACTTTCACTGGCAAAAAGAATTATTGAGGAATACCATAAAGGACGGCTAACTGTACGCTGGTCGGAGCTTAACAAGGGAACGACCTTCAGAATTTTACTAAGAAAATGATGTTAATCACTAATTAAATTTGTTCGTTATAAAAAACCGATTAATTTTGCACCACTTCAGAGCTGCGGAGGTGGCGAAATTGGTAGACGCGCTACTTTGAGGTGGTAGTGCCTGAAAGGGCTTGGGAGTTCGAATCTCCTCTTCCGCACAAACGGAGAAAAATTGCTTATACTAAGTAATTTTTCTCCGTTTTCTTTTAGAGGCCTAGTAACCGTGTATATTCAGGTATCCAGGGTTATTAACGAATATCACCTCCTGCTTTATTAAAGTAAAAAAACTCCCTACAAACTACAGGCTATCAATCTGGTTGCATACGGTATTAATATGATCCAATCCATAAAGTAATGCACGCTCATCAACAACCATCCAATTAAATAACTGCAATATAAGGGTGTAATGTTGCCTTACATAGCGGGTATCCTTTATGGGTGTACCAGGAATAAAACATATTGGCTCATGATGAGCTATTCTATTCCGGATGTCGTTTATCTTCGCCAATTCGTTGAAAATATATGTATGGTTATATTGAATAGCAGGAGTACTAGTCGGTTTTGCAGGAAAAATTCTTAGCAAAATTCTGCCGGTTGCTGTAAACTGGTGTGGGGCAAACATATAACGCCAAAATCCAAACCCCAGCTCGGCGACAAGTTTATTATGTGCATATCGACCCCCCAATTTCCGAACTGCATCTAAAATACTATTCTTTGTAAAAGCAGTATTTCGTGCATCAAACATTCCTCCATTGTGAGCCGCATCTCTAAGCCAATTAGCACCGTAGGACGCAGAACAACTACGGTCTATTGCATTTCTAAGTGCAATTTCGAAACAACTTATCACTGTAAAAAGCTCTTGAGATAGTTGCAGGTTTCTCCTATATAAAGTCATTGCCTTTTTAGTATCTCCTCCACAAGCGTTAAGATAACGACTCATTCTGTGTATAGATATGATACTTTCAAAATCAGAATAGCGCACCTGTAATTTGTTTTTTTACGAATTTAATTTAAATTTGTAAAATCTTATTCCCGGTAGCCCCTGAAGAAATTCAAGCTATCGGGTTTCGTTTTTAACGCCTATCAAATATAAATTTTTCAATATCCTTCTACCTACTTGAAGTTACATTCTGTACTTCTTTTAAGTTAACGTGTTCATCCCCCTTCCGCTATTGTAACAAACTAAAATGCGCTCCCGTGAATAACACCGATACCCTGGTGCCTGTCCGGGTAGCGGACCTGGCCAGATTAACAGCCTGCATCGTCACCGCCGTCGCTTCAATATAGAACTCCTGGCCAATGACAAAGTGAATAATATTCCTGATCCGGTCCTCGTCAGCTGTCTGCAGCTGTACCCCGTTGGAGACATTGATCTTATGCTTGTCTATCAATGCCATCACCTCTCCATACTTATTTATTGCATTAAAATGATATAGCACACAACGAATATAACAGGTCCAGTCTTTACCACTAACGACCAGTACCTGTCTTCCTCCGAGATCATATTGGGCATCTCTCAGAAAGTCAGCTACCGAAATTACTGTTGGAATATCGACACCCTCATCTGCCCAGAAATTTTGTGGCATCTGATGTGTGACTAACTCCATTTCCTCTTCTTCATCTTTCAGTCCCGCATATTCCAATGCGCCCGGATATGCCTTACCAATCCACTCATGATGATGTTCCTGCAATAGTTTCAATATCTCTTCCTGATCATCCTGAGGGTCTATTTCTTCATCCTGATAATCTTCAAACTCTTCGATATACTCCTGGAACAGATCAAGATACTCCTGATATTGTTCCGTGTCCTCTTTGGACATTTTCTTCAGCGACTTACCTATCGTGCTAAGGTGCTGATCCAATCTCTTGTGATCATGCAGGCCATTGATAGCCATCGCTACTTCCTCTTTGGATACACTTTGCGGATCATCCATAAATTTTAACAGCACACCCCGGTGGGTTCCTTCACCATCTCCTGTTGTTCGGCCCACATACAACGTTGCGCCAGGGCTCAGATTTGTAAGTTCCAGAATGGCGGTAATACCTTCCTGCAGGTATAACACCTTCTGCCAGGAAGAAAGTGGAGAAACATCAGTATTTTGCTGAAAGAAAAAGAATGGGTTTTCGGCGTCCTGCTTAATTTTCTTCAATGGTGTCTCCGCCTGTATCAATGAATTGATAGCCACATTTACAGCATATGCCTGTTTTACGTCCATTTTCATTTCACTGGCAAATTGCAATAAAAGCCCTCTCGCTTCATTACCCAGGTTCAGCAACTCCGCCGCCGCCTGTTCTACGGTTAGTCCCACCAGGCCCGTCCAGATACGGTCTGTTATAACGATCCAGGCAGTTGTGTGTGCCCCCATCGTCTGAGAGAACGGAGATTTGGGCCGGCCACCGAAACGTACATTCACGATCATATTATCTTCCACATCGATGGACGCTGCCTGGTATTTTTTCAGACGACTGTTCTTTCCCCTCGGGTTCTTTTGTTTCGGTCCTCCTTCCTGCTGCAGTTTCTTTGTCTCTATTATTTTAGCTTCAATCCTCTCCTTCATGATCGCCTCAATTTTCGCGAGATGCTTTGCATCAGATATCAGCTGCATGGTTTTAGGGTAAAACGACCACAGCGTATTTATATGCTGGCGAATAAATGCCCAAGTCAGATTGACATCCTGCCAATAGACGGACTCACTGGTCACGCCTGGTGCAACGGTGCCGTTCTGGTATAAGATCGTTAAAGCCGCCGCCCTTGCATCAAAAAGTCCGAGAATAGTTGTTTCAAGTGCATTCAGCTGACTTCCTATCAGTTTTGTGTCGGGCTTTATCTTCTCATCTCCTTCAAACACCTCGAGCAAGCGTGCGGTTTCACCTTTCCCTTTACCCGCAAGCGCCTCGCTGATACTCTTTGTGTTGATCGTAGATAGCGGCACCAGCTCCCTCAATTCAAGGTATGCATCTACATAGTTTTGCAAAGCGCCCACCAGACTTCCATTGATCTCATCAGGCAGGATGCTGATATCATCCACATCATCCTGTATTTTTGGCGGAGCGATCAGGGAGTTGGTGTATTCTGGATAAGCCCCGGTTAGCATCCTTTTTCGCCAGTTGTTCTTCTGACGCCAGTTACGGAAGTATTCCACCCAATAACTCAGTTCACTCTTTTTCTCCATAAACCGTTCCTGCTCATAATCTTTTAAGTGCTGGACAAACCTCATCCCCGGAAGTGCATTCAGATCACTGACCAGTCCTGACATGACTTCAGAAGCTTCCCGCACCGTTTTACCTCTCAGCTTGTTTTCGATTCCCACCTGTATAGCAGTAAAAGCTGTCGCGTGATCACCGGCTGTACTGGAAAATGCCTTGTCCGGCCGGCCGACAATAACAATATCTTTAATACGGCCATCTTCTTCTCCCGGCAATATCTGCGTAACCACACGTTGCACAGGCAGTATAGCGCCTGCGACCGGCACCTGACGCAACTGCATTGCTTTATCCGCAAATGAAGTACGCATTGCCTGTTCCCCCATCCGGTCAGCCTCGCTCTCCAACCCCGCATTGTCATTCAGTGGCTCTCCGGTTTTCAGCTGCGTAGTTGCCTGTACCCTCCCCTGTTTCTGCTGCACAACATGCCAGGCCTCATGCGGCAGGTGTTGCTCCTGTCCGGGCGCCAGGTGTATATCACTACCCTGTGCATAAGCCAGTGCCTGCAACTGGGCCGGTTTGTCAGAGTTGTAATGCACTTTTACATCATCCAGTGAAAAGCCGGAAAGATGCTCCACACCAGACTTCAGCTGATCTGGCAAACCGGTATTATTGGCTTTCAACTGAAATGGGTCAGGCAACGTATCGTCCGTCAGATGATCTTCCTCTGAAGCCTTCCCTTTAGCCTGTAATGGGGTAACGGAGGGATGACTAACACCGGACTGTCCAACTGCATGAGCGTTGGCTTGGGAGGCAGGAGTTTGCTGGGATAGTTTGAGAGATGCAGACATTGGGCTGATGATCTTGAGATACGAATATAAAGATAAAATTCAGCGAAGCATAGAGGTAAATAAGCCGCTTAATAAGATAAGTCAGTGTGGACCATACAGACGCACGACGGCAACAGCATGTACATCACATAACAGGGTATTGTACGGTCTGTAAAAATGTAACAGTAGTTAAGCGACATATAAACGTAGAGCTACTATAACCGCTTCAGATGATAAGTGTTCACGTTACAGGAAACATCTACCTTATCGTTGACAAATAAAGTCTCTCCGGGTGACGGTAATCTTAGCATGCCACCTTCCACCTGTACCAATACGCTGCCATCTGCTTCTGTTGATACTACTTTTCCGGTTATCCCGGAAGTCTCACGCCCGCTCAGGAAGAATGCCGCCGGCGTCGTTTGCTGCCGGAACTTTCCACCTTCCAGATAGATCACCACATCAGACAGGCGGATGATCTCATCCGCATTATGACTTACCAGGATGGTCGTTAAGCGAAAGCGCTTGTGTACCTGCAGCAAAGTTTCCTGTAATTGTGCACGCATGCCACTATCCACCGCTGACAACGGTTCATCCAGCAGTAACAGTACAGGTTTTTTGGCGATTGCGCGGGCCAGTGCAACCCGCTGCTGCTGTCCACCGGAGAGTGTTTGTATTTTTCTGTTCGCCAGATTTTTCAACCCGGTTAATTCAAGCAGTTCTTCGACGATCTCCCTGGATTCATTCCTACGCAAGGCAAAAGCGATGTTCTCCTGCACATTCATATTGGGAAACAATGCATAGTCCTGAAACACGAAACCGATACTTCTTTGTTGTATTGGCAGCTGATAGTTTTCAACACCATTGTACCAAAGCTGACCATCTACACGTACATAACCATGGTCAGGCTTCATCAATCCGGCCAGCATGCGTAACACAGAGGTCTTACCAGCGCCGGACACGCCATACAAACTCACAAATTGTCCCTTACGGATGTGCGCACTGACATCGAAGGGCATCTCTCCTTCTGCTGTATGTAAAGTCTTCTGTAAAGCGAAATCGATCATACCCTTGCTATAAGATTAATAAAATGTTGACTGCCGGGATTTACGGTTGTAGGAATACAGTATCAGCAGGATCACGAAAGACAGTACGAGTAATATACCGGCGTAGATATTCGCGTCGTGGTAATTGAAGGCATCTACTTCATCATAGATGGCAATAGATGCAGTGCGCGTCTTATCCGGAATATTGCCTCCGATCATCAGTACTACCCCGAATTCCCCCACGGTATGTGCAAATGTCAGGACAATGCCGGTCAGTAAGGAAGGCTTAATATTGGGTAACAAGACCTTTAGTAAGGTTTGCCATCGGGATTTCCCCAGTGAATAGGCGGCCTCTTTCAGACTTGGCGGCAGTGATGATAACCCCGACTGTACCGGGTGTACCATAAAAGGTAAACTGTAGATAACGGAAGCGATCAATAATCCTCCGTAGGAGAAAACCAGTCGTATGTTAAATACCTGTTCCAGCCAGTTACCAAAAAAATGCGCCGGACTAAATGCCAGCAACAAATAAAACCCGATCACGGTTGGAGGTAATACCAGCGGCATACTGACGATCGCTTCCACGATCAGCCGGAATACCGATCTTTTACCGGACAGCCAGTGAGCCAGCGGTATGGCTATGACAAATAGTATCAGTGTAGTGTTCAGTGCCAGCTTTAGCGTAAGCCAGATGGGCGAGAGTGCTATCATTTCACGATATATCCAAACTGTTGATAAATTGCTTTCGCGGCGGCGGAATACAGGAAGTTATAAAACCTGCGGGCAGCGGCGGCATCATGCCCACCCGCATATTTCAACAGGGCCGCCGACTGTTCAATGGGCGTATAGTCTTTGCTGTTCAGCGCTACCCAGGCCCCTTTCCCTTTCATTTCGGCAGCGATCACGATGGCTTTTGCGGTGAATCCGATATCTGCATTCTGCGTAGCAATAAACTGGCTGGTCTGGGTAATACTTTCTCCTTTTACCAGCTTAGCCGCTATTTTATCATACAATCTGTACTTTTTGAGGATCTCTTCCGCCGCACTGCCATAAGGCGCTGTTGTAGGATTGGCGATGGCAATACTTCTGATACCGGGCGCCAATAGCATTTTAAGGTCCCCTGCGGGGTGGATCCCCGGTTTTGCACTCCAGAGCACCAATATTCCCTGTGCATATACTTTTGGGGGCTCTAACGTAAAATTAGCCGCTGCCAGCTTCTGCGGAAAGTCCTTATCTGCCGATACAAAAATATCAAACGGGGCGCCGTGCATGATCTGTTGCGTCAGGGCGCCGGATGCCCCTATCACTACATCTATCCGGGTTTTGTCCGTTTTGTTGTAGGCAGCTATCAGTGCTTTGATGGTATACTGCATATTGGCAGCTACCGCTACTGTCAGCCTGGACTGCGCCGGTGACTGTAGTACAGCCAGTATCATTGCCAAAATAAAAAACAATCTCTTCATGGTCTCTTTCTTTCTGATGATCCAATAAGCCAGTAAAGCCTGCCGGCCTGCTTTATCTGACAAATTTAATGATATTAATAACGGTAAGAGCACATCTGTTCAGGGATGGCGCATCCATCCTGAAAGAAGGTACGTTCCCCAATAATATGTTATAAAACTATCTGTAAAAGGCTTCTTTTATATTAAAAAATACAATATATTTGTTAATAACCGGAAAGTAAGGACACCTTTCGGCTGGTGTATGTTCATTAGTTACAGGTCAGTTCCCTCCTTTGTCCGGATACTATCCGTATCCCGCAAACGAACTAAAAGAGCATATCTGCCGGTGCTGTACCTGAAATCAGTTGCATTAATCACTGTACTCAGTTGCAATGTTGATATAGCCTCGTGTTCGACTGAATACGGGGCTTTTTAACAATATTGGGTTATATTCATAGTAATAACCCCCAAACTACCTATATCATTTATGGAGGCACTAGTCATCATCCTGCTGATCGTCATCCTGATAGTGGTCATTAATTCGAACAACTCCATCAAGAGTAAAATGCTCGAACTTGATCATAAAATAAACACGCTGATCAGACAGCAGGAATCGCTTAACCGACCACCACAGGAAGCGTCCAGCACCACACCGCAAAGATGGAACAGGCAACCCGACAGCAGGCCTGAACTGTTTCATTATACACCGCCACAGATCGTCGATACACCGGCACCACCATCTGTTCCACCGCCACCTCCGCCACCTGTAACACCACCGGTAACGGCAACGCCAGTGGAAGCAGATCCCGTGGAGGAAACCACCATTTCTTCCGTACCAGCACCGGTTGAAACGGCACCCGTGGAGGAACACCGCGCTGCGGCATTTACACCGGTACAACCGGCGGAACCGTCACCTTCGTTCTGGGAGAAGAATCCTGACCTCGAGAAATTCATCGGTGAAAACCTGTTCAATAAGATCGGTATTGCGATACTGGTGATCGGTATTGGTTTCTTCCTGAAGTACGCAATTGACAAGGATTGGATCAATGAAACCGGCCGTACCTTCATTGGTATCCTGTGTGGCGGCATCCTGATAGGCATTGCACACCGCCTTCGTAAAACATTCAACGCCTTCAGTTCGGTACTGGTAGGTGGTGGTGTCGCCATATTGTATTTCAGTATCACAATCGCTTTTCAGCAGTATCATCTGATCAGTCAGACGCTGGCGTTTATTATGATGATACTCATCACGGCATTTACCATTGTACTGTCACTGAGTTATGACAGGAAGGAACTGGCCGTCCTTGCTATTTTAGGTGGCTTCTCTTCTCCCCTGCTTGTCAGTACAGGTGCAGGTAATGCAGCTGTGTTATTTACCTATATACTGATCCTGAATGTAGGTATGCTCATACTGGCATACTATAAAAAATGGAATGTGGTCAACATCATTTCCTATGCAGCCACCGTTATACTGTTTGGCAGCTGGTTATCGATGAGCATTGCCCATGAGACCAGCAGGCCGGTGCCTTATGTAACAGCGCTGATCTTTGCGACGCTGTTTTACATTGTATTCTTCGGGATGAATGTGATCAACAATCTCAGACAGCGGGTGAATTTCAATGCAGGCGAGATCCTGATCCTGCTGAGCAATACATTCCTGTATTATGCAGCCGGCATGGTGATACTGGCACATCTTAAAGCCGGCCTGTTCCAGGGATTGTTCACTGCCTGCATCGCAGGATTCAATTTTATCTTCGCTTATTCATTGTATCGTAACAGACATGCGGATAAGAACCTGATCTATCTGCTGATCGGTCTTACACTGAGTTTTTTAAGTCTGGCAGCACCGGTACAACTGGAAGGAAATCATATCACCTTATTCTGGGCAGCGGAATCAGTGTTGCTGCTCTGGCTCTTCCAGCGCTCACAGATCAAATTACTGGGATATGCTGCCACCGTTGTATTTGCACTGATGTTTATCAGTCTTATGATGGACTGGGCACAGATCTATGGCGTAGGCAGTATCGAAAATATCGGGCATATGTGGCCATTGCTGAACAAAGGATTTATCACCGGTGCAGTTAGTATTGCAGCATCAGCGATCATCAGACAGCTGTTGAAAAAGGAGACAGATAGAATTGTATTGGGAGAGATCAGGGTATCAGGTATCAGATTTGGGCTGGAGATTTTTCTGTTACTGCTTGTATATATAGTGGGCATACTGGAGCTATACTATCAGTCAGGTTATTACTGGCCAGCTATTATCGCTGTTACGACAGGTATTTATAATTACCTGTTTGCGTGTTACATACTTTACAGCAGCAGAAAAGAGGCGTTTCCACTGCGGACAGGCAGTTTGTTCCTGGCAGGCATCTCAGTGCTGGTCTATGTATACTACAATGAGGTGATCATCAACATCAGGACCGCATATTTAGCGCATAGTGCGCCGTTAGGGTATTTGCTGCTGTCATTTGTGCTGACAGCGACTGCACTGATCACTTTGTACCAGACATATCTGACCATAAAAACCAGCGAAAAAAAAGAGGGCATACATATTTTCCAATGGAGTGCAACATTTGCCATGTTGTTTATATTGAGCGCCACCCTTGATCATATTGTGGCACTCAGCCTATACCAACCTGAAATAGGGAAGGATAAGCTGCTCAATACCAGTCAGCGTACAGGATATACCATCCTGTGGGGTGCTTTTGCGTTTGTACTGATATACCTGGGATTCAGGTGGCAGTCCAGACAGGTGCGTATTATTTCGATCTCACTTTTTGCGGTTACGTTACTGAAACTTTTTGTGTTCGATTTGCGTAATCTGTCGGAAGGTGGTAAGATCGCTGCATTTATTTCCCTGGGTATTTTATTGCTGGTGATTTCATTTATGTACCAGCGTCTGAAAAAACTATTACTGACAGATGAACAACCAAAGAATAGTTAAGTGCCTGTATATATTCACATGGCTGCTGACGATGGCGGTCAGTACCGTCAGCGCACAGCATTTTCAGTGGCAGGCGGCACTACCGGTAACACCGGATTCGGGTTTCTATAAGATACCGCTTACCACTGATCTCATTGCTAAAAGCCATGGTACTGACCTGAGAGATATCCGTATCTATGATCAGGGGAATGTAGTGTCGTACATTCTGAATAAAGAGGCCGGACATGAGTGGCTGCCCGTTCCTGCTATCAGCAGGGTAAAAGACGCACCTGCCGGCTATTCCGTATTACAGTTGCAGTTCCGCGAAGCGTGTTTGCTGAAGGGGTTAAAATTTGAGGTAGCCACACCGGGCTATTATTTCAGACAGGCCTACATAACGACTGACTGGGCCAGCGACCTGCATACAAATTTTGAATCGAGGGAGAACAAATTCAGATTTTCTTCAGATAGTATTAACAGTATCACACTCCGGCAGTCAATAAAGGGCACGACCTTTTTCCTGGTGGTACTGGATGAGGATAATCAGCCGCTGGATATTACCTCCACCATTGCGTGGCAGGATACGTATTACCTGACGGCCTGGCTGGAAAAGGGTAGACACTATGTATTAAAAACCGGTGATCCGGACCTGAAGGCGCCCAGGTACGATCTTTCTCATTTTGCCGGTAAGGTGCCTGCCAGTGTTCCGACGCTGGTGGCAGGCAATATTACTGCTGATCCGGCCGTTATACCAGCACAGCCAACACCTGCCACTACAGACCAGCCTACCTGGTTTAAGAACAAAGGCTGGATCTGGATCAGTATTATTGGCATTACGATACTCATCCTGTTGCTTACCATCAGGTTACTGAAAGACATGCAGGAAAAAAGGTAGCTGTTTATTTCCGCATCATTGTAACATTTTATATTTTTCCGTAATTTATAAAAACCATTATCTTTATCCATATGAAGACTGCTGTAACTAAACAATATTCCAATCTGGTGTTTGATCTGGGCGCTGTGCTGATCGACTGGAATCCCCGTTATCTCTATGACAAGGTATTTGCTACAGCAGCGGAAACGGACTTTTTTCTGTCCAACATCTGTACTTCCGCCTGGAATGAAGAGCAGGATGCAGGTAGAAGTCTGCAGGACGGCACCGAACTGCTTATCACCCAGCATCCGCAATTTGAGGCCGAAATAAGGGCTTTTTATGGCCGGTGGAAGGAAATGTTAGGTGGACCTATAGAAGAGACCGTAGACATCCTCCGGGAACTGAAAGAAAGCAATCAATATAAAATATACGCCCTGACGAACTGGTCTAATGAAACTTTTCCGCTGGCATTGGTGACGTACCCTTTCCTGCAGTGGTTTGATGGTATTGTTGTGTCAGGAAGGGAAAAGATCCGTAAACCGGATGCAGCTTTTTATCATCTGCTGCTGGACCGTTATCAGCTTGAGGCAGATTCCACCCTGTTTATAGATGATAATGCCCGTAATATTCATGGTGCTTCTGCCTGTGGTATTGATGGCATCCATTTTACCTCTGCGGCAGCTTTAAGAAAGACACTGGAAGAGATGGCCGTATATGGTGCAGCCGTGCACTCTTAACTCACTATCCATAGCATATTTCACAGCAAGGCCCGCTTCATGCGGGCCTTGCTGTTATTAGCCCTTCCCTGCCAGCAGTATTGTCTCTCATTTTAGGAATACCTTAACATTTCGCAGATAAACTTCATGTAACATCCATAGTTCAAATACGTTAAACGGATATATGCTGACGCACCCGTGAAAGAACAGCGGTTGGCATACTTCCTGATATATTGTTAACAATAGCAGACGTTCTCATTTCTTCCCGTTACCTACTGAGAGAACAACAAAATAAAACCCGTGAATATGAAAAGAGTCATGTTAGTAATGTGCGCCGCATTAGGTGTAACAATGTCATTCAGCAGTTGTAGTAAGGATCCGCTGAAAGATATGACAGAAGAAGAATCCAGGATCTATGTAACAAACTACGACGACAGCGTAAATTTCTCATCCTATAAAACGTTCAGCATTGTCGACTCGGTGGCAGTGGCTACTAATACTAATGAGCGACGTGCCCTGACCGACTACGACAAGAAACTGATCGCAGATGTGGCGGCTTCACTGGAAGCGCGCGGTTATACGCGTGTGGAGCGGGCGGCAAAGCCTGATCTGGCGGTTAACCTCACACGCATAGACAATACATACAGTGCCATCTATTACGATCCGGGTTACTGGACAGGCATAGGTGGTTATTATGATCCTTTTTATTGGGGATATCCGGGTTATGGCTATTACTGGCCATCCTATTACCAGGTGTATCAGCAGGAACGGGCGGTATCCATTGACGTGGTAGACCTGAAAAACCCACGTAACAACCAGCTGGTAGCGGTATGGAACGCGATGCTGCGTGGTAGTGGTGTATGGAATATTAATAATGTTGACAGTATGGTGTCCGCTGTATTTGCACAGTCCACCTATCTGAAAGCCAACAACCAATAAATTCACTTAAAAAGAGACTGAGATGAAAAGTATAAAGCTTTGGATATTGCTGATGGTAGCCTCTCTGGGCGTACAAAGTGCATTTTCGCAGGTACGTTCTCCCTTATCTGTCAATGTGGATTACTCCATTGCACAGCCTTTGGGTTCGCTGAAAGATTATACAAACAAAACCAGCTTCCGCGGATGGCGAGCCGGCTTACAATATCAGCTGAATGACCAGCTGGCCATTGGTATCAGAAGCGGATTCCAGGAATTTTATCAGCGGCTGCCAAGAGCAGTCTATTCTGACAAAGGGTCTGATATCTCCGCTGTGCAGACACGCACGTTACAGGTGACACCAATACTGGCCACTGTACAATATCAGCTGACAAAACCTGATAAGGCGATCATTCCTTATGTAGGTCTGGGATTAGGTACGGTGAATATGCTGTATAATAAATACTATGGTCAGTTCACCGACAGGGATAACAGCTGGCAGTTTGCCGCTTCGCCTGAAGTAGGGGTGAATATTCCTTTCGGTAAAGGCTCTCCGTTATTGTTTAACGCCAGTGTGCAGTATAGCTACTCGCCATATAAACAGCAGGAGATTACAAGTTATAATGTGGTACAGGCCAATGTGGGACTGAGATTTCACATCAACTAAGTATAACTGTATACTATAAGAACCATGTTTCAGGAGAAAGCCGCTTCAATCGACCATTGAGGCGGCTTTACTTTTGTAGAAGACACTTTGTATTGTCAGGTCATTTGTTACCAATGCCTTTACCTGGTCAGCACGATCTTACTATAGCCAGCAGAAAAAGCTGTAGTGATTTCTCCCTTTTTATTTTTGTAAATGAAGTAGGCGTCCAGCCCGTATTCCGGATGTTTCCTGATAAAATCCAGTCCCTTTTCCACCCCCATTAATATCAGTGCATTATCATACCCATCAGCTGTAACCGCATCTTTCGCCATGACCGTTACCGCAATGATATTACTATGCAGGGCTTGCCCGGTAGACGGGTTGATACTATGTGTAAAACGGGTACCTCCCTGTTCAAAGAACCGACGATAATTACCGCTGGTGGTAATAGCTTTATTATTCAGTTCCAGCAGGGCCTGTGCAGGATAAGGTGACTCAATGGCAGCGGGCGTTTCAATACCTACGGTCCATATCTTCCCACGATGATTTTTACCGCTGCCCGCCAATTCACCACCTACATCCACGAGATAATCAGTGATACCCTTTTGTTGCAGAAAACGGGCAATGACATCTGTTGTATATCCCTGGGCAATGCCATTACAATCGATCTGGACGTCCTTCTTCCGTTTCACGAGTGTTTGTCCGTGTACCTGCAGATATTTCGAACCTACATACCGCAGTATACGTTTCAGGGTATCGGGACCGGGTACATGTTGTGCGGCAGGTTTATGTACACCGAACCCCCAGGCGTCTACCAATGGCTTTACTGTGATATCAAAAGCACCGTTAGTACTTTTACTGATTTCCAGGGAACGCTTGATGACATAGGCCATATGTTCGTCCATCTGTACTTCATTTCCCTCATTGAACTGATTGATCAGGGAGCCTGGTTTGTAAAGTGACAGGGAATGATCAATCACTCCGAACAGGGAATCTATCTGCGGACGCAGAGAAGTAGTATCGTTCGAGACATACTTTACAATAAAGTAGGTGCCCTGTGCCTGTCCGCTGACTTCCACCAGTTTTTGTGCGGACACCCTGGAATGCCAACCTACACTAATACATAACAGGATGCTCCATCCTGCAAAAGCCCGTCTGCCGGTCATCTTATTCATCTTTTAAAATTAGGCATTACGAATTAAGAATTAGCGCGGCGATCAAAACATAATTTAATCTCCGCGTTAATTCCTGATGCCTAATTTCCAATTCTAATTAACATTGCGGTTATTATCAATGAAAGGCATCTAATCCCGTGATATCCTGTCCGGTGATGAGGAGATGTATTTCATGTGTGCCTTCATAAGTGATCACGCTTTCGAGATTCATCATGTGGCGCATAATAGAATATTCCCCGGTAATGCCGGCTCCTCCCATTATCTGGCGGGCATCTCTGGCAATACGGGTGGCGATGTCACAGGAATTGCGTTTCGCCATAGATATTTGAGCCGGGGTGGCCTTGCCTTCGTTTTTCAGGACGCCCAGACGCCAGTTCATGAGTTGTGCCTTTGTGATCTCGGTGATCATTTCTGACAGCTTCTTTTGCGTCAGCTGAAAGCCGGCGATAGGCTTACCAAACTGTATCCGTTCTTTGGCGTAACGGAGGGCAGTATCGTAACAATCCATGGCCGCACCTATCACCCCCCAGGCGATGCCGTACCGGGCGGAAGACAGGCAGCTAAGCGGCCCTTTCAGTCCTTTGGTGTCAGGGAATATATTTTCCTTAGGCACTTTGACATTGTCGAATACCAGTTCACCGGTAGCGCTGGCCCGCAGGCTCCATTTTCCTTTGGTCTCCGGCGTGGTAAACCCTTCCATACCGCGTTCCACAATGAGTCCGCGGATCTTCCCTTCTTCATCTTTGGCCCATACCACAGCGATCTGTGCGAAAGGTGCGTTGGATATCCACATTTTAGCACCGTTGAGTATTACGTGATCACCGGCATCTTTAAAATGCGTGATCATACTGCCGGGGTCGGAACCATGGTCGGGTTCTGTTAATCCGAAACAGCCCATCCATTCACCGGTAGCCAGTTTAGGTAAATATTTACGTTTTTGTGCTTCACTACCAAAAGTGAAGATAGGGTACATGACCAGAGAACCCTGTACTGAGGCCGTAGACCTGATCCCGCTATCCCCTCTTTCCAGTTCCTGCATCATCAGTCCGTAGGCGATATGATCCATCCCGCCGCCGCCATACTCCTGCGGGATCGTGGGGCCGAAACAGCCCAGTTCACCTAAACCTTTGATAATGTGAGCAGGAAAAGTTGCTGACTGACAGGCATCTTCTATAATGGGGGATATATCTTTCTTTACCCATTGCCTTACAGCGTCGCGTACCATGAGATGTTCTTCGGTTAACAAGTCATCCACGTGGAAATAATCGGGGGATTGAAACAGGTCTTTAAGCATGTGGAACACGTTTTTAGTCTGTCTCAATTTAATGATTCATGGACAAAAAAAGTCCATAGTCTGCGAACATTCCGGTAAGGAATATAACGGCTGACTATGGACTGCGATATCCAGCTGGTTACAGCTGAGCTGTCAGTTAAGCGAAGGTCTTGTGAGCGGCGAGATGTTCTGCCATTTCCTTTTGCAGTTCCTGAGCGGCATTGCGGGCATCCTGGGCAAAATCTTCTCCGTTGCCGGCGTAGATAATCCCGCGGCTGGAGTTTACCAGCAGACCACAATCCTTGTTCATTGCCTGGGCGGAAATTTCCTGCAGACTGCCACCCTGGGCACCTACACCTGGAACCAGGAAGAAATGGTCTGGCACCAGTTTACGGATGGCACCCAACTGGGAAGTCCGGGTAGCACCTACCACAAACATCAGGTTTTCAGGCGTTCCCCAGCTCATCCCGGCTTTCAGTACCTTTTCGTAGAGGTATTCATCACCGGACCGCTGTAACTGGAAATCCTCGCTACCTTCGTTGGAAGTAAGTCCCAGCATGATGGTCCATTTCTCACTGAAAGAAAGGAAAGGCTGTACACTGTCACGGCCCATATAAGGAGCTACGGTAACAGCGTCGAAGTTGTATGTCTCAAAGAATGTCTTGGCGTATTGTGTGGAGGTATTGCCTATGTCTCCACGTTTGGCATCGGCAATGGTAAACAGCCCGGAAGGGATATATTCCACCGTACGTTGAAGGCTTTCCCAGCCACGGATACCCATACACTCATAGAAGGCGGTATTGATCTTGTAGGACACACAAAGGTCCTTTGTGGCATCAATGATAGCCTTGTTAAAAGCAAATACGGGGTCTGGATGTGAAAGTAGATGGCGGGGGATCTTTTGAAGATCTGTATCTAATCCCACACAGAGATAAGATTGCTTCTCTTTAATCAGATTCACCAGTTCCTGTCTGTTCATAAATGATTGATTTGGGGCGCAAAGTTAAGTAAAACTTAAGCAATGCCGTTTGAAAAGTAATATTAGCTAATATGAAATACGCATCCCGGACTATTATAAATATAGGGAAATCTCTCCGAAACCTTTCCACCCTGGTGATGACATGCAGTAATAGTACCTGCAATGTTCCAATGGACAGTGGAGCTACAAGCGACGAACTAGCGACGAACTAGCGACGAACAAACACAGGTTATTAATCTGCGTGTTTTTCAGGCAGATAGACCGGAAATTATATCTTCCTTTCCGGTGACCTTTTGGATTTATAAAATATTGTTCCTAACTTTTACCCACCCGTTTATGAAAAAGTTGTTATGAAAAACTATTCACTGCTGCTATTTTTTGCCATCTTCCTACATGCTTTGCAATCGAATGCACAAGCCGGTCATCCCCGGGTAGGCGTTTGTAGTTCCCGAACGAATGATAGCTTATTACATGCTTCCGGCTATGTTTATATAGAGGAAAGCGTACAGAAACTGCTCTCTCCCGCCATTCCGGAAGACACTTTCCGGCTGCAGCTGGCCCAGCTCAAAAAATTACAATGCCCTGTGCAAACGTGCAACAGCTTCTTTCCGTCGGATATCAGGCTGACTGGCCCGGACGTGAAAGAGCGGCAGGTACTGGAATATGTGCAAAGTGTCATGGCCAGGGCGAAAACGGCCGGTATCAAACTGATCGTACTGGGCAGTGGCAATGCCCGTAAGTTACCAGATAATTATAGTAAAGACTCCGCTACGCTCGAGTTTGTGGATTTATGCCGTAAAATGGCGGTAGTAGCTAAAAAATATGATGTGGTGATCGCCATTGAGAATCTGAACACCACCGAGACCAATTTCGTGACCACACTGGCAGAAGCCAATGCAGTGGTGACAGCTGTTAATCATCCGAACTTCAAACTGACGGCCGATATCTATCATATGCTGAAGGAATATGAATCGCCGGACATGCTGAAAAAAGCACGTAAAAACCTGGTTCACTGTCATATCGCCGAAAGGGAAAAGCGTACCGCCCCCGGATCGACCGGTGACGATGTAGCGCCCTATATAGCGGCGTTGGGCAGTATCGGGTATACAGGCCGGATCTCCCTGGAATGTCGCTGGGATAATATGAAGGAGCAGGGTAAACCTACGCTGGATTACATGCAGCAACAGATCAGGACCGCTTACAGTAAATAATCAACACTCTTAAATACAAAACAGCATGAAATCACGTCGTGAATTCCTGAAAAACTCCATGCTTACCACCGCAGGCGTTACGCTCAGCGCAATGGGACTGCCTGCCAGCAGTTATGCCCGTATCATGGGTGCCAATGACAGGGTCAACGTAGGATTGGTAGGCTTTTCTGACCGTGCAAGGCAAACATTGTTACCCTGCTTCTTTTCCAATCATAAAGAACTGAATTTCGACATGATCGCGGTATCTGATATCTGGAACCGGCGGCGTGAGGAAGGTAAGGCGTTCCTGGAAAAGAAAGCCGGACATGAGGTGAAAGCCTGCGTCAATAATGACGAATTATATAAAATGAAAGACCTGGATGCAGTGATCGTTGCAACGGCCGACTTCCAGCATGCCTTTCATACAATAGAGGCTGTAGGCAATAAGATGGATGTTTACTGCGAAAAACCATTCGCAGAAACGATGGACGATGCCCGTAAAGCGCTGAAAGCAGTCAAAGATTCCGGAAAGATCTTCCAGGTAGGTACACAACGTCGCAGTGGCGATAGTTATCATGCTGCAAATAATTTCATCAAGGAAGGCAAATTCGGCCCGATCACCATGGTGGAAATGACCTGGAATGTGAATCAGCCCGGCCGCTGGCGCAGGCCAGGCCTGGTGAAAGATATCCGTCAGGAAGATGTGGACTGGCAACGTTTCCTGGCCGGTCGTCCGAAAGACAACTGGGATCCGCGTAAATACCTGGAATACCGTCTTTTCTGGCCTTATTCCTCCGGTATTTTCGGTCAATGGATGACTCACCAGATCGATACCGTACACTGGTTTACCGGTCTGCAGCACCCTCGTAGTGCGGTGGCCAACGGCGGTATCTATATGTGGAAAGACGGCCGTACCAATGCGGATACCGTTACTGCGGTATTTGATTACGGTCCGCAGAATGATCCGTCCACCGGCTTCCAGGTAGCCTACAGTTCCCGTTTCTCCAATTCCGCCGGCGGTACCAAGGAGATGTACTATTCCAACGGCGGTACGATTGACATCGATAAGAATAAGATCACTCCTACGGGCGGTCTGTCAGAAAGAGAAGCACAGGAAATGGGAATGCATGCGAACCTGTTGCCGGAAATGACCCTGACCACCAATGAGACCAAAGCGGCTACCGGCGCCAATATGGGAGGCGATCCGCTGACCAACGCGCACATGCGTAACTGGATGCAGTCCGTACGTGACCGCAAACCGGCCAATGCACCTATAGAAGCGGCCTACTCTCACTCCATTGCGCTGATCATGGCCAATGCGGCTTACCGTACTGGTATGAAAGCGACTTTCGACGAGAAAACCCAGGAGGTAATGGTTGGAGGTAAACCATTTATTATGTAGTGGTATCAGATGCGCTATAAAAACGAAAAAAGCCATCCGCCGAAGGCGCGATGGCTTTTCTTATGTAATAACATGCTGCTTACACAAACACCTCTACGATCTTTGTAGGCGCAACGTTCGCATTTCTCATGGCAATGTTACGGGCAACGATGCTCGCCACTCCCATAAACGCCAGTTTAGTCGGATTATCCGGACCCACCATTGCTGGTACGCCTTCATCACCACCTTCGCGGATGCTCTGCACCAGTGGTATCTGACCCAGGAATGGCATTTCCAGCTGTTCTGCCAGACGTTTACCACCCTCCTGACCGAAGATGTAATACTTGTTATTGGGTAATTCGGCTGGTGTGAAATAGGCCATATTCTCAATCAGCCCCAGGATCGGTACATTGACCTGTCCGGTAAAGAATGCGATTCCCTTTTTAGCATCTGCCAGGGCCACATCCTGTGGAGTGGTCACCATTACGACGCCGGTAACCGGTACAGTCTGCACCAGTGTCAGGTGAATATCACCTGTGCCCGGAGGCGTATCAATTACCAGGTAATCCAGCTCTCCCCAGTTCACATCCGTGAGGAACTGTTTTAATGCGCTGCTCGCCATCGGGCCGCGCCATACAACTGCCTGCTTTTCATCTATCAGTGACCCGATGGACATCAGTTTTATACCGTGTTTCTCCAGTGGGACTATCATGCCTTTTCCTTCTACACTCTCCATCATGGGGCGTTCTCCGCGAATACCGAACATAATCGGTAAGGACGGGCCGTAAATATCTGCATCCATGAGTCCTACCTTGGCGCCGCCTTCAGACAGGGCCAGGGCCAGGTTAGTTGCCACAGTAGATTTACCTACACCTCCTTTACCGGAAGCGACTACGATGATATTTTTCACGTTAGGTAATATACTTCTGCCATCTTTCCTGTTGGAGTTTACGTTAGCCGTCATATTTACTTGAACTACCGCCTCCTTGCTTACAAGGTGGTGAATTGCATTCACACAGGCATTCCTGATCAGATCTTTCAGCGGGCAGGCAGGGGTCGTGAGGACAACGGTAAAGGTCACCTTATTACCATCAATCTCAATGTCTTTCACCATATTCAGTGTTACCAGGTCCTTCCCCAGATCAGGCTCTTCCACATTGCTCAAAGCCTTCAATATCTGCTCCGTAGTGATCATAAATAGTTGTTAATTTTAATTCCAGAGTGCAAAGTTAACCCAATTGAGAGTTAATTTGTCCCTGCTGTCATAGTTTTTGTCAATGTCCCTTCCATTCATCATCTATATTGACTGGAACACAATCCTATGGCCAACGTTTTAAAACAAATAATTTATCTTAGAGGCGGCATGAATAAAAAATGTACCTACATACTGTTATCCTTTCTGTTCCTTCCCTTCCTGGTGAAGGCCCAGCTATCTCAGTTTAAAGACAGCATTATCCAGATATCAGGTATTACCATGACGGCGGACAGTCTCCGGGCGGTACCTGCTGTGAGTATCCTGGTAAAAGGGCAGCGCCGTGGTACGATCTCTAACAGTCAGGGGGTATTTTCCATTGTTGCATTTAAAGGAGATACACTGACATTCAGTGCTGTAGGTTTTAAAAAGAAAGACTATAGGATCCCGGTGAATTTACCCGGGAATAATTATTCCATGATACAACTATTGGTGGATGATACCACGTATCTGCCTATCACCATTATCAAACCTTACCCTACAAGGGAAGAATTTGATAAAGCGTTTGTGAGTAATGATATTCCGGATGACCAGTACGAGCTGGCCCGTAAGAATACGGAAAATGCCCGTATGCGCGCACTTTCCCGTTATACCCCACCTGATGCCCGTGAAGCAACCAGTATGTACCTGAACAAACAGGCTCAGTCGCTGTATTATGCGGGTCAGGTCCCTCCACAAAACATCCTCAACCCGATGGCCTGGGCACAGTTTATTCAGGCCTGGAAACGGGGTGACTTCAAAAAACAGAATAATAACAACTATAGCTACGGCGGCACCGACTACGGTTATTAACGCCCCTGGCTAAGTACCATCTCTTTAAATCAATACACCATGCAACAAATTGCTGTCATCGGGGCAGGTACCATGGGAAATGGTATTGCACACGTATTTGCACAGAACGGTTTTAAAGTAAACCTCATTGATGTTTCCGCCCCCGCGCTTGAAAAAGCATTGCAAACAATTGACAAAAACCTTGAAAGGCAACTGACGAAAGGTACTATCACAGAAGAGATCAGACAGCAAACGTTGCAGCAGATCACCACCTGCACCGATATTCCTAACGGTGTAAGATCAGCGGATCTGGTAGTGGAGGCTGCTACTGAAAACACAGACCTGAAGCTGAAGATATTCCGGGAACTGGATCAACACGCGCCAGCCGGGGCTATTCTGGCCACGAATACTTCTTCTATTTCCATTACGAAGATTGCCGCGGTGACGCAAAGACCAGATAAGGTGATCGGTATGCATTTTATGAATCCGGTACCAGTGATGAAACTGGTGGAGATCATCAATGGGTATGCGACAGATAAGGCGGTGACAGCTGTGATTGTCGCGCTGTCTGAACAGCTGGGGAAGGTTCCTTGTGTGGTGAATGATTATCCCGGGTTCGTTGCCAATCGTATCTTAATGCCTATGATCAATGAAGCCATTTATACGTTGTATGAGGGCGTCGCAGGTGTTGCTGAAATTGATACGGTGATGAAGCTGGGCATGGCACATCCTATGGGACCGTTGCAGCTGGCTGATTTTATCGGGCTGGATGTGTGTTTGTCTATTATGCGGGTGTTGCAGGATGGGTTTGGAAATCCGAAGTATGCACCGTGTCCGCTACTCGTAAATATGGTGACGGCGGGGTATCTCGGGGCGAAGACCGGGGAAGGCTTTTATAAATATGAGAAGGGAAGTAAGGAGTTGGTAGTGAGTGGAAGATTTAGCAGCTAATTGTCGTGATGATATGTAAGGGCGCTTCAGTAATGAGGCGCCTTTTTTTGTCGGGTGAATGTTAGGCTGGTGGGAAGAGGTTGCGCTATACTTAATTGTGACTACTTCTTTATCTCCTTCATCTCTAATCCCCTGATATCTCCCAGCTTCAGTACCGTCAGCTCCTGCACAGCTTTGGGAATACCGATGTCCATAGCACAAAAGAGCTGTAATTCCTGTGAATAAACGGTGCAGTTCTGTTGTTTGATGATGGTCATTACATCATTCAGAATAGTATAGTCAAAACTGAGATGATATTTGGTTTCTACATTCTTCTGTACGGCAGGGATCAGTTGCAGCACCATAGAGGTGGATACCTTATATGCATTTATCAGACCGGGTGCGCCCAGCAGTGTGCCACCGAAGTAACGAACCACCACGACCAGCACGTCTGTAAGCTGTTTGCTGTCTATTTGTCCCAGGATAGGTTTACCTGCGGTACCTGAAGGTTCTCCATCATCATTTGCACGGTATTGTAGTCCGTCGGTCCCCAGGCGATAGGCAAAGCAGTGATGCGTTGCCTTCGGATGTTCTTTCTTAATCTCCTGCAGGCATTCCTTCACCTGATCAGCCGTTTTCACCGGCCAGGCATAGGCCAGGAACTTACTGCCCCTGTCCTTAAATTCTGCCATTGCAGTTTTCTCTATTGTATAGTAAACTTCCATGCGTTAGTTTTTACCGGATCTCTTCTTTTTTCCGGTTGGTGCAGGCTTTGGCTCATATACGATCAGCAGCATATTGTTTTGCTTCATGTTCGTCTTAATGCTCAAAGACTTGCGCAAAGCTCCTGCCACAATGCGTAATACGGCTGTATTGGGAGCAATAGCGCCCAGGTTATCTGCTACCATGATCAACCTGTTCTCCCCTTCCTGAAGTGTCACTTTGATATGCTGCCGTTTCTTTTTTACGGGAAAGCCTGTTACTACCTCCTGTCCATTCAGGCGGATAGAAATGCTGTCTCCGTCTTCGGCAGCATCATCCCAAAGTTCCAGCAGGATGATGTCTTCCTCTACTACAAACTTCTTTTCCAGCAAACTGTTCCTGCGCTCTTTAATACGTCTGTCATCTATGGCCCGCAATAATACCGGCTTGACAGTATCTATAGCCGCCTGGAGAGCGGCTTTGTTTCTGAGTCGGGCGATAGCGGTGTGCTGCTGCTCTGATTCGTCGTTATCCTCCGTATTGTCAGGTTGTGACGATCTGTCGGATGGCGACTGAATTACAGCAGCTGGTGTATTGGTGGTATTAACGGCTGTCTGACGGGACTGGGCTGGTATATTCCCGCCCTGCGGCTGCCCGGTCTTGACAGTGTTCAAAGTGGTCTTACTGACTACACTATCTTTAACGGTTTTCCGGGGAATGTGGTTCAGTTGTGCTACCAGGAAAGTAGCATAACGGTTTGCACGATCAGTGAAGTCGTAGATATAACGTCCGGTGCTGCTGGCTACGCGGAAGGCACCAGTGTTGGGTGGAAGCCTGCCGTAATTATCTGCAAACAGGGTGACAATATTAACACCCGAGTCCAGCTGTAACTGAAACTGCTTACCTGTCTCTGTAATATATTCCTTGTTCAGCAAAGGTTTACCATTATATAACAGTGTGACGGTATCTTTATCAATAGCGTCTTCATCTCTGATAGAAAGTGGCACAATGCTGTCGTATACATCGACCTTGTCGTAGATACCAAAATATATAGAATCCCCTTCCGGATGAAGCATGCGGTGAATGTCACTATGCTGCCATGGGGTATTATTCATCTTTTTCAGGGCGATATCTTTACGTGAGAGCAGCTCTCGCAACAGATCTTTCATGTAGGCATACATTTCATCATCCGAGTAAAGCCCCTGCATATACAACTCGTTAGAGTTGATCCACATACGCTGTACAGATAGCTCAGGCGTCTTTTTTGTCTCATAGGTCAATGTGCCATTGAGATACAGCATCCAGGCCCCAAGGTGGAATGGCGCTTCTGAGACAGGAAACTTATTACGGCCTATCCCCAGCTGATTATCATTCTTCTTTGCCAGCAATACTTCATAAACACCTGAGAAAGGCGGATAGATCACTTTGATCTGTGCAGGATATAAAGCGTTGTATGCGGGATTACCAATATGTAATTCCATTCTGATCCCCCCGGTGGTTGGCCACGGTTTATACTCCATTGACCAGGTACCCACCCATTTGTCAGTTTGCGCGCTGGCCGTCAACATACAGGAAAAACATACTATCAGCAGATATATAGAACGCATCAGGGATCTCATGTTATATTCTCCTTCTTGCTGTTACGGTAATAGCGGATAAGATCACTTTCCAGGATCAGTTCATTATTCAATAAAACAGTGGGCAGAACAGGCGCATTTACACCTTGTGCCAGCGGATTATGACCTGTAATCACACGGGCTTCATCCCAAAGGTCATGCGCGATAAATTCACGTAGCACATGTGCACCACCTTCTACCAGTACACTCAGGATCTTTCTTTCATGCAGGATCTTCATCAGCTGTGGTAACAATGGCTGTGTAAAGTCAGCAGTCACAATAGCTACGGTGTCCGTTTCTGCTGCTGATCGTTCGCTGATGAATAATGAATGAGCAGGACCTTTCCAGAGATGAAAGTCACGCGGTGTTTTCAACGTACGGTCGATAACGATCCTCAACGGGTCCTTACCAGTCCAGTGACGGTTATTCAATCGCGGATTATCAGCAACCGCAGTATTCGTACCTACCAATATTCCCATTTCTTCACTGCGCCAGCGATGTACAAGCCGGTCAGTCAGATGATTGGAGATGCGCACAGGCGTGCCATTAGCGGCAGCCATATAGCCATCCCTGTTCTGCGCCCATTTCAATATGATGTAGGGACGTTGTTCCTCATGAAAAGTGAAAAACCGACTGTTCAGTTCGCGGCAGGCACTTTCCAGGACACCTGTTCTGACAGTAACACCAGCATTTTTAAGTATTTCTATCCCTTTTCCTGCCACCTTCGAAAAAGTGTCTACGCAGCCTATTACAACTGTCCCGATCTTCTCCGACACGATCAACGCTGCACAGGGGGGCGTTTTACCATAGTGCGCACAGGGTTCCAGGCTCACATAAATGGTGGCTGCCGGTATCAGGTGCCGGTCTTCCGGTGTAACGGAACGTACACAATTTACTTCTGCATGTGCATAACCATACTGCCGGTGATATCCTTCACCAATAATGCGGCCTTCATGTACCAATACAGCCCCAACCATAGGATTGGGAGCTACATTTCCTGCACCCAGCTTTGCCAGCTGGATGCACCGTTGCATGTAAAATTCATCGAAGGAGCTGTCCATGATCGCGTCTGATATTATACATTTGTGTGCAAAAATATCGTTTCAGCAGGGATTTTCCCTGTAAGACCCTTTTTTATGACTATACAAACAGCTTTCACACATATCGTCACTTCGCTGGAACCCTTGCAGGGACAGCGGGAAGCCGGTAACATTGCTCATATCATAATGGAGCATATCACCGGTCTGTCGAAAATGGACAGGATCGTATACAAGGAGAGAGCGCTGACTGCAGCGCAGGAAACGCAGTTAACAGCTGCCGTTAATGCACTGCTCACACATCAACCCGTGCAATATGTGACCGGTACCAGCTGGTTTTATGGTATGGAACTGAAAGTCAACCCACACGTCCTCATCCCCCGTCCGGAAACAGAAGAGCTGGTGGAATGGGTAGTACTCGATGTACGTGCGGCACAATTATCTCATCCGCGTATACTGGACATCGGGACCGGAAGCGGCGCCATTCCTGTTGCGATCAAAAAAGAACTGCCACATGCGACTGTACAGGCAGTTGATGTCAGCGAAGGTGCATTGGCCACCGCAAAGGAAAACGCAGCCCTGCAACAGCTGGAGGTAACGTTTGAGCTGATAGATATACTCAGTAAACAGGCATGGGCACATCTGCCCGTATTTGACATTATTATCAGTAATCCACCGTACATCTGCCAACGCGAAAGTGCGGATATGCAGGAACAGGTGGTGGCGTATGAACCGTCTCTGGCATTATTCGTTCCAGATGAAGATGCACTGTTGTTTTACCGGGAGATTGGTTTGATGGCGAAAGAGAAATTACGTGCAGGCGGTGCGTTATACTTTGAGATCAATGAAGCGTATGGGAAGGAAACGGCGGCTTTGCTGGAAAGCCAGGGATATGTGGAAGTGGAGATTAAAAAGGATCTGTTTGGGAAGGATAGAATGGTGAAGGGGGTGCTGAAATAGTTGCCTATTTCCATTCCCCTTCGTATATTACACTTGCTCCCGGTTAACACAACTACTAAGACACAACCAACTAGGTAAACATACTATCCATAACCGGATGTAAAACCTGAACCAATGCACTTGTCTCTGACCTACCAACTGAAGATACTCAGTTATCTGCGTGAATCTTTACAACAACAGTACCTGCGTACTGAACAGGACCGTAAAGAATTCAGAAATATACTTTTAAAAACATGTGTCACACTGGCATATTGTTCAGGTATGTGTCAGAATACTCATGTAAAAGGGGTACTGAAAAAAGAAATGACGGCTATCTTCAAAATTTATCAGACCACTTCCACCGAAAATGATACCTACCTCTTAAAACAGAAAGGTTATATCCTGGGCTCTATCAACGCGAGTGTCACTATTGTAAAGACATTTGAAGAAGTGCTGGAAGAAGTATCTTAAAAGGCCAGGAAAACTAATAATTAGCAATTAATAATTGAGAATCAGACGGGTCTGACCTTTCTGAGTGTTCTTATTTACTAGATACTAACTGAAAAAATCCGGTAAATTATTCAGCGTATATTATCGGATATAGCCTGCCTGTTATGCATGATTCCCAATTATTAACCACTAATTATTAATCGCTGATCTATCAGTTCATACAGGAATACGCGCTCCTCATAGCATCCAGCCGGATCAGGCTTTCAAAGCAGTCCAGCTCATAACCCAACCATTCCATCAACTGCTCTTTGAGTGGCATCTGACACATGTCATATGCAATTGTTCTCTCTGCGATACATTTGTTGATCTTTCGCTGCTGCATGATAATCGTCGTACACTTATCACGATTATTTTTCTGCTCACTGATCTCATCATCCAATAAGCTGATCATATAGCTTACATAAGCGGGATGATTAAAATTGATCCGCTGTAACAAGGCATGCAATTCCATGGTCAACGATCGTCCTTCACCTGCTTCTTCCGCAACATTAAATGCTTTCAACTGGGCAGTCAACCGTTTAAGATACGCCTTCTTCCTCCAGGTGACCGGCTCATCTGCTGCGTCTCCTTCTGCCAACTGGGTCAAGGGTCGTGTCACAATCTCCCGCAGGTATACATCAAGCGCATGCATGCGTGGCGAGTCAGTGATCAACGGCAACTGCTCGCGCGCACGTTTCGACAATGTTAGCACTTCTCCTATCGGAATGCTGATATCTTTGTCGATATAACGCCCGAATTTATGCTCAATATAATTGAGTCCGGAGAGGAGGACCCGGTACAAATACTTGAGCAGATAAATACTGTCCTTCTGCTCTGGCAATTCCATATCGGCACGGTGTTCATCCGGGATATATGAAAACACCTTGTCCATGAGTGCGACGAGTTTCCCCTGATGTGTTTTCACTGCCGTCTGCGTTTCATGATCTGATCTGAAATCATCAGTGAACAATATAAATTCGGTTTTCAATGCACGGCGGTTCCGTTTATCTCCATGCAATACGGCGTCAATAAACTCTTCGTTGAGTGCGTCGCCAGCAGAAAAATGTCTTCCTAATTCGACATTGATGATCTGTTCGAAATACATAAATGTGTTCATCGTTTTCAGGTTTAAAACTTGTAAATTGATTAGCCAGTAATTTTACCCGATGTGTGACCGCATACCTTTTTCGCCTGCCAGGCAACAGCATCCCCGGTACGTAAAACAACCTGTTCTACATATGAGATAAAGTACCTGCTTTCGCTTAGGAGAATGAAGTCACTGCATCTTTACCTGCGACGGCTTATACCGTTCTGTTGTGTGTTTCACAACGGCCGCAGATAATTACAATACAATGTTACAAACGATAATAAAGCAGCGATCCGAAAATCTTACGAAGGCCTCAAAATAGCATTTAGAGGCCCGAAATCGGCGCATGAACCTAATCCTTCCCTATAAAAGAATAGAAGCGTGAAAAAAATTGTCTCCTGTATTTGTCTGTTAATGGTAATGTGACCGCGCCAATTTTAATAGCATCTTTTCCAACATTGTCAACATTATAGATAGCTGCAATGTAGTTTCTGCTGGTGCGCGAAAAATAGTCGGCTGGAAGCGTTTCTTCTAACTTCGTCAAGCTAATCGGAAATGGCTCACTCTTGCCATCTACATAATGTACAATGATATATGCCTTGTCTACTTCTGCATATAAAATATTATTTATTCTGACAGGCTTATAAGTACCGTCTTTCAGCGGAAGCAATATGGGTTTTTCTACAGTATAACCGGGCATTCTGAAGGTTGTTAAAGGTGAGTGAAGAGGAGAGCAAATAAGAGAGAGAGCGGGGGGTGTGTAGTAGGCCTGCTAGGGAATATAGTAGTAGGGATAGCGGTAGGTTAGCGAAATAACGGGAAGTGATGGTTCTCAGGGATGCAAATGACAGGGAGGACAAATTGGTATTCATACCAGTAAAGTTTGGTGTTAAATCTGAATAGGTCATTTTTGAGAATTTTACCGTGTGGGTTAATATGAGAGTACAAGTTTAAGGAAAATAATAATTTCAAGATCACTATGATAATATTTTTTTCGCTTACATATCTTTAAAAGATGACCGCTTCAACAAAACACGGGATACTTACCTGTAATTTACCTCACTAATACTAAACCAGTACCTCACTAAAAAAACATCCGGGAGAAAATCAGTCATACAAAAAAAATAGCTACCCTCCATTTAGTGGGCAGCTATTTTATTAAGTAAAAAGCGAAATTAGTATTGGCTCAGGAAGTATTCCGCCTGATTAACAAACAGTTCAGGATACTGATAAAATGACCCATGCGCCGCATCGGGATAGAACGACAGTACTGCGTCAGGCAGTTGCTGAAACAGTTCATAGGACGTATGGCTGTCCATCATCTCATCATTACTGCCCTGTATGATCATCACCGGATGTGTGATCTTAGACAGCTCAATATCTGCTGGCGCCTTTCCCCAGTTGGTAATCGCTGTCATCTGTGCCTGAACAGCGGGTAATACCGTCTCCTCATCGCGGTCCGCCTGTCTTTCATACAAACGGCCCAGCGTTGCTCTGCCTTTGGATCGGCTGGCCTCTGATGCCGTGAAGAAAATAAACAGAAATCTTTCAGGTGGCGTCAGCTGCATGGCTTTTGCAATCAGTTCCGGGAATGTATGCAGCACTTTTACGCCCTGCGGTGCTGCCCCGACGATAATGATCTTTCTGATCAGATCAGGACGGATATGTGCCATATATTGGGCAATGAACCCACCAAGAGAGAAGCCCAGTATATCAAATTTCTTTATACCTAATGCCGCTATAAATTCAATCGCATCGGCTGTCATAGCAGCAACACTATCGGGCGTAGTACCTGTTGAATTGCCAACACCTTTATTGTCAAAAATAATGACCTGTCGGTTTGCAGCAAGACCATTGGTAATAATGGGGTCCCAGTTATCCAGCGTTCCGGTAAAATGCTGAAAACAGATCAGTGGGATGGCCGATGGTTCACCCAGTACGCGATAGGCATAACGGATTCCATCTACGTCAATATATTGGGTGGGAGCAGTCGCGTGATAATTAACTACTATACTCATATGATGTGCGTATTTATGGTTAAATGCTTAGGAAAACTGAATATCAAGTACGTCAATGGACACTAAGACAGGTTCCAACTGATAGCTGTTGTCAGCATCATTCAGTATATAGATCTTTCTTTCAGTTCCAGTCTTGATACCGGCAAAATCCCTGTACCCATTAATGATCTGCGTAGCAGAAGAACCCCCTAACACTTCCGGCCAGTAATCGTGCCTTTTAAGCTGTCCCTTGGCATCAAAGTAAAACAGCTGGCGTTTGCTATGGGTAGCTATATGATCGGGGAATATGACCTCCAGCCTGCGCCATGTTTCGCCATCCTGCTGCCAGGGTTCTATCTCCGTTAACTGATAACCGGGTAACGTCAGGTTAAATGGTGTGGTCAGATAATTCCATGTCGCATAACTACAGAAATAGATCAACTGTAGTCTGCTCCAAGGCGTCTCTATGGTATGACCTGCAAAAGAAGCGCGCGGGTCATTCAGCTCTTCTACCAGCTTACCCGCAGCATCCAGCAGGGCCACCCGGTCTGCTGTAAATGCAGAACGCCATCCAGGTGAGAAGATCGATTCCCAGCTGGCCTGCTGTTCATGCAGCTTACCGGAAAAATGAATATCGTTCAGCACACCTTCATGCCCTTTAATAGTCCAGGTCAGACCACCTATGCGTACATGTGCTTTTATCTGCTGTAAAGACTGCCATTTAGCTATACCGCCGTGGGCATCCAGCACCAGCTGTAGTAATTCATTTGTATTTTTCATAAAAAATAATTGTTGAGTAGGATATATAGATGTTTAACTATTGATGCCTTTTAAGCGGCTACCTGCCGCCGGAAATCTGAATACCGCTTACCGGTGAACTTCTTAAAGAACTTACTGAAGTGAGACGCATCTTCGAACCCTATCCGGTAAGCAATTTCCTTCAAACTAAGCTCCGTATACATGATCAGCCGTTTTGCTTCTGTTACAATGCGTTGTTGTATACAGTAGCTGGTTGTGAACCCGCAACTTCGCTTCACCAGTTCATTCAGATAAGCTGGTGTAACAGCGAGCATATCTGCATAATCAGCCGGCATTTTCATGGTCGTAAATGAGTGCTCCAGCAAACTAAAAAAACGTCTTACCAATGGAGAACACTTGCCGTAATTGATATCATTACTATCTGTATTGAGGCGGCTCACATAGAGAATAAAGATCCGGAACAGACTTCTGATCATCTCATCTCTTAAATCAGAACAGGAGTGATATTCCTCCCATATCTGCAACGCTATCTCAGCTATAGGCAATAATGCCGCAGGCGTAACAGGTATCGTGTAATGTTCATTAAAACCGGGATGCAGATGAGGGAGTATAATACCAGGTGCTCCCGCTGCCAGTTGCAGGAAGTCATAACTAAATGATAAAACAAAACCGCTGGTCATCTCGTCAGGTACAACACGGCAGAACTGCCCGGGCCTGATCACGGCAATATGCCCCGTGTCTATCTTCAGACTGTCCGATCCTATATCACAATAGCAAGCGCCCTGCGTAAGCAGTATCACCTTGTAATTGTTACTATGAGCAGTTCTGTCAAAGTGCTGATGCTCCTCCCCCCCTATTTCATCGACAGCAAATGAAAAATCCTTCAGCTGGTATTTATCGATGGCGAGGTCAATCGTCAGATCGGTCGCAAATGTTTGTCTCCTGTTCATGATTCCTGAATTTTTATATACCCATACCTGTACCTCAGGGTTCCGAATAATATGCCAGGAGGACCAAACATTGGCTATCAACAACTTACATTCAATTCCATTTTCCAGATCAGTGATATTTCGCTGATAACACTGTTTTTCGTCGCTGATACGCGCTCTTTCTTTATAGCTGTAGCGATACATACCTTTTTCGCGCCTATCTGTACATTGACCCGGTTATACACTGCTGTTAATTTTGATACTGGTATTGAATCTTCATCTATCTCAAATCATTATCTCCATGGCATCACAGAAAACATTAATGATCACCGGCGCCTCTAAAGGCTTCGGTCTGGAAATAACAAAAGCTGCACTGGCAGCAGGTGACAAGGTCATTGCAACCGTACGTTCAGGCGCTGCAGAACTGGTTACAGCGTTAGGACACCCTGATACACTGGCAGTAGTAACAATGGACGTTACAAATGAAGCACAGGTAAAAGCTGCCGTAGCGGAAGCACTTGGCAAATTTGGACAGATTGATGTACTCATCAACAATGCCGGCTACGGCTTATTGGCGGGAGTTGAAGAAGCGTCAGATGTAGAAGTCAGAAAACAGTATGATACCAATGTATTTGGTCTGCTGAATGTGACACGCGCCGTTTTGCCTGCTATGCGTCAACGCAGATCAGGTCACATTATTAACATCTCATCCCTGTTCGGATATGATGCGATTATCGGATGGGGCATATATGGCTCCACAAAATTTGCCGTGGAAGGCATTTCAAAAGGCCTTGCCCAGGAAGTAGCACCATTAGGTATACATGTAACAGCGTTAGCTCCCGGACTATTCAGCACCGACTTTCTTGGCAAAGCTTCCTATCAGGAAAGCGCTAATAAGATAGCGGACTATGATGAAACCGTTGGACAGGTCAGGCATGTACCGGAGCAGTTCCACGGACAGCAACCCGGCGATCCGGTAAAACTGGCCCAGGTAGTTATTCAGATAGCACACACCGCACAACCGCCACTACACCTTCCGGTGGGTACTGATGCGGTGGAAATGCTCAAAAACAACGCGGCAAAAATGCTGGAAGAATCTGCACGCTGGCAGGAAGTATCATTCAGTACTGATCACAGAAAATAAACATACCAGGACATGTATTACAGCATAAACGTATTCATCGAAGACTGGCAGTTCGAAGTACATAAGACACTCAGCGTATTTTCACTACTGACAGACGAAACAAAAAGCATAAGAGTACATGACAATGTACGCACGCTGGAGCGACTGGCCTTTCATATTCCCCAGGTGATAGGAGACATCGGCTTTCAGACCGGATTATTTGATACAAACGAGCTGGCCGGACAAACTACACCAGCAGCATTGTCACACATTACCGAGCTGTATAAAGACTATCATCTACGCATGACAACTGCCGTAAACGAACGCTGGCACGATGACATGCTGGATAACACAGTATTGCTATTTGGCAAAAACTGGAAGAGAGGAGATGTATTATCCCTGCTCGTACAACATGAAATTCATCATCGAAGTCAGATGGGCATCATCATGCGCATACTTAACCTGCCAGTACCTGAATTATATGGACCGGTAAGAGAAGACTGGATTAAAATGGGACTTCCCATTGCAGAATAAAACATCTATTTATAATAACATCAACATATGGCAACTGTTCAGGCGTGGGCTCAAATGGAGCCACATGGTAAACTACAACCGTTTACCTACGAATTATCACCCGTTTCAGCGGAAGAAGTAGAAATAGTTATAGAGAACTGCGGTTTGTGTCATACAGACATTACTGCGCTCCAGGGAGGATTTGGTTTACCCTATCCATTGGTAGCAGGTCATGAGATCACCGGCAGGATCGTGGCACTGGGTGATGTGGCTAAAACCAAGGGACTATCTATCGGACAGACAGTCGGTATAGGCTGGAACAAGGAAAGCTGCGGACACTGTGATCCTTGTCTGAATGGCGATGCCCATTTATGCACAAGATTAAAAGCAACGATACTGGGTAGCCACGGCGGATTTGCGAATCGTATCAAGGCGCATTGGTTGTGGGTAATACCCGTGCCGGAAGGACTGAATGCAGCGGATGCGGGTCCATTGTTCTGTGCTGGTATCACGGTGTTTTATCCGTTACTTGAATATGGTGTAAAGGCGACAGATAAAGTGGCCGTGATCGGTGTAGGCGGATTAGGGCACCTGGCCGTACAATTCGCTCATGCATGGGGTGCGGAAGTAACAGCGTTTTCTTCTTCTCCGGCAAAATATGACGAAGCAAAGAAGCTGGGCGCTGACCATATAGTATCCAGCAGGAATACTGAAGAGTGGGAAAGCCTGAAAGGTCATTTTGACCTGATCATCGTTACGGTGGGAGTGACACTGGAATGGGATAAGATCATTGCCATGCTGTCTCCGAAAGGACGCCTGCACTTCGTAGGTATTCCATTTGAATCCATTCCTGTATCTGTATTATCATTACTTGTCCCGCAGACAGCTATATCTGCGTCTCCTGCGGGCTCCAGGAGCGCTTTTGATAAGATGCTTCGCTTTGCTGCAAGACACAATGTACGTGCAATGGTAGAACATTTTCCGATGAGCCGGATCAATGAAGCCATTGAACACCTGGAGTCTGGTAAAGCGACATACCGTGTTGTTTTAGATGTAGATCTATAAGAGTGAGTGCGCAATGCCATCCGTCTTCTGGCGGATGGCCATTATTGTCTTATTTATGGTAATCATTGTGGCTATTACGGTTTAGCATCCCGTCCCCTACCATTGGATAGCTGTTTTCTTACGTATTCTTTCATGATTTTGACTAAGTTTGCTGGCGACTACCATTATCTTCCTACACAATGTCATATTCATGCCTGGAATACTGCCAAGATATTATGCTGTTATTATGCTGGTGCTATGCACGATGACCGGATATACACAACAACAAGCCGATAATAAAGAGAAAGAATTACTCCGGCAACTGGGAGATACGAAAGCAGATAGCGCCCGGGTGATACGTTTACTGGAAACCGGCAGCTATTATGTCAATAAGCCGGGAGAGGAAACAGGGGACATGCATAAAGCCCTGGCATATTGCCGGCAGGCGCTTGACCTTTCAAACAAAACAGGTTTTACCCGGGGAGAAGGTGGCGCCTATGCATTAATGGCACAGATATACCGGGAAAAAGGAGACCGGAAGACAGGAAAAACCTTCGCAGAGAAAGCACTTACCTTCTTTAAAAACACCACCGTTGCCTCTCGGGAAGCTGCGGCTGCCTGGATGGAAATGTCCCAATACTACACCATCGACAACGATAGCGACATCGCGGAAAAAGTACGATTATATAAGAATGCTGTAGACATACTAAAGGTAACTGCTCCCAATACCATTCAACTGGCCGATGCGCTAAAATTCATGGGAGACCTATATGGACTTCAGGCGGAATACCCCTTAGCCCTGACATTACTGAAAGACGCGCTGGACATTTATCATGCACATCATAAAACAGATATCCAGGATATATTAAGCCTGCTTGGACAGATGTCAGTGCAGGTCGGGCAACTGAAAGAAGGGCTCAATTACCAGCTCCAGGCTGTCAGACTTGCCGAACAGGCGAAGGATAGTACGGGTACCGCCATGGCGTTGTACAACAGACTGGGTTATATTTACAACTCCCTCAATAAACTGCCTGAATCAGTATCAAGTTATGAAAAGTCATTGCAGATCGCAAAAAGAAACCATGATACAAGTGCTATTTTGGTCTTAAGCAGTAACATCGCCTGGTCAAACATCAGGATGCAGCAGGAACGCAAAGCGATCAGGATCATCAAAAGCGCACTGGACACCTATCCGGTAAAAGACACCGCCATCTACATTCATATTGTCACTACGATGATGGAAGCCTATACCTCCCTGAAAGAATATGACGAATCAGCATATTATTACAATCGTTTGCTGCCGAATGTAAGAAACACGCACTCAACGGAGCCTTACATTCTTAACTTCCAGTATGCCGCCATTAACCTGTTTCTGGCCAAACATGATCTTCCTGGAATAGCACCGCACGTTGCCTGGCTGAACGAACTAAGCAAGCAAACGACTGACCTAAGAAAACTCGGGGCGATACAACGCTATCTGTTCCTCGCCGATTCTGCCAACGGTAATTATGTACAGGCCATACAGCATTATCAGCGATATAAAAGACTCTTCGACTCAATAGGTGACAGGAACCATGATAAACAGATTGCACAAATGGAGTTGCAGTTTCAGACGGAGAAAAAAGACCTGGATATTGCTAATAAAGCGAAAGATATACAATCTCTGCAACAAAAGAATGAGCTCCAGCAAAGAACCCTGCGTAGTGAAGCGATCTCCCGTAGCCTGTTAATAGCCGCTCTCATCCTCGTCATACTGTTACTGGCTGTGGGATATAGCAGATACCGGCTGAAGCAACAGGCGAATAAACAGCTGGAGGAAAAACAAACAGCCATCAACCTGCAAAACGAATCCCTCAAACAGCTGGTCAACGAACGTGAATGGCTGCTCAAGGAAATCCACCACAGGGTAAAAAACAATCTGCAAATCGTTATTAGTCTGCTTAACTCACAGTCTGTATACCTGGAAGACAATGTAGCACTTAGTGTGATAAAAGAAAGTCAGCATAGAATGAACTCTATTTCACTCATTCATCAGAAACTCTATCAGGGCACTAATCTTTCAGGAATCGATATGCGTGATTACATTTACGAACTGGTGTTATATCTGCAGGACAGTTTTGATACCAGGGGAAGGATCGCATTCCTGCCAGATGTTGACAGGACCGTACTGGACGTATCGCAGGCAGTACCACTGGGGCTGATATTGAATGAGGCGATCACCAACGCCATTAAATATGCCTTCACTGACCAGGAAGAACCGAAGATCTTTATATCACTGAAACAATCGGATGATCATACCCTGATGATGACAGTACGGGACAATGGCAAAGGACTACCCGATGACTTTGATATCAACACCTGTACATCATTGGGGGTAAACCTGATGCAGGGCCTGGCCAAACAACTTGGTGGAAAACTCGAAATGAGGAATGACAAGGGGGTGCATATGCATATCTTCCTGCAAAAGATCAACCTGTTATCAACACGGGACAATGGTACTACCAATGAATACCAGGTAAATATCTAGTCCCTGATGTGAAAATCTTTTTTGATGCCCAGTTTTCTGATCCTGGAATTTAATGTACTTGGTGGCAATCCCAGTATTTCCGCTGCCCCACCGGTACCACATACCTTCCCTTTACAGGCTTTCAGTACATGCAGTATATGATCGATCTCCATTTCTTCCATGGTTTTGATCCTGTTCCCTTCTATGGATGAAGTCTGCAATACGGGTTTCTCTCCCGTTGATCTGGGTAATATGATCTGCTTTAGCACAGAGCCGCTGGTCATCAGCAAACTTCTTTCCATCAGGTGTTCCATTTCGCGGATATTACCCGGCCAGTCATACACCTGCAACTGCTTCATCGCCTCCGGACTGATCGTAGTTACACTACGTCCCAGTTTCTCAGACAGCTTATCCACAAAATGCTGTGCCAGCAGGGGAATATCTTCCTTTCTTTCTCTCAGCGGGGGCAACTCCACCGGGAAAACATTCAGACGATAGTACAGGTCCAGCCGGAAACGCCCCTCCGCTACTTCTTTATCCAGGTTTCTGTTGGTAGCAGCAATCACTCTCACATCGACCTTAATGACCTTACTACCACCTACCCTTTCAAATTCCTTTTCCTGCAATACGCGGAGTAACTTCACCTGTGACTCTATGGGCAGTTCTCCTATTTCATCCAGGAAGATAGTGCCACCATCGGCCAGCTCAAATTTTCCGGCACGTTTATCCGTAGCGCCGGTAAACGCGCCTCTTTCATGACCGAACAGTTCCGATTCTATCAGTTCCGAAGGCAATGCGGCACAGTTCACCGTCACCAATGGTTTGTTCTTACGTGGAGACTGCTTATGGATACAACGGGCAATCAGTTCTTTACCAGTACCGCTTTCGCCTAATATTAATACGGAGCTGGGCGCAGCAGACACCATGTTGATGCTTTGTAATATGTGCAGGAAAACCGGACTACGACCAATTATACCTTCAAATAAAGGAGCTTCGTTACCTGGAGAAATTCTCTCGGCACGTTTCTTCGCCATTACACGGGAGAAGGCGGTATCCGGCTTCTGCTGGATCTGAGCCAACAGTTGACAGATGGTATTTTCCATTTTCACCAGCAGTGCCAATTGCTCTTCCGTATACGCCTCTGACTCACGGCTGAAAAATGAAACAACCGCTGCGCTACCGTCGGGCAAAGTAACTGCGATGGCTAGTCTCGCATGTAACCTGAGATGTGCACTCAGTTTTTTCTCCCATACTTTGTCGGCTATCCAGTGGGTGAAATCATCTTCATTCTGAAACCCGCTCTGCAGTTCTTCAAGCAGCTCAATCTTTGCAGGAAGTACCAAAGATCTTTCCAGCCCCAGGCTCTTACTTAAATCGGTCTGTTCGAGTGGCTGATATTCTTCATAGCCGGAACGGAGAAAACTATATTCGTCCAGCGTATTCGGCCTTTTACCCGCGATCGTGATATTGAAGTAATCAAATGGCACGAAAGTGTTTAATGCGCCGGGGATACGGGCTATCCGGTCGGCCAGTTCAAAAGGAGCATCTATAATATGCTGCAGTTGTTTCCGCATCAGCTGCTCCCTTTGCACAGCCATTTGCAGATTATTCTGATGTTTATATCGTGCGATATCGAGCATGATGAGCAGGTCCTTTTCCCGGAAGGGTTTCACGAGGAAACCATATGGCCGGGTGGCTCTGGCGATTTCAAGAATATGCTGGTTCGTATTGGCAGAGATGTATATAAAGCCGATACCTCTTTGTCTGAGATACCCGGCAAGGTCGGTACCCAGTGATCCATCCTGCAGAAAGATATCCAGTAATACCCAGCTGGGTTTACTTTTCTCGATAATGGCCTTTGCTTCATCAACAGAAGCGGCAATACCGCAGATCGAGTAACCGGCTTTTGTCAACATCAGACGGAGGTCATTCCCTACAATAAATTCATCCTCTACGATCAGTATATTTTCTTTCATGGTCATTCTCGTATAAGTTAACTGTGATCAGGTAATCTGCCATCGTTCACAAACTCAAGTGTCACTCTAACACCGTTATCGTTCCGGATATCCAGGACACCTCTCATTTGTCTGCTCAGACCAGTCATCAGCATCAGGCCCATCGAAGTATCCGCATAAGCATTAAAATTATCCGGCAGTCCCACACCATTATCAGCGATCAGCAATGTATATTGGCTGGAGTGCGTGCTTTGCAGGGAAATGATCACATCTCCTCCCTTATCTGTGAAAGCGTGTCTCAGTATATTACTGAGAGCCTCCGTCATGATCAGTCCGAACGGTATGGCCATTGAAACATCGAGCTTTAAAGGTACCGTTTTCAGCTGGAAACCGATGTCGGTGTTTACTTCATATTCATCTTTAAGATAGCCCAGCAGTTCGATAATATACTGGGTAATATCTATTGTTGACAAAGCATCTTCCTGGTATAGCTTCTGGCATACCAGCGAAATGGCGAACATCCTGTGCTGGGTATTACGCACTGCCTGCCGTGCTTCTTTACCCGCCAGGAAAGTGTATTGTGTATTCAACAGACTGATGGCCATTTGAAGATTATTCTTTACCCGATGGTGCGTCTCTTCCATCAGCCAGTCCTTTTCTCTGGTGATATGTCCGAGATACCGGTCAAACTCATTGAGCTTGCACCGTAGTCCCTTCATCTCGGTGGTACGCTGTTTACCCTGCCACCATAAGCGCCCGATGATGATCATTGCTGTCAGTAACAGCACAGCGAGGCATACTATTGTGTACAGGGGATAGACATCCCTGCGTTCTAACGTGGCTCCCGGCTGCATCATGATGTGACTTTTTACGGAGATATTGGTTACCTGAATATAATTCAAAATAAAAATGTTACCAATTGACAACATATGGGCGCTCATTTCCATGAAATTCAGCGAGCTGATAACCTCTAATAAAGGACAGTCAGTATATCCGATACTTTATACCAGTTCGGGGCAGGAGACGCAACTGGAATGCCAGCATCACAACAAACTGACTATAAGCGAATTAAACAAAAAACAACTATCGGAGATCGGTTATATTTCGCTGATCGGCGAAATAACATCGTCGCCTGGCATTATTTAAAAACGCAATACACTGTTATTCAACAGCTTACTATTCTGGCACAAAACTGGCCCGATCTTTCTTCCTATCGCTATCCCACCTGTACACAGTTAACAAATACCATCGGCCAGGCGTTATTATTAAATATTCTTTCACCCAAAAATAAAAAGCGCAAAAACATGACTCCCGAAAAGATCACCAGCATATTAGGCGACGAAGCCCAGGACCTGCTTACTTACAGATGTACCAAAGTACCAAAAGAACGGTTGCACCTTCCATCGGCTGATTTTCTCGACCGGCATTTTGTGTTTTCCAACCGTACACCACAGACTTTAAGGAGTCTGTCCCAGTTATACAATCACGGGCGGCTGGCGGGTACAGGCTATGTGTCTATACTACCGATTGACCAGGGTATTGAACATAGTGGTGGTGCCTCCTTCGCTGCCAACCCTATGTATTTTGACCCGGAGAATATTGTAAAACTGGCTATTGAAGGCGGATGTAACGGCGTAGCCACCACTTTCGGCGGACTGGCACTCATGTCACGTAAGTATGCGCATAAGATCCCCTTCATTGTTAAGATCAATCATAATGAATTACTGACCTATCCCAACAGCTACGAACAGATCCTCTTTGGCACTGTCAGAGACGCCTGGGACCTGGGCGCAGTAGCGGTAGGTGCGACGATTTATTTTGGTTCTGCGGATGCACGCCGCCAGATCACAGAAATAGCTGCCGCATTTGAAGAGGCACATGCACTGGGAATGGCCACCATTCTATGGTGCTATCTGCGTAATGATGCATTCAAAACAGGTGGCAAGGATTATCATGTCGCCGCTGACCTCACAGGCCAGGCGAACCACCTGGGCGTCACCATACAGGCTGATATTATCAAACAGAAACTGCCTGAAAACAACGGTGGCTATAAAGCATTGAACATTGGCAACAGCAGTTACGGTAAGCTGGATGAAAGGATGTATACAGATCTTGCAACTGACCATCCAATCGACCTTTGCCGCTACCAGGTGTTAAACTGCTATAGCGGTCGCATAGGATTGATCAACTCGGGCGGAGCATCTGCCGGTGCAGGAGATCTGAAAGAGGCCGTAAAAACGGCTGTAATTAACAAACGCGCGGGCGGTATGGGACTGATATCGGGAAGGAAAGCATTCCAGCGTCCGTTTGAAGATGGGGTATCCCTGCTGCACACTATTCAGGATGTGTATCTGTCCAATGATATAGATGTCGCCTGATCTGTCGCTCATCAAAATAAAACAGCCGGGTATAGAGTATGTATACCCGGCTGCTGTCTATAGCTGATATGTCAGTTATTTCTTGTTCCCCTGGAATAAGCGGAGATCACACTGAAGGGAGAACATAAAATATCTGCCCAGTAGCCTGTTCTGTATTTCGGTGACGGTATTACCGTTAATGTATTGTGATAATCTGGATGTTTCATCCAGCAAATTAAATCCCTGCAGGCGGCAGGTCACTTTTCTCTTGAGGATAGTCTTTTCAACTGATGCATTCAATATCGCCGGATTAGCTGCTAATGCACCATTGAATCCACTGTTCAGCTGTTTGGAAAATTCGGCGGAGGCATTGAATGTTTTCAGAAAATAAACCTTCCCGTAAAAAGAAAAATTCCATGTACTGATGTTCGTGATACTGTTCTCCTGCAGTACATAGACGTTCCTGTTATAAGTGTAGGCGGCACCCCCCATCAGTTCAACCCATTCCAGCAGCATATTCATTTTAGCAGACTGATTTAACACCAGGTTCTGACCCGACTTACGCACATTATCCATGTACAGGATATTATTATTATAAGAATGATTACCGTCGAGGAAGAGATTGTATTTACCCTCTGCGAGGCGATGCGACCATCCATAGATAAAACGGAAATTATAATCACCATTAGCGTTCAGGAAACGGGTTTCCTGCTTTACGGTATTGAAACTATCCTTTACCAGTGAGACATTTGTTACCACTTTATCCTGTGTCAGGTTTGCCGATAAATGCAGAAACAGGGTATTCTCGCCTGCCTTCCGGTAGTTGAAGAAGAAGCCATGCCCCAGGGCGGGCCGCAAATCAGGATTACCGATCACCGGAAACTGCGCATTTGTCAGGTCAGGCACGGGCTGAAGCTGCTGATAGGCGGGAAACTGTACATTACCGGAATAGGAAAGGCTCATCATTGCCTGTTTAGGTAATTTATATTGTATACGAAACACCGGCACGAACTTATTATTGCGGACCACGGTCTTGTTAGCGCCACCTTCCATGATCAGACTGGATGGCTGCGTACGCAGACCCAATGTCAGGTCCCATTTCTGCCTGGCGTACCGGTAATTTAACTCCAGCTGGTGTTGTACCTGACTGTAGATGTAATGATTACTCAGGGAATCTATACGGTTAATCTTACCATCCTGGTTCATCCAGCGGGTTTCCTGTGTATTATCACTACGATTATAGTTAATGGCATATTTCAACTCAATACTATTAGACGAGTCGAGTGGCTCCACGTAGGAGAGCTGTGCATTGCCTGTAAAGTTATCGTTCTGTTTTTCAAGTAGCTGATGCAGTAATGAATCTTTCGCTATTGTACCATCTGTGTTGTAATATCGTAAGCTGTCGAGGCCATCCTGCAGGTTATTACTGTTCGTTGTATTGACGTATACACCGAGAGACAATACCCGACCCAGGTCTGAGAAACGGTGTGATCCGAAGACACCGGCCAGCAACGTCGGGCTTTTGTTTGTATTCAGGCTGGAAGTGATCTGGTCTTTACGCTGGAGGCCACTTTGTATAGCGCTGACCAGATTACCGTTGATATTGGTAATATCAGCGTAGTTCAGGTTGAAGTTATACATATCACCTTCACGGGGCTTATATTCGGCACCCACATTAATATTATAGGCATCTGCACGGCTGTCACTGATATTACTGTTAACGCTGGTCAGCGTACCCTCATCTGTTACTGTTTTAACGGTACTGAGACCATCCACCTTACTGGTGGTACGCGAGCCTGTTATACCAACGTTCGTGGAGAACTCCCTGGAGTAGTTTCCCCTGTAGTTAATATTGCCAGTAGAAGTAACGGTATTACCCACCTGAGAAGCCGTATTATTGGTATTACCGTTGACAGAGAGTTGTTGTTTTTCACTGAAATAGTTACCCAGTACGCTGGCATTATACCGGCTATCATTCCCTCCACCGGCAACTGCCTGCGCCTGGTATACCCTGTCCAGATCAGCTTTTGTCTGAATATTCAGTATTTTTTCGGGCTCTCCTACCTTTCTGCCCGTAGCGCGGGCCATGTCACCATAGTCGTCTATCAGCTGGACCTTATCGATCATGTCTACCGGCAATAAACGCGTCAGTGTCTTGATATCACTGATCATAAAATCCTTTCCGTTGATGCGGACCTTCATGATCTTTTTACCCATTGTCTGCACGTTTCCTTCCATGTCTACCTGCATACCCGGCAATCGCTTAAGGAGGTCTTCGGCAACGGCATTCTGTCGCAGCCGGTACTGGTCTGCGCGGTACTCAATCGTGTCTTCCCTGATCACAACGGGAGACATTTTACCTTTGACGACAATTTCTTTCAGTAAACTGGGTTTCATGGAAAGCTCGATCTGTGGGAGATCGATCTGTGAGCCTGCCTCTTTGAAAGAAAATTCCCTGTACCATGTCTCATACCCGATCAGGGTGACACGGAGATTAAATATTGGCTGGCGTACCTGTTGAAAAAAGAACCGGCCAGTCTCATTGCTGATCGTATGCATGGTGTCCCTCCCTGCAATCAGCCATATATTGGCGCCGATCATACTTTGTCCGGTGGTGTCTTTGATGGTACCCGACACATTATATGTTGTTTGTGCCAGCAGGGTTTGCAGGCTACAAAGGAAACAAATGAGCAGGAAAATCCTCTTCATAAGAAAATATGGAATTCAATTCAGACCTGTACAATGGATACTGCTGATTACGGGCTAACTGGCTAACGGGTTAAACTGAACCAAGCGGCTAACAACAAACAATTATGACTCCGGGTCTCCTGTAAAGTGGCAAAAGTATCCTACAGCTTTACGCTGATTTACCCTATCAATTTAGGATTTTTTGAGGAGATAGCCAGCAAAAAAAAGCGGGTACTGCACGCTGGCTGCGGTAAGGGAAAAAAAGTCGTATAAAAGCTCCTCATGGGGCTTTTATACGACTTCTGTAGTGACTTCCCGTTCCATCATTTTACGCATATTCATGACGGCGTACCGCACCCTGCCCAATGCGGTATTGATACCGACATTCACGATCTGTGCGATCTCTTTAAAGGACAGGTCGGCATAATATCTTAATATCAGGGCTTCACGTTGCGCTTCGGGGAGGCGATCGATGAGCATGTGTACAGATGCATGCGTTTCTTTGGTGATGATATGTTGTTCCTGACTTTCCACCTGCTGGTATATCTGATTGGAAATTTCATCTCTGTAGATAAGGGCAAAAGTTGGTGTTTTTTTACGAAAATGGCTGATACAACTGTTGTGGGCAATTCTGACTGCCCATGCTATAAAGCGGCTGTTATCAAGGTAATGGCCTTCATTGAAGGCGTTGATGATTTTGATGAACACATCCTGGAATAGATCTTCTGCCAGGCATCTGTCTTTTACCAACAGCATGATAGTTGTAAAGATCCGTTGCTTATGCCTGTGTACAAGCTCCGTAAACGCACGGTCATTGCCGGATTGGTACAATCTTATGAGTTCTTCATCTGTCAGATCACAATATCTTTTCATGTCATTATTTTTTTTAAAATACCGGGCAAAAAAGATGTTAAAAAACCGGCCGCTCTGGACAAAGCAGCCATCTTACATGTGGTTTTGATGGAGATGGTCATTAGTAAACTAGTTCTTCAGTCCGAAGTAAGCCTTTACTTCAGCATAGTTACCCCAGTTGATGCCTTTGGACACACGGCCCGCAACTGCACCCGGAATAATCACATATCTTACCTGATACCGCTTAACGCCAGTGCTGGCAGTTTGGGTACTTACGTTATAGTTACTGTAAAGAATCAGGGCACCTTCCTGCAGCACTTCTCTGATATAGAGGTCTCCCTGGATATAAGGAATAGAAGATACCACTGGTTCGTCAGCGATATACAGATTGAAGAATACCTTCACCACACCTGTTGTCAGTATGTCTTTAGTGATCTCAGGCACTTCCACGCCCCATGCAAATTCGTCGATTGTTGTATCCAGCGCGTATTCTGTATCTAACCAGTCAGAATAGATCAAAGTTGCAGCATCACCCTTGTCCCCCTTATCTCCTTTGTCACCTTTACTGCCATTTTCACCGGCAGGACCTGCAGGACCTACAGCACCGTCTTTTCCGCAGGAAGCCATACCGAGCATTAAAGAAAACATAACTGCGACAAAGAAATAACCGGAAATTCGTTTCATAAGTAATTGTTTGTTTGTGTTTGAATTAAGAGTTTGGTTTAGAATTTATTTTTGCGTCATTCCATCCTTATTAGAAATTATTCCGTGGACACAGATCACCATATCTGTTACCGATCAGGAAGCCGATCAGTATTTCGTGTGTCCCCTTACTCACTGCATTCAGTGAAGAAGTAGTGTAATCATAAGCATAGCCGATATTTACAGTAGAACTGATATTTACACCCAACATGGCTGCAAAACCATCCTTTACACGATAAGATCCGCCTACCCACATACGGTCACGGTACATGAACTTGGCATTCACGTCGTAACTGACAGGGGCTGCTGTAACCAGCCTGACCATCACAGAAGGCAGCATGGTGAAATCCTCACTCAGCCACAACCGGTAACCTCCCGAGAAAAACAGGTGCGGCACCAGCTCTCCCCTGTAGATAGAATCACCCACTACTTTACCATTATCATAGGTTAATTCCTGGGGAATGATATTCTGGGCCGCCGCACCTACATAAAAGTCAGGGCCATACAACAGTAGTCCTGCATTCACTTCGGGCCTCCACTTATTCAGCAGCTGACTGGATCCTACCACAGGATCTCCTGGTTGCTGGAATTGTAATTTGGCGGCATCCAGTGATACGGACTGCATACCGGCGGAGATCCCTCCACTGATGCTCAGTCGTGATGACAACGGAATATGATGCGCATACGTGGCGCTAATTGAGAACCTGTTCAACGGGCCGGTCCTGTCATTCAGTACGGTCATACCGACTCCCGCATGTGCGGGTGGTGTGGTGTATTCCTGCCAGTAGGCGCGGCCACGGGGATTATCTCCCGGAGGTGTTAACCCTGTTACACTGGCAACAGGATAATCGCTTTTACGCAGTGGACCATGTACTGTGAGATAGGTTGTCACCGGTGCACCATTGAGGCCAGTCCACTGATGACGGTGACTTGCCTTTACATCCCAGTAGTTTTCTATACCAGCCACTGCGGGGTTGATAATGAAAGGATTCAGGATGTACTGTGTATAGTGCGGCTGTTGTTGTGCATGTAAGCCCTGCGATAAGACTATCAGCAACAGCAGTAACAATGGTTTTATTCTCATAAGCTTTGTGTTTTTAGTGGTGTGCAATAGCTTACTACCGGCCGCTGATGATCCTGAACTCCGTTCTGCGGTTACGCGCACGGCCTTCAGGGTTATCAGAACCGTCAGGGTTTGTATTAGGCGCTACAGGGCGATTAGCTGCATAACCTTTGAACTGCAGACGGCTGCTTTCAATACCCTGACTTACCAGGTAATCCACACAGCTCTTCGCACGGGCGTCAGACAATTTTTCGTTCAGATCATTCGATCCTTTGCTATCTGTATGTGCACTCAGCTCAATCACAATAGCCGGATACTTTTTCAACATCGCTACCAGCCTGTCCAGTGAAGGGAACGACGCCGGCTGCAGATAAGATTCATTAAAGTCGTAGTACACATTTTCAAGCACAATAGGACCGTCTGTAGCTGGTGGCTCCAGCGCTACTACTGTTGTCGGTTCTGGCTTTGGTGCTGGTGGTGGCGGTGGTGGTGGTGGCACCACTTTCGTCAGTGAGAACAGCTCCAGGCAGCAGGCGGCATCTCTGTCGGAGGAGAGCCATACTGACTCAAGAATATTTTCCTTGCTGCCCTTGCTGGTGAAGTACATGTCGTCTTTCACTGAATTGACCGGGTAACCAAAATTCACCGGTGCTGACCATGCACCTGCAGAATCTTTTGAATAGAAGAAATCGAATCCTCCCATACCTACGCGGCCATCTGTAGAAAACACCAGCAGACCGGAAGCCGCATGATAGTAAGGTGCTTCTTCATTCCAGGCCGTATTGATCACCGGCCCCAGGTTCTTCGTATAAAACGGTTTTCCTTCTCCGTTCAGTTCAGCCTCCCAGAGATCGAAACCGCCGACGCCTCCCGGTCTGTCACTAGCGTATATCAGGCGTTTCCCATCAGGGGTTACAAAAGGCTGCTGAGAGCTAAAACCCGTTACATTCAACACCGTATCCAGCAATACCGGCTCGCTCCAAGTCTCACCTGTTCTCTGGCTGCTGTAAATGGCTGCACTTTTCTTGCCCTGCTTTACTGTCCAGCGGGTCAGGAAAAGGGTATTGCCATCTGGTGTCAGGGCGATCACTCCCTGATCAACATCCTTCGGCTGTGCGATCGTGAGCTGGCTCACCGTATCTGGCTGCCCCGTTGCATAGCTGGCACTATACAGGCGGTTAACAAACGCATGTCCTTTCGCATCTTTATCGGGCCTGGTAGAGGTAAATACCAGTACATTGTCTTTAAACCATACCGGTGCATAGTTCGCACCTACCGGATTGATCACGGAAGACGCCTTTTCCACCTTGTAAAGATTAAGGTCCGGCTTTGCCATTTCAGCAATGACAAAACGCAGGTTCTCCAATTCACGCTGTGCAGTAGCGCGGTAGTTATCTTCTGTTGTATACGTTTCCAGGAAGCTGGTAAATGCCTTTTCAGCCAGTTCGTGTCTGCCTAATGCACGAAGTGCTACTGCGTAATGATAACCGGCCAGTGGATAAACTGTCTTATCAAATGAAACAGCTTCCGCATACCAGGGTACAGCTTTGCTGTAATCGTGGAGCAGACGATAACTTTCTGCCAGTTTATAGATAGCCTGCTGTTCACTACTGACAGCAGCCAGCGACTTCTTTGAAGACTGTTGTGTATTATATGGTCTGTATGCTGCATCACTTACAATCTTTCTGGAACCAGCCAGATACTTTTCGTAATAGGGAGCAGCAGAGCTATATTCAGCATTCTTGTAGTAATAATCAGCTGATCTCAGGTAATTGTAAGCCACTGCCACCTGTGCTTTGCTGGCGTGGATTGCTGAAAACATTGCTACTGTAAGAAAAATACGTTTCATGTTCTTCTTTTGATACGTGTTGACGGATGAGGTTCAAATTAGAGACGCGGACAAACAAACTCTACTTCCTGTGATCTGAAGAGTTTTCTGCCAATGAAGGTGAGCGAGATTTCGAAACTGTTAGAGCCTCTTGCCATCTTACTCAGTTCCGAGGTATTGATATCGTAGCTCGCACCCAGTGTAAAGTTTCTATAAGTAAAACCAGCGTGTGTCGATATCGCGTCCTTGAACCTGTAGTTTACACCCAGCAGTACATCTGTAACAGGATTTACGAACAACTGTCCATAGGCACCCGCCATCTTTTCTTCTGCATTACCCTGTCTCAGGTAGAGAATATTAGGCGTAACGCTGATCGCGTCTGTAACAGCCAGTTTCACACCCGCATGACCTGTAAAACGCATCGGGAAACGGGCATCACCATTGGCACTGAACTGGTCCGTCGGACGGGTCAGGTGGGCAACGGAGAAACCACCGAAAATGTTATACTTCTTTCCTGGTTCAGCATCGTAGTACAGTACGCCAGCACCTGCATCAAATGAGGTGGCTGTCGTCTTGCTGAAGCCATCCGCACTTGGGGTACCCGGATTGTAACCAGTGATCGGGTTCCACTGATCCCCGAAGGTCAGTTTGGAAGCATCGAACTTACGCTGGATCATACCGAACTGTAAGCCAAACACCAGGCGGTGATAACCTTCTGCACCAAAGCGCACACCTGTGTAAGAGGCGCTTCCGTAAGCAGTCGTGTAATTGTACCCACCGTCACCTGCTTTCTGGTTCAGCACACTTGCACCAAAGTTGAATTGCTTGTTGGTTGTGAAATCAGCGGCCACACCATACGTCGTAAATGGATTGCTGATGTTTCCCCATTGGTTACGATAGATGGCGCCGATACGATACTGGCCATCAAATGCGCCGGTCAGTGCCGGATTAAGCCATGACGGATACACATAGTATTGGGAAAAATGCGGATCAGTCTGCGCTTTTGCTGTATTCCCTGTAAAGATCAGAAAGGGCAATACCAGGATGATAGATAGTATATTTCTCATTTTGGTCGATATTTTCAGATGTTATTGTAAAATGACTACATAGCCTGTTAATGGATTCGTTCCGTTTCTCAGTCTGATGACATAATAATAAGTGGCCTGTGGCAGTAATGCGCCTTTATAAGTGCCGTCCCATGGTGTCTTATATCCTTCGGAATAGTATACCCGCTGCCCGTAACGATTGAAGATTTCCACGGTACATTCTGCGTAATCCGCCAGATTCGTGATCACCCATCTGTCGTTGATCTGATCTCCATTCGGAGAGAATGCATTAGGTACAGTAACTGCCTTAAATACTTTTACGGAGGTTTCATCCGTTGCGATACAACCACCTTCTCCTATAGCGGTCAGTGTATATACCTGGTCTTCCATTGCTTTCAGCACTGGTCTCAGTACCGTAGGATCGGAGAGACCATTCGGAGGCGTCCAGCGGAATGAGAGTACGGTAGAATCATTGGCTGTCGGATTAAACCTTACCTGTGCGCCCTGGTTGACGATAAAGGATGGACCAGCGTCAATTACCGGTTGCAGATACACAACTACGTTGCTGGTGAATGGAACTGATACGCAACCTGCACCATTCGCTACCACCAGCTCTACAGGATAATTTCCTGGTTCTGTATAACGTTTTACCGGATTACGATCTGTTGAACTATTGCCATCACCGAAAGTCCATGCCCATGATACGATGTTGTTATTGGCATCCACACTTCTGTCAGTAAAAACGTTGTCAGTACCCTGACACAATGTATCAGGCGATACAGAGAAATCAGCTATAGGCCTGGTGTAAAAATCACTCAGGACTTTAGTAGTAGTGTCCACACAGCCATAAACAGATGTGGCGATCAGTGAAATGGTATAGCTACCTGCATGCTGATAGTTGTGCGACGGAGAAGCATCTGTTGACATACTACCATCACCGAACGCCCACTGGTAGGTCAATGCCGCCATATCAGGAATAGTCGTCTTATTTGTGAACTGCGCAGCGCCTTCCGGCATACAGATCTTCGTCGGCAACGTAAAGTCGGGAACCGGCAAAGCGTGCACTGCGATCGTTCTGGAAACTGTATCACTCACACAGCCGTTATCACTCACCACTACCAGTCTTGCAGTATAGTTCTTCCACGCAGTATATGTTTTAGTGAAAGCAGTATTGTCGTTGCGGGTCTCATTACTACCATCTCCGAAGGCCCATTTCCAGCTGGCAATAGTACCTGTAGTGATCGATGACTGATCTGCGAAGTTCACCGCTTCCCCTAAACAGATATTACCATTGACAGTAAATGCAGGCTGTGGTTTCGGATGAACGGTGATGGTCGCAGAGATAGAATCTGTACATCCACCCTGTGCAGTGAACACGTACCATATGGTATGGGTACCCGCACCAGCAGTCAGCGGACTGAATGCTCCGGCCGGTGACACACCTGGTCCCTTGTAAATACCCGTACCTGTTACACCATTTGTAACAGTGGCCTTTGCAACAGACACCGGTGATCTATCATTCACACACACTGCGGGTATGGAAGCACCAAACGTCAATGCGGGTTTCAGGTTGAAGACAGCCTGTGCAGTCGTATCCTTCATACAGCCTTCCGCGGTGGTAACAGTATATTTGATGCTATAGGTGCCATACTTTGAATAACTGTGTAGCGGATCTGCTATGGCAGCTGTATTGGGATTACCGGGTGTCGCGTTTGCATCACCGAAGTCCCATGCATAGGCGCTGATCGCCTGTCCGTCAGGAACCGTAGATGTACTGGTGAACTGCACCTCTCCTGTTGCCAGTAGACACGTATCCGGATAATCAAAACCCAGTACCGGCCTGGCATATACAGTCACCTGTTTGGTCACGGTATCACTCACGCACAGTTCACTGAGCTTTACAATATGAGAGATCGTATAGGTACCATATCTGCTGTAGTTAGCTGTTTGCGCCGTATCGGCATCAACAGCAACGACGGTATCATTACCGAAGTTCCAGTACCAGGTTTTCAACGGAGCAGTACCTCCGTATGTGGACTGGTCAGTAAGCTGTATGCTACCTCCCTCGCAGATGGCAGCAGGCGCTGTGGTAAAATCAGCTACCGGTTTATCAACCACAGTAACAGGGATGATCGTATCTGCCAGACATCCTTCTTTGGAAATAACATTCAGCTGAACATTATACGTTCCTATCGGGAACTTACGTTTCACGACTGCACCGCTATCCTGTACAGCGCCCGGGAATGTCCATCTCCAGCGGTCAATAGTGTAACCGCTTCCGCTGCTGTCAGCGCTGAAATAAGCAGTATCCAGCACACAGCCCGTAAATTCTGTAGCGAAAGAGGCGGTAGGTTTACGTTTTACATCTACAGATATCTTTACTTCTTCGGTATGATCACATTTCTCAATGCTTGGATGCGTATTGATAATTGGCACTTCATATTTACCGATAGTACTAAATAGGTAGGTACCTGGCAGTGTATACTTGTAGTAAGGCACACCATTTACCAGTTCTTCGCCCACCGGTACAGGATTCACCTGCGTAACGTCTGCGTTAGGTGTAACAACCGATCCCAGTTTGCTAATATTCCACTGCATTTCTGTAGGCTTATATGCCAGTAGCACTGACAGTTCAACCGGGGTCTGTGTACAGGTAAAATCATTTTTGAACGAAGAAGTATCGTGCTCGTTGTGGATCACCCCGATCACGTTCAGGTTATTAATGAGCGTACCTGCGTTATAACCGTAGCTCTCTACAGATCCCAAACCATAGGTGACTGCTGTGAACGCAGAATCACTCTGTACAGTACATTGTGCCTGAGTAGCGTTCCATCTCTTCACTACCACAGAATAACCGGGTTGACCAGGATGCGGCATTATGTAATTCCAGGCATTAGCAACGCCATCGATCATCAGCGTTTTGGTGCCCTCGGTAGGAATGATCATTGTGAGATAGTTCACATTGATACCCTCGCGGTTATTCCTGTAGAATCCGATCTTCTTAATGGACTGCTCTACCGGGCTGAGATACACCATTTCGGGGTCACCGTCGCCATTTGTATTGGGACAGGAACCTGCAGATGACATATACTGTGCTACCAGGATTGGTTTGTCCGCTTCAATATAATCAGGGGTATTACTTTCAAACTCATAAAAAGCGTTGTTCTGTAAACCGGTCAGCGGTACACCATTCCGTTTTACTATCGTCGTAGGATCTTTCACCACCACCTTATAGGGATTGGTCATGAAACTGCCGGGGGTATTATCGGCAGAACTGGAAGCGGTCAGATAACGTTTTCCCCAGGCCTGCGAGGGGAATACCTGCTGAATGTTATTATCGCCACTGGAACCAAAGCTGCCAGCACAGGCGATACTTGTACGGCTGCTACCGGAAAATACAGCTATCGGAAAACAGGTATCATTGGCATTGGCAACGGACCTCACTTTTGTACCTGTCATTTCATATCCGTCGCTACCTCCTAACGGAGCGCCTATCACCTGATAGATCTCACCTCTGTTCAGGGTCACTGTAAATGGAACACCTGGCAGTTTACCATTACGCGTAGGTACAGAAGGAGTGATCTCTACTACCGTATTATTCTCTTTTGCAACAACAAACATCCAGGAAAAGCAGTCGAAATCATAACTCTGCTGACTGTTCAGCGACACATAGTAATAGCCCCATGTTTCTTCCGGCATCAGCATCGTTGCACCGGAAGAGGCACTGCCGTAAATGTGTGCATAGGCAACAATAGGGACATCGCTGACAATATGGATCCCTTTTTTTATGAACAGTCCCTCTCCACCGGTGCCACCGAAAGTAGGTGGTACAGAATAAAGTCTCGCATCAAAAGCGCCGGTCTTAGGTATCTGATCTGTGGCGATAACAGTATTGGCAGGAATAGTATAAGATCTTGACCAGGTGGTACCATCAATTGTTACCGTAACGTTGGCAGGTTCCTCAGCACTCAGGTAGAGGACCATTTCCTGTGAGTTACCTCTGTTGGGTTCCATGAACTGGTGGTGGCCATATCCAACCCAGAAGCTCTTACCTCTGTTGGACAGGTCCTGTGCATAAGTTTGCAGACAGGTTAACAGGATTATTAAGGCAGCAGTAAGGCTGCGGAGCAACATGCTGCTGCTGTTGCTCCCGCCATAAGGCGGTGAGCAATAGCAAGCAAATTGTTGTTGGGTTGATCTGAATGTCCATTTCTCCATAAAACCAATTTTAGATTACCTCAGGAGGTTGAGCGTACCTTTTCTTTCTATGCTGGTACCATCTGCCAGTCTCAGCTTACAGATGTAGATGTATACACCGGAAGGCTGTGCCTTACCCTGGTAGCTGCCATCCCATCCGAGGTTCTGATTATTGGATTCGAATATCTTCTCACCCCACTGGTTGAATACCATGAAATGAATTTCTCTTACGATAGCGCCATATACCTGCCATGTGTCATTCTTACCATCTCCATTCGGTGTAAAGCCTGATGGTATGTATATGCCGTCTGGTAATGTCTTGCCGGTAACAGCCTGTGACACCTTATCTTCACAACCTGTCGCTTTCACCAGCAGCGTCACTGATGTCTGTGGTTTCAGTCCGCTTACAACGTGTTCCAGTCCTTCTCCACCGGAAGATGGTGTTACCCAGGTAGTACCATTATCTGTTGATACCAGGTAACCATTTGCCCCGGTGATCTCATTCCATGTGAAGCGGATCTGATCAACGCCAATGGAATCGACTCTCAGCACCGGTGTAGCGAGTTGCGGCAGTACCAGCAAGGTAGCCGGTGTACGCACCATACCTGCACAGCCACCTTTGTTCGTCTCTACATAATACACAGCAGGACTTACTGCATCATTAATGGTAAGCGTCGTACCTGTTCCGATCATAGCACCACCTGTAGCTGAGTTGTACCAGTTGTACACTGCTGCAGGATCAGGATTCAGTACAGCGAAGGAAGCATCTGTGTGTGCACATATCCTTAAAGTATCTGTTGTAAGTAACGCGGCAGTTGGTTCATTTACAACGGTCTTTTTCACAGTATCGCCTACACAACCATCTTTCGTGATCACCTGCAGGGTATCATAGTATTCACCTGCGGCAGGATACTGTTTGGTCACGTTGCGTGTGCTGGCATCAGTGCCATCACCGAATAACCATTTCCATTTGCTGATCACCGCATTGTTTTCTGTAGTTGCAGTGCCATTCAGTACAGCGACGTCACCAATACAGCCATTGTAGCTGATGGCAAAATCAACGTGCGGAGCCGGCATTACTTTCACTTTCAGATAGGTAGTGATACTGTTGTCGCAGCTTTCTATCGCCGGATCGGTCACTTTTACAGGGATGACATAATCGCCCGCTACTGAAAAGGTATAGCTTGTAGCCACCTCATACTGATAGTAAGTCTGACCATCTATCACCAGGGTATCAGCAGGCACCGGATTGTCAGATACGATATCTGTCGCTGGCGTCAGATTAGCCACTTCACTCAGTTTCCATGTCAGCGTTGCCGGCACCATTGGCAGCAATGCAGTGAGACGGAATGGTGTCTTCGCACAGGTGTAAGTATTCCTATTGTTTGTCTGATTATTTGTATTCGCAAAGGCCGGCTGTATGTTCAGATTTTTGATCTGCATACCAACATTGTAGGCATAGCTCACATTATATCCGAAACCGTAAGTGATAGCGGTGAAGGATGAATCACTCTTCACTGTGCTCAGCTCATTGGCTGCGTTCCAGCGTTTTACCACGACTACATAATCAGGCTTGTTCTGATGATTGAAGGAGTAGCTGAATGTATTGCTGCCATCTATGAGCAGGGAATTCAGACCTTGTTTATGGATAACCAGCGCGATGAAATTGTAGTCGATGCCAGCATCGTTGTTGCGGTAGAAGGTCGCTTTCTTCACACCCTGTTCAACCGGTGTGAGATAAACCATTTCGACGTCACCACCTGCGGAGTTTCCACATGCACCATCGTTGGCAAAGTACTGTGCTACCGTTACAGGTTTATCTGCATCTATCGCCTCACCTACCTTGCTTTCGAACTCATAGTAACTGTTATTGATCAGTGTCGTCAGCGGCAACTGTACATTGTTCCTCTTCACGATAGTCGCAGGATCTTTCACCAGTACACGATAGATGTTATTCATCAGACGTACAGGATCAGTCATACCCGAAGATGGTGCGGCCAGGAAGTGTTTACCCCATGACTGTACCGGCTGGTTCTGCTGTACCACGTTATCACCATCTGCACCTACCGGTCCACCGGAACCACCACATTCGAAGGAGCTAAAGCTGTTACCGGAGAACACGGCTACCGGATAACATTTACCACTCTCATTCTGTACGGAACGAACGATACTTCCGGAGAGGTCATATCCCTCATCTTCATTCATACTGGCACCCAGTACCTGGTACACTTCACCTCTGTTCAGTGTTACCTGGAATGGAACACCTGCAGCATGTCCGCCACCAGTTGCCTGAGAAGGCGTGATCTCTACTACAGAACTGTCATTGTCTGCGATGATATAGAACCAGGAGAATGCATTGGCATCTGCATACTGGCGGGCTGTCATCGGACGGTACTCATATCCGTAAGTACCTACAGGCATTAACAGTGTAGCACCTGCTGTAGACCAGTTATACTGGTGTGCATATGCGGTGATCGGCGCATCGCTTTCTATACTGATACCGAAAGGATACAGCCCTTCACCCGTCAGACGTGCATCACTCAAACCGGATTTCGGTATAAAGTCAGTCGTGAAGGATGAGTTAGCAGGAACGAGATAGTCTCTGCCCCATGCGGTACCATTTACTTTCACTACAACGCGAGCGGGCGTCGCACCTGCTACGAAATGCAGTGCCAGGTTCTGATCATTGTCGGTAATAAAGCTTCTGTCATGACCATATGCCACCCAGAAACGGGTACCGATATTAGAAGTATCTGCACCTACAGGTCCTTCGTTGTCGAAGATCAGTTTACCTTTCAGACCAGTGAATTTGTCCAGGTATTGCAGTGCGGTATCCGCAAGGATATTCCTGGCCACATCGACGGTGCTGCTGTCATTCACAACCCAGGTACTGGAAGCGTTCGTTCTGCCCAGTCTAACATTCTTCTCTCTGTCCATATATCCCAGCCATGAATCCACATAGAACTGCTCGATATTGAATTTGTAAGTATTGCCTCCGGTTACGTCCACATCTGTATAGAAGTACATGAATGGAGTACCCTGTGTCAGGTTTGGTGGCATCACACCTGAATAGCGTTTCAGCGTGATTGTGGCCGGAACAGCAGTATTTGGATCCCAGGTTATTTTAGCTACCGTATCAGAGCCATAAACGAACTGCTGTGTAATGCCTGGAGCAGGTACAGCCGGAATCGCCTGCAGTACCGTAGGTGTTGCTGTTGGCAGGAACTCATAGGCACCCATATCAGGTACACCTGCCGTCAGGGTAACCGGTCTCGCCTTTCTGTTAATATCGTGATCGTTACCAGGTATCTGTACGCCACGACCATGGATAGCCCATACATCAGGATTGGTCAGTTCAGGCTCCAGTGTACTGATGCTTGCAAATGCAGGCTTATGTACAATAGAGCTGATGTCCAGGTCAGAATCCGCAATCCAGTCAGCCAGGTTATCATAAGTATCGCCTGTACCACTTCTGTCGATCAGCGTTGTGCCCGTTGTGTAGTAGGTATTATAGTCACTGTTGATAAAGTCGCTCAGTACATATTGCGCGGCAACACCACCAGCTTCATTGCTGAAGATGTTATTACGCAGCTTCACGTTACCATCCGCAGGACTCGTATGCGAGAAATAGGCCGCTACATTCACACCTACCGCTGTAGATGCATTGTATACGGAGTTGTTATAATAATTGATATTGTTACCCTCGTTACTGAACAGACCATAAGCCACCGGACCGGTTGTTTTCACACTTACGATATTATTCAGCGTAGTGTTGTAAGAAGAACCGCTGTTAGCCAGGCCCCAGATCATACCGGTATTACCGGTCACCGCTATTACCCTGTTACCTTCCACAAGGCCGGTAGCAGCAGCAGAACCACGACAATCCTGCAATGCGATCGCCCAGATGGATGTAGTGGTATTTGTGATACTGAGATTATTGTAGGTCACCTTATAGGCGGTATCACCCGAATTCAGTACAATACCATATGCCGTCGATGCCAGTGGCGCCGTGAGTGTCAGCGTATTCTTAGATACAGCAGGACGCGCTACATAGTTCAACGTTATACCACTTGCATATACACCACTGATAGTATTACTGTCTACCACCAGACCACGTACTTCATCCGTAGTAGAAGTACCGGAGAAGTGTATAGCGCTGGCACCGTTCTTAATAGTATTACCTACGATGGCGATACCACCACCTTTGAAGTCTTCAGCGAACACACCCACCACGTCTGTATTGTCGGTAGTGGCAACAGGTACATTTATTTTATTTGTCACCAGACTGTCCCTGACTGCCGTACCACCAAATACTACCGCACGTCCGTTAGCAGCGTCGCTGGCAGTGATAGTGATATTCTTGTAAGTGATGTAGCTGGCACTATCCAGTCTCAGCACATAATTCCTGGCGCTTGTACCGGCATAGGTCAGGATAACCGAAGCGGGATTACCATTCTGGCTGCGGAAAGTCACACGGCTGGTGTCTGAAGCACCCGGTATTTTGTGCATATATACCTGTTCGGTATAAGTACCCGGCACTACATCGAAGATCACCTCACCAGCGATACCACACTCCATTGCAGCAACTGCGGCCACGAAGGAAGGGAAGTTCCTGCTACCTGAACCGGCGGGGTTGATGGTATACACACCTTTTATCAGCGGCTGGTTCATGCTGACAGATGTCACTTCTGACCATGCCGTATCAGTACCACTACATACCAGCTGACAACGGAAATAGTTGTTAGCACCCAGTTCTGTTTTGAACGTGGGGATATAAGCGGTGTCGCTGATGTAGATCCATGGACCGGCAGCTGAGTAGGCAGCCTGCCACTGATAGGTAAGGCGACCGGCCGTTGTGTTCTCTATCAGATCCAGGGTGATCGGGGTACCCATACAGATGTTACTGTTCGGAGATGCTACAGCCTTACCTGCATTGATCGGTGTCTGACACAGCGGCAGACTGATCTCATAAGCACCTACATCTGGTGTGGATGTACTTCTTGATCTGCCAAGAATATCAGTAGTGATACCTTGTGGTACACCCGTATTATCCATTCTGAAGAACGCTGGCTGCAGATTACCATTTGCCAGGTCTGCATAGATCGGATCAAAGTCAGTAGAAGCAGTATCCTTCTGGGAGGCAGCTTTCCACTCATTCAGGGTTTTTCTGTTCCCATTGAAGTAACCGGTATAATTTTCTGTACCTGTTGCTTTTACGTAGTAGTTGTTATGCTGGATATCTGCGTCGTTCTGCAGATAAATGGCATATTTCGTTTCTGTACTGGTACTGGTTACCGTGATATTATTGTTGATAAACTTGGTATTACTACAGAAATACACATAACCACCAACGGCCTGATACCAGCTTTGTGTTCCACCCTGTTTATCGACAGAGATAGAGTTATGCAGTGCGATGATATTAGTAGACCATGTCAGTGAAATACCACGACGGCTACCATCAAAGCTCATGTCATATATCACGTTATTGGCAACGGTATCAGCCTTTCCATCATCTGCATTTACGTTGTCGATGGATATGGCATAATAGGTGGTGGCTGACAATACCGGAGCACCATTAGATATGGTATTACGGAGCACTTTCGCATTATTGTGACGGTTGCTCAGCGAGATGCCATAGACGGCCCAGTCAGCGTTCTGACGGGTAGGACGGCTCAGTATATTATCTGCGATGAGTGTATTACCAGTGTAGGAAGACTGTATGCCTTTGCTAAAGTAGTCTTTGATCTGGTTACCGGTAATTTTGTTATTGGAAGTACCAGCATTAGAGTATCCCATTAGCGTGATACCATAATAGCCACCGGATATTTTGTTTTTGCTGAAGGTGTTGCTTACACTGAATGTGTTGCTGCCTGAGTTAGCCGCATCCTGTTCAGATGTACTCATAATGATACCTGCATACTGATCGCTGGCTGCATCGGCCTGGGTAATGATCTCACATTTGGTGATCACGTTACTGTCAGCATGATTGAACAGTTGTACACCCCATCCATAATCACCTGTGCCAGTTGCGTCGATCCTCAGACTATCAAATGTGATATGGTCTGCCTTACGCAGTTTGATCACCGCTTTCTCTGACGCATCATTGCTGGAGAAGTGGATAGTGTTACCGTTACCTCTGAAAGTGATGGTATTCACAGCAGAAGCACCGGGGATAGAATCCAGTGTGAGCTGCTCTTCGTATACGGTACGGCCAGCTACCACATTAAATACTACCGGACCAGTGATACCACACATCATAGCCTGCTTCGCATCATTAAAGCTGGTGAAGTTCAGACCACCTGTAGGTTGGTTCTTGTCGATAGTGTAAGTATTAGGTGCCAAAGCGCCATTTACGGTCAGCAGTGCCGGGGTTGAATAACTGGTATTCGTACCACAGGTTAATGCTGCTCTGTAATACAGTGTTACATTAGCTGTAATAGTTGTATCAGCATAGGCAGAAGCTGTTCCGATGTTAGTGTAAGGGCCTGCCAGCGCAGTAGCCGTTTGCCACTGATATATCTGTGTATCGCCCATGGAGTTACCTTCCAGGCTCAGTATCACTGGTGTACCCGCACATACGATCTGTTTACTAAGTTTTGTAGTCCCACCTGTTGGCGGTGTCGTACAAGGTGGTGGCGTAAACTCATACGCACCGAGGTCAGGTGTGCTGATATTACGGGCTGCATTGGTGATATCCGCAGCTACATTCACCACATTACCCCTGTTATTAAGGCTGGCGTTGCTGGCTGCATAATTACCAGTTGCAATATCCTGATAGAATGGATTCAGTGCAAAAGATGCCAGGTCCTGCTGGCTGGCCTGCTGCCAGTCACTTAAACCTGTCAGGTTCCTGGTATAATAACCAGTGAATTTATTGCTTGCAGGCGTAGCGATATAGATATCATTTCTGTCTGAGATCACATCACCCACCGGATAAGCGTTACTATAATACACACCGAACTGCTGGATACTGGAAGTAGCGGTCAGCGTAATAATGTTATTGATGAATTCAACACCTGCCGCACCACTACTCTGTATATAACCTGCAATTTTGTAGGAGCTACCGGTAGAAGTGGACGTTCCATCCATGGAGAGTGTGTTATGATAGATGTGTACGTTACTGGAGTTGTTGTTATAAATACCGTACAGGTTACCATTACCACTGAGGTTGTACACCAGGTTATTTATCACCTCATTTTCCAGTCCGGAAATTGCTTCGACACTTTCAAGATAGATGCCATAGAAGCCGGAAGTACTGGTCGTGTTACCACCAAACGGATTACTGATCCTGTTACCATCTATAATGACCTTTGTACTCAGATCAGACAGGTTGATCGCGGCATAGGTGGTCACACCCGTACGCGTTGGCCTGCTGAAATTGTTATTTTTGATCAGTGCATTAAATGCACCATGCACATAAATACCTCTGTAATAAGTTTCAGTGATGGTGTTACCGATCACTTTATTACGCTGGTTGGCTACAGATGAACTACCCACCAGGGTAATACCATAGTAACCACCAGTGATCGTATTATTGGTGAAAGTATTGTCATCACAATTAGCAGCGCCTCTACCGGCAGCGTCTGTATTGGAAGCACTGATAACGATACCGGCATAACTTGAATTACTATTATCTGCCTGTAAAGTGATTGTACAGTTATTGATCGTATTGAAGTCTGCATCGTTGATCAGCTGTACACCAAATCCACGCTGCGAAGAAGTGGTACCTTTCGGTACTATTTTCAGATCATTAAAAGTGAAATAATCTGCCCCATTCAGCTTGATCACCGCATACTCGGCCGAGTTTGTGGAAAGAGAAGTGATCGTCTGACCGTTACCATTGAAAGTGATGGTATTGGTAGCGGATGCACCGCCTACAGGGGTGATAATTAATTGTTCGTCGTAAGGACCGCTGCCTGCCGCGACGTTAAATACTACAGCACTGTCTATACCACATTTGATATAATCATAGGCAGCATTAAATGAAGTAAAATTGCCGGAACCGGCAGGGGCGTTTTTATTAATGGTGAAAACACCGCGGATCAGTGCCGGACTGGTTACTGACGCCGCAGTAGAATTAACAGCAACACCGCTGGTGGTACAGGTTACCACACAACGATAGTAAGTAGTGACTGTCTGGGTCCTGTTAGGCAGGAAAGGCGTCGTAGCGCCGGCGATATTGGTCCAGTTAACATTGTCAGCAGAAGACTGCCACTGATAGGTCAGTCCTGTAGCAGCCGTATTGCCGGAGAGCGATAAATTAAACGTACCACCCATACAGATATTTGTCTGTGAGGAAACAGCAGTACCCGCCACCGGCGTACCTGTACAGGCAGCCGCTGGCGTATAGTTAAACGTAATATCCGGGCGGGTGGTCATAGCACCCGAACCTGCGGTATTGTTAGTACCACAAAGGTTACCCTGGTTATCTGACCTGTATTGATGCGAACCATTAAAACTCAGTCCTGTTGTCCAGGGCACAGCGGGGTTAGCAGTATAACTATCACCACCGTTGCATATTTCAACGATGATATTGTCTGTACCATTCCAGAAGAACGTAGGAGCGAAATTGAAGGTATTGGCACCAACAACAGGCTGATAGTTCACCGGACCATATACAGTGGCCCCTGAGGGCTCCCAGCTGTTGGCACTCAGTGATGCTACACCAGTAGACGTGATCTTGATGGTATAGTCTTCAATGACCCCGGTGCCGCTTAAGCTATTAACAGTAAACTTTACTGAGTTAATATAACCGGGCTGCATACCGGCAGCTGTCAGCTCGCTGGCGAGGTACAGGAACTGTCCACGGGATCCTTCGTAGTAATCCTGCAATGGACAGGGGTAACCGTTATTGGCACTGCTACCGCTGTTAGACCCGATCGGTACGTCTATCTGGGCAAAAACCTGCAAACCAGATAGCAGCAACATGACCAGGTATAAAGAAGCCTTGTATAATACAGAAACAGGCTGATTTTTCATGGCTGTTTATTTTAAATATTTCGTTCGTTGATTAATGGGCTGGCGAATGCACTTACTTTTCCCAGGTGATCCAACTCCTGGCGTCTCTCGCATTGACCATATCATAGGTATTAGCGCCTGTCTGCACGAAATAAAAGCCTTCCCTTTCCAGATATTTCGCAAGGATCTGTCTTATGGCTGGAAGTGAATTTTCAGGAATATCTCCCCATCCTGACTGCGTATCCTGGAAAACGACAGCGCCGTTTGTATTGAATACCGGCTTAAATGCAGGGCCATATGCCAGTCCATCCGGCAGAATACCTGAAAAGTCTAAGCCGTCTCTGAATAAGGGGTAGTAAAACATGAAGTTATATCCATCCAGTTTGGTCACACCATACGCATCATCTACACCATCTACATGGAAACCATACAGAGAGGCCCAGTAAGAACCCGTAGAAGCTGCCGCGTTATACCAGCGTTGTCCTGCCTGTCTATCCAGTACCTGGGGTCTGATAGCACTGGTTATAGCCGCCGTATTGTCGCCGGCTTTCATGGTCAGCCTTTGCAGAGAAACATCCCACTTCACATCATAGAAACCGTCAATAGATAAGGCGCCATCTCTGAAAGGTGTAGTAAACGTAATGCCGGTAGGATCGTAATAATAGTTTGTTGCAAAAGTCTTCACACCATTATTAGAAATCCAGGTAAGCCTGATCTCACGGGTTAACCTGTCAACGTTGATGTCGTATTTATTACCACCCACCGTCAACAGTTTGAAATAAGTAAGGAACCGGGAAAATTGATTGAAGTCCCAGTTCCGTTTTTTATCGTAATAATCCTGTGCCTCCTGCGAGGTAGCTTTGACGAAGATGGCTTTACTGCCATTCAGCCGTCCTGTAAGGTTAATAGTATCGCCGTGGACACCATCTATAGAAAATTCAAAGTCAGCGTATAATCCCTTTCCATAGTAGCCACCATTCTTGCTGGCATCCGGGTCACACAGCACGTGGATATAGGAATAGGTATCAAACAACAGGCAGGGCTGTTGTAATGATTTTAAGCGGAAGCTGCTTTTCTTGGGGGTAACGGCAGACAAAGAGTCAAAATCTGAAAACATTTCTACTCTGTTGGTGCTGTCAAATTTGAAGTAAAAGCCAAAAGCCGTATTGGGTAAAGCAGAAGGATACACCAGGGCCTTCCATCCGTAAGGTGCGCTGATCAGTGTTTTGTTATAAGCAGCCAGCGTTTCGTTGATCCTGTCATCTGGTGATTCATCGAATACATCATCGTACTCCTTCTTACAGGAAGCCAGTACGGCAATGATCAGTAAAAGATATAACGATATATTTCTTCTCATAAGAAGTTGTAATTGATCCTGGTTGATAAAAAGTGCCTGCTTAATACAGCAGCTGTACAATAGATTTGCGGGTATTGCTCTGGAGACTGTAGAAGTCAACATTATAGGAAGCTTTGAAGTAGCTTACCACAATGGCTTCCTTCTGTCTCAGCCTTTCTTTTGCCTGTGCCTGGGAGGAACCATTTACACTAAATCCTTCCGGAATGCTGTTCACGATCCTGTCAAAACCGGCCTTTCCTTCTATCAGCATCATAGAGATCATTTCTACGAAGTCTTCACTTTCATTTGACATAGCGTATGCAGTAACAAACCCATCTTTTCTGGCTTCACTGTCTGCAATGTTGTTCCAGTTCCCGGTATAATATCCTGCACAGATCTTCTTGAACTCAACAGGGTACATGATAGTCTGGTGAAGGATATGTGCAAACTCATGCTCTATTACGTGAAAGATCTGCTTTACGTTGGCGGTGTCACTCTTCTGGTATCCGGGCATTTCCTTGGTACGGAAATCATTCAGCAGATACATGACTATTTTACGGCCTCCTTCTGCAGTACCCAGTGTGATGGTACCGTTGTCATTCCAGCTGGCACTACCAGAGAGTACAAAGAACTTAGGACTATATTTCTTGAAGAAGATCTCGCCGGCTTCTTTAATATAGTTATCGATCCATACCTTCTTGATCGCCCGGATGGCAGGAGCTACCACCTCTTCCTTTGGAGGTACCAGTGTTTTGGTGACGTCAAACTCAAACTGGTCCCATTTGTATTTTACTTCGATGTTGTACGGTACGGTCATCGTATCGTGCAACCAGGCATCTAAAGATCCCGGAACCCAGGTATCGCCACCCAGGCCCGGGATGTCTTGCACACCACTGAGATCATCCTCTTCTTTTGCGCAGGCTGCGAACATGGCAGCTGTCAGGAGTAAGAAGAATATTTTTAAGTATTTCATATCTGTGATTCTTGTATGAATGGTTGAAATTATCTTGGGTTCAATGCTATACCGGAAGTAGTGGCAGACTGTGGTATCTGCAGCACACGACGTTTGTCATCCGCTTTCAGTTCCATTCTTTCACCTTTATCCGTGTAGTGCACAACAGTGGCTTTGTAGCGCTGAATATCAAACCAGCGATGTCCTTCCTGCACAAACTCAGCACGTTTGAAATCGAGTATCGTCTGTAACAGACCACTTCTTACATCAGTGATACCATAGTACGCCCTGATCTTGGTTTGTGTAATACGGTGTGCAGACACGTTATAATTGGTGATACGTTTGCTGGCAAACAGGTTCAGGTCATTCAGCACAGCAGTATTATTACCCAGGTAGGCATTTGCTTCTGCCCTGTTGAACAGTACCTCTTCTGTAGTGAACAATGGCACCATTACATAAGGATCACCGATCGTTGCATTTACAGAAGCTTTTACGAAGTATTCGGTAAGCTTAGGTACGAAATAGTCTCTTGTACCATAGTAGTACAAAGGATAGGCAAAGGCACCTTCTGTCACATTACTTCCCAGGATCTGCTGTTGAATGTTATAGGTCAGTCCATATCTGTACTGTGCCACATAACGTCCATAAGAGGACTGCGTTTCTGCCAGCAGCAGATTAGCTTTTTCACTTGCCTTCGCATAGGTATCCCAGATAGCGGCCGGGCTGAGTGCTTTGTAGGTAGTGTTCCATGGGCGCATATTGCTTGCCAGGTCATTGTTAGGAAAGGTCTGGTTAGCATATTCAAGTACCTTCTGGTAGTCTTTCTTAAACAGATAGAACCTGGTTGCAAAGGCATAGGTAGCGGACTTATTGAAGTGATACCGGGGCACCTGATAGTTTTCATCGCTGATCAGAGTCATGCCTGCCAGCAGGTCTTTCTCGATCATCTGATAAGTATACGCTACGGTCTTGCGTTCATATTGTTTGTTGACGATCGTCTCTGGCTCCGTTACATAAGGAATACCAGGATCGGTAGCAGCAGTTTCTGCATCATAGAATTTGGAGAAGAATGTTACCAGCATAAAGTGTGCATATGCCCGTGCAACCAGGGCTTCTCCTTTCTGCGCAGTATAACGGCTTTTGTCTGCCGCATGCTCAATCGCCTTCAATGCGTTGTTAGCTGCAGCGATAGCCGTATAACAAGCCTGCCAGTAGTATTCAGGAGAGTCCTGTTCAGTGGCAGAGACATCATTGAAAAAGTAGGGATCAAGATTTGTTCTGTCATTCACACCCGCACCTTTATCTTCCACGTTATCGCTCATGGCTTCTGCGAAAACGATATAGTTCGCCTGCGGATAAGCAGTCCCCAGCAGCTGGGAGATCTTTGCAGGCGTATCCAGCTCTGTCCACGTACTATCCGGCGATTTATCCAGGTACTTATTACATCCGGCCATGGTTATCAAACAGCTGCCGATGACTGTTGCTCTTGTAAAAAATTTAGTCATAACCATTATGTTTAGAAACCAGCTTTTAAGGAGAACGTAAATTGTTTCTGTATAGGCTGTGCCACACCACCGGTATTGAAGAACTCAGGGTCCTGTCCTCTCAGCTTCTTATCAGCATAGATCAGCCATGGGTTAATAGCCGCCGCAGTCAGTGAGATGTTACCGAAGGCGGTCCTTCTCAACACGTTGGAAGGCACCATCCAGGTAAGTGACACGGTTTTCAGACGGATCATATCTCCTTTGGCCACTCTCGCTGTGGAGTAGTTATAGTTATTATAGGGATAAGCACCACCCAGCATTACCTGTTCAAGGCCATCGAGGATAGAAGGTGTCTGTGTTTCCTTCTCATCACCCGGCATGATCCAGCGGTCATAGAACTCTTTCGGCATAGCGTCGAGGTCAGAATAGGCAGTTTTGAAGGCAGGATACAAACGGATCTTGTTACCCCACTGATAGGTCACGAATACGTTCAGGGAAAGCCCTTTGTAATGGAAGGTATTATTCACACCACCATTCACAGGAGGATCTACAGGTCCCTGGTATACCAGGCGGGAAGTGTTGAGGTCCTGCAGGAACACATCTTTGCTGACAGCACCATGCTGGTTCACAAACTGCGGGGCACCCGTATGCGGGTCCAGTCCTTTATATTCAAGTGAGAAGAGACCTCTTACAGGATATCCTTCTTTATTACCTCCTTCTGCTACTACCAGGTCGAAGATCCTCGGGATGTTCTTCGCATTGGTGATCTTATTGGTATTATAACCGAATGTTACGCTGGTTTTCCAACCCCAGTCCCTGCGTTTGATAATGTCGCCACCTACCAGGACCTCTATCCCTTTTGATTTCATATCAGCGTAGTTCGCTGCTTTGAAAGTCTCTCCACCGATACCGGAGGTTTTGATAATGCTTATCAGGTCAAAGCTGTTACGACGGTAAGCGTCTATGGAAAAGTTCAGCCGTCTGTTGAAGAGGGTACCGTCCAGACCAATATTAGTGGTGTAGAGTTTTTCCCAGGTCAGGTCATCGTTCTGCAGGTGAGCGATCTTGATCACAGATTCTACCTCATCGAGGTGTGTTCTTTTACTATTAACTGTCTGGAATACGATATTAGAGTTAGTAGCAGGTCCGAGACTGGCAGTCAGACCGTAGCTGGCTCTCAGCGCCAGGTAATCAACCCAGCCCAGGTCCTGTACGAACTGTTCCTTGTCGACGTTCCATGAACCGGATACGCTCCATGTAGGCAACCAGCGGGCAGTTTTGGATCTACCCAGTCTGTTTGAACCATCGTAGCGGGTGGTACCGGTGAGGTTGTATTTACCATCCAGTGAATAGGTAGCAGTCGCATAGAAAGCAGCGAAGCGGTCATAGTCCTTACTCATACCATAGTAGGGGAAGCTGCTTTCTATCGTTTGTTTAAGGATACGGTAGTCAGTGAATGGTACACCCCCATTGTTATACTGATAACCGTAGCCGGTATTGGAGGCGTTCTGACGATCGGCATATTTTACCTGCTGACCGATCATGGCAGTGATGCCATGACGCTCATGGATCGTGGCGTTGTAGTTAAGGCTGTTACGGAAGTCGAAGTTGATCAGCTGATCTTCGGTACGGTTATAGAAGCCACCGTAAGGCAGGACGATCACCGGTAATGCGTCAGGATTTGACGGGTCACGGTAAAGGAACTTGTTCCTTTCTGCAATAGTAGCATTGTCAGCAGCACGGTAGGCATTGGCCATATTACTGTTCTCGGTGATCTGGTGTTCACGGGAAGATTTCACATAGCGTAACGCACCAACAAACTCATAGCGCAGGTTCTTCGCTATTTTCCAGGACAGATCTCCCTGCAGGCGCAGGTCCATCATACTCAGGTTCAGGTAGTTATTAGCCGATTCATTGATGATATTGAACGGCGCATAGTTCCTTCTGAAATATTCGAGTTCTCCGTCCTTATCGTAGGCTGTCAGGGTACGGCTGGTATTCAGGGCATAGCTGAACGGATTAATGTCAAAATCGCGGTCGTATTGCCCTTCTACGGGGTTACTGGTGCGGGTCAGTGCACCTGGTGCTCTTTGCTGACGGGCAGACCCCAGTACTGAGAAGCCGGTATTTACTTTTTCGGATACCTTGTAGTTATTGCGGAAATTCAGTGTGTAACGGCTTACCTTATCAGCGATGGTCCAGCCGTTATCATGATAGAAGCTGGTAGAGAAGTACGACTGTCCTTTGTCATTACCATTGGAGATACTCAGGGAGTGTTCCTGAATAAAGCTGGTTTTAAAAAGGATGTCGAACCAGTCGGTGTTGGCAGCGGCGTAACGCAGGAGGAAATTACGTTTTGCAGCCGGGGTATTTTCCAGCGGGAAGTTGCCCTTATCATCTGCATTCAGCATTTCATACATCTTACCGTATACGCCGATATCGCCACGGGAGAGGATATCAGAAGTAAGCATGCCCTTCCGCTCCAGCTCTGCCAGTACTGACATCTGCTGGGCGGAGTTCATGATATTATAATTGCTATAGTTAGGCTTCAGCTGTGTACTGTAGTTACCGCTGTAGGTGATGATCGGTTTTGCATCTGCACGGCCTTTTTTCGTAGTGATCACCACTACCCCGTTCATCGCACGTGCCCCATAGAGGGCGGTTGCTGCGGCATCCTTCAGGATGTCGAAGCTTTCAATATCATTCGGGTTCAGACCTGCTACTGCGGAGCCCAGCAAGGTGGTAGGATCACCGCTGGACAACTGGTCATTCGAGATATTCACCACATCTTCGAGCACCACGTTATCAACCACCCACAACGGTTTGTTATCCCCGTTGATGGAAGTGGCACCACGTACACGGATCTTAGGCGCAGTACCGAAAGTGCTGGATACGTTCTGAATAGCCACCCCTGCCACACGTCCTTCCAGCATACGGCTCACATCGGCCATACCATCTATTTTGGCGTCATCCATTTTGATACGGGCAGCGGAACCGGTGAATTTGCTTTTATCAATATCCTGGAAACCAGTTACTACAACTTCCTGCAGTTTCGTGGTCTTTTCTTTGAGATGCAGATTGATCACACCATTTTTATAGGCAGCCACACTTACCTCTTCCTGCTGATAGCCGGTAAAATTAAATATCAGTATAGCATCGGCAGGAACGCCTTTCAGCTGAAAATTCCCCTTCTCATCAGTGGTTGTACCTCTGGTTGTTCCTTTAATGACGATCGCTACACCAGGTAACGGTTCATTTTTTGGAGAAATGACTGTACCTTTTATGTCCTGGGTACGGGGCGCGACCTGGTGACTGCTTTCCGGAGCGGAGAGGTCGTCCATTTTTTTTTCAACCGGCCGGATCACCACACGGTCATATACGACCGTGTAAGACAGGGACAGGGGATTCAGCAGCTTATTCAGCAGGTCGCTCACTTTCTCATTGTGAGCTTTAACATCTACTTTATTGGCAACGATATGTTTGTTGCCAGCATAAATGAAAGAGACGTCTGCGAGATTACCGATCTGGTCGAGTGCTTCTTTCAGCAACACATTTTTCAGTTCCAGGGAAATCTTCTTGTCGAGCGCATCCTGTATTCCTGAAGCTGTAGCAGGTATTGCGATTGTCTGCGATAACAATACAATAAGTGCAAGCATGATCAGGCGGAGGGATAAGGTTGCCTTTTTCAGCATTTCGTTTATGATTTGATTTTGGTTGTGTTCGGGAAATAGCATTCCCATTACCGGTCCTTTTCGGATCAGTGCAATAGGGCACCAGCTGCGGTGCAGGTCAATTTTGTTCTACTGAGTTAACCCTACAGGGTATAGTTAACCGGAAGGTGTTGTTTTCTGATTCGTCATAAAGCGATTTAGTTTGGTTGTGTGCAATTTTTATCTCCGTAATAATAATAACAAGCTGGCTAGCATACATTGGTATGCTCAGTACATGCTAAGGCGTTAGTCAGGTTAACTGTAGGCGATGTGTCTTTATTGACAGTTACCTCCGGCAATTGTATAGCCGTTTCCACTTTTATCCTTATCGATTTTGGCGTTCAGCGACACTGCGATCAAGTCGAGTGCCTTCTCCAGGTCATCCACAATGTTTACATCTCCATAAAATGCACAGTGTTGTATCCTTCTGTCTAGTCTGATCTCCGTATTATAAAATCTCTGCAGGTCGTTTACTACTTTTATAAGTTCTTCTCCATCGTATACAAACCGTCCTTGTTGTTTCTGAGAATAGAATCGTGCATCATCAGTGGCATCGGACATTTCCAGCAGTTGAGTCGTCTTATTATATACCGCTCTTTTGTTAGCTGTCAGTATCAGCTTCTTTCCTTCCTGATCATGATCTCCCTGAGCGGCCACCTGTACCATTCCAGTCAGCACTACTACCTTCGCGTCTGAGTTACCTCTCACCTCCATATTAAAAGAAGTACCCAATACTTTTGTACTGATCAGTGAAGATGCTACAATAAAAGGATGTGCATCATCTTTCTGTACATTAAACAGGGCCTCACCCGTCAGCATCACATTGCGATCTTCTTTACCATAGTTGCCGGAATACTGTAAAGTCGTTCCTGGCTCCAGGTAGACCATTGAACCATCAGGTAATGTTACCGTCTTCCGTTGCTTTTCGGCCGTCACTAACAGCTGCTTAACGGGTTTTCTGAACAGGCTCAGGAAGCCTGCTCCGGCAGCCAGGATAATAATGGCGGCAGCTGCTACTTTCCAGCGTACAGACCAGATGCTTCTGACAACAGGTACCGTGGGTACGCTGATGCGCTGATGTATCTGCTCAAGTATACGTGCTGAATGCTCCCGTTCCAGTACAGGGTCTGCGCTTTGCAGTTCGTTGTCATAGGCGGCTGCGGCTACTTCCTGTAAATCTGTAAGATCGTTTTCATTCAAATACTGCAGCAGCCAATCCCGGTCTTCCTGTTTCCACTCTTTTTGTTGCAACAGTTGCTTTAGGTATTCCTTCCTGTTCTGCACTATTTTAATGATTATTTAACCTAAATACGACGACCCTCTGCTTGTGGGTGGGTGCGTTTACGAATTTTGTTACATATTCTTATTCATAATGTGTCTCATGCGATTTTGGTTGCTTCTTATTATATGTTTTTAATTATCTGACAATACGATTGTTATGCTGTTGGACACTTACAGCTATAGCAACCGGCTGCTATCAGGGTTTACAAACTAATTTTTCATGAACAGCAGCAGCAACAATACATATTTGTGCTCCTTGTTCTTCTGAATGTACTCATTGATACGGGTCATTGCGATAGACAAATGTTCCTTTACTGTATTCCTGGAAATCTTCAGCTCATCTGCTACTTCATCATAGGTTTTACCTTCAAGTTTACACAGGGTCACAATCTTTTGCTTCTTGGGCGACAACTGTGAGATGGCTTCTCCCAGCAGGTGGTACTGCTCTTCGTAAGCCTCAGGATTATCCTCCCAGTCGGTTCCCTGGATGTTCAGATTGTATAACTCTTTGTGAAACGTATGCTCACGTAGTTTTTTTCGGAGGAAATCTACCGATAGGTTGAAACTGATCACAAATAACCAGCCAGCAACGGACTGACCAGCATTGATATCTCTCCTCTTTTCCCATAACCGGGCATAGACCTCCTGCAAAATATCTTCTGTTGCAATGGGTTCTTTAACAAACTTGAAAATATTCCGGTAGACTGCCTGGTGGTATTTCCAGTACAGGGCATCAAAGGCTGTTACATCATCTTGCAATAATTTGATTACTAACTCGACATCTTGTGTATTCATATCACGTCGTTTATATAATTCGCCCCTCCGGGTACAAATTATACGCAATTTTTAATGGCTCCGGGTTTTCATTACAATGTTAATCTCCATCTTTTCGACTTATAAAATAGTAACAATTCTTTTTATTATATAGCATTTTATAACAAAAAATTAAATTAAAAGTATTTCGAATGTATTTACTGCTGTAGAAAAGGAGAAAACAAAAAAGGCAAAAAACGGAAGCCTCACCTTTTCTAGGTGTTACTCCCGTTTTTTGCCCATAAATGATCCCCGGAGGGAATGACACTACTGCTTGATGATCTTCCTTATCTCAGTATCTTTACCGTTAAAGATCTTGATCAGGTAAACGCCGGTACTAACGTTTGACAGATTCACCCTTTCTCCGTTTACGATACGTTTCAGCGGTAACACTGTTTTACCATCCAGTGAGAATACGCTTACATACAGATAACCTTCCTTCGTAGTTGCGGTTGTTCTCACCACTACTTCATTCACAAACGGATTCGGCAATATATTCAGGGTAGCACCCAGTTTGCTTTCAGCCGGTACCTCGTTGCTGATCTTCTCTATGTATTGTATAGTACCAGTGGTACGCGCAGCTGCCGCTGTAGATGGCTGTACAATAACAGATGATGTCCAGTCGTTCAGGTTAAGCGGTGCGCCATTCACACTCAGGTTCACCAGACAGGAGAAATCTCCTCTGAACACGTAGGCAGCGCCACCGAAGTTATCATCCTGATACAGAATCACTTCGTAACCACTGGACACTTTCAGGGAAGAAATATCATCATTGATCACTCCTTTTGCCTGCAACTGAGACAAGGTATAGCTACCTGGTGATAACGTTACCGCATAGCCACCATAGTTACAGTCTTTATATACAGTAGCCGCATTCGCTGATGCCGCTCCGATCGTTCCTGTGATCGCATAACTACCTAATGACCCATAGTTAGAATAACCCGTGTTCAGCGGATTATCGGCACCAACGCCTGTAACCGCTACATAGAAAGTGCCCGCACCAACAGAAGCACTGATGGATGCTGACAAGCCAGCAGGGTTACTGGTTGCGATAACACCACCTCCACTATTATATAATGTAGCCTGGATATCCAGATTTGGATGACGGGTAGGTGTTGCAAAGTTCAGTGACACCGCACCGCCACTGGTCGTAAAGCTGTAGAAATCCACATCAGCCGTACGCTCGATCACACCGGCTGTATTCACAGCACCACCACTGCCTATAGCCAGTGCTGCTGCTGAACCGATCGTGCCACCTGCATCATCTGCTCTGTAGCCTACTCCATAAGTACTGCTGGCAATCTTTGCCAGGTCATCTTCCAGCTGGTTGGCACTGGCGTACTCGCCCTTGCTCCACTGTACAACCGGCACATAATAACCAACACCCATAATAGGCGCCCAGCTACCATGACCAGCATAGTAACCTTCTGATGGACTGGTACGTCCATCATGGCCCAGACCGAAGGTATGGCCTACTTCATGGGAAGCTGCATCGCCTGCACCTTTCACGCCACCATTAAATACCCAGCAAGGTGTTTCATTTCCCCAGTTGAAGGAACCGATATACGCTACACCACCTGCTCCCGGAGCCGCCGTATTGGTGGGCGTAAAGATGCAACGCATTCTCCTGTTGGCAGGATAGCTGTTGTACACCGCTTCACTGTTGGTGATATTCAGGTTAAACGGACGGAAGTCTTCACTTACCAGCTCCCACACTTCCAGCTGTTGGGCTTCCGTAAGGTTAGCTGCTGCTGCGTTGATAGGATTACCGTTGTTCCATAGGGTACCTGAAACATACTGTCCGTCAAAGTCCAGCAGTACAACACCATTCGCACCGGGACGGCTCTGCAGTTCAGGCAGGGCCAGTGCTACATCACCTGCGCTGGCCGTCCTTCCTCCTGGTTCATCCGGTGCCTTATTATAATCAATACATAATAATGAATCCAGTGCTACTTCTTTTACGAAAGCAGTACCCGTATTGTCGGTATAATACTTATACCCTTTTTTCGCATTACGCAGTATAATGTTACCTGTTACAGCACCATCCTTTACCTGCAGGAAAAAAGAGGAACCGGGAACATTTTCTATTTCCCCGATCACTGACTCCATATTCTTTCCATCTGTATGACGTGCATTTACTTTACCAGTCAGCACAGTGCCGGCACCTACTTTCAGTTCGGCTGCACTTACCAGTCGGGCATGCGGTTTTGCGGCCTGTGTACGTATATCCTGCAGGAGTCCGGCAGGTGTACCAAGACGATAGGGTTCCTTTTGCTGTGCAAAAGTGACAGAAGCTGCCAGTAACGCCATTGATGTACCGGCTATATATTTTAGCATTTTGCTCATAGGGTAAACTGTTTGAGATGTGGGTTAAAAGATGATGGTTTACAATTTGGTGATACGGAACCAGTTAATGTTCCATCCGCCGGCCTGGGCGAAAATGCCGAAATTATAAGTGCCGGCATTAATGGTCACATCGTGTGAAACGGTTGTCCAGTTCTGCCATCCGCCTGTAGAAGGGATGTCCAGGTAACCGAGTATGCTTGCGCCTGCATTAACGTCAAGCGATAAACGTCCGCCGCCACTCTGGCTGGCTACACGGTATTCGACCCGGTAGGTACCGGTAGTAGGAATGGTCACTGATGGATAGGCCATCCAGTCACCTGTTTCAATGTAACCGACATTGGAGCCTCCGCCTGCGTCAGTAGTGGTCTCTGTCTGTACGCCGGACATAGAGCTATAAGATTCGGCCTGAATAGTCGTGGAAAATGGATTGCCCCCGCCGCCAGCGTTCTGATATACACGTACGTAGTCCACGTACATTTTTGCGGGGAGCGCGCTGTTATTCACTGTAAAGCCCGGCCAGTTACCGCCGATAGCGAAGTTCAGCAGGACAAAGAAACTCCTGTGAAACTCTTCTGTGCCGCCTACGTTGCCGGCAATGTTGATGACGTTAAACTGTACGCCGTCTACGAACCATTTAATGGTATTGGCATCCCACTCAATGCTGTACACATGATAGCCGGTCACAGCAACCGGTGTGGAGCTGCCATAGGAAGCATAGGCATTATTGCTGCCGGTCCAGTGTACGGTACCATGCACGTTTGCATCGGTATTGACGTGTTCCATAATATCGATCTCGCCACAGGAAGGCCATCCTACGGTAGTGATATTATCTCCCAGCATCCAGAATGCGGGCCATGAGCCCTGAAAAGATGGCATGGCTATACGGGCTTCGATCTTACCGTATGTCCATGATTTTTTGCCCTGGGTTTTCATACGAGCGGAAGTGTAGTTCATGCCGCCGAAGCTTTCCTGCTTTGCTGTAATGACCAGCTGACCATTTTCGATGGTCGCATTTTCGCGGCGATAATACTCCAGTTCATTGTTTCCCCAGCCACCGGAACCGGTGCCGGTTTCAAATACCCAGTCGGAGCTGATACTGTTGGTAAATTCATCCTGCCAGACCAGCTGCCAGTTCTGGGCTGACGCGACACTCGAGCCAAGTGCCAGGCCAGCGGTTAACATGAGGGACATTTTCAATGATCGCATCATAAGGGTTTTTGTTTAAATGGTTAATAAAAGGGAACATGTAAAAAAGGGAAACACTCTTTGCCGGAGGCAACCGGTCAGATTATTTTTTCACGAATTTCTGCGTCACTCTCTTCTCACCTTTGATATATACCAACAGGTATGTACCGGCAGGAAGTGCATCAACACTGATATTGGTAACACCACCTTTCGCATTCAGTACCTGTTTACCATTCAGATCATAAATGGTAATGATACCGCCCGGCTGGTTGAAGTCACCTCTCAGGTTGAGAGAAGTTGCTACAGGATTCGGGAAGAGTAATGGGGCTTTTTCAACTACCTGGTTGGCTGGTAACTGCTCTTTCACACTGGCAACAGCGGTTGTACTCGCAGCAGCGGAAGCCACTTTGGTGATGCGGATCCAGTTGATATTCCATCCGCCTGACTGTGCGTAAACGCCCAGTGAGTAAGTGCCTGCTGTTACATTTACCGTATGTGAGATCGTAGTCCAGGTCTGCCATCCGCCGGTCACCGGCACGTTCAGGTAACCCAGCACAGTAGAGCCAGAGTTCAGGTCAAGTGACAACTGACCTCCCGTGCTCTGGCTGGCTACTCTGTATTCTACCAGATAAGCGCCGGAAGTCGGGAAGTTGATGTTTGCATAAGCCATCCAGTCTGCGGTCTCAATGTAACCTACATTTGAGCCACCGCCTGCGTCAGTAGTTGCTTCTACCTGTACGCCTGACATGGAGGTATAATTTTCTGCCTGGATGAGGGTGCTTGTAGCCGGAGGATTCGTTCCGCTACGGTCTACTTTTACCTGATAGATAGCGCTCAGTAACGAATTCGCACCGGTGGCATCCTGTGAAAGCTCCCACATCATAATTCCACCTCCCTGATCATATGCCAGGTTAGTTTTACTTCTGATGGTAGGAAGTCCGTTATAATAATCACTGCCGAAGTAGTCAGAATTTGGACTTGCTCCGTTTGCCAGTAATGTAGCATAACTGTTCCAGGAAGGACGCGCATAGAACGGTACGCCTAACACTGCCTTGGATGCAGGCAGCCCTCTGCCCTTCCAGTAAGTCAGCGACTGAGACGCATAGTTGTAAGTGGAGTGTTCGTAATTATTATAGTCATAAGCCATGAGGTTAAGGAAATCAACTACGTTAAATACACCGTTAAGTATGCTGGCACCACCAGTACCTACAACTGCTGCTGTGAGCAGTTTTCCCTGGTTGTGCAACGCTGTTGACAGCTGTTGCATCAATAACAGGTAGTTGTTGGCTGATGCACCTGCATCGGGGTATTCCCAGTCCATATCCACACCATCCAGACCATACTGATTGACGAAATTCATCACAGTATTCACAAAATTGGTCCGGTATGTAGCGTTGGCCGCCAGTGATTCAAATGCACCGTCATCTCCGTTATTCCATCCGCCGATAGCGATCAGCACTTTCACGCCGTTGGCATGACCGCTGCTCACAAGGCTGGACAACTTGGACGGGTTTTCAATTGGCTGCAGGCCACCGGTGGATGTAGGCAAGGCAAAGGCGTAGTTAATATGCGTCAGTTTACTATACTGGATGGCGCTTACGCTACCAGCCCAGGAAGGCATATAGCCGACTACCTTAAACTGTGCAAAAGTCTGTGTGGACAGCAACAATACTGCTGCAAACAGCAGACCTGCCTTTATCCAATTTTTAGCTTTCATTCTGTATGTTTTGAGGGATTTAAAATACACCGGCCGTACACCGGCGATTCAGATTGCAAGTTCTGCCCATTGCCTCCAGACAAAGAAGTGTTTCCCTTAGTACTTTCTTTTACAAGAAGTGTAAAGCAGAACCTGCAAAAAGGATTTATCAGTATTAAATGGTTATTGCTATTGCTTTACAAACTGCCGTGTGATAACGCTTCCGTTGCTACGGATCACCAGGGTATACACACCTGTATGCAGTCCCGATACATCCAGTCTGTTAGCAACATTCCGCGCAGATCTGATCAGCTTTCCACTAAGATCAAATATCTGCAGCTGTGCACCTGTCAGGTCAACGCCAGCCTGCCATCTTAGTTCGCTGGCTACAGGGTTTGGATAGAGTGTGAAGTTCCCGGCTATAGGTATGACTGGTATAATGCTTTTCTGTACAGACGGATCTTCTGCTACTCTTGCGCCACTGCCGGAACGTACGATCAGTGAACTGGCCAGGTCATTCCAGCCGGCTGCCACCAGGCATGCGTTACTGGCCGTCAGCGCCAGTGAGGTGCCTCCATAGTTGTCATTCTGATATAAACGTGTGCTATATCCGCTATTGACCGTTACAGAAGAAATATCGTCATTGCGGATGCCGAAGGATTGTAACCGGGATAAGGTATAGTCACCTGTCGGCAAACTAATCGCCAGCCCACCGTAATTGCAGTCACGATAAAACGTAACCGCTGCTGTACTCAACGTACCACCGCCAAACACATTCCTGATAGCGGTCGCATAGGCAGCTGTTTGCGGGCTGTTATCTATATCGTCATACAACCACATAAACCCACCCTGAACACGCGCATTACAGCTGTTCTTCCAGGTATTGAGCTGGCTCTGTACCTGTGAGGTGGTTTTTTCTGCATCCCACAGTCCTGCATACACCGGTATGCTTCCAAAGTTCCAGTTGCAGGGAGAATTGCCGGCACCGCCTGCATAACATTGCAGGTCTACGCGATCTACTGTACCGGGCCGCTGGTTATTAGTATTGGTAGCAACGCTTGTCCAGTAGCTGGCATTCGTATAGGGTACAAGGCTCACCTTAAAGCCAAGGTTACCCAGCATCACCGCCAGTGCGGTCGCTGAGCTGACATCATAGGCACTTTCATCGTCAAACCCGATAGCATCTACCATCGGGAATGTATTGCGCAGTGCCTGGAAGTTCTTGTACAATGTACTGGTACTTCCGGTGCCCTGTGCATTGATCAGGTTTTTAATATTGGTAAAAGTAGCAGAACCCCATGCACTAAGACAGAACTCTAACCTATTAATGGTAGTAGGCGCTGATTTTAATCTCGCCATATCATCCACGAAGTTCGGATAGGAACTGGCGCCAATGTATGTACCGTTCTGTATCAGCGGGAACTCCGCATTGAAGTTAAAATTACCGCTGGCATCAATGTGAATGGTCCATACCACGACAACGGTATAACCTGAATTTCTCAGTTCGTTAATAGAGTAACTACGGTTTTTGTAAATGGGCCCGCCACCATATATCCCCACCTGCGAAAAGACAGGGATGCTTCCTGCCAGGAGCAGGCAGGTCATAAAAAAGATCTTAAGACAAGAGTGTGTAAATTTTTTCATCATACGTTGGAATTTTAGCGTCAACAAAAGCGCTTGAATAATATATAAAGCAGCGATAAAATCAGAAATTAGGAATTAGGAATTAAGAATTTGTGACTCAATCAAATTCCCAATTCCTAATTCCTAATCTTAAATCCTGATCATTCTTACAGGCGAACTACTTTCGCAGCAGCTTTACGGCCACTCTGCTGATTGCTGGTCTTCAGTATCCAGTTACCTGACGGTACCTGAGACACATCCAGATCAATCGTTTGCGGACCTTTAGCACCTGCTGTGACCTGTTTGCGCAGAATAGCCTGGCCGCTGGTACTCCATAACTCGATCAGCACCTTCTCGCCCTGCAATGCATTGATCTGCACTTTCAGAACAGCACCTGTCAGCGGATTAGGGAATACTACCAGTTTACCATTGTCGGCTACTGCATCAGGTACCGGAGACACGGCTGCTACTCTTGCTGCCGCCCCACAGGCCCCCAGCGGCTTCCACCACCAGTCAGCAGTACCCGGTGTTACGTTATACAGTCCGTTAGACTGACTTTCATACAGGATGCCGTTGTAGACCACTTTATCACCCTGGTTGTACACTTTAGGATATGTCTGATAAGTAGCTACTCCTGCACAATTACCTGTATTGCCGCTACCTACCTGTACGGCCACCGCTGCACTCGTTGTAGCAGCACCGCCATTATCTGTAGCCTTCGCGGTTATACTGTAAGTACCGGTCGCTACATTGGTCCAGGCATAAGTATATGGACTCGCGGTCGCTTCTCCCAGTTTCGTACTGCCGTTGTAGAATTCCACTTTGGCGACCGTACCATCTGCATCGGATGCACTGGCTGTGATCGTTACAGTAGCAGGGGCAGTGAAGCTTGTACCAGCTGCCGGAGCTGTAATGCTTACCGCTGGCGCCTGATTGCCAGGATTGGTACCGCCACAGTCACGTACATATACCCACACCTGACCCGCGCCGCTATGTGTATCGGGCTGATCGCCCTGTGTCCACCACTGTGCAGTATACACCTTACTGTTATATACTACCTGCTGCCCGTTTGTATATGCAATAGTAGCTGACCACGCAGCAATACCATCGCAGGTATTACCACCTGTACCATTCACTGTCACTGATACTGCAGCGGAGGTTGTAACAGCACCGCCATTGTCAGTAGCAACCGCCTTCAGACTGTAAGTACCGGCCGCTACGTTTGTCCAGCTGTAAGTGTAGGGAGACGTAGCATCCTCTCCTAATTTGGTAGTGCCATTGTAGAACTCAACCTTCGTGATGGTGCCATCTGCATCCGAAGCACTTGCATTGATCGTAATAGCTGCAGGTGCTGTGAAGGTAGTGCCGGCTGCAGGTGAGGTGATGCTCACTACGGGTGACTGATTACCAGGATTTGTACCGAAGAAATAGGGATAGTAATTAGCAGCAAATTCACTGCCGTTCACTTTATCCCAGTTCACTGACCAGGTCATGATACCACGCAGACCAGCATAGCCAGTTGCTTTACGCAATACATAGGTACCACCATAAGATTGTCCTTTGGTCAGATAGTTCAGCGCTTTCTTCACCTCAGCAGGCGTGGTATAACCACTACCGGCAGCACCAGGCGCAGCAGGCAAACCAAAAGCTACCTGGTCTTCACGCAGTGCAGGGAACGTCTGACTGGTACCTGATACAGGGAAACCCTGTAACAACATCTCTGTCATAGATACAATGAAGTCAGCGGTAGTGGAATTGTATACTTTGTTATCGAGTCCCATTACAGAACCGGTGTTATATAACTGTGGCTGGATCCAGGATAACTCGTTACGTAAACCGTAGACAATAGGCAGGTACGCACCCACAAGCGGTGAGTAAGTAGAACCATAGGCTGTCTGTAAATAATATGTTTCAGGTGCCATGGTCAGCAGGCAGTTTTTACCCTGCCCTTTACGGTAGGCAATGATCTCTTTCACGGCTGCGATCAGGTTCACCACTTTAGGCGTAGTAGGTGACATGAAGTTGTTATCACCACTGTTCAGCTGTAAAGAGATACCACCTTCGATATCCAGGTCAAACCCGTCGAAGTTGTAAGTATCCAGCAGGTTCTTCATACTTGTAATGAATGACTGCTTGTTAGCGGCTGTATTGATCACCAGTGTGCCGGTTTCACCACCCAGTGACAGCAGTACTTTCCTGCCCTGTGACTGGAGTGTGGCAATATCCGCTTTGAAGTCGGCAACGGTTGTGCCTTCCGGCGTGAAGCTCACAGTAGAGTAATCACTGCCTGTTGTACCAAAGGCTACTTCAATCACATTATAACGGCTGTCCACATCACGCAGACGGATGTAGGGAGCTGCCGCGAGGTTCCAGTTCTGCCAGTATCCAACGATCACTTTACCGTTATCTACCGGAGGATTTGTTCCATTGTTCACTGTTACTGATACGGCGGCGGATGTAGTGGTCGCACCACTGTTATCGGTCGCCACGGCAGTGATGCTGTAGGTACCGGCAGCAACGTTGCTCCAGGAAATGCTATAGGGAGATACAGAATCAATACCCAGACTGGTCGTACCATTATAGAACTGTACTCTTCTGATACTACCATCGCTGTCTGTGGCATTAGCGCTGACAGTGATGCTGGCGGGTGAAGTAAAGGCAGCGTTCGCAGCAGGAGCTGTCAGACTTACAACCGGGGGCTGGTTCACTGGTGTGGTACCATCCGCAAAAACGGCATTGATCTTATTCACCAGTGGTGACGTCGTATTCGGGCAATAGATCAGTTTCCCTTTTGCGACAGTACTGCTGGTCATGTTCAGCATATCTCCGTATACCTGCCAGATGATCACACCTGCCAGGGAATTATCTTTGATGTATTTGGCTTTCTCTCCGACTGAGCGTTCGTTATCATAGCTCAGGAAGTAGTTGCCTTTGGTTTTGTAAGGCACCTTGGCTACATCATCCCATCCTTCTGTCCAGCCGGAAGCTGTCTGCTGCAGGATGTAGCTGTAGTTAGGCGTACCATCCCACAGGTCTTTCGCCCAGTTGGTGTAGTCAGCGCAGGTCTGGATAGGCCCATCCGGCTGCACGGTTTCAGCGCGCTTTGTCGTTGCAGCGTTCAGCGCAGCCGTACCTGAGGTAACTACGCCACGACCATAGAAAGGCGCACCGATATTTACCTTGGACATATTCACACCAAGCGCTCTCAGTGCCTTTACAGTAGCATCTATAGAGAAGTTAGTGTATTCAGCACCCGGATAATCGTACAGGGGGGCATTATGACCCGCTTTGTTAGACCAACCGCCGTTATAGTCGTAGGTCATCATGTTATAATAATTCATGGAATTATTAAGACGGCCCCAGTCAAATCCCTGCAGTTTGGCCGGAGAAGCGGCGAATGCAGCTGTGATCAGTTTATTCGGGCCGATAGCTGCTCTTACGGCTTCAACCAGTGCTGCGAAGTTGGTGTAATCGGCAGCGCTGTATCTTTCAATGTTCATACCCGGATCGTTCGGATACTCCCAGTCGAAGTCGATACCATCAAAGCCCATATTGATCAGTTCCACGCAACCGGCAACAAATTTTGCGCGTTTAGTCGCATCTGCTGCCATTTCAGGATAGTGTTTACACATGCTCCATCCACCGATAGAAGCCATTACTTTTACCCCTTTGGAATGTGCCAGGTCAAGCACGCCCTGCGCGCCACCCTGTTTGGGTACAGATAAAGGGAATGCACCGGTTTTGCCGGTGTTGACGTTTTTCCATCCGCTACCTTCATTACGGTAGCCGAGGGTATAGGCATAACTACCATCAGTGATGTAATACAGGGGCGCATCGAGTTCACCGTAAAGCAGGAACATGTCCCAGCTGCTATAGATATCCTCGTTTACCAGTGCGCCTGGCTCCTGTACCGCGCCTACCTGGTAGATGTTCTTGTTACGAAAGTCCCCGCTGTGTAAGGAACCATCTTTGGCTACACCGAAGAAAGAAAAGTTAAGGATAGTGTACTGCGAATAATCCACGTTCAGCTGATTATAGCCGCCTTTAGGAACGATACCGGCAACGTCCTTCCAGGCATCCCACTGGGTGATATAGCCTATCACCTGCTTGGTGTGGTTTTTAGTGGTAGCCGGCACCTGCGGGCTAACCTGTGCCATAACGGGATACAATCCCAGCAGGAGCACTAATAGCAGGAGTGCATGCCTTACATAATGGTAAAGCAACGCGCTACGAAAGGTAAAATTTACTTTCATTTATAACGGTTTTTTTGAGACGATATGGAAGTACTGGTTTATTTCTGCTTTATATGCCAGGCCACAGGTTTATTACGATATCAGTTTGCTCTCTGAATAATGACGTGCAGATATAAGACCGGTTTTCACAGGTAAATGGTATTTTAAGGTATTATGGTTAATGTCTACTGGTTCCTAATTCCAGACTCTCTATATAGGTGTCGTTTCTAACGTGGTACGGTACTATCCCAAATGTATTTTTTTTTTGCCATAAACAGAACGCCCTCCCGGTATAAAACCAGGAGGGCGTTCCTTATTGTAAGTGTTATTCGGTTATTTGTGAATGATTTTCAACATAGTACGTCTACTCTTCATATACTGTTCATCCGTACAAGGCACACCTTTACCGCATGGATCATTCGGATCTTTACCGATGTTCTCGTAGTAAAGTCGGGTGGAATTCACGCCTTTCCTTACCAGGTATTCGATCACCGCATAACAACGCAGCGCAGAGAGGTCTTTGTTGTAAGCATCAGAACCACGGCTGTCAGTGTAGGAACGGATCTGCAGTTTCCAGTCAGGATACTGGTTCAGTACTACCGCTACCCTATCCAGCAGGTTTCTTGACTTAGTGGTCAGGACCGCACTGTTATAGTCGTAGTAGAACTCCATGGTTTCCATTTTGTTCTGGATCGCTTTATCCATTTCATCCATTACTACTTCCTGTTTAGCTTCCGGTTTAGTTTCCGTTTTGGTAACGGCTACTGGTTCGGCAGGTTTGGTTTGCTCTGTATATGGATTTTCAGGCTCAGCTTCTGTTACCGGCGGTGCTACTACTGGAGCTGCTACCACTACTGGTGCTGTTTTTACCGGTGTTTTCGCAGGTGTCTTAGCTGGAGTGGTCTTATTAGGTCCACGTCTTGGCGCACCCGTTTTAACAGGTTCTTTAGCTGGTTCTTTCTCCGGTTCAGATACCGGTTCTTTCACTGGTGCTGCAACAGGATCATTTTTTGCTACCACCGGTTCAGCAACAGGGTGCTGTGTAGTGGTCACCGTAGACGGGATGCTGATCGGAGCAGATACCTGCTGTCTTGGATTCACCACTACCGGTTCCTTCTCCGTTTTTTCATTTGCCGGTGTCGGATCATTGCTTGGGAAACTGATCGGTGCGGTCACCGGCTGTCTTGGAGAAACAACCTGTGGCGCTTTAGCAGTGGCCGGTGCTGATGTTTTCGGTTCTGCTGGATTGTCCGCGAGGATGGTCGGGTTAGGACTTATCCCCAATTCGATCTCTTTATAAGGTTGTATACCCTGGTCGTTATTAAATCTTTCTGAGAAGTGGGTATCCATGAAACGATAGATATCATCGCTACCACCACCACCAGGACGGTTAGAGGAGAAGTAGCCCTCATACATATTTGCTTTCATGATGAACCCTAAGTCGTCACCACCGGAGTTGAAAGGGAAGCGCAGGTTCTGCAGGCGACGGAAGTCACTACCTTTACCTGCTGCGCGGAAGATGTCGAAACCACCCAGCCCCGGATGCCCTTTACTGGAGAAGTACAACATGTCATCCTCGTTGTAGGTAGGGAATGCTTCGTCAAATGGTGTATTGATCACCGGACCGCAGTTCTTGGGTTTACCCCATCTGCCGTTCTTCTGTTTTTCGCTATACCAGATATCCATTTTACCCTGACCACCTTTCCTGTTGGAAGCAAAGTACATGGTCCTGCCATCACGGCTCAGTGCAACGTGACCAGTGGAAAAACCTGGAGAGTTGATCTCTCTTACCGGCTCCAGCGGTCTCCAGTCGTCACCTGTTTTTACGGACCAGAACACCATCATCACACGTTCACCATTCACCGGACCGCGTTTCTTGCGGTTAGCGATATCCTGCTGCCAGGAGTTCAGTGTAACGTAAATGGTGTCCTCTCTGGCATTGAAACATACAGGGCCGATGTGATAAGGCACCAGGGCTAATAACTGCGGTACTACTTCTTCTACGAATGTGTTGGCCACCCCCTGGGAATATTGCTTAAAGATGTACGCTTTGTAGTAAGGCTGATTGGTACGCGGGTCAATCGCCGGATTACGTTCAGGTAACAGGTTCATGGTCATCTTACGGTACCCGTTGGATACCAGGAGCAAACCCTGTCTTGTCACACCGCTCACATAGTCCGAACCGGAAGAGCTGAGCTCCTTGATGTTTTCCATCGCCATGTCCAGACGGCCGGATTTCCAGGCAATAGCACTGTCACAACCGGCAAGCATCACATTTGCGAGACGTATGCTATCCTGTTTTGAACTTTTGAACTTGACGATCTGTTGTTTTGCTTCAACATACTTGCCCACACTTTTCAGTATCTCGCCATATTGCAGAAATGCCACAGGCGGACAATCCGGACGTTCTACCATTTTCTCATACCAGAAAGCAGCATCATCATACTGACCGATCTCACGGTTGCAGAGTGCAATACGTTGCAGCAGATCTATGGAAGTCTTCGTTTTCTTTTTGGAAATGAGTCTTCCGTATAAAGATGCAGCAATTGCATATTCCTGCCTTTCAAAAGCTTCATCAGCCCTTACCCTCACACTTTTCTGCTCCTGAGCGAACAATGTCACCGGAACTGACAGCGTGGCGCACAATAATATCGCGTAACAACGTCGTAGCATATAAAGATTTGAAGATCTTTTAGAATTTAAAAATAGCGCGGATTAGACGTACTGAACAGTTTTGAATTAAATAATACGCCGATAGAGATCTCGTGTGAACCGCTCTGAATGCCCGACAGTTTATTCATGTTGTGGTCATAGGAATAACCCACACGATATTTAGGCGAGATGTAGTACTCGAGAATTGCACTCACTGCGTTGGCTTTATCAAGCGCTGTATTATTCACGACAGATTTCTTATTGAAAACAGAAAGGTTGGTTCTGTAAGAAGCACCTACCCACAGCAGTTCTTCTATATGCATCATCATTGTGGCATCGAGTCCGGCAGGACCGGCGAAATCACTTTTGAATAATACAGAAGGCTTCAGGGAGATACTTTCGTTCACACTGAACATATAACCTGCTGTTACATATAAATGCTGTCTTCTGCGGATACTTTCGTAGGTATATCCTCTCCATTTGTAACCAGAGCTACTGAACTTGGAAAAGAGATCCAGTGCAGAGATACCGATATACATGGAAGGAGTATAATAATAGATACCTACACGGGCATCCGGAGTCGTTGCTTTAGCTGATCCATCAGGAATGATACGGTCACCGTTCTCAAAGTAAACCAGGTCTTTACCATTCATTCCATACTGCGTAGCACCCACACCGACGCCGATGGAGATACGGCGGGTATCTTCTTCATCCAGGCGTATACGATATGCGTAGGAAGCATAGAGGGAGATCGCACTTTGCGGTCCCAGATTATCCATCATGGCCTGTACGCCCAGCCCCACATTCGCATCCTGGTTACCTCTGTTCAATGGACCGTCCAGTGAGATACTACCAGTACGCGGTGCACCTTCAAAACCTGTCCACTGCTGGCGATAGGAAGCGTTCAGGTGTAGCACATCTTTGTAACCTGCATAGGCCGGGTTGATGGCCAGTCCGTTAAAAATATACTGGCTGAACTGGACACTTTGCTGCGCACGGGAACCTGCGGCCATGCAAAGTAAGAATACTACAGTAAACCATTTTTTTGTCGTGTACATAATTGCACTTTTAGGATCACAGTTCATTATCTAATAATCATTACCCAGCCCTTGTATACTTCAACCCCGGCAGGGTTGTTCAGTTCGAGCCGGTAGTAGTAGGTACCTTCGCTTAGTCCCGTCGCATTCCAGTTGTTCTGATAATCTTTACTCTGGTATACAACACCCCCCCAACGGTTAAATATAAACAGTGCACTGTTAGGGTATTTATCAATTCCTCTTACAGAAAAATATTCATTCTTGCCGTCTCCGTTAGGTGTCACGACGTTGGTGATCGCCATACCCTGCGCTTTGGGAACAGTCTTGATACTTGTTACTGTACCTTTATCACAACCTGCTTCTTTCGGATCGCAATGGTAAGTTGGTTTAGAAGTGGAGTCAGAGTTACCACCGATCTGTACTCTAGCGGTGTTGTTGATACTACCAATACCTTCTGGTATCTGATCTACTTTCACCTTGAAGTGCAGGGTAGCTACTGCGCCAGCTGCCAGGTTATTCACTGCCCATACAACCGTGTTGGAACCTTCGAGATAAACCGCACCGTCGTTCAGGGTGGTCAGTGTAGTGAAATCAGGCACCGGATCACTCACCTGGAGTTTAGGGATGGTAACGTTACCTGTGTTACGTACATATATAATATAGGACAGTTCCTCACCGGAAGTTACGCTGGTCTCGCCACTGGAGTTCAGCACGATCTTCCAGGATTCGAAGGAAGTTTTACTCACGATAGCGACGCTGGTAGATGGTTTACCTAAACCACCCAGATCCGGCTGGTTCTGATCGTTTGACTGTGAAGGCAGGGTAGGAATCGCGCCTTTACCATTACCGTTATTTACATAAGCAGTATTCTCGATCGCCTTTGCACCTGTCAGGTCAGTGGCTACCCTTACACGGAAGGAACGGGTCACTGTTTGCCCGGGAGCCAGTGTGGGAATAGTCCATGACATCAGGTTATTGGCATCCGGCGTATTGCCATCTTCAGAATCGTAGAAGTTAGTATATACAGGCACATAGTCAGTTACCAGTACGTTTGTCAGTGTCTGTACACCGGTATTTCTGATGTGAATAACATATGAAATAGGGTCACCCGACTGAATGATACCATCAGGACCACTACCGATATAGCCGGCGCTCATCCAGGCCACAGTAGTCATACCATTATCAACCGGCGTTCTTGTAGAAGGCCAGCCTCTGTTGGCACCTAAAGGGGATGTAATATTGTTATCAGCTGCAGGACCAAAAGTATGACGTAAGCCAGCACCATCACCCAGATCGACATAACCGGTATTATTAATGAAGTCAACACCATTCAGCGTGTTATCAACGTCCACTGCGATGTCAACATAAATAGTAGAGCCTACCGATACAGTTACATTATTATAGGTGAGCACTCCATTTGTGAGACCACCATTTAATCCACCACCGTTGGTTGCACCGAAGAAGGTAGTATGCAGTGGAATGGTATCCACAATACGTACACCTACCAGCGGCTCATCACCGGTGTTACGGATATATATCCTGTAGTTGATCCTGTCGCCGGTAGTTACAGACTGGTCTGCACCGGATGGGGAATACGAGTAGGTCATCCAGATCTCAGCCGATTTGGTATACGGCTTCACACCTGATTTGATACTGTGCTTAGTTGTCTCACCTGCTGTCAAAGAGTTTGCCTTTGCCGGCAGCCAGGCCATACCAACTACAAAAAGCAGCATGAACAGGCAACGATCAGACATCTTTTTCATATCAGTAAGGACCAGGCCAGCTCGCCGCTGCAAAGAATGTAGCAGGTTTAAACGAGCGGATTTGTAACAATTTGTGCGCATAGGCTTAGGATTACTGCAGATAGTAAGTTTTGAATGCTATTGTACCAATGTATTCGCTCCTATTAGAAACGGCGATTAGCGACGGACATCTTATTATTATATACATATATCCGGGCAAACCGGGGATGCATGTCGTGCCTGTGAAATACTGCCGTAAGAGCAGTCCACAATTCGTATAAGGCGGTTATTTTCATTGGTTATGGATTATGATTTATTAGTATCCGATAGTCAGGGATATAGTAAATTCGAATATAAAAATATCTATATTTATTGATAAAACAATATCTTTTTTAAAATTAATGAGCAATACCCCTCCGGACTTGTCAGTTATAAATCAAAACATTACAAATGAAACTTGGTATCATACTACTGTTTCAGACCCTCAAAAATGGCTATTTTCCGGGAGTGATCACATACCATTTTACAAACATATGAGGCCATAGATTACCATACTGTAAAGGGCTTCAGCGCATTCAAATATATATTTTCTATTATACAATAAACTGGGTGTACGTGAACGTTATATCTATCACTTTCGCATCTACGAAAATCCAGGTTATCCACAAATCATAACAAAAAAGAAGCTATTAATGTGGATAACTTTTGTCTGGTTGCTTGTACGCATATTTTGGGAAAGCCTATTTGCGTAATATTATTTTACCATATTATAGTAGATATTGAGGGTTTGCCAGTCAACAAAAGTCATTGACATTCATCGATACATCGGCTCAAAAACATGTTTTTCCGCTACACGCTGTCCCTTACTATTTTCTCCTCCCCTTTACCACCACTTGTCACCCATTCCCATCATTCCTATAAATACCGGAATTTCACACTGTCATATAGCATCGGTTCTCCATATTCAGACAAATCACTATATTTACTAATATAAAGGTCGCCGCCTATGCTGAGAGTAGCAGCCACAGCGGCCACAGCCAGTAAGTATATGCACACCCGTTTTTGAGTACTAGCGCTTATTTTATCCGTGACGACGAGCATAAGTTGAAATCGCACCCGTTATTCTATACATATTTACGCCACTGGAAAGACCATTCCCATATCTTCTACCTGAAAAACCATGTTCAAACAGCTGATGGAGGCTGGACGCAAGACGAAAATACTATGCCACGTCGTGTGTCCGCATCTACCGCTAACTTCTTAATATTAACCAAATTAAAATGCACACGACCATTCCATTCTGTTGTTATAACAAGCTCTTCTCCGGTGACCGGAGGCCCGTCCTGTATGTCATACGCGAAAAATACCCACGTCATGTACGGGCATTGTAATCACTCATTACAATTATACCCGTATATCAACCTGCAAACACTTTTCTGATGAATACTGCAGTCTATAAAATTTTACTTGTAGATGAGGACCAGGTATTTGTGAGACAGACCCGGCAGTTATTGATTACCCAATCTTATGATATTTACACAGCCTCCTCAGAAGAAGAAGGAATCATCATCTGTCAGCAACAACAACCTGACCTTATCATCTGTGGCGCCCACCTGCGAGGAACAGGCGGACACCATTTTATCATGGCTCTAAGAAATGATCCTGGATTTGACCATATTCCCCTGATCTTTATTAGCATAAAAGATAATAAACAGGAAATGCGTATGGCGATGAACCTCGGCGCTGATGACTACCTCGCAAGGCCTTTCCGCAAAAGAGACCTCCTGCTTAGTATCCGCTCCCGCCTCGGCAGATTCGCAAAATTCAATCATGTACACACTCCCGATGAAACAAGGACCGTTTCCCTGGCCAATTCATCCACTGCTCAACAGGCGCTGTACCACCGTCTCGGAAAAGCCGAGAACCGCATCATTAAAATGATTGCAGAAGGAAAAAGTACCAAGCAAATGGCTGATGAGCTGAATGTAAGCATCCGTACCATCGAGAACCACCGGTACAGAATTGCCGGTAAACTCGGTATCGCCGGACGGAATGCACTGACAGAGTTTGTGATTAGAAACATCATACAACTGCAAAAGCAGTAGAGAATAATTAGGAAGTAGGAATTAAGAATGAAGAATTGGTTAGCCATACGTTCCTACCAATTACAAGACATTTCTTCTAACCTGAATAATGGAAGGTTATTGATATGTGAACAGCTCATGATCATTCAATTCCTGATTCCTGATTCCTAATTATTTTGCCCCTGTCCCTCAGCAATAACCTGTGCTCCAACTGTACCGGCGTATCCCGGGCATTTTATGAACAGGATACAAGAAATGCGGCTGTGATCAACGGCCCCTGTTTTTCCCGCGAACATGCAGTGTATATACCCATGATGACTGACAGGATCAGCAGGTCTTTTCTCTCCTGACGGCGGTCATCAGGGGGTTACTGCCGTGAAGAAAACCGGGCGAAAAGATGCCTGCGAAATATTGCCTGAACGTATATACCGGTGAAGCATTCGCCGGATAGTACTCCCATGCCTGCCAGCTAACAGTGCAGCCACCTGCTCTATACAATATAGCTTCATCGCATCTCTGTTTTCCTTCTTACAAAGAAAAATAAAGATGCAATGAAGCTATTTGAATAGATATAACCGAATTCAGCCGGGAAAATCCCATTAACCCAGTGGTGGCATCAGATTAGTCGCTATCCCTATCCTGTTCCAGGAATTAATAGCCACTGCCGCCAGCAATACCTGCGCAGTCAGCTCCTCTCCCAGCACTTCAATGGCCTCGCTGTAAGTCGCATCACTGACATGATTGCTTATCCTCGTCACCTCTTCTGTCAGCGCCAGGATGGCTCTCTCCTCACGCGAGAAGAACGGGGTTTCTCTCCATGCATTCAGTGCATAGATACGCTGTTCTGTTTCTCCCTGCTTACGCGCATCTTTTGTATGCATATCGATACAGAAAGCACATCCGTTGATCTGGGACGCCCTGATCTTGATCAGTTCCTTATGCAGTGGCTGGATCTTCGTGCCGCTCAGGTATTTTTCCATGGCCAGTAAAGCTTTATATCCTTCTGGCGCTACATCCGGAGTATTGAAACGTTTTTGCATCTTTTTGTGTTTTTGTTGACACAAAGTTGTGATAACTGTCACAGCAAAAACTTAAACAAGTTCAATAAAAGAGCGACTAGATTTTCTTAGCCCTGATCTTACTCAGGAACTCAGGCGTAAAACCAAGATAGGATGCCAGCATATATTGGGGAATACGTTGGAGAAATTCCGGGAAAAGGCCACTAAAGTGATTGTAACGCTCTTCGCCGGTGAATTCATAGATATAACGAATGCGTTGCATAGACGCGGCATAGGCCCGCTGCAGTACCAGCCGGAAATAGCGCTCCAGCACAGGCACTTTTGTAAATAATTCTTCCTGCACCCTTTTATCCAGTACTGCTATTTCACTGGTCTCTACTGCCTGTATAAAGTACTGGGACGGCTGCCTCCTTTCAAGACTGTCATAATCCGTTATCCACCAGTCGTCGATCGCAAACTGGATCGTCGTCTCCGTCCCTTTCTCATCAATATAATACCGGCGGAAACAACCACTCAGGATAAAGTAATTCGCGTTACACACTGCCTCCTGCCGGAGCAGATATTCCTTCTTTTTCACCTGCTGATATTGCATAATAGAAAGAATAACCTCCCTGTCTTCTTCCGTCAGTTCGACAAACCTGCTGATATGTGCGATAAGCCTTTGCATAGGCAATAATACATCAAAGAAAGGTGACTGCTACAAAAGACCTTTTTCGTCAATAAAAAGTATTACATCCATACTAACATTCCTGCTGCTGATGCTGTTATGATCCTGTTACCAATAGGCCACCAACAGGTCACCAGAAGGGCACCTCAAGGGCACTTCGATATCCCGGGGATATTGAAGTGCCCTTGAGGTGCCCTTCTGGTGACCTGTTGGTGACGATATAGTAAGCCGATCAGGCGCCTTTTTCAGGGTTACAAATCCGTATAAAACAAAAGGGGCTGTCCACCCCTGGTGAACAGCCCCTTAATAGGAGGAGACGATTAATATTTTGCCGGTTGTCCTTTAGCTGGTATAGATCCCAGGATGAACTTACGGAGATTCTCATTGGCTGAAGCCAGGTCATCTTTTCGCAGGTACATCATGTGTCCGCTACGGTAACCTTCCCATTTCAACCGGTCCTTCAGTTTACCGCCGGGGTCCAGCTGCCACATGCTGTATTTCGCATTGAAATAGTCACAGGCGCCATCATAGTAACCAGATTGTACCAGCAGATGCAGGAAAGGGTTCTGGGCAATTGCCTGACGGAGGTTCTCGCCCGTCTTATCGTCTTTTCTATCCCACGGGAACACCTGACCGAACATGTTATACTTCAGGTCAGTTTTGTAGTTCAGTTCCTCTCTCAGGTAAATATGGATCGCCGGCGTAAATGCCTGTAACCATGCGGTCAGTTCGGCGTTGTAGTCAGGGCTGCTGCCTCCCGTCTGACGATCTATTCCCCGGTAACGCGAGTCCAGCCGGCCAACTGTATATCCCTGCTCGCGCAGCAGTTCCTTCCAGAACAGATTTGTAGACACATCCAGGTTATTCTCCTGTACGACTACTTCTTTCAGTCCGCTGTAACGGGCAATGCGTGTTGCAATGCGCTGACGCTGTGCATCATCCAGAGAACCGCCCTTTGACAGCGCAGGTATCAGTTCATTGATGGTGAAGTTCTCCACCTCCGGCAGTACATCATTCAGGTCTTTCTGCTGCAGATCTGCCGGCAGCTTCTTATGATACCAGGCGGTAGCCGCGAAATAAGGTAGTTTCAACGCCGCGTCCAGCGGGCCATTTCTCGTAATACCCAGCTCCGTTGGAGAAACCAGTACCACACCATTCAGGTACATCCACTGTGCCTCCTGCAGTTCCAGCGCCAGCCCCGATACACGGGTCGTACCATAGCTTTCACCGATCAGGAACTTAGGGGACGCCCAGCGTCCTTTACGGGTAACGAAGGTATTAATCCATTCCGCCAGGTATTTGATATCGGCATTCACACCGAAAAATCTGCTGCCCGGAATGTCTTTGTGTACCGGACGGGAATAGCCGGTATTCACAGGATCTACATATACGATATCTGCTACATCCAGGATGGAATGTGGATTGTCACGCATACCAAATGGCTGTACCGGATAACCTTCGTCATCGATATTCAGTAACCGGGGACCGGTATACCCTATTTCCATCCATACGGACGGCGTACCGGGACCACCATTGAACGAGATCACCAGCGGGCGGCCCGATTTATCTTTTACATCCTCTCTTTCGTAATAAGTATAAAATACACCTGCCTGTGGCTTTCCTTCCTCATCCCATACCGGAATACTGCCGGCAGTAGCGGTATAAGGAACACGCTGCCCCTTGATAGTTACCTCATGCCGGGTCACTACGGCCGAGTCAATCGCCAGTAAACGGGAAGGTGAGGGTTTCATCTGCGCCTCTGATGTCTGGGCACTTGCCTGTGTCAGGACAGCACCAGTCAGCAGCAGTGGCAATAAGATTTTGCTGATCATAAAAACTGATTGATAAATGGTTTGGCCGTAAATATAGCGCAAGCCCATTTCTCTGTCAGTTATTTTAGGATAAAAGGAGAAATGCCGTTAAAATACGGGCAAAACGCTGGCTTATTCTGCCAACGCCCATACCGATACTGATCCTGGTGCACAGAGAAAATCCGCCCATCCATTCTCATCCACCTCAATCTCTTCTGCCCTTTTGCCCAGTATATCTTTAAAACGCTTACCTGCGTAACGCTTACCTATCTCCATGTGTTTATTGCCTTCATCACCATTGGAAATAACCACCGCACAACCACTGTGTTCCTCATCTCCCTCCCTTGTCCAGCCAATACAATTAGGATGATCAAAATAATCGCGCTGCTGGCCATAGGCGTGTTTATCGCGGGCCGGGATCATAATTTCCAGCCCTTCCACAGGTACCAGTTCGATATCAACATCCTCACCTTCCTTATTCTTGTCGGTATATTTCGCACCATACAGATCAGGGTAAAACACACAAGGATAACCATGTTCGCGCAGCAGGATCAATGCATAGGCAATTGGCTTAAACCAGTAATCTACTGTTGCTTCCAGCGCCTGTAATGGCTGTGTATCATGATTACCGATCACCGTAACTGCCAGGAATGGTTTGGCCTGTACCAATGAACCGTCAAAGATCTTTGTCAGGTCATACTCCTTACCTGCCAGTGAGGCATCAAAGAAATTATGATGCAGGGAAGCGTCGAATAACGACATTTTTCCTTCTGTTGCTTCAATATATTTCAGTAACAGGTCCAGCTGTCCCGGCGCCCAGTATTCACCTACTGCGAACAGTTCCCTGCCGGTATACGCACGCATCTGATCCAGCCATTCGTGAAAGAAGGAAGGCGTGATATGCTTCACTGCATCCAGCCGGAAACCATCAAACTGTACAGCATTGTAATACCATTCGCCCCATCTTCTGAATTCTTCCCGCACGGCAGGATTACGGAATTCTATGTCTGCTCCCATCAGGTAATCAAAGTTGCCTTTCTCATCATCGATCACCTCCTCCCATCCATCGCCATATTCATTCTGAATAGTGTAAATGCCGTCTTCTTCGACGTTCACCGCATGATCAATACCCGTAAAGCACTGGTGATCCCATACGAAATCAGAATGGGCGCCTTTACGTCCGGGAAAGGTAAAACGGGTGTAGGCTTCTACTTCCATCGGCTCAGAAATGAACTCGTTCCTGTTTTCAGGATCAACTTTTCTGACGGTTACCTTTTCTGTTTCATCACCACCCATCAGGTGATTGGCCACTACATCCACATATACCTGCATACCGCTATCTTTAATGGCTTTGATGGCCGCTTCATATTCCTCACGGGTACCATAGCGCGTACGCACCGTTCCTTTCTGATCAAATTCGCCCAGGTCATACAGGTCATATACATCGTAGCCTCTGCTGCGTACACCATCGGCCCCTTTATACGCTGGCGGTAACCAAATCGCATTAATGCCCATAGCGGCCAGTTTCGGCGCTTCCTGCTTCACTGTATTCCATAAACTGCCATCCTCTGGTGAGTACCAGTGGAAGAACTGCATCATCGTACCATTTTTCATATGTTGCTCATTGTGATTTGGGGAAAGATGCTGAAACTGATGCAAACCACATGCCACCACCTTTAAAGGATGATGAGATCGTCTTTCCGGGATGCCGGGGTTACTTTGATGGAGACAGGCCTGCCATTCACCACCTTCCCTTCAACAATGGTATTGCTGGGCGCATGCAGTTTGAAAGAAGCATTCCAGTCTGCCGGCCAGGCGGGCAACAAATACAACTTTTTCCCGTCTGTCTGAAGTAACATCTCCTGCAATCCGATCATCCCGGCACCTCCCCAGTTATGATCAGGTGTCCAGTCAAACCCTGGTCCCCAGAAGGCCGGGAAGCGATGAGGGCCATTGGCCAGTTTTAACCGGGTCAGTTCTGCGGCGGGTTCACGCAATCCCAGCCGGGCCGCGAAAATATTATACTGCCGCCAGCCGATATGGCTACGGTATTTCACTACATGTGGATCATATTCCCAGGTATTGCACGCTATGTCCATATCAGGTTTCCCCACTCCATACAATCCCCAGGGATAAACAGGATACAGCTGTGGTGCTTCTGAGTTCTGTACCCGCTCCCAGGCTAATGCCGGCGCAATGGTTGTATGTCCGTCAAACGACGTAAAGGCCAGCGGTGGTATCCGTTGCTGTATCAGCGAGATCTTTTTACGGCGCAGGGTATCATCGCTGTATGCCGGCAACTCCAGCAACCTCGTTGTAATGACTTTCAACGCCGCAATCACCGTGGTGGAGTTATAGGCCATCTTAAATGTTTCTGCGGATGATGTGGGAAAAAGAATGTACTGTCCTTTCTCATTCAGTTCCTTTACACCTCTTTTCCGGGCTAATAACCGGTAATGTTCATCATAGAAGGTCAGGCAGCTTTCAATAAACGCCAACCGCTCTTCATTTATATAACCGGTGTAACTGTTTACTTCCAGCATCATCAGGCAAAACTCAAACACCGTTTCCCACTGATACTCCAGCCACGCATTGTATTCCACACCCGGGTCAGCACCGGCAGGACGTTTCGGTTCATACTCTGTCACGTTAGGCAGTCCGAAGTTCTCTATCTGTTCTGTAAAACAGGCACCCGGATGATGCCAGTACACTTCACTACGTAATTCAGCATTCCGCTTTATCCGCAAATAAAAATCAAACTGCGCCTGCATCATATCAACATCTCCGTTCTTCAGATAAGGGAAATACACCAGCCGCTGATTCTGCGCGGTCATAGTACCACCACCCCATAAACGGAAATCAGGAGAGAAATTATACTGTTCACTCACATACTGCGGATCAAAAGTGAACAGTCCTCCGTTAAACTTTGTCGGCCATTTACTATAGGCATTGCACCCCAGCATATACCGGAACAGCTGATAGTTACGTCCCACAGCAACAGCAGCAGCATCTTTACTGTCAATGTAAATGTAACTCCTGTCCCAGAAGGCCGTCCACCACGCGGCTGTACGACGACGTGCGCCTGCTATATCCTCTGCGGCTGCCTGCATGGTTCGCGATAAGCTATCCTGCCATTGCTGCATAGTATTCGCCTGTGCTACTTCCAGACCGATCACCAGGTGTTGCTGCCGTACCGGCTTTTTACTTTGCAGAGACCAGCCTTTAAAAGCAGTAGTAGCATAAGTACCGGAATCAATCCCTGCCGGAATCATATGATCGCCATGCATGATACCGCCAAACGTATTATTGTGCAGCGGATCGTACATGCGGTCTTTCACGCTGTCCATTCCTTCCTTATGTACGGTGTAGCTGAATACATCCCGTACGTCCGAACGGTTACGGTGACAGAACAACACATCATTGCCCTGAAACCGGATCTCATCTTTGTAGGTAGTTACAGGGAATGACTGCAGGCGCTTATAAGAGTTGGTCCTGGCTTCTTTACCATCTGTTATCAGGTGATCGTTGTACCGCCAGGATTCAAAGGTTGCTGTCACTTTCTCCGGCGCAGCACTTTTCACATCCACATGTATCACTGGCTTAAATACATCTACCCATATGTCGATGTGATGCTGATCATCCTCTATGCTGATACAGCCTTGTTGTAATTGCAGCTGTTGTTTAAAACCGCTGGAGCTGATAGGACCGGAAGATAATTTTATCCTCACCCTACCCAGTTTCAACATCGCATTGTTCTCGTCAAATGTGCCACTACGTGATACATAAAATAACAGGTCGCCCTGCTCTACCCATACGTTCAATCCGATATCGCCACCGCCACAGGGCATGGCATCACCAGCGTGCTGACTCTGGGTATGCCAGATCACATCATACCTGGATGGCACAGTTTGCTGTGCCGTCACCTGCTGACTGCAAAACATTAAACCTAACAAAACCATGGGCAGTATATACCAGTCTTTCATCTTATACATGGAACGGGGAACTTTTACTGTTATAAAAGTAAGGTGTTATCATGACAATTAATAACATCTCATCTATAGAAAAGGTGAACACTCCACAGATAAGAAGCTGCAATAAATTGTCTAATCCCCCCTTCCGGATATGTTGCAGAATTGCTAAAATACCATAGCTGATGCGTCGTTTAGTCATAATTTATCTATATTTCTGACTCGTTTCAATCAAAAACAGGATGATATAGGCCACTGCCTGTATTCGTAAACAGTAGTTGTATGCATAAAGTATTTATTACGGCTACCGGAAAATTCCTCCCCAATAGCTCCATTCCCAATGATAAAATGGAAGATTACCTGGGCAGAATTAACGGTTTGCCTTCCCGTACCAAAGAGATCTTCCTCAGAAAAAACGGCATAAAGTCCCGCTACTATGCGCTGGACACCCAGCAGCAAACCACTCATCAGGCCTATCAGATGGCAGCGCATGCTATTGATGATTGTCTTGCAAATGCAGCTGCCGGCAAAGCCGATATAGACTTCCTTAGTACTGCCACCACACAAAGCGATCTGCCTATACCTGGTTTCGCCAGTATGGTACAGGGAGAAAGCGGGATCGGTACCTGCACACTGGCCTCTCATCAAAGTGTATGTGCGGCCAGCATCATGGCCATACAGAATGCCTACATGCATGTACAGGCAGGTGATGCAGGTAATGCATTATGTTGTGCGGCTGAACTGCCCAGCAGGATGTTCAAGGCGTCCCGTTTCGCAGGACAGTCCCTTGTTGGCGAAGATGCCACACTACCGGCTGATATAGATTTCCTCCGCTGGATGCTGAGTGATGGTGCAGGCGCGATGCTCTTACAACCTGCTCCTTCCCGTACAGGTATATCGCTGGAAATAGAATGGATAGATCTCCGCTCCTATGCACACCAGTACGAGCTGTGTATGTATACGGGCACGCATAAACAGGCTGATGGCAGCATTGCCAAAACATGGCTGGACTATGAAAGCATGAGCGCTGCTGATAAGGATGGCGCGATCAACCTGAAGCAGGATATGCAGCTCGTGGATAATATCGTCAAGCTGGGCATACAGCGGTTCTTCGAACTGGTAGATGAAAAGAAAATAACACCCGATGCGATCGACTGGCTGGTATGTCACTACTCTTCCCACCATTTCAGGAAACAGATCACCGATCTGCTGGAAAAAGGCGGTGTAGTGATTCCATCTGAACAATGGTTCACGAATCTCTATAGCGTAGGGAATGTCGGATCAGCGTCTATCTTTGTCATGCTGGATGAACTGCTGCGCAGCGGACAGTTGAAGCATGGTCAGCAGATATTATGCATGGTACCTGAAAGCGGCCGCTTCATCACCGGTTATATGCTCCTACGTGTTGTGGCGCCGGCAGCGCCAGGACGTATCGCAGAAGATATCGCCACGATAAAGGCCCCTGAGATCAGGACACAGCAAAAGCCGGTACAGGAATGGCTGGTAAGGCAGCTGACCGGCGTATGGTTTGACTTTGAACGTTCTTTGCAACAGGTACCGATCGTTAAAAAGATATTCAACGGTCAGTTGACCATTGAAGAATACAAACGCCTGCTATTAAACCTGCGGCAACAGGTGATAGACGGTTCCCAGTGGATAGCCAGGGCGGCATCCAATGTGAGCATGCCCTACTTCCATGTCAGGTCGTCTTTCATCAGGCACTCGTCCGATGAGCACCGCGACTATCAGATACTGGAAAAGAACTACATCAACTGCGGCGGGAATGAAAAAGACCTGTATACAGGAGAAAAGAACATCGGCAGTGAAGCACTCAGTGCCTACATGTTCCAGCGTGCCAGTCAGCCGGATCCGTTTGATCTGTTAGGAGGTATGTTCATCATCGAAGGACTGGGCAACCGGGTATCAGGTAAATGGGGGCGTGCCATTCAGCAGCAATTACAACTGAACGCCGGTCAGGTATCCTTCTTCATTTACCATGAAAGCAGTGACAGTAATGATAATCACTTCGAACGGTTTGAGCACGCGATCCAGTCCGACCTGCTCACACAGGAGATGGCACAGAAGATCGTAAAAACTGCAAAAGTGGTCGCAAGGCTGTACCGCATGCAACTGGAAGAAATCGACAATTTCTAAAGACATTCATATGTTACATAACAGGGAGTATTATCAGCAGATGCCGCATGACACGCGCAATCCCAGTCACTGGCATGCGTTGTTCCTCGATAAAAGTATTCCGTTCAACCCGGATGCGAAGGCCGCCTTTTTGTATGACTCATCTACAAAGAGCAGACAATTCCTCTATCCGGTTATAAAGGCGTTTGCGAGGATCAGCATTGTACTGATGCAGGTGTTTAAGATCTTTGTACCCAATCTGATCAATGCCCCTAAAATGCTTCATAAGAGCCTTTACTGGGGCATGAAGTATTTTATTACACCAGAGGCCAACTACCTGATCTTACGGCATTTTTACCTGGGTTCTGAAGTATTGCGCTTTATCAAGGATAATGTGAGGGGAGCAGAGAACATTCCCATGAATCCACTGAAGCCGGTGAAGGTGGCCGATGTAAGAGATAACCTCTTTCTGGAGCATGACCTGAACCTGTATAATTTCATCATTAACCTGAATAAGGCTATTGACGAAAAAGGTGTAAAAGTGGTTAAACAGGAACAGCCTGATTTCAGTGCTATCTCTGCTACACCGATCCCCATTGAGGAGTTCCGGGATGGCTGGACGAACTTCATTGACCTGGGAACAGCCATTGAGATCTTTACGCCGGTATACCAGTTCTTCCTGACAGACGCAGACTTCTGGCGCGCTACCAACTCTCTCCAACTGGATGAGGTGATCGGTATCTATGCGGCGACGATCATGGACTGCCCGGAGAAACTAACTGCGTTGAACAATAAGCACCCCATGATTCCATTGCCCATGGCAGGTGCTGCCTTCAGATTATTACTGCATGGTTTTTCCACAGAAGTACTGCATGCATTGCTGGTACAGGCGAAACTGGAGCAGCAGCAACGGGCGGTATTAGTCGAAGTTAAATAGTTCCTTCTGCGGAGGTTGTTTTTTGCTGACATCAGGCGATAGACTATTCTGCAGTTGCAGTATCTTGGAAAAGGGTGGTTTAGTGGTAAATATACCGGTAGACTGCCCTTTTCTTATGCCCCTCACAAAACAGTAGATCACACCTCCAAACTGCTTCTCGTAATCGAATTTATGCAGCCGGCTTTGCAGGTATTTCGTAGCAGCCAGTGTGTAGATCAGGTATTGCAGATGGTAGTTATTCTCATTCATGGCTGCAGCTACAGCAGCTGGTGTATAATCATCCGGCGTGCCTCCCAGGTAGTTCGACTTCCAGTCCAGAATATAATACCGGCCTTCATGCTCAAAGAATAGGTCCATCTTACCATTCATGATCCCTTCCAGTTCATGGCTACCCTGCTCATGAAAGCGGCGCACTACCACACTTGTCCGCTCGTCTGACAAACCATTCAGCATATCCGGGTAAAACGCGGATACCGGAAAGTCAAACTCAAACTCGGGAATACGTTTATGCCAGATCACGGCTGACAATGGGAAGGTACGGCCATCTACTGTGATATCTGTCTGTAACACATGTTCCAGCAGTTGCCGTAACATCGGTCCATAGAGTTCCTGTTGCCCGGGTACAAACCTGCGGATTGTTTCCGTCAGCCATTTTTCCCACTTGACATCATCAGAGAAGTTGATATTCTCAAACAGGAAGTGCAGCAGGTTACCTGTCTTCGCACCGCGTTTTAATGTATGGAAGATAAAAGTCTCGTATGGATCTTCCTGCTGTAACGGCCTGGCCCGCAAACTATGCTCTGCCTTAGCCGCCAGCATGGTATAACTCATCTTACGCCAGTTCTGCTCTTTGAGTACAAACCGTACCGGCGTCTGAGGGTCCAGCGGTGACAATGGCAATACATGATCCGCTGGCTGCTGCTCAGGCGCTACTGGCAAACCTGCTTCAAAGCGGATGATACCGGGCGAGATGGCGGCCTGTCTCAGTACTTTCAGGAACTCTTTTAAAGTGGACTCTTTGTGATACTTATCATTGTTACTAAAAATAAAACACTTGTACACACCGCGGGTGATCGCCACATACAGCAAACGCCTGTTCTCCTGCTCCGTCTGACGGGCATATGAGTTCGACTGTTCCTCCGTCATACGCTTCTTTTCAATGCCGACATAGTCACCGGTATCAGGATCACGAAAGCTGAAAAAGTTGATCTGCTTTTTAGGAATAAAGTCAAGATAAGGGGCCATTACGATCTTATACTCCAGCCCTTTACTCTTATGGATCGTTACGATATTCACCGCCTCTTCATCACTCTCAATACGTTGCTCGTATTCATCTCCTTCGGTAGCCATTCCATCGATTCCCCGCTTCAGCCATGACACCAGTTCCATCATAGAGAGGTTCTTCCTGTTCTGAATCTGATGGACCAGTTCTGTGAGCTGAAACAGGTTAGAGATGATACGCTCGCCGCTTTCCGTATGGGTGTGCAACAACACATTACGGATGTTGAAGTCGGCCACGAAGTCCATCATCGCAGTATAAATACCGTCCTGCTGCCACTTGTTCTTATAGTTACCGAATAAGCTCAGCGTGACTTCGTCATCCAGGGTCAATACTGATTCCAGTTTCAACCCGGTGAACGGAGATAACAATGCGCGGTTAATGGAAGACCTGTTAGGGGCGAGCATGGCTTCCATCAGGTATAACAGATACGTTGCTTCTTCTGATTGCAGTACCCTGGCATCATCTACCGTTACGGCTGATACACCCTGTCTGGCCAGTTGGGTTTTGATCTCCCTACCCTGCTTCCCCGTACGCACCAGTACACCTATATCTGATGGGCGTACAGGGCGGCGTTCATCCTCATCGCCGATAAAATACTCACCACTTCTGAGCAACATCGCTACCTGTGCAGCGACAGCTGCGGCTAGTTCCTCATTATTGGCCGCATCAAAAACAGATATCGGCACATCCGGTTCATCCCCTCTGAACAATAAACCTTTGGTATTATCCTCCGGACTTTCCACCCGGAAATAGTCAATGGCCTTTGCTTCACCTTCGAAGTAGAAAGTATCAAAGTGCTCCACGGGCAGAAAGAACTGGTTCATTGCATCAATGAACGGTGCAGATGAACGGAAGTTCCTGTTCATACTATACCGTTGCTGCACGCTCTCTCTTGCCTTGAAATAGGTAAATATATCTGCCTTACGCCAGGCGTAGATACTCTGCTTGGGGTCGCCAATATAAAACAGGATGGTGTCCTTTCCGAACGCCTTCTCAAAGATCTCATACTGCATTCTGTCCGTATCCTGGAACTCATCTACGAATACCGCTTTATACTTCTCGCGTAATACCTCTTCCAGTCTGGGATTATTCTTTTCCACCAATGCCCTGTGGAGATTGGTGATCATATCATCATAGCTCAGCAGGTTATTACGCTTCTTAAAACCTTTCACGCCCGCCGCTATCTCTTCAATCGCAAAACAATACAACCGGCTGGTCACCTGCTGCACGATCTCCTTACGCTGCTCATCTATGAGGTCAGCAGCAGTCATCACTTCTACCAGATCGGGTACTGTCTTGCTGATATACTCTGATTCATTGCGTCTGGCCTGTACTGTAGCAATGAACTTCTCGGTATCATCTACCAAAGGCAGCAAATATCTCCTGGCATTTGCATTACTTTTACAGGCTTCTCTGATCTTCTCTCTCTCATTGACAACCATCTCCAGTACCTTCTGCGCGGCAGTCTCCCTGATCTCATCCAGGGTATCGAGTTGATGTAACCAGTCCTCCTGCTCTTTCGGCTTGATCGTATACCTCCTGCCTGGCTGATAGGCGTAGTAACGTTTGCCTCCCATGTGTTCATTCAGGGCGTTGTTAATATCATCCATCAGATTTGGTTCCCATATCTTTTCCAGCAGCCGGATGTCCAGTGTAGTTACATACCGGCGCCAGAACTTCTGTACTTCCTCCGATATGAGTGTCTTGGTATCCTGGATCATCTCTGCACCAAACAGCTGGTCGGTCTCAAAAGCAAACTCGTTCAGTGTCTTCTGACAAAAGCTATGGATGGTCAGCACGGCTGTTTCATCCAGAAAGAGTACGGCGTCACGAAGTTGCTGCCGTACCGTTTCCAGTCCGTTGCGGTGTACCGCAGCTTCTACCAGCCGGAAGATGTTCTCATCATAGGTCTCATGTCCTTCCGTAATTTTATATGCATTACGCACGAACAAACGGATACGTTCCTCCAGCTCCGCTACGGCCGCTTTAGTGAAGGTCACCATCAGGATCTCCTTAATGGAAAGTGCATTTTCCAGCACCAGTCTTAATACAAGAATGGCAATGGAATATGTTTTCCCGGTACCGGCACTGGCCTCTATCAGGTTACTCTCCTGTAGTGGGACGGTAGCCGCATTAAACTCCTGGTAGCTGATATGTTCGTTCATGTGTTGTTCTCAGTATTATTTGTAATAATCCGGAAGTAGCGCTGCCAATGGCATCAGCAGGTGACCACAAAGTGTCTTGTATACTTCCAGTGTGGCTTCGTCTTCGAAGAAACCATTCTCAAATTCGCGGTAGATATATGGGTCGGGATTATTACTCTCGGTTTTCTTCAGCGTCAAAGACACCTTCTTGCTAAACGAGGCAAAATCCAACTCTGACACCTTTGCTGGTTTAATATCGAAGTCCGGATAGAATGGGGTGATCTTCTCAAACCCTTCTCTGAAGATCTGCACCAGTGCCGACAACCGTTTAAATGCCTCTTCCTGTCCGATAGGTAGTGCTTCGTACACTTCCTGCTTATTCACCCCTGATATAAAATACATCCCTCGTAACACACCGCCGGCACGACCAGCGAGGTACCGGATGTATGCCTCTACCAGGTATTTCGTCTCATTCCGCGACCAGGACACCTGTACCATCTTCTCGTCAAATACATTACTGATCGTTCCTTTCAGTAATGTTCCTTCTATATCCAGATCGACCTGTACAGACCGTTCTTCTGCCCCATTCACACAGGCCCTGAACTTCTCACGTACCGGTTGCACCTCTGCTTCTATCTGCTGCAAAGCCACATACGCCATGTTCTTCAATGGCAAACGACCGGTCTTCACTAACCTGATCTTCATATTGGCAATCGCCGTGGCATCCATCTGCAACAGCTCATTCTTCAGGTTCCAGCGCTGCAGATGATTAAGATGGAAGATCTCTGTTTCATTCAGCAATACCTGTTCATCATTGTAATAGATGCCCAGCACTTTGTTGTAGTACGCTTTGAATGGATTTTTGAAGAAACGAACTAACTCATCGAGATCGATCTCCTCCATGGCTACCTGCTCCATCGCCTTGTCAGCCCGGGTGATCGCGCGTTCTGTTACTGTTGTATTCAGATAACTGTATAAGCGTTCATTGCCTTGTCCATATTTACGGCTAAAACCCTGCAAGGGCTGCCGCGTCACCAGCTGCTCCCTCACCATCTTTGGCTCCTCACAACCCGATTCAATATAGTCGAGCAGTTCATCTACCAATGCCGAAGGCGGCATACGGCTGTTGTCTTTGGCACTCTGTCCGACGTAGCTGATATACAGGTACTGACGGGCAGACAATACCGTTTCCAGGAACAGGTGTTTATCGTTGTCTTTCACATTACGATCGCCCCGCTGTTTATTTTTCTCCATCAGGTTGAAGCCTACCGGCTGCTCCCGACGGGGGAACTTGTCATAGTCCAGTCCCAGCATCGCTACGACCCGGAAGGGAATACTACGCATCGGGATGAGGGAACAGAACGTAATACCACCATTCACAAACAGGCCGGTACGTGTGGTACCTGTCAGTGTTTGCAGGAAGCTATGGCTGAATACATCAAAAGCCACCGTATCGCTCATATACTCATTCAACAGGTTATAATCGGATAACTGCTGCATGAGGGTATTATAATCTTCATCCACCTCTTCTTCCGGCTCATACACCATGTTGTGCAGCAGTCCTTCTATATATTCCACCCATCCACTGATACTTCGATCTTTCCTGCGCTCTTCGATAGCGGAGATAAGCACCTCTGTAAAGTGACAGAAACGTACGATTTCGAGGCTCTCACTACCTTCGAGTACATCGAGCGGGAAGAAGCTGTCCTCTCCTTTTCCGTACTCCTGGTCGCCACTCATACAAATACCATACATGATACGTCTGATACCATATTTCCAGCTCACCAGGAATGTTTCGTCTTCTTTTGCACCATGGATACCAAAACGGATATTCGCCTGATCCACCACATGACGGATCAGGGGGACATTGTTGATATTAAAGCGCTTACGGATATAGGAAGAATCCAGTAATTGTAAGACTTCCTCTGCTTTGAAATTATCTTCATTCAGTCGCAGTATGGCATGCAGGGCGTTGAACAGGTTATCACTGTCTGCATAACTTTCATCGGCGATGGTGTACCTGAATTTATACGGTGCGTTATTAAAAATAGCTTTGATATAAGGTGCATACACATCGATATCTCTCACCATGACAACAATATCTCTGGGTGATAAGGTCTCACGTTTCTTATCGACCAGGTGTACGAGGTAATTGTACAGTACCTCTACTTCACGGGCTACGGTGTAACAGTTGTTGATAGTGATGGAACCATCTTCCACATCTTCCGGGAAGATGGGGTTACGCACATCCTTGTTGGCATTATAGAAGATATCATGCTGCACCTTGTTCAGCAAGGTATCAGGTACCGGCTCTACCAGTCCTATACTTTCGTAGGCGTTAATGAACGCATCATACTTAAAGAACAGTCCGAAGGTATCCTGCACAACGCGGCCCCATCCCATCAGCAGCGGATTACCCGCCACATCTGATTCATGGATAGGCCGTCCTTTCTGTCGCCAGCGGGCCTGTTGTTTTTCACTTTTATCATCAAACCAGAATAGTTCCGGAGAAGGGTTGATAATGTGAAAATGGATATCTATAAAAGCAGATAATTCATGTAAGATCTGTACGTGGTAAGCGGTGATAATGGAGAGACCGAACAGGTGTACAGTGTTCATCCGTTCTGACAACATTGCCTGCTGATCCGGATTCTTGAGCATATCAAGGATGTGGCGTCCTACAATGGTCTTATCCGGCAGTGCATTACCGGAGACCTTCTTCGCTTCGCCCCAGAGATATTGCTGCCATTCTACTTTCGCAAAGGGATCTTCCGGTGGCGTATTCCACTCATTTATCATCTCCGGACGATAGATCTGGTACTGGTCAAAAAGGTCAGCTGTTTTCTCTGCCAGCCCCATTCTTTTCAGGTCGCTGTCTGGTTCAGTTGTATGATAGTAAGTAGCTACGGCAGGATAGGTTTCACGAAATACATCGTCGCCCAGCAGTTTATATAACAGCCAGGTGAGATTTCTTCCGGAAAGCATTTCAGAGTAACGTCCATCCATCAGGAAATAGATCTGATGAATGAGATCATTTGGTTTCAGAAAACGACAGTTGGCAGCGATACCGAGGTACGATGCCAGTTGTAGTTTCAGCCAGTTGTTCATCCCTTCCGTCTGTGTGACGATGAGATGTTGTTCAAACACCTGGCTCTGTGAAGCCTTCAGTGTCTGTGCCATTCCCAGGGAAAGATTCTCCAGGGAATTGGACACGCTCAGATATAGTGCCATAAGTGTTATTCAATTGTCAGGGGCGATCGTCCGCAAAACGCTGTGCGATGCCTGAAGCCCTTTCCACGAAACGAGCTGCCGTCTGCATCAGTACATCCGCAGATGACTGTACATATACCTTCTGTTTGGCCCTTGTCACACCGGTATAGAGCAACTCACGTGTCAGAATAGGAACGTCCTTTGCCTTCGGCAGCATGACCAGTACCTCTTTAAACTCGGAGCCCTGGCTTTTATGAATAGTCATGGCAAACACTGTTTCAGCCTCCGTCAGGTATCCTGGCAGGATGGCTTTCAGTTCGCCGTTACTATCTTCAAACCAGGCCATCAGTACACCCTGTTCATCCGCACGGATGATACCGGTGTCTCCGTTAAAGAGGCCATGCTCATAATAGTTCCGGGTAAGGATAATAGGTCTGTTCTCGTAGAACTCTGCATTCACACGGATCAGTCGTTTATCATGCAGGATCTTTTCTATATTTCTGTTGATGGCATACAATCCTTCTTCACGTTCACGGATCGCGACCAGTACACGTAGTTCATTCAGCAGCTGCAATGCCCGGCGGATATCCTTTTCTACGATAAACGCACTGTATCCATCCACAAAACGTGCGAACAATTCTTTGGAATAGGTCTGATCTATTATCACCTGTTCATCAGCACCCGGCTCCAGGAAAGTGGCTATCGCTACCTGATCATTGGCAATGATCGCCTTACTGAATTTACCGATCCCCTTATCTCCACTGAATCGGTGACTACGACGTAACTCTACCAGGTGCTGGAACAACGGATGACCATACTGTTCCTTTACCTGGGTTACCGGTAGTTTTCTTCTTTCGTCGGGTATGAATGAGTTGATCAGTTCCCGTCTGTCGGCTGTGAACATATTCAGGGCAGCCTGTGTCTGACAGAGGTCGCCAAACAGGCTACCTGCTTCTACGGAAGCCAGCTGGTCTTTATCCCCCAGCAGGATCAGCCTGGTGCCTTTACCGATCGCATCAAGGAGTTTAGCGAATAATGCCACGTCGATCATAGAACATTCGTCTACGATCACCACATCATAGTTCAGTGGATTATCGGCGTTATATACGAAATATGGGCTGTCTTTCTTTGTGCGGAGCAACCGATGTATAGTACTGGGCGACAAACTCTGGAACTGTGCCGTGATACTCGCATCTACCGGCAGCTGCGTATTCCTGAGACTCTCTGCCATACGCGCGGCAGCCTTACCTGTTGGCGCAGCCAGCGCTACCTTCAATGAAGGGTCAAGATAATAAAGGATGGCGAGGATCTTTGCTACCGTGGTTGTTTTACCAGTACCAGGACCACCGGTGATGATCGTGAAGTTATTCAGCACACCTGTCACCGCAGCGCTCAGTTGCCAGTCCACCGGATCACCGCCATCTGCTACGAATGCCGGCCCTCCTTCAAATAAATAGCTGATAAAACCACGGTTTGCCTCCAGCTGGCGTAGTCTTTCCGCCATCACTTCATTCTCCGTAGACAGGAACTGGTAGATACGTTGCAGGAAGGTGGTCTCATACCGGAAATATCTTTGCAGATACAGGCGTTCCTGGTACAATACGAAAGGCTGACTGGTATTGCCATCCTTTCCTACCAGGGGAATGTTACGCAGCGGTTTGCTACCTACTGGCAGGCCTTCACAGAAAGCAGGCAGATCGCTGGCAGATTCCACAGGCTGGTCCAGGTGCAGACAGATATGCCCTTCGCTGAGTTTTCTCGAAAGCAGGTAAGCGTACGGCTTTAAAGCCGGTATCTGAAAGTATTCTGCAAACTGGTGGTGGACGTCGTTGATTGTATGCATATCTCGTCAGCCTCCGTCGCGGAGGCAATCTGTGAAATTACGAATTTGTGCGCTTGCATACAAAAAAGCGGCCCGCGTCAGGCGGGCCACTTACAAAACTATCAGGCAGACAATATTTTATCCGGCGTAATCGGTAATTCCCGGATACGCTTTCCGGTAGCATGATACACCGCATTTGCCACAGCAGCGGAAAATCCTATCAGCGCAATTTCTCCCATCCCTTTTGAACCCATCGGATTACTATATGGGTCTGGTTTATCGATGAAGATCGTCTCGATATGTGGCACGTCTGCACTCACCGGTACATGGTAGTCGGCGAGATTATTATTCACCAGACGGCCATAGCGGTGATCGATCACCCCTTCTTCCATCAGCGCCATACCGATACCGCCCGTTACACCACCTATCATCTGACTGGCAGCCGTCTTCGGACTCACGATCCTGCCGGAATCAGCTACGGTTACAACACGTTTTACCCGCACCACACCTGTACCGGGATGCACCCTGACCTCTGCAAAATGGATCGAGAACGAATACATGGAGTATTTCTCCTGCTCCGCCCCACCTTTGGATGACTTAGTCACTTCGAAGAACGGTTTGTTCTGTGCTGTCAGTACCTGCTTCAGGGTTGCTGACTTGCCTATTACCGGTTGTACGGTAGCGGCTTCAAACGCCAGTCCGTTTTCCGCCAGCAGCGCCTTCAGTGCAGTACACACATCAAATACCGCTGAGCCGACAGAAGATACTGTTGCGGAACCGCCCTGGCTCCCGGAAGGTGGCAATGATGCATCTCCCAGCTCAAACTTTATTTTATTCACCGGCAAACCGGTCACTTCATGTGCGATCTGTACCATGGCGGTACTGGTACCCGGACCAATATCGCTGGTGGCACTTTGTAATACCAGTGTACCATCAGGGTTCAACTGGGCACGGCAGGCAGATTCTCCACGGTGTGCACCGAATACGCCGGTGCTCATACCGTAGCCGACCAGCCATTCTCCCTCTTTCGTAGCACCCGGGACCGGATTACGCTTATCCCACCCGATCTTTTCACTTCCCAGCTGGTACGCTTCTTTCAGGTTATTACTGGAGAATGGTTTATTCTTCTCCGGATCAATCTCTGTAAAATTCTTCACCCGGAATGCCAGCGGATCCATATTCACTTTATACGCCATTTCATCGATCGCTGACTCCAGTGCAAATGCACCCGTCGCCTCACCCGGACCGCGCATCCAGATAGGTACACCTCTGTCCAGCGGTACGATACGGTATTTCGTCGTTACATTCGGACAGGCATACATAAACCGGGTCATCGCAACAGTCCCTTCCGTGAAGTCTTCATAGCTGGCGGTTTCACCAGTTGCTTCATGATAGATACCCAGTAGCTGTCCATCTTTATCTGCGCCCATACCAATGTGCTGTATAGTGTAGGGACGATGGCCAACGAGGGTGAACATCTGCTCACGGGTCATGACCAGCTTAACCGGCTTTTTCAGTTGCCGGGATGCAGCAGCTACGGCTACTTCCTGTGGCCAGGCACGCAGTCCCATACCAAATCCACCGCCTACAAATTCACTATGCACCTGCACATTCTTTTCCGGTATTTTAAATGCACCCGCCAAAGTACGCTGCGTCGCTTTCACGCCCTGCGTCTTGGCATAGACAGTCAGCTTATCCTCTCCTTCCCAGAAAGCCAGGATGCCGGATAATTCCATAGGCTGATGCACTTCAATGGGGATGGTATAATCTGCAGCGATCGTAACAGCGGCTGTCTTGTATGCCTCTTTATCATCACCGCGGGAGTAATCTCCGAACCGGCCGGGCATGGCTGCTTTCTGTGTATTTTTCAACAGGTCAGTCTGATGATCTGCCTTGCTGTAGGTAGCTGTAACCAGTGAAGCGGCATATTGTGCACGCTCCAGTGTATTGGCTATTACCAGCGCTATAGGCTGACCGTTAAACAGTATTTTATTACTACCTAACATGCGGTATTTCTCTCCGCCGGCAGGTTGCTTTGCATTAGGATTACCAGGTTCCGCCCAACCTGGTATGACCGGCATGTTCAGGTGTGTGAATATGCCCAGGACACCAGGTGCGCGTTCCGCATTTTTTGTATTGATGGTGTTGATCGTACCGCGGGTAATGGTGCTTGTGACCATTACACAATAGGTAACTCCAGGTATATCAAACTCCGCAAAGTACTTCGCTTTACCGGTGACCTTCGCTCTGCCGTCTACCCGGTTCAGCGGCTCACTTTTTTTATCTGTTCCCATTCTTTGGGTTTTTAGCGTTTAGTTATTACCGTTTGCTACGGCCAGTTTCAGTGCTTCCACAATACTGTTGGGCGCCAGCGTCAGTTTAAATTCGTTGGCTCCCTGTGACTTTGCAGACGCCATCGTGAGGCGGGCTGCCTCGCGGAAATTGTCTTCCGTAGCCGGCTTTCCCTTAAGAAAGGCTTCCGCTTCCTTCAAGCGCCAGGGCTTATGCGCAACGCCGCCCATGGCCAGCCGTACATCAGTAATATTGTTACTGCTGACCGACAATGCCGCACCAACTGACACCAGTGCAAAGGCGTATGACGCACGGTCCCTTACCTTCAGATAATGCGTCTTTGTTAATTCCTGCTGATAGGGAATATCCACAGCCATGATAAGCTCTCCTCTTTGTAAAGTGTTATCAATTTCAGGTGTGGTACCTGGTAAGCGATGGAAATCACCGAAAGGAATTTTTCTTTCACCCTTTGGTCCCTGCACAGTTACTACCGCATCCAGTGCAGTCAATGCGACACACATATCACTGGGATGTACAGCGATACATTGTTCGCTTGCACCAAAGATGGCATGCATACGGTTAAATCCACCGATAGCGCCACACCCCGAACCAGGCTGACGTTTATTACATGGCATAGCGGTATCATAGAAATAGTGACACCGCGTGCGCTGCATCATGTTGCCACCCACTGTCGCCATATTCCTTAACTGGGGAGAAGCACCGGCTTTTAATGCCTGCGATAACAGCGGAAAATGTTTAATCACTTCTGCATGTTCAGCGACGGCTGTATTCTTTGCGAGCGCCCCAATGCGTATCCCCGTTTTTGTCAGTGCGATATCGGCCATCGGCAGGCGTGTAATATCTACCAGGCGATCCGGGCTGGTCACACCGCTCTTCATCAGGTCAACGAGGTTAGTACCACCAGCCAGGAACATCGCTGTTTTATCTTTGGAGATAGCGGCTATGGCGGACGCACTGGAGGTGACCCTTACATAACTGAACTGTTTCATACCTTTTTCCCTCCCTGTTTTACGTCCATGATCGCATCCACGATATTGGAATAAGCACCGCAACGGCAGATATTCCCACTCATATATTCCCTCACCTCATCCGGTGTATTGGCATGTCCTTCCCTGATGCAACAGATGGCGGACATGATCTGCCCTGGTGTACAATAGCCACACTGAAAACCATCATGTTCAAGAAAGGCCTCCTGCATCGGATGCAGGTTGTCGCCATCTGCGAGTCCTTCGATAGTCGTAACGGAGCGGCCCTCGGTGGTTACAGCCAGCGTCAGACAGGCATTCACGCGTTCTCCATCAATATGAACAGTGCAGGCACCACATTGCCCATGATCACAACCTTTCTTGGTACCGGTCAACTGCAGGCGTTCCCGTAGCAGGTCCAGCAGTGTAACACGTGGTTCTATCCTGACACTTTGCTTTACACCATTGATGGTGAGATTTAACGGCATGGTCTCAATAGCCGAGGCGATCTGTTCGTCGAGCCCCTTTTCAGCGGCTTTCATCACAGCATCGGGCGCCAGCGCCAGTGCGGTCATTAAAGAGGTCTGTTTTAGGAACGAGCGCCGGGAAGTGCCGGCCTGCTCATCATTCCTGAGTTGGTCATCCATATATTGCTTCGTTATCAGTTTAACAGTTTCTGTTCAATCGTTTAGACAGTCTGCTTATGCCAGGGGCTGTTGTCAAATGGGTTCCTATAATGACACACTATATAATTGGCTGAATTGTACCGATTAGCACAAAAAGCGTTATGTTCGCATACACATAGCGTAAATACTACAGGTAAAGTAATCTGGCAAAGAACACATTGCCACTAAAACTATACCGGATATTTGATACATTCCTTACTATTTTCCGGAATAGTAATATAGGCTATTCTCTTATTTTTTGTTACCATTGCCTGCAATGAAAATTTCGCACTATATATTCCTGGGATTCGTCTCCGTCCTGATCCTGTTTTCCATCACCACATTCGTGAATTTCAGTCTCTCGAATGCAGTGACGGAGAACAACAACTATTTTACCAATTCTACTAACCTGGTACGTGCCAGCAGCCGGTTCCAGCGGAATGTACTGGCGATGGTGAACGGTCTCAGGGGCTACCTGCTCACGGGAGAACAATCTTTTGTCGAAGCGTATGACACCGCTAATATTGAGAATGGGCTCATACTGCAGGAGATGAATGCCATGCAGATGGATACGGCACAACGCAACATGCTTCATCAGATCAATGAACTAAATGAAGAATGGACGGCTGAATATACCGACCCGCTGAAAGAAGCCAAGAAATCTGCCTCTATCAGCCGGCTACACCTGGATACCTTCAATATGGTATATAAGGACAAATTCTCCTCCGGCCATGAAAGAGCGATCCAGACAGCCTTACAGGAAAAATTCAAACAGTTCTCTGCCTATGAATATACCCGCCGTGAGGAACGGAAAGAAGAACTGGCTGCCTCTGTTACCAACACTAATATATTATCGCTGATGCTGACCTCCGCTTCCATTGTATTGGGCCTGTTCATCATCATCTATGTTACCTTAAAGATCTCCAGGCGTATTAAGGTAATGACCGATCTGGCCAATAACATTGCCGGTGGCAACTATGATGTGACAATTCACGATACCGGCAGCGATGAACTCAGCTCACTCGGCGAAGCCCTCAATCACATGACCAGAGAGCTCTCGCGCAATATTACCCTGCTGAAGAAATCTAACGAAGAACTGGACCAGTTTGCACACATTGTATCGCATGACCTGAAGGCGCCGTTGCGTGGTATCAGTAACGTGGTATCATGGATAGAGGAAGATCACAAACATGAACTAACGCCGAAGGTCAGTGAATATATGGAGCTGATCAATGGCCGTATCATCCGGGCGGAGAACCTCATCGAGGGTCTCTTATCCTACGCAAAAGCAGATAAAGAAGAGATCATAAAAGAAGAAGTAGTACTCAATATGCTCGTCAGAGAAGTAATAGACAACCTGCCTGACAGTCACCATGTAGACGTAGAAATTGCAGATCTGCCCGTTTTGCATGCAGAAAAGCTCTGGTTATTTCAGATTTTTTCTAACCTGATCGGCAATGCCATCAAACACAATGAAAAGCCCGGCCCTACTGTAAAAATCTACTATAAGGACAGGTCAGATCACTATGAATTTTTCATTGAAGACAATGGAAATGGAATTGAAAAGCATTATCACAAGCGGATTTTTACTATTTTTCAGACTTTAAAGGACAGGGATAGTTTCGAAAGCACAGGTGTTGGATTGGCAATCGTCAAAAAAATATTAGAGACCAAAAAGCAACATATCAATGTGGTCTCGGCACCGGGCAAGGGTTCTGTCTTTTCATTCACCTGGTCAAAAGAATAAAATGCAACCGATTAATATTTTACTGGTAGAAGATGATAAGCTGGATGTGATAGATATTAAGCGTTCACTTGATAAACTGAATATCTTTTATAAACTGACCAATGCCAGGAATGGCGAAGAGGCCATTGCACTCCTGGACGAGCAGCTGAACACAGGCACTGAAGCCCTGCCTGACGTCATGCTGATAGATATCAATATGCCTAAAGTAAATGGATTTGAATTATTGCAATACATGCATCAGAGAGAAGAACTGAAACAGATCAAACGTTTCATTCTTACTACTTCCGGCGATAAAACAGACAAGGCTACTGCTGACAAGCTGGGTGTATCCGGCTACATCATCAAACCGCTGAAACTGAACAGTCCCTCCGCCATGGATGCTTTCAACCTGATGATAGATCTGCTCAATTTTAAAAAGAACTAATTACTTCCTGACTCCGGCGTACACATAGTTCTCACCCTTTGTCTCTGCTCCGGAGGCTCTTCTTTGCTTCAGCACCGGGATGGCTTTCTTCTGCCCCGTCAGTATTTCCTGCGGAATATAGAGATGGCTCTTGGCCCTGGTAATGGCTACGTACAGCAGGTTAATCTCTTCTGACAACCTGGAGATATTAACCTTATCTATATTCTCTGCCTGCTTCACTACTTTATCGTGCGTGATAAAGTCATTCGTCAGTGTGACTTCATCGTATTCCATGCCCTTACAGCGATGTACCGTAGAGAAGATCATATCTGCCTGTTCCTTATCATCATGGTCCAGGTGACAGTCCTTCAGCTTTTTGATATACCCCGGGATCTTCGCTCCATACTTCTTCACCACGTCCACGAGCATCCCCAGCTGTGTTTCACCTGTAGTTTTGATGTAGTCTTCCAGGTCTTCCATACTGCCCATGCTGGCAATGGTTGTATCGCGGATACGACCTACCTCTCCATTGTAAAGGTTCAGGATATCATAGATCGAAGCACCGTCATTTGCATAGGTATAGTTCTCTATCCTGCCTTCAAAATAGATCGTCCTGATCTCTTTCTTTTCGATCAGCAATTCGATCGCTTTTACCAGCAAACCGGCATTGGTTCTGGCCACTACTGCCCGGGTCTGTGACTTCCGTGATTTACCGAAACCAATGATCTTCACTGTCAGCGGCGCACTATACAACTTCTTCCATTGGATAACATAAGACGCCAGGTCAGCAATGTCCTGGTCAAAACGGAAGCTGGTACTGAGTGTATACATCGGATAGTTCAGCTTATCCAGTGAATTGACCGCATAACGCCAGCCATAGATCTGCTGATGGCTATCGCCTACCAGTACCTTGACACCTGCCTGTGTACGGAATACTTCCAGCATAGCACCTGACGCATCCTGGCCCTCATCAAAAAGGATCACATCATATTGCAGTACCGGCCCGGCCAGCTGGAATTTCTTCAGGTAAAAATCGTGTGTGATAGGGATCTCGCCTTTGTTCATTTTATCGAGGAACAGGCGGGTCTGATACAGGATGTCTTTCTTGTACCGGGTCGCAAACTGTATAGCTTCCCTGTCTGTCAGGATATCTTCATAATCCAGGTCAGAGACCTTTGGTGGTGCACTGTTACAGAAATAGGAAAGGTAGGCATTAATATGTGTAGCGAGGATGGATTCTGTATGTTTTCCCTTGAGACCACGCAGATGCAGGATGTCAACGATCTCGTTGATCTTATAGGAGCCCTCAGGCTTGATGGTATACTTAGAGCCTCTGACAATGTAATGATAAGCCAGGGAGTGCGCCGTTTCCACACGCACATTATTGAGTTTCACTTCTGCAAACTTCCGCTCCGCCTCTATTTTAACCGTCTTGTTGAACGCAAGATACAGGATACTCTTATCCGGTCTTGCTTTCGCATATTCAATAAGGGTAGTCGTCTTGCCGGCTCCTGCTACGGCGATGATCCTGATATCTCCTTTGCTGTTGATAATGGCGGCCTGCTCCTGGGTCAATTTCATGCCCCTAATGTACGTCATCTGCCGCTATTATCAGGCATACCACACATCCGCAGGCGACAAAGAGAGGTAAACAGGCGCTCCTTTTATGAGTCCGCTGTTATCGGTCCTGACAGTGATGGTACCGGAAGCCAGCGCTACCTGCAGTTCATAACTGCTGCCCATAAAGCTTACATCACTGATGGTGCCGGATAAGCCATGCTGTCCCTTCTCCACCACGCGGAAGCGCTCCGGACGGATGAACATGCTTTTACCATTGACAGGAAGGCCGGCTACCTGGCTGAAGTCAGCCGCACTGGCAGCAGTGATCAGGTTATAGCTGCCGAACAATGCCGCTACATACTCATTGGCAGGCTGGTTGTAGATCGTCTGTGGATCGGCTTTCTGAACGATCTGACCGTCTTTCATGACAATGATCTCATCTGCCCAGGAGAGTGTATCTATCGGGTCGTGAGAGACGAGCAGACAGGTAATGTTCAGGTCTTCGCTGATCTCACGGATCACCGCTTTCAGCGTATTTTTAAGAATAGGATCGAGATTGGAATAAGGTTCATCCAGGATCAGCATGCGGGGTGCGGTGGTCAGCAAACGGGCCAGCGCCACACGCTGTTTTTCTCCACCTGACAACTGATCATTCTTTCTTTTCATGAGGTGATCAATACGGCAGACTTTATATAGTCTTTCCGCATCTTCATCTGTCAGTGTATTGGCATAGGCCAGGATCTCTTCCATGCGGTAGTGATTACGCAGCTCATAGTGCTGAGACAGATAAGCGATACCCGGTTGCCCTGGCAACAGCCGCTCCAGTGGTCCTTTCACTTTCACGTTTTCAAACCGCACCTCCCCACCATCTGACTGCGTCAGACCGCCTATTACCTTCAACAGGGTACTTTTGCCAGACCCTGACTCGCCTACGATCGCTACTTTCTGGAATGCCTGTTGTGTAAAACTTACACCTTTCAGTACTTCTTCTTCCCCTTCCTGCTTTCGCACGTCCGATACTTCTAACAAATTCATATTAAGCTGATATCACATAAAAAGCTGCAAATTACCACTTATAGAGGGAGGAAGCAAGTAAAGGCGTCTAACGGGGGACTAAAAACTCCAGTTCCCGCTTTAAAATGCTGACAATGTAGCTTTTACCGTCCGCTGATTTTATCAGCTCATCATCGATGTGTGCATGTTCATCTCCCCAGGAAATACGGACGTTCTTTCCCCTGATAACAGGCAGGTCATAATCCTTATGGGAAGAAGAAGTGATACGGTCTTTGATGTAGGCAGAAAAGCTCTTCCTTTTATCGGCGCCCAGTAAGACGATCTCCATTTCCCCATCACCCAGACCGGCGTCTCCGTTGAGGTTCAGCCCTGGCCCGATAGAGCGGATATTCATGACCTCTGCCATCAGGTACTGACCGGAATAATCCACTCCATCAATTTGCAGCTTACATTCCTGCGCCTGATAATGATCGATGACATCGTGCAATACTTCCAGCGCAAGCTTTATTTTTTCTTCCGGATCATCCGGTTCTTCCAGCTGTTTCATGGACGCCATGAGCACAGGAAAAATGCCGAATCCAAAGCTTTCCAGGAAGAACATCTGCTCATGAAAACCGGCGATCTTCCCCACATCAAACTGCTGGATATGGTGTTTAGGCCAGGAGGCAATAATATCATCCTCTTCGCCTGTTATATGCAGGGAGCGGCTGATGTTATTCGCAGTACCCATGGGCAATAATGCAAGCGGGTATCTTTTGTCGCCCGCCCTGCCGGTAAGGAACTCCAGTATCACCTTTCTGACCGTGCCATCTCCGCCTGCAATGATGACAAAATCTGCATCTGGCTGCAGGTCTTTACACCAGTTCTTTTTTGCGGAGGAATACATACATTTTATACCATGGGCACTGATCTTTTTCATCAGTTCACTTTCCGAGTGATCTTTGTCACCCGCTTTGGGATTGTGCAGTAAATGCGCTTTCATAACATATTAATTACAAAAAAGATACCACCCCCAATGGCATGAATTTGGAGGCCGCATTGGTATGAGAATACTTATCACAAACGACGACGGCATATATAGTCCGGGCATTGCGGCACTGGCCAAAGTAGCTGCCCGGTTCGGGGAAGTACGCATTGTGGCTCCGGATGTGGAACAGTCTTCCATGGGACATGCGGTGACACATTCCCGGCCACTATCCTTTAAGACCTCCCCTATCAATTTTGAAGGCATCGAAGCATATCGTGTTAATGGCACTCCGGCTGACTGCGTGGCACTGGGTACTCATCTGTATTCCAAAACGGATGTGGTGCTTTCAGGCATCAATATGGGGCCGAACCTGGGAAACGGTATGTGGCATTCCGGTACGCTGGCCGCAGCTAAACAGGCTGTTCTGCTCGGCATAAAGGGTATAGCGCTCAGTACGCCGGTAGGGAAATCTGAGCCTGATTTTGAAGCTTTTGAGGAATATGTGGCACAGGTACTTGAACTACTACTCGAAAAGCCCGGATTAAGCCTCTTTAACGTCAATTTTCCCCCTCATCCGAAGGGCATCCGCTGGACCAGGCAATCCGTACGTTTATATGATGGGAAGATCGTTCCGGGTACTGACCCTATGAACCGTAAACATTACTGGTTCACTGTGACCCCGCTTGAACCGGCGGAAGAAGGTACAGACAGGTGGGCGGTAGAGAATGATTTTGTGTCAATTACGCCACTGCGGCTCGACCTGACGAATGAAGAAGAACTACAGGCTGCATTGAACAGTCAGACGTTGTAAATACTGCTGGCCATAATGGTCAGGTTCCATAGCTCACACAAGAAAAGGCTGCATCGTGCAGCCTTTTCATTATAACAATTTATCCAGTGTAATAGGCAGCTCCCTGATCCTTTTTCCCGTAGCATGATAGATAGCATTCGCAATAGCAGCAGCCACCCCTACCTGGCCTATTTCTCCGACACCCTTGATGCCCATCGGATTCACCACATCATCTTTTTCTTCCACGAAGATCACCTCGATATTGTGAATATCCAGGTTCACCGGAATATGGTACTCCGCATAGTTATGGTTTATAAAGCGGCCAAACTGATGATCCAGCACACTCTCTTCATACAATGCGCCTGATATGCCCCAGACGATGCCTCCCATGATCTGACTACGGGCGGTCTTCGGATTCAATATCCTGCCTGCCGCCACCGCACTCACTACGCGCGTCACTTTCACAACACCAAGTTCCTCATCTACCTGGACTTCCGCAAAAACAGCGGCATGGGTGTTCTTCGCATACTTCATCTGTTTGAAGATATTCGGCAGCGGTGTGGAAGTTACCTTCACTTCATTTGTATCGGTCAGCGTCATAATATCTTTCAGGTGAATAAAGTTCGCGGGCGTCTCTGTCATAAACAGCTTCCCATCTTCAAAAGACACCTGTTCAATGGTCAGTTCCCTGAAGGGGGAATCAGGAATGTCCTTCGCCAGTGAGAACAGGCGTTCCCTGATCTGTACACATGCCTGCTGCACCGCTGTGCCTACAGAAGCCGCCGTAGTAGAGCCTCCTTCCAGGTAAGCAAACGGTAATGACGCATCTCCCAGCTGAAAAGTGACCTGATCGAGTGGTAGCCCGAGTGTTTCAGCAGCGATCTGTGTCATGATCGTATAGGTACCAGTACCAATATCTGCCGTTGCACTTCCTACCGTCAGTCTGCCATCTGCCGTAAAGACTGCCTTTGCTCTTGCAGGGACGGTATTCGCATCCCACATACCGGTCGCCATTCCCCATCCTGTTAACAGGTGTCCGTTCTTCATAGACCTGGGTTGCGGTGATCGTTCTGACCAACCGAATGCTGCAGCCGCCTGTTCGTAACAATCCATCAGCGCTTTACTGGAATAGGGCTTCTTCATCGATCCATCTTCCACACTATAGTTGATACGCCGCAACTCCAGCGGGTCTATGTTCAGTTGATACGACAGTTCATCCATCGCACATTCCAGTCCGAACATACCTGTTACAGCACCGGGTGCCCGCATATCCAGCGGCGTAAACGTATCCATACTTACCAGCTCATAGGATTGTTTCACATTCCGGCAATGGTACAGGGAACCTGACCAGTTCACAATGTTCTCCACATAGTCTTCAAACCGGGAGGTGCCGGAAACAGCGCTATGACTGATGGCTTCGAGCGAGCCATCTTCCATCGCCCCGATGGCTAATGTCTGCTGTGTAATAGGTCTGAAACCGAATGAAAACATCTGCTGCCTCGTCATCATCACCTTCACAGATCTTTTTAACTCCAGCGCTGCCAGTACCGCCATGAACAGCTGGTACTGCGGTCGTAGTCCGGAACCGAACGCGCCACCAACAAAGGGTGCAAATGTTCTTACTTTCTTACCGGATAAACCGAACACGCTTTTGATATAACTCTGTGTATTGAGTACACCCTGTGTTTTATCATATACAGTAATGCTACCGTCTTTGTAATACAACACAGTGCTGGCATGCATTTCCATCGGATTATGGTGCTCTGCACCGTGATAATAGGTGGCTGTTGTTTTCACAGGCGCCGCCTGAAATGCCTTTTCAAATTTGCCTCTGTTGGCGGGCTTCTTAAAGCCGGTCTTTTTCCCTTTTGGAGGCCTCGCCTGATCAAGGTTGCCTGTGAGGTTAGTCACGTGTGCATCCGCCTCATAAGTTATCCGCACCAGTGTGGCCGCATATCTCGCCAGTTCAAACGTCGCGGCTACCACGAGCGCTACCGGTTGCTGACTATAGGTAACAATATCTGTTTGCAGATAACGGAAATGCTTACCGGGAGGCGCATCCATATCTTTATAACTACGGTTGAACCAGGCTAGTCCGGATACATTCTCATGCGTGAACACCTTAAACACACCTTCCAGCTGCGTCGCCGCATCTGTATCAATATGCAGGATCTTCCCTTTCGCAATGCCGGCTGACACGATCACACCATAACAAAGCCCTTTTGCATCATGATCAGCCGCATACTTTGCATCACCGGTCACCTTTGCATAGCCGTCTACCCGGTTCACCGGCTTACCGATATATGTTGTCTGATTGCTCATCGTTCTCCATTTATGGCCTCACGGCAGGCACGTATGATCGCACGCTTTGCCAGTGCCGGTTTAAAATCATTTGTTCCAAATGTCACAGCGTCTTGTAAGATCATGTCTGCTGCGTGTGCGAAGTTCTCAACCGTAGCAGATTTGCCTTTCAGCCAGTTCTCCGCTTCCATATTCCGCCATGGCTTGTGCGCTACGCCGCCCAAGGCCAGTCTTACATCCGCGATATGATCCTGCTCCATCCTGAATAAGACCGCGACAGATACCAGTGCGAATGCATAGGACGCCCTGTCCCTTACTTTCAGGTATTTATAGTGTGTAAACTGTTCACGGGGCAGGATGATACCTGTGATCAGCTCTTCTGCGGCGAGGTTGTTATCTATCTGAGGCGTATCGCCAGGTAAGCGGTGAAAGTCTTCCATGCGTATCAGTCTTTCGCCTTCATGCCCCCGTACCTGTATGACAGCGTTCAACGCCCGTAACGCCACACACATATCACTGGGATGTACGGCAATACATTGCTGACTTGTACCCAGAATAGCATGAATACGGTTATATCCATTGATGGCACTACAGCCGCTGCCCGGCTCGCGCTTATTGCATGGAGTACTTGTATCATAAAAGTAGTAACACCTGGTACGCTGCATCAGGTTACCACCGTTGGTTGCCATATTGCGCAGCTGCGGAGAGGCACCCGCCAGTATCGCAGCAGACAACAGCGGGTAGTATTTCTCTACTGCCGGATGCCAGGCAGTATCCGCGTTGGTCACCAGGGCACCAAGGAACAGCCGTCCGTCATCCAGGAAATCTATGCTGTTCAGGTAAAGTCCGTTGATATCGATCAGATGGTCCGGATGCATCACATTTTCTTTCATCAGATCGATCAGGTTAGTGCCACCGGCTATAAAACGGGCCTCCTGATGTGCAGCCATTTCACTGACAGCATTATCTATGCAGGTGGCGTGTGAGTAAGTGAAGTTGTTCATAGTGTCTGATTTACTTGTTGCACAGCTGCCACAATATTCGGATAAGCGCCACAGCGGCACAGGTTTCCACTCATCAGTTCCTGGATATCCTCCCTGGTTTTCGCCCTGCCTTCACTGATCATACCGATAGCCGAGCAGATCTGTCCTGGTGTGCAGTATCCGCACTGGAAGGCATCCTGGTCAATAAAAGCCTGTTGCAAAGGATGTAGTACCCCGCTTTCGGCCACCCCTTCGATCGTGGTGATCTCGGCCCCGTTCTTCATCACTGCCAGCGTCAGGCAGGCATTGATGCGTTTCCCGTTCACCAGTACCGTACAGGCCCCGCACTGACCGTGATCGCAGCCCTTCTTGGTGCCTGTCAGCCCCACGTACTCACGAATGGCATCCAACAGTGTCACCCAGGGACGTACATGTAGTTCATACGGTATTTTATTGATCGTAAGCGTAATAGCATGTGTGGATTGATCAACCGATACCGGCACAGCAACTTGATCCATAGTAATAAGTTTTGATCATATTTGCGGGATCAAAGATTGCGCCACGGGAAAGTGATGGGCAGGCATCGGGCATCGTCTCCTGCCACTGATTATCTGCAAGTATTTCTTAATATGTTAAATAGCGATATATTTGCATACCTATACCTATAAAACCACTATCACATGAAAAAATTGGCCTTTTGCCTGCTGGCAGCCATTGTATTGTTTACAGCCTGCGGTAAAGTTGATCCGATCAGTGAAGCGCCGGCTAACAGCTTTTCTCTCGACGGACAGGATGTAGTCACTCCTTATGGCTACCTGATGGAGTGGGGTGCAGAGGGTAGTTCGATCACCTTTGCAGATAAGGACCTGCTCGTCGAAGGCTTCTCCGGCGATGTAAGCGCAGTAGGAATTAACCTGGACACGATCATCTCCGGCCAGACCTACACTTACAAAAACAGTGACTCCACCGGGTACGATAAAAAGAAAAACTTTGAATCGGCCACCGTTTACCGCAATCAGCCCTTTGCAAGAGGGGAGTTCACCGATGCGGCCAAAGGACTGGATTCACTGACCGGTGGTTCCGTCACCATAAGGATAGTGGAAGGCTTCTATAGCGTGGTATACGACCTAAAATATACCAATACCACGGTGAAAGGCGAGTTTAACGACGTATTATTTCTCGTGAAATAATTTACTGCCCGATCCTGCATAAACACTGCCTGTTACTGCACACTTTTGTGCTATATTTATATTATAGTAAAATCTATACTTTTAGATGTGCATATCCATCCAAAAGTATTTATATATTTGCACCACAATCAGTATAAGACTACAGAAACCTACAACTAAATGACTAGATCAGCATATAGCTTATTGGCTGGAATACTATGTTATGCCTTTTCCGGATGCACTGATGGTAACAACAACAATATTGATCCGGTAAACGGATTTACACAAAACGATCTTTTTATTCATACTGATTACGCTATTCAGAAGAACTGGGTGGGGGGCACGGAGATCGCCTTTACGGACAAATATCCACTGGGATCATTTTCAGGTAATGTACATACCGTACAATTCCTCCTGGATACACTTGACAATAAAGGCTCCTACACTTACCTACCCGCTGATGCGGCGACGTTCGACAAAACAAAGAATTTCGATGTTGCATTGCTTTACAACAATGTAACGTACCAATCAGGCACCGAAGTAGATGGTACTGGTGAAATATACAGTAAACCTACGGGTGGAAGCCTGACATTTTCTCAAGGCCCGGAGTACCAGTCGTTCACGTATACACTGGAATTCGGTAAAGGAAAAACTATTAGTGGTTCCTTCAAAGGGCACGTGACTGTGATAGAATAACAACACCGTGTTGTTCTATATAAAGAAATGGAAAATAATGCGACGACGGCTGTTCCTGCAACACGGAATGGCCGTTTTCGTTTTCAGCTGACAGACAAAGACCAGAAGGCAACGGCTCCCTCCTTAACTACCCGCCTGTCATACCGAATTCATTAACCCGAAATTACAGGAACCAGTTTTTTCTTTTTTTGACAATGTACGTGAACTGCAAAATGCTGTACGTGAACTGCAGAAATGCGGGGGTGGGCATATGAAACACCTGGTAAACCGCTAAAAAGCGGACAATTTTGCCATCCGTTCATCTCCGGTTCAGTATTGTTTTAGTATTGTTCAGGTAAGCTTTCTCTTCCGTTTCTCCTCCGTTTTAAAACGGAGGAGAAACGGAAGAGAAAGCTTACCTGAAGACATTCAAAGCGAATATAAGAACAACCAGTAAAGCATCCTGCACACCATTACCTGCATTCGCCTTTTTATCAACAACACGATGCAGTAATACGTCAGAGATATCGACGCGACAACAATGCACCTGATCGCCGTAAGTCAATACAGGCAAGCATTACAGCATGTCACCTCTTTCACGATAACAGCGTAAATAACATAATCAATTAATAGAAAATAATGGTTTCGGATAAAATAAAAAAAATAAATTCTGCTAAATAGATTCTACTTTTCCATCGTCAATTTGATATCGAAGTTAGTAAAACGTTTTTCTACCACGTCCTAAAAATCATTGTATAACCCGGATTCCCTGCAGGAAGTTCATGAAACCCTTGTTCGTTATGTAACTCAGTCCATCTGACCGTTATCTTACGCCCATTCCACTATTTTGTTTTCCCATGTAAAACCCTCAAACCCCATGTCTGCTAACATAGAGTTTACTAAAGGCAGTGGCATACGCCTTTACACGTCGCACGACGAAGAATATATCGATGCCGTATCCGGCACATTCAATCTCGCACTCGGATATAGTCATCCGGAAGTTGTCGAGGTATTACAACAACAGGTAAAAGATCTGATCCATGTTTCCTCCTCGTTTACCGGCGACCTTGCTGCCAACGTATTAGACAGCATACTCGAACATGCACCCGCAGGTATTACTGACGGATGGATGCGCGATATTATCGGTTCTACCGCCAATGAAGGTGCAGTGAAGATCGCCAACAAGTTCAATGGTAAAAATGAAGTGATCAGTTTGTCCCTCTCCCATCATGGACAAACACTGTTTGCGACCAACATTTCCGGTAATGCATTCAGACGGAAATCATTCTCCAATACCATGTACAGCCAGCACGCCACTGTACCGGCGCCTTACTGCTACCGCTGCCCCTTCTCTGCCAAATATCCGAATTGCGGATACATGTGTATAGAAGCGATCCACGACCATGTAGAATACGGGAGCTCCGGCAACGTATCGTGCATGATCATGGAGCCCATCCTCGGTAATGGTGGTAATATCGTGCCACCGCCGGGATATTTCGAAAGACTCAAAAAACTCTGCGAAGAACTGAACATCGTCCTGATCTCGGATGAAGTACAGACAGGTATTGGCAGAACAGGCTACATGTTTGCCAGTGAATATTTTGATATGGAACCTGATATTATCACACTCGCAAAAGGACTGGGTGGTATCGGTATTCCTACGGCTGCCATCCTCTACAAACCTGAATTTGCCGTACTTGAAAAATGGGAACATTCCTATACATCAGGTGGCAACCTGTTATCACTCGGCGCCGCGAAGAAAACCATGGAGATCGTATCCCGTGAAGGTTTCCTGCAAAACGTCCGTGACAATGGCGTCGTACTCGGTCAGCTGTTGAACAGACTGAAAGAAAAGTATGGTCACTTCATTGGCGACGTCAGAGGTATGGGCTATATGTGGGGTCTTGAAATAGTAGACCAGGACGGTGCACCGGATGTTAAACTTACTAACCGCATCATCGACAACGCCCTCACTGAACAGAAACTTATTCTCAGAGGCTCCCGCTACGGATTTGGCAACGTAGTGAAAGTAAGACCTGCGCTCACTGCTACCGTAGATGACATAGAAGAGATCTGTGGCAGATTGGATAAAATATTCAGTCAAGTAAAAACCGTTACCCATGCAAGCTATAGTTTATAACGGCCCCTGGAACATCCGGCTGGAAGAACGTGAAGAACCTGCTATCACGCTGCCGGATGAGGTCATTGTGGAGATCCGCGCTACCGGTATATGCGGTACAGACCTCAGCATCATCTCAGGCGAATACAACGCCAGGCAAAAAGTGATCATCGGTCATGAATCTGCTGGTGTAGTGGTAGACAAAGGCAATGGTGTTGATAACTGCAACATCGGCGATCGTGTGATCATTGACCCCACTTACTACTGTGGTTACTGCGAGAACTGCAGAAAAGGATTGCGTAATCACTGCTCCTATAAATCGAGCACGGAAGCCGGCGTCTCGATTGATGGCACTTTCACGAAATATTTCAAGACAACCAAACGCTTTATCTATCCACTGGCAGACGGTGTGCCTTTCGAACAGGGTGCTATGTCTGAGCCCCTCAGCTGTGTACTGACCGCTGTTAAGAAACTGGCTGTCTCGCCTTTTTACAACGTGGCAATACTTGGCGGAGGTCCGATCGGATTACTCTTCTATCTGGCATTGAAACAATACGGTATACAGGCTGGTACTATTTATGAAACGTCCGCTAACCGGACAAACCTGATCAGCAGTAATGATATACTGACTTCAGGCTGGTACCTGTCTGGTCATTTTGCACCTCGTAAACATCAGTATGACCTGATTGTTGATACAACAGGCAGCATGCTGGAAAAATCAGTCGATGCTATTGCCGATGGTGGCAAGATTGCGTTGATAGGTCTGCGTAATAATCAGCAGACGATCAACCCGCGCGAAATCACGGACCGCAGTATTTCCATCATCGGCTCCATCGACTCGCAGGATACTTTCAAACATGCCGTAGACCTCATCAATGGCCAGGTACTCGGACTGGAAAAGATCATCACGCGGTCATATGGTATTGACGAATTCCAGGAAGCTGTATTACACCTGGGCTGCAATGTCGACAGGCAACAACGCAACAATGACATTAGCAGCCTGAAATCGGTCATTACATTCTAAACATTTCACTATGAAGTACATCATTTTCGATATTGATGGCACACTGACCAATACGACGGAGATCGATGATCTTTGTTATACACAGGCCATCGCTGAAACATTCGGGTTCTCCAACTTCAATACCAATTACGGTCACTATGAGAACACCACGGACTCAGGCATCCTGCACCAGTTATCGGTCGAACGCAGGAACCGCCCCTGCACAGTCACGGAGATAGAAAACTTCATCGACTGTTTCTGTAACCTGCTGGAAATTGCCTACGAAAAGCAGGCACACTATTTCCGCGAAATACCTAAAGCAGGAAAGATCATTCGGCGGCTTACACAGCAGGATGGACTGCGGGTAGGACTCGCTACCGGCGGCTGGAAACAATCGGCACTGTTCAAACTGCAATGTGCTGATATCAGTATAGAAGGATGCAGTGCAGCCTCTTTTGCACAGGACGCTTTCGCAAGACGCGACATCATCGGCAACACTATCAGTAAGATGAACAAACGTCATAACACCCATCCTGAACTGGCTGACATTATCTATGTAGGCGACGGGCAATGGGATTACCAGGCGACGCAGCAACTTGGCATACAATTTATCGGTATTGATAACAAGAAGCTGGCGCATATTCCTGATATTATCAGAATTGCGGATTATGACGAACTCGAGCAACATATTGGTCTGCTGACATTAACCTCCTGACAACAATGAAAGATCTGACTGTCCATTTGAACCTTAAACAGGCGCACCGCATTGCAGCAAGCGTGTTTTTCTTTATTGCCGGACTCACCTATTCCAGCTGGGCGTGCAGGATACATGATATCAAAGCCACCTTTCAGCTGAGTGATGCCGCACTGGGCAGTGTGCTCTTTGCGTTACCTATCGGACTGATGGTGAGTCTGCCTGTATCAGGCTGGCTGGTGACCCGTTACGGCAGCAGGAAGGTACTGATCAGTGCCGGACTATTATTCCCCGTGATGCTGTCTGCAATAGGCTTTGCACCTGGCATCTGGCAGTTGGTGATCCTGTTGTTCCTCTTTGGTCTCATGAACAACCTCTTTGAAATATCCATGAACACACAGGCTGTCGGAATTGAAGCTTTATATGGCAGGTCCATTATGGCTTCTTTCCACGGTCTGTGGAGTGTAGGAGGTTTCGCTGGTATCGGTATCGGTACGATCGCTGTTTCACAGGATATACCGGTAAACTATCATTTCTCACTGATCTGTGTGCTCTGTTTTCTACTGGTCGTATTCTCCTGGAAATATCTCTTGTCCGAAGATGAAAAAACTGACAGTGATGCACCGATATTCGCCCGTCCGGACAGCAGTATACTTAAACTGGGACTGATCGCATTTTCAAGCCTGGTAACAGAAGGTACGATGTTCGACTGGAGCGGGATCTATTTTCAGAAAGTGGTACAGACACCGGAGCACCTGACCACAGTCGGCTATATTGCTTTTATGAGTACCATGGCAGGCGGTCGTTTCGTTGCAGACAGGTTTGTCACGAAACTTGGTACAAAGCGTGTATTACAGCTGAGTGGATCGCTGACAACAACGGGACTGATCATTGCGATCTGTCTTCCATATCTGGTTACCGCCACCATCGGCTTTCTGCTGGTAGGTATAGGCGTATCATCTGTGGTACCGCTGGTACTGGCGCTGGCGGGCAAGTCTAAAACAATGGCACCCGGCGTAGCGATTGCAGCGGTGTCCACCGTAGGCTTTTTTGGGTTCCTGCTGGGACCACCTGTAATAGGGTTCATCTCAGAAGCCAGTGATCTGCGCTGGTCATTTGCCCTGATCGCATTACTCGGCACGGGAATTATGTTGCTGGCATCGCAGGCGGGCCGGATCTCAGGAGATAATTAGGAATTGGGAATCAGGGATTGGCGGGAGGCTGACAAATGCCTAATTCCCAATTCCTGATTTCTATTTACTTTTGGCACTCCAAATACCCGCTTCACATGATATCTTTAAGTTCCAACTACCCGGTACTGGCAGAACAACAGACAGCTTTCAGACGCATTATTGAAAGGCACTATTCCACCTATAATGAGTGGTTAACCATCAAGCCTGCCAATGGCAACCTGGAAGACCGAAAGACGGCCGCTACCTGGCTGTCAGGTAAAGGACCCGCTATCAGTGAAGAACAGATCTCTATTGTTACCTCCGGCCATCAGGCTATTATGGTGGCTATCATTGCTGCTGGTTTACAGGGAGCGGCGATCGCGGTAGATGAGTATACCTATGGTAACTTTCAGGCCATCGCCCGTTTACTGAATGTACAGGTGATCGGTTGTAAAGGTGATGAAAAAGGTATGCTCCCTTCCGCGTTGGAAGCAGCTACCGCCAGGCACAATATCAAAGCTGTATATGTGATGGGTACGATCAATAACCCGACGGGTATTGTGATACCAACTGACCGCAGACTCGAACTGATCGCTGTAGCCAGAAAAAACGGACAGCTCATTCTTGATGATGATGCCTATGGTTTCCTGGAAGAAAATCCACCTGCTAACTTTGCACAGCTGGCACCCGATCTGGGTTGGTTTATATACAGCTTATCCAAACCAATCGCACCCGATATCAAGGTAGCCTATATCGTCGCTCCTGAGCGTTATACAGCTGCGATAGCAGCTGCGACGAAACTGACTACCAGTAATCCGTCTACCTTCTTTACATCGCTTGTAACAAACGTTATACGCAGTGGTGAACTGGCTGACCTGTTACACCGTAAACGTGCGGAAGGTCATCTGCGGCAGACGCAGACCAAAGCATTCCTTTCCGGCTTTAATGTACAGGGACATGAGAATGGCTTTCACTGCTGGCTGGAATTACCTGCAGGCTTCACTTCCATGAAGTTATATAAAGATCTGCAGGATAAGGGAGTGGAAGTAATGGCGGGTGCTGCATTTGCGGCTCCCGGTACTACCGGTGAATACATCAGGATCGCGATGGGTGCAGAAGCAGACATGAATAAAGTGCTGCAGGGACTGGATGTGATCAGAACAATGATCTCGTAGGTGATCACCGTTAAGGTGAACGACGATATACGGAGGCAGACTAACAGGTCTGCCTTTTCTTTTTACGTTTCGTTTTACAACATTGCAGTCATTTGCTTTCATGTCCTTACAGCCCTTTCATTCCCTTGCGCGACATTATGTTTGTATTCATTGCTGCTAACGATGTGTTAATTATAACAGATGCATTTTTAACCAACAGGAATGTTATACCTTAGCATTACACAAGCATTTAAAACTACCTTTATATGAATACAAATATTGGCATCACAGAAGCAAACAGACAAGCAGTAGCTAACCAGCTGGCCAAATTACTGGCAGATGAATTTGTACTTTATACGAAAACACGCAATGCACACTGGAACGTGGAAGGTCCTGATTTTCATTCCATGCACCTCTTCTTCGAATCACAGTATAATCAACTGGATGAGATCATGGATAGCGTAGCAGAAAGGATCCGTACACTGGGCCATTATGCACCTGCGACGCTAAAAAGCTTCCTGTCACTGACCCACCTGACTGAATACAGCGAAAGAGACAATGACAGCCTCGGTTTTATTAAGGAATTGCTTGGCGATCATGAAAGCATCATTGAATTCATCCGTGGTAATATTGAACCATTTGCTAATACTTATAAGGATGCAGGTACCAGCGATTATATCACCGGTCTGCTGGAAGAGCATGAGAAAATGGCCTGGATGTTAAGAGCGCACTACAAAAAGTAAAACCTACGCTTCAATATATAACGGATGCCGCAGCTAAAGATAGTTGCGGCATTTTCTTTTTACCCCTAATTATTTTCCCGGTTTATGGAAATGTACATCAATTGCGATGATTTGGCGATCCGGCGAACTACCTCTTTCTGATAACTTTGATGCCGGAAGATTGTTATTAAATAAAACACCGTATCAGGCTCACTCCTCCGGGGCGGAATACGCATCACCATGAAGAAACACCTTGCATTCGTATTGGTACTTTTTCTGTACCTCGGTATACACCCCCTGTATGCGCAACAGTTTAAACTGATGCGTTTCAATGAGGATTACTATTACCTGCGGAACGATACCACCGGCCACTGGTACAATCACATCAAATATGTACCCCTCTTTAGTAAAGACCATTTTTACCTATCCTTCGGGGGGGAAGCCCGCTATGAATATGCCGCATCTTTTCACGAAGAATGGGAGAAGGATGGTATGAACTATAACGGCCTGGTAATGCAGCGATATAACCTGCATGCGGACCTGCACCTGGGCCCTCACGTCAGGGTATTTGCACAGATGAGCAGTGCGCTGGAAAGCTTCAGCAAAGTACCTTCTCCACCAGTGAACAAAGACGAACTAAATGTGCAGAACCTCTTTGTGGACGTTACCCTGAAGACCTGGACGGCCAAGCAGCGTAAGCTGGTAGCACGGGCCGGCAGACAGGAACTGGACTACGGCACCGGCAGACTGATATCCGTAAGGGAAGGTACTAACGTACGTAAATATTTCACAGGTGGTAAAGTAATGTATAACGCACCAAGGTTTGGCGTAGATGCCTTCTTTATGATGGACGACGAAGTGAACCCGGGCGTGTTTGATAACCACACCATCCGGGAGGCGAACCTGTGGGGAGCCTATTCCTACATCATCCTGCCCGGACAGGGTAATTTCGACATCTACTATCTCGGACACCGTAAAGACAATGCGCGGTTTGAAGAGGGTGTAGCCGAAGAGTCAAGGCATACTGCCGCAGTACGCTACTGGAAATATGGTGGCGGCTTTATTTACAACCTGGAAGCCGCATACCAGTTCGGCACTTTCGGAGGAGGCAGGATCAATGCATGGACTACCGCCATTGATATTGGTTACATGTTTGAACATGCGAGGTTCCGGCCCACGATCGCCCTGCGTAACGACTATATCTCCGGTGATAAAACGCCCGGTGATGGCAACCTGCAAACGTTCAATCCTCTGTATCCAAAAGGAGGTTACTTTGGATTCAATCCGCGTATCGGACCATCGAATCTGATAGACCTGCATCCGTATGGTAATCTGACATTCAGTGATAAATTCTCTATGCAGGCGGATGTGGTTTTTAACTGGCGTTACTCCACCGGCGATGGTATATACCGGCCCAGTGGTTCCTTCAACGTGGCGGGCGCAGGCTCTGACGAACGTTATATAGGAACAGCCTATCTGCTGAGCGCAGACTATGCATTCAGCAAATTCATTAAACTGAGTTGCGGTATGCAGTATTTTGAGACCGGTGCATTTATCGATCATCTGGTCACTTCTCCTGTTAATTCATATTTCTTCAATACACAGTTATCATTTAAGTTTTAGATATGAGAACAATTAAAACAACACTGACAGGCCTGCTGCTTTCATTTGTATTCGCAGTACAGGCGCAGGTAAAGGATCTGCCCGCACTTGGCACGTCCGCTATAGTAGGCAAAGCAAATGGCGTAGCCGTAGAAGTAAAAGTAATGGGGCCATCCGGACAGGAAACACCTTTACAGATCGCGTGTGTATTTGAGTATACGGAAGGAGATATTACCAATCCGCCTGCATTACCAGCTAATCTGAATGGTATGCTGCACCTGGATGAATCATTACATGGTATCATCACTGAGCTGCGGAAGAGTGGCAAGTTTACAGGACATGCATTCGAAACCATCCTGATCACCCCTCCTCCCGGCACTGTCAAGGCAAAACAGGTACTGCTGATCGGTCTGGGCGACAGGAATAAATTCAACGCAGATGTGATGTATACTATTGGGGCTATCGGTATGAGAGAAGCACTGAGACTCGGAGTAACGTCTTATTCACATGCCAGCGATATCAAAGATGCAGGTATCGATTCTAATACGAAAGAAGTGGCCGAAAATGTAGTGAAAGGAGCACTGGATGCTTACAACACACAGATCCATCTGAAAGAGAAAAAAATGTCTGCGTTCAAACCAGTGGTAAAGCTGACACTGTTATCAGGACCAGCTTTTTACGCACCTTCATCTGAAGCCATAAAAGAAGCATTAGCAGCCTACCAGAAATAATCTTCCCATTTATTAACATACAAGAACCAGGAAGTAGTTGGCAACAACAGCTTCCTGGTTTTTGCATTCGTAGTGTATTCACAACCTATAACTATACTACAGGGCAATAAAAAACCTGGCAGCGGATGTAACATCTTCTGCCAGGTTATATTAATTTCTACGTGATGCAATTACTGAAAAAAGCCAGCTCTTTCCATGGGCAATTCCGGATTCTTTACCGTATCACACCATCTCTGCCATGCTATGCTTATACTTCGTATAGTTCATGCCTGTCTTCGCCTTAAAGAACTTGCTGAAGTGCGCCTGGTTATCAAATCCCAGATCAAAGGCAATTTCTTTCAGGCTGTTATCTGAATACAGAATGCGGCGTTTTGCTTCCAGTATGATCTGTTTGTGGATCTGATAGCTTACGGTAAAACCTGTTACTTTCTTTACTGCTGCATTCAGGTAGTTAGGGGTCACACTCAATGCATCTGCATAATCTGACACTCTCTTACGGGTAATAAAATGCTGTTTCAGCATCTTCATGAATTTCCTGGCTATATCACCTTCTCTCGAAAGCACCTGTGTTTGTCCCATCAGTCCCAGCTCTCTGGATAAATAGATCATAAATACATTCAGTAGTCCTGATAATACTTCTGAACGCATCCAGAGATTACATTCACACTCACGCTGCATCTTCTTCACGATCTCTTCCAGCTCTTCCTGCATCTCTTCATCCGCCCGGAAGCTGAGTAACTGCATATTCAGAATGGATTCTTCGAAAGAAGACATCATATCTTTCAGGTGATAGGACAGGTACAGGCAATCTGGTGCGAAAGAAATATAATAACCACTTACAGGACCATCCAGCTGAAACTTGCGCAGCTGGCCAGGCAGAAAACAATAGATCTGGTTCTCTTCGACAGGCATCGTCTTTCCATCTGCTTCTACTATGCCGGTACCATATTTACACCATAATATCTCGACATGCTCCGGTTTATAAGTCTGCTGATCGGATAGCTCATTGATCATTTCTGCTGATTCAAATGCATGGATCTGAATCTTTGATTTCAATTGCGTGTTCTCAGTATTATAGATCATAAAGGTGGCAGATTTAATTACCACTTATAAGACAATCGAGATGCCACGTGAATAATCAAATGAAAAACAACAACTTATAAAAAAATCCACAGCATTACAACTTACGATATATCGTAGTTTTATGGTCCTGCGGTTATGACGTCATAAATCCGCTACCCCTACTCTCAGCGCTCTTAACCCGCTTAATCCCTGCAGATCTTCCAGTTCCAGTTCTTCCAGGTCGTTATTCAACGTTCCTTTCTCCTGCAGATAGTGAATGAACGGCAGGTAGTCTTCTATGTCCTTATTATCAAAATAGATCAGCACTATTTTGTCAGGTGCAGTCAGTCTTTCTTCGGAATTGCGCAGACGCACCTTGTCAATCCGCTTTTTGATCATCTGGTACCGGATGTTATAGGCGCCTTCCACATCAAATTTGCGCTCATCCGCCCTGAAACTGATATCAATGGTATGGTTATGCACAAAGATCAGCTGTGTGGTACGCAACGGCACCGGCATGTCAGGCACGAGAGAGGCCGTCAGTTTAGCCACGGCAGCCATGGAAGATAACTGCCACAACCGCAGGTTCTTCAGGTGAAAATGATTGAACGGCTGGTCCGGTGCAAAGGCTTGTCCGATATAGATATCGTATTCTATACCATCCGTACGGAACTTTTCAAAATAGCAGGGATAGGAAGTCTGAAGGGTATCCTTCTCTGCTTCAAAGTAGTTATTCACGACGGTATTGATCATCTGCATGGACAGTTCCAGTGCATGTTTGCTACCATGCAGATTGCTATTGAACTTTTCGAGCGCAGCCAGGTATTCCTGTAATATCAGGCTGTTCCCGTTCTGTTTGGAGAGATGTGTCAGATAGGGCGTGGTCTCTTCCCGGAAAAAGGTTACCAGCCGGTTCTCATCATTCGCGTTCAGTTGCTGCACGCCCAGGACCTCCCTCCATTTTCCACATTTATAGATCATTTCTTCCTGTAGGACAGAGTGATGGTCGGCCTGCAATGACTGTAGTGTCTTCGTGAGCAGGGTCAGGTGACTATCCAGGTCTGTAATGATGGCTTTGTTCCTTTCGATGGTTGAGTTCCGGATATCTACGGCGCCATACAGTGGGTACACCCCGCAGAACTGGATCGTCTCAGCCGCCTCGGGCAGTCCTTTTTTCCTGTTATGCAGATAATGCCAGGCGACTTCGTTGAACTTCCATTGAACAGAAGGCTGGATAGAGGTAAATTTTTCCTTGATGATCGTTTCGATCTCCAGGTTAAACTCATCAATATAGACCTCAAACAACTGGGCAATGGCTGGTAATGCCGGCTCGAGCAATGAAACAGTGGATTCTTCGAACGTCTCATCTTCCCAGGTATGCATGGCCAGCACTCCCACCGGTTGCCGGCTGTAGAATACGGGCAGCAAAGCCAGTGAGCGGACCTTCAGTTTACGGAAGTGTTCCAGAAAGGTCACTTCCATCTCTTTCGGACCAAAAAGGTCGCGGGAGAAGAAGGAGTTAGGATTGGAAAAGTACCCTTTAGCCTGCTTACGGAACACCTCCGGAGATAATCTGTCGCCCCACACTTCAAACAGGATACCTGTTCCTGCTTTCTTATATCCGTAGACAGGCTCATTATTGATCTTCACAAGCGGGAAGAGGTCAAATTCTATCTTTTTATTACCAACAATGGTCTTCAGTGACTGAATCACATGCTGGTAACTGGATTCATCATTATCAGGTGTACGGGCCAGTCTGACATTCTCGATATTATCCACTGCCTTTTGTACCGTTACGTCAGACACGGATATAACACACAATCCCCTGAAACGGAAGGCGGATAACGGCAGGATCTTCTCGAAGGCCTCATGACCGGCATTTTCTGCGAGCAAAAGGGAGATCTCGCCGAAATCGGGCACAGGCAGCTCTCCTACGGGTTCAACCTCCAGAAAGTCGGTGTTGATATGTACCTGGAAATATTGTAATAATCCTGTTTCAGTATTAATGCCCGCATGGTACTGTTCTGTCTTCACGGACATGCGGAAGTTATATAACCGTTGCAACACAAAGGAATAGATCATCTGCAGCCGGCTCTTATGGAATTCTTCCGGGGTTTTGGTCATGATATACTTTTCATGATCAGCCACCTTGCTTTCCATGAGATGATACAACATTTCTGTGCCATAAAACAGGATTGGCTGAAAGGGGAAGCTGATCCCCCATGCCAGTTCGGCTTCCTCTGCGAGGGGTGGTGACAGGCATACGTAGATCTGCTCCAGGAGTTCGGCATATTCATGCACGTTCTCCATGGTAATATCCTTATCATGTACATTGTACTTATCAAACAGTTCAAGTGTATTCCTGTAGATACCAGCCTTGGCGGTTCTTTCCCCGGCCACTCTCCTGCGGAGATAGTCAGTAAAAGGTTTAAAGGAAATAGCCACGTCCAGCTGTAAAGGGATGGCCGTGGTACCGGACATGTCCAGTATGTTCTTTTTCATGTGCAGATTCTTTGGCGGATTACTACAAATTTAATGAACATACGTTAGAACCGGGCAACTGCTATCGTCAGGCGGCACACTTATGTCATTACTGATTTACGTTAGCTATATTGGTTCAAGTAACATGCCAGTTGATATGGCATCGACCGGCACCTTTCACAGGGTGAGCTGTTGTTTCCTGAAGGCAGAAGGTGTGAGATGGAAATACGCCTTAAAGGCCCTGTTCAGGTGGCTTTCATCGCTATAACCAAATTCCTCTGCCAGCTGGGTGAGGGTCCTGTTACGGTTCACAAACTGATGAGCGATCAGCTTCAATGCATATTCCTGCACATACTTTTTGTAGGCACTGCCAGTAGCGTTTTTAAAATACTGGTTAAAATAGCTTTTGCTGATATGGAAGGTTTCCGCCATTTTCTGTACCGACAGCAGATGTTTGTCAGCTATATGCTGATGGATATAACTAAGGATTGCCTGGATCTTATCATCTTTGGCAGCAGATAGCTGTTCGGCCGCGTCTTTGGCTGTGAGGGCGATGATCAGGGACAAGGCATTTTTGATAATGATCTGCTGATGTGCAGATTCCTTCCGGTGCTCCCGGATGATCAGTTCCATGAGCGGCATGATATCTTTTTTGTTACTACCCTGCGATGATACCTTGCGATAAGGAGAGGACAATGTGGTGAACAGTTCCCTGAACTTATCATCCTGCATAAAATCACGGAAGAAGTCCGCATGAAATTTCACCAGGCAGATGGCACTGCGTTCCTGGAATACAAAGAAGTGATTATCCTGTGGCGCCAGCATGAAAAGGTCTCCCTGTTCATAGTTATAAGTACTGCCATTGATCATATGCTGGCCTCTTCCCCGCATAATGTACAAGAGCTCAAAATGCGTATGCTTATGCAGTGGCAAGGGCCAGATATCCTTTATTACATAATCAATCTCCAGTTGCTGGGTGAGGTTCCTGATATGCATAGCCGGAAATTACGGGTATTTCCGTTAATTGTATAGCCTGTGAAGACAAACAGCCGGTCAAATGACCAGCTGCTGACTATCTGCTGTTGAACTGACCACTATCAGAAACTTTGTATCAACCGGATACCCGGGGTCACACCTTTGAATGCATCATGGAAATAGATGACAGGTTCTATCTTGGTCTTTCCTTCGAACAAGGACATACGTCCGATGCCTACACGAAAAGTATTCTTCTCAATATAGTCGCCACTGCGGTGTATGAGATAACTCACAGAGGTCACAAACTGGAGGTACGGTTCTTTCTTTTCCTGGTCTCTCTTAGCGGGGCCGACACCATAGACCAGCGTGATAAAGTCATTCCGGTAGGTTTTCAGCTTACCGGCAGCATCCTTACCAAAGAAGAAGTTAGGCTCCCAGTACGCACCAAATTCATGTACCCTGCGACCGCTACCCAGTGTTGTGCCTACGACGGCAGTTGCTCCGAGGGTGAAGGATGGCACAAAATAATTTTTATAGTTCTGGATATTAACGGCACCATTGAACGACAGGTAATCACCGTGACCATTTACACCGCCACCGGTGACACGGGCAGAGATCATATAATCCTTCCGGATATGCATCATACCCTTATCGTCCTTCACCCAGTCGGAGTGTACGTTGTCTCTCAGACTGACAAGTTTTGCCTGCAGGCGACCATCCGCATAAACCGACAGGTCCTGCAGCTGGTTCACAAAAAAGCTGATCCTGAAACGGTGTACTTCCTTCTTTCCCGGCACTGGCACCATACCAATAAAGTGTACTGTATCCTGTTCCAGTTTTAATGCGGCGATATCTCCCTGCTGTACGAGGTAACTGGTAGCAGCGGGCCTGAACTGCCGGAAGCGGATCTTCTTGGCCACAGGAGGCTCCATGACATAGTCGATACGTTTGACAGACAGTTCATCTGTCAGCGAATCTTTTAATGGCGCGAGGTCTTTGAGGAATATTCTCAGCAGGGAATCGATATTACCGATACGTGCGAGGTCCTTCATATCCACTAGTTCCACCTGCATTTTACCACCTTTGTCCAGTGAGATCAGGAAACGTTTGTTGATCTCCTGTTGCGGTACATCAAAGATCCTGTCTTCATTGGAAGCTGGTCGTTCCTGGGCATGCAGCATCCCGGTGATGCCCGTCAGGAGCATCAGTAAGTACATTTTTCCTTTCATGTTGTTATCTAGTTTTTGGGTGGGTTACCCGTGTTGGAAGACCGGTCAGCTACAACCTGACTGGCAAAGCCTGCCGGCCCGCTGATAGCGACTTTAAATTGTTTATGTTCAGGATAGATATAAGTATTGCCAATGACATCACCACCGACATCGTTAATGTGTACGACACGCATCTGACGGGGAGCGGGTGTGGCAACCGGAGGCACGGTAGCCACTAAAGGTGCGCCGGGTAATGGCAGCTCTATCGTACACGCAACACCGGCTGTAGAGGCGACAGGCGTATCTGCCAGGTGGCGGAGCGGCTTACGCACGCTGGTAGCGATCGTCTTTTGCTTCACCGGGATGTCCTTCTTTACAGGTATCGCCACAACAGACGGCGTAGCCGTAGCGGGTTGCTGCGTCAGTGGTAAAGATGGTATAACGGCTGTTTCCTTTTCCTTTGGCAGGAAAGGCAACAGTGCTACCAGCAGGATGCAGGCGGCAGCAGCCCACCAGTACCATCCCACTCTTTTCTTCGATGGCTGTGGGGCCATCCGGAGTTGCAGCCGGTCCCAGGCGGCGGCTTTGTTGAAAGACGCTTCTCCCGGCAGACTGCTCAGTCCATCCAGTTTGTCCATGAGACTATTGCTGCGTTCTTCGTTTGACATATTCAATATTTTGCTGCGTAAGCATTTTTTGCAATAACGATTTCGCCTTGCTCAGCTGTGACTTGGAAGTACCTTCCGAGATGCCCAGCAGGGCGGCTATTTCACCATGATTCATGCCTTCAATCACATACAGGTTAAAAACCGTTCTGTAACCGGCGGGCAACTGTATCACCAGATTGAAGATCTCGGCGGCAGAGAGGCTGTTCAGTACATCTTCTTCCAGGACGACCGTGTCCGCCACTTCGGAGACGATCACGAAGGAATTTTTCTTCCGCAGGAACATCAGACACTCATTGATCATGACCTTTTTCAGCCAGGTATATAAGGCTGCTTCTCCCTGGTACTGCAATCCGGGTAGTGCAGCATAGAATTTGTAAAACCCGTCCAGTAACAACTCCTCTGCATCCTGCTCATTCCTGACATACCGGCGGCATACCATCAGCATCCTGTCTGACAATGCATCAAACAGGCATTTCTGGGCGGCAGCGCTGCCTTTTTTAGCTTCTTTTATCCATAATGGTATCGCCAAGGTGATAACGGGTTTATGCTACTATAAATGCAGTTTACTTAGAAAGGGTTGCCTGGTCAAATAAATTTATTTGCCGGGGTCGTTTTATCTATCTTTGCGGTAATTATCCCTTACCAATGTCACCTATACTGAAGAAGCTATTGCCTGCAATGCTTATCCCCCTTGTATTCGCCTTATTTGTGCGGTTATTATTTGGCATAGATGGTCTATGGGGCCTTTTCGGTGTTATGACCATTGGCTTCCTTTTCTTTATGCCATTTGCCATGGGCGCGTTACTGATTTACTTTTCCAGCATCGAAATGGTAAAAAAGAACTGGTATTGTATTCTCATCCCCTGGATACCTGTATTTCTCTTCCTGGCCATTACCCTGTTATTTAGCATTGAAGGACTGGCCTGCTGGCTGATGGCGCTCCCGCTGTTCATGCTGGCGGCTTCTCTTGGTGGTATAATTGGCGCACGTACAAAGATCAACAGGGAGAATGGTAAAACACTGCATATCTCTCTGATCGTATTACTGCCATTGATATTATCACCACTGGAACAGCAGCTGGCGCAGATACCCGGAAGGTATAAAGCATATACCTCCATCGATATTCATGCTTCGAAAGAACAGATCTGGAGCCATGTGACCAGGGTAAGTGAGATCAGTGCCGAGCAGGATAAGGGCTGGCCAACCCGGACACTCGGTTTTCCCCGTCCGATAAAAGCAGAACTGAACTATGAAGGGCTGGGGGGCTACAGAAAAGCAATCTTCGACAAAGGGCTTGTCTTTGATGAAACAGTCATTGACTATGATCATGAACGTAAAATGACGTTCACTATCAGGGCCAATCCATTTGATATTCCTTCTGCCGCTATGGACGAACATGTCGTGATCGGCGGTGATTATTTCGATGTGCTCAATGGTACCTATGAACTACAGCAGCTCGATAATGATACCTACAGACTACACCTGTACAGTCATTTTAAACTCACCACGTCCTTTAACTTCTATGCCAGCTGGTGGGCAGGCTTGATCATGAAAGACATCCAGAACAATATTCTACAGATCATCAAAACGAGAGCGGAACATGAAGGGCAGATATAGCTGGCTGTTACTGTGTATACTGCTCACAGCGTGTGAGCATGTGGCCCGTCAGTCGGAAACAGCGACCAGGCACGTGTTAATACTGCCACTTGGCAGGGTCAAAGATGTGCAGATCAGACAGGCCTACGAGGGCATCCGTAAGATCTATCCTAAGACGACAGTACTGCCTGCACAGGATATGCCGGCATTTACCTACTACGAACCACGTAACAGGAACAGGGCAGACTCGCTGATCGCCTGGATGAACCGGATGGCTAAGCCCAATGAAATATATGTAGGCATCACCATGCAGGATATCAGTACCAGTAAGGGCATGTTTAGTGATTATGGTGTGATGGGACTGGGCTATTGTCCGGGGAAGGCCTGTATTATTTCCAGCTACCGGCTAAAGAACAAACAGCATTTTTTTAAACTTGTCATTCATGAACTGGGACATAACATGGGACTCTCGCATTGTCCGGTGGCTACCTGTTATATGCGGGATGCCAAAGGTGGAGACCCTACCGCGGAGGAAACAGGTTTCTGCACCAGATGCAGCGCTTTCCTGCGTAAAAAGGGCTGGGACCTGTAATTTATAATAGCTTGTGCTCAACGGCAGTCCTGATGAGTAGTGCAACGTTCTTCACTTCAAACTTCTGCAACAGGCTTTTACGATGTGTTTCAACAGTCAGCGGACTTAAATGCAGTGTAGCTGCTATATCCGGTGTGGTTTGACCTTCGGCGATCAGTTGCAGTATTTCTTTTTCTCTTCTTGTCAGCCGGGGTATTCCTTTTAATTCGGTCACTGACGGCCGGGACATGATCTCTTTTACCGCCTGACTGAAAGTGATCTGTCCGCGCAGGGCCTCCTGTATACAGACGATCAGCTCATCGCCTGCAATATTCTTCAGCAGGTAACCGGAAGCGCCCTGCTGCAACATCTGCAATACCATACTGCGTTCGCTATGGTTGCTTAATGCCAGTACGATAGTAGCGGGAGATTGTCTCTTTATTTCCAGACACAGGTCAATACCACTGATATCAGGCAGACTGATATCAAGCAGTACGATGTCAACAGACTGCTGCTTTAGCAACGACAAAAATGAATGACCTGTTGTAAAGCAGCCCGCAATTGTAATTTCAGCTGCGCCCAGCAGCAGTTGCTGCAATCCCTCCAGTACGATCAGGTGATCGTCTACAATAGCCAGTGAGGCGCTCTTATCCGACATTCAGTTCAATGTTTATTGTTGTTCCGCCATTGATAACAGAGGTGATATCAATGACACCATTGAGAAAACCTACCCTGTTCTTCATATTGCTCAATCCTATTCCTTTTGTGTTCATCGCTGTGTCAAACCCCTTTCCATCATCTTCGAGTGTGATCAGGAACATATGTCCGTCCTGGCTACATTGCAGGATAATGTTTGAGGCATCGGCATGTCTGATGGCATTCGACAACATTTCCTGCACGATACGGTAGATGTGGATCTGCTTCTCTTCGGAGATGTGGCCGATTCCGTATGCCTGAAAATCAATATGCAGCTGGTCTGTCATCATCGATTCACACAGATCCCGCAGGGCTGTTTCCAAACCGAACTTCAACAGATTGACCGGCATCATATTATGCGCGATACGGCGTAACTCAGTGACAGAACTATCCACCTGTGAGATGATCTTTCCTAATTCCGTCCGCTGATCGGCAGCCCCGGACAGCTGTCCGGACAGGTTCAGCTTCACAGCAGCCAGCATACCACCAAGCCCATCATGCAGATCACGTGCCAATCTGTGACGTTCCTGTTCTTCTCCCTGTAATACGGCCTGTCCGAACTTCAGTCGCTGTTGCTGTTCTATCTCTGTTAGTTGCTGCTGATGGTTCAGCTCCTTCTGTTTCAGCAGCTTCCTGTTACTTCGGTAGTAGAGCAAGGCAAAGGTGGCGACAATGAGCAGGAACAGGCTGACGAGTGCAAACAACCAGCTGTATAACCGGCTGTTCCTGGCAGCCAGTGCTGCCTGTTCGGTCTTACCTTTGAGCGCAATGATCTGTTTCTGGCTCTCGGCGCGCTGGTACTTTATTTCCAGTGCGTTAATATCGTTAGCGACATCGCTTTCATGCAGACTGTCGCTGAGGTGTCTTGACTGTTTCAGCCATTCATAGGCAGGCTTCATATCTCCCAGTCCGGCGTAACTTTCTGCCAGCCCTTCGTAGATCTCCAGGCGGCTGCTGTTTAGTGCCATTACATCTTCATCCTTCATCAGCTCCAGCAGGATCTCTTTAGCAGGCGCATATATTTTAGCGGCTAACAGGGATTTGACCTTATAGAACTGTAACTCCTGGATGGCATACACTTTATTGGGGCCCTTGGCAGCAGCGATCCCTCTATCAAAGCAGCGGATGGCGTCCGTATATTTTTTCTCATGATGATAGTAAAGGCCTTCCACCATGTAGTGACCGGCATATAATTCCGACTCGGGATAAGGCGCGAGCAGCGGTTTTACTTCATCAACTGTTCTTTTTGCTTCATCATATTTCTTCAGGCAGATGTAGTTCTCCCCTGCCCTGTTATAAGCGGCGACCAGCCGGTGCGCAGATGCATGAATGGCTTTATAGATGCGGATAGCATCGTTCAGATAGATCTCTGCTTTATCATATTGTTCAAGGTTCATGAACGCCAGTCCAACCCCTACATACTGGAAGGCCAGGATACCGCTGTCACCCGCTTTGGAAGCCAGGGGGATTGCCTTGTTCAGCATAATATCGATATAGGCACGATCGTCATCACGTCTTTGCTGTATCACGGCGTAGTTGATGGCAACGTTTGCCCGTATCTGATAGGCGTCCTGGTTATTGAAAGTACTCAGCAGGCTATCCGCTTTTCTGAAAGCAGCTTCACTTCTGTCAATATCCGTACCGTAGTAGAGATACCCTTCATTTGCGTAGGCGACGCCATTGAGGAAGGTCGAGCCTTTACTTAAGCGGCGACCATCTTCAATACACTGTTTCGCTTTGGACGTATCTCTGGGAACCCAGTAGATGACCATGGCATAATAAGCTCTTGCTTTCAGACTATCCGGTCCAGGGCCTTTCAGGATCGTATTGAGACTATCGAAGTATCGCTGCTGATCAAGCGACATCTGGGCTTTACTGTCTACGGATATGGCTATGGTTATGATAAATATAATCAGGGTGCATATACGGATCATGGCCGAAAAATAGACAAAATACCTGGAAACAGGTAGAAATAAATCATGGGTTCCCGGTATTGCCGCCGCTGCCGGCAGTACCTAACTTTGTTGCCCGATGACAGGATACGCCGAAAACTGCATGTTAGAGTAGGCACTACTAAACCGTATTTTTATGAAGTTATTGAGAAATTATTCTTTACTGGCCCTTTTATTTTCACTGGTTTTTATTGGTTGCTCTAAAGACGATGATCCAAAGCCATCATCTTCTTCACACAAAGTGTATTTCAAGGCAATCGCCAGTACAGGTTCCGAAATCAGTGTAGCTGTATATGGATATGATTCCAAAACTACTACAGCATCCAGCCTGACAGGTACAACCTGGACAAGTCCGGAGATAGATGTACCAGCAGGTACCAATGCAGCCCTGGCCGTAGTAAGTGCTACAGGAGCGAATGCAAGTTCTACCCTGAAGCTGCAGGTATATGTAGATGGAGAAATGAAGGACGAAGGAACATCCAGCGGACAAGTTTTAAGTGCATCTGTTTCATATGAATTTTAGGTCTTTCTATTAGTTGAACCACGCTGTGCATAAGTGGTAAAACATCTTTTGTATTGTAATCCTAAACTTAAAAGGCAACATTTCCATGTTGCCTTTTTTATTGGTAGGCGACTATTACTTATCTTTGCCCCTCCCCAAAACCTATGTATATGAGAAAGACGTTCAGATTTTACAAAACGCCTGAAAACAGATGGTACATTGACTTACCGGAGTGGCAGGATGACATTGCGGCACTCGAAATGGTACTGGGCGCCGACACCATGCTGGATAAAGTAAGTGGGTATACGGACGAATGCCTGGTTGAGATGAGTGATGCCCCATTTGAAGGAGCCGACATCATCAGGCTGATAGAGAACTTACAACAGTCTATCGGCGGCGGCAACTACCTGATGGAAACGTTCAGAGGAACACCTGTTAACCAGGAAATGTGGCTTTGTGAAGTAACGGAATATGTGTTTGCCAGCCTGCCGGAACAGATTTATGTAAATGTTATCCAAAGCAATAATTAAGGTAAAAGGCTGGTCTTAGTGTCAGCCTTTTACTATTTTACCAACATCCTATACTTGTAGAAAACCTGATGAACCATGTTTCAGCACATTACCCTTTTTGCAAAAAGACATAATATACTGTCTTATCCCAACCCACAATGGAAGCCTAAAAACAGGATCTATTGCACCGCTGAACTGCAACTTGGATTCGGTGCGGTGATCAGATGGACACAGCACAATCCAATTAAACTGACTGCCATGATCAGCTTTTATAAAAAGCTATCGCGTCCAAGATATGGTACAGATGAGACACTTTATTCCTTTCAGATTGATAAATCAACGATTATAAGATGGAGAGATACACCAGATTGGAAAACTATCATACAGGTATTTAGTGTGGAGCATCGTTACTGGGACGGGACATTTACTCCGAAAGAAGAACTGGTGATCGAAAAGACTATTTCTACGGGCCTGGCATGCAGGTATGGCGACGATTTCTTCAATGCTGTGATACGGATGCTGATCCTGGGAGATGCCGAGGAGATGGTGCGCTATTTCGCGGAGCTGATCAACAGGGATAAACCTAAGTCAAAAGCTGAGTATAAGGTCGGACAACGGGTCACTACCATCGTCGGGCCGAATGTAAAAACAGAACGCACAGGGTATATTATTAGTATTGGCTACCATGAGAATGACAAAACGTATCTCTATTTCCTGATGGTAGATGGGGAAGTGCGTACCAAACGTTACCTACCCGGGGATCTCCGGCTTACTCCGCTGGCAGAAAAATGATCTTACCTGCTAGATTGAAAATTTTAACACTTTTATAAATAATTCATCTTCCTGATCTCACTTAAATGATCTTACTTTGTATCTCAAAGTTGGCCAAAAGGCCATCTTTTTTTACCTATATACTTTGAAAACCAAAGTACTTTAACAAGTAGTATATACCTATATAAATAGTCAGCGATATTTATGATCAGACATCTCTCTTCTCTGGAAAAAATGTTAATGGTAGCTGTGGCATTTACTATGACACTGCTGGTGGTACGTATTGCATATACCAAGGAACTGACTTATATATTCTATATATGGAATACTTTCCTGGCGGTCTTACCGCTTGTGTTTAGCCATGTGTTACTGCGGCGGAATAAATACAACGGAGGCGCATTACTGCTGCTGACAGGCTGGCTGGCATTCTTCCCCAATGCAGCCTATCTGATCACCGATATTTTTCATTATACGGAAAAGCCACCTGTTCCCAAGTGGTTTGACCTGCTGCTGGTCACGACCGGCGCATGGAATGGATTGTTACTGGGGATCGTATCGCTGATGCAGGTAGAGCAGTTCCTGTTGGGGCATATGCAGAGAAAACGGGTGAACCGGCTGATCATATTAAGTTTCATTCTATGTGGCTATGGCGTGTATATTGGGCGATACCTGCGCTTCAATACCTGGGATACGGTCACGAACCCGCAGACGTTATTACAAACAATTGCCAGTCATGTATTCCTGCCGCATGAGCATTTATCAGTATGGGCATTTACTATTTCCTTCGGCGCGATGTTCGGCATTGTTTATTATACCTTAAAGCAATTTAAAGCAAAGACGATCAGTCTTAAAATAGTTAACTGACATATCCTATCCACACAAAAAAAGGTATTCGCCGCGGCGGATACCTTTTCCTTATTATTTAGCTGTAGAATATTATATCACTGGATTCAGCCTGTTAAATGCACCCTGGATCTCCTGTGGACCAGCCTTTACCATGGCCTCACTAAAGCCAAATGACAGCTCCGTCTCTCCTGCGGCCATCTGTTTAAACACAGCGTCAATAAAATCACTTACCGGGGGTGCTGCATCATGCAGTCCTTTACCACCCAGATCTGTATTCAATGCAGGCGGGATCATCTCGATCACTTCAATACCCTTTCCCTTCAGCAGATAACGGCTGGAGTGCGTAAATGAATGGAAGAATGCCTTGGTGGCACTATAAACCGGCACCCTGGTAAATGGTACGAATGAGAGTCCGGAAGTGACGTTTATAATTGTATTCAAAGAAGGCAGATTGCTGAATAATGCCGTCAGATGTACAGGCGCTTCCACATTTGTCGCAATTTCCTCCTTAGCGCGCTGATAAAAGTCAGCATCTGTAATATTCATCCATTGCTGAATACCCGCATTATTGACTAATACGTTCAGGTCACTATGCTCCTCTTTCACCCAGTCAAGCAATGCAATCCTCTCTTCTGCTGAAGACAGATCGCACACTCTTATGATCACGCCGTTGTGCTTGTCTTGTAATTCCTGTAATACGGACTCCCTTCTGCCACACACAATCACTTCATTTCCTTCCTGCAGAAACCGCTCCGTCAAACCCAGACCGATGCCGCTGGCACCGCCCGTAATGAGGATCTTATTACCTGTTAATGTCATTGCTGTTGTATTTATTTGCTGATTGTAAAGGTACTCCGACTCCTCATGCCGTCACTTACGAATATCAAAGTGTTGCTTACGAAATTCAAACCTTCAGTCTGCTGATAAGAGCCAAATGCATTATACAGGAGCAGCAGACCGGTTCGTTACTTACTTCCCCCTGGCATGATTTTATTATCTATAAATATGAAACAAACCCATCGTGTTATGATAAACAATGATCCAAAAACCAAAGATCCCAAAAAAAATAATGAAGATGCAGCTATTCAGCCTGATCCTGAAACACTGGGACCTGAACCGCAGGAACATATGGAAGGGCCTATTTCTTCTATCATGAAAAAGCTCGAGGAACTCGGAGATGATAATTTCGGGGAAAGTGATGAAGAGGTGAAAGAGAAACAAAAGAAAAGCGGAAATCCTGAAAAGCAGGATAACGATTAGCGGATAAAAATGCCGGATCATGTGAGCATGTTCCGGCATTTATAAAACGATCTAGAAAGGAACACCTTTCTTCAATTGTCCCAGCATCCACACGAGATGTGGATTATCTCCATTGATACCAAGAGACTGCTCATAGTACTTTACAGCCTGTGCAGGCTGACCACTTCTTCTATAAGTTTCTCCCAAACTTTCGTATACCGAAGCTGATGCCGGATACTCTTTCCTATTCAGCTGATGGATCTTTATCGCGTCTTCCATCTTACCAGCCAGGCGCAGGTCATTGCCGATATTGTTCAGCTGCGCTTCTTCAAACACGAACCTGGCATCATGGTTTACCTTCAGTTGTTCGTACAGTCTGATAGCGGCATCCACTCCGGAAGATGTAATTGTGGTGCTGATGGTATCGAGTAATGCCCACTTATATTGATAGGGACGTAAAGGATACTGCCTGTCATCTATTACATGATAGGCGATGTCATTGATCGGGTTCAGGGAATTAGACAAGATGACTACCCCCATTTTCTTATGCAGGTCCAGTAGGACCAGTGATCGGTAACCTGCGGTCGTACCATCCTTCCACAGGAAATGATGCCCCTTCTCTTCAAATGTCGTCCACCCCATCGTTACATCTCCTTCGGTCTTCCCTTTGAATACACGGGGAATATGTGTCAGCTTTACGGCACGGGACAATGTTGTCTTATTCAGCAACAAATGTGCTTCCGCAAAAGTCATCAGATCCGCCAGGTTAGCACGTAATGCACCGGTACCAGCAATGGCCGGCATCTCCCAGTTATGCACCATACGTCCGTATTCATTGTGCGGCGTAGCCAGGCGGGCCTGCTGTCCGGCATTTAATACGATGGTGGTGTTCGGCATCCCCAGCACCTGACAGATACGGTCCTTCACCATATCTTCATAACTCATATGCGCTGTTTGCGCCAGAATATGGCCTAATAACCCATAACCACTGTTAGAGTAGCTGAAACGGGAACCTGGGGCATTCGTCAGCTTAAACCGGGAGATATAATCAAATAATTCGGCGGTTGTATAGTCAGCAAACGGATTCGCTTCATCAGTACCCCGGTAGTTATCCGGCATACGGGGAAAACCACCGGTAGCATGACAGGACAGGTTCAGCAAGGTAATGGGCTGCCCATTCCATGTTGGTGCCTTTACTGAATCCGGCAGAAACTTTGAAATGGGGTCATCCAGGTTTAACTCCCCACTCAGGCTCATATCTGCCAGTATCAGGGAAGTAAATACTTTTGTCACTGAGCCGATCTCGTACATGGTGCCGGTATCGGGCTTCACCCGATGTACTTCACTCTGTATACCCGCACTGAAGACAGTCCGTTTTCCGGTAGAATCAATCATACCGAGGATAATACCAGGCGTTCTTTTATGCGCGACCTCTGTGTCCAGTATGTCCTGGATACGGGCTGGCGTGATCTGTCCCATGCTTTTACCGGCCGACAACACTACTATAAAGATCGACAGCCATCTTATGAAGAAATAACGGGTTGGGTGGAATATTGCCATACAAACATTTTATAGATAACGAGAGATATGTGTCTATGGTTTACAATATAGCAATAACAATCGGCTGTTTAACATCAAGCATATACTTTTACCATTTAACGGAACAAATTACTCTATTAAAATTCAAGTAGCAGGGCAACTTCATATTCATTAAAAGGATCACCAAAAGACCTACGAACAACAGCTGGTAAAACACAACGCCGCCGGAATATACCGGCGGCGTTGTGCAGCTACATATCTATTTCGTACCATTATTCTTCTTCATGGCGGTGCTGCTCCTCCAGGTATTCTTTATACGCTTTCATCGCTTCTGCTGTCAGTGCTTTTTTATTCTTCACTATTTCAGCATCCTCCACAGTATGGAACAGGTCCGGATCTGTATTGAACTTTTTGGTATCAAGCGGCTGCGGACCGCTGAAGATATATGTCCAGTCTTCACTTTCGGTCTCTTTGTACCGGTATAAGATCAGCCATTCTGCCGGCTTCTTCTCTTCCTGTACTTTTATGCGGGTCACCACTTCGATGTCTGTTATACTGATTTCATCAAATACCTGCGTCAGGTAATAGGTTAACAACAATTGCCCCACCAGCTCCTGGGTTAGCAGGTGATTCAGCCTGGGAAGTTGCTTATCATTCTCCATGTCACTGAAGAAATCATAGCCAACATTATAGTCATTCAGAATACTCTTCAGCACTTTATCATCAACACGTGCACCGTGATTGATCAGTCCACGTGCACCGAGTGCGCGTATTGCCATCAGAGAGTCTGTCACTAATCTGCTGAAGATCTCAGCTGGCACCTGCACATCCGGAGACGCCAGTATGCTTCCTGTACTCAGCACGCGATAGGTACTTATCTCTTCCCTTGCTTCATCTCCCCTATCAGCGTCCAGTGCTTTGAGCTGACGTTCAAACAAGGGTATCATGCGTGGTATCAGTTTGTCGAGACCATTTTGTGTAATACGGGGCGCCAGCCAGATAGAATCATAGTAAGCGTGATAAACAAAATGCTGCAGCACGGTATTGGATTGCTCAGCAGCAGCTATGATACCTGGCAGGTATTTATCGTATAGATCCGCATTATCCAGGTTATAAGTGAAAATATTATTCTCTGCCGGCGTCCCTTCCGCGATCGCTGGCGCCAGGCGGATGAACGTCCTGATCGAGCTATCCGTAGTAAGATTTGACAGGAAGTTTAATACGTATACCCGTACAGTTGTATCCTTTATTGCCGTAAAGAGCTTTTCTGCGGTACTTACCAACAGATCATCCTCTTCATCGTCCATCGTCATGAGCAACTTTGTTCTCACAATGCCGTTCGTATCATTAGGGAAGGGCTGTTGCAATGCCTCCTTGACGATCTTTCTGTCGAGACTATCCGGTTCAAAACCGGATAGATAACCAAGGGCATGATTGAATACAGCCGTATCGCTGCTTTGCAGGTCGGACATCAGCCATCTCACTTTATTATTTTCCAGCCTGAGTGTATCGGCCAGTTGCTGCTTCCCCGGACGGAATGAGGCAAACAGCTGTTGTGCAGTACGTGCCGGAGTCACTTCATCTGGTATAAAGGCCGACAGGCAGTAAATAGTATGACCGGCCACCAATGCATGCCGGTATATCGTCTGATTGGTCTTAGACATTTTCATTTCCACATCATAGACAGGCCGGCCGTCTATCACCGACTTTTTATTGGCCACCATCATGATCGTACTATCTGCGGAGGTAAGGAAACCCTTCAGCAGACTATCAGGTGACTCGCTGTAGTAAGGTGAATAGCTTGTCACGGATATGATATAGGATGCAAAAGATGCGGTATCGATGACAGTGTAAATCCTGCTGTCATCATCAGATGCGGAATTATACTTATACAAACGGAAAGCATCCGGCCCTTTTACGGTGAAACTGCTGTCTGGTGCTTCAAATGCAACACTGATAGGTTGTGCGTGCAGTGGCAGTATGCGGAAGTCTTCCAGGAAACGCTTCCAGTAGCTACTATCTGTATGCTGCGCGTCGTAGGTACACTGCAGGGTGTAAGCCAGGTTACCTCTTGATATGAAATGCAGCCGGGAAATAAATCCGCTATGATGGCTATATTTCAACCGGAACAGGGTATAGCCATCCTGCTTCGTTACAACGGAGTCTATCAGCTGCATAGTAGTATCCTGTCTGAGCAATACATTACGGATGCCTACCAGCGAAGCGGCATCATCTATATTGTAGTACCCGCTTTTCATTTTCTCCACGCGTACGACGTAAGAGATGTTATTCCCGTCGTCGAGTGCAGTATATGCTTCTACAGGACGAGAATCGCCTTCATGATGTGCCTTTATATAATTAGCGTCGGAAGGCATGATGGCAGAGAAACCGAGTTCGGGGCGGTATAGAGAGTCGTAGACACTGGTGGCCCTGACGATATCATAGAAACGAACTGATTTAAAGAACTCCACCCTTGCACTACTATCCGCAGCATCAGTTGCATACATGAAAACAAACGCCCTGTTCTTACGCATGAAAAGACGCAGATAAAAAGGGATCTTACCCTGCATCATAATGGCCTCTGTACCGGGAATATCTCTGTATACGATAGGATAAGATCTCTGTAAAGTAGCTTTTCCCTGTGCCGCCATACCCTGAATGATCATATCGCCGAGCTCCTGCTGGTCCTTTCCTAGTTGCGGCAGGTCCATGGTCAGTGCAAATGAGGCTTCATTGTCATTAGTACCCACATACATCTTCCTGTTCATACCCGGAATGGGATAGGTTACCGGCACCCCAGGAAACACGACACTATATCCGTCAGACATCTTGTTCATGGTATATCCTTTCACACTATCCAATCGCCGGCGCTCCTGCTGCGCAATACCCGTGAAGGTAGCCTTTACAGGGTTCACACTAAGTCCTTTGGCACGAAGCAGGGCGATCATACCTTTATCACCAGCCAGGTGGGCAGCACCTACTGCCGCAAAAAAACTTTTTGTACGGATGAGTGCAGCCAGATTATCCGCCATTTCAACGTTACGTTTATTCAGGCTCAATCCTTCGCCGGCATCTGCGTGATCTACCAGCCGGTGTATCTGTTCCGGGTCACCTGCGTAGTACAGGTTCACCAGTGAGTCCATGAATTTCACGCGGGCATTAAAGAGTTCTTTGTCTCCTGGTCTTTCAGCAGGGGCTACATTATACCCCAGCTCTTCGAGGAAAATATCTTTCTGCAGCTCCGATACATCTGCACTCATAAAAGCGAGCTGATTATTCAGCTTTTCCAGGCTATGTACCGGCTTACCCATAAAAGTGGCTTTCTGGTGTAACCAGCCATCCAGGAAGATATTCTCAGCCTTTGCTCCCGCACCGGCAGTTTTACTGATCACGGCATCTTCTTCCTGTAATAGTTTTTCAATGAACCATAATCTTTTCAGGTTTAGCTGGTCAATGCTGACGCCTGCTTTTTTCTTCACTAAACTATCCACAAAACGGTATTCGGCCACTGTTAGTAACCTGCGCATATAGTTAACAGTATCCTGCAAAGGACCTCCCGGAGAGAGCATATACGCCATAGCGGAATCCATGTCTACTTCCATTGCAAACGCATCTGCGCTCCGTAGTGCCAGCAATACAGAATCACTGAATTCAAATACCCTTCTTTCCGTGAGGTGCATAGTACCGAACAGGTAGGAAGGTGTATTGATACCTGACCCTTCGATCCGCCACAATAACTGATAGTCAGCCCTTTTCGCATGTTGCGCCTGTGAAAGCAGTGGGGACAACAAAGCTAACAGTACAAGCCATGTGGTGAGGAGGAATGATCCGGCGGCTCTCCGCCGGAAATAGGTGTAGCATACTAACATATTTACAAAAATAATAAAGTATTTATATGTCAACAGTACTTTATTCAGGATATAATAATAACAAAAGAGACCGCATCCACAAGGGATACACGGCCTCTCTCATTATCAATGGATAAAGTAAATGATCAGGGTGCAGCGATCTGCCACTGCTGATTGGCACCGCTGTTCCAGTTCCATTGAATGATGCTGCCACCATTGGCGGTTGACTGGCCATTGACATCCAATGCCATACCGCTGTTCCTGTTTAAGATCTTATAATATCCGAACCCAATATCAATGATCTGCCATTGCTGGTTATTACCACCAGCGTAATCCCACTGGATGACGCCGGCACCGGCGGTAGCAGACTGTCCGTTCACATCCAGCGACTTACTACTGTTACGGTTGATCACTGAAAAGTAATTGCCTGTCTGCGCGTTGAACCGCCATTGCTGGTTCAGGCCGGCCCAGTAATCCCACTGGTCAATTGCCGCGCCATTGGTAGTTAACTGGTTATACACTTCGAGCGATTTACTGCTATTTTTATTGATCACTTTATAATAACTACCCGCCGTAAAGGACGCATAAGGAGGGGTAATAGTTCCGGTACCCCATGCATACTTTAACCGCGTAAGGCCGGAATTGTTGTTAGTGGATAAAGAAGTTCCGTTCGCAGTGAACATACTATAGGTATCGCCTGTTCGCAGACCGGGCCAGTACACGCAACCCACACCCAGTTCGCGGAGGGAATTGGTCATCCCCTGGAGATAGGTATTATTCACATTAGAGCCGGGTGCGCCGGTATAATTGGTACCATCGGTCATTACCGTACCGAACTCTGTCACGATAGTTCTGGCGGGATAGGCCAGTGATCTTACAGGCTGTTCCCAATCGGCCGTCGTGGTCTTACTGGCCTCGAACCAGGTATAATCATGAAATGACAGCAAACAGCCATCAAAACGGGTATCTGCCCCTACGGTATTTACACCGGTAGAATACCCCGTACCGTCCAGGACAAACCGACCTTTCGGAATCGTGGGGTAACGGGTTACGAATTGGTTATAGAGGTTCAGCAGATCGGTAGCGCTATATCCGTGCGGCTCATTAAAACATTCAAAATAGATCAGTGGATTGGCGCCATAGGCCGCCACTATAGTGTCCCACATCTGCCAGAAAGTAGTAGTATTGTCTATCAGGCCGTTACGGGAGGAAGCCCCCTCCCAGTAGGCCAGTAATACCTTCATATTCTTTGCGGAAGCTTTGTCGATCGCCCCTTTGTAAGACTGCCACCAGGCATTTAATACGGTAGGCGGATTAACGGGCAGGCGTACGGTATTGGCGCCGGCTGTTTGAAAACCACTCAGGATGTAATCGGCTTTCGACTGGATAGTAGCGTTGTTGTCATTGATAGTGGTACCGGAAAGTACCAGTTCATCGTCGGCAAAGTTATCCCGCATATCGGCCCAGTTCACGCCTTTAAAATCGGATGAGGGCAAGGCTGCAGCAGCTACGGCAGCAATAGCGGGAGCCTCCAGGGTATTGGCGAGGTTCTTTTCCATGTCCTTCTGACAGGCAAAAAGTGTAGTTGCAAATACAAGCAACAAGCGTTTTCTTTTCATACGTGAAATTTATAAATGATGAAATATGAGGGTTATTCCGTCTGTTTAGGAAATACTGTTGCATCATCACGCAACAGCAAAAAAGACTTGGGTTGTTCACCGGGCATTTTCGTCGTTTCTATAGCGCTTGGCCGTCGCTTGTTCGTCGCTTGTTCGTCGCTTGTTATACCCTTCCGGCCCTGGACACTTTTTACCAGGATATCCTTCGGGGAAATGGATCATTTACCAGATCAAAACACTTTTTTTATTCGAAGACAGTAGTACAACAGGAAAATAAAATAACTGACGAACAATGCGCACCCGGCGGGTACACCGGGCATATTTAGTGCTGTCAGATTATTAATTGTAATTTTTACAATTAAATGTAAGGACTCCGGGCGAGTCAGCAAAATCTTTATAAGGGGATAAGTGACGTAAATTATTTTTCACCCCTGACCACAATAGTTCTATTCCCCGTCGAACAATGGCTGGTTCCAGGTGATACGGGTGATCTTGTTCCCTTTTATGATCAGGGTAATGGCGACGTATGTGTCATTCCAGGTACCCGTAGATATATTTACGAGTTGTATCTCACCATATCCATTCGTACTGGCAGAATAGGGGGAAAAGCTTTCGTTAAAAAAGGGATGTACAATGGTGGTCATGTCCTGATCTATTTCACACAGAAAGGTTTGCTGTCTCCAACTGCCCAGAGAAATAAAGCGGTCTTCTATACTAAAGATGGCATGCACCACCAGTCCATAGACATCAAATACGCTCACCGCATGTTTTGCCGTATCGGCGGCCTTTCTGTCCATCCAGCGCATGGTTCCATAGGACATTTCTGACGCACACTCAGACAGTTTCCGGGGATCGGCTATTTCCACAAGATCACTGGAACCAGACATGTGTCGCAAAGATGAAAGCACGTAATACTTACCTGCCTTCTTCAATACTGACCTTGCACAACCAGCGCCGGTAAAATAGGTGCTACCTGTTCTTTTATCAAAGAAATATATCATTCCACCCCATTCACCATGACATTCTGAATAACAGAAATAATCCTCATCTTCATAAAGAGGTGTAGTTTCTTTTACTGTCGCCGGCGCTTTATAAGTCTCCCAGGTATTTGCAGCCGTAAAATAAAACGGTTGTTCTGCAGATTGTGCTATCAATTGATTATTTAGTATCTGGTGAGAACACCATATTTTTGTATTCAGCTTTTTTTCAAATTCCTCATTCCTGGACAGATCATCCGGGCGGTAACATGTGAAACGGCCGGATGCAGACAGAATAACCAGATTATCTCTAAACAATACAGCGCCAGCAATAGAACGCGCACACCTACCGGGAGTTTTGATAATGGTATCTTTCAATACCAGCGGAAGTGGTTGGTCACTCAGGCTGATCGTATACTTCTCGTCTCTGGGAAAAAATTTTCGGGGAAACGTGTCTTCGTGATACGGTTTTGTCATCCGGCTGACCATTTGATCAAAGGTAACAGGCTGTTGCGCAAAGGCGGAAGAGATAAAAAGTATAAAGAGAAAAAGGAGTGTATATTTTTTCATACTAACAGGTACATTCAAAATACGAAGATCGCTCTCCTGCGGGCGGTATTTAACCCGGGTTCGCCGACATAGGCGGTTACTAACAAGATAAGCAGGAAAGAAACAGCGTTTCATATCGGTATATTACAGGGATATTCCACCCGAAGATAACACGTACATTGTTATTAGCCATTATTATTTGGTATTGTTCTATCTTCGGGAACACATGATGTTATCCACCAATAAAGTACATAATTATGCAATTCAAATCTCTGGCACCATTTGTACCATCCGGCAAAAATTTTAACGCCTCCAAACAGTTCTTCCAGGAACTTGGCTTTCAAATCGGCTGGGATTCCGGCGACTATGTGAGCTTTGAGAACAACGGCTGCACATTCATCCTTCAGAAATTTGACAACCAGGCATTCGCTGAGAACCTGATGCTTACCGTAGGAATTGAAAATGCAGATGCTTTCTGGAAAGAGGTATCAGAGAAACAATTGCCGGAGAAATATGGCATTAAGCTCAGTAAGCCCATCCAGCAGCCCTATGGCAAAGAAGTGAATATTATTGACATCGCAGGCGTATGCTGGCATTTTGTAGAATAGTTGTATTACTCCGGCTGATGCTGAAAACAGTAACCGTTGGCGATACTGGTCATGTGTTTGCAGCGTGTCCCTCTTTTTGTCGTACCCTGACACCGCACGGTCTCACCGGTTCCCGCCGCTTTGTTAGCCGGTGCTGAGGCAGTATGAACTGATGCCGGATGACAGATCTTACATGGCTCCAGTCCCTGTTGCTCTGCTGCTGTCACAGTCAACTGTTCGGACACGTTCCTTACCGTATGACAGTCGGCGGTATGGTACTTCCTTCCATGAGGTGTTTTATAGACAGTGGTTGACTGAACACGATTGTCGGGACTATATTCCTTTCCATGCGTTGTTTCATATCCATCCGGCAACCGGCGATGCGTGCCGGGAAGAAATAATACCAGGAGCCATACTATTAGTAAAAGTATGGCTGCTTTCATCCACCGCGTTTGACGGTCTTTTCTGTAAGGGGGGGTATTCATGGGGATATGCTTGAGGGGATACATGGTGCTCATAGCAGGATAAGATAGGCTTTCCACAAATTCACATAAGGACAGATATATGTCTGATATATCTGTCCGTACTAATAAGGTCCAATATAGTGATTAGCTAACTGACCGGATATAATTCGATAATGCATGACCAAATGATTCTGTTGCCTCATAGTTGCTGAACTCATATTCTTCGTGCATTCCTTGTTTCGTTTTCAAAGAAATCCTTCCATATCTTACAACAGGGATCTGATAATTACCTTTGAAACGCTTATCAGGCGTCCCATTCTTGTTGACCTTCGCCCAGGTCCTGTCTATCACTTTACTATCCGCAGGTACAACACCATCTTCTATAAAACGAACAGCACCGAAGTCAAACTGGAGTTCATCCAATCCAATAATACCAAACTGGTCATGTGAATCATACATGACAATGAACCCGGGATAAAAATACAGGTCTGCGCCATTTGCATTTTTTAACCATAAAGGGTTTACATCCGACTTAATATCCGGAATATCTTTAATAGCGATAGCTACTTCTGTTTTCATCACCAGTGTCGATGCTGCCGACCTCGCAGCCACCCTGTTCTGGCTGGTCGCAGCTGTTACATCCCAGACCTTCTTTGACTGGGACAATAGCTTAAAAGCTTCCGAAAGAGAATCGAACTTAGCTTTTATATCAGCATCAAATTCCACGTCCATCCGCATACAGCTGTTATCTATCTGTTCATTTATCTGTTCTACTGCTTCCTGCTGAGCCGTTATAGTTTCCCTGATCTTTTGTCTGACAGACTTCGCAACAAGGCCTATCAGGAAGACATAGGAAAATACCAGTTTAATACGGGATAGACCAAGTGAAGATTTCACTTTTTCGAGATCAGCCATCAATTCCTTCTTCTGACGATGCGCAGCAATGATCGTTTCCTTAACACCCTTCATGTCATTGCTGGTAACTTCGTTAGGTGCCACACTGAATATGTTGCCCCGGCGCTCCGGTTCCAATGTAGTTACTTCAGGCGTATCATATACGGGGGGTGCAGCACCTGCCGGTGACAGTCGCTGTCTGTTGCGAATACCTAATGCGGGGATACTCGTATTCAGGTAGGTACCGCCGGGGCCAATATTCAAACTGGCGCCTTTAACGCCAATAGTTGTACTAATGCCTTTGCGGCTGATATTTAGGTGAACACCGGGGATAATCTTTATTCTTTTTCTATAGCTCCATGCCATGGAATGATGTTTTAGGGATCAAAATGTTTTTCATATACGGAGCAAATATCAAAGAAATGCCCGCACAGGCAAACAGTCTGACCCAAAAACCGGAAAAATCCCCTATTTCTGATTTTAAGAACAACCTGATTTTGCAAGATCTATGTAGACAGATCGAAATGTAACTGCTAATTACCTGAATACCCAAATAACGAAGGGGCATGGATAACCAATGCCCCTTCGTTCATATTAAAGATGACGTATTACGGATACAAAAGATATTGCTTACGCATCTCCTTATACTTAGACAGCCCCGGCTCCCACGATGCCCTGATCTCATCCGCCGTCTTCCCTGCAATGATCTGCCGTCTAAATTCATATACACCTGCCAGCATATCAATATTCCCAATCTGATTGCTTACTGTTCTGTCAAAGAAATGTGCCTTATCCGGATAAGCCTTGTATAAACTAATCATCCAGTCGAGATTGATACGCCCTTCACTGCGCAACTTTGCCGTATTGTACTTTCTCAGATCCAGTCCGTAACAGGCCTTGTTCATATGCAGGGGTGTTTCGCTCATTCCGCGGATACTCTCCGGCGTAAAGGAAAAAGAAAACTTTCCTTTTAATGCCGGACTACCCAACACTGTGAACGGAAAATATGTTCCCCGTCCCTGACTGATCACTGTTCCTTCAAATAAACAGACAGACGGGTATAATAAGATACTTTGCTGTGTATTCAGATTAGGAGAAGGTGGTACAGGAAGGATATATTCCATCTCATGCTGATAATGCTTCAACGGGATAATTTTCAGGCGACAGGTCTTGCCGCCGGGCAACCAGCGTTCCCCATTGATCATCTGGGCAAACTCCGCAATGGTCATCCCATGTGCTATCGGAACCGGGAACTGCCCGATACCTGACTTTAGCCGCATATCAAGTACCGGACCATCTATCAGATAGCCATTCGGGTTAGGACGATCCAATATCATCAGCTCCTTATTCTGCTCAGCACAACCCTCCATCACATCTCTCAGCACATTGATATAAGTATAAAAACGGCAGCCCACATCCTGGATGTCGAATATGACAATATCCACATCTTTCAGATCGCTGGCAGAAGGCTTACGTCTTGTACCATATAATGACACGACTGGCAAACCGGTAGCCGCATCTTTCTCATCTTTTACTTTCGCCCCATTACTGGCATTCCCCCGAAAACCATGTTCTGGTCCGAATATTTTCACGATACGAACACCTCTCTTCAGCAGACTATCCACCAGGTGTGTATGGCCTATGATCGTGGTCGGATTGGCCAGTACGGCCACCCTTTTACCTTTCAGGTAAGGGAGATAGGCCGCAGTCTGGTCGGCACCAGTAATGATCGGCTCTGCTTCGCCGGTACAGACGGAAGTTTTCTCAATATTCTTATCAAGAGACGCATATGCTGACGTGGCAAAGAGTATGATAAGCGCAGTGATGGTGAATACTATCTTCATATGAACTGGTTTCGTTAACAAGTTACAAATTCATGTAACAAAATGCGACTTCTTCTATCAGCAGGATGGCTGATAAAACAACAGTCTTATCATATGCGAGAAAAAACCCATACCTGCTCCGGCATCCACTTTAATTAACAGATATCGATACTATCTTCACATAGTCATTACTATTAATAGTAATGGGTGCATTTTTTTCCCGATAGCGTAAAAAGATTTCCCGAATATATAACCAGCCACTACCCATCATGGTACAACTTTGCGGGCCTCTAAACCAATGTATATATATGAGATTTCTTCAGACGCTACTTTTAATGCTACTGGCTTTTAGTCCATGTGTGCTCTCCGCACATACTACGGAAGACGGAAACGGACTCATTAAAGGTACAGTTACTACAACTGACGGCAAACCGGCCATGATGGTAACTGTAATACTTAAAAACACCAAGAAATCAGCCCTAACGGATGAAAATGGTGTTTTTGTACTGAACAATGTAAAACCGGGCAATTATACATTACAGGTAAGACTCGTAGGACATGCACCCAAAGAAGAAACGGTACTTGTCACTGCAGATAACACAACGGAAATAACGGTGATGCTTGCTGTGTCGGACATTCAGCTGAAGGAAGTAGAAGTCGCTACTGGTCGCAGCAAGTTCGCTAAAAAAGAATCTCAATATGTTGCGCGCCTGCCATTGGCAAATCTCGAAAACCCACAGGTCTATAACGTGGTTTCCAAAGAACTGATGCAGGAACAGGTGATCACTAACTTTGACGATGCACTTAAAAATACACCTGGTGTAACCAAACTGTGGTCTTCTACAGGCCGTCCTACTGACGGTGCCGGTTACTTCTCTATGCGTGGTTTTGCGGTACAGCCCACTATGATCAATGGCATTCCGGGTCTGACCAATGGTGGTATTGATCCTGCTAACGTGGAAAGGATCGAGTCTATCAAAGGCCCTTCCGGCACGCTCTTTGGCAGCAGCTATATCTCTTTTGGTGGTTTGCTGAACATCGTTACTAAAAAGCCTTACGAAACTTTTGGTGGTGAAGTGAGCTACACTGCAGGTGGATATGGCCTGAGTCGTGTAACGGCTGATGTAAATGCGCCGCTGAACAAAGATAAAAGTGCATTACTGCGTGTAAATGCGGCTTACCACAATGAGGGCAGCTTCCAGGACGCTGGTTTCAAAAAGTCCTTCTTCTTTGCTCCAAGCCTGTCCTACAAGGCAAGTGATAAATTATCCTTCCTGGTGAACGCCGAGTTTTATAACGCAGAAGCCACCAACCCAATGATGCTGTTCCTGAACAGATACCGGCCGCTGATCGCACGTACACCGGATGAATTACACATGGATTTCAACAGGTCTTACACCAGCAATGACCTGACACATAAAACGCCTACAGTAAATCTGTACGGACAGGCCACCTATAAGATCTCTAACAACTGGACGTCTCAGACCGTACTGGCGAGAAGCAGCCGTAAAAGCGATGGCTATTACTCTTACGTGATGTTCCTGGATATGGGTCCGGCTGGCATTGGCGCTAATGATACATTAGCCAGCCGTTTTGCCTACAACCAGAACTCTACGACCACTACCACTAATATCCAGCAGAACTTCATCGGCGACTTCAGGATCGGTAACATGCGTAACCGCGTCATCTTCGGTCTGGATTTCAATGATCAGAGCACAGTGAATAACAACAGCGCCTATGCACTGTTTGACTTCGTAAACGTAAGCCGCAATGACGATCCGCGTTATGGCCAGATCAACAAAGCCGCTGTAGATGCGAATCTTGCCGGGCAGCCTGTTACTAAGGATGGTAACAGCGCACAGGTATATAGCGCATATATCTCCAACGTACTGAATATCACTGACGCGTTCAGCGCTATGGTAAGTGTACGTGTTGACCGCTACGAAAATAAGGGATACACCGACTTCTCTACCAATACCACTTCTGATAAATACGGTCAGACGGCTGTATCTCCGAAATTCGGTCTGGTATACCAGGTGTTAAAAGATAAAGTAAGTGTATTCGGTAACTACATGAATGGCTTCAGCAATGTAGCACCGGGTCAGCGTGTACTGCCTGAATATACCAACATCTTCAAACCACAGCAGGCTAACCAGTGGGAAGGTGGCGTGAAAGTAGATGCATTCGATCACAAACTGGCCCTGACTGCCAGCTACTACGACATCCTGGTATCTAACATGACCCGCCAGATCACTGTAGAACGCGAGGGTACTGCCTATAACGTGACCATACAGGATGGTAAACAGAAAAGTAAAGGTGTTGAATTTGACGTAATTGCCACTCCGCTGCCAGGACTGAACATCGTAGCAGGTTATAGCTACAATGACAGCAAGTCAACAGAAATAGAAAAAGAATTCCTAAACAGAAGACCTGTTTCCGCAGGCCCGGCTAGCATGGCAAATGCCTGGATCAGCTATAGCTTCGTTAAGGGTGCTGTAAAAGGTCTTGGTCTGGGCCTCGGTGGTAACTACGCCAGCGACAATAAGATCACCAACGGACTGACCACCGGCGTATTTACACTGCCTTCCTATACTGTACTGAATGCATCTGTGTTCTACAATGCGAAAGCTTATCGCCTGGGTGTGAAACTGGATAACCTGACCAATAAGGAATATTTCAGTGGCTGGACTACCCTGGAAAAACAGATGCCAAGACGTCTTTCTGTGAATGCTACTTTCAGGTTCTAACACCGTCTGCTCCTAATTATAACGGCAAAACATATAAAAAGAAAGGCCCGGGTTCAATAATGAACCCGGGCCTTTCTTTTTTATTTTACGTTTGACAATAAAATAGATATGCGCCGGAAATATAACCCTTTGAGAAAATTCGGGGGATCAAATAAAATGCAATTGTTATTTTTGACCGGTAAACGTTTGCTATTTATTTTGTAGCCTCATAAACCCGGAAGTCATGTCAACAACCCTGTTCGAAAAATTACTGGAAAATAGTTATACCGAACAACAGCGCGTAACCTTATTTTTGTCAGGCGCCACGGTGCATGGCATTGTCAGCACCCTGCACCCCGGCATAGTGGAGATCAGGACGGCCGAAGGTAAACGCTGTTTTATCAGAACAGAAAAAATAGAGGCGATAGAGATAGTATGATCGTACTCTTTTATTAATAATCATATCTAATTGGAAAAGGATGGACAATGCGACTCAACATTCCCTGCCGGGACTGATCCGGAAAGTGCTGGGCAGCCCACACTCGGAACAGGTGATCAAGACCCAGATCATACAGCTGGCATCACAAAACCTGCATGTACCCGAAGTGACCACGGCACTGCTGGAAGTGCTACCACAAACCAGGGACAAAGAAACCCGCGATAAACTGCTATTCTTTCTGTCTTCACTGAATACATCCCGGTTTACAGAGCTGAGTGCCTTCTTCGATGCACTGCTGCATGTATTTCAGCAGGAAAAAGACCGTGATGTGCGTACTGCATTGTTATATCGCCTGCAGGAAGGACTACACCAGGATAGTCGCCTGGCTGGCTTCTTTATTACATTATCAGCAGATACTCAACTCAGTGAGCAGGAACAACTGGCGGTACAGGATGCTTTATCCACCTTGCCGGCTGTTACAGAAGACATTGCGCTCGCCGCACTGGAAAAAAACCGTTACGCACCTACGGTATTGCAGCAACAGGCACTTTCCCTGGCAGAGAAATGTCCTTCGTGGGGTGCAGCTATCGTCACCGCCTTACAGTCATACCTGGATGTTAAAAACGACAGCGCAATACGTATACGGGTATTAAAACGCCTGGCAGATGCGAAAATGCTCGATACCGCCTATGCGCCATTGCTGATACGCGTACTGCGTACAGATAACGATCCATACATGCGTACACACGCATTGACAGCCCTGCAACGCATAAGGTCATGGAACGGCGATATCGTGGCACAGGTGTACTGGTCAGCTACGAAAGATAGTGATGAACACATCCGTCAGCAGGCATTGTTACTGCAAAAGGAAATGCCGGAACTCAGTAACGAACTACTTATACAACTGGCAGAGACCCTAGCTTCAGACCGTTCGGAAGGTGTAAGGATCACCGTGCTGGAGCTGCTCAAACCATTGATGCGATTACCTGAAATACGTAATGCGGTTGCTGCATCATTCAGTGCCCACCCAGGTGTTTTTGATGATGAGGAGTTCAATCAGCTGGTCGATATGCTTGCTCCATATGCAGGCAGAGATGCCAGTATCAGCGCATTGCTGCTAAATGGCATCAAAGAAATTAACAATACCGCACAACGTAAAAAAGTATTGTCACTGCTGATCGGCAGACTGAAGACCGAACAGGTGCTGGCACCACTGTTACAGCTCTTTGTGAAGGAAAGAGACGAACAACTGCGGGAGATCTTATTTAACCAGGTAAAAGCATTATCCGTGGCGCGTCATCCTGAACTGGTAGATATCTTCTGTGCGGAACTGACTGAACCAGGTTCTCCGTTCAGGGTTAGCTGTGCCGGTACACTGGCAGGTGTAGCGGAGCTTTATCCACAGATAGTTCCGGCCCTGGAAGATGTATTGTTATACGATACCGAAAGGGAACTAGTACGACTTTGCCTGGATGGATATCTGCGCCCTGGCGTAACACAACGTTTTGATGTATTATTATCCGTTGTACGGAATGAGATGATAGACTCGCTGTCCCGGCAGAAAGCCCTGGACGCATTACTGAAATTAACACTGGATGCCAGTCAGCAGGATGCTCTTACAGATGCGCTGGCAGGTATTAAACCCAATACGCTGAAAACATCCTGATATGAGTACTATTATTGAACAGATAAAAGAAAGGAGAAACGCTAATACCTCCCAGTCTCTCATGATGCTGGATATGGTACCACTCTCTGATACAGATACAAAATATTCGCTACTCTCTTCTGCCAGCCCCTATCTGAACGATCCTGCGATCGCAGAAAAATGGCTTTCACTGATAGAAACGGCAACCGACACACAGCTAAAAGCGGATATGCTGCAACAGTTAGCAGCTACTGGTATGCATCAGATAGCGCATAAAGAGCGGTTTATCAGCGTACTGATCTCCGCCCTCGGGCAGGATGAAAGCAGGGATATTATTCTGCCCATACTGGGCAGGTTTTCAGTTACTGACAAACAGGCCAGGCAACACCTGATCTCCTTTTATCAGCAACAGGATAATGCCGATGTGAATCGTGTGATCCTGTCGTGGCTACTGATACCCGCAGACGCTTCGGCAGAAGATATTATCTTCTACAAAAGTATACTGAATAAGGTAGATGAGGCGGATAAGCTGGTACTTGTCAACAGACTGCTACTACAGCATGAAGCGGACCTCGCCCTGATCAGTGACTTACTGACACCGGAAGAGCCTTTCCTCATTAAGGAAATGGTATTACGCTTTTGTTTTGACAGATCCTATGTACCGGTAGCAGCCCTTACTACACTGATCCAGTCAGACCGGTCACCGCTGATCTGCATCCGTTGTATGCAGCTACTGGCCATTCACGGTATAGACGATCCTGCACTCCTGGATGTATTGCTGGAATCAGGCAGAAATGACCCGGACGCAGGTGTAAGAAAGGCGGCACTGCACATATTCTCCTATAGTATCCAGCTAACGCCCGATATCATCACACATCTCTGCGAAAACCTGCGCACGGAAAAAGATGCAGGTATTGCGCTGGGGCTGATCAACCTGCTGGCACCTTATACCGCACAGCATGAAGCGCTCTCCAATGCTTTATTGCAACTGGTTGAACAAAATATTCAGACGATACTCGCTGTACGTATTTATGAAATACTCGGCAAGCTGATACAGCAAAGGCCTTTCTTATTTGACAAGTTCCTTCGACTGTTTGAGCAGGAACAGAAAGCGGAGTGCCGTGCAGCCATACTTAATGCCATTGCAGCAGTCGTGGCGCCAGGTGATGCATTGAACAGCTTCTACCTGAAAGCACTGGAAGCACCTTCTCCTGACATCAAAGAAGCCGGTATCAGGGGCATCCTGCTCATTCCCCTGACCAAAAGCAATATTACTACGGTGGAAGCGGCAGCACCCGTGTTGTTACATCCTGGCATCAACACATCACTACGGCGCACACTGGCGAAAAAGATCAGTACTATACCGGAACTATCATCTGCCACGATACAGGTGTTCAGCCAGCTGGCAGATCATGAACAGGACAGTTATATCCGGGAGATCTGCACCCACATACAGGAAAGCGCTATATCACAGGCGGGTGGTGAGCATATCAACTGGGAACAATGGCTACATAAAGCAGATGTCGAACATGACTTCTCCGGAATATTTCCGCATTTGTGGATGTACTATGATGATAATCCTGCCATGGCGCGACGTATCCTATGGGCTGCGCTAAATCCGGCAGGTAGTTCCTCTCTTTACCAGGAGCGGGTATCTGATGTGGAAATACTTCGTTTCCTGGCAGTGAGATCAGGCATTGATGATAACCTGAGCCGGTATGCGCTGAACCAGTTGCTAACGACTGACCTGGGGAATGAATCAAAGTTTAAACAATATCTACTCATACTAAAAAGTAATCCGGCATTTGAAGAACTGAAAGAAGGGCTATGGACGCTGCTGGAAAAGCGGGGGAGATATATTCATCTCATACAGCTGGATGAACTGAATCAGCTTATCTGGGGTAATGAGTTACTGTCCGTATTCCGGCAGCATCTGGAACGGCAGCAGACCGCGGCCGGCATCATTCCCTACATCAGCTATCTGACTGCCAACAGCTCCTGGTCACCGGTACCGGAACTGTTGCACTGGATCGTGCAGCGTCCATTCGTACAACAGGACGCAGATGCCATGCGCGCGCTAAAAGAGGCAACCCGGAATGCTGGTATGGACCTGGAAAAAATGTTGCTGAGTGCTGTTCCGGAGAAACCGGGATTTGCCGATGAAGAAGGACCAGGATTCGCAGACTGACGACTGATCTTCCTGCTACCTCATTTGCTGACCCAATAATTTTACACGATGCCTGAAGAATTAGCTTTATTCGATATACTCCTGTCTCATGAACGCCCTGAGGCAGAACGCCTGGAGGCGTTGAACAGTCTCCGGCCTTTTCTTTCAACAGATGAAGCGGCGGAGAAACTGTCCGTTGCGGCCAGGGATGAGGCCTCCGTTACTGTACGGACGGAAATGTTGTTCCTGTTATGCGCCATTCCGGTTACCCGTTTAACACAACGGGCAGCCTATATTGACACCTTCTGCTGGTTTGCCTGCCTGGAACCCGAAAGAGCCTTACGCCTACAGGCAGTGCAGCAGCTGGCAGTGCTGGCGGCACACGTGGACACTGTGCAGGAGATCCTGGCAGATACCCTGGTCAATGACTTTGATACCAGGATACAACTGGCCTGTATTTTCGGTTTGGGCAATACGGTACATAAAACAGCGGACACGATTCAAAAGATCAGTGCTTTCATTCCCGTAGCACCTGCGGTATGTAAACCGGGACTGTTACAACTGGTAAAGCAGTTCCCATTACCGGCGGCTGCGGAACAGGCCCTGCACTTTCTTGCACCAATGGAAAGCAGCCATACCCGTCTGGAAGCAGTTGAGTTCCTGGCATCACTGCCGGCGCCTCTTCCTGTCGTGATCAATACGCTGTCATTGCAGTTCCTGACGGAGACCGATCAACTGGTACGGAAGGCTATCATACAGTTTCTGTCTGGCCTGAAAACGACTGATCCCTCCCTCTTTGCCGGAATCATTGCTGCACTACACCATATGCCCGACCAGCCGGAATTACTTTTGCTCATTAAAGACCGCCTAGCGGCACATCCGGAACTTACCGGACAGTTATCCCGGCTTTTCACAGAAAGCACGGCTGCAGGCTTAAAAATCAGTCTGCTGACGTTATTACAACATAGTGACATCCCGGACCTGCTGATCAGCGGTCTGCATGACAGTAACCCATATGTCCGGGAAGCGACCCTTCCCTATCTGCATCAGCACTTTACCCGTCATCAGTCCCTGATAGAACCGGCGTTAGTGGCAGCGGTTAAAAAAGAGCCGCTGACTGTATTACGCAGCGAGTTACTATATGTACTGATACATACAGGCCGGAAGTCGGCAGATACGGAAACGGCCCTGATCACACTGGCATTGGCGGAAACAGATCACCGGCTTAAGATACAGCTGGCGGAAGCAGCAACACAGTTTCCGGTTACAGCGGAAAATAAAACATCGCTATTGCAGCTCTTCCGCGAGATCATGGAGGGTGTTTACTTCCCTGAACATATCAAAATGCAGGTAAGGGAAAGACTCCGCACCTTCTCCTACAGCGATTCCCCTGAGCTGAAACAAAGCCTGGGTGTGATGCTGGAACAGGCGAAAGATATCACGGAAGTTGCAGAAGCGTATAAGCTGCTCAAAACACTGGAGACGGACCTTCATCAGCTGGCTCCGGTCATGATCAATGTCCTGTACCGGCATATCGCCAGTTATCCACAGGCGCCGCTGGACGAGTGGGTACAACAACTGGGTAAGATGGCGGCACAGGATGCGGCGATACGTGCGGAGCTTCCTTATATCGTATCACTCACGAAAGCCAACTGGTTATTATCGGAAACAGAGAAGAGTGATCAGACAGGGGCTTTCCTACCCGCCTTTAAACAGACATTGCTGAAGAAGAATGGTATGCAGTCCTTCATGGAAGCAGAACGGATGCTGAACGAGGCATGGCAGAACAGGACGATAAAAAAAGCAGAGGTCTTAGCGCTGTATAGGATGCTGCTTAGTTTGCCAAAGACAGATGGCATCTTACAACGCCTGCTCAATATCATGCAGACCGGCAAACTCGTTACGCCTGAACTGGTGCAGATCAGTCTTGATTACCTGCTCACGTCCATTGATAAAGACGGCACCTACCTGGTGAGAAAATACCTGGAAAGCACAGGCTTCCTTGATCTGGAGTACCGGAACAGGGTGATGGTATTATTTACACAGGAAAACTTCCGTCGCTATATACAGCACAACATATCAGGGCTTCATGCTAAAAAGCGTTATGGCACGCTGAATGACTGGGAGTACAGCGGCTGGTACAGTGCATACACTGACTGGCCTATAGCTGAACTGGTATTCTCCATGGAACCGGGCACACTTATCACACAACTGTTCTCCGCGCCTCCTTCTCCCAGGGATGCACCGGAAGCCACCCTGCAATATATAGTACTGGAACATCTTTTCAGAAAATCAGGCAATACCTGGGCGAAAAGCGTCTTTGGCAATGCGGACAACATGGCCACATTCCTGCGGTTATTATCTGATAATATCAGGATCCTGCCGGACGGTAACGGATTGCGTGACCGGATGGTATATGTGTACTGGAAAAAGTGGAATGATTATGTCAGAGCGATGAATGGTAGTCCGGTACCTCCTGAATTGTCCAATGCGGCAGCAGAAGTGTATGTGGCTGTCTGCAAGGTGCAACAGCGTCTTGAACCAGATTTTTCCGGTAAGAAATTCCCGGAGATCCTGAAAGGGATGAATAAGGAGATCATTCATCAACAGTGGCCCTGGACAAGCGAACTATGGGAGATCTTTGAATACAGGCATTTCCCGAAAGCAGATCCGGACCAGGATGCTGCGCAGCAGTTATATCAGCAGGCAGCGAAAGCCTTACAATCCGGAGAGATGGATAGGGGGCATCAGCTGCTGAAAGAACTGGTAGCGCATTACAGTCATACCAGATTAGTGAAGGAACAGTTAAGCAATATCAACAATGCATTGCTCAGACTCGAAGAGCAGGCAAAATAACTTCCACCGGAAAGGCCGCTGTGCATACGGCGGCCTTTCTCCTTTCAGCTGCCTCATTTCCAGCCGCCACCCAACGCTTTGTATAACTGTACAACAGCCGTGAGTTGTTGTAAACGGTCATTGACCTGGCTAAGTTGCGCATTCAGCATACTTTGCTGTGCAGTCAGTACTTCTGTATAATTGGCAAAGCCATAACGTACCAGTTGTTGTGTATATGTAACAGACTTATCTAAATTCACCAGCTGACTATCTCTTACATTCGCTTTGTCTACAGATGCCTGATAAGCATAGAGGGCATTGGAAACCTCGCGACCGGACGTCAGCAGGACGTTCTGAAAATTGATCAGCGCCTGTTGCTGTTGTTCACGTGCTACTTGTAGTCTGGTCTTATTAGCACCCTGTGCAATGATGGGTTGTGTGAGCCCGCCGACAATACTACTGATCCATGAGCCGGGGCTCCATAGCTTATCAACAGTAAGATAGCCGGCAGAAGCAGATAATGTCAGTGACGGATAAAAATAGGCGCGGGCCGCATTCACCAGTTCAAAATAGTACCTGAACTGTTGTTCTGCCGCCTGCACATCCGGTCGGTTAGACAGTAATTGCGCAGGTACGCCTGTTGACAATAGGGCCAACGGTTGTTCCGCCGCTATCTCTGCTCTGGGAATAGCGGCCGGCGCCCTTCCCAGCAACTGATTCAATGCATTCTCTGTTTCCCTGACACTGCGTTCCAGATCGGGTATAGTAGCTGCAATCCCATATTTACTGGCTTCACTCTGGACGATAGCCGCACCCGTGACAACATCTGACTTCTTCAGTTCTTTCATCACATTTACCGTCGTTTGCCAGTTACGCACACTTTCCCGCGTGTAGTACAACTGCTTATCCAGCGCTAACAGCTGATAATAATACGTCGCAATATTAGCGATCAGTCCCGTCATAACAGCCCTGGCGTTAGCATCCGACTGTAAAAGAGCTGCAAGGGAAGCCCGTTTATTGCTACGCAATTTCCCCCAGATATCAGCTTCCCAGCTGGCACCGGTGAGTAATTCATGTCTGTCAACAGCTGCGTTATTACCTGCTATAGCCGGGTCTGATGCATTATTCAGCGTCGCAGTCACCCCTGCATTCAATGAAGGTAGAAAGGCCATACGGCTTTGCGCCAGGTAAGCCTGCGATTGCCTGACGCGTGAGTAGGCGGTCAGCAGGTCCGGATTATTAGCGATGCCGGTGGTAATGAGTTGTTGCAGCAATGTATCAGTAAACACTTCTTTCCAGTGCAGGTCGGCTATATTGTTCGTACTGGCGGATGATACGTCACGAAAAAGTGCAGTTGAAGGTGTTGATGGAGCAGTATATTGTTCCCTTACCTTACAGGACAGCATACCAGTCATCAGTACGATCAGCAGTCCGCCATATTTATTAAGTCTTCGTTTCATAATATCACTGCATTAGTTTCATGAATGTGCGCCGGCAGGCCTGACAGCAGGTCCGGTGATCCTTTCCTGTAGTCCCTGGAAGATGATAAATAACGTCGGGGTGATGAATAGTCCGAACAAGGTACCCGTCAGCATGCCACCTACTGCCCCGGTTCCGATGGAGTGATTGCCATTCGCGCCGGCGCCTGAAGCCAGCATTAAAGGGATCAACCCCAGTATAAATGCGAATGAGGTCATGAGAATAGGCCTTAATCTGGCTTTTGCACCCTCCATTGCTGCCTGGCTGATACTCATACCTGACTTTCTCCTTTCAAGCGCGTATTCGACTATTAAAATGGCATTTTTGGCCAGTAATCCGATGAGCATGACCAGCGTGATCTGTACGTAGATGTTATTGGCGATGTTAAAACACCATGCGAAGGCCAATGCACCTGCAATACCGACAGGGACCGTCAGCAGAATGGATAACGGCAGGATATAGCTCTCATACTGCGCGCTCAATAGCAGGTAGACAAAGACCAGGCAAAGCAGGAAGATGAACAATGCCTGCGACTGACCGGAAAGCTCTTCCCGGATAATACCGGAATACTCGTATCCATATCCGGCAGGCAGTGTCTGTGCAGCTACTTCTTTGATAGCCTGGATCGCCTGACCCGAGCTGTACCCGGTATTAGGCGCCCCATTCACACTGATAGATGTGAACAGGTTGAAACGGGTGATGGTCTGCGGACCATAGTCCTGTGTCAGGGTTATAAACTCTGTCACCGGTACCATCTGACCGTTAGGTGTACGCACGAACACACCGTTCAGACTTTCAGGTGTCATCCTGAACTGAGGATCTGCCTGTATCATGACCCGGTATTGCTGTCCGAACTCATTGAAATTAGAAGCGTATATTCCTCCAAAGTACCCCTGCATGACACCCGTGATGTCCGTAACATTCAGGCCCGCCTCCTTTATCTTGGGTACATTGACATTCATCAGGTACTGCGGGAAATTCGGATTAAAGGCAGTAGTGGCAAACTGTATCTCCGGACGTTGATTCAGCGCACTCAGGAAGTCCTTACTGACCTTGTAGAATTTCGCGATATCACCACCTGTCTTATCCTGCAACTGGAAAGAGAAACCATTCGAGTTACCGAAGCCCTGGATAGTAGGCGGTGCAAAGAACTTGATCTCCGCTTCCGTAATATCTGTTGTCCGTGCAAACAGTTCTTTAGTGATAGCCTGTACGTCCCGTTTACGCGTCGCCCAGGGTTTCAGTCGTAATATGACAGTCGCGTAGTTATTCCCACTGCCCGATAGCGGACCACGTCCTGTTACCGCCAGTACATTATTCACTTCGGGGATGGTCTTAGCAATGGCTTCTATCTTACGCGCTACGGCGTCTGTTCTTTCTAACGAGGCATCGGGTGGCAGACTGATATTACAGCTGATAGAACCCAGGTCTTCATTGGGCACAAAGCCTTTCGGCAGATTCACTGCCAAAGTACCCAATAACAGTACAAACAAGGTGAGTACCGTGATGGGTATCCATTTCTTCTTACTAAAAAATCCGATGGCCTGCCCATATCGCTCACTCATCCGGGCAAAGGAGGCATTGAAAGCAATATAGAACCGGGACAGCAGGTGATGTTTAGTTGTGCCGTCGTGATGTGGTTTCAGGAAGAGGGCACATAACGCCGGACTGAGTGTCAACGCATTCACGGCAGACAAAATGATCGCAATCGCCAGTGTTAATCCGAACTGTCTATAAAAGATGCCCGATGATCCTCCGATGAAACTTACGGGTATAAATACCGCCGACATCACCAGGGTAATGGAAATGATCGCACCGGATATCTCTCCCAATGCATCCGTGCTTGCCTGCCTGGCGGACTGATACCCGCTGTCCAGTTTTGCGTGTACGGCTTCTACTACCACGATCGCATCATCCACCACGATACCGATGGCTAATATCAATGCAAAGAGAATCAGCAGATTGATCGTAAAGCCCAGTACATTCAGGAAGAAGAAGGTACCGATAATAGCGACCGGCACAGAGATGGCCGGTATCAGCGTAGAACGGAAGTCCTGGAGGAATATAAATACGACCAGGAAAACGAGTACGAATGCTTCGAATAATGTATGCAGCACTTTATCGATGGAAGCAGTCAGAAAATCATCTATATTCTGCATCACCACATAGTGAATGCCATCAGGGAATGACTTAGCTGCTTCATCCATCGCCTGTAAGGTCTGCGTGATCACTGCCTTTGCGTTTGATCCTGCTACCTGAGCCACATCGATAGACACAGAGTTTAAACCATTCGTTCTTGTATTATTAAAGTAACTCAGCGCACCTAATTCCACACGCGCAATATCCTTCAGGCGTAGCAACCGGCTCCTGGAATTGGAACGGATAATGATATCACCAAACTGCTGCGGAGATACCAGCGTACCCGGATAGCGTATTACATATTGAAAGGCCTGTCCGGAACGCTCACCAAACTGTCCCGGCGCTGCCTGGATATTCTGTTCCGCCAGCGCAGCTGTGACATCCGCGGGTACCAGCCCATAAGACGCCATGGCCTGTGAATTGAGCCATATACGCATCGCATAGGTCATCTGTCCGGGAGAAGACGCGTCTCCGACGCCCTGTATACGTTTAATAACCGGCAGAATATTGATCTCAGCATAGCTTTGAATGAAGCTCTGATCATAGGCAGGGTTATCGCTGTAAACAGAGAATATGAGCACAGTACTGGTCTGCTTTTTCTGCACGGTCACACCTGCTCTTGTCACCTCCTGTGGCAATAATGGCGTCGCTCTCGACACTGCATTCTGTACATTGACAGCGGCCATATTCGGATCACTCCCGATCTTAAAGCTGACAGTGATATTAGCGGAACCGTCATTCCCTGCCGTAGAAGTGATGTAGTCCATGTTCTCGACGCCATTGATCTGCTGTTCCAGCGGCACGATGACACTCTTCAATACCACATCGGCATTGGCACCGCTGTAAGAAGCCTGTACCTGAATTGTCGGCGGTGCAATATCAGGATACTGTGAGATGGGCAATGATGACATGCCCAGTATACCCAGTGTGACGATAATGATGGAAACCACCGTCGATAATACCGGCCTTTCAATGAATCTTCGTAACATATACTACAATTACACGCTTATTAATTTGTTTTATTCAACGTCGTATCTGTGTATACAGCAGGTTTGATCTGTAAACCTTCCCGCAGGTTGCTGATACCATCTGCTACAATCCGGTCACCGCGCTTCACACCGGAAGTCACGACATAATAATCCAGATAGCTGTTGCTCGTGATCACTTCTACAGAATTGACCTTATCATCCTTACCTACGAGATAGGCAAACAATTTCCCCTGTATCTGATAAGTCGCCTTCTGCGGGATCAGCAACGCAGTATCTATCTGCTGGGACATTCTTACAACAGCACTGCTGCCACTGCGTACGAGGCCATCCGGATTGGAGAAGGTCGCCCGCATGTTCACGGCGCCAGTCTGCGCATTGATCAACCCACTGGCTGTTTCCACTTTACCTTCCTGCGGAAATATCGTCCCATTCGCCAGCACCAGCTTCACCGGTGGCAATGCCGCCAGCTTCTGTTGCATCGTACCCTTACCGGAAGCCAGGAAAAAGTCCAGTCCCTGTTTTTCGTTAATGGAGAAATAGGCGTAGATATTTTGTATGTTGGAAACGGTCGTTAATGGTTCTGCCGTTGTACTGGATATCAGACTCCCGATCTTATACGGCAGGATGCCGATCACACCATCCACCGGACTATTAATGGTCGTATAACTCAGATTGGTCCGGGCATTGTTGAGCGCCGCCTTTGCCTGGGCAAGCGCCGCGCGTTTTGCTTCCAGTGTATATTGTGCCGATTCCAGTTCGAAGTGACTGATAATATCCTGTCTGACCAGCGGCTCTACCTTGTTGACCTGCATCTGTGCGGCATTGACATCAGCCACCGCTATCTTGATATTAGCTTCGGCAGTACGTACGTTCTCTTCGTATTGCGGTGCACTGATACGGAATAATAGCTGTCCTTTACGTACGGATGCCCCCTCATCTACATAAATGCCGTCTACATATCCGTCAATCTTAGGTCTTATTTCCACATTCTGAATACCCTGTATAGTGGCAGGGTAATCGGTATAGATAGTGGCATTCCGGGGTTCCAGCGATATCACCGGATAACTTTGCGGGGTAGTTTTCACCGAAGAAGACGTCTTGCTTTTACATGCAGCAAGGAAAACAAAAACGACTATAAAAAGCGGTCTGATATTGAACGTTCCCATCGTATTCTCTGTTTTAATAAAACATTCTGATACGAAGCTAGGTGGGAATCCTGAATACATTTTGACTTAAGCGGCAGGGGCGAGGATTTTAACAAGATGACCCGTAATGAATACAAAAGTTTCGGGGGCGTAGGGAACTATTACCAGTTTCCTGCGATCATTCTGCCAATGTTTCGTTAAACATAACCGCTTCTCTCACGGCTGCGGTACAAATCTCTTCTATCAGTGCGATCTTCTTTTCCATTTCATTCAAAGGTACACCTGACACTTCATTGAGTAATTCGATGACAACGCCCGTCACTCCCATCGCCGCCATGCTGGTCTTCATATCCTGTGCAATAAGCGACAATTGGTGCCGGTCGTTTGCCTGTAAGGCCTCCCGCAATTCAATCAGCCTTTTAGGTATGAGTGCTATAAATTGCCCTGTTACCGTTTTTTCATATTGCCGGTCACCCTTACTGACACCTCTGATGTATGCCGGGTGAATATACCGGAATAGTGGCTCGTCCGCGATATGATAGGGAATACTGAAAGAAAAGGTAGTACCCTTGCCTACTTCGCTATCCACGGTAATGTCTCCATCCTGCAAGATGACCAGATCTTTCACATTGGCAAGACCTAATCCCGGATCACCGTAATCAGGGAGCATCGCCTCCTGCGTCTGCTTAAAATGTTCAAAGATATAAGGCAACTTTTCTTTACTGATACCAATACCTGTATCAGATATATAGCAACGCAAGCGGATGGATGTTGCTGTTCTGTGTTCACCATTCACAATCACAGTGATCTCTCCATTTTCGGTATATTTAAGTGCATTACCAATGAGATTGACCAGTATCTGCGTAAGGCGCGTAGCATCTCCGATCATAGTATCCGGCAATATAGGATCGAAGATCACCTGCAGGGAGAGTCCCTTACTTTTCACCCTTTCTGCAAACAGTGTCTGGATCAACTGCATCATACCGCGTATACTGAAAGCTGCTTCCCTGGTCTTCCTATCCGAAATATCCTGCTGTATGGTGAGACGATGCTGCTTTCTAAGACGTCTGATGATACATCCTGCGAGGGCGGCAATGCTCAGGAGGATAAGTACTGCCAGCACCGCACCGTAAACCTTTGCTATTCCACCATTATCTTTCACCTCACCAATTAACATGATGGCGATCAGCAACAAGGCACCTGTGACAAACGAAACAAGCATAATATATATCAGCCGATAATATTCATTAAAAAGGCCGGACTGCTTACGCGGCATTTCCCCGGGAGTCTTATGGTTGGTTAATAAAAATGTCTGTGGCATACTGAGCATTCTCTCTACATTACATTGATCCTTTTAATGACGGCCTTCTTGTATGTCTCGGTAATAGGAATAAATTTCCCATTGATGACGAGTCCACCATCCTGCATCGTATCTATTTTATCAATGGCTGCAATATAGGACCTGTTCACCCGCATGAACCTGGATGCAGGCAACCGGTCCTCTGTTGCTTTAAACGTCACATGGATCACATAGTCCTTCTTCCGGGTATGAAATTTCACATAATCTCCCATGGCTTCGGCATACAGGATATCATCCAGCTTCAGTCGCTTTACAATATTGGAGTCGCGTATAAAAATAAACTCATCATGGACCAGCTTTACCTCTTCCTTTCTGCTTTCCAGCAGGGACTTCGCCTTATCTATGGCTTGCAAAAAGCGGGCAGGTGTGACAGGCTTCACGAGATAGTCCGCCACGTTCAGCTCAAATGCTTCTGCAGCATAATCCTTTTTCGCCGTGGTAAAAATGATGATGAGATCTTTATTACCAAGGTTCCTGGTGAGTTCTAAACCTGTCATATCTGGCATCTCAATATCCAACAGGAGCAGATCAACCTGTTTCTCCTGTAAAATATTGTAGGCATCTATGGCCGTGCTGCATTCACACACGACATGAAGGCCGATAACAGCAGTTGCCAGTTGTTGCAGTGTCGCCCGGGCAATCGGGTTATCGTCAATAATGAGGCAGTTCATATACAAAATTTAAGTTGCCGGTTATTTGCATTCTTTCATCCGCGTACTGGCGCTCTTGCCGTACCGCGTTGATTATATATCTACTGAATTTTTCAGGGGCATGCAGGTGATTGGGCATTACATCCAGTTGCGCAGCATACGGTTCAGGCAATCTGCGTTCATTATAACGCCGTTCCATCAGTTTTATAAAATGATTCAGCAGCAGATGTTGCTGACTATGTTTAATGTCGTCTTGTGAACAAAGATGTATATTACTGATAGTATAAAATAATTGTAATAGCTGTGTATTTATTACATCCACACCGGATTCCCTGCGCATTTCACTTTCCGCAATCAGCTGTACAAACAATTGATAAAATGTGTGCTTATGTACGAGGTACAGATTCGCATGAATGGCCAGGTAAGGAGCAACGCGACTGAGGCATATATCCTGCTGGTTACATACAGAAACATGGTCTACATCATATACAGGTATATTTTTTCTTAGCATAGATGAATAACTATAGAGCGCCGGTAAACAATTCCCATACCAACCATTTCAACCCGCTAATTTTCAGTTATTTACCATAAATACTACCAGTTAAACTATTGATATTTCGCTATATTTGCAGAGCGTCACTAGTGATATTTCAATAATTCTAATGCCCTGGAAAATGAAGGACAGTGCCGGATATAATTAACGTTTCTCTGACATTTATTTTTACTATCCTTACGAAAAATTTCATCTGAAGGTATTCTGTACTTAAAGTACCGGGAGACAGTTAGTGTATGTTATGTTGAATGTTATCAGTAAAAAAACGATTATAGCAGGAGTGGCAATGATACTGTTGATGACACCGTTCGTCGGACATGGACAGTTCTATCCGATGCCTGCTCCGGCGAATGCAAACAGTGAGATGCTCCTTTTACGGAAGCTCAGTAGTCAGTCAGCCGATACTGCCCGTATTGGTCTGCTGCTCACGCTCGCTAATCTCTATGCCTCCAGACCCATAAGGCGGCCGGGGGATTTAGCCGCCAGTATACAGTATGCAGAACAGGCTGCCCTGATCAGCAGCAGGGAGCTTTGCCAGGACCAGCATAATGAGGCCCTGTTACTCAAAGGATATGCACTTATCCTGAGTGACCGGTATGAAGAAGCGGCGCAACTACTCCCATTACTGAACAATCTTACTAAGATCAGATTACAACTCACGCTAAGTTATAAATACCTGGAAAGAGCAGAAGGCAATGAAGTGCTCAACAGAGAAAAAGCAACGGCGTTCCTTCATGAAGCAGCCGCTTTAATACAGCAAACAGGCTACCTGCAATACAATATCTATGTGAAGTTGACAGAAGGCAACCTGCTGCTGTCTGCAGGCCAATATGATGAGGCGGAAAAGGTTTTCAGAGAAGCGATTAACATACAGCGGACCAATGGCAACAAAAAACTCCAATATGTATTTCTCAGTCTGTCCACCTTATACTGGATAAAGGGAGAATACGACCAGTCGCTGTCCTATGCGCTTCAATCCATGGACTACATTAAGACGACCGGCGATTCGGCCGCTGCAGGCGATGCGTATTTTTGTCTGGCAAGGATATTCAGAAACACCGGTCAACTGGAAAAGTCGGTAGAAAACTTTCGCCAGGCCTTTGAACATTATAAGATCTATCGTGGTTACCAGGGATCACTGATTGCCTGTATACAGGGGATGGGACATGTAATGATTGGACAACGCCAATATAAAGAGGCCCTGCGGTTCTTTCTGACGGAATACAAAAAGTACCCGCCACAAAACTACCTGGAGCGTAAGACCATGACAGGCGACATCGGCGACTGCTATCTGAAACTGAAGGATTATACCAGGGCGGAGCAGTATTTCCTCAAAGAGTTCAATGCCGCTAAACAGGTCAATGCGCTGAATGAAGAGGCCTATCACCGGATAGCGTTCTTCTACGTCGAAAGCGCCCGTTTTTCCAAAGCACTCCCCTATCTCGACAGTGCCATTAAGCAGCTTGGTGGCACAACACCTGTACAGACGAGAAGCCACCTCTACTACATGCATTATCTCTCGGATTCGGGTATAGGCAATTATAAATCTGCCATGCACTATCTGAATGCCAACAGACAATGTGATTTGACAATTTACCAACAGACGAAAGTAAAAGAAATCCAGTCATTAACGGTGCAATACGAAACAGACAAAAAGAATCAGCAGATCGACCTGCTGAAAAAGAGTGATCAGATACATCAGGCCAGACAGCAAAAAGCAGAACTGATCAGGAATATCAGCATACTGGCAGTATTGCTGTTAATGGTGAGTACATATATCTATTACACACAATTTCGTAACAAGGTCAAACTGGCCGGCATTATCAACCAGAAGAATAAACAACTAAAGATCCTGTTAAGTGAAAAAGAGTGGCTACTGAAAGAGGTACATCACCGTGTCAAAAACAACCTGCATACGGTCATCAGTCTGCTGGACCTGCAGGCAGAGTTCCTGAAAGATGATGCATTGAAAGCGATAGAGAACAGTCAGCACAGAATATACGCCATGTCGCTGATACACCAGAAACTCTATGATGCAGAGAATCCCAACATCATAGACCTTTCATCCTATATACCGGAGCTGGTCAGTTACCTGCGAAGCAGTTTTGACATGGACACCAGCGTAAGTTATCAGTTGCATATTGCACCTCTGGTAGTGGATATTTCAGTGGCCATACCGTTAGGTCTTATCATCAATGAAGCCGTATCCAACTCCAACAAATACGCCTTTCCTCCCGAAAGTACCCATAACATTATCAGCATTTCCGTCAGCCAGACAGATGAAGACATACAAGTGAACATAGCAGATAATGGTATTGGTATGACCGTTAACAAAGACGCCAGTCGTGCAGATTCCCTCGGACTTAAACTTATCCAGGGGCTTTGCAGGGACCTCAATGCGGCATATGATATAAAAAGTGACAATGGAGTGCATATCAGCATACGGTTTCCCCTGCACGCACCGGTTATTGAAGATTATTAATTTATTGAGATTTGAAAGCAAAGATACTCATCGTAGAAGACCAGTTTATTGAGGCACATGCGCTGGAAAGGATGCTGTTACGTGCCGGCTACATGGTTTGCGACATCGCAACGTCTGTGCAGGAAGCATTGGCGGTCATTGATAAAGAGCCGGTAGATATGGTACTGCTGGATATTCAGCTGAAGGGGAGTTTGACAGGTATTGACCTGGCGGAGCGGCTTAATCAGCGGAATATTGCCTTTGTATATCTTTCGGCTAATTCAAACAGGACGATACTTGAACAGGCCAAAAGAACGCAGCCCTATGGTTTCCTGGTAAAACCGTTCCGCCAGAAAGACGTACTTATCATGCTGGATGTGGCCTGGTATCTTCATAAACAGAAAAAAGAGCCCCTTTCAGGGAACATAGCATCAAAGACTGCCAATAATAGCAACCGGTCTAAAACGGGCTGTAACACCCCTGTTCTGATCGGTAACAGTCCAGCCATTGCTCATTTATATGAGCAGATCAGAACAGCTGCCGGTTCCAATATTTCTGTATTGATACAGGGAGAAAGCGGCACGGGCAAGGAACTGGTGGCCAGAGAGATCCATCAGCTCTCTGACAGATGTAACAAACCATTTGTGGTGGTCAACTGTGCCGGACTTCCTGCTACGCTGATCGAATCAGAGCTGTTCGGTCATGAAAGAGGTATGTTTACCGGTGCTATTGATAAAAGAACAGGAAAATTTGAGCAGGCAGACGGCGGTACTATCTTCCTGGATGAAATAGGTGAGCTACCTATTGACATACAGGTGAAGTTCCTGCGCGTATTGCAGGAACGGGAAATAGAACCAATCGGAGGTAATATAAAAAAGATCAACGTCCGTATACTGGCTGCCACGAACAGAAACCTTGAAAATGAAATAGCACATGCACGTTTCCGGCTGGACCTGTATTACCGGTTGAGCGTGTTTCCTGTGAACGTACCTGCACTCAGAGAACATACATCAGATATACCATTGCTGGCAGCACATTTTATGCAGCGGTACGCACAGGATGCAGGAAAACACTTCACAGGTATTACTGATAGTGTGCTGAAGCAGTTAATGCACTACGGCTGGCCTGGCAATGTGCGGGAACTACAGAATGTCATATTCCGTAGTGTGTTACTGAATGATGGTCCGGAGATCAGCCGGCTCTCGGTTTCACTTCCACAAACAGCTGATAGCAAGGATACATCGCTTACAATGGAAGAAAATGAACGGAACCATATTCTCAGGGTACTGGAAAAATGTGGATGGAAAGTAGCGGGGAAAAACGGTGCTGCCGAAATACTGAACATCAATGTGTCTACACTAAACTCAAGAATGAAAAAGCTGGGCATTAAAAAGCCCAGGTGGTATGAATAAAGTAAAGTCCTAAAAGACCGTTATCAATATGGATTCTGACGAGCGGTCCTGCCTGTTTAACGACTCCCCATTTCCTTCGCGTATCATGTCGGTTAGTTTTACAAAAGAAAGCAATGACAACAACCAGTCATTGTTCGTAAACAACACAGTTATCAACATAAAACTCAACCGACATGAAAATGAAAAATGTTATTCCGGCAGCCCTCTTAGGTATTACAGCATCCGCAACAGCGCAAAAGATCGATGCTAGTATTGATCCACGGATCGATCCGCAGGTAAGGACTTTTCTGAAAGCACTGAATACAGCAGGCAAGGGACAAACGCCTATTTACAAATTACCAGGCACAGGTCCGGCAGATGCATTGACAGCATTACAGAATCAAACACCCGTCGACCTTTCAGGTGTGGAGGTCTCTCATCAAACCATCACACAGGATGGCGTGACAGTACCCGTGCATATTGTTCGTCCGAAAGGCGCAACAGGCAAACTGCCGGTTATCATGTTCTATCACGGGGGCGTATGGCTGGTAGGCAATTTTGAAAACCATCAACGTTTTGTACGTGACCTGGTAGTCGGTACAAACGCTATCGCCGTATTCCCTGATTATACACTGATACCTGAAGCCCGTTATCCTACACAGATCAATCAGGCTTATGCCGCGCTCAACTGGGTAGCATCACATGGAGAGGAACTGCATGCAGATGTAAGCCGTATTGCGGTAGCAGGTAACAGCGTTGGCGGAAACATGTCGGCTGCCATTGCCCTGATGGCAAAAGACAAACATGGCCCCGCGATTAAAATACAGGTATTGCTCTACCCTGCTGTAGGCGCTGATTTCAATACCAGCTCTTACAAAGAATTTGCTAATGACCGCTTCCTGACAAGAGATTTTATGGAATACGGCTGGAACCTGTATGCGCCTGATGCGGCTACCAGGAAAGACCGTTACGCCGTTCCCCTGGCAGCTACTGTTGAACAACTGAAAGGACTGCCTACCACCCTTATTCAGACAGCAGAAAATGATCCTTTACGTGATGAAGGAGAAGCATATGGCAGGAAGCTAAGAGAAGCTGGCGTAAATAGTACCACTGTAAGATACGTTGGCATGATACATGACTTTGGCTTGCTGAATGGCATTAACCAGGTACCGGCCGTACAGCAGTCGATACAGGATGCGATACGTGCTATTAATGCAGCCTTTAAATAATATTCCAGCGTCATTATCATCTATTAATAACTACAAAATATCAATATGGAACACACGACACCAATTGCATTGGTTACCGGGGCCAGCCGGGGATTAGGCAAGAATGAAGCCACTACACTGGCGAAGAATGGGATTGACGTGATCATCACCTATAAAAGTAAAAAAGAAGAAGCTGATAATGTAGTCCGGGAGATAGGGGCACTGGGCCGTAAAGCAGCTGCATTACAACTGGATACTGCCGAAGCGAAGACGTTTGAAGATTTCAGATCAAGGCTCACCGAAGTATTGCAACAAGTCTGGAAAACTCACCGCTTCAATTTCCTGATCAACAATGCCGGTATAGACCGGGCAGCCTCTTTCGAGCAAACGACAGAAGAACAACTGGACGCACTTTATAACATACACTTCAAAGGTGTATTTCTTTTAACGCAGGCGTTATTACCTGTTATTAAAGACGGAGGACGCATCGTGAATACGTCAACAGGCTTAGCCCGTTTTACAACACCTGGTTATGCGGCCTATGCATCTATGAAAGGAGCGATCGAGACACTCACCAAATACATGGCAAAAGAACTCGGAAAAAGGCAGATCAATGTCAATATGGTGGCACCTGGTATTATAGAGACGGATTTCACAAAGGACGCACTTTCACATCCCGGAACGGCGGAATTTATTTCTTCACAAACCGCACTCGGACGTATCGGCAGACCTGACGACATTGGTGGCGTTGTCGCCTTCCTGTGTTCAGATCAGGCGCGTTGGGTCACTGCACAGCGTATAGAAGCGTCAGGTGGTATGTTTTTATAAAGACAGGGGATACAATACACAAAGAAGCCGTCCGCCAATAAGTGAAGGCGGACGGCTTCTTTATGTATATAAATTATAATCTATAAGGATTGTTATTTTTTACCGGGAAGCAGCTCTTCCAGTTTTTGGGCGAGCCGCTCACCATGCAGATTGACCGCAATGACTATCCCATTGGGATCCAGCAGCATATTGAACGGCACACTGCTTACGCGGAAGTATTGCATCAACTCCGCATCAAAACCCCTGGCATCTATGGCGTTGGCCCATGTGATCTGTTCTTTCTGCACAGCATCTATCCATGGTTGTCTATCGTAATCGATAGACAGGGCAAGTATATCAAACTGCTGGCCATGGTATTTCCCGTAAACGGTCTTAAGAAAAGGGATTTCAGCCCTGCAGGGTTGACACCAGGAAGCCCAGACATCCACTAATACGAACTTCCCTTTGTAGTCGCTGATATGGATAGTGTTTCCCTTAAGATCCGTCAGTGTGAAATCTTTCATCGGCTGTCCGACACGGGTTTGGTCCAGATATTCCAGGTGTCTCTTAAGTTGCTGGCCGAAATAACCGTTCTTATAGGCTACGGGCATATCACGATAAGCGGAGTCCAGCAACCCTTCTGGTAATACCTGATAAATGCCGGTATTTATAATGTAATAGTAAGGCGCCAGACTTTGCCTGTTTTTCAGGATAAGCGTGCGCATATCATTCATCACAAAACGTAACTGCTCTTCCTCCGGGGCGAACCTGATCTTAGGAATTTCGATCTTTAGTCTTTTTTCATAAGGTACAAGTACTTTATTGACAGGCCCCATTTTCTGGTATTTCAGGCTGATCTCACACGTGTCTTCTCCTGTCCTTCTGATAATGGTGTCCATGGAAATAACTGTCTCTCCCGGTTCCAGGATGAAGGTGTTTCCACTTATCGGTATACCCGCGTCTATTCTGAACCATAGCACGAACGGACGGTCTATAGTACCCTCATAGAGGAATTTCTTATCCTTTATGAGAACAGTATCCGTATGACCTTCATTGTCAAAGTAAATTTTCCCGTTGTAATGAGGAACAGTACCACGAACTGTAAAACGTTCCTGTGCGTGGCTGCTGAGTCCTATCAGGCAACACAGTAATAATAAGAAACCGGAGAAATGGCTGGGCATGGTGGGTTTTTGGTTGATGAGTTATTCTGGTTCGTTTCCCGGTGTATAAAGGATAGGATAAACATGATTGTCAGGCTAACCAATTCCTAATTCCTAATTCCTAATTCCTAATTCCTAATTCCTAATTAAAAAAGAATCCTAATTAAAAAAGAAACGCTCTTCATAGTGAAGAGCATTTCTCTGACTCAAAAACCATCTTGGACTGTTCAATAACACTGCTCCAGCAGCTACTTTCTTTTAATTGTCCTCTTTTCAAACCCGCAGCGCATGCAGCAGTAGCTATCTGCTTCATCGTCGCCGACCGTGGTCCGAACTGACTTGGGACGTGGTGAATAAATTTTGGTATGACCCTACTCTGTTCAGGCTTTTCGGATTCGCCCTGTCTTATGTAAATGCGCATTAAAGACACTACAAATTTGGAGAATATATCATCTCCCGTTATCAACAGAAAGGATGATTTTTAACTATACCCCAATAGGGGTATGCGCCGCAATGTATAAGGGATAAAGGACAGCAGACGGGTCAGATAAAGCCCTTGTCAACTGCCAGCTTTATGAGCTCGGCAGAGGTCTTTACATTCAGTTTATGCATGATATTCCTTCGGTGGGTCTTTACGGTATGTTCACTGATATAGAGGGTACCGGAGATAGACTTTGTATTCATTCCTTCCGCCAGGCACCGGATAATTTCTTTTTCCCTTTCAGATAGTGCTGTTGATCCGGAGTGGGTAGTATTCATCCCTCTGAAATAATCGAATACCTGGTCATTTATCCTGGGATGAAAATAGTTCTTTCGTTCGCTGGCATTGAGGATTGCCTGTAGGAGTTCAGCTTTGGAGGCATCCTTCAGAATATATCCCTGTGCACCTTTTTCAAGTGCTGCTTTGATCTGTCGCATAGACTGGTGCATGGTCAGCATAACAACCGGTTTATCGTATCCTTTATCTTTCAGCAGGTCCATACAGGCAATACCATTTAATACAGGCATATCAATATCCAGCAGGATGACGTCTATGTCGTTTTCTGACAACAGTTCCGGCAGTTCATGCCCGTTACTGGTATGCCGGACAACGGCAATACCATCTTCAGGTTTAAAGAGTGATATCACTCCTTCTGCAAAGAGATGATGATCATCAACGATCAGTACATTTATCATAGGTCTCAGTTGAGTGTTATCGGTGTAATAGGCAGGTCAATATTAACTGTAGTGCCGCTTGCCGGATTACTGTCAAAGCGGATCTCTCCCTGCAGGTCAGTGATCATTTCTTTCAGACTGCTGATCCCCATTCCTGACGTGGCTTTCTGCTCCGCATCGAAACCTTTGCCATTGTCCTGTACCATAATATTGACCAGGTTTTCTTCATCGAAACAGGTTAACAGGATAGACAAGCGGGTAGCTTGTGCATGTTTCAATACATTGCTTACTAACTCCTGTACGATCCGGTATATAATGATCTCATTCTCCGCTCCCATTTGTTGTGCGCACATTGCAGCAGAAAATTCCACTTTCAGTCCGTTCGCCTGTTGGAGATGTGTGGTCAGTTCCATTAACGCAGGTACCAGACCGAAGTTATCGGCAATACCTACATTCAGTGAGTGGGAAAGGTTACGTATATCGTTACAGGCCTGGTCTATCAGCCGGGATAATGTGCTGTAGTTGGCAATCGCTGTTTCATCTATGGCATTCATGTTCACCTTGATGGTGGCCAGCAGGCTCCCAAAATGGTTATGCAGTTCACGGGCGAGGCGCTTACGTTCATTCTCCTGACCCTGTACCATCGCCTGCAACGCCCTGGTCTCTTGTGTATTCAATAGTTGCCGGATCTTCTCATCATGCGTTTTCCGGTCATTCTGTGCCATCAGGCGGGCATTCAGGAAACGCTGACGGAAATACAATAACATCAGGACTGCCAGTACCAGGAAGAAACCGGCAATCACGATGTAGATCCTGTTTAACAGCTGGCGTTTCTCAAGCAGTGCGATTTCTTTTTCTTTCAGGCTGACCTCAAATTCTGTACGCAGGTTCGCCAGTTGTTTGGTCGTTCCTGAGTTCTCTATGCTGTCTTTGTAAACAATATACCGGCTTTGATAATCGAATGCCCTGGGGTAATCTTTCTTCGTATGATACAGCCTGGATAGTAGCAGGGAGGCATCCCGCATCTGTTCTTTAAGGTCGAGTGCCTCCGCCATATCGAAAGCCTTGCGTGTGTGAAGAATAGCTTCTTTTATATTGTTTTGTTCTGCGTACAACTTACCCAGCTGATTGTGATAGTCCGCCATGCCAAACTGGTCACCTAGCGGATCAAGCATTTCTATGGCGAGTAACAGGCCCTGTCTGGCTTCATTGTAATAGCCCTGTTTCCAGTAGACCAGGGCTTTGTTGCCCACCGCATAGGCCTTACCGATCTTCAGTCCGATCGCTTCAAAAATTGGCTCAGCCTCATTGTATAACAACAAGGCTGAGTCTAGTTTATTTAATGAATAATAGCTGTAACCAGTGTTCAGGAGGTTGATGGCGAGTTGCTCTTTATTGCCATGCTGCCTGATTAATTTAACCGCTTTATTATTATACAGCAGGGCATTCTTCAGGTCATTATTGGCGATATAGGTGTTGGCGATTTCCAGGTAACCGGTTGTCAGACGTTTGTGCTCTCCTTTTTCTATCGCCAGGTTGGCACTACTGAAAAGGCTTTCCAGTGACTTTTGCAGGTTACCCATCAGCCTGTAAGCCACGCCTTTGGATTGCAGCGCTTCAATAATATAGCTGGTATGCCGATGTGCAGTTGCCATTTTCAATAGCGTATCTGCATAGAGCAGTACTTCGTTGGGAGAGGACGAATAAGCGGCAATCTTCGCAAAGGTACTCATCCGGGGAAGCGGCGACAGGGTATCATTGCTGATCAGTATCAATTTAAGGCTATCTGCTTTACCCTGGTCCTGTGCGGATACAGTACTACTGATACCCCAAAAAAGGTAGCATAGCAGTTGTATACATCTTCTGACATCCGGTCTCATGGTTGCATACAGATTAACCGTTACCCTGATTCGCTCTCAGTACCGGATCAATTACGATCGGTACTTTCACGGTTTCATTACCCTGTTTGTATTCCAGTACCGCAGAGAGATAGAAACTAAGTGCACCACCCTGGCTCACACTGCCGATAGGTAGTTTGAAGCTTACCTGATGTCCGTCGATCGAAATATTATCGGGAACGGATATACCACCGTTGGTATTGGCCACCTGAAAGTCGGTGAAGTACAGTTTGTGATAGGAGAACAGCACAAGCGGCAGGATGGTGAAAAAAACATCTGCGTCTGCGGTTACGGGGATAGCGAAGGTTTCTACCGGGCTCCCCAGTGCCATTGAGCCCTGGTCATAAATAGCGGTGTACTCCCTTACCAGGTCATTAGTTGGCGGATTGCCGCCCATAGCAGCGATCAGGCGAGTCGTGTCTACCTGAATAAAAACATGTGTTGAATGTGCCATTGGTTGGTGTGGTTTTTTAAAGGATGATGTTTCTAATGGTCATTTGATTAGCTAGGGTATAACGCTTATCGCTTCGTATTGTTCAAATTATCTGATAACTATTATTGTCTCTTTGAAATACATTTACGTACAGCATGCAACAGATCTGATAATTATTTAATTACTGCTGCCGGGAATTATCCCGGCAGGAATTTGCACTACGTCGATCCCTTGTTTATCTTGCAGGTAAGATCGCACGCGTCCAATGTTCAGTAAACAGTTATTCAGTCATGTCAGGGAATGATAACGCCTCTCATAGTCATCATCGTCATTTGCCGGTTCAGCAGCTGCTGGAAGGGGAATACCTGCGTGTGGTACGACTGCACAAAGACCTGAACGACCTTTCTGTTATTCCACATCGTCATGACCATTATGAGCTGATGCTCGTCACAGCTGGTGAGGGCGTGCATTCTATCAACTTCAGAACGTTTGAGATACGACCACAACGTCTTTATTTCATTCATCCGGGACAGGTACATATCATTCATCCTTTCGATCGTGATGGCTGGCTGATATTGTTCGGAGAAGAGCTGTTCAAACGATTTGTGAACATCCACCGGCATGAAGATGGACAGGGATTACTGGATGCCTATACGTCTTATCCGTATATTGATCTGAATGGACAGTTATCTGGTATCGCGACCTTTATCATTGCACAGATACAAACGGAGCTCACGGCGATCAATCCGGATGTACACATTCTGTTGCATTATGTATCGCTGTTACTGTTACACGCCAATAATGAGCATAATGTACAGCATCCCCTTCCACCATCCACGCTGGCACACAGAACGCTCTTCCATCAGCTGAAACAGTTAATAGAGCAGTATTTCCGGCAGGAGCACCTGGCGGCATTCTATGCTGACACCCTACGTACAGATATCAAAAAGCTGAATAGTATCTGCAGATCATCCACCCATCTCACGGTGTTTGAACTATTGCAGGAAAGACTGATCACGGAGAGCAAGATCTTATTACAGACATCCATGAAATCGGTGAAAGAGATCAGTTATGAGCTGGGCTTTAACGACCCTGCTTTTTTCGGTCGTTTCTTTAAAAGACATACGGGACTCACATCAGCCACCTTCCGGGATACCCGAATGACATAAACTATAAATTACCCGAAATGTACCAGACCGGCAGTCACCAGCCGGTTAATTTTGCGGTATGTCAGCACAAAAGAATGCCGCAAAGGCTATCGTCTGGGGAATTGTGGCCTCCCTCTTCCTCTCTTCTACTTTCATCATCAATAGTCTCATATCAGGTTCCGGTGGATATTGGGCCTGGACAGCCGCCTTACGGAGTCTCTTTCTTATTCCGATTCTGGGACTGGTGGTATTCCTGGCAGGGCAACTGAAAAGTACCATGCATGCTATGAGACAGGCACCAGTGATCTTCATCAAATGGGGGCTTATCGGCTTTGGCTGTTTATACACATTGCTGGCAGTAGCCTCGTTATGGTCACCCGGCTGGATGGTAGCGGCCACCTTCCAGATCAATATCCTGGCGGGCATCTTGCTCGCACCACTGATCTATCCTGATGAGCGAAAGGTGATTCCTAAAAGAGCGCTGATCATCTCTGTGGTAATCCTCTCTGGCGTATTCATTATGCAATTCGAAAAACTGTCTCAATTGCACGCCGTGGGCAATACAATACTGAGCTTTTTTACCGTGATAGCAGGCGCTATTGTATGGCCGCTGGGCAACCGTAAGCTGATGGTAGATCTGGAGCATAAAGGGCTTCGTTTAAATGCCCTGCAACGTGTACTGGGCATGAGCATCGGGTGCCTGCCCTTACTGATCATATTGTCTGTGATCGGTTTTGTGAAAAGCGGAGCGCCGTCATTAGCACAATGCGAATCTTCTTTACTATCAGCTTTGTTCTCCGGCTTTCTTGGGGGAGTAGGCTTTTATCAGGCGACACAGATCGTGAGCAAAAATACAGTTTCGCTGGCAGCGATAGAAGCTACGCAGGTGTTTGAGATCTTCTTTACGCTGATTGGTGAAATGGTGCTGAAAGGGGCGCATTTTCCCGGATTGTATGCGCAGATCGGTTTTGTGATCGTGTTATCAGGGATCAGTATTCATTTCTGGAATGCATGGAGACATAGTAAGCGTCTGGTGGTGGCAGGCTGATATTTCCATCATCAGTAATAAAACAAGGGATCCGGGAATACGAACAAATTACGATCAGACAGGTGATGTTGAAAAGCTGGGACTTTAGTTTTAGTTTTGCCCGGTTAAATAAGGTATGCAGTGATCAGGTGACTGGTTCAGCGGCCTTACATTTATTCCAATTACAATTATTTTCTGCATGCAAGCACCCGTAACGACTTTGATTGAGCAATTAAAAAGCAATGCACTTCCTTTCAAAGAGGTGATTGAATATATAGAAACTTATTATCAGCATCAGCCGACTGCCTTCAAAAATGGAGAGGCTTATAATGAAGCGACACAGAATCAGGGAAGTGCGAAGGTGTTCTCTTTTGCTCAACTGAATAACCTGAGCAAAGAAGATACACTGTATTTATTTGCCGAGCATTATCAGGCGGTGTTAAATACACCAGATGCTACTGATCATCAGAACATCAGGCAGTTTATGCAGCATGGCTGGTCAGGTATTGCGTTTGAAGGACAGGCGCTCACTGCAAAGTAATCTGTTATAAATAATGGCGCTATCAGTTGGAAAACGGTAGCGCTATTTTTTATTCTGTGGCTGTCAGTGTTGGCCATTATCCCTGGCATCGAAATCTCAATAGTCCTTCCACGCATCTTCATACTATTTATCTGACGCCAAAAGTGAAGGTACCAGCACCTACATATCCGCCTCCGCTCACTCCTTCTGCCACACCAATAAATCCACTCCGTATATCGGAGCAGAAAAAACGGACAGTGGCTTCTCCCTGCTGATCAGTCACAATGAGTGGGTTCCAGTAGAGTGCATTGCGGGTATCGGTCACCATTGTATCTTCTTTTACATAATCCGGTGAATAGAATGCAGCATGTTGATAAAATCCCCTGGTTATAATCATTTTAAATTTCTTCAGTAATTCTTCCTCTGTGTATTTCGGATAGTGGTAAGGCTCTTTTTTCATATCGTTAGCACCAAAGGAAAATGGATGACTCCCTATCTGGCTTCTCTTAGGCTCTATCAGTTCTGAGTACATCACGCCTTCAATCGGCCGCGTACCGCTTCCACAGGCTGGACAGTTCAGCCAGCCGCACTGACCTATATAATCCATATTACCTTCAAACCGCGCAATGCTATCCAGATATCCCATATAACGATCACCGAATCCACGGCCTTTACTTTGAACAATCACCTCTTTTAACATATTGCCATATTGAAGACGGTTACTATCTGCCCCTTGCTCTTCGATTACAATACCACGCTCACTTAACAGGTTCACCGGATGCTGTTCCCTCTCACATGTGCTGATCGCCTTAAAAGGATCTGTTACATTAATACCGTGTTCTTTTTCGGAAAAATATTTAATGAAGAAGCGCTGTCCGATAGTCAGATTCTCCGCATTGAGATAGAAGATCCCTTCATTATCGGTTGTTGCTAACTGATTGATGCTTTTGCTATAGTCAAAAAGCATGAGAGAAATAGGCGCCTTCATTTTTGCAGACCTGCTGAGTGCAGTTACTGTGCCTTTCAGACTATCCGCCAATACCATCTTCTTTAAATGATCTCCTTTCATTCTATCTTCACCCAGGTTATATTGCTCCGTCTTCTGCGTCAGTAACAGTAGGTCTATGGCTGCTTTCCTGTCAATATGGGTACTATCAAAGTAATAAGAGGGATCATAGAGTGTATCAGACAGTTGTGTTGACAACTGATAATAATTGACAACGTCACGGGTGTTCTTGCGGTTACCAAACAGGCGGTCATACACCCGCAGACTCAGCGCCGCAGGGACAGGTCGTCCCTGTTCGTCTGTCGTGCTGATCTTAACGGTTACCTGTTCTTTGGGAGCATATGCTTCTTTCAACTGACTGAAACGCACATACAGTTTCTTATCATGATGTACATATACCAGGCGGGTGGCCAATACATGTAACTGTTCATCAAACAGTGTCGCTTCTGCCACTCCGGGCGGCAGGTCTGCAATAGGGATCTTCATCAGCAAACTATCCTTCAGCACCCCAGCGGCGATCACCTGTACCGTTCCACGCACCTGTACCCTTAACAATACATTTTGCGCATTAGCATGAGGTGAGCGAAGTTTAAACAGCAGGCTGTCATTGCTGTTGCTTTGCAGATGAAGGCTGACACCGTTCTCTATAGCGGGTGGTATTTTAGCATCACGTCCTTCGTAACGTAGCTGATAGTACGCACCTGCTTCCGGGGTAAACCTAAATATCCCTATACCACCATGCTGTGTCTTCACTACTGATACCGGTGTTCCATTCTTATAGAGTTGTGCACTGAGGCTGACAGGTTCGTTGTCTTTATTAACAGCTTTAAAAGCTACCGTATTTTCTATTCCCGTTATCAGTCTGTTTCCTTCCGGATAAAACGTCATGCGTACCTGTTCCCCCTGACTAAGCTGCTTCGTTTGTCCCAACTGCCAGTTATTCCTTATAGACCGTGGGTCCTGTACGATTTGGACAGGCGTTACAGCATAAAAGTAGGGCTGTGGGGAAAAAAAGGAATGTGCGGTATAGGCCTTCAGCAGGTATTTTCCGTCCAGCAAGGTTTGTGGTAGATACACATGTCCTGCAGAAATACCGTGCGTAACAGGATACATTTCTTTCCAGACAGCGGAATCGCTTCCTTCCTTCGTCAGTTGCAGGTACAGGATGTTATCCTGTTCTGCCAGACCGAAAGTTTGCTGATCCAGTATGAAAGCATTGTACCATAGATCTTCACCTGCTATGTAAATATCTTTATTAGTGGCCAGGTAGACGCTTGTTTTGCCCGTTTTAGTATAAGCTTCCATGCGTTGAGCCAAGCTATCTATAAGTGCCCGCGGAGGTTGAGCAGATGCCTTCATCATAATACCAAGCAGACAAACAATAAAGAAGATTCGTATGGTACAATTCATTCGTGGATATTTTCTTATTCAATTTGTGTCTTTAATAGCTGAAAGGCCTGTCCGTTTTCCGGTGATTGAAACTGGTGCTGGACAGCTTTTCCTTTGTCGAGCTGCACGATGCAGGGATAAATAGTGTTATTAGTCGGGATATCAAAGAAGCCCTGTTTATCAAGATAGACGTTTGTACGACTATGTAACTCTTTTCCTATTTTCTGTTCCAGGATCTTCAGGGACTGCACTTTGGTCAGGACAAACAAGATATGCGGTTTATCAATATAGTCACGCATAAAGGCTTCCGCTTCCTGAATACAACCTCTACAGCCGAGTCCGGGTAAAATAACCAGCCAGTCGTATTCGGACTTCAATTTAATCTCTTTTATGCCATCTTCAATGACCATGTCTTCTTTATTTGCTTCGGTTTGTTCGCAGGATGATGCGATCATAGCCAGCATAAGGTAACATACAATAATTCTCAGTTTCATGATAGCAAGCTTTAAATATCTTTTAATGTAAAAATTCTGAACGTCAGGAACTTCTCTTCCACATCGTTAGGGGACGCATACTCCACGTTCAGTCCTTCTTTTGTTACAAATAAATTATCAGGTTAAAACTCGTTCAGGTCACCTATTTCTGTTTCGCCTAAATATTTAAAATCGGCGTCCATCACTACTACGGATACTTTTTTATTCTCCCAGCGGAGTCTGACCCCTTTTTCAGGCAATGCTTTTCTAAGAAAGCGATAATAAACGTTCCGGTATTTATCATAGAGAATACCACCATATAGATCACTGGTACAAGCTTTCTGATAAATGTATTCATTGGGAGCGGCTGATTTCTTGCTGAACTTATCTGCATCAAGCGACGTAATACTGCCCGCTTCGTTACTACCACCGTATACCGTCGTTTCTTTATCCGTGTTCAGATCGGCAGATCGGAGATCACGAGGTCATGAGACACAGGAAAACTGTATACCATCTTTTTATGGTCGGGCATCACATCATAGTATACACCGGTGAACATCGGTTCGTCGCACAGAAACCCGTGGCCATATATCGCATAAGGATACTTATGCACGTAGTTCACTTTATTGCTATTGATATCGATGAGTGAAGTAAACTTAAACTGCTGTGCGATGGTATCCGGCTAACAAAGTACCTATTCATTACAGTGTGTAATGACTTCAATTATTTTATCCTTAATACATCAATGGAGTTTAAATGTCAGGACATTTTCTTTGCTGTTTTTTTTAAACGTTAGGAGATAGTTCCCCTGATAAGTAAATTAAAATAAGGTGACCGTCAAATATTGTGTCCTTCTGGGATTCCGTGGAATTGTTGTGGGCTTCTCTTTAGCACATCTGGTCAAAAATCAATGGTATTTCTGTCTTGGAAAGGGGTTCATCTTTCCTTAGGGTCTTAAATCAGATTAAAAATAGGTAACTAATTTTAATAAAACAAGTAGCTAATTTTTATTGGGGGAAAGATTTTGCATACAACTATATAGTGTATATAGTTCTTAATTATATTGTCAAATATAAAATAATATTTAATAACAAAAGGTGTTATCATAAGATAAACACCTTTTATTATTATTCGCTTTGACGGTTATTTAAAACCAGTTTATGTGAAACAATTAACTCCAGTTACACTATTAATCCTTGCCATCAGTACTTAATCTTTAGGACTGCGTAAGTCATTAACCCCGCATTAATCAGTAAGCTTATTACGGTATACCAGGCAACAATGCGATTAACGTTGAGGTTGCGCACATTAAAATTATAGAGACACCATCCACCTAATATCCGATAAAAAAAATTAAGGACTAAAAAGTCAAAAATAACAAACGGCGTCATGAAAAAATTAACCGAAGCTGGATTAACCCGTTGGGAGATAAATAATATGACAAAGGTCAAAGGTATCAGGCACAGATTGTACACAAGATGTTTACGGTTCCATGATTTAATAAATGTCTTTTCAAGTTCTTCATTCTCCATATAGGTATTTTTTTTTTTTTAAAATCCTGACCTAGGCACAGTTTCAAACACGCCCGCTTCTCTTTTATCCGTTTTAACATGGTAATGAAAACCGGTGGAAATCGCCGTCTGATCTGCTTTTGTATCCCTAAACAGCTCATTCGCTTGAGAGCCAAATTTTGCAGACGAATAAGAGAAACCTAATCTCCGCATAGCGTGCCCCCATAGGAATTGACCACCATCATTTAGATTATAAGCAACGTACGGACGTCCAGCGAATATAACAAATCCACCTAACCCATCAGCAGCAGCAGCAGACTGGCTACTACCTGTCAAAAAAATCTCCTTCAATTGCAAAAGATAACTGCCATTAAAATCCATTCTGCCTCGGCTTTCCGCAAAGGCAAAAGCCCACCTAACTTCCAAAGGCTTCCAATGAATCCAAGACTTTTTCATTATATAGTTAATGTTTTCGTCTGTGATAACCAAGATTTCAGAGCTACCTTTTTGCAGAGCATTCAACTGCTCTCTATCTATCTGCTCATCATTAAAATGAAAAGTACTGGTTGGCATGAATACTTGCTGCTTTTTCCCTTTAGTATTTATTGTGGTTTGATAATCACCAATCTGTCCCAGTATTCCTTGCTGATCTGTATCAAACATTCCAATGTATTCTCCTGAACTATTAAATCTATATGTAGTATCGCCCAAAATATCCGTATGATTTATTGGATTATTGGCCATAGGCGTATACAAACTATAGTCAACATTGGGTCTGTTATCAATCCCATGCCATCTGCCAATTGCTGGATCATACATTCTGTTGCGGAACTCGTAAAGGTTTACGTCGAGATCCTTATTAAATTCAGCAAAGTTGTACTTATATCTGTTCTCAGGATACTTCGCATCTTTCAACGCTATACTGCTGATCCCCGCCATTTTCATACCATACGGATAGTAGTGTGTTTCCTCCAAAAATGGTCCACTGTTCAATCCGGCTATGATATTATCAAAGTATACGTCCTGTTGACTTTCGTTACTTGTATAAATATACAAAAATCCACTCTTTGGGATGGCCATTTGGGGCACGGCTAACTCCTGTAGTTCATCTGGTGTTGCTTTTACTTGTCTGGCGCCGCTGTTATCTTCTATTAATTTGAAATCATCATCAAATAACACGAAATTCAAATACGCTTTAGGACGGTCACTATTGGGAGATTCTGCATTCCTGTTCTTCAAACGTTGATATTCATTATTGTAGAAATCTGCGTTGAAAGGTAGTGCGTTAGCTGTACCTGCGGCATGCACCCCTTCAGTTTTCATATTACCTCCGAAAGCTTCCACAAGACCGATGAGCATATCTTCTACCGGAGGCGTCTGACCATTATCTTTAGGTCCCTGAGATTTATAAAACGCCTGGGCGTTTATCTGGACAGTATCACCTGCTGTTACTCTCAATACAAGAGAGGGGCCGATCTTTTTACCACCAGTTCGTGCACTTAGTTTTGCCACAAATTTATTTTGTGACGATTTATTATCCTGTGGATAACCTACAGGTTTTTCAGCACGGGTTTCTTCTACATTACTAAATAAGGCCGTCTCTTTTGCTGCAGCATCTATTTCCATCGTCGCTGCATACATACTGAAATCTGTCTGCTCTGTCAATATTGTTCTAACGTTCCCCAGATAATCTTTCTCAAAATAGTCATATACATATGCAATAGGCTGTCCTGTTACATATAATGGACGGATCCTACCCTCTTCATGACTAATCAGCTCAATACTATCCTGCCTGTAAACAAACGCCCCAGCATAATCTGTCCTTGTTGTTTTGGGAGAACCACTGGTGTTATCTACGACTACTTTAGAAAGTTTATTTCCGGCAGCATCATATTGATAAGTGATCGTTCCTTTACTTCCCATTGTTATAAGGGATGGTAAATTCATATGGTTATAAGTAATTGAAGTAACCCCTTTATTCAGGTCTGCTATCATATTACCATTGGCATCATATGAATAATCCTTTGTTGTCGTGTTGCCATCAATAAAATCTTCTATTCTGGCAGATTTCGTTACAGATGAGTCTATATCCTTCACCGCCAGTAATCTGTTGCTGTTGGAAGGATAAGTATATGTCAGACTATCAATTGTTTTGCTTACTGTACCGACCATCCCTTTTTGCAACATCGTCCTGATGTTACCATTCGCATCATAAGTCAGATTACCCACAGAAAAGTTCTTATCTCCCTGTAACCAGCTTCCACTTGCTTTCTGTGAAAAATAAGCGCCGGTCAGACGATTAGCCTTATCAAAATTGAAACCATATGCACTAGGGCTATTTGAGCGGGTTTTCCATGTAACGCCAGTCGTATTACCGCTGTATTGCTTAATCGTAAATCCATAATCATAACTCAGTTCCTGTCCAAACCAGTTAGAGGTGGAAGCATCATTATTTACATAGCTTTTATTGATGCCTTGCAACCAGCCGCGAATATTATACGTATAATTCAATGTATCGATAATATCGCCGGAGGAAGATACGCCAAGACGTCTAAGACCTAACCTACCTAACTCGTCATAACTATCAGATGTAATTATCCTCTCCAGGCTAGCATCATCATTCAACCGCTTGGTAATAGTCAGCAGTCGGTCAGCATGATCGTATGTTTTACGAGTCAACATTGTCATTTGAGGAGTAACACTTTTCGGATTTTGATGACGAAGATATACTGCAAGCGGCAGACCTTTAAAATTGTAAAGCATCGATGTAACATCCTTACCTCCCATATGGTTTTCACTAACTATCTGCACAAGCCTTGCCTTGTCATTATAATAGTTGGTAGTGGTCAACCATTTATCTGTACCAAGTATCCTTGATCTGACGCCTGTTATAAGCCCCTCAGCATTATAAGAAACAGGTCTTCTCTCAGGAAACAGTGTATCAGCTCCAGACAATTTCAATGTATCACTCCCTACAAACGATAGTCTACCGCTATAATTATAATTATCATAAAATGTATAGGTCAATGGTGTCAATGCGGATGTTTGCAAACCAGGTAACGGATTGCTTACTACCGACTTTGTAGTATCACCCGTAGTAGTGGAATTAATCTCAACAACAAATTCAGGATTTGTTCCGGAATCAAAACCATCAAGAATCAGTACACTGTTTGTCGCTGTATATGAAGCCCTTCCATCATGCTCATATACAGCCAAATCTTCCTGCGGAGGGGATACATAAGAAATTGTCAGCGATCCGGATGCAGCATTCAGGCTGCTCTGCAACACATCCGGCGTAGTTGTACTTTTATAAATCCCTGTCATTACCGGACGATTAATGTCATCATAAAACATCACCATCCACTCCATGGGCGACTTTGCTCGTTGCACAGAATCCTGTGTAAACACAAGTCTGTCACGAATATCGTATACCATAAACACTCGTCCCTGTCCAGGAATACGTTTCACAATAATACGCTGTCGAGCATCGTAATCATAACGAAAACATAATCCGGTATCAACCGCATTGGTCATCGTCCAGTTACTCTTTATGGCCTCCACTGCGGATGGAGGTATCACGTACTGCAGATCACCCAGATCATTGTAGATATTGTAAGTACAGAGCCATCCAGATGCACCATTTGCCGGGGCATCTTCCACTTGAACCTTCTTCAAAATGACTTTATCATCTTTATCTTTATATTCAATTTTCTGATTTCCCTGTTCATCTATGGTAACTGCCTTAATTAATTCTCCTCCAGAATAATACCCGGTACTGACTGGTAGACCGGAGCCTAATGTCCATTTTCTTACCGAGTCGTTATCAGCATTCATCTTATACTGCATTTCCTTTGGACGCGTTACCCAGCTATTACCAGATGGATAGATCTTTATTTCTCTGTCGAGAGGTGAAGCTTCATATTCTACTTTAGCATAAAATATACTCTCCCCTACAGCCCCAGGATTTAATACACCATTTTTATAAAAGGCATTTTGCGTATTAAAAGGATCCATTTTAAATTTACCATCACCAGCTGCCTGATGAGCATAAGGAAGATACCTATACTGTTGTCTGCCATACTGATCATATAAAGACATTTCAACCATATCCTTTCCATTCGGACTTATTCCTTTGGCCACCTGTTGAATAGGCCGCCCCAATCCGTCTGAATATTGTGTCGTTTGTTTTACCTCCCGTATACTTCTGGAAGTAGCGGCTACAACCGCAGTATCCTTTAGTGGCAAATTAGGTATCCATGTCCTGACATAATTTATTGTTGTATTGCTATAAGCTGCAGGAGGCGCTATCGGTACTGCGGAGTTAATAGCTCCTGTGGGTATATTAGGTGTTTGCGCTACAGATACTAGCGGAGCGATAATAGTCACCAGACAACCCACCGTTTTTTTAATGTATAATAAAGATTTCATTAGGTTCGACTATTTTGTAATGGGGGCTTGATATTGATAATCCATTTGCTTCAGAATGTTGCCGTCCTGATCTCTGACTACCACCAAACGGCCAAAATTGTCATACTCATAGTATTGGGTTATGCCTATGGGATTCGTTTCACTTGTAACCCCGACCAAAGGCTTATAAGTATAGGTAGTGACTTTAGCTGAAGTATTTGAAAGCCCGGTACGAATCTTCTGTAATTCTACCCTTATTTGCGTGTCCGTATAGTTCTGTGCGTTATCGAGGATAGTCTGACTAATATATTTTTTCACAGAATCGTAACTGCTGCCAACTACTTTTGCCACAGGATACTGAGAAAGATATCCCCAAATAAAAACTTCACTCATATCCCCGCTCTTCCGTTGCTCTAATACATTACCATTGATATCATACAGAACCTGTTCAATCCTCTTTTCCAATGGGTTATTCATAGTCGATGTATAGACTGCAGAAGGGAATACCCTATTATTGGGATATTGTGCAAAATTCTGTTGAACAGTACGTAATAATGTGCTTCCTATATACTCTTTACTTTCTATTGGCAACTTTAATACATTCTCTGCTTCCAGCGATGAGATCAACGATAACTGTCCTGTTACAAGATCAGGAATGGCGTTCACTTGATGAGCATAGTAAAACGTTGTCTTTTTTACAGCGCCCTTACTATCATTGCGCGATTCACTGTCTTTATACAGGTGTACATTTTCATAATTAAAGTTCTTAATAGTAGCGAAGTATTTAGTTGAATCATCTACATCAAATAACGTATCTTTTATTGCAGTAAGCTTATGTCCTCCACAATAAATATTGTAACTGATACGGGAAAATTTTTCTCCTACCTGCGGTGGATCACCAGCGAGAATATCAGATCCGTTCGCAGGAATAACATTATAATATCTTAGATAAGTCTGTGCTGCAGGAACCGTGTCAGTATAATAATCTGTATATTCATGGTCTTTCCTGCTCACGATATTATAAGTACCATTGCGAAAACGATATTTTGATATTGTTTTCATCGAAATTATCTTCCAATCATCTTTTGGATCTGAATGTAGCGGTGTATTATTAACCCACATATCATTCTTAGCATCAATAATATAATCATATACCGTTTTTCCTATTGTCTGATTCGTTCCCGGATTCACAACGTATTCCGTAACTCTAGGATATAATACGGCCGCACCTGATGCAAAAGACATATCTAGAAAAGGCTTTGAGTTGAACGTACTTATTTTCTGCAGATAGTTGTCTGCTCTTCCATTTGTAGTAGAGTTTACGTATTGTACAGAAACAAAGTTGGCTGTGTAGTTCTTATATTTAGTTTTTCCTACACCATCTTCATTCACACCGTATTTATACACCTTGGTAATAGAATCTCTTTTATCACCAGTTGCATATTTAATCTGTCTTATACGATATCCTCCACCATAAATTATTTTAGTATAATCCATTGAGGATGCATACTGATTATTTTCGAAGTCAAACTCTGCATATCCACCTGTAGGATAATAAAGACGTTTGATAATGCCTGGCACTATACGACCGGGCATTTCCTTTTCCTGCTGGGAACCAATATTGAGCCAGCCACCTCCGGACTTCGTAGCGCCACTTGTATCGGCCGTATTGGGATTTTCCAATGCACTATGCCATACAAATCTTTCCGAGTAATACATAAAATGTGGTACGATAAACTCACGTTTATCATTGAGGAATCCCCAGAAATCTGTATTGTAATTGGAATAAACGCCAACACAGGATTCTCCGTTTTTAACATCATAGTCCATTTTATAGACCAGTGGCTTATTATTATCTATTCCTAATATCTTCACCGAGTCAAGTCCATATCTCGTGTTCAGATTATCATAGTAGGAATAAGGCTGTTCGCCGTTGTCATGTTGTAAAGCATGCTGAAACAGACTCACTCTTTTAATTATCTGATTACCAGAGTACAATAAAATAGAAGACAATTGTTTCTGGTCAGAATAAAACATAGCTAAACGACCACCTTTGAAGCTGATTTCACTCAATGGTAGCTGATCTGCCACATTATCAAAAGTCACTTCTTGTGATTGATCTGTTCCATAGTCCATATTTCTCCAAGCTGCCTGCACATTAGGTGTAGACGGCGATCCTGTTGTCAATGTGAATTTGTATTCCTGCTCTCCGATTTGAAATAATGGCAACCAATCAAACGGTTCAGAAGGATAATAGGGGCCTTTAGATGCCGACGTAGGTCTCAATACTTTAAGGCCTGAACTTACTCCCGAAGATGAATTAAAAACATTCAAAAACATATGCGGTGTTTTATGGCCCGATAGACCATACGCATCCACATACTCTATTAATTTCCACTGAATGTTGTAATACGGTGTTGTAAAAGTGGAGCGTACACCATAAGTAAAACGTATAGTATCCGATTTATCATATGGGATGATCTCTGTCACCTTCCATGCTGCAAGCGTAGTAAGTGTGCCATTTCCGGAGTACTCTGTCAACGTCTGACTTCCAGTTGAATACTTACCAAATTTATAGATTGTACCATCATCATCTGTGATAATAAAAGTGTTGTTATCCGGATGCGATACCTTTGCTGCATCATAAGATACTGGTACAAACTGGCCAGAACGATTATAAATAAACTGGCCACTTTTTGATAGTAGGGAATAAAAGAAGTCGTCCGGCTGTTCATCATACCCGTTAAGTGCGGCTCCAAGAAGATAGTCCTGCGTATTTTGGCCAAATTGGGTATTGGCAGGATAACCGCCCCCGACACCATCTATCCCCCCTTTAACGGCTCTGGATACTCCAAGATTAGGAGATAACGTCCATCCCCATCCTGGTCCTGCTATCTGCTCGGAGGGTTTTAATTTACCAACATGATACGTTAATTTGAATGGTATAACTCCAACCCGGGTAGGTACTTCAAATAACGGGATACTTATATCCGGTACGCCAGATACAAAATCGACAGGGTAATTTTGATATAGGGCAATTGCTGAAGCTTCGGGAGACGCAGAAACAAAATTTCCTAAAGTTGTTTTAGGTGGCGTAATTTCTTGCGCCGAAGCCGTTAGGTTCTGCAATATCCAAAGTGCAGCAACCAAACACGATTTCTTCATCGCTAAATTTGAAAAGGTAAAGGGTAATTGATTATTATACTACGGTAAAGGGTAATTGACAATTATATCAAGAGGTAAAAACTTAAGGTATTTGGGTAAATTTTACCAAAAGGATCATTGCATAACACATGACATTTCTCATAACATGTCAATTTATCAGCTGGCTGATAGACAATGGTTGAGATTAACTGATTTCCATATGTAAAAACTGAATTTTGTATTAAAAAAATATAAATAATAATATATCTCCATATATGGTCAGAAATATATAATGTGAATTGCCCATAAATGTCAATAAATAGAATGAAAAACAACATAACACTTTAGTGTTACACAAATAATGAACATACTCCCTAATTAATATTGAAGCTTTTTTGCAAAGTCTACAAGCGATTTTAGGAATCAGGTAAAAGCACCCTTACACACCTCCTCCCACATAAACTATTAACAGACAACTGATTTATCAGTTAACTGAAGGAGGATAAATTATTGAAGAAATGCCTTTAACAGTCCATTTACGAGGGATCTTATTTAGATCACTGTGTAATATTATGGACATTAATTACCTTTGCGCACTAGCAGACAAAAAGAACATTGTATGAGCCGTTATAACGAATACCTTAAGGAAATTGAAGAAAGAAGAGGTCAAGATCTTCATCCGAAGCCAATTGATGGAGCGGAATTATTGAGTGAAATCATTGCGCAGATCAAAGACGAGGGAAATGTGCACAGGAAAGATTCTCTCAATTTCTTTATTTATAATGTGTTACCAGGAACTACGAGTGCTGCTGGTGTAAAAGCTAAATTTTTAAAGGAAATCATTCTTGGTACATCTAAAGTAGCAGAAATTACACCTGCTTTTGCCTTTGAGTTATTATCACACATGAAGGGTGGTCCTTCCATTGAAGTGTTACTGGACCTGGCACTGGGTAATGATATCGCTATTGCGAAAGAAGCTGCAAAAGTGCTTAAAACGCAGGTTTTCCTTTATGATGCGGACACCGACCGCCTGAAAGAGGCATTCAAAAATGAAAATCCAATTGCAAGAGAAATTATTGAAAGTTACGCACAGGCTGAGTTTTTCACAAAACTGCCGGATGTACCTGAAGAAATCAAGGTAGTAACTTTTATTGCTGGTGAAGGTGATATCTCGACTGACCTGCTCTCTCCGGGTAACCAGGCGCACTCCAGATCAGACCGTGAGCTGCATGGTAAATGCATGATCACTCCTCAGGCGCAGGCCGAGATCAAAGCACTGCAGGCGCAACACCCTGACAAGAGCGTGATGCTGATCGCAGAGAAAGGTACGATGGGTGTGGGTTCATCCAGGATGTCCGGTGTAAATAACGTGGCACTCTGGACCGGCAAACAGGCAAGTCCTTATGTTCCATTTGTGAACATTGCGCCTATCGTTGGTGGTACAAACGGTATCTCTCCTATTTTCCTTACGACTGTTGATGTTACGGGTGGTATCGGTATTGACCTCAAGAACTGGGTGAAAAAATTAGATGAAAATGGTAAGCTTGTCCGCAATGACAAAGGCGAACATATTCTCGAGGAAGTTTATTCTGTTGCTACCGGCACTGTGCTGACAATCAACACCAAAAAGAAGAAACTTTATAATGGCGATAAAGAGCTGATAGACATTTCCAAGGCACTGACGCCTCAGAAAATGGAGTTTATCAAAGCTGGCGGATCGTATGCTATCGTATTCGGTAAAAAGATCCAGACCATAGCGGCTAAGCTGCTTGGCATTGATATTCCACCTGTATTTGCTCAGCCAAAAGAAATCTCTCACGAAGGTCAGGGTCTGACAGCAGTAGAGAAGATCTTCAATAAAAACGCAGTTGGTACCACTCCAGGTAAATTACTTCACGCAGGTTCAGACGTTCGTGTAGAAGTAAATATCGTAGGTTCTCAGGATACGACCGGTCTGATGACTGCTCAGGAACTGGAATCTATGGCGGCAACTGTGATCTCTCCGATAGTTGACGGTGCTTACCAGTCAGGTTGTCACACTGCTTCCGTATGGGATAAGAAAGCACAGGCAAACATTCCAAAACTCATGAAGTTCATGAACGAGTTTGGATTGATCACTGCCCGCGACCCGAAAGGTGAATACCATTCTATGACAGACGTTATCCACAAGGTATTGAACGATATCACAGTGGATGAGTGGGCCATCATTATAGGTGGTGACTCTCACACCAGGATGTCAAAAGGTGTTGCATTTGGTGCTGACTCCGGAACCGTTGCGCTGGCGCTGGCTACAGGTGAGGCATCGATGCCGATTCCTGAATCCGTGAAAGTAACCTTCAAAGGACAAATGAAGGAGCACATGGATTTCCGTGATGTTGTACATGCTACACAAGCACAGATGCTCCAGAAATTTGCTGGTGAAAACGTTTTCCAGGGCAGAGTCATTGAAGTGCATATCGGTACACTGCCTTCTGACCAGGCATTCACCTTTACTGACTGGACTGCAGAAATGAAAGCAAAAGCTTCTATCTGTATTTCCGAAGATGATACCCTGATCCAATCACTGGAAATTGCCAAAGGCAGAATCCAGATCATGATCGACAAGGGCATGGACAACAGCAGACAGGTTCTTCAGGGACTGATCAATAAAGCTGATAAGAGAATTGCCGAAATTAAATCGGGCGAAAAACCGGCTTTAACACCAGACGAAAATGCTAAGTATTACGCTGAAGTGGTAGTTGATCTGGATGCAATCGTTGAACCAATGATCGCTGACCCGGATGTTAACAACGACGACGTTGCTAAACGTTACACGCACGATACCATTCGTCAGCTTTCCTACTATGGTGGCGATAAAAAAGTGGACCTCGGCTTCGTAGGATCCTGTATGGTACACAAAGGTGACCTGAAAATTGTTTCTCAGATGCTGAAAAATCTGGAAAAACAACAAGGTAAGGTTGAATTCCATGCGCCACTGGTAGTAGCAGCTCCTACTTACAATATCATCGATGAACTGCGGGCAGAGGGAGATTGGGAGATCTTACAGAAATACTCTGGCTTTGAATTCAACGATAATGCGCCGAAAGCTACTGCACGTACAGAATATGAGAATATGATGTACCTCGAGCGCCCGGGTTGTAACCTTTGTATGGGTAACCAGGAAAAAGCAGCGAAAGGAGATACTGTACTGGCTACTTCAACCCGTCTGTTCCAGGGTAGGGTTGTAGAAGATTCTGAGCGTAAAAAAGGTGAATCTCTGCTGGCTTCTACACCGGTAGTTGTTCTCTCTGCCATCCTCGGAAGAGTACCTAATATGGAAGAGTATAAAACTGCAGTAGCCGGTATAGATCTGACTAAATTTGCGCCTCCACTGAAAAATATGGTGAGCAAAGACAATGTTGCATACTAAGGTCCACTTAGATAATTTATACAAAAAAGGTCTCACTATCAGTGAGGCCTTTTTTATTTTGCAACGGTGCTCACTATCTTTTTATTATTTTCATCACAATAACCGGCAAAGTATCCCAGATCCCCCCTGCTGATCAGTGATTGATACCACAATATTGCCAAGGAACTTAACGCAGTTCTGATGAAGGTGCACGAACGGTCGGTTTCGCGGCACGAAGGGGCGAAATGGCGTCAAAAGCCGTCTTTAGTTACTAAGCTTTCAGGTACTGAACAGACCTAAGAGAGATGTTTTGCGAGTCAAGGATTAGTCCATAGCTGCTTCCGATGTGGCTTTGTAGCTTTGAAGTATATCTTAGTGCAATCTAAATAACAGGTATGTGAGTTACCTGCACCTCGCCAACTGATGTATACTTCATTCACTACCTTCCCCACATATAAGGAATCCGTTTTCTGATATATTTCCCTTTATAACATCATTCAGGGCCGAAATTACATGCGAAAGGCTGCCGGCCGGCATTACTTCAAATGGTTCGTCGTTATCAATGACAACAATCCATTTATTGCCTGCACACATGGCGTGCAGCAGGTCAGTCAGCTTATAATTTTGTTCTTCGGGATCTTCAGGCTCTTCATCATCCGGGAAATCCATCCGTAATTTTGTGGTATATAGATCAAGTCCCGGGCCTTTTACGCTTACATGCTGCCACTGAATAGCGGCGTACGTGGCAGGAATATTTTGTTGCACAAAACTATGCACCTGTGTATAAACAAGTTTATAATTAGTGCCAAAACTGGCTTCTGGCGGCCCCTGAGCATAACTTTCACCCTGCCATTCATATAGGGGTACTTTAAATAAGATACCAGGAATGTTCACACCGGAGGGAATGAGTATGTCTAAAAGGAGCTCCATAAATACGTCTTCGTGCTATTGTTCAGTCCATGATACATATACTGCAAGTTTACTGTTTATTTCAGGATATCCTTTCAGTTTTTGTAATTCGCAGACTGACAATTGTAGTTAGTGTTAAACTAACAAGTATGCGTATCAACCGCTTCATTTTTCACGGTTGAGCATGTATCTCAGCATACTTCCACTTTTAATTGTAATAGTGGCTTTACTCTCCATGCCCTGGTATATCCTTCCATTTGGAGACAGCTGTTTCAGGTCATTACCATTCACGCCAATAGTCAGCACATGACCGTTTATCGCGTTTGGTATCTCAGATAAATGTAGTGTACCCGTTTTAATAATAATATTTTTGCCATCGGGAGTACTTAGCTTTACTTCTGGTCTTTTATCAACGGTGGCCAGCAATTTATACATTTTCTCATCTGCGATGCCGAGTGCGATCAGGCTGTCCTGATCATTCAATACCGGCAAGATCTTAAGCAGGGTATCGTTCTTAACTACGTTTGTAATGTCAAAAAGAGCATTATTCACATAATAGATATATCCTGTTTCAGCAGCCGTAATATAAGTATAGCCGGCCTGCTCAGGCACAGACAATACCAGTATTGTATCGCCGTTGCTGACCTGTTCCCGGCCTTTCAGCCGATTACTTACTACTTTACCGGTTACCGGCGCAACCACCCAGCCAGGAGATCTTCCGCTGATCCGTACAGGAACATTGACCCTTCTATGGTAAGGTACGATTGCTACAAGTCCCAGTAATACAAACAGCGTCAAACAAACAGACATTACCCCCCAGCGCATCAGCCATTTCGGAGTTCTGTCAAGGACTTCATATGAAGCACCATCTTTAATTTCGATATTCTCTTCCATCATTTCAATTGCCATAGGAGTTACATTAAGTTTAAACGCCCAGTTCCAGTTGATTTCTTACCAGATTGAAATAAGCGCCTTTCAGAGAGATCAGCTCACTGTGGTTACCTGATTCAATGATGCGGCCTTTTTCCATTACGATGATCTGATCAGCATTTTTTACGGTACTCAGGCGATGGGCGACCACCACAACTGTCTTATCTTTGAAGAACTGCTGGAGATTATCTATAATAGTGCGCTCATTATTTGCATCAAGGGCATTTGTAGCCTCATCAAGAAAGATATACTGCGGGTTCTTGTAGATAGCCCTTGCAATAAGGATGCGTTGTTTCTGGCCCTGGCTCAGGCCCATACCATCTATTCCGATTTTTGTATTATAACCGAGTGGCAGGGTCTCAATGAATTCTTTTATGTTGGCCATTCTCACGGCATTCAGTAGTCTTTTCTTATCGATCTCATCGAAGCCTACTGCGATATTCTTTGCTATCGTGTCAGAAAAAATGAAACCATCTTGTAGTACAACACCGCATTTGCTTCTCCAGAAATCTTCATCCACAAGCCCCAGATCCTGGTTCCCGACTGCAATGATCCCACCGGTGGGCTCGTAAAACTTCAGCAGCAGTTTAAGGAGCGTAGTTTTTCCACTACCACTCAATCCAACAATAGCGGTCACCCTTCCCTTTGGAATGCTGAAGTTGACACCACTCAGCACATTAAAATAGTGCGTGCCCTCATACTTGAAACTGAGGTCTTTTATATGAATAGAATTTTCCCTGAAGGCATCATTATCAGCGATGGTTCCAGCCGCCTTTGCAGGCGCATCTTCGGAGAGATGTATTTCAGCGATACGTTCAATACTTATCTGCGCATCCTGATAGGCATTTAAAAATTCAAGCAGGTTGACGAGAGGGACGTTCAGTTCGCCGACAATGAATTGTACCGCCAGCATTTCACCCAGTGTCATCTTATTACCGATAACAAGACTGGTACAAATGAACGTAGCGGCAATGTTCTTGAGTGTATTAATAGATTGCGCCCCTACCCGCTGAAACTGTTCAAGGGTCAGGTATTTTATATTGATACGGAACAATCTGGCCTGGATAGATTGCCATTCCCAACGTTTATGTCGTTCAGCATTCTGCAGCTTTATCTCCTGCATGCCATTGATGATCTCTACCAGCTTTCCCTTATTGTTTGCCATTTCAATAAAGCGCTTATAGTCCAGTTGCTTTCGCTTCTTCTGGAAATAATAGATCCATCCGACAAAGAAAGCCCCGCCCCCAATGAATACAGCGAAGATGATCATGCTGTAATACATAAGTAAACCGGTAAAGACGAAGAAGCTGATGATAGAAAGAACAAAACGGAAGGTGCCATTTGTAAGGAACTCTTCTATTCTTTTGTGATCATCGATACGCTGCAGCAGGTCGCCTGACATCTTTGTATCAAAATATTTCACCGGTTTACGGATAAGCTTCTTCAGAAAATCTGATATTATAGATACGTTGACCCGCGTGCCTATATACAACAGTGCCCAGCTTTGTACAAGGGAGATCACTGTCTCTCCGGCAAATATTGTTATCTGTCCGAAGAGTATCAGGTATACATAATTGATATCCCTGTTGCCGATGCCAATGTCAACTATACTTTGTGTAAGGAAAGGAAACATTAACTGCAGCACCGTGCTTACTATCACACCTATTCCGAGATTGATCAGCATTTTTTTATGCTGACTGAAATGGCTTAATAAGAATCTCAGTCCGGTTTTCGCGTGACTCGGCTGCGAAGATTCATCAGTCCTGTCATGAAATGCAGATGTAGGTTCCAGTACGATGATAACTCCAAAGTCTTCACCATCTTCCTTTCCGCTGATCCAGGAACTGAGGAAATCTTCTTTTTTCAGCTTGAGTTTGCCGGCATCCGGATCAGCTATAAAGACATAATTTTTTGTGATCTTGTATACAACTATAAAATGATTTTGTTTCCAGTGTGCAATGAATGGAACCTGGATCTGATGTTCAAGTGTTGCGAATGTGGCCTTTAGTGCGACGCTGTTAAAGCCAAGTTGATCTGCAGCATTGCTGATGCCTAATACAGAGACGCCCTCCTTTCCGATATTACAAAGTTCCCGTAAGTAAGATATGGAAAACTCCTTCCCGTAAAACTTTGATATCATCCGGACACACGCAGGGCCGCAGTCTTTGGCATCATACTGCGGATAATATGGGAAATAGGTGGGCTTAAATAACATCTCAGATTATGTTTTGTAAGGTCTCTTGTATGAACGGTTAACCTGTATTGTGGGTTAAATTTCTTCTTCGGGTCTCTTCAAAAAACAGGTATTATCAAATGTACATAAAGTGATTCATAAAGTTATTATAAAGTTGAAATTTCAGATCATCGGAACAGTTAGTAAAATATTATCGGCTGAAACTATTTACCAGTAAGCACTACAGAGGATACATCATTCCATCTCCGATAAAAAAAAATTTGTTGAATAAAAACCTTTACCTATTTTTATAAGGTTAACCATTTTATTTACCCTCAAAACTCTACCTCATGAACCAAGAGAAAAAATCCTTGAACATGAATCCAAAAGATTTCTTAGGCGCTAAAGTTATTTCTCCACTGGAGCAAGAAAAATTAGTTGGTGGCTTAGCTGCAGCTGAGAAAGAAAAAGAAAAAGAAAAAGAAAAAGTGAAACAAGCTGCATAAGCTTAAGACACTGGCAGATTGGCTTTCGCCAATCTGCCTACTCCCTCTGATAATCCTAAAAGTGCTTACTCATGGCCAATAAGAGCATTGCCCAAAAGGAAATTACGGGAACAACATTACTCTATATCCTCTATAAGCAACAACAGCCTGAACCAGCATCATTGACACATACTAGTTAAATATTTGCAGCATTTCATATAATGCTTTTACTCCACTTACTTATTTAACCCTGCTGCACAAACAGTGCAACGCGGCTGCTATTGCCAAACCGTAAGCCTGTTATGTTAAAGCAAGGTGACAATAAAATATGAAATGCCGAAACAATCATACAGCTGATTCAGGACAATCCCGATCACCTTATCAGAAGGACACTTCACTATTCATTACAGCCATGAAAAAGAAGCGCATCTAACAATAGCTGTCTTCTTTATATCTCTGATCTGATAGATCATTCAACTCCTTTAAGCTTGCCTAGCATTAAAAAAACATTGTGTTATGTTAACTGAAAAACTAGTCATTGCAGCCAATGACCAAAAGATAACAGCTGAATGGTGGGACCTTTTTCTGGAGAAGTGTAAAAACTTTACAGAAACGATTGTCGTTCCCGATGTGCTGTCGGAAAATGAGTGTGAAGCAATGAGCGAAATGACGCTCAGTGCTGTCAGAGAAATTTGCAATCGTCAAAACAGCAGTTATGATTTCAGGTTCTACCAGGGCACGGAAAGCATGAATGAGGAATATCTGAAGCAGCATGTCTATCCGTATCCACCGTTACCGGGAGAAAGCTTTGAAACCTGGGCAGCCAGAGCATTTAAAGACATGAAGTTTGGTATCATATTGAATTACGGAGAGAAGTTTTCGCCGGAGATGGCTGAAATGATCGGTAAGTATGTAAGCCCTTTACTTGAAAAAATTGGCGTGCCCGTAAATGGTACGTGTATCACAATATTTATAGGTAACTACGGATATACTCCTTTAGGTATTCATCAGGACCATAAAGGAGAAAACGTTATTCACTTTCATCTGGGTCCCGGAGGAAAAATTATGTATAACTGGGAAGCGGAAGAATTCAAAAAACTAGGTGGCTCCCAAAACTATATGGGTATAGAGGAAATGCTGCCACATGCTACGGCATATCCTTTTAAGAAAGGAGACATTTATTATATGCCATGGGACAAATTTCATATCGGATACTCCGATGAACTGTCTATTGGCGTTTCATTATGGTTCAATAATCTTCCACGTAAAAAAATGATGGATAAACTCGTGAGCTCTATCATGAGTCAATACATCAACCAGGAAGATAACACCATCACCAAACCGGAAAAAGATATCAATAACCTTCAGGGGTTTAGTGAGATAGAGGCACTCTTCAACTTTGATGAAGACGTTAAAAATCTGACCACTGAAGCGTTCCTTCAACATACATATAAAGAATACATCAGGGCATTATTCAGCAATGCCGGCTGGCGTTCCAGGCCACTCTCACTGGAACAGGAAATAAACTATGACGAAAACGATTTTGAATTCCTAAGAGATAAGACTATCCAGAAAATAACACCTTTTGTCCTGCATCATACACTGGCAGAAGGCGGTAGTAAGCTGATCATCTATTGCAGAGCCTCTAAAATTGAAATCAATTATCATCCGGAATTTCTGAACATCATTGACAAACTGAATGCAGGTGATAGCTATCTAAGCAACGATCTCATAGCTGACCTTGCAAAGGAATGGCCGGAAGAAGTCGGCTATTATTTCCTGTCACTGTTGTATAACAGAAGAGGCATTCAGATCCTACATTAATAATCTGCACAATTGATGATCAATTTTGTAACCTGGAAAAATTAACTAAAATGGACACCTTAATCCCTGAAGTGATCTCTGCACAAACAATTACTACTAAATATAACATTGATGATGCCTGGTGGGAGCAGTTCCTGCAAACATCTAATAACCTGACTTCGACTACCGTGGTGAAAGACGTCATGTCCGACACTGAATGCGGTGAGATGGAAACCATGGTCGTAAAAGCGATACGTGAGATATGCAAACTCAAAACAGATGCATATGGGTTCAGGGCCTACCAGGATGGTAAGAAAATGAACTGGCAACAACTGGAAAACACAGTTTTTCTGCAGCCTCCTGGCCTGGGAGAATCTCTTGAAGACTGGGCTAAACGTATATTCGAAGATAAAAAATTCGGGCTGATCATTAACAGTGGTGAGAAATTCTCGAGCGAGCTTGCGCAAAGACTCGCTATTTATGCAAGTCCATTACTCAAGAAAATGGGCATTCCGCTGAATGGACTTCATACTACTATTTTCATTGGTAACTATGGCAAGACACCGTTAGGCATCCATCAGGATCATACCGGCGCAAACGTGATCCATTTTCACCTGGGGCCTGGTGGTAAAATAATGTATAACTGGGAAGAAGGGCTTTTTAAACAACTGCTGAATGGCAGAGAGAAAGCAGATGTTCCGCTGGAAGAACTGCTACCTCATGCAAAGGACTATCCATTCAACCGGGGTGATATCTATTTTATGCCATGGAACCAGTTCCATATAGGACAGTCTGATGAGTTTTCCGTTGGTGTAACCCTCTGGTTTGACAATCATACCAGGAGGCGTGTACTGAGTAATATCTTCGACTCCTGGAAACTGCAATATGTGGACATGGAAGATATGAATATTATCATGCCGGAAAAAAGCATGCATGAGCTGCATGGCTTTCAGGACATCGGCGCAGTACTCAAAATGGATGAGCGGCTGAAACAGAAAACGTTTCCTGAATTTCTGAAGACCGTATATGAAGAACTAATGTATTCTTTATTCAGTAATGCCGGTTGGTCTACCTGTCCGTTATCTCTTACTCAGGAATTTGCGTACGACGAAGATAATTATGAGAATCTTGACAATAAAATCGTACAATTGCTGCATCCTTTCAGGATACTCTATAGACACGTTGAAGAAGAAGGAAAACTACATCTCTTTGCCCGCGGCTCCAAAATAGAATTCAACTATCATCCGGAGATCGTGGCACTGGTAGATAAACTAAATGAAGGCGAGGCACTGGACATCTCTCATATTGCCCATGAGATCTTCAGTGAAATGCCGAAGGAAGTAGCGCTGTATATTCTCTCATTATTATATAACCGAAGAAGTATAACCATAGTTGCACCACATGAATCTGACCCGGATTAATAGTTTCACCAAAACAAAAACAATTGTATATACCAGTGTTTTGATGACGCTGGCTGGTCTGATAAGAACCACGCCTTCGTATTCGCAGCATAAAAACTTTCAGGTAAAAGGACATGTATACGATGAGACCAGTAAAAAACCGGTCAGTGCAGTATCCATTGAGCTCTACAATGCCAGTCCTCTTACGAAGATTAAAAGTACCACCAGTGACTCCACAGGAAAATTTAGTTTCCAGGTGGCTGACACTGGCCACTTTATTATCAGGCTTTCAGACATCATGCATGAGGGATTGCAACAAAAGGTGACCATTATTAATTCGGATATCAATATAGATACGCTCTACCTTGCAACAAGGGTAACAACGCTGCAGGAGATTGCCGTTGTCACTAAAAAACAGTTTATAGAGCGAAAGGTCGACAAACTGGTGCTAAACGTTGAAAGCAGTCCGGCGTCAGCAGGTGGTTCCATCATGGATGTGCTACAGACTGCGCCTGGCGTTTCCGTTACTGATGACCTTATTTCCATCAAAGGGAAGAAGGGTGTCACCATTATGATCAATGGACGGCCCAGCAGCCTGTCTTCTTCCGACCTGACGCGTATACTGCAGAATTTCCCGGCGGGTGCCGTCACCCGGATAGAGATCCTAACCAATCCATCTGCACAGAATGATGCTGCCGGAAGCGCAGGCATTATTAACATTGTTACCAAGAAGTTGCAGGTAGACGGTTTCAATGGCAGTATCAATGGCTCCGCTGGCTTTGGTGTTTATCCCAAGTATAATGGTGGTGTGATCCTTAACTACAAGGTCAACCGGCTCAATCTATTTGGCAATTATAATATATCCAATACTACAGGGTTTGGAAAATATACGAGTAAACGCATCATTGACCAACTGGTATTTGATGAAACCGGGCATACCAAAGCGCATAATTCCTCTCAGAATTTCAACATCGGTTTAGACTATGAAATAGGTAAAAAGCAGCTGATCGGTATCTCTATGTCAGGAGATATATTAAAAAGTAATTCCAGAGAAGATTTCAACACGAAGTTTATTCAGAACAAAATGGACTCTTCTCTGAGAGTCTATAACGTCGAGCAATCTGATTACAACAATCTCTCCTGGAACCTCCATCATAACTTCAACATTAATAACAAGGGACGGAAACTGACTACCAATATCGACTACTCTACGTTCTCCGCACCGACCGACGCGCTCTTCAGCAACTCTTATATGGATCAGGATGGTGGGTTATTAAGAGAGGTGGAACAACTCAGGAATAACAGTGAGGTATCCATTAAAATCGGTAGTGCAAAAATGGACTACACACATCCTGTAAGCAAAATGGACATGACTATTATGGCAGGGTTAAAATCAAGTATCGTAAGAACCGATAGTGATATCCGGTTTGATAACAAATACGGAGATTCCTGGCATACAGACACTGGAAAGACCAATCACTTTATTTATGACGAGTATATCAACGCTGCCTATTTTAATGTAAATAAAAAGATCGGTGCCTATGAGATACAGGCCGGTCTGAGAGCTGAGCAAACAAATAATACCGGCAACCTGATCACCGGAAACCTCATCAACAAAAATGATTACCTTCAGTTCTTCCCTTCTTTCTTTATTAGCAGGAAGTTGGGAGCATCGCACCAGATCAACTTCTCTTACGGGAGAAGAATAAACAGACCTTCTTATGAGGATCTAAATCCTTTTATATTCTACAACTCTCCCTACTCATATTATCAGGGGAATACATCGCTCAGACCCGAGTTTACAAATGCGCTGGAACTGGGATATTCGCTGAATGATGAATTTCTCGTATCCTTCAGTTACAGCCATACCAAAGACTACTTTACCTATCTAAGTTATCTGAATGATACGACGAAAGTCACAAAGGAAAGTATCAGCAACTTTAACCGCTATCGCAGCCTGGGAACAAGCCTGTCACTGGACAAAGACCTCTTTGACTGGTGGCACCTGTCCTGTAACGCGGACATCTTCTATGAAGAGTTCTCCTCTTTTTACCAAACGCAGGCATTTAAGAACAATATCATCAATGTTAACACAAACCTGACTACAGAGTTTTCCTTACCTGGGAACAGCGCCCTTTTACTGACAGGAATCTATCGCTCGCCTACATTAGATGGCATAAAAAAGAACCTTTCGCGCTACAAAGTAGATCTGGGATATAGGAAAAGCTGGTTTGACAAGAAACTCATTTTAAAGGTCGCCGCTCGTGACATCTTCTATATTTATCGCAGAAACGGCATCAATCGTATTGGGAACTTAAATCAGGAGTTTACCAACCGGAATGACAGCAGGGTCATCTCCTTTGACCTGACTTATAAATTTGGGAATCAAAAGAAAAAAACAAGCAGGGAGAAAACCAGTAATACGGACGAGCTGAAACGTATAAAGGGATTGAATTAAACTATATCATTTCTTCTTAATCAGCCGCAGGGTGGTATCCAACACCGTATCATGGTTATTCATGAAACCGGAGAGGGTTTGTCTGACAGTAATATCAGGAAGCACACCCACACCAAAAGGAATATTTTCCTTCGGGGTAACAAACTGCTCAATATCGACCACAGAGATACGGAACGCAATGCCTGTTCCGGGAAGCCGGTAATTGACCTTATTATGCCCGGTATGACCATAATAGCCGCCCATTGTCTCTTCACCAATAACAGTAGCAGCTCCTTCACTTTTTATCATAGCGGCAAACAGTGATGCCGCGGAGGCAACAGCAGGACTCACCAGTAAGTAGATCTTTCCTGAAAATGCCAGCGGATTTACCTGCCAGACAGGATTATATTTAGGATGCTGAAAATATCTGCCGTTGTTGAAAACATTATGTTCCTTTCTGAAATTCCTTTGTATATCAAGTTTGTCGGCGCGCGGATCTGTACAATACTGACGATAGGGGATCTTCTGGAAGATGGTAAATGCTTCACTATTCTCCCTGAATGGCTTCGTAGCCAGGTAAGAAAAAGTCAGCAGATCATTAGGATCAGATCCACCACCGTTGTGCCGGATATCCACTATCAGATTGCTGACATGCTTTTCTCTCAGTATAGTAAACGTTCGTTTTAAGAAGCGCTTATACGCTTTATGCTTGGCGGAATGCTCATTGCCCAGGGAAAAGCTAGGAATGGTTAAGACGCCTGTATTAAGGCCGTCTATGATGTTAAAGGAATAGGTCTTCGTATTGGTCGTATCGAAGGCCAGTGAGTGACGGCTTTTGTAAAGAAGCATTACATCTGCCCAGGTCACAGGTGACAGTCTGATAGTTTGTACAGATGCCTGTTCATTGATCCGGTATGCAATATCAAACATCTTGACTGCTCCGTACTCCAGTCGGTAGAACCATCCAAAACGTGCATTAATGCCCATTTGCTTACCCGTAGTATTCACCCCATCCGTCGTGTAATACTTATAGAGATCGGGTAAGATCTGTTCGATACTGCGGCCATTAATACTAACGATCTCCGCTCCCAGGGGGATCTCTCCGGCAGTTGTATTCACAAGTAGCCGGCCGTCAATCATCTTCACAGGATAGGGAAAAAACGTCCTTTCGGCTTCCAGTTTCTCTTTGACATCTGATGGAAGATAGATATCATCATGCAGGCTACCTACGTATGAGAGTACCGCAGACAGATACTTGTAATATGCCAGCGTAGTGGTTTCTTCATTGATCTGGCTCGCATAATGGTTGAAGATACTGTCTATCTGCTGACGGGAATGGTATTTATACAGTCCTGCATGCGCATTTTCCAAAATACCTTTGAAGAGACTGAGGTCATTTAATAGGATGTTTTTTTGTGCGAAGACTGTTTGCATATAAAAAGAACAGATCAACAAAAGAGTATATCGTTTTGAGGATAGCAATATATCAACTGGTGTTTTAGATGTATATACTAGTGTCAGGTCTTGTTCTAAAGGTAAATGATTAATTTAAATTGGGCAAGGCGGTATGCAGCGTTATCAGATCCCTGTTCTTTTAGATTATGCTGCTATTTTCCACGACTCTGTTCGTAAAACATGTCGCAAGATATACACAGTTTGTGCAGGTTAGCAGAATACAGGGTGTATTCTGCGGTTGGATGGCTGGCAATGGCCTGATCACGGGTCGATTCAGTTAATTCATAAGCTCGCATCATTTTTGTCTACCTGATTGGTAATCGGCAGTATTAAATAGTTAAAGTAAAAAAACAAAGCGAAAAAAACAGTAAGCAATTGAAACAGGAAAAACGCTCTATAGCTATACTTGGTGGGGGGCCAAGTGCCCTTTTTATGTATAAGCGTCTGGTCGAATCGCAGGCCAACCATTTTACAGTAACAATTTACGAGAAAGGCCCCTGTCTGGGAAGTGGCATGCCTTATAGTTCCAGCGGAGCCGGGGATGAGCATATCACAAATGTGTCTGCAAATGAAATTCCGAAACTGACAATGTCAGTTACAGAATGGATGAAAACACTCCCTAAATCAAGTTTAGATAAGTATAATATTGATATTAACCGGTTCAACGATTATAAAGTCTTACCGCGCCTGCTATTTGGTCAATATTTGACCGACCAGTTCAGCCTTTTGCATAAACAGGCCCGGGAACAGGGTTTAGTCACAACTATTCATTATAATAGTCTTATCAATGATGTTATTGATGATCCGAAAAGTGGAACTATTTGCGTAGTACTATCTAATGGATCCAAATACATACATGATAAAATTATTATTTGTACCGGACATCTATGGCCTAAAAAATATGAGGGTAAAATACCAGGATGGTTCGATTCTCCTTATCCACCTGTAAAGATATCCAAACAATGCAATCAGCATATTGCTATCAGGGGAGCGTCTCTAACTGCAATTGACGCGATCCGGACCCTTGCCAAACACAATGGTGTGTTTTCGAGGAAGGAGAACGGTATCCTGACATTTGATGTGAATGCCGATAGCCCGGATTTCAAAATTACCATGATGTCGCGTAATGGATTATTACCTGCAGTCCGCTTCCATTTAGAGGATTCACATCTTGGCAAGGGAACAATATTAACTCCACAACAGATACTGGAGAATAGAGCGTCCAATGAAGGTTTCCTATCTTTAGACTATGTATTTGAACAAAATTTTAAAGAAGGCATCAGGCGACAGGATCCTGAATTTTATGAGGCGATCAGGAGCTTTAAAATGGAAGAATTTGTGGAGTATGTGATGGAGTTGAGAGAGCGGTTGGATCCTTTTGAACTTTTGAAAGCCGAATACAAAGAAGCAGAGAAATCAATAAAAAGAAAAGAATCGATCTACTGGAAAGAAATGCTGGCCGTTTTGAGTTTCACCATGAATTACCCTGCCAAGTATTTCTCTGCTGAAGATACGCTGCGATTACAAAAAGTGCTGATGCCCTTAATCTCCATTGTCATTGCTTTTGTACCACAAAGTTCAGCTGAAACTTTAATTGCACTTCATAATGCTGGACGTTTAGATATGATAGCCGTTGGCGAAAAAAGTGAAGTAAGGCCAGGAGAATCAGAAGGAGCTATATATAAGTACCTGGATGAGAATGGCCATTCGAAAGAAGACAGATTTGGCCTTTTTATAGACTGTATCGGGCAACCACATCTGAACTTTGAAGATATCCCCTATCAAAGTCTTATTGTTAATCATTCATTTAGCCGTGCTAAAATCAAATTCCGTGATCAAACTGAAGGACAGCGGCTTCAACGCGAGGGTCAAGTAAATGTATCTGTAAGCAAAGATGATCAATATTATCTAACTGTCCCCGGAATTGCTATTAACGATCAATTTCAGGCGTTGGATGAATTCAATGCCATCAATGAACGGATCTATGTGATGACCGTGCCTTTTATTGGAGGCTTCAACCCGGATTACTCGGGGCTTGATTTCTGCGAGGCAGCTTCCGCTCAGATAATGGGCAGCCTGCTGCAAGAAAATATGTAAATATTTATATTAGACAGGTAGTATCCTTGGTGTGTGAATAGCAAATATCGGTGAACCAGTTGCGGAAATTAATTGAAGTCCCAAGGCTAATCCACCGGTACGTCCCTTTATATTATCGTCATTATTGCCTCGAAGGAAATGAGGGATATGGCTGACATAAAAAGATATAAACCGATAGCTAAAGTAGGTACTGCATATCCCAGAGGGATTAGGCTTTAGTGCATTTTTAAAGTTATGCCCTTAAACTGCAAGTATTTCGGTGATACTGATGATAGCAAGTTTTCATCTTGTTTGGCCGTAACTTTTATGCGTTCAACCTGATCACCGGACCAGTTGTAAAATTACTTTCTGAGGAAAGAAGTGTTGGTGAGTATATATGTAAGGTTCCGGTAGACAGCATCTTCGGCATGTAAGTCTGAGGGTTTATGTTTGCGTTGTTTAAATATGCCCTGTATGCAACCAACCAATAATTCCACGATACGTTCATTTACAATATCGGAGAAGAAGAATATCGCGATGCAATGGAGCCAGTCAAACGTAAAGATGCAAGTGTTTTGTGATAATCATGGAATCACGGTCTCCATGCTCAAGAACTGGAGGAAGCAGTTTGCCACTCCTGCAAAAGTTCCCAGACGAAAACATTTCATTCAGCTCACACCTTCTAGGGCGAGTATACCAGATATTGCACTTCCATTCGCGGAGGTGGTATCTTTATCAGGTAACAGGATAATTTTTCATTCGGCGGTCAACACAGACATGCTAAAAGAGCTACTAAACAGTAAATAAATGCTGGCACTCTCGTCCTCATGCAGGTATTTTCTGTATACTCAGCCAATCATGATAAGTAGTAGCTTTTACAAACTGGCGGCTATTGTCAATCAACAGATGCATTTGGATCCTTTAACCGGGGATGTCTATATTTTCTTTAACCGCAGAGCTACACATATCAAGCTACTTCAATGGCAGCAAGATGGATTTGCGATTTATTACAAGCGGCTTGAGAAGGGAACATTTGAGATTCCTAAACCAGGTGGGGTACAATCCTCGCTTACTTCTACACAATTGATGCTTATTCTGCAAGGCATTCAGATGGATAAAGTCCAGTACCGCAGGCGGTATTTTCGACAATCTTCCGATCATTAACATCGCGCTAACAAATAATTGATTTCCATTTGATAACATTGCAATTGCAATGAGTACGTCAGCAAAAGATAATGATTACAAACAGCTCTATGAGTCTGCCATCAACAAGGTTGAGCAGCTGCAGCATGAATTGAATCAGCTCAAGAAGATGATTTTCGGAGTTCGCCAGGAGCGATTTATTCCCGCAGATAAGAATCAACTGGCACTCGATATTCCAACAGAACAATCTGCTGCTGTTTGCAACGTGTTAGATGCAAAGAAGGTGACTTATGTCAAAGTTGTAAAACAAGATGCGACTCAAGCCAGAGATAGCCGTCATACCATACCATCTCACTTACGAAGAGAAGATGTAATTATAGATCCAGACCATATACCAGCTGGTAGTAAACATATTGGCACCACTGAAACTGAAGTGCTGGAATACAAACCCGCTGAAATTTATGTAGTCCGTTACATCCGTAACAAGTACCTTCTCCCATCTGCGAATGAGACGTCGTCAAAAATTATTGTTGGACCTTTGCCAACATTACCAGTTGCAAAATCGATGATGGGGCCAGGCTTACTGGCTCAACTGGTTGTTGAGAAGATCTGCGATCATCTCCCCGTGCATCGCCAGCAACAACGTCTGGAAAGAGATGGCATAAAGCTACCATACTCAACGCTGAGTGATGGTTTTGCTAAGACAGCTGCGTTAATTACTCCTATTTACAGAGCGCTGGTAACAGAAGTACTCAACGCTGACTATTTGCAGGCTGATGAGACATCGGTACCAGTGCTCGACAAGGATAAGAAAGGGAGCACTCATCGGGGGTATTACTGGCTCTATCAGGATAGTATTAATAAGCTGCTTGTCTTTGATTATCAACCCGGGCGTGGCCGGGAAGGACCCGCAGAAATGCTGAAAGATTTTTATGGTACGCTGCAAACAGACGCTTACTCTGCATATAATAGCATCGTTGATACCAATAATATAACATTGATCCACTGTCTTGCTCATGCAAGAAGGTACTTATCTGACGCTATTTACAGCGACCGGGAAAGAGCAGAATATGTATTGGAACAGTTACAGCTCGTCTATCAGATTGAACGCGATAGCAGAGCGTTAAATCACGACAATGAAAAACGAGCAGCTTCAAGACAGAAGCACTCCTTACCTATACTGAAGAAATTAGGAAGCTGGATGGAAGACCAATACAAGCAGGTACTTCCACAAAGCCCGATAGGAAAAGCCCTTGCCTATAGTATAAAACGCTGGGATAAACTCTGTGCCTTCGTGTATGATGGAAAGCTACATCCAGATAATAACGCGGCTGAGAGATCTATAAGAGCGACTTTTATAGGCCGAAAGAATTACCTCTTTGCCGGGAGCCATGAATCAGCAAAGCGAATTGCAATGCTCTACAGCCTGATCGGAACCTGTAAACTACATAACATTAATCCCAGCCTTTGGCTAAAGGACGTTTTAATGGTCATTAACGACCATCCCATCAACAGAATCAAAGAGCTCCTACCTCATATCTGGATCACGAAGCAAAAGTAACGCTCTCCAAAATCATTACATAGGTGCTGTCTACCGGATACTTACAATTAATGGAACCCGAACAGGTATTTTACTTTTTGTCCTTGTAGTAAATATCCATTGTTGGCCAAGCAAATCAATGATATGAGAAGATTGCAGATTTTTTAAATCTATATAAGATAGGCCAGAATAAACCTGAAAGAGAAAAATCTTTTTTACACTCTCTAATCGTGGAATGTCAAAAATCTTTCCCTCTATCCTACTTAATTCATCTTTAGTCAAAAACACCGTTGTTACAGGCTTAATTTTACTTTTATAGCCAGCGAAAGGGTCTGTCGAAATATATTGGTTGTCTAGCGCCGAATTTATCACTCTACGTAGGTTTTTGATGTATTTGACAGCTGAATTATGATTACAGCCTCTAACCACCTTAAAATAGTGTTCAAATTCATTCAAAAACGAAAGATTCAATTGTGAGATTAATATATCGGATTGATTAAACTTATGTTTTAAAAAATTTTGAACATGTATAAGCGTCGTATTGTACCTTTTTAATGTAGCTGGGGCATAGTCCTTCCCTTCCAATTCTTTCATTTTTGCGTTATGACTTGTAAAAAGCTGAAGTAACGTTTTGAATTCAATGTTTTCCCCAAGCATCCTACTCTTAATCATTTCGGGCGTGAAGTCAGTCTCTAGTTCCATAAGCTGCTTAAAAGATTGCTTGAATTTTTTCTTTAATATCTCCAACTTCTCATTCAACATTTCAACATCTTCTTCCCTATCCCGTATTACCTGCCTGTTACCATCCCAATTTTTACTTGAAACAAAAATTCCAGTTGAGAGTTCTGTTTTAGATGAGCCAACAATTATCCTCATGTATATAGGTGATTGCCCTTTCTTATTTAGTTTGGATTTATATAACCAGAAGTTGTATTTAGTTTTTAATATGTTCATTTTTAAGGAGTTATAAGGTTAATTAATTGGATATTGGGGTTACCAATATGGGTTTATTAACTCCTTAATTATGGGGCACGTATAAATAAAAATGGCTCATAATCATTGATTATGAGCCATTTCAAACTTAATAAAGTAACTGAAGTGGAGTCGGCGGGAATCGAACCCGCGTCCAAACATATCCGCCGAAAGCTTTCTACATGTTTATTTGCGCATTGGTTTGTCGGGACCTTGCCAGGGGCGCAACTAACCAGCCCGGTCCTTATCCGTTTAGTTTCGGTACCCACTCACAGAAACCATGAGTACCTATTCCGCTAAGGTTTTGATTAGGCGGCGGCAGTTCTAGCAGACAGCAACTGCGGCGGCCAAAATGGGTGCGCTAATCGCTGATTAGGCAGCCATGGCGTAATTAGATTCGCCATTTGAAGTTTGTATATTCAGATTTACGTGCTAATTATACAACGCACGACATGCTTACACTTTCAAAGATCTATGCTGTCAAAACCAGGCGACCCCAGTTTGCTTTCTCAGCCAACAAAGATACATCATTTTATATAATTCAACAAACTAATCTGACAGACGCCCCTGTCACCAACAGTTAGCTGCATAAAAAAAGCGGTTCGCCTGAGGCGAACCGCTTACTATAACTGATTACCAATTACTTAAAGATACTTCTCCAGATATCCAGTCCGTTTGCATATAACAACAGACTAAACAGGATCACCATCCCGACTATCTGAGCGTATTCCAGGAACTTCTCGCTTGGCTTACGGCCCGTAATGATCTCATACAGCAGGAACAATACGTGACCACCATCCAGCGCCGGAATCGGCAGGATATTCATAAATGCCAGGATAATAGACAACAGCGCCGTCATTTCCCAGAAAGCGATCCAGTCCCAATGAGCAGGGAACAGATTACCAATGCTGATGAAACCACCCAGGGATTCACTCGCCTTTACTTCCTTGGAAACAAAGATCAGACGCAGCTGCTGTACATATTTTACCAGGGTATTGATACATTTGGAGAACCCTGCCGGGATTGCCTCCATTAACGTGTATTCTCTGGTGGCAAACTTAAAGTCGTGTTCCGGATTGCCAGGTGCCATACCCACTGTACCATTCTCAGCTACATTCGCAAGCAACTGGATCGTATCTCCCTCACGTAATACCTGAACAGGAACAGTCTTACTCTTGTATTTCTGCAGTTCCTTCCTGAATTCATGGAAATAGCTGGCAGGTGCCCCATTCACCGACAATGTTCTGTCTCCTTTACGGAAACCAGCTTTTTCGGCGGGTGACTTTGGTAATACGGTATCCACTATGAATGGGATACGTACATCCATCAGTGTACCTTTCCTTTTGATCATTTCACGTACAAAGCCTTCTGGTATTTTAATGTCTACCGGCTGACCGTCACGCTGCACCTGGATGCTTTTTGCCTCGCGAAGAATGATCTCAGCAGGAATAGAGCGGAAGTTTTCTACCGGCTCATTATTTACTGATAATACCATATCTCCGTCACGGAGACCAATGCTGCCAGCAAGTGAGTCGACAGCAATACCGTAAGTCACGTTTTTAGTTGGCAGGTAACTTTCTCCCCAGTGCCATAGCATCATGGCATAGATCAGAAAGCCCAGTACCAGGTTCACCGTAACACCACCGATCATAATGATCAGACGCTGCCAGGCTGGTTTGGAACGGAATTCCCATGGTTGCGGTGGCTTGGCCATCTGCTCACGGTCCATACTCTCATCCACCATGCCTGATATTTTTACATATCCGCCTAAGGGTAACCAGCCGATACCATATTCAGTATCTCCTTTTTTCTTCTTGAACAGGGAAAACCAGGGATCAAAGAACAAATAAAACTTTTCAACCCTTGCTTTAAAAAGCTTGGCGGGGATAAAGTGCCCGAGCTCGTGGAGTACGACCAGAATGGATAGTGACAGTATCAACTGCCCGGCCTTTACCAATATTTCTTGTGTGGTCATGTAGATAGATGAATCTGACAGTAAATATATAATGTTATTAATCTATAGATAGTCCGGCAAATATAGGCGGTTCAACTGCAGTATAGCGTTAATGTAATATTAAATCACTATAGCGTTGATCATGGAATTTGCATATTCTCTGGCCGCCTGATCGCTTTCCAGGTAGTCATGCAGGGTAGGTTTTTCTACGAAAGGTACCTTCACCAGGATTTCTTCTATCACTTCTGTCATCTGCAGGAAACCGATCCTGTTCTTTAGGAAGGCATGTACTACTTCTTCATTAGCAGCATTCATAACACACGCAGCATTTCCTCCCTTATGCATCGCCTCAATGGCAATGGCCAGGTTACGGAAAGTCTTGGTGTCAGGCTGTTCGAATGTCAGGGTAGGATTATTCTTGAATGAGAATTTCGGGAAATCGTTGGCTAATCTCTCCGGAAATCCTAATGCCAGTTGTATAGGTAACTTCATGTCGGGTACGCCCAGCTGTGCTTTCAGCGATCCATCCACAAACTCTACCATAGAGTGAATGATAGACTGTGGATGTATCACTACCTCGATCTTTTCAGGAGGCAGGTTAAACAGCCAGCGCGCTTCGATCATTTCCAGCCCTTTATTCATCAGGGTGGCACAATCTATCGTGATCTTTGCACCCATTCTCCAGTTAGGATGCTGTAACGCATGATCTTTTTTTACATTGATGAGGAAGTTCGGCTTTTTGCCAAGGAAAGGTCCTCCTGAAGCGGTCAGGATCACTTTTTCCACATTTCTCAGGTCTTCTCCGAGTAAACATTGGAAAATTGCAGAATGCTCTGAATCTACCGGTACAACAGGAACATTTCTTTTGTTTGCAGCAGCCATGACAATATCACCCGCTACTACAAGTGTTTCCTTATTGGCCAGTGCGATAGGTGTTCCCTGCTCGATAGCTGCCAGTGTTGGCGCCAGACCAGCAAACCCCATAATAGCAGCCAGCATCATATCAATGGAACTCCAGGCGGCAACTTCTACCATCGCCTTCGCACCTGCAAATACCTTGATACCTTTATCAAATAATACGTCTTTTACTTTCTGATATTGTGTTTCATCAGCTATTACCACTGCATTCGGACGAAACTTCAGCGCCTGTTCTATTAAAAGATCGGCATTCGTGCCGCCCGTCAATACTTCTACGCTGAACTTGTCAGGATGAGCTTCAATTACCTCCAATGCCTGGATGCCAATAGATCCTGTGGAGCCAAAGATGGCTATGTTCTTCTTACTCATTGCTGCAATAATAAGGGAAATAAGACAATTAGGAATTAGGAATTAAGAATTGGGAATTAAGAGCAGTGTATTCCTGCTTGCTTAATTCCTAATTCCTGATTGATTAATTCTTAATTTATATAAGAAATTTGCTCAGTTCGTCGACGAGCGCCCTGTCATTGCTCAGACGAGGCACTTTGTTCTGTCCGCCAAGCTTGCCTACTGATTTCATATAATCAATAAATCCGTTTTTGCGTACGGTCCTGATTTTCAGTGGCTGCAGAATATTTCCGGTTAACAGGTCATTATAATAGATGTTCTTTTCCTGCATGTAGCCATCTACCTTCCTTGCAAAGGCGGCAAGATCAGCAGGCTGTTGCTCAAATTCAACGAACCACTCATGGAACGGCAGTTCCCCCTGTGGCGCGACCATAGGAGCGACTGTAAATTCAGTGATCTGCAGATTTTCTTCTCTGGCAGCACGCATCAGACTGTATTCCACTTCCTCTCCGATTACGTGTTCACCAAACGCAGAAATGAAATGTTTGATACGTCCGGTCACCACGAGACGGTAAGGATTGACAGATACAAATTTTACTGTATCTCCAATATTATATGCCCACAGACCAGCATTCGTGCTGACAACAAGCGCATAATTCACACCTATCTGCACATCGCGGAGTGACAGACGGGTAGGATTCGGATCGAAGATCTCATTCGCAGGAATAAATTCATAGAAAATACCAGCGTTGGTATTTAATAATAAGCCTTTATGATCCTGGGAATCCTGGAAGGCAAAGAAGCCTTCAGAAGCAGGGAAAGTCTCTACAGTATTGATAGGACGACCAATGGAAGCCAACAGTTTTGCACGGTACGGCTCAAAGTTCACACCACCATATACCAGTACGTCCAGGTTCTTGAATAACTCTCCTACCGGTTTTCCACTTCTTTCGATCAGTCTGTCAAAATACATCTGCATCCATGGTGGAATACCACTGATCAGACGCATGTCTTCATTGATCGTTTCGTCAACTATTTTATCCAGCTTGGTTTCCCAGTCTTCTATACAGTTGGTTTCGTAACTGGGCAACTGATTGGTACGCAGGTATCGCGGTACGTGGTGATTCACAATGCCACTCAGGCGTCCATAAGGAATGCCACCTACCCTTTCCAGCACCGGAGAACCAGATAAGAATATGAGTTTACCATCTGCAAATTCCGTCTTGCCTGTTTCTGCCATGTAGTTCAGCAGTGCATTACGGGCGGTATCGATGTGGTTGGAAACCGAGTCTTTAGTTATCGGAATATACTTTACGCCACTGGTGGTGCCTGAAGTTTTGGCAAGATAAATCGGCTGTCCTTTCCACAACACATTTTGTTTGCCATCCTTTATCTTATTGATATATGGCTTGAACAGCTCATAATCCCTGACAGGCACAGCCTGTTTGAAATCATTGTAACTATTGACATTTTCAAAGTGATGATCCTTTCCAAACTCAGTTTTCCTGCCTGTTTTTATCAACTCCTCCAGGATGGCTTCCTGGTCGTCTACCGCCCGTTGCATTTCCTTCCTGATCTTACTTGAAACGATGGAAGCAAATGGTTTGGCAAGCAGTGATTTAAGCTTCATGCCTTTTATTTTAGGATAAGAGAAAGAACAAATGTATAAAATAAAAATTGTTATAAAAGCTCATATTACAGGCAGTTGGGTGGGATTGAGTAATAAGCGCAACGGCACTGCCGGCAAGGATTACAGCGAAATCAATATAGTAGCGGAAGAATGTAAACAACTATATTAAAATAAAGTATGTATCTTTGAAAATATAAATTGTATTCTCAGTGGAATCTGCCTGTTTTCAGGTCAGATAGCAAAAAGCTGAGAAAACTTTGTCAATTAGAAAACAAATCCTACTTTTGCAGGAAATTATTTTTGGATAACTATGTTTGCAGTTGTAAAAATCGCAGGTCAGCAATTCAAAGTACAAAAAGACCAGGAAATCTTTGTACAGCAGTTGCAGGGAAATATCGGAGATAAAGTGCAGTTCTCTGAAGTGCTGTTAATAGATAATGGCGGCCAGCTGACCGTTGGTACTGATGTAAAATCAGTGGTTAAAGCAGAAATCCTGAGCCACGTTCAGGGTGATAAGGTAATCGCCTTCAAAATGAAACGCAGAAAAGGTTTCAGAAAGAAAGTTGGTCACCGTACACACTTTACGAAGATCCGCATCAACGAGATCGCTTAATTTTTATTTGATAAAGATTTAAAACCGTACATAAGAAATGGCACATAAAAAAGGTGAAGGTAGCGTTAAGAACGGCCGTGATTCTCAAAGCAAAAGGCTGGGAGTAAAAATATTTGGTGGTCAGGCAGCCGTATCTGGTAACATTATTGTTCGTCAGCGCGGTACTGTTTATCATCCTGGTGCAAACGTAGGAATTGGTAGAGATTTTACCATTTTCGCAGTTGCTGATGGAGTTGTTGAGTTCAGAAAAGGACGTGAAAACAGAACCATCGTTTCCGTAAGATCACTTGACACCACTGCCCAGGCGTAAGTCTGGAACAGTGTTTGCCATAAAGTTTTTTCTAATACCCAATTTTAATTACTAACCCAAAATTCAAAAAACAATGGCAACAATTAAGAAAGCGGCTAAAAAAGCTGCTCCTAAAAAAGCTGCTGCTAAAAAAGCCGCTCCTAAAAAAGCTGCTGCTAAGAAAGCTGCTCCTAAAAAAGCTGCTGCTAAGAAAGCCGCTCCTAAAAAAGCTGCTGCTAAGAAAGCCGCTCCTAAAAAAGCTGCTGCTAAGAAAGCCGCTCCTAAAAAAGCTGCTGCTAAGAAAGCCGCTCCTAAAAAAGCTGCTGCTAAGAAAGCTGCTCCTAAAAAGGCTGCTCCTAAAAAAGCTGCTGCTAAGAAAGCTGCTCCTAAAAAAGCTGCTGCTAAGAAAGCTGCTCCTAAAAAAGCTGCTGCTAAGAAAGCTGCTCCTAAAAAAGCTGCTGTTAAGAAAGCTGCTCCTAAGAAGAAAGCTGCTCCAAGGAAAAAAGCTGCTAAACCAGCTGAAACTCCTAACACAACTCCATCAGCGCCAATCGCTCCAGAGTTGTAACATCGACTTTACATACTGTAAAATAAAAGGTCCTGGCTATCGCCAGGATCTTTTTTTATTTGTACCCCAGCCTCTTTAAATTCGCAGTTCAATCCAATTTATGCTCGATAATTACGCTATTGCCGATAATTTCTCCCTGATATCAAAACTGATGGATATCCAGGGCGATAATAGTTTTAAAGCCAAGTCCTTCGCCAGCGCCGCCTTTACAGTGGAAAAACTGCCCATTCAATTGCAGGTCACGCCGCCGGAAGAAATTGCTAAAATAAAAGGCATCGGCGACTCCATCAGCAAAGCTATTCAGGAAATGCTGCAGACCGGTAAATTTGCCGCCCTCGAAGCCTATCTCCTGAAAACACCTCCGGGTATCCTGGAAATGATGAAAATCAAAGGCCTGGGACCTAAAAAAATAGCCACTATCTGGAAAGAACTCGAAGTGGAATCCCTGGGTGAACTCCTCTACGCCTGTAATGAAAACCGCCTCACCCTATTGAAAGGCTTCGGACAAAAAACACAGGACGCGGTTAAACAAAGCATAGAATTTTATTTCAGTAACCAGGGCCGCTACCTCTACGCGCAGGTAGAATCCCTCGCCCTGTCTCTGGAAAAACAACTGACACAAATGCTGGCTCCCGCTGCTGTTTCATTAACCGGACAATTCCGCCGCAATGAAAACATCATTGATGAAATAACATTCGTAGCTGCCCTCCCCGCTCCTGCCCTGCTGGAAAAACTGGCACAGCTGCCGGGACTTACGCCTGCTGTCGCCACCACTGAAGGTGCGCTCATCTGGCAACACGAACAAAATATCATCATCAAAATATATCCCGCAGAAGCAGATAGTTTTGATAAGACATTATTTACCACCACTGCCACTGCCTCCTTCCTTGAGCATTTTAATGCCGCTCTTGATGTGAACAGTATTCCTGCGAATAGTACCGAAGCAGCCATATTTACATTGGCAGGAATGGATTATATAGAGCCCTGCCTCCGTAACGGCGGACGGGCAATTGACCTTGCAAAAAAGCAACAATTGCCTGTGCTCATCACACACAAGGACATCAAGGGCATTATCCATAGCCACAGCACCTGGAGTGATGGCGAACATACACTTCAGCAAATGGCCATCACCGCTAAAGAACAGGGATTTGAATACCTCGTTATCAGTGATCACTCGCGCTCTGCCTTCTATGCCAACGGCCTCAGTATCGAACGCATACAGGCACAACATGCAGAGATCGATGAACTGAATAAACAACTGGCTCCATTCCGCATTTTCAAAAGCGTTGAAGCCGATATCCTCAATGATGGTAGTCTGGATTATCCGGATGAAATACTCGCCTCCTTCGATCTCGTTATTGCATCTGTACACTCAAATCTTAAGATGAGTGAAGAGAAAGCAATGGCACGACTCCTGAAAGCCATAGAGAATCCATATACTACCATACTCGGACATATGACAGGTCGCTTGTTACTTAGCCGTAACGGTTACCCGGTAAATCACCAGCAGATCATTGATGCCTGTGCTACACATAATGTGGTGATTGAGATCAATGCGCATCCCCGCAGACTCGACATTGACTGGGAATGGATTCCATATGCGCTGGAAAAAAACGTACTGCTGTCTATCGATCCGGATGCACATAGCACTGATGGTTTTCATGACATCTATTACGGTACGCTGGCTGCACGAAAAGGTGGCCTCACCGCTGCACACAATCTTAGCAGCTTCAGTGCTGCTGAACTGGAAGCATTCATCAGCAAAAAGAAAAAGTAACTGCCTGTACCAACTAAAGATTACCGCATGAAACTGATCTATATATACGATGCCCTATGTGGCTGGTGTTACGGCTTCACGCCTGTTATCACATCCTTACGGGAGCAGTTAGGTCCCAACGTTGATTTTGAAATACTCTCCGGAGGAATGTTCCTCAGTGCCAATCGTCGTCCGGCTGCTGCCATGTACAACTATATCAAACAGGCACATACACAGGTAGAAGCTACTACTGGTATAAAATTCGGAGAGCCATTCCTCGAAGAATATCTGCATACCGATGATATCATGGATTCTGAGAAACCAGCTATTGCCCTTACCATCTTCAAACAATATCTGCCGGAAAAAGCACTCGCATTTGCCCATGATATGCAGCTCGCACTCAACTATGATGGAAAGAGCCTCAATGAAGACGCTACCTACCGTGAACTGATCACAAAGTACCAGTTGCCTGTAGATGAGTTCCTCGCTAAAATGAAAGAGGATGCCAGCAGATATGATACTGTTCAGGAATTTAACCAGGTTGAACAATGGGGTATTACGGGCTTTCCTGCGGCAATATTTGACGACGGGAAAGAATACTTTTTGATTGCCAAAGGCTATACGCCACTGGATAAATTGCAGGAAGTGATAAAAAAGATCAGGAGCTAGCAAATGGGAATTAAAGATTACGTTGGTCTGTATATAGAGGAGTGGTCAGGCACTGTTTCATGCTATTCCTCATCCTACTCAACATGCTTAATTCCTCCTGTCAATTCCTGCTTCATAATTCCTAATTAGATAGCTCATGTATAGAATAGAAACAGCAACAATAGCCGATATACCTGTTATCCAGCAGCTCAGGGATGAGATATGGCGTACTACCTATAAGGACCTCCTCAGTCCTGAGCAAATTGACTATATGCTGGAACTGATGTATAGCACTGCGGCACTCAGCAGTCAGATCACAGAAAAAAAACACAGCTTCCTGCTGTTGTACGACGACCAGCGTCCAATTGGATTTGCGTCTTACAGCACTACTGATGAAGCAGGTGTTTACAAGTTGCAGAAAATATATCTCCATGGAGACTACCAGGGAAAAGGCGTAGGTAAATTATTACTGGATGAAGTCGTGAAAAGAGTAAAAGCTGCAAATGCTGCTATCCTGGAACTGGATGTAAAAAAGGATAATAAAGCCAGATTCTTTTATGAGAAACAAGGCTTTACCATTTTCAAAGAGAAAGATACCGACATCGGAAACGGTTACTGGATGCGTGATTACGTAATGAGAAGACCGCTATAAAATAATCCAGCCTGGTAAAAATACCAGGCTGTTTCCCAAGTTAACCATTAAAAGACACAACTTTTCTAATTAAAATTCTTTAGGTGTATCCGGAAAAAATCATCTTCCTTCTTCACCTGTCTATAAATACTTACGATAAATGTTTAAACACGGATTTTAAGATCTTCTTTTTTTTGAAAAAAACACGACCCTGTTACTATCTCATTCTCAATGACATATAAGGGCAAAAAAATTCCCGCATAGAAAATGCGGGAAAAAGATAAATCAGTATGTGTTTTCGGTAATATATGCTTATTGCTAGAATATACGCGGAAAGATCTCATGATCAACACTATATCCAAAACGACAGTTCAACATCAGTTCATGAGAAACCGTTTGTGCTCCTTTAAGATTAGATGACATGGGTGTATCATAAGAATAACCTACCTGGAACTTAGCCCCCAGTCTCACCTGTACCAACCCGGTAATAGTTTTCTCTGATCGCCAGGAAGCGCCCAGCCACAATACCTCTTTCAGCAATACGCTTGTGTTGATATCATACTGGAACCCGCTACCCATCGCCTGTCTCAGCAATATGGACGGTTTCACCAGTAAATCATCATTCACTCTTGCTGCATAGGCAGCCTGCAGATAGTAGTGCGAAATCGCCTTCACTTTATTTACACTATTGCCCAGATCAAAACTCTTGAACGCCGGTGCAGAGAAACCGATATAGACGTTCTCAGACATTAATGCAAATCCAAAGCCAACCTGTGTTTTCCAGTAGGCCTGATTAGTAGCAAAAGTCGGATCAGTTGTTATCAGCTCACTGTTGTTCTCCTTATACTGTGACATACCCGCCTGCAGCCCCATTGACAGCTTCGTTGTCTCATTTAATGATACACTCTGCGATGCCAGTAAATTGTAATCTGTACGCGTCTGCACTGTAATTGCCTCCCTCATCGCAGAGAAACCGATAGCGGTTCCCCTGTCATTCAATGGCGTGTAGAATGTCATCGTGGCCGTTTTCGGCGCACCATCTACTCCCACCCATTGGTTACGGCCCACAACAGTCAGACTCGCTGACTCGTCTGTACTGGCATAAGCCGGATTGATCACCACTCCGTTCAGCATGTACTGTGAGTAGATAGGACTCTGTTGTGCCCTGGCAGGAACATAGCATGCAGCAGCCACCAGCAGACCTAAAAGAAATTTCTTCTTAGCAATCATCACTATCGTTTTATTACAATGAACCCTGTGTAACGTTGTTTGTTACCATTTGCATCCTTCGTATGTACAATGAAGAAGTAAGAACCATCCGGCACATCCTGCCCTTTCGCACCTCCCGCATTTCCTTTACCATTAAAGTTGTTGGTCTGGTTGTTATAGTTCTTCGTTGTAAATACAGTACCACCCCAGCGGTTGAATATCGTTACTTCATTATCAGGATACTTGTCAATGTTTTCGATCATCAGTGTCTCATTACCCAGACCGTCATTGTTAGGAGACATCGCAGGGTGTACGCGCACACCGCCATTGTTATTGTCTCTCCATCTGCCATCAGTAATGAAACGCTCTACATAATCAGGTACGCCATCTTTATCCTCATCACAGTCCATACATATCTGTATCAAACCTGTCGCTGCGAATATGGAATCAAGTGTCGGCACATTCTGATTGGTAGCTACCGTTGCTCTCAGCAGTCGCATCCCAAAGATCCTGTCTCTCTCCACACTGTTCACTGGTACAACTATATCAACCGATGTTCTTCCCGCACCAACCATGATCGGATTAACGGTTCCGTCATAATCTTTCGGAGACTCGGCCAGCAATGTATTAGCTGGTACTTCTGTTGATGCAGGTGTATAGAATTCATAGTACAATGTCACCATACGTGAACTCGGACGGCTGAAATGTACAGTAAATGGTAATGGCTGTCCGATCGTATCAAATTTCACTTTGAGCGGATAGTTACTCCGGGTGAAAGTTATTTTCAGAGAATCATTATCAGCGACAGTATTATTTACCTCACTTGCCAGACCTACGTAATAAGCAGGTGTTACACCGAACAGATTCCAGTCTCTCACTGCTGCTTTCAGCCATCCGTCATCATCGTTCAGCTGATTATCATTCACCCTCACTTTGAAGCTCGCTTCCTTCGATCCCTTAGGCACATTCACTGTGATACTCTTGCCAGATACGTCGCCACCAGTGATGGTCAGCGTACGGTAGCTGTCATTGGTCATGTCAACAGTCACCGGTACATCCACTGTGATGGCACGGCTTAATCTTACAAAGAACTCTACTTCATCACCTTCAACAAGCTGGCTGGTTGATGCAAACAGGTTCACTGTAGGTGTATCGATATTGTGGTTGTAGATGATCATTGTTGCCATCGGATTATCTACAAACGTCCAGTTAACATTCGGTAAGGTCGCAGATGCCTGTGTCAGGGTTGACTGTACCGTCAGATCAGGTCCTGCATAACGGATACCTGCCGGTGTTACATTCACATAGACCATGCTCTCTCCTTTCGGAATGATGGCATAACCAGGTAAGATGTTATAGTCCGTTACTGATGTAGCCGTACCTGCCAGGCCATACACCACTTTCACATTATCTGATGCTACCAGTGTACTATCCTGGAAACGGATTCTGAAGGCACCCGCTGTAGAAGGTTGCGTTGCATCTGACATCTTTTCTATGAGTATCTTACGCGCATCTGCTTTAGGACCGGTAGTAGCGTTTTCATCATCTTTTACCAGGATCAGTGCCGGACTAATATCCACGGTCAGGTTGATCGGTGAAGCAGGTGTACCACCCACTGCACTGGTTAACGTTACCCTCAGCGTTTCATCACCTTGCAGTTTCACGTCGTCTTTAATGATAACCGGAACAGTTATTTCTGTAGAGCCAGCAGGAATGATCACCGCATTAGGCAGCGGTTGTATATTATCGCTGTTGTATACTGACCGGAAGTTCACTACAACATCTGTAGTAGAAGCAATCGGCATTTTTATCACGAAAGCACCATTTGTTGACGGCTCGCCCGCATCAGCTACTTTCTGTACGGTCAATGCCTGACCGGCTATTTCCAGGATCTGCAATGGTGCCACTGGCAATACGGTAAATCCTGTTGCATTGGCTGCGAACTGGAGTACCTTATTTCCTTCCACTACAAAGTTGTCAGGTACACTTAAGAAGAATGTTACCTTGTTACTATCTTTGGGTAATGTAACCACTTTAGGCAGACCGATATAATTATTAATATCTGCAGTTGACGACGGATCAGGAACTACATTGATAGTGATCGGCGCCAGAGAGGTCACCAGCGGATCAGCAAATCCAATTGTTACCCTGGTTGCGCCACCGCCCTTGTGAATAGCAGTAGAATCAAATGTAATTTTCAGTCCGGCTTTTGAAGGATCAGTTGCTGTTGCATCATCAATATAAAGGTCGAAGCTGTCTACTACGATTACCGGCAAGAGCGTCACGTTACCCGAGAACCTTACCAGTTCCGGTTGCTCAATAATATTGTCAGTCAGTGCCTTGATATCAAAGGTGGCAGTATTCTCACCAACGTTCATGGTGAAGGTGGTTGGCAATCCGCTGTAATCACTGGTGCTTGCCTCAGTAGCATTTGCATTAGCCGCTACCTGCACAAACAATGACTTCGCAGATGTTACGCCCGGAGGAAAACTTGCACGTACAGTGAACGTCTGTCCTTCTTTCACACGATTGCCCTGAGCAGGATCATTCGCCGTGAAGAAGATCTTGGTATTTGCAGGATCGTTGATGGTCATATCAACGATATTGAAAGTGATGGAATCCGCAGGATAACCATCTGTTTCCACCACTACTACCAGTTTATCATCATCCGCTAAAATGTTATCTGCGCTGGCCGCTACCGGTACCGGGATAGTTACAGAGTTACCACTCAGGGTGATCGTCTGTGGTACACCCGTGAAACCGCTTGTCGCAGGAGAACTTAGGCCCCTGGTCACTTTCACGGTCAGCGGCGTCGCAGGAATTGCACCGAAAGGCATTGTCACGGTAATAAATGCACCCGCGCCACCTTCTACTAACGTAGTCGTATCTACGGTCACTTTCGGACCAGCGATCTGTGTTTTATCTTTAATAGTAACTGTTGCTGGTACTACCTGCAGACCAGTCAATGCAGAAGCTACTGAAGCACCCATTATCATGATCTCATCACCTTCAACCAACAGATCAGTATTGATCGTTACATTGGTAGAAGCGCTTGACGTACCATTCAGTGTAAGCGAAGTGGATGCCAGTGTATAGTCATCTGTGGAAGCAGTAGAACCAGTAGCCAGTGCTGGTGTGATCACGATAGGCAGTTCAGATGTGATGCCGGCCGGAAGACTGAATGTAAAGCTGTAACCGGTACCACCTTCATCCATTTGAGGATGACTGGCAGTAACCGTGATCTTTTTATTCTGAGGATCATCCCCTGTTGCATCAAGCACAGTGCCAGTGAAGCCGGATACTGTCAGTCCGGCAATGGTAGTAGCCGCACCGGTAACAGAAAACGCTTCGTCCAGTTCCAGTATCTTATCTTCTTCTGCAACAAAAGCACCAGCAGCAGTAAACGTACTCAGACCAGCAGGTAATGTAATAGTTGCCGGAATAGAAAAATCTGTTGCTGCCGCAGCAGAAGATGCATCGCGTGTTAAGGTAACAGAGATCGGTACTTCGGCAGTCAGTGAACTATTGGCAAAACTAACTTTGATACCAGTATTGTTTCCTTCTTTCACATCAGGTGTTACCAGTTCGATCTTCATCTCCTTGTTACCAGGTATTTCGCCTGTTACGTCCTGGATAGTGATCATAGATGAGTCAACAGTAAACCCATTTGGTTTGGTAACGATCCAGAGACTTTCATCTGCTTCGAGTACGTTATCCGTTTTTGCTTTCACATTTGCAGGGAAGCTTACGGAGTTCTGTCCGGCTCTGATCACCAGGTTAGCAGGTAACGGATTTTCCAGGTCGAGATCAGTTGCTTTTGAACTAAGACCTCTTGAGAAACTTACCGGCACATCATATAAAGAAGTGATACCATCCGGGAATGAGACAGTCACTGAAGCACCCGCATCACCTTCTTTGATAGTAGCAGGTGTTACAGTAGTGATCAGTTTCATGCTGCTGTCAGCATCCACATCTTTAATAGTGATAGCAGGGCCCACATAATTATATACACGACCGGCACCTACATCATCGATGGCCAGTAACAGCAGATCGAACTGCTCAGGTACAGGACCTTCCATGATCTTATCTGCAAATACCGTGAACGGTATTTTTGCTTCCGTTGTTCCCGGCGTGATCTTAAATTCAATACCGGAGTAATAGTTCAGGTCAAAGTCTACCTGGTCTTCCGCAGTAGCATTGTCCCAGTCAACATATACATCCAGTAAATTGATAGTCACCTCCGTACTTACGCCTGGCGGCAGATGTAATCCGAGGTAACCGGTATATCCTTCAGGCACGGGTCTTGGCGCATCAGGAGATACGCAGTCGGCCATGATCTGTGAGTAATTAGGATTCAGGAAGGTACTGTCCTTGATCTGAATATCTTTCTGGCTGGCAACACCGATACCTAAAATGGTACCCTGGAATCGCAGGGAAAGATTTTCCGTGTTCTCCAGTACTTTATCCGCTTTAGCGGTAAAATTGAAGATCGGCGTACCGGTCTGGTTAGCCGGGATGATAATATTGGCAGGTACTACATAATCCGTATCACCGGCAGTAGATGCGGCTACGCGGGAGAAGCTGATCACGATATCTTCCGGACAGGTAATACCGATGGGCAGCGTAATTCTGGCTTTGGAAGTATTACCCTCATACAGAGAGGTACTGTCAATATTCATGGTGAGCGTTCTTGGCTCGTCATCCACAATGGTATAATCCACTTCTGAAGTACCGGAAATGCTTAACAGGGAGGTACATGTACTCACGAGTTTGAGGCGCAGTGTACGGCTGTATTGTAACTGATCATTTCCTATTACACGCAGGTTAGGGATTGTAACTGTTTTAGGTGTGGTATAGTCACCCGCAGGAACGAGGAATGCTTCCTGTCCCAGGTTAAAATCAGTACCTGGTATTGCAGGATGCGCATAATTGGATGCGTACGCTGCATCATATTTAACAAGTACGTAGGCAGGCGCATTCAGTTTACCACCGGATACGGTCAGGGTCAGCCCCTGAGCAGGTTGTTCACCATCAGCGGTATTACCTTCATTACCTGACAGGGTACCATTTGAGAATTTAATACTTACAGCGGCAAAACCGGGAACCGGAATTGTATCACTCATCGCCTTGATGGTATCAAACTCGGTCATGGTTGTGCCATAACCAGATAGAAGGCGGTACGTTTTAAAGTTCATCGGGTCAGGGTCCAGGGAACCATCACGGAAGATAGCACCAAGCTGTTTCATGATGCCCATGGAACGACCGTTACCATCCATACCGTCGGCAACAGTATTATAAGGGAAATAACCGGCATCGTTTATATAGAAACGGTGGCCAGGTATAGATACTTCCCAGGAGTCGAATTTCCTGAGGGAGCGGTACACGTGGCTACGTGGCGACTCAGGCGTTGTGGCGCAGCTGGCATCGCGGTATACACCGACAGTCGTACCGGCGGCGTTCATGAAACCATAAGCACATGGACTGGCTGCATCCGGATCATCGCCTGCGGCAGCACCCATTACCACCTGTTCTGACTGATACAGCATAGCTTTGGTAAATCCACTGGTCTGTGGCATGTGCAATACATAGTCCATGAAGAAGTAGTTGGTACTCTTCACATAAGACACGATGATGGTCACCGTACCGGTTTGCCCCGTAGGATAATTCTTATACCGGTCTACGATTGTACCAACGATATGTACCTTATAGGGATCGTAGTATTCACCGGTACCAGATACCGGGGAGATGTAACAGATGGAAGGACTTTTCAGATTGGCACTGGCCAGATAGTTGCTGTTCCTGAAATCTAAAAAAGCTCTCATACCCTGAGAGCTATCCGTTCTTATATAACTTTCTAAGAGACCTTTTCGCGTGACTTTAATACCACCATCACTGAGGATCTCGATCTTCAGGTCGTTTAACGCAGGCGTACCTCCGGTGGGATTGATCACAGCTCTTACAGTTTGTGCATTTGCTTGTGTGCAAATGAACAGCAATAATAATAACGGCAGCACTATCCTGCAAAGGGCATTCTGCACTTTACTTAACGCAGCAAAACCGCTACGCTCCATAGGATTGGGAAGCTTCAACATAGTACGTGTAAAGTTGTATATCCATCAAATACTTAAAAAAGTCATTGCTCAATAAAGATGGCTAGGGGCATGATAATGATATGCCCTTTTTTTTTTGGCAGTTCATCAAACAATTCACAAGTCCCTCCCCCGGGAACCACCTGCAGTATTATCTAATAAAACAAAAGACAATACATATATATTAAATACAAACATATTTGTTTTTTTATACTTAGACAAACAAATTTATGTGTTTTGTTATTATATAATAAGGACAGACGGCGTTAGGCGATGCTACCTGTTAGTGATCAGGGGGTTGCGAATGTGGCAGGCGGCTGGAAAAACCCGTAAAGTTTACCCCGGTAGGCGTGACAACATCTAAACGCCTGGCTTTAACTGTCTGCACACCCACAAAAAGTACAGGTGTTCTGTTCGCAGATACAAAAAAAGAACAAATGCATAGTTTAAACCCATAAAATAACACTAGATTTGCAAAAAACAAGATAGAATGTCTACAGTAGCAAACTCTAACATCGACTTTAACCTTGCGTACAAGGTAAAAGATATGTCTCTGGCTGAATGGGGACGTAAGGAAATTGAACTTGCAGAAGCAGAGATGCCAGGTCTGATGTCTCTGAGAGAAGAATATGGTAATACTAAGCCATTACAGGGCGCACGCATTGCCGGATGTCTTCACATGACTATCCAGACAGCTGTACTGATCGAAACCCTGGTACACCTGGGTGCTGAAGTACGCTGGAGCTCCTGCAACATCTTCTCTACTCAGGACCATGCTGCTGCTGCTGTTGCTGCTGCCGGTGTTCCCGTATTTGCCTGGAAAGGCCTGAATGAGCAGGAATTTGACTGGTGTATCGAACAAACCCTGTTCTTTGGTGCAGCTGATCGTCCGCTGAATATGATCCTGGACGATGGTGGTGACCTGACCAACATGGTATTTGATAAATATCCTGAGCTGATCCAGCACGTGAAAGGTCTGAGTGAAGAAACCACTACTGGTGTTCACCGCCTGTACGAGCGTATGGAGAAAGGTACCCTGCCTATCCCTGCTATCAACATCAACGACTCCGTTACCAAATCCAAATTCGATAACAAATACGGTTGCCGCGAATCCTGTGTGGATGCTATCCGTCGTGCAACTGACGTCATGATCGCTGGTAAAGTTGCCGTAGTTGCCGGTTTCGGTGACGTAGGTAAAGGTTCTGCTGAATCCCTGAGAGGTGCAGGTGCCCGTGTAATCGTTACTGAAATCGATCCAATCTGTGCACTGCAGGCTGCGATGGAAGGTTACGAAGTGAAAAAGATGAACGACGCTGTTAAAGAAGCTGATATCATCGTTACCACTACCGGTTGCCGCGACATCATCACTGGTGAGCACTTCAAACTGATGAAAGATAAATGTATCGTATCTAATATCGGTCACTTCGATATCGAGATCGACGTTGCATGGCTGAACAAAAACTACGGTAATACGAAAGTTGAGATCAAACCTCAGGTAGATAAATACACTATCGATGGTAAAGATATCATCCTGCTGGCTGAAGGCCGCCTGGTAAACCTGGGTTGCGCTACTGGTCACCCATCTTTCGTGATGAGTAACTCCTTCACTAACCAGACACTGGCTCAGCTGGAACTGTGGCTGAACACAGACAAATACGAAAACAAAGTATACGTTCTGCCTAAGCACCTGGATGAGAAAGTTGCCCGTCTGCACCTGAAGAAGATCGGTGTTGAACTGGATATCCTGACTCCGACACAGTCCGCTTATCTGAACATCCCTGTTGAAGGGCCATTCAAACCAGAATACTACAGATACTAGTCTGATATATTCTTTATATTAGCAATAGCCCGCAACAGTATCGTTGCGGGCTATTGCTTTTAAGTTATTAACCCACGTGTATCACCATGGAGTATCCACGTAATTCCACTAATTTTGCAGTATGACGAAGCTAAGCGTAAACATCAACAAATTTGCCACCCTGCGTAACGCACGTGGTGGCAATATGCCGGATATTCTAAAAGTAGCGCAGGATTGCGAGCGCTTCGGCGCTGACGGTATTACCGTACATCCAAGACCGGATGAACGGCATATCCGCTACCAGGACGTAATAGACTTGAAACCGCTGGTAACGACTGAATTTAATATCGAAGGATATCCTTCCAAAGACTTTATCGACCTGGTGCTGTCCGTAAAGCCACATCAGGTGACCCTCGTACCCGACCCACCTGATGCGATCACTTCCAACACCGGTTGGGATACCATTGCTAACCAATCCTTCCTCCGCGATGTGATCAGTACCTTTAAAGCAGCCGGTATCCGTGTATCCATCTTCCTGAATGCCGAAGTAGATAAGGTAGAAGCAGCTAAAACTGCTGGTGCTGACCGTATAGAACTCTATACCGGCCCATATGCGGAAGAGTATGAAAATGCACGCACCCAGCCGCAGAACCTGCAGCTGTTCAATGCCTATAAAGATACTGCCCGCGCTGCATCAGCGATAGGCCTCGACCTGAATGCTGGTCATGACCTGAACCTCGACAACCTGCGCTTCTTCAAACTGCATATTCCGCAGCTGAAAGAAGTTTCTATCGGACATGCCCTTGTATGTGATGCTTTATACCTGGGTCTGGAGAATACTATTCAGCTGTATAAGAGACAACTGGCAGAAATTGAATAGTCGCTATTTCTGCTCAAAATAGTTAAGATAGTATCATACTGAATGATACGAAAGAGAGCCGGATCCGCTACCAGTAAGGATTCGGCTTTTTTATTCGCACTCCGGAAGAACAAGCGGCGAACTAGCGACGGCGAAGCGACGAACAAGCGCTATCGCCCTAACGGCTCCCATACCCCCTTTTTCAATACTATTTTACCCCTGCATCAATATCGCCATTCCTTCAGTGGTAAATTCAATCCCAACTGGTTCAATGCTTCGCTGCGCTGATACCAGGAACGTGCATACCTAAGCTGTAATTTCCTCGTGATAATGCCGATCCCTCCCGAAAAACCACTCATGCCCTTCTGCTGCGGTAATCCCAGCTCCTGCCGGCGCAGATGATTATACCCCGCGGTCAGCTGAATATATCTCCCTATCTCCCATTGCGCAGCCAGCACAACATGTCTGAATATCTTGTCAGCCGTTCCTCCCGTAATAGCCGTATCTCCATCCGAAATAACGGTTCCTTCCTGGAAATCAGGATCCGCATAACGCACATCAAACTGATGCACATGATGAATGGCAACAGAAAACTGAAGCGGCAGACTTTCCAGTTTCTTTGAAATGCCTATCTGCAGATCAAAAGGCAGTGGCTCCTGATTGCCTTTGGTATAAGTCTTCAACTGAACGCCCATATTACGAAACACCAGTCCTGCCTGCCAGTGGTGGGCAGTGTCCTGGTAGTTCAGGCCTACATGAAAGGCCAGCCCGGAAGCACGGTATTGTTCATAGGAAGAATGCACGTATTGTATACTCAGACCGTAATACCATCTTTCCAGGTAACGGCGCGAGGCGGTCAGCTGAATAGCCATATCCCTGGGCCAGAAAGTACCCTGGGCGGCGCCTGTTGCATCTGTCGCTGTGATCTTACCATAGTCTATATAGTGTACACTCCCGGCGAAAGTGGTCTGGTACTTTTCTGCGTGATAACCAAATAACGCATGGCCATACTTCACCCCTCCCAGATAATTGGTATAATTAACCTGCAGGTGCTGATGCATGGAAGAACGCAGTAACGCCGGACTGAATGAAGACAGGGCAATATCATTATCCTGCAGACTCACGTTCACGCTACCCAATGCGGCAAGGTGCGGAGAGACCGGCAGATCCAGGAAAGAGAAGACGTTTTTGCCGCCCAGCACCTGGGCACTGGCAGAAGGTATCAGGCAACATAGGTATGGCAGCGCAAACAATAGCGCAATGATAATCTTCCTCATAGGAGGCATAAAGCTAAAAAAAATACCGAAGCCATTCCCGTCATCTGGAGAATGGCTTCGGCTTAAACCCTTAAAACAATCAACATTAGTATCCATTGCCGGTCACAACTGTTAAAAAAACCGGCAGTGAGATGTTACTTCTTTAATAACGCTATATCGATCACTTGGTTCATTTCTTTTACAAAATGGAACTTCAGTCCCTTGATATAGTCCGGGTTGATCTCTTTAATATCTTTCTCATTCTGCCAGCACAGGATGATTTCCTTGATACCCGCCCTTTTGGCAGCCAGGATCTTTTCCTTGATACCACCTACAGGCAATACCTGTCCACGGAGGGTGATCTCGCCTGTCATAGCCAGGTAAGATTTCACTTTCCTGCCGGTAAAGGCCGAAGTCAGGGCCGTCAGCATGGTAATACCTGCACTCGGACCGTCTTTTGGCACCGCACCTTCAGGTACGTGTACGTGTACATTACGCTGTGTGAATAACTTAGGATCGATCTTAAATTCTGCTGCATGGGCCTGCAGGTAGCTCAGCGCCGTACTAACAGATTCCTTCATCACGTTCCCCAGGTTACCGGTCAGCCGCAGTTCTCCTTTTCCTTCACTCAGGCTGGTCTCAATAAAGAGGATGTCACCGCCCACGTATGTCCAGGCAAGGCCTACAGCTACGCCTGGTGGGTTACCTACTTTATAGATCTCGTTGGAATAACGTCCTTTACCCAGGATCTCTTCGATATGCTCTTCTGTCAGGCTATCTGGGACTTCCTCTTCCAGCGCTACATCTTTAGCGATGGAACGCATGATAGAAGCCAGCTGTCTGTCTAGTTCACGCACACCGCTCTCCCGGGTGTAATTCTCTACTATCTTCTCCAGTGTACCATTGCTGATACGCATTTTCAATGACTTAAGGCCATGTGCTTCCTTCTGCTTCGGCACCAGGTGACGTTTAGCGATCTCCACTTTTTCTTCGATGGAATAACCGCTCAGGTCTATAATCTCCAGCCTGTCACGGAGCGCAGGGCTGATTGCATTGATATTATTCGCAGTAGCAATGAACAACACCTTACTCAGGTCATATTCCAGTTCCAGGTAGTTGTCGTAAAATGTGCCGTTCTGCTCAGGATCCAACACTTCCAGCATAGCGGAACTTGGATCTCCCCGGTGGTCATTACCGATCTTGTCAATCTCATCCAGGATCATTACCGGATTGGAGGTTTTTACCTTGCGGATAGACTGCAATAAACGGCCCGGCATCGCACCGATATAAGTCTTACGGTGACCTCTGATCTCACTTTCGTCATGCAGACCGCCAAGGCTGAGCCTTACATATTTACGACCGATCGCGCTGGCAATGGAACGTCCGAGAGAAGTTTTACCAATACCCGGAGGGCCAACGAAACACAGGATCGGAGATTTCATGTCGCCTTTCAGTTTCAGCACGGCCAAATATTCCAGTATACGTTCCTTGATCTTGTCCATCCCATAGTGGTCATTGTCCAGGATCTTTTTCGCCTTTTTCAGATCGTAACTGTCCTCAGTATATTCTTTCCATGGCAGGTCCAGCATCAGGTCCAGGTGATTGTACACTATTGAATAATCAGGTGTGCTGGGGTGCATACGCTCCAACTTCTCAATGCCCTTACGGAACAGTTCAGCTGCTGCTTCTGTCCATTTCTTAGACTCTGCTTTACGCTGGAGTTCCTTCACCTCACGGTCGTTGCTATCACCACCCAGTTCTTCCTTGATGGATTTCAGCTGTTGCTGCAGGAAGTATTCCCGTTGCTGTTTATCAAGGTCGGCCTTGGTCTTGTTGGTGATCTTATTTTTGAGTTCTGCAAGCTGTAATTCCACCTGCAGGAGTTTCAGTAATAATTCCGCACGGGTGCGCAGGTTGTTGATCTCCAGCAGCTGCTGTTTGTCTTTCAGGTCACAGTTCAGGTTTGAAGACACAAAGTGCACCAGGAAAGATTCATTTTCAATGTTCTTTAAAATGATGCTGGCTTCAGATGGCAGGTTGGGTGACAGTTGAATGATCTGGCCCGCCAGGTCTTTGATAGAGGAGATGTAAGCGTCAAACTCAGGATCATCTGTAACGATTTCATCCTGCAGCAGTTCGATCTTAGCCTTAAAGTAAGGTTCTTCCGCTACTATTTCACTGATCTTAAAACGTTTACGTCCCTGGATAATGATGGTAGTGCCACCATCCGGCATTTTTATTAATTTGACAATGCGGGCTACGGTGCCGACATTGGTAAGATCAACGAGGTTTGGATCCTCGACGGTACTATCTTTCTGCGCAACAACACCGATCAGCTTATCTGCCTTATAGGCATCATTCACTGCCTTTATGGATTTATCTCTGCCAACAGTGATCGGCAATACTACACCAGGAAAAAGTACTGTATTTCTAAGTGGCAATAACGCCAGTTCATCAGGTATGTTCTCGTCTTCCAGCCCATCAGTCTCTTCATTTAAAGGTATAATGGGCATGAACTCCATCTCTTCTTCCGAGTTTGCAAAATAGAATTTATTCATCTGCGTAGTTTAAATAGGAAAGCGGTCAAATTGTCAGCCTGCGACCACTTTTCCTTTCTTTTTTATAAGCATAGGTATATTGTCAAGTATAATGCCACGAACCCAAAATGATAAAATTAAAAAAGTCGTCGCGCCTTTGGCGGACGACTTTCAATATGATCTGACTGTTTTTGATTATAAGGTCACACCTACACCCAGCTGGATGGCCTGGTTTTTCCAGTTACCACGATCAGTTACGGTGTTAATGCCTTTCACGTCAGTGAAGCCAACTACGTAACGGGCGCTGATATTAACGATCGGCAGCTGGAACCACAGACCAGCTACGCCGGAAACGTCAGTACCTTTGAATGCATCTTCCGCACCTTTGATCACGTTCTTGTCGCTAACCAGTGCACTGAACTGCGGACCTACCTGCAGTTTCACACGGGGAGTACCCAGGGAAATGTTTGCCAGGATCGGAATACTCAGATAGTTCAGCTTAATTTTTTTGTCATTGTTCGATGGATCGTTCAGGTTTTCCGGGTTGATCACCTGGTTGAAATCGTTGGTTGTTTTTACAGTGGAAGAAGAGAAGATCAATTCACCCTGTACACCAAAAGCCTGTGAGAGATTTACCTGTGCAAAGCCACCCAGGTGGTAACCGAGATTAAAGCCGTCCTTGTATCCCTGGCCATCCAGTTTCCCCAGGTTTGCGCCCCCTTTAATACCGAATCTTAAGAATCTTGTTTGTGCATTTACAGTGGAAACAGCAGTCACACTTAATACCGCGATAGCGAGAAACAGTTTTTTCATATAGTTATTATTTTTTCAAAAGAGGTGATAATATATGTTTGAATTAAAGGCTTTTCTGTCCCGAATAATATAACGTTCCTCACAAAGCATACCCCTAGCCAACAAATAGCAAAATGTGTGCTATTTTTATTAACACATGGAAATGCGCAAATAATAAATATAAAATTCAATAACGTGTGGAGAAGTGTAATTATTTAAACGTAAGCCCCAGTCTTGCGGTGAAGTAACCGATCAGACTTTTATCATCACCCTGAAAAGGTTTGAAAACGGTATAGGACGGAGAAATGGTCAGTTTACCAATGACATAGGAAGCATTGACGGTAAGGTCTACCGCCCTCATTTCAAAACCCGTTTTAGTCTGTGCATTCATGAACGCCTGTTTCGCAGGATCATTCACTGGTGGCCCGTCGGCATCACGCCATGGATGCTTATTCCACTCTGAATGCAGCTTGGGGGAACGGGAGATATATTGAAAGGATTTCAGGTTACTGTAATAATTGGCGGTCCCCATGGTGAGTCCAACGGAGGGCGTCAGCAAAATGGCATCATCATGTTTAAGCACATCGATAAAAACAAACGGATGGCGCACAGCGGCTACCACATTGAAGTCCTTTCCGGACAACGTGCGACTCAACCGGCCACCTGCAATTGATTCATCCGCACTTCCCCAGCCCAGGTCCAGGCTTACCCCTGGTTGCAACCACCAGTCGCGGTAATAGAAATATGCGAACAACTCGTTATTGATAGGCGTCACCGGTATATCGGAAGAATCGGTGAAGATGTAACGTGTATAGGATATGCCCGTTAGGAACTTGCGGTTCCTGGTGTAGTCATACCCCAGTGAAAAGTCCCATTCAAACCACGGCTTACCGATGGCCTGAAACAGGTAATAGGAACTAACGTTTGCGAATAACCCCGACTTATGATAATAGGAAACATTCGGAGAGAGGAATGGCTTCATCACGACAGGCGTCTCGTACGTCTGTGTTTTCTTACCATAGGCGGGACTATTACCATACCCAACTCCCACGATCAACTCACTCTTTTCCTGCTTTTTAAGCAAAGAATCCAGTTGTCGTTCCAACTCGGCTAGGGACTGGCACATGGCAGCCTGACTACATAACAGCAGTATAAATATAAAGCAGCAGCGCATGCATGAGGCATTTTACAGCTGCAAGATAGGGTAAATAGTCGATAGGCCCTATGGAATAGTCGATGGAAACTACGCCCCTGTCGGCGATCATTACCTAAGTACCGACAGGGACCAGTAAAGGTGATCAGGCGAGCTCTATGACGGTGATCTCTGGCAGGATGCCTACACGGCCAGGGTAGCCCAGAAAGCCGAAGCCCCTGTTCACATAGAGATGCTGCTTCCCTTCTTTATACAGCCCTGCCCATTCCTTATAGATAAAGCGTGCAGGGCTCCATTTGAAACCAGGGATCTCCACACCGAACTGCATACCATGTGTATGGCCAGCCAGCATGAGGTCAATATCAGGATATACAGGTCTTACTTCTGCATCCCAATGGGTCGGATCGTGTGACATCAGTATTTTAAACGGCAGGTGGGCTGTATCGGCATGTGCCTTCTTCATATCGCCGTATTTAGGGAAGCGGCTCATAGCACTCCAGTTCTCAATTCCCAGTAAACCAATCTGCTGACCGTTCCTTTCCAGCACAACGTGTTCGTTCATCAGCAGCTTCCAGCCAATTTCAGCATGTATCTGCTTCAGTCTTTCCAGGTTCTGTTCACGCAGGGCGCTGTAGCCGGTCGTCTCATTTTTATCGGGCCAGGCGTAATAATCGCCGTAGTCGTGGTTACCCAGGGTAGAATATACTCCCATGGGCGCCTTGATCTTGTTGAAGACATCCATCATACTATCCATTTCGGTAGCGCGGTCGTTTACCAGGTCGCCGGTAAATAGTACCAGGTCGGCCTGCTGCGCATTGATCATTTCAACACCTTTGATCACGGCTTCCCGGTCGGTCAGACTACCCGAATGAATATCAGATATCTGTACAATCCGCAGTCCTTTGAATGCGGGTGGCAGATTCTTAAAGCTCAGTTTCAGTTTATGCACCCGGTAATTGTATTTATTGGACAAACCGTACATCAGAGTGGCAAACATACCACCTCCCAGCAGCAGGGCTACCTGCGAGAAGAAGCGGGAACGGGAGATCGCATTAGCCGGGATAGCGACCTCTTTCTTCTTACTGAAACGGCGGATGATCCATTGTACCCCACGACGGAGATCGTCCAGCAGGAGGAACACAGCTGCCAGCACCTTCGCAAAGACAATCCCGAAAATAACGGTCAGGATATAGGAACGGGTATTCGCAGGCCAGTCCTGCCAGCTCAGGTAGGGCAACAGGCCAACCGTGATAAGTACCAGCGCGGACACCGCCCAGTAGGCACCAAAAACTATGTTGCGGACCCGCGTGGAAGCGCCCCTGAAGATGGCCCTTACGGCCATAAAAACATAGATATCCAGTAATAGAAGTATGAATAATAGTACTATCGTGTTTAATCCGGAGCGATTGCGCATATGATTTATTTGTCCGTGCAAAAATAAAACCTTCGGTACATCTGTCATTTTTTTTGGTACCGGAGGCTGTATGATGGTATGACGGACATGGACAACGGATATTGTATAAGGGGTAGAATTTGCATTTACTTTAACAAATTGCAGTAAATGACTCATTTTTAACAAATTAACAAGTTGTTTATATAAATGCTGTGAATAAATAAATAGAGCGGTAGACCTTATTATACGCTATTCGTTGTACTTTTGTACACTTGGTTAGTTATATACTATAATTCATATAGATACCTGCAGGATGAAATTTACCTATTACGGACATTCGAGCTTCGGAGTGGAGATTAAAGGAAAGAAGATTGTTTTTGACCCGTTCATTACACACAACGAGCTGGCAAAAACAGTGGATATCAATAAAATAGAGGCAGATTATATATTTTGCTCTCATGGGCATGATGATCATGTGGCTGACCTCGTTGTACTGGCGAAACGGACAAATGCGACCGTTGTTGGCGCGTTTGAACTGACAAGCTGGGCGGGTAGACAGGGGCTGGAAAGGGTACATCCGATGAATACCGGTGGTAAATGGCAGTTTGACTTCGGCACAGTGAAATGTGTGGTCGCTCATCATTCCAGTGGCATGCCGGACGGTTCTTACGGAGGCAATCCCATGGGATTCGTTTTTACGACTGACGAAGGAAATTTTTATTTTGCAGGAGATACTGCGCTAACTTTAGATATGCAGCTCATACCTGGGTTTGCTAAACTGGATTTTGCAATTTTACCAATAGGAGATAATTTCACCATGGGAGCTGATGATGCAATTGTGGCCGCAGGGTTTATTGATTGCAAACGCATTATAGGCGTTCATTATGACACCTTTGGGTATATCAAGATAGATAAGGAAAAAACGCAGCAGCAGTTTGCGGCCGCGGGGCTGGAACTGTTACTGCCGGCAATAGGAAGTAGCATTGATCTTTAGCAAAAGCAAATTCTTTTACATGGCGATGGGCCTGCGGGTGTGCCTGAACCATGCTTATTTATTGTCCTATAGTAAAACCTAAGAAATACCTAATCAACAATGGCAAGAGTAATTGCAATAGCTAATCAGAAAGGTGGGGTAGGGAAAACTACCAGTGCTATCAACCTGGCAAGCAGCCTGGCTGTACTGGAATACAGAACGTTACTGGTAGATGCGGATCCGCAGGCTAACAGTACCACTGGTTTAGGTTTTGACCTGCGTAACGTACAGCAGAGCTTATATGACTGTATGGTAAATGACAAGCAGGCCAAAGACGTGATCCTGGAATCGGAGACGCCGAACCTGAAAGTGCTGCCTTCCCATATTGATCTGGTAGGTGCAGAACTGGAACTCATCAACCACCCGAACAGGGAACAGGTGATGAAACAGGTGATAGCGACAGTAAAAGATGACTATGATTTCGTAATAGTAGACTGCTCTCCTTCCCTGGGCCTGATCACCGTGAACGCACTCGTGGCGTCCGACTCCGTGATCATCCCCGTACAGTGTGAGTTCTTCGCGCTGGAAGGTCTGGGCAAGTTGTTAAATACCATTAAGATCGTTCAGAGCCGCCTCAATACTAACCTGGCTATCGAGGGTATCCTGATGACCATGTACGATGGTCGCCTGCGACTCAGCAACCAGGTGGTAGACGAAGTGAAACAACACTTCGAGGAAAGTGTGTTCAACACGATCATCCACCGTAATACCAAACTGGGCGAAGCACCAAGCTTCGGTAAATCAGTTATTATGTATGATGCCGCCAGTACCGGCGCCATCAACTATCTGAACCTGGCCAAAGAAATTCTGCAAAAGAATAACTTCACACGTATTAACCTGGAAGATAAAATTTTAGCAATTAACAATGAGCAATCAGAGTAAGGGCAATCCTAATAAGAAAGAGGCGCTGGGGAAAGGTATCCGCTCGCTGCTGCAAAATATTGATACTGACCTGAAACAAACTACCAGTGCGCTTGGCGAACAGGTGGTGGCACAGGCTGCTGGTATTGAGCGTATTCCGCTTGACCAGATAGAGATCAATCCAAAACAGCCGCGCCGGGACTTTGATGAGAAAGCTCTGCAGGAATTGAGCATGTCTATCTCGCTGCACGACATTATACAGCCTATCACCGTATCAAAACTGGGGCCTAAGAAGTACCAGCTGATAGCAGGTGAGAGACGTCTTCGTGCCAGCAGGATTGCCGGTATCAAAGATATCCCGGCGTATGTCCGTCAGGTCAATGACCAGGAACTCCTGGAACTGGCCCTGCTGGAAAACCTGCAGCGCGAAAATCTGAATGCTATAGAAATCGGCCTCAGCTACAAACGTCTTATGGAAGAGTGCGAACTCACCCAGGAACAGGTAGCTGACCGTATGGGTAAGGAAAGAAGTACTGTCACCAACTATATCCGCCTGCTGAAACTGCCACCTGATATCCAGGTAGCCGTGCGTAACGGTCAGATTAGTATGGGCCACGCCCGGGCACTGATCGCCCTGGAAAATGTAGAAAAACAGCTCTACGTTTTCAATGAGATCATTCAGGATAGTCTGTCTGTACGTCAGACAGAAGACCTGGTACGTAAAACGGGCCTCGATAAGAACAACATTAAAAAGGCTGCCGGCAAGGTATCCCTGCCGCCTGTCTATCAGAAAATAGAAGACAACCTCGCAAGCCATTTTGCAACAAAGGTGAAACTGGACAGAAATAAGAACGGAAAAGGAAGCGTGACCATCGAGTTTTACTCTGACGAGGAACTTGACAGCATCTTAGAAAAAATAGACTTATACGGTGGCTAAAAAGTCCGGGAATACATTCTCCTTATATTTAATACGCATCAGTTTACTGGCAATGGCAGTAATGGTCTGTATACCAGGTCATCTGCTGGCACAGGATAGCCTTAAAGCATCCTATCTTCGTAAACAACAACCTGACAGCCGACAGGATACTACCGAACTCTATGTTAAAAGAGATTCGGTCGCACCTGTTATTACAAAAAGCCTGCATAGCCCGCGTAAAGCAGCGTTCTATTCAGCAGTACTGCCAGGTCTTGGACAGATCTACAACCGCCAGTACTGGAAACTGCCGCTGGTATATGCCGCTCTGGGCATCACCACCGGTACGTTCATTTTCAACATGGATAAATACCGTACCTACCGCGATGCTTACCGTATCCGTATGGACGGCAATGCCGATACCCATGACCAGTTCGAGAACCTTTACCGGAATCCCAATTCACTCAAATCACTGAGGGACGCCTACCGGGAATATGTAGACTATTCCGTACTCGTATTCGTACTGGCTTATGGCCTCAATATCGTGGATGCTACTGTATTTGCCCATCTGAAGGACTTTAATATGTCAGATGACCTCAGTATAAAAGTGGTCCCGACCATTATCAATAATCAGGCACTGGGACTCAGCTTGCGTGTGAATATTGGCAAGAAAAAGAGTACTGGCCAGGGCCTGACCCTTGCAAACAGGTGGTAATCTCCCTCTCTACTAATAGAATATCATGAAAATAGCGCTTATCGGTTACGGAAAAATGGGAAAGGCAATTGAGGCTATCGCCGTTGCCAAAGGACATGAGATCGTCCATCGTATTGATCAGGAGAGCACCCACCTGCTCGAGAAGGCTGAACTGAGCAAAGCTGATGTCGCTATCGAGTTCACCGGTCCTGAAACCGCCTATAACAATATACTGAAGTGCTTCGCTGCCAATGTGCCTGTTGTAGTAGGCAGCACCGGCTGGCTGGAACACCTTTCTACAGTTAAATCGCTGTGTCTGGAGCAACACCAGGCTTTCTTATATGCCAGCAATTTCAGCGTAGGTGTGAACATCTTCTTTGAAGTGAACAAACGCCTGGCTGAATTAATGGCCAGTCAGCCGCAATATGGTGTGAAGATGGAAGAGATCCATCACACACAGAAAAAGGACGCACCAAGTGGTACGGCGATCACCCTGGCTGAACAGGTGATGGAAAAAGTACTGCGCAAAAAGGAATGGATCAATGAGGAAGAGGGCACTGCCGAACAGTTGTCCATCGTGTCCAAACGTATTGACCCGGCCCCCGGTACACACAGCATCACCTATACGTCGGCCATCGACGATATCACGATCACCCATACGGCTCACTCCCGTGAAGGTTTCGCTTCCGGCGCCGTTGTGGCGGCCGAGTGGATCCTGGGTAAGAAAGGGGTATTCGGTATGAAAGACGTCCTGAGTCTGTAAGAGCTAAAAAGCTGTTATCTTTGCAGTATTATTCTTAGATCATCTGGGAGAATCGATATGTTGTCTAAAAAAACACAATACGCTTTTCACGCACTCATACACCTGGCAGAGAATGCAGATAAAGGGCCCATTCTTATATCTGAAATAGCACAGGAAAAGAGCATTTCTATCAAATTCCTGGAGAACATCCTGCTGGAGTTGAAGAATGCCGGAATTTTGGGCAGTAAGAAAGGTAAAGGCGGCGGCTATTACCTGCTGAAAACACCGAAGGAAATTCCGCTCGCAAAGATCATCCGTCTGCTGGATGGTGCGATCGCCCTCCTTCCCTGCGTGAGTCTCAACTACTATGAAAAGTGTGAGAATTGCCGGGATGAAGCTGTCTGCGGATTGAATGATGTGATGGGCAAAGTGAGAGATGCGACGCTGAAAATACTTGAGCATAAGACGCTGAAGGATATATTGACCAGAAATGTGTCGATATTATAGCTTAAAGGCCGGAGTTGACGCTCCGGCTTTTTTTATAACTGTTATTCTTCAGCATCCCCATTACTACCTGCCCTGCGGAGAGCTAACACCATTACAGCCATTAGCCCCCTTTCTCGAAATTCACATAACCACATGATATTCAACACGAAACAGCCCTTCTCCGTCCCATTTAAAAAAACCCTATCTTTTTTATAGAGTTTATGTATTTTTGTAAATATCAACAGTTGTCAAGCTATAAAGGAAGTATTACTGACATTCATAGGCAACTGTGAATGAATGTCAGGTTATTGAGATAGATCACATGGATAATATCAGTACAGCACTGGAAGGGTTAGATCCAATTGCTGCCATGCAGTATCTGGCAGCAGCATTTCCCGGAGCGGTGGCCTTCTCCACCTCATTTGGACAGGAAGATCAGGTGATTGCCGACATGATCTGGCGCGCCAACTTACCGATCAGGGTATTTACCCTTGATACAGGACGTTTGTTCCAGGAAACCTATGACCTGATGGACCTTACCCGTGCCCGCTATAAGCAACCTTTTGAGGTGTATTTTCCGGAAACGGCTGCAGTAGAAAAACTACTGCTGGAAAAAGGTCCTAACAGCTTCTACGAATCCGTTGAGAACCGTAAAGAATGCTGTAACATCCGGAAGGTAGTACCACTTAACCGCGCATTACAGGGTGTAAAGGTCTGGATCACCGGACTGCGCGCTGAACAATCGGAAAACCGCCAGTCACTCCACCCTATTGAGTGGGACGAAAGCAGACAGTTGTATAAGTACAATCCGCTTATTAACTGGACCTTTGACGAGATGATCAACTACCTGGCAGAAAAGAACGTTCCCTACAATAAACTGCATGATAAGGGCTTTATCTCCATCGGATGCGCTCCATGTACACGTGCTATCGAACCGGGCGAACATCCCCGTGCCGGAAGATGGTGGTGGGAAATCTCCAAAAAAGAATGCGGCCTGCATGGCTGATGTGACGTTTCCGTTTTATATTTTGTAACCGATTTTGATTCATCTGGTCCCCGAGGGACATTTAAATAAAAGACTTATGACCAATAAAATACAGTGGGAGTTTCCGCAGGCACTGGAAGACGAGGCCATCTATATTTTACGTGAAACAGCCGCACAGTTTGAACGCCCCGCCATCCTGTTCTCAGGTGGTAAGGATTCTATCACCATCGTACGACTGGCGCAAAAGGCATTTTACCCTGGTAAAGTTCCTTTTCCTTTACTGCATGTAGATACCGGCCACAACTTCCCCGAAACTATTCAGTTCCGTGACTGGCTGGTGGAATCACTGGGTCTTGATCTTAGAGTAAGATACGTGCAGGATAGTATCAATCAGGGTAAAGTGCAGGAAGAAACTGGTAAATACGCCAGCAGGAACGCACTTCAGACAGTCACCCTGCTGGATGCTATCGAAGAACTGAAATTTGACGCCTGCATCGGTGGTGCCCGTCGTGATGAAGAGAAAGCCCGTGCAAAAGAAAGGATCTTCTCTGTAAGAGATGAATTTGGTCAGTGGAACGCTAAAATGCAACGCCCTGAGCTGTTTGATATGCTGAATGGTAAAATCCAGCACGGCGAGAACGTGCGGGTATTCCCTATCTCTAACTGGACAGAACTGGACGTATGGAACTACATCCGCAGAGAGAAACTGGAAATTCCTTCCATCTACTTCTCTCACGAAAGAGAGATCATTGAGAGAGACGGTATGTACTGGCCCTACTCTCCATTCCTCAATACCACTGCAGAAGAAACACCTTTCCGTGAAAAAGTACGTTTCCGTACAGTAGGCGATATGACCTGTACCGCTGCTGTGATCTCCGAAGCGGATAAACTGGAAGATATCATCTCCGAAATACTGGAAGCCAAAATATCTGAAAGAGGCGCCCGCATTGACGATAAACGTTCCGAAGCCGCTATGGAAAAAAGAAAACAGGCCGGATACTTTTAATAAAGACCACCTGTTACGGCTCGCTTCATTCCCTCAGGAGGAATACGCATTAATCAACTAGTATAAAACCATAGCGGAGCATCACATGGCTCCGCGAATCAAAAAATAGAACATGGAGGTTTTACGTATAACCACTTCCGGCAGTGTAGATGATGGTAAAAGCACCCTGATCGGCAGATTGCTGTATGATACTCATTCCATTCCACAGGATAAAATGGAAGCACTGGATGCTGCCAGCAAACGTAAGGGACTTGACTTCACCGACCTGTCCCTGCTGACAGATGGTCTCGTCGCTGAACGTGAACAGGGTATTACGATTGACGTAGCACATATCTACTTCTCGACTCCTTCCCGTAAATATATCATCGCTGATACGCCGGGTCACATCGAGTATACACGTAACATGGTAACAGGTGCCTCCAACGCACAGGTATCCCTGATACTGATCGATGCCCGTAAAGGTATTGTCGAGCAAACCTACCGCCACTTCTTCATCGCCTGCCTGCTGCGTATTCCGTACCTGGTAGTGTGTGTAAATAAGATGGACCTGGTAGAATACAGTGAAGCGCGCTTTAATCAGATCGTGGAAGACTTCCAGCAACTGGTGGCCAACGCTACTTTCCAGGCGCCGGGTATCAAGTTCATTCCGATCTCTTCTCTCTATGGAGAAAATCTCGCTACACGCTCAGAAAAGATCAGCTGGTACTCCGGTGAATCTCTTCTGGAATACCTGGAGCAGATCACTTTTGATCATGCAGACAGCAGCCACCCTGCACGTTTCAAGGTACAGTCTGTGATCCGTCCGAAAACAGAAGCCTATCACGACTTTCGCGGTTTCGCCGGTAAAGTGGTGAGTGGTCATTTTAACGTGGGTGATGAGATCATTTCTCTGCCTTCACAGCAGAAGAGCCGTATCAAAACAATCGAGCAGTTCGAGACACAACTCACCACCGCAGAAGCACGCCAGAGCGTCGTCATTACACTGGAAGATGAAATTGATACCAGCCGTGGCAGCATGCTGTCTAAGCCGGAGAATGCGCCTGAATTGCTGAAAGACATTACAGCGCAGGTATGCTGGATGGACCAGACCAAACTGGTGCCAGGTAAGACATATCTGTTACAGCATGGCATCAACCGTGTGAAAGCGAAAGTACAGCAGATCATCCATGTGATCGATGTAACTTCCAATGCGATCCTGGAAGACAGGAAAGAGCTGGGACTGAACGATATTGGTAAAATAACGCTGAAGACAGCGCAACCGATCTTTGCAGACCGCTATGAGGCCAATCCTGCAAACGGTGCATTTATTCTGATAGATGAAATGAGCAATTCAACTGTTGCAGTTGGATTTGTAGCATAACGCTTTTAGCTGATACAGGAAAGGCGGGTGCAGTTGCACTCGCCTTTTTTTATACAGATAATAACTGTGATTGTTTCGATGTGATAACCGCTTATTTCTGCAGGTTCTTCAGCATATCCGTAGTCATATTCTCCAGGGAGAATTCTGGCTTCCATCCCCAGTCCTGACGGGCCAGGCTGTCATCCATGCTTGCAGGCCAGCCATCAGCGATCTGCTGACGATAGTCTGGTTCATAGCTGATGGTAAATTCAGGAATATGCTTTTTGATCTCAGCAGAGATCTCTTTAGGAGAGAAGCTCATACCGCCGAGGTTATAGGAAGAACGGATCTTTATTTTATCTTTTTCTGCTTCCATCAGCTCAATGGTAGCACGGATCGCATCCGGCATGTACATCATTGGCAGATAGGTATCTTCTTTCAGGAAGCAGGTATATTTCTTTTCTTCGAGGGCTTCATGGAAGATCTCTACAGCGTAATCAGTTGTACCACCACCTGGCGCTGACTTATAGCTGATCAGACCCGGGTAGCGCAGACTGCGTACATCTACGCCATAACGGTGGTTGTAGTATTCGCACCAACGTTCACCCGCAAATTTGCTGATACCATAGATGGTGGTCGGCTCAATGATCGTGTGCTGAGGCGTTTCTTCTTTCGGAGAATTAGGTCCGAATACAGCGATAGAACTTGGCCAGTATACCTTATCGATATTCTCTTCTTTCGCAATATCCAGTACGTTCAGCAGGCTTGCCATGTTGATATGCCATGCCAGCAGCGGGTTCTTTTCACCGGTAGCAGAAAGGATCGCAGCCAGCAGGTAGATCTGCGTAATATTGTGACGGATAACCAGTACGTGGAGCATCTCTTTGTTCATGACATCCAGTGACACATACGGACCTGAACCTTTCAGCAGCTCGTGTTCTTCACGAAGGTCGGATGCGATCACATTCGCGTCTCCGTACATCTTCCTTAATGCCAGTGTAAGTTCAACACCAATCTGCCCGCAGGCACCGATTACCAGTATTTTATCTTTCTTCATGCTATCTCGAATGAATGGCTTATTTAATTGAAACGTAATATTAACGGCTTCCGCAATAATTCCGAACTGCCTGCTTCAGCGCATGACAATGCGGTAACAATTCCAGGAAACCTCCCGGGAAAGATGCACGTCCAGTGAACACTCCATGGTTTTACATTACAATACTATGACAATCTACTGAATTATGATACGTGTCATTACTGAAAAGTAATCCCTTAGAATAGCGTAACTTTGCCACCTCAAATACAAAAATCATGTCAGCAACAACACATTTGAAATCCCTTTTTAAGGATCAGTACAATCCTGACAATTTTTTCCTGATCGCCGGCCCCTGTGTAGTAGAGGATGAAGCGCTGCTGATGCATGTAGCTGAAAAGGTATCAGGGATCTGCAAGAGACTGAATATTCCATATATTTTTAAGGCGTCTTATCGTAAGGCTAACCGTACCAGTATCAATTCCTTCAGTGGTGTTGGTGATGTGGAGGGACTGGATTTACTGCAAAAAGTAAAGGAAACATTTGATCTGCCTGTCACAACGGATATACACTCTGCTGCGGAAGCCGCTATGGCCGCTGCCTATGTAGATATATTACAGATACCCGCATTTCTCTGCCGCCAGACGGATATCCTGATCGCTGCCGCAGAAACCGGCAAAGTAGTGAATGTAAAGAAAGGCCAGTTTGTAAGTGGTGAGGCGATGAAGTTTGCCGTTGAAAAAGTGAAAAATGCAGGTAACGAAAAAGTGTGGTTAACAGAGCGTGGTACAACGTTCGGTTATCAGGACCTGGTCGTTGACTACCGTAATATTCCGATCATGCGTGAACATGGTGTACCTGTTATCATGGATTGTACACACTCCCTGCAACAGCCCAACCAGACCAGCGGCGTAACTGGTGGTAATCCAAAACTGATCAGCACTATCGCTAAAGCAGCTATTGCTACCGGCGCGGATGGTCTGTTTATCGAAACACACCCTGACCCTGCCTGTGCGAAGTCAGATGGCGCTAATATGCTGCATCTTGACCTGCTGGAAGGATTACTGGAAGACCTGGTAAGGATCCGTGAGGTAGTGAGATAATGCACATATCCGCGGTATTATAGTTAATATCATTGGTGAATAGTCCATAGACGATTGCTGGCCTGTGTTTTGTACAAAAAACAATACAGGAAAATAGCTATAGTCTATGGACTATTTCTTATATTTAGAATAAGACTACGACCAACTCTTTTCAGACTATAACTATAATACTAACACCCAAAATTTTTATTCACCATGATCAATTTACATGATGTAAAAGCAGGAGATACAGTTTTAGTGGAGTATGAAGGTAAAACGGTGGAAGGTCAGGTATTGGAAGTTAACCGCGAAGACAAACAGGTATGTGTATTAACCGGAGAACAGGAATTCTGGTATGAACTGAAAGACCTCTATTCTATTCCACTAAATGAAGAACAGTTACTGAAACTTAAGTTTAAGAAAGACGAGTCCCTGTCAGTGAATGGCCAGGGCGAAATCTATGTACGCGGTCCCTTCTCGGTAAAACTGCATACACTTCCCGATGGCGGACCAGGCACGAGGCTGGACTACCGTGATGAACACCGGGAGATCAAAGGTTCCATCACTGTGAATCAGTTACAGAACCATTATCACGCAATGACAAATTTCCATCTGGACTAAGATATCCTCCGAAAGAAAAAATCCATCCGCCGCAGGCAGATGGATTTTTTTATTGTATTAACGATCACTGTATGTACGATTAGCGTACCAGTGTCAGTGTATCTATCTTGGTTACCTTACCCGTTTCCACTGTTACATTCTGTTTTACAGCAGGTTGCAGTGTAGGATCTACAGAGATGTAGTGCAGGGAATAGGTGCCTGCTGCAACGCCTTTCAGCATATAACCGCCACCCAGGCCTGAATAAGTGCTGGCAACCGTGTCAGTACCACTCAGTAACAGTACAGATGATGGCAATATTGCCGGCAGTACTACCCCCTGGATGCTACCACCCTGCGCTTCCAGTATAGTTCTGATCACTGGCTTCAGGATATATTTACCCGAATTACCAGCTTCGTGTATAGACTTAGCCACATCGAAATCAAGCAGCAATTTATACAGAATACCACCAGATACCGGCATATTGATCTTCAGTTTCACACCGGAAGACTGTCCGCTGGGTGTCTGTAATTTAACAGAGTCGCCACCGTTAGTTACCACCCAGTTATTATCGCCCAGTACAAGTCTGATCTCCTTGATCGTACCAGATAGGATCTCTGCGTCAGCCAGTACCGTGTCTTTGTCATTTACAAGCGTGAGCAGATTATAACGACCCTTTTTGAAACCGGCTAATGTCTGCCAGCCGTTATCGTCGTTGTCATTGTAATTGACATTGACATCCTGTACATCGATGTAAACGGCCTTAAAATCTCCCGGATCGTCGGTCAGTGCGACCTGTATACGTGCTTTGCCCTGATTGTCGTCTTTTGAGCAGGCATTGATGAATAACGTGGTGCTTACAAGCAGCGCTCCTGCTGCCAGCTGTTTTAATACAGGCATTCTCATTGTATAGTGTATTTGGTTAAAATTTTTCGGTATTTCAGGGCCGAAGATATTATAAGAATCTAAATATATTTTGAATTTCAGCCACCATACTACATGCAGGCGTACAAAAACCATGCGAAAGCATTGGTTATGAGATATAAGTTTTTTCAATAAACAAAGAACTTTTTTGCAGACCCGGGTACCGGCGAAGCAACAGGAATAATGTTCCTGCCACTGGTAATTACCCGCTAACCGTGTCTGCTGTTACAATATTAGCACAATCACCTGGTCGTTTCTGACCTTTGTACGCGAACTGCACAATCATGTACGTGAACTGCAGAATACGGGGGTGGATTTAAAAAATGAACCATTTATATATCTATAGGATATAGCATATGCTACGCCACTCGTTAGGTGCCGGTCAGGTATTGTTCAGGTAAGCTTTCTCTTACGTTCCTCTTACGTTTTAAGACGTAAGAGAAACGTAAGAGAAAGCTTACCTGAACAATACGAAATGAAGTATTAAACGACAGAATGATCAACTCAAAGGAAGTATTTCGTCCTGAATGCCCCCTATCGGCCTCTTTTGATCGTTTGGACGAACAACGGTAGAACTAGCGACGAACTAGCGACGAACAAGCGGGGGAAAAAATACCTCTTTCCATGGAAAATATCATAATATGTTGTACAAATTACCGAATAAGATGCCGTTAGCATGCCTTGGGGATGGCTGCATTTGTCTATTGCTTAAATTGCCGCAGGTTAACGAATAATCGTGAATGGAAGCTATAAATACCTGAGGGGGTTTCTGCGGGCGTTAAGGATGTAATTTTTCATATTCACCCAGAAAGCCATGATCATGTAAACAATAATTGGGGAACCCATCGTCAGGAACGAGGTATAGATAAAAAACAGGCGGATACGTGAGGTTGCTATACCCAGCTTATTGCCGATAGCGGTACAAACCCCGAAGGCCTGCCATTCCACGTAATCTTTAAGTCTATTCATATATCAAATTTATTACAATTCCGGGTCAAAAACAAGTCCAAATTCCGGTCAGGGAACCGGCTGGCAGTGTGTTGGCATTGAATTAGCAGCATATGTGGCAGTCGTTCAGGCCGGGCTTTTTATGAGTTGATCGTTTGTAGCCAACCGCCTACATATCTTTTAAAAGCTTGTTGAATTTAATTAATTTTGCGGTGCATTTCTAATAAGGTCTTAAATTATTTTTCCATGGTGTTTGATATCGAAATGATTAAAAAAGTGTATGCGGCACTGCCGGGTAAGGTGGAAGCTACCCGTAAAATGCTGGGTCGCCCGCTGACACTTTCTGAAAAGATTTTATATGCTCACTTATTTGCGCCAACCACTAACTCGTTCGAGCGTGGAAAGTCTTATGTGGAGTTTGCGCCCGATCGTGTAGCGATGCAGGACGCTACTGCACAGATGGCACTGTTGCAGTTCATGACCTGTGGTCGTGATAAGGTAGCTGTTCCTTCTACCGTACACTGTGATCACCTTATTCAGGCTAAAACAGGCGCTGCGGAAGACCTGGCCACTGCTGTGGATACCAACAAAGAAGTATACGACTTCCTGGCTTCAATTTCTAACAAATATGGCATCGGTTTCTGGAAACCAGGTGCGGGTATCATTCACCAGGTTGTACTGGAAAACTATGCTTTTCCGGGCGGTCTGATGATCGGTACCGACTCTCACACCCCTAACGCGGGTGGGTTAGGTATGCTCGCTATCGGTGTAGGTGGTGCGGATGCCGTTGACGTGATGGCAGGCCTTCCTTGGGAACTGAAAATGCCTAAACTGATCGGTGTCAAGCTGACGGGTAAACTGAGCGGCTGGTCCTCTCCTAAAGATATCATTCTGAAAGTTGCAGGCGTACTGACTGTGAAAGGCGGTACGGGTTGCATCGTTGAATATTTCGGTGAAGGTGCTGATAACCTCAGCGCTACCGGTAAAGGTACTATCTGTAACATGGGTGCGGAAATAGGTGCTACCTGCTCCGTATTCGCCTATGACAGCAAAATAGCTGGCTACCTGCAGGCGACCAGCCGCGCAGAAATCGCTACACTGGCTGATGGTATAAAAGAACACCTGCGCCCGGATGCTGAAGTATATGCTGATCCTTCCAAATACTACGACCAGGTGATCGAAATCAACCTGAGCGAACTGGAGCCGCATGTAAATGGTCCGTTCACACCGGATCTGGCATGGCCTATCTCCAAATTTGCACAGGCTGTGAAAGAAAATAACTGGCCTGAGAAACTGGAAGTAGCCCTGATCGGCTCCTGTACCAACTCTTCTTACGAAGACATCTCCCGTGCTGCTTCACTGGCGAAACAGGCGGTTGACAAAAACCTCGACGTAAAAGCAGAATATACTATCACCCCAGGTTCTGAACTGGTACGTTACACCATCGAAAGAGATGGACTGTTGAACACCTTCGACCAGATCGGTGGTGTTGTGCTGGCAAATGCCTGCGGTCCGTGTATTGGTCAGTGGGCCCGTCACATCGACGATCCTAACCGTAAAAACTCCATCATCACTTCCTTCAACCGTAACTTCGCGAAGAGAAATGATGGTCTGGCTGCTACACATGCCTTCGTGGCCTCTCCTGAGATCGTTACGGCTTTTGCTATCGCCGGCGATCTGACCTTCAACCCGCTGACCGACAAGCTGAAAACCAGAGATGGTAAGGAAGTAATGCTGGACGAACCAACCGGTTTTGAACTGCCAACCAAAGGTTTCGCTGTAGATGATCCGGGTTACCAGGCGCCTGCTGCAGATGGTAGCAGTGTACAGGTGATCGTATCTCCAACCAGCGACCGCCTGCAACTGCTGGCACCATTCGCTCCATGGGAAGGTACCGATCTGAAAGGACTGCAACTGCTGATCAAGGCAAAAGGTAAATGTACCACTGACCACATCTCTATGGCGGGTCCATGGTTAAAATACCGTGGTCACCTTGATAACATCTCCAATAACATGCTGATCGGTGCATTGAATGCATTCAATGATAAAACTGATACTGTTAAGAACCAGCTGACCGGCGAATATGCAGGTGTACCAGTGGTACAGCGTGCTTATAAAGCAGCTAATATCGGTTCAGTGGTAGTAGGTGATGAAAACTATGGTGAAGGTTCCAGCCGTGAACACGCAGCCATGGAACCACGTCACCTGGGCGTTCGTGCTATCCTGGTGAAATCTTTCGCCCGTATCCACGAAACAAACCTGAAAAAACAGGGTATGCTCGGACTGACCTTTGCTAACAAGGAAGATTACGACAAGATCCAGGAAGACGATACATTCGACATCCTTGGTCTGACCACCTTCGCTCCTGGTAAACAGCTGACTGTTGTGGCTAACCACAAAGATGGCAGCAAGGACGAAATTCCGGTAAACCACACTTACAATGAACAACAGATCGAGTGGTTCAAAGCTGGTGGTGCACTGAATGTGATCCGTGCCCAGTTCGCTAAAAAAGCATAATAGCCATTCGCTATAAATCATAAAGTATCCCGTCTGCATCCGCAGGCGGGATTTTTATTTTTACCTTTGCCACCTTATGTACACGGAAACTTTACAAAACCTCTGGCAGCAGCTGCTGGAACCATATACCAAAGAGCAGTCACTGATAGACGAAAGCTTTGAACAGATCGTCGCTCAGTACAGCCAGCCGCACCGGCACTACCACACCCTGCATCATGTCTACACGCTGCTGCAACTGCTGCTGGAGCATAGCGACCTCATTGCTGACAATGAAAACTTCCTGCTGGCCATTTACTTCCATGATGCGGTCTATGATGTAAAAGCGGCTGATAATGAAGAAAGAAGCGCGATGGCTGCCGCAGAGTTCCTTTTCCAGACCACTTACCCTGCTGCGGACATTGAAGGCGTTATGCAACTGATAAGGGCCACTAAAACACATGAGAACCCCGGTAATAATCCAGACATAGATTACTTCCTGGATTTTGACCTTTCCATATTAAGCGCGCCTGCTGATACCTACAATGCATATGCACAGCAAATAAGAGCGGAATACAGCATTTATGAGGATGAGGTCTATCATGCAGGCAGAAAGAAAGTATTGCAGCATTTCCTGGACCTGCCCTCTATCTACAAAACTGACCTGTTCAGGGATAAACGCGAAGCGATCGCCCGTCAGAATATCACGGCCGAACTACAATCGTTGTCATAACGTGATCAGAACAACTGTTTCTTTAATGTAAATCTTCTGGCCAGGCTGATACGGAAATTGCCCGCTCCCATTGTCTGATAGGTATCAGGCACAGGAGACTGACTCCGTGTAGTGAGGTATACATAGTGTATGCCGGCAAAATACCGGCTGGAATTATAACCGAAGGAGATACGTACATTATTGTTATACTGGAGTCCTGCTTTCCTCAGATCGGTATTGGCAACCCTGTTCATTACGGTGTAGTTCACACCCAGGCTGCCACTCAGCGACAGGGTGGTGAACCAGTGCTGTTTGATCACGAAGGTATGTGCATAGCCGGCGTTAGCAGCTGCGCTGAGGATACGCGTCCGGTAAAAGTTCTCATCATTAAAGAAGCCCGTCTTCTGAATGTACGAAGGGATCAGACCGGAGTCGCCTTTCATGCGCACACCAAAGATCTCTCCACCCACGAGGAAGGAACCCGCACTCTTCTTCTGATAGTCATTTTGCAGATAAGCCGCCCTGTAGGAAAAACGCTTCGCATTGAAGACATACTGGACGTTCAGTCCGATGTTGACGTTACGGGCATCCGGACGGATCATTTCCACGTTATTGGAACCTGCATTCGTCCCAAGACCGCCGCTGATCAGTTTCCTGGTGTTGGCGATGTAATAGCCTTTATAGATCTGACCGTAAAAGTCTACCACCAGCTTACGCGTATAGATATGCGTCTGCAGGTCGAGCATCTTCGTCTGGCCATATTCACCTGTTTCTTTATTAATAGCAGGCAGGTTGAAAGCGATGTTTATAGCAAGGAAGCGGTAGTTGAAACCCACACCGACGTTGAAGGGTGTATTGGGTCTGTAGAGTACTTCTTTCGAATTGCTGGAGTTAACGATGCCATTATCCGTAATACTACCATCTACAATAGAGTTATCCACAATATCATAGTTGTTGTACTTACGGGAGCCGAATACCCGGAAAGTGATATCTTTTGTGTGCTCTTCAATGTAATTGGAGTCATTCTCTGTTTCCAGCCACTTGGTAGCCCGTTTAAACAGTGAAACCTCCTGTGCAGAAACAGCTACACAAAAACACATACACCCCAACAATAAGGTTAGCCATTTCAGCATCATCGAATAATTCTAAATAACATTAATACTTTGTCATTCACTCACTTAGGCAGCTCAATCACCTCGAGGTTACTGATCTTTCCTGCTGACAACTCAAACCGCAACAAAGTTTTGACCTTATGCCATCCCTGTATACCGCAGGCGCCCGGATTCATATGCAATAAGTGATAAGCCGGGTCCGGCATTACTTTTAATATGTGAGAATGACCACAAATAAATAGCGCAGGTTTGTGCTCTCTTAGCGCTTCTCTGACACCGGGGGCATATTTACCCGGATATCCCCCAATATGGGTCATAAATACCTTTACCTGCTCCAGCTCAAAGTGCAGGTTCAGCGGATAGCGCACCCGCAGGTCCGCGCCATCGACATTGCCGTATACCGCACGAAAAGGCTTGAAAGCCTCCAGTTTATCCGCCAGTTCCACATTACCAATGTCCCCTGCGTGCCAGATCTCATCTACCTGATCGAAATATTTAAATACATCCGGATGCAGGTAACTATGGGTATCTGACATCAAACCTATCTTCTTCATGCGTCAAAATTGGGCCAAAAGTAAAATAACATTTAGTATTTTACTGAGAATATATATACCTATTTTTATGCAGACCGATATTACCGGCAGGTTACTGATCTGCTGTCCGGACCGGCCCGGTATAGTAGCCAGGGTGTCACAGTTCCTGTTTACCTATGGTGCAAACATTCTTGATGCCAGCCAGCACAGCACTGATCCGAAAGAAGGGGTCTTTTTTATGCGCATGGTATTTCACCTGGAAAATACAGCCGTTACCATTGCAGAACTGGAAAAACAGTTCCAGGAAACCGTAGCAACACCGCTGCAGATGGACTGGAAAATTAATTATACAAATCACCGGAAGAAGATGGCCATCATGGTGTCGCGCTACGACCATTGCCTGATGGAGTTGTTATGGCGCTGGCGTAGCGGGGAATTAGCTGTGGATATTCCGCTGGTGATCTCCAATCATGAAGACCTGCGACAACTGACAAAAGTATTCGGTATTCCTTTTCATTATCTGCCGGTAGATGCGGATAATAAGGCAGAAAAAGAAAAACAGGCCATACAACTGATACAGGATGCAAACGCCGACTTTATTGTACTGGCGCGTTACATGCAGATCCTCTCTCCTTCGTTTGTCAGCACATTCCCCGGAAAGATCATCAATATTCATCATTCATTCCTGCCTGCATTTGCAGGGGCCAATCCATATAAGAACGCTTATACACGCGGCGTAAAACTGATCGGTGCTACCGCTCACTATGTAACTGACGACCTGGACGAAGGACCGATCATTGACCAGGACGTAGCCAGAGTGAGTCACCGGCATGCCGTGAATGATCTTGTGATGCTGGGAAGGGATATAGAACGGCAGGTGCTGATAAGAGGTGTAGTGGCACATGTGGAAGACAGGGTGATCATCCACGGCAATAAAACCATCGTATTTTAAACAGCCGGCATCCCTGTATCGGGACCATACAGGGATACCGCTCTTTAGCTGATCAGGGCGGTCTGATGGCCCAGCATCCGCCAGTGCGCTCCTTCCCTGCGCCACACAGCCAGGTAAGCGGAATGCATGTCTTTATAGTTACCATTGATCATCCCCCTGATGGCTACTGTGCCCTGTATCATTAAACCATCCTCTCCGATAGTGGACACATTCACTATATGCGGTGTGACCTCCTCGTATTGAAAGATCCTGGCCGTTACCTTACTGAGATAAGCAGACTTGCTATCCCCCTGTCCTGTTGAATGCCCGTAATACAGGTCTTCAGACAGCAGTGCTGACAATGTCTGTACATCGTTGGTGGCCTGCGCATTTGCCCTGCTATGTTCGAGTTGCAAAGCGAGTTCCTTTATTTCCATAAGACGTTATTTGTAATGATGTGTCACTGCAAGTTATCTCTTCATGGTACGGCGGACAATTATTTCTGCTGTCATATTTACGGTTAGATATATAAAAATAACACCCCGTCCTTTATGAGGACGGGGTGTTATTTTTATATATCTTGTGCAGTGATTATTTCTTAATAAAACGACCGATGCCCCTGCCTGCAGTTGCATACGATTCGGTAATACGTGCGCCGGTGTCAAAGTCCATTCCGAAGGCCATTCTGCCGGGTGCTTTATCTACAGATAATTTCGCCACCACTTTACTTTTATCTGCAGTCTCCACAATCCATGCCTCACCATTGATATAGGCGTTCTTACGCGCTACACCTACGTTAAAGCCAGGCTCTATGAAAGTTGTTTTAAAGATCAGTGTATATTTTGCGGAAGGGAATGCACCGGCTTTAATGCCTGCACTTTCTGTAAACAGTTCTTCAAATTTTGGTTCGAAGCGCGCTTCTCTGTCAGCTTTCCAGGCAGCAGCCCAGGTATCGCCTTTGCCACTTTCTTTCTTGTTGTAATCGTCTGTTTTCTTTTTGATATAATCATCTTCATTATCAAACTCACCGACTTTTACATGCTCATAGGTGAACTCGGTGTTGATCTCTGTTTGTCCCTTTATAGCGGAAAGATTGCCTTCCTGTACTCTGACTTTCTGGGCATCGGCCGCAAGCGTGGAGGATAACATAATAGCTGCAACGACAGCTATTTTGGGGAGGAGGTTCATGGTAATATTGTTTTTTGTACATCAAATATAAAAAAGGCACTCAAAAAACAAGTATCCTCCGGAAAGATTTGCGGGATGTACGCACTGCTTTGCGGAGGATACACTATTACCTGGCTATCACTCATCAACTAGTGATAGTGCAGATTACTGATCATTTCAAATAACAGGGCAGCACCCAGTTTAGCGGTACGGTTATCCACATCCAGGGAAGGGTTCAGTTCTGCGATATCTATACCCGCCAGCTTGCCACTCTGCAATACGGCGCGGTAACATTCGAGGAACAGACCGTCAGGACGGATACCATTATAGGCTGTCGCACTCACTCCCGGGGCAAAAGCGGCCGAAAAAACGTCCAGGTCTATAGTCAGGTATACATGGTCCACATCTCTCAGGAACTGGCTGATAGCCGCCTGTAAAAGCACTTTATCCTGCAGGTGAAAAGCATCCGCATCCACATACTGTACATCCAGGTCGCCCGCTATACGGAACAACTGCTGTGTGTTGCTGTTTGCCTGCACGCCAACAGCCAGGTAACAGAAAGGCGTACCTTCCAGTTTGCAGTCCTGGGCCAGTTGCCAGAAACCGGTGCCGGAAGTAGGGCCTTCCGCTCCCGTCATCCGCAGATCGAAGTGTGCGTCTATATTCAGCAGTCCCAGTTTCTCACCACGCTTACGCATTCTCAGGTGCTGATAAATACCCTGTGCATGTCCATAGGTGATTTCATGACCACCACCCAGCAAGACCGGTAAATAACCTGCTTTACGTATAGTCAGTACGGTATCAGAGAGTGACTGCTGCGCTGTTTCCAGTTGTCCGTCTTTACAGACGATATCACCTGCATCGATCAATAGCAGATCACTGTCAAAGTGTACAGGGAAATTGGCGGCAGCCTTCCGCAATGCGGCAGGACCTTCTGCGGCACCTACCCGGCCCTTGTTACGGCGTACCCCTTCATCACTCGAAAACCCCAGGAAAACCAGTCCCTGCTGATGTGGCTTTAACACCGGCAAAGAACCATTCAGCAGGTTTACGGGTGTAATACGCTGATGCCAGCGCAGTAATTCCTCATCAGTACCATCTATCCTTCCTGTCCACCCTACAGGTGGTCTGTAAAAATCTGATTGCATCATAGGGTACAAAGTTAGTACTGTTGATTAAAATGTAACTGGTTTTTCCCTATATTGCAGCAAACGATTGCATAAGACCTGTAGCGACTGAACGACCTATTGCCTGTAGCCGAGACCTATATCGTAACCATATCAATTTCCACTTATGTAACCATTACAATATCAACATAGTTTTATTTTTAATCACCCTCAAAACGACTATTCAAATGAAGAAGAACGGAACTTCCCTTTCTTTCCGGCTGGCAGCATTCTTAATATGCCTGCTCAGTATCAGTTCACATGCCGGTGCGCAGACGCCGGTACAGCAAAATGGCCAACTACAGGTGATCGGCACCAAACTATGCAACCAGTATGGCAACCCGATCCAGCTCAGAGGCATGAGCACGCATGGTATCCAGTGGTATGGCTGGGGAAGCTGTCTGACAGCCGCCTCTCTCGATGCACTGGCATATGACTGGGGCGCTGACATACTCCGTATATCCCTGTATGTACAGGAAGGCGGATATGAAACTGACCCTACCGGCTTTACCAACCAGGTGAACCGCCTCATTGAAGAAGCCACTGCCCGTGGCATGTATGCACTGGTGGACTGGCACCAGCTGACTCCCGGCGATCCTAACTACAACCTGGCCAGAGCGAAGACATTCTTCTCTGCCATCGCCAACACACACAAGAATAAGAACAATATCATCTATGATATCTGTAATGAGCCTAACTCGGGGGCTACCTGGGCGAAGATCAAGACTTATGCCGATCAGATGATCCCGCACATACGCGCTATCGACAACGACGCCGTGATACTCGTAGGTACGCATGGCTGGTCTACAATGGGCCTCTCCGGTGATGGTTCCCTGCAGGATATTCTGAACAATCCGCTGCAATTCCCCAACATCATGTACACTTTCCATTTCTATGCAATGGATCATCGTACACCTTACCTGAATCAGCTGAATACTGCCTCCAACCAACTGCCTGTATTCGTAACTGAATTCGGTACACAGGAGGCCAGCGGCGATGGTCCTAATGACTTTGCGATGGCACAGCAGTTCATTGACCTGATGGCCAGCAAGAAAATTAGCTGGACCAACTGGAACTACTCCGATGACCCACGTTCCGGCGCCGTATGGATAAGCGGCACCTGTTCCAATGGTCCGTGGACGACGGCCAGGCTCAAACCTGCCGGTGCCTGGATACGCGAACGTATGTTAAACCCCGCGGATAATTTCCCCGGTGGGAATGTATGTGTACCGGTATCAGCCAGTGCCAATGATGGTAATATACCCGCCAATGTACAGGACAATGATTACAACACCCGCTGGTCAGCAGAAGGCGACGGGCAATGGATACAATTCTGTCTGTCCAACACCACCGTTATTACCGGTGTGAATATCGCCTTTTACAATGGCACTACCCGACGCACGAACTTCGATATCCTGACCAGTACTGACGGCTCCAGCTGGACATCAGCCGCCAGTGGACTGCAAAGCAGCGGTACCTCCAATGCGCTGGAATCATTTACGTTCCCTGCACGTAGTGCTAAACATGTCAGGATAGTAGGACATGGTAATACCGTGAATGCTTGGAACAGCCTCACAGAAGTAAGGATCATCTCTTCTTCTTCCACACAGCAAACCACACTCGCACCATTACAGGATGCATATGTAAGAAACGGTGACTATGCCGCCACCACACATGGCACTACAGATGCAGCCGTATTAATGAGTAAGCTCAATTCAACAACGACAACCGGTTACGACAGACAAACCTTCCTTCGTTTTGATGTCAGTGGTGTAAGTAATATCGGTTCCGCTGTGTTAAGAGTGTATGGCAAAATTGAAGATAACCGCGTAACCAACATCCCTGTTGGTGTATACGCAGTCGCTAATACAACCTGGTCAGAATCTACCTTAACATGGAACAATAAACCTGCTGCGGGCACTGCTGCATTAACGACTACTACTGTAACAGATTCCACCGGCAGATATTATTCATGGGATATCACCAGTTACGTACAAACAGAGAAAGCAGCAGGACGTAATGGTATATCACTGGCGTTACTGAGCAATACCGGTGTAGATCCGCGTATCATGTGGCGTTCAAAAGAAGCAGGATTAACAGCTCCCCAACTGGTGATCACGTCAACAGCCAGCGCTGCAAAACAGGCGGTAACTGCTCCTGTAAAACAGCCGGTGAAATTGCAGACATCACTGACCAGCTATCCGAATCCGTTTGGAGATAACAGCACAGTGAGCTTCTTCCTGGAAAAACCGGCAGATGTATTACTGGCAGTGTATGATATTAATGGTAAGCAGGTAGCAGTATTGAAACGTGGCAGACTGGATGCAGGCCAGTATAATACAGCACTTAGCAGTGCACAGTTGCCGAAGGGCGTGTATACGTTAAAACTTGTGTATGGAGAGAAAGCGATCACGCGTAAAGTAGTGAAGCAGTAAAGCAATTACACTCCGTTTAAAATCGCAATAACAAAAGGAAGGCAGCTCTTTGTAAAGAGCTGCCTTCCTTTTGTTATTATTCAAATAATCAATTTTTCACTACAGTATCTCCTTCTTTCCACACCTTCACCGGTTTCAGCTTCCCCTGATAATACAGTATGTCCCTATAATCCGCACATGGATATGCCTGCATATCTGCAACAAAACCAGCAGCCAGTTGCCCTGCATCTTTAATATCCAATGCTTTCGCTGCGCGACTGGTAAGCCCTGCGAATACTTCAGCTGCAGATAACTTCTCTGCTGCACTTAACACCGCTGCCTGCATTAACAAGTCTCCCATAGGCGCAGAACCAGGGTTCCAGTCACTCGCAATCGCTACAGCCGCACCCGCATTCAGCAAACGTCTCGCAGGTGCATAGTGCATCCCTAATCCTAAGGAAGCACCTGGTAATACTACGGCGACAATATCTGCCGCAGCCAGTAACCCAATCGCCCCATCATCACTGGCTTCCAGATGATCTGCTGACAGTGCACCGGCAGCTACTGCTACTGCCGCACCACCGGTGGAAAACTGATCCGCATGTACAGTTGCGGCGAATCCCATGTCTGCTGCCTGTTGCAGGAAATGTTTCGCCGGCGCAGGTGTGAACGCTGTCTCTTCAATGAAGATATCCACACGCTTTGCCAGTTGCTCTTCTTGAAGCACCGGTAGTAAAGATGTCAATATCCAGTCGAGATATTCTGTCTCTGTTCCTTCAAAGTCTTTCGGACGCATGTGTGCAGCCAGGCAGGTCGATACCAGCGTTGCTTTGGTATGACTGCTGGCGGCCTGAATGGCACGGAGCATATTCAGCTCTCCATCCAAATTCAGACCATAACCGCTTTTCACTTCGATCGTAGTCACGCCTTCATGCAGATGCCTGTTTGCTCTTGCAGCAGTATTCATCACCAGTGTCTCCAGATCGGCCATGCGTGTCTTCGTGACAGAATCCCATATGCCACCGCCTGCACGTGCGATTTCCAGGTAAGATTTACCAGCAATGCGCATGGCATAATCGCGGCTGCGGGAACCATCAAAACAGATATGCGTATGGCAGTCGATAAAGCCCGGCATCAATACAGCCGGAACAGTGATATGTGTGACATCACATTCCGGGTACTGATGCTGCAGTTTCTTAAAATTGCCGACAGTGACAATTCTTCCACCATCTGTAACAATGCCGCCATTTTCAATGATAGTCAGTTGTTCATCGGACAGTGCACCTTTTAAAGGCAGCCCTGCAAGTGGTAGTATCTGTGAAAAAGGACCAATGAGTTCCATGATCAGATATTAAATTTTCTGGCAGTCTCTTTCGCTTCTTCATAACCTGCATCTGCATGGCGGAAGATGCCGAGCGCCGGGTCATTAAACAATACGCGTTTCAGACAGGCTTCCGCTCTGTCAGTACCATCTGCCAGTACGACCATACCAGCATGTTGTGAATATCCCATACCGACACCACCTCCATGATGGAAAGACACCCACGTAGCGCCACCGCCCGTATTGGCCATCAGGTTCAGTAATGTCCAGTCAGATACCGCATCAGAACCATCTCTCATGGCTTCTGTTTCCCTGTTGGGAGAAGCCACTGATCCACAATCCAGGTGATCACGGCCTATTACTATAGGCGCTTTTACCTTACCTGTTCTGACCAGTTCATTGAAGATCAGTCCTGCCTTCTCTCTTTCTCCTAATCCAAGCCAGCAGATACGTGCAGGCAATCCCTGAAAGGCTACCTGTTGCTGTGCTTTCTGCAGCCAGTTGGTGAGTGCTTTATTCTCAGGAAAAGCTTCCATCAGTGCACGGTCTGTGGTATAGATATCTTCCGGATCGCCGGATAATGCCACCCATCTGAAAGGGCCTTTCCCTTCGCAGAACAGCGGACGTATATATGCTGGTGTAAATCCGGGGAAATTATATGCATTGGCCTCGCCACCTTCCCGGGCAAACTCACGGAGGTTATTGCCATAGTCGAAAGTAATCGCTCCCTTCTCCTGTAAAGCCAGCATATAGCCGACGTGGCGGGCCATACTTTTTAATGCAAGTGTTTTATACGCAGCCGGATCGTTCTTACGCAGCGCCGCTGCTTCCGTCAATGAGAGTCCGTTTGGCACATAACCGTTGATAGGATCATGTGCGGACGTCTGGTCAGTCAGTATATCAGGAATGATATTATCTTTTAACAATCGTTCCAGCATATCTCCCGCATCGCTTACCAGGCCGATAGACAATGCCTCTCCTTTCGCTTTGGCATCCATGGCCCAGGCAATGGCTTCTTCATAGGAATGCGTGATGCGGTCAATATAACGGGTAGCGAGACGCTTCCGGATACGTGATTCATCTACATCTGCGCCGAGGAACACCGCACCAGCCATCCTTGCAGCCAAAGGTTGTGCCCCGCCCATTCCACCGATACCGGCCGTGACGAGCAACTTTCCTTTCAGGTCGCTATTGAAATGCTGCCGTCCACAGGCTACAAAGGTCTCATAAGTTCCCTGCAGGATGCCCTGTGTACCTATATAGATCCAGCTGCCGGCAGTCATCTGTCCGTACATCATGAGTCCTTTTGCACGCAGTTCATTGAAGTGTTCCCAGGTAGCCCATTTAGGCACCAGGTTACTATTGGCCAGCATCACGCGTGGCGCCTGCGGATGTGTGCGTACGACACCGACCGGTTTGCCTGACTGTACCAGCAACGAATGATCTTCATCCAGTTCCAGCAGTATTTCAATGATCTTCTGTAATGCTTCTTTGTTACGTGCTGCCTGTCCGATACCGCCATATACTACCAGTTCATCCGGGTTCTCCGCCACTTCTTCATCCAGGTTATTCAGCAACATACGCAGGGGCGCTTCTGTTTGCCAGGAGCGGGCATGCAGCTGCGGGCCACGGGGGGCTTTATAGTGCGGGTGCGCCGCGTATGTCTTAATAAAGTCCGAACTGTTCATGATAAATACCGTTTAGAGATAAGTGATTGTTGAGGGCGGCTTCGTTAGCCACATTCACGATAGACTGACTGGCGATGAGCTGATGCAATTGTTTGATATCATTCGCAAAGATCCTGTCTTTGGCAGCGAATGGTACCGTCTGACGTACGAAAGAGTGTACCGCTTCCAGTACCGGACCTGATCGCAACGGTCGTCTGAAATCTACCGCCTGTGCAGCATACAGCAGCTCGATCGCCAGGATATACTCAAGGTTATCTATTACCTGGTGCAGTTTACGGCCACTGATAGACCCCATGGACACATGGTCTTCCTGACCGAGGGAAGTTGGTACACTGTCTGCACTGGCCGGGAAACAGAGCGTCTTATTCTCCGTCACCAGAGCGGCAGTAGTGTACTGAGGTATCATAAAGCCGGAGTTTAGTCCAGCGTCTTCAATTAATAATTTAGGTAAGCCATAACGGCCTTCGATCATCATATAGCAGCGACGATCGGAGATGTTACCCAGTTCCGCGGCAGCAACAGTGGCATAGTCTAATGGCATGGCCAGTGGCTGACCGTGGAAGTTACCACCACTGATGGTGTCATCTGCACTAAAGATGATCGGGTTATCAGTTACCGCATTCAGTTCTATCACCGTGAGCTCTCTCAGGTGATGCCATGCAGTACGGGAAGCACCGTGTACCTGCGGCATACAACGCAGGGAATACGGGTCCTGTACGCGCCCACAATCTATGTGCGCAGCCATGATACCCGAGTTGTCCAGCATTGTCTTCAACCGGTGTGCGACCAGCTGATTACCAGTGAAAGGCCTGATAGCATGCAGGCGGGGATCAAACGGGCGGGCAGTGCCCATCAGTCCTTCCAGGGATAACGCACCGATAATATCAGCTGCGTCGAGGGCATTATGCATCCGTTGCAGGGCAGTCACCGCAAAGGACAGGATGAACTGCGTACCGTTGATCAGTGCAAGACCTTCTTTCGGGCCCAACACAACCGGCTCCAGTCCTTCGGCTTGTAAGACAGCGGCAGCAGGTTGCCGCTGACCTTTATAGAATACCTCTCCCAGGCCTATTAACGGCAGGAAAAGATGTGATAGGGGCGCCAGGTCACCAGAGGCGCCTACCGAGCCTTTTTCAGGCACTACAGGCGTTACCTTGTTTTCGATGTGCCAGATGATACGCTCCAGCGTAGAGAGAGCGGCACCGGAGTACCCCTGTGCCAAAGCATGTACTTTGGTCACCAGCATGACGCGGGCCACTGTTTCAGGAATAGGATGACCAACACCGACACTATGGCTCTGGAGGATATTATATTGCAGTGTGCGGGTATCTTCTTCGGATATTTTGGTATCACAAAGAGGGCCGAAGCCGGTATTGATACCATATACGGTGCTATGCGCGGATACGATCGTTTGTACATGGGCAGCGCTGGTGCGGATGCGTGCAGTCACCTCCGGTACCAGTACGCCGGACAGCTTTCCGGAAGCTATATCCAGCGCTCTGGCCACGGTGAGCTGATCTATACCGTACTTGAATTGGTGTATCATTATTGATTGAATTGAGTAGTGATCAGTTTTTCATAGCAGTCTTTATCCTGTCGGACAATGGCGTTTCCTGTACAGCGCTTTCCACCTGCCGGATGGCATCCAGCAGCTGCCTGGTTTGTTTGTTCTCTTCTGTTAATGTTTCCATGGCAGCAGTGATGGCTTCCCATACGGGTTGCACCTGCTGTAACAGTGCGTCTCCCTCCTTGCTTAACATTACGAGCTGACGGCGACCGTCATCCGGGCAGGGCGCTGTATGGACGAGACCTTTCTTTTTCAGGTTGGTAACCAGCTGACTGATAGCGGAGTGGGAGACTTCCAGTTGTTCAGCAATGTCGATGAGCGGAATGTTCTGCTGCCGGGACAGGATGTAAAAAACAGGGAACCAGCTCGCGTCAAAGGCGATACCAGCCTGCTCGTATACCTTATTCACTTCCATGAGGAAGTATTCACTTAGCCGCCTGAGACGGCTGCCAAAAACCAGGTATCCCAGTGAAGCGTAAAAGCTCATAAGTAAATTATATAAGTGCTTATATATTTAGATACAATAATAAGGAATTTCTCAATTCCTTATTTATTTCTTTCGGGAAGGCGCTGCGGCCCGACCGGCGACTATTTCTTCTTAACGTCGAACCAAACCGGAGAGGAATCGGTCACATCACCGTTATAGTTGATGAGCAGTTCTTCACCTTTCTTGATCTCCTTACGGGTAATGATGCTCATTGTTTCAGCATCAAAATCCATTTCGTACTCGCAGTTAGGTTCATAGGAGTGGTTGTAGATGGAACACAGACCAAGCGCAATGCAGGAACGGGTTTCTCTGACACCCCATAAAAAGATGTAGTTGTGCAGTTTAGTTTTATCGACAATCTCTGTATCGTCGTAAGACAAAACAAGTACAGGCGAGGTTTCGATGCGGGTGCCTGCGGGTATTCTTTCTTTGGTAAATACACCACGGCCCTTGCCTTTGGTCTTGTCTACGTATAAATATGGCTTGATCATAATATAATGTAAAGGAAGCGTAAAATAAAGGTAAAGGAGGAAGTTATCAAAATCATAGTTAAAATTTTTAGGTTTGCGTAAATGTATACAACCAAATATGATCGATTACAACCCGAAAGCCTGGTTTACCTTTATCTTCCGCATCCATAAAGCGGATACCGTCAGGAAGCTTTATCCGATGTTTATAGCCCTGTCTGCCTATTCTGCACTGATAGCCTTTCTGGAGCTGGAGTTATTACACTTATCCCAAAACAGTGACCTGAAACAGGTTACGTTAGTTCATTCGCTGCTGGGCTTTGTGATCTCCCTGTTACTCGTGTTTCGTACCAATACAGCGTACGACCGGTGGTGGGAAGGACGTAAGCTGTGGGGCGCACTGGTGAACAACAGCCGCAATCTGGCCATAAAGCTGAATGCTATCCTGCCGGCTTCCAATACGGCTTCCCGTGAGTTCTTCAGGATCATGATCCCTAACTATGCCTTTGGTTTGAAGAACCATCTGCGTAACCTGTATCTGCCTGATGAGTTTCAGCATACGGAAGGCATGCAGATACAGGAAGGTAAACATGTACCTAATCAGATAGCTGCACAGATCATTGCACATGTACACGAATTGTACCGCCAGGGACAGATCAGCGGGGAACAGTTACTCAGCCTCAACACAGAGTTACTGTCATTCACTGACATCATGGGTGCCTGTGAAAGGATCAGGAATACCCCGATACCTTTCTCTTACAGTGTCTTCATTAAAAAGTTCATCTTTTTCTTTGTAATGACCCTGCCTGTAGGTTATGTATTCACGCTACACTATCTCATCATACCTGTAGTGGTGTTCATTTTCTATGTACTGGCGAGTCTGGAGCTGATCGCAGAGGAGATAGAAGACCCTTTCGGATTTGACGCCAATGACCTTCCTACCGATACGATATCTGCCAACATCCGCAAGCATGTGGCAGAGATATTGTAAGCTGGGAAGACAACTTTCTTTAATTTCGCCTCACTGACAGCATTTGGAATATGGAAAATGAAGCATTACAGGAAAAATTTGAAACGCTGGTCGCTGAGCAGAACCTCCCGGAACTGAAAGTCTACCTGGATGACCAGCTGATCACAGACATTGCCGAACTCATTCATGAGTTGCCGGAAAATGCCAATGTGATCATGAGCCAATTGTCCATAAGCCGTGCTGCCGCAGCTTTCAGGATCCTGGAGTTTCATATACAGGAAGAGGTGATCCGGGAACTACCTGCCGGCAAAGTAGCAGAGCTGCTGAACGAGCTGCCGGCGGATGACCGTACCGCCTTCCTGGGAGAGTTACACAGTGATGTACTGAAGGAGCTGTTAAAGCTACTGGACCCGGAGGAACGCAAGATCACCCTTAGTCTGCTGGGATACCCTGAGACCAGTGTAGGACGTATGATGACGCCTGAATACATAGCCGTACGGGAAGAGTGGTCAGTGAAGCAGGTGTTACGCTACATCCGGGAATATGGTAAGGATAGTGAGACCATTGACGTGATCTATGTAATAGATGAAAAAGGCAAACTGCTGGACGACTTCCGGATCAGGGAATTCCTGCTGGTATCGCCTGATACCGTCGTACACACCCTCATGGATGATCGTTTCGTGGCCTTACATGTCAATGACGACCAGGAAGAAGCCATTCAGACCTTCCGTATGGAAAACCGTGTGGCACTGCCTGTGGTAGATGATACCGGCATCCTGCTGGGTATCGTGACCATTGATGACATCCTCTGGATCGCCAATGAAGAACATACAGAAGACATACAGCGTATCGGTGGTACCGAGGCACTGGATGAACCGTACCTCGAGATCCCGCTGCTTAAACTGGTCAAAAAGAGAATAGGCTGGCTGATCATATTATTCCTGGGAGAAATGCTCACAGCAACAGCCATGAAGTATTATGAGCATGAGATAGCCCAGGCGGTTGTACTGGCCCTCTTCGTACCATTGATCATATCAAGCGGGGGAAACAGTGGCTCTCAGGCATCTACCCTGATCATTCAGGCAATGGCCGTGGGTGAGATCACCCTTTCAGACTGGTGGAGGGTCATGAAAAGGGAAATCCTTTCAGGACTGCTGCTGGGAGGTGTTTTAGGACTGATCGGGTTCATGCGTATCCTGCTATGGAACGCTGTATTCTTCACCTATGGTGAGCATGGTACGTTAATCGGAATGACGGTTGGGCTCTCATTGGTGGGTGTAGTATTGTGGGGAACCTTATCGGGTTCGATGCTTCCCCTGCTCTTAAAAAGACTGGGAGCGGACCCTGCGACGTCATCGGCCCCATTTGTGGCTACATTGGTAGACGTAACCGGGTTACTGATCTATTTTTCCGTGGCCTATACCCTGATGAAGGGAATTATGCTTTAATCCCCTAACCTACTATTTAACATTTCATTGTCAATTAGTAATACAAAGAAAAAACCGGAATAGTAACGGGAGCTCCCCTTACCATTCCGGTTTTTTTAATCCAGATAGTTGACCCTTTTACAGCGGACACTATCCTTATGTTTCCGGACGACGAACAGGCTACCATAGTCGTTTCCTCCTATTGAATCCAGCTTTGGTTTCGCCTTCAGCGCATGCATGATGGGTATCAGCGTACGACTGTTACCTACGACCAGCAGCTTCTTCCCCCAGTCGTTATGCCGGGTGATCTCATATAACAGATTCTCTCCGGAAGAGTCAGCGACATACGACGCAGTATCCAGGGTCAGATACTGGCAGATGGAATCAGTCGTCTGCATACTACTGAGATACCGTGCAAAATATACTTTCTGGATACCTGAGTCCTGCAGCTCTCTGTACAGGGCGCCTGCCTGTTGCCTGCCGGTTGCTGTCAATCCGGAATCAATACCAGGCACCTGCTCAGCATGGCGCACCAGGTAAAAAGTACCCGTCAGGAAGGTGCTGTCCTCTGCAACCGGGACCGGTTGCCTCGCAGGCGGAGGTTGTTCACATGCCAGACAGCATAATAGCAGTATTACGATGTATCTCATAGGACCTCTAGTTCGGTTAAGGGGTACAAATTACGAATTTTCTTAGCAGGCATACAATTTGATAACAGAGAGGGACACCATTCAGATAAGTAATACTACTTACCAATTTAAAAGAATGAGGCTCATTTCTTTATTCTGGGTCATTATTCGCAATCTTTTATACGTTTTTCACATTTTTTATACAATTTGCACGCTTTATCCATGTAAAACTGAAAAACATCTATGTGCGGAATAGTCGCTTATATAGGCCAACGAGAAGCCTACCCCATTGTATTAAAAGGATTGAAAAGATTAGAATACCGCGGTTACGATAGCGCCGGCGTGGCATTATTGAACGGTGGCCTGAAAGTCTACAAGAAGAAAGGAAAAGTGGCCGAGCTGGAAGACTTCCTTAGTGGAAAAGATGTACACAGTCACGTGGCCATTGGTCATACAAGATGGGCCACCCATGGAGAACCCAGTGACCGTAACTCCCATCCGCATACTTCCGGCAACGGTAAACTGGCGATGATACACAATGGTATCATTGAAAACTATGCGATGCTCAAACAGGAGCTGCTGAAAAAAGGCCATACGTTTAAAAGTGATACAGACACAGAAGTGCTCATTCATTTCATAGAGGAAATACAACAGAGCAATCAATGCGGACTAGAAGAAGCCCTGCGCATTGCTCTAAAAAGAGTAGTAGGCGCTTATGTGATCGTACTTGTTGACCAGGATAACCCGGATACGCTCATCGCAGCCCGTAAAGGTAGTCCGCTGGTGATCGGTGTTGGTAAAGGAGAACACTTCCTTGCTTCTGATGCCTCTCCTATCGTGGAATATACAAAAGAAGTGGTCTATGTAAATGACTATGAGATTGCCATTATCAAAGCAGATGAACTGATCCTCAAAAATATCTCCAACGAACGTCAAACACCTTATATCCAGAAACTGGATATTGAACTGGCAGCCATCGAAAAAGGTGGATATGATCATTTCATGCTGAAAGAGATCTTTGAACAGCCACAAACACTGTTTGACAGCTTACGCGGCCGCCTGGATGCCAAAAGTGGCACCCTCACGCTGGGTGGTATACGCGAACATGCCAGGCTACTGAGCCAGGCAAAACGCATTATCATCGTAGCCTGTGGCACTTCCTGGCACGCAGGACTGGTAGCCGAGTATATGATCGAAGAACTGTGCCGCATCCCGGTAGAAGTAGAATATGCCTCCGAATTTCGTTACCGAAATCCGGTGGTAGGTGAAGGTGACGTGATCATTGCAGTGTCACAGTCCGGCGAAACTGCAGATACCCTGGTCGCCATTGAAAGTGCGAAGGAAAAAGGCGCCATCATCCTTGGCGTGTGCAACGTAGTAGGTTCATCTATTGCACGTATCTCACATGCCGGCGCTTATACCCATGCTGGTCCTGAAATAGGTGTGGCAAGTACGAAGGCATTCACTGCCCAACTCGCAGTACTGTGTATGATAGGACTAAGGGTCGCACAGGAAAAAGGCAGCATCACACAGCAGCGCTTACAGCACCTGATCGACGAGCTGGATGCTATTCCTGAAAAAGTAGCAACCGCCCTGAAATTAAATGATAAGATCAGAGAGATCGCTGATAAATATAAAGATGCCCGTGACTTCCTTTACCTCGGACGTGGTTATAACTTCCCGGTAGCACTGGAAGGCGCATTAAAGCTGAAAGAAATATCCTACATCCACGCGGAAGGTTATCCGGCAGCCGAAATGAAACACGGTCCGATTGCACTGGTAGATGAAAACCTACCTGTTGTTTTTGTCGCTACACGTGACAGCTATTACGAAAAGGTTGTCTCCAACATACAGGAAATTAAAGCACGAAAAGGAAAAGTAATTGCGGTAGTAACAGAAGGTGATCAGACCATTCGCGGCATGGCGGATGATATCATTGAAGTTCCAGCGTCTGACGAACTGGTAGCACCGATCGTATCTGTTATTCCGATGCAGCTGCTTGCATATCATATAGGTGTACTGAAAGGGTTCGATGTGGATAAACCAAGAAATCTGGCGAAATCAGTAACCGTAGAATAGTAAACATCAACAATATTTTCGATGAATGTAATACAGAAGAAGCCACTCACCGAGTTAGGCTACAATTTTGTAGCGGGTCCTTATTTACCCGAAGGCAAAGATGAGTATTACCTGCGGAACCGGCAACTGGGCAAACAACAAACCAACTATCGTAAACTCAGTGCCCTTGAGATTGAAATACTGGTACGTAATGATAACACTTCTGATGACTGGAACAACATCTTTGTGGCAGAGGCATTCAGCCCGCAGCTGGTAAAACACTGTCATTTTTTTGGTGTGGTACGCATCGGCAAACTGGAGCCGTACTACCTCGAATTTCACAACCTTAGACTGCCTGTGGGATTGTACAACAGTACGATCTCTTCCTGCGACTTTGGCGATAATGCGGTCATACATAATGTCAACTATCTCTCTCACTATATCATCGGCAATGAAGTGATCATCTGCAATGTCAATGAAATGACAACAACTGATCACGCTAAATTTGGTAATGGTATCATTAAGGAAGGTGAATCTGAATCGCTGCGCATCTGGCTGGAACTGTGTAACGAAAACGGCGGACGTAGTGTAATGCCGTTTGATGGTATGCTGCCGGGCGATGCATGGCTATGGACACGCAACAGGAACGATACCACCCTGCAACAACAATTCAAGTCATTCACTGAAAAACAGTTCGATAAAAAACGTGGTTACTACGGCATGGTAGGTGACCGCAGTGTGATCAAGAACTGTAAGATCATCAAGGATGTCACCATCGGTACCGATGCCTATCTTAAAGGCGCCAATAAGATCAAAAATGTAACGATCAATAGTTCCGCAGAAGCTACCAGTCAGATCGGTGAAGGCTGTGAACTGGTGAATGGTATAGTTGGTTATGGCTGCCGTGTATTTTATGGTGTGAAGGCTGTACGTTTTGTCATGGCCTCTCATTCACAGTTGAAATACGGCGCACGCCTGATCAATTCTTACCTGGGTAACAACGCAACGATCTCCTGCTGTGAAGTACTGAACTCACTGATCTTTCCGGCACATGAGCAACACCATAACAACTCTTTCCTGTGTGCAGCACTGATCATGGGACAGAGTAATATGGCTGCCGGGGCCACGATCGGCTCCAATCATAACTCCCGTGGTGCAGATGGGGAGGTCATTGCAGGCAGAGGTTTCTGGCCCGGACTCTGTGTGAGCCTGAAACATAACTCCCGCTTTGCCAGCTTTACGCTGATTGCCAAAGGTACGTACATGTACGAAATGGATGTACCGTTCCCATTCAGCCTGATACTGAATGATGAACAACAGAACTGCCTGCGGATCATGACCGGCTACTGGTTCCTGCATAACATGTACGCACTGGCACGTAACTCCTGGAAATACATTGACCGTGATAAACGTACTGATAAATTACAGCTGATAGAATACGATTACCTGGCGCCTGACAGCGTGGAAGAAATGATCCATGCCATGGCACTGATGGAGATCGCCACCGGTAAGGCATGGTATACCAAGTTCCAGCAGGATACAGGGTCACTGTCGGAACACGATTTCCAGGAAAAAGGAAAAGAGCTGCTACTCCATGATCCGGAAGAAGCAGGTAAGCTGCAGATCTTTGCGGTGAACGTAGAGAACAGCTCCCGTAAAGTGCAGCTGCTAAAAGTACACAGGTCCTATCCGCTCTTCAAAGAGCTGATCAACCTGTACGCGGTACGTAATATCTTTAGTTACATACAGGCAGATAGTACCCATAACTTCACCTCACTGCGGGGCATCGTTGAAACAGCGGAACGCGGACCCTGGCACAACGTTGGCGGACAACTAATGAAAGACGAAGTACTGTCCGAGCTCAAAAGTAACATACGTTCAGGCGCTATCAGCGGCTGGCCTGAAGTACATGCGTACTACAAAACAGCTGGTGAACATTATGCGATGGACAAACTGCAGCACGCACTGGCATCGTTGTTATATGTAGAAGAAAAGAACGCGCGCGATTTCACACCAGCCTTCCTGAAGGACTGCCTGTTACAGTCACTGCATATGCAAACTTTCCTGACAGAAGGTATCCGTCACTCCCGTGCGAAAGACTACCAGAATCCGTTCCGTCAGATGACGTATGAAAGTGAAGCGGAAATGGAAACGGTGATCGGAAAACTGGAAGACAATGGCTTCATACAACAGACACAGGCAGACCTGGTAGCATATAAAAAGATGGTAAGTGAAGTGATCGAGAACTGGAAACTGTAGTGATCAATCTGTGATCAGTATCTCACTGAATGCTTTGTTACTGATAAATTTCCTATCCGTTAACGTATTCAGGAACATATATAACTGACGTTTTTCTTTTTCATTCAGGGGAATACCGTTCTTCACGAGAGGATCAATGGTATTCCCTTTTTCCTGCCCGTGATCGTACATATCAAATACCTGGAAAATATCAAAGAAGCGGCCGTCATGCATGTAGGGTGAACTGACCAGCACATTGCGCAGGGAAGGGACTTTAAACTTAAGGTAGTCGGCCGTATTATTCGTGATCCGCATTCTGCCAACGTCATTCATGGAAGGCAGATAAGGCAGTCCGTTATTACGCAGGGTATTATCTGTAAACAACGGTGGTTTATGGCAGCTGGCACATTTCTGAGTGAACGTCCGATATCCGCCCTGTTCTTCCGCAGTAAAAGTAACGCCGGGTTCTCTCCGCATGACGCTATCATATTTTGATTCAAAAGAGATCATGGTGGCCATGAACTGGGATAGTGCCTTGAACATGCGTTCAGTAGTGACCTCTTCCGAACCGTAGGCCTCCTTGAATAGCTGCTTATAGGTCTGATTTCCCTGCAAACGATCAATTAACGCCTTAAGGTCCATTCCCATCTCATTTTCGTCTGTAATGGGCGTTAAAGGCTGAATATCGAGGTGATTCACGCCACCATCCCACATAAAATCCTTCTGCCAGATCAGGTTGAATAGTGTCGGTACAGACCGGTTCCCTGTTCTGCCCAGCACACCATGACTGATAGCATGGTCAAAATGGCCAAAGGCAGCAAACTGCTGGTGGCAAAATCCGCAGGAGATAGAACTATCCAGCGACAGCTTAGGATCGTAGAACAGGTGTCTGCCGAGGGCTATCCCCTGTTTGGTGAGCGGGTTCTTTTTAAAGTCGTATACAGGTGGGGGCAGGCTATCCGGGATCTTGAGCTCGTAGTAGTCTACAACAGGGGAATGGGCGGTCAACGCAGCACGGCTTCCACCCATGATCCACAACCACAGGCAAAAGGCAACGAGCAGATATATTCCCTTCCGGCTCATACGTTACGATTAATTGACTATTGCTTGAACGGTAAACATATGCTGATAATTATCCGCTATCCTGTCAGCCGGCATTCCCGGCGACATGAACCCCGGGATCTGCCGGAAGCTAACCTTATAATCTCCGTTAAACCAGGTGGCAGCGTCTGCCTGTAACCTGATCTTTGGTGTATTTCCAGCACTGATCTCGAGTGGTTTTGCTAATAGCAGCGTCACCATCCGCTGTGTAACGTGCGGGGCTCTGTAACCGCCGATATGAAACTGGATCATATGGTTGGGCAGACGGGAGGAAGGAGAATAACCTTCCAGCTTCGCCATGATATAACCACTGTTCCAGGTCCAGAACATACCATACACCGGGTCCAGCGATCCGGATTGCGGGCCACTGAAATTCAGTACACTATCTACACCGATCATGAATGATAATTGCGTATACTTTCCGGCGGGGAATTGTTGTAACAAGAGCTGTTTTGACGCGGCACTATCTTCACTGACGAGAAAATAAGCCTTATCCGCACTCACTGTCTTTCCGGTTGCATCGGTGAGCAGGAAATTACTAAGGTAGTATCTGAACAACGTGATATTAAAAGTATCACCTGCAGCGTTGTGGTAAGTTGTGGTTTTCAGTTGCATAGGTAATGCACCTACCACGTGACTGATCTCGACCTGCACCTGCTGCGCAGTTGTGCCCGTATAGGTAAACAGGAGGATCAGTAGTATCAGCCGCTTCATATACCCAAAGTAAGCGATTTTTTTTATTACCTTGGTTGAAAGACCTATTAATAAAACAGCTCATGACAGAGGATATACTCCAGCAATACCCTGTACATTATCAGTACATAGTTGACGCCACGAACGCATCCGGCTTTACGATGGCATCTGAACCATTAACCTGTTCCCTGCTCCGCACACTGGCTGCGGGAAAGCCCTATGGTAGTTTTCTTGAGTTAGGCACCGGCACCGGCCTCTCCACTTCCTGGATACTGGACGGTATGGACAGGGAAAGTACCCTGATCTCTGTGGATAATACACAGGAATACCTGGATATTGCCACCCGTTTCCTGGGAGATGATAGCAGAATAAAACTGGTGCATGCAGATGGAGGAGAATGGCTGAAGGAGAACAGACGCCGGAAGTTTGATTTCATATTCGCTGATACCTGGCATGGGAAGTACCTGATGCTGGACGAGACGCTGGCGATGCTAAATAAGGGCGGCCTGTATATTGTGGACGACATGTTACCACAGGCGAACTGGCCGGAAGGACACCAGGAAAAAGCCACACAGCTCATTAAGGACCTGGAGGCCAGGGAAGACCTGATCCTCACCAAACAGGTATGGGCATCGGGCATTATAATCGCTGTAAAGAAATAAAAAAGGTCCGCCTGATGTGAGGCGGACCTTTTTCACTATCGGATAATTATTTTAATGTGCTTTATCCAGCTTATACCCTTTCGTACCAAACCATACTACCACTGCGAAGCAGATCAGCGGCAGGATATAGGCCATCTGGATATTTGAGTTATCAGAGATCAGTCCCATCAGCGGAGGAATAACAGCACCTCCAACAATTGCCATGATCAGCAGGGAGGAACCAAATTTGGTATCCGCACCGAGGCCCCTGATACCAAGTGAAAAGATGATCGGGAACATGATGGACATAAAGAACGGCACCAGCAACACATTCCACACAGCGAGCTCTCCTTTGGTTGTCATCGCGATCAGCACGAGTACTACATTCACAATACCAAAGACAGACAACAACACTTCCGGTCTGAATTTACGCATGAGGAAAGTGCCTACAAAGCGGCCTGCCATAAATCCAAAACCAGCATAGCTTAACATCCCTGCGGCTGTCTGCTCGCCGATGCCTGCGGAGAATTTCGCAAAGCGGATAAAGAAGGCGTTCACTCCTACCTGTCCACCGATATAAAAGAACATCGCCACTACCGCAGCAATCAAATGCCTATGTCTGAAGATGCTGCCTTTCGTATTGGTAGTAGTGTCTATTTCTTCATCATCGGCCTGTGTGATCTCTGGCATTTTCGTTACTACAAACAGTGCCGCGATGAGTAGCACCACAATACCGATCACCATGTAAGGTACCTTTACTGTGCTGGCTTCACCGATCAGGTATTGCTGCAGTGCATCAGGAGACATGGCTTTCACCTGTGCTTCTGACAGCTCACTGCCTGTCAATATAAATTTCATTCCTATGATAGGTCCAACCATGGCGCCCACCCCGTTAAAGGATTGGGCGAGACTCAGGCGCTGTGTGGATGTCTCAGGACTACCCAGTACAGACACATAAGGGTTGGCGGCCGTTTCCAGAAAAGTAAGACCTGAAGCAATGACGAACAGGGCGCCAAGGAAAAAACTATACTCACGGGCATTGGCAGCCGGTATGAACAGGAACGCGCCTATGGCATACAGACAAAGACCGAAGATGATACCTACCTTATAGCCAAACTTTTTCATCACATAACCTGCCGGCAATGCCATCAGAAAATAGGCTGCGAAGACAGCAGAATCTACGAAAGCAGATTGCATATCTGACAACTGACAGGCCTTTTTCAGGTGTGGAATAAGTATAGGGCTCATGTTATGGATCAGCGCCCAGAGAAAAAATAAACTGGTTACCAGTATAAACGGGAACAGGTAACTCTTTTTTGTATCAATGTTTGCCTTAACTGTGGAAGTGGGCATTGCGGCTCCGGCCATAAGTATAATTTATATGATGAAAATTGCTGTTGGCAGCTAGCTGATGGATCTGTCCAGGTGTGTATAACCGCCATCCACGTATATGATCTGACCAGTGGTATGAGAGGATACGCCGGACAACAGGAACACCGTCATGCTGGCGATTTCGGCCGAAGTGGTCATACGTTTTTCGTATGGGATCTTCGCAACGATAGAAGCCAGTTTTTCTTCCGGATCCGGTAATGAGTTGATCCAGGTTTCATATAATGGAGTCCATACTTCCGCAGGGATCACGGTATTCACACGGATACCGTAAGGCAGCAGTTCTACTGCCCATTCCCGGGTCAATGCATTGATACCACCTTTGGAAGCTGCATAACCGGAAGTATTGCCCTGACCGGTATCAGCTACTTTGGAACCGATATTGACAATGTTACCTTTTGTTTCCTTCAGGTAAGGCAGTGCGTAGTGGGCCAGGTTATAGTAGTGAGAGATGTTCTTCTGCAGGGAAGCCATGAATTTCTCAGGGCTACCGCTTTCCAGGCCACAGCCATCATTTACTCCGGCATTGTTGATCAGACCATCAATTCGTCCGAAACGTTGCGCGGTGAACTCGATCACGCGTTTACAGGCCTCTGCTTCACCCAGTTCCCCAGTCACCTCTACTGCCTGTCCGCCAGCTGCTACGATCTCAGCTACTGTCTTTTCATTATCAGCTGTACTTCTGCCAGCGATCACGGTGATACCGCCTTCAGCTGCGATCAGTTTAGAGATCGCCTCGCCAATACCTTTTGCTCCACCTGTTACTATAAACACTTTATCTTTTAATCCCAGATCCATATCAATGATTTAAATTATTTTAAATAAGCAAAGGCACTACAGACCGTAGAACCTTACAGCATTTCCGCCCATAATTCCGGCCCTTTCTGATGCAGAAAGGGGGCTGATATAATCGGTAACGATCGCTTTCACTTCCGTATAGCTGGCGGCTAGTTTACATACCGGCCAGTCAGATCCGAACATCAGGCGTTCAGGACCGAAAGCCTCCAGTGCCACATCCAGAAAAGGCGTAAAATGCGATGCTTCCCATTTCTGCCAGTCAGCCTCGGTGACTAGTCCACTGAGCTTACAGTATACATGTGGTTGCTGAGCGATAGCCCGCATATGTGTTTCCCATGCACTGATATCGCCAGTTTTGAAATAGGGCTTGGCCATATGATCTATTACCAGCCGCTGATCAGGAAATTGCTGTACAAATGCGGCCACTGCCGGCAGCTGTACAGGATATACAAGAATGTCGTATGTGAAATCATGGGCCGCCAGTGCGCGAATACCACGGCAGAAATCTTCTCTCAGGATGAACGCCGGATCCGGCTCACCCTGCACAATGTGCCTGAAACCTTTCAGTTTTTCATACTGACTGAAATGAACCAGTCTGTCAGAAAGATGATCACTTCGGAGATCGATCCATCCCACTACCCCTTTGATAAAATCATGTTTACCGGCAAGGTCCAGCAGGAAAAGTGTCTCGGCTTCTGACTGGTCTGCCTGCACTGCAATACAACCATCCACGCCATTCTCCTGTAACACAGGCAGCAGGTGTTGCGGCATGAAATCTTCCTGGATGACTTTCATATCGTCAGTGATCCAGGCATCCTTTACAGGGTGGTATTGCCAGAAATGCTGGTGTGCGTCTATAATCATTATTTCATAACGTTTTTCTTCCTTATCAGTGGCTATAAAGCTATACTTCCATACTGCGTTCTCCCGACATTAATGTAGAGAAAAGATCTTGTCCATCATTACCCATTTTTCTCCGGGCTTTGCTACAGGCAGGGCCTGCTGATATTTCCACATCAGCTTTTCCCACTCCTGTACTTTTGGATTTGCCGCATCTGCCGCACCTTTTGCATCAAAAGAGAAACTTTCGTTCACCTCCATGATCATAAAAAGCCGGTCAGAGACACGGTAGATCTCCATATTGGTAATACCGCTGTCAACGATACTCTTTTTTATTTCAGGCCATATCTCCCGATGATAGGCTTCGTATTCTGCTATCAGCACGGGATCGTTGACGAGATCAAGCGCGAGGCAATAACGCATGTTCATTCAATTAGGAATTACGAATTAGGAACCAGGCATTAATTCCTATACAAGTCAAAAGAGAAATGAGGAATTAAGCATAGGTAAAACTGAATTCGTCAACCAATAATGCTGACACTTATTATTCAATTCCTGATGCTTAATTCCTAATGCTTAATTAACTATTTATAAGCAACCGCTGTCTGCTTAGAGGAACCCAGGCCATCGATACCCAGTTCTATCACATCACCGGCTTTAATGTATACCTGTGGATTCATACCCAGACCAACACCTGCAGGTGTACCAGTAGAGATCACATCACCTGGAAGCAGGGTCATAAACTGGCTCAGATAAGATACCAGGAAAGGTATTTTGAAGATCAGGTTGGCGGTAGTACCGTCCTGCATGGTCTTACCATTTACGGTCAGCCACAGACGCAGGTTATCCACATCTTTTATTTCATCTTTGGTTACCAGCCATGGGCCCAGTGGCGCAAATGTATCACAGCTCTTACCTTTTACCCACTGACCACCACGTTCCAGCTGGAAAGCGCGTTCGCTGTAGTCGTTGTGTAATGCGTAACCTGCGATATAATCCAGTGCATCCTTTTCTTCCACGTAGCTGGCTTTTTTACCGATAACTACTGCCAGTTCCACTTCCCAGTCAGTTTTTTCACTGTTACGCGGAATAGTCAGATCATCATTAGGACCTACCAGGGAAGAGGTGCTCTTGAAGAACACGATCGGCTCCTGTGGGATCTGTGCGTTGGTTTCCTTTGCGTGGTCAGCATAGTTCAGACCAATACAGATAATTTTGGAAGGACGCTGCACCGGAGCGCCCAGACGGGTACCTTCAGTTACCTGCGGACAACTACCATTGTTCTTTTCCCACCATGCAGCCAGACGCTGTAATCCGTCGGTCTCAAAGAATTTCTCACCAAAGTCTTCACCAAATGCACTTACATCGAATGTACCTGCTTCTGTTACGATACCTGGTTTCTCTGCACCCGGTAAACCAAATCTGATCAGTTTCATATAAAAATTACTGTTTTTCTATTTTCTAAAGTACTCCGGAGAGCACGGACTGTCCAGATCGTCAGTTCATCCTGCTTAGCACGTAAGATAAACGTTCGGATAAGGACAGTGACTTATTATCTTGTTAATGTATTGATCTGCAGACGTCCGTTTTCTACCTTGATTTCGTAGGTGTTGGACAGTTTACCATCTGTTTCCAGTACAACGAAACATTGTTCCGGACGACCTTTTTGCAGCAGTAGTCCCGCTTTGGAACCTGCTGGCACTGCCAGTGGCAATGTTCTGTTGGCTCCTCCAAATTCGGCGTATATTTCTACTGCAGCGTCGGAAGCACCTGGTTTTACCTGAACAATAAAGTCAGCAATGATCTTTCCTGACTGAAAATTCTGTTTGTAGGATTGTACGATCTGTGCAGCGGTTGCTGAACTGATCTTTCCCAGTCCCAGCTTATTCTCTGCGTACTGCCATACTTCAGCCGGAGGCGTGCCTACGTGAAAGATCTGCGGATAACCCTTTTCATCTACACTTGCGTGATAGTAGCGGGTATCACGATTCTGTTTCAGCACACCAATATAACAGCTGTTCGGCTTGTCCCATACCAGGCGGAAAAGGTCTTTTTCAGGCACCTCTTTTGCCAGTGGCAGTTCAAATGTTTTCTCTTTTGTTTTCCCATCCATCTCAAACACCAGTTTGATTTCGGTAGTATCAGTCACCGGAAAGGAAACGGATAATTTCCCTGCAGGTTCTGCTGGTTTGAATGCTTCTCCTGCAGACGTTTTATCATTTTCATCGGCAGAGGCAGCATTCTTCGGAGAAGGATCACAGGCAAAGAATAATGTTGTAATAAGTAGTAAAGACCAAGCTTTCATGGAATTATGCATTGATTTACGAATGAGTACTAAGAAATGTGCGTTACGAATATAACCAATCCGCGATTCGTAAGCTGCATTTTACCATCCCTTAGTTATTCAGCTTGATAAAGCCACCATCCAGCGGGTAATCGCAACCAGTGATAAAACCAGCTTCAGAAGAACACAGGAATAAAGCCAGCGTACCTACCTCATCAGGTTTCGCCATACGGCCGATCGGCTGTGTTTTAGACAGTTTTTCAAACATTTCCTGTTCTTTACCAGGATAGTTCTTCGCGATGAAACCATCTACAAATGGTGTGTGTACGCGGGCCGGAGACACGCAGTTACAACGGATACCATCATTGATATAATCTTTTGCTACAGAAAGGGTCATGGTCAGTACCGCACCTTTACTCATAGAGTAAGCAAATCTGTCCGGAATACCCACGCTGGAAGCGATGGAAGCTACGTTCAGGATCACACCGCCCTTCTGTTCTTTCATTTGTTTGATCACGGCGAACATACAGTTATATGTACCTTTCACATTCACATTATATATCCTGTCGAGATCTTCCTCCGTAGTGCCTTCCAGCTTGCCCACATGTGCAATACCCGCACAGTTCACCAGAATGTCGATACGACCTGCCGCAGTAATGATCTTGTCCATTGTGCTGACAACCGCTGCCTGCTGAGCAACGTTGCAGGCATGTACCTGTGCACTGCCGCCCGCAGCCGCAATATCAGCCGCTGTTTGTTTACCGCCGTCCTCATTCAGCTCAATGATATGTACATTGGCGCCCTGCGCCGCAAATACCTTCGCGATAGCCTGCCCTATGCCGCTGCCACCACCGGTGATCACAGCCACTTTGTTGTCTAATCTAAACAGGTTCATAATTTCCTTAATTTAAGGGTTCTAAAATAACCCTTTTACCGAGGCAAAAACTATCCTTTTTTACCAGGAACTTGTACTTTATTACCATATTTAGGAATTTTTAAATAAAAAACAGTTGAAAATCAATTACCAGACTGCCATCATGCAAGCTATCTTCAGCATTTATGTCATGATGACAACTAATATTCCGATGGGTTATGCACAGGATATCCCGCCAAATAAATATGGATTGCCTGTGGTGAATACAATGGCACTTTATAAACAGCTGGTATCGGCAGACAGCAATCAGGCGTTGATTGATATCATGACATACATACCTAATATCCGTAAAGATGTCCGGTATGCGACCAGCGCCAACTTCACCCACCAGATACTATACCCTTATGCAGGTGTATACCTGCGTTTGCCTGCGGCAAAAGCATTGAGGGCAGTACAAATGGAACTGAATGAACAGGGACTGGGATTAATTATTTATGATGCCTACCGGCCCTATGGTATTACAGAAAAGATGTGGGAGATCGTGCCTGATGACCGGTATGCCGCGAATCCGCGCAACGGCTCAGGACATAACAGGGGTATTGCTGTTGATTTGAGCATCATTGAGCTGCATACAGGAAAGCCAGTTGCCATGCCCACCGGTTTTGATGATTTTACAGAAAAAGCGCATCATGACTATGCAATATCAGATACAATCATTGCGGCCAACAGAAGACTCCTGCGCAGCACTATGGAAAAGTACGGTTTCACACCACTGGCCACAGAATGGTGGCATTATTATCTGAAGGACAACAAACAGTATCCTTTGATGAATATACCTTTCAGCAGTATCAAATAAAAAAGCCCCGTCAGTAAGACAGGGCTTTTTCATTCATATCTGCGTAGCTTAATAGATCTTATTCAGTGCGTCTACATACGCATGCATAGAGGCGTTCACGATATCAGTAGAGTAACCGTAGCCATAGTAAGACTGGCCATTGTGCTTCACACGCATGTTAACTTTACTTACATCTTTACTACCACCACGCATTGACTGGATATTGAATTCATCAATATCTATCTGGTCTTTGATGATCTCGTGAATAGCGTTGATAGCTGCATCTACAGGACCGTTACCTGCGGAGCTGGCTTCTTTCTCTTCACCGTTGATCTTCAGTTTCACCGTTGCCATCGGACGCAGCGGATCTCCACATACTACCTGCAGCAGGGTTACCTTAATCGCTTTATCATCATAGTTCTTATCATCACCATCACCCATCAGTTCCTGCAGGTCAGCATCGTTAATATCTTTTTTCTGATCTGCCATTATCAGGAAGCGCTGATATACCTCATCCAGGTTCACTTTATCCAGTTTATACCCCAGACGCTCCAGGTGGTGCTTCAGTGCGTGACGGCCACTACGGGCAGTCAGGATAATCGCGTTGGAAGGGATACCTACATCCTCAGGATTCAGGATCTCATAGTTTTCCCGATGTTTCAATACACCATCCTGGTGAATACCGGAGCTATGTGCAAAAGCATTACGTCCGATGATAGCCTTATTCGCCTGTACCGGCATCCGCATCATGGTTTCCACCATGTTGCTGATACCGTAGATACGTTTGGAATTGATACCAGTGTGATAACCCATAGCATGATGGGTTTTCAGGATCATGGCCACTTCTTCCAGAGAAGTGTTACCGGCACGTTCACCGATACCATTGATCGTACACTCCACCTGACGTGCGCCGTTCATCACACCAGCGATCGTGTTGGCGGTAGCCAGACCCAGGTCATTGTGACAGTGTACGGAAATGATGGCTTTATCAATATTGGAAACATTATCTACCAGGTATTTGATCTTCGCGCCATACTGGTCAGGCAGACAGTAACCATTCGTATCAGGAATGTTCACTACAGTAGCACCGGCAGCGATTACCGCTTCTACCATTCTTGCCAGGTATTCGTTATCAGCGCGACCTGCGTCCTCAGCGTAAAATTCAATATCATCCACGTATTTACGGGCATACTTCACGGCATCAACTGCACGTTTCAGGATGTCTTCACGGGTACTGTTGAATTTATATTTGATGTGCATATCGGAAGCACCGATACCAGTATGGATACGTTTACGTTTTGCAAAGCGAAGCGCTTCAGCAGCAGCATCAATATCCATTGTGTTAGCACGGGTCAGCGCACAGATGATTGGTTCGCTTACTGCTTTGGATATTTCAACCACACTTTGGAAATCGCCGGGGCTGGATATAGGGAACCCAGCTTCAATAACATCTACTCCCAGTAATTCCAGCTCCTTTGCTACCTCAATTTTTTCGACAGTGGTCAGCTGGCAACCAGGGACCTGTTCACCATCACGGAGAGTAGTATCGAAGACGTATACACGATTTTTATCGCTCATCTTAAATTAATTGTGTTATTGGAGAATTTACTTTATTCAGGCAATCATGTTGAAAATAATCAGCTCAGGTTTTCCAGCACTTTTGCACCCATTGCATCTGTACCCATCACAAAGTGATTTTCGGTATGCTTGTTGGCAATATCCATAGTGCGGTAGCCTTGTTTGAGCGTAGCTTCAACAGCTTTGATCACACGCAGAGATTCGGTTTTCAGTCCGAAAGAGATATCCAGCATCAGTGCTGCGGAAAGGATAGACGCCAGAGGATTAGCGATACCTTTACCAGCGATATCATGCGCAGAACCGTGAATAGGTTCGTAGAAACCGGTGCTATCGCCTACGGAAGCTGAAGCCAGCATACCCATGGAACCAGCGATTTGGGAAGCCTCATCAGTCAGGATGTCGCCAAACAGGTTAGCTGTCAGCACCACATCAAAACGTTTAGGGTCTTTCACCAGCTGCATAGCTGCGTTGTCAATGAACATGTGTTCAGTTTCCACGTCGGAATATTCCTTCGCGAGCTCCTGCACCACTTCACGCCACAGACGGCTTGATTCCAGTACGTTTGCTTTATCTACAGAGCAAAGCTTTTTACGGCGGCTGCGTGCGGCTTCGTATGCTTTACGGGCGATACGTTCTACCTCGTAGCGGTGATAGATCATGAGGTCAGAGGCTGTGTTACGATCTTCTGAACGTTTCTTTTCACCGAAGTATACATCCCCGGTCAGCTCACGGAAGAACAGGATATCTGCCCCACGGAGTATTTCCGGTTTGATGCTGGAAGCTTCCAGCAGTTCATCAAACAACTTAATAGGTCGCAGATTAGCGTAGAGGCCCAGCTCCTTGCGGATCTTCAGCAATCCCTGTTCAGGACGCACCTTCAGTGTAGGATCATTATCGTATTTCGCATGACCGATCGCACCGAATAGGATTGCATCGCTTTTGCGGGCTTTTTCCAGTGTCTCATCAGGCAGTGGAGTACCGGTAGCTTCGATGGCAACGTGCCCCATTATGCCTTCTTCAAAAACAAAATTGTGTTTGTAGTTTACAGCAATTGTTTGCAGTACTTTCTGTCCCCAGGCAGTCACTTCCTGTCCTATACCATCTCCGGGAATTACCAGTATCTTTTTGTCTACGCCCATTTAGTTTAAAGTTGATTAGAATTGATGTTTACTTCTGTACACCTGGTGGCATACCTTTCTTATGAAAAGTAAAGCTAAACCACTGAAGTGAAATGTTAAAAATTAAACTCGCGGCTGGCTTCGTAGGTTTCGATTTCCTTACGAAGGCTCAACAGGTAGTCAATATCGTCATAGCCGTTAACGAGGCAGGCTTTCTTGTATGGGTTGATGTCGAATTTCGCTTCTTCCCCTGTTGCTGCGATTTTCAATGTCTGATTTTCCAGGTCTACTTCCAGCTGCGCAGCAGGATCTGCTTCGATAGCTTTGAAGATTTTGTCCAGAAACTCGTCTGTAACAGTAATAGGCAGAATGAAGTTATTCAGCGCATTGTTCTTGAAGATATCAGCAAAAAAGCTGCTGATCACCACTTTGAAACCATAGTCACCGATCGCCCATGCAGCGTGCTCACGGGATGAACCACAACCAAAGTTTTTACCCGCTACAAGGATCTGACCTTTATAGATCGGATTGTTCAGGATAAAGTCCTGTTTAGGTTCATTGTTTGTGTCAAAACGCCAGTCACGGAACAGGTTCTCGCCGAAACCATCCCTTGTGGTCGCTTTCAGGAAGCGCGCCGGAATGATCTGGTCTGTATCAATGTTTTCAATCGCAATAGGAACTGCGGTGGATACAAGGTGTTGAAAATTCTTACTCATTATATTATAGCCCTCCGGAGAAGGTCTTTCATTTTAAAGTTAAAGATCTGTTTTAATTTTCTCTGCTTTTATCCGCAAGCGTACATACTTCGTGTACCATTTACCATCGCGGAAGTTGGTAGTCCTGAGAGACTCCTGTGCTTCCTGCAGGATAGGTAATCTGTCCTGCTCCGGTACCTGGTCCAGAAAGTGTGCGCCGAACATCTGCAGCCATTCCACAATACCATTTTCAGGGTCTGCCAGTTCGGTGTCGCGGTCAAAATAATGTACCTGGTTTACCCTGAACCCATATTCTTCCAGCAGGGATGTATATTCTCCTACCGAAGGAAAGTACCAGAAGGGTTTATAAGTGTAGCCCCTGGTTTGCATCGCTTTCTCCAAAGCGCCGGTAATATCATCCACATTACCTTTACCACCCATTTCCAGGACGAAACGTCCTCCCGGTTTCAGGTGACGATGGATGCGGTCCAGCGCTTTTTCCTGCTGGCGGATCCAGTGGAGCGTGGCATTGGAAAATACAGCATCGAACTGTTCATCCGGAAAGGAAAACGAAGTGGCGTCGGCTACCAGGAAATTAACACCCGGGAAGTTTGCCTGTGCATTCCCGATCATGGAAGCCGAACTATCAATGCCTGTCACCTTTGCACCGGTCTCTGCCAGCTGAGCCGTCAGTTCACCGGTACCACAGCCCAGGTCCAGGATGTTCTCTCCTGCCACTGGCTGCAGCCATTCAATCAGGCTATTACCATATGCGAACACAAAAGCGTGCTTGTCCTTATATAATTCAGCGTTCCAGGCCATTTCAGTTATATTATACCAGTTCTCTTACATCGGTTACTTTACCAGTGATCGCTGCTGCAGCTGCAGACAACGGGCTAGCCAGGAAGGTACGGGCATTGGGACCCTGACGGCCTTCGAAGTTACGGTTGGAAGTAGAGATACAATACATGCCGGCAGGTACTTTATCTTCGTTCATACCCAGACATGCAGAACAACCTGGCTGACGTAAGTTAAAACCAGCTTCTTCAAATATCTTATCTATACCTTCTTTCTTAGCCTGTGCTTCTACCTGTTTGGAACCCGGTACGATCCATACTACTACATCGTCCGCTTTTTTCTTACCCTTTACAAAGTCGGCCACCATACGGAGGTCTTCAATGCGGGAGTTAGTACAGCTACCAATGAACACATAATCCACTTTCTTGCCCAGCAGGCCGCTGCCTGGCTCCAGTCCCATATATTCCAGGGATTTTTTGAAAGATGGTTTTTCCTTGTCGTCCAGCTGCTCCAGGGAAGGGATATGCTGGGTTACACCGATACCCATACCCGGGTTAGTACCGTAGGTGATCATTGGTTCGATGTCAGCTGCATCAAATGTCAGCACTTCATCAAATACTGCGTCAGCATCTGTATACAGTGTTTGCCAGTATGCCAGGGCTTTATCCCAGTCAGCGCCTTTCGGAGCAAACTCCCGGCCTTTAATATATTCGAATGTAGTTTCGTCCGGAGCGATCAGACCTCCACGTGCACCCATCTCGATACTCATGTTACAGATGGTCATGCGGGCTTCCATGCTCAGGCTGCGGATAGCCTCACCGGCATATTCCACAAAATAGCCGGTAGCGCCGGAAGCGGAGATCTTGGAAATAATGTAGAGGATGATATCTTTGGAAACAACGCCCTTTTTCAGTTTGCCGTTCACTTCGATCTTCATACGTTTAGGACGGTATTGAAGGATACACTGGGTAGCCAGTACCTGCTCTACCTCAGAAGTACCGATACCAAATGCGATCGCACCAAATGCACCGTGTGTGCTGGTATGGCTGTCTCCACATACGATGGTCATACCTGGCAGGGTGATACCCAGTTCAGGTCCGATCACGTGAACGATACCCTGGTAAGGATGTCCCAGACCATACAGTTCAACGCCAAATTCGGAAGTGTTGGTGGTCAGCATTTCTACCTGTTTGCGGCTCAGGGCCTCTTTAATTGGCAGATGCTGGTCAATGGTTGGCACGTTATGGTCAGCCGTCGCCCTTGTTTTAGCAGTACGGAAAACCGGTATGCCTCTTTTGCGCAAGCCATCAAATGCCTGCGGGCTGGTCACTTCGTGAATGAAGTGTGTATTGATGTATACTGCATCCGGAAAGCCGGGTTTGCTTACCACTACGTGGCTATCCCAGATCTTGTCAAATAATGTTTTTCCCATCCGTAATTTTACATTTTGTGGTGTGCCGGGCTGAAGTAATCAGACCGTCGGCACCAGCGAAATTGATAATTTTGTGCTTCCTAGTTTGTTTGTACCTTCAAAGCTAATGGTCAATGTTAATTACCATATAGCTAAATTTGACTTAATTACGATATATAACTACGCCTGACTTCAATTATAATTTTGATTGTCAGTCGATTATAACATATTATTAACGATGTCCAACAATCAGCACGACGCTCTCTTTATTTTAATTAAAACACTCACAAAAGCCGAAAAGCGGAATTTTCAACTTGCTTTTAATAAAAATAATACTAAGGAGGACGTTCTTTTCATTCAGCTATTCAATACCCTGGACAAGTTAAAGGAGTATGATGAAGAGGTGATCCTCAAAAAAATACCCGCTATCAAAAAACAGCAGCTAAGCAATGTAAAAGCTCACCTGTACAAACAATTACTTACCAGTCTCCGACTGCTGTACAAGCAGAAAGACCCCCTGATCGACCTCAGGGAACAGCTGGATTATGCCCGTGTTTTATACAGTAAAGGACTTTACACCCAGAGCCTCAGAATCCTCTCCAAAGCTAAAGCGACAGCTATTGAGCAGGAAGAAGTTATGCTAAGCTATGAAATTATCGAGTTCGAAAAGCAAATAGAGAGCCGGCACATTACCCGCAGCCTGGAAAACAGGGCGGACGAACTCAGTGCTGAATCACGCCAGATCGAACTGCGGCTCAGTAATATCAGTCGCCTGTCTACCCTCTCCCTCCGTATGTATGGTCTTTACCTGAAACTGGGACATGCCCGGGACGAACGGGATGCCGATATGGTACGCAGTTTCTTCGAGAAGGAACTACCACCGGACTGCAGCAAGGACATGAGCTTTTATGAGAAGATACATCTTTACCAGGCCTACAGCTGGTATTACTATATCCTCCAGGACTTCATCATGTTTTACCGGTATACCCAGAAATGGGTCAACCTTTTTGACGAATACCCTTCCCTGCAACGTACAGACGTAGAGCTCTATATAAAGGCAATGCATAACCTTCTCACCGCCCACTTCTATACCATGAACCATGACAAGTTCATGAAAGACCTGGACAGACTGGAGACGTTTATAGCAGAAAATCAGGAAAGCTTCAACGAAAATACCAAGACCTCTGCTTTTGTATATGTATACACCGCCCGTATCAACCACTTTTTCCTGGAAGGTACCTTCCGTGAGGGCCTGTCACTGGTACCTCAACTGGAAGCAGAGATAGCGGAACATCAGCTTAAAATAGACCAGCATCGTGTGCTGTTATTCTACTACAAGATTGCCTGTATGTATTTCGGTAGTGGTGATAATAACAAAGCTATCGTCTACCTGAATAAGATCATTCAGCTCAGGATAGGCAATCTTAGAGCTGATATTCAATGCTTTGCACGAATCTTACACCTGATCGCTCATTATGAACTGGAAAATTACAGCCTGGTAGAATACCTGATCAAATCCGTTTACCACTTCATTGCCAAAAACAAAGACCTTGGACAGGTAATGGAGGAAATTCTCAAATTCCTACGCAGAAATATCTACGCGCATCCGAAAGCGCTGCGAAGCGCCTTTGCCGATCTGAAAGAAAGGCTGGTGCAATTATCACAGAACCCGTATGAACGCAGATCCTTCCTGTACCTGGATATTATATCGTGGCTGGAAAGTAAGATAGAGGGAATTCCGGTGCAGGAGATCATACACCGGAAATTCGTTCGGAAAGAAAAAAGGATCTGACGGGTTATTGCTCCGGTTCAGTTTTCTGATCGTTCAGGTCGGTATCCGCTCCTGTAGTTTCTCCGTTATTTTCCCGGATGCCTGGATCTCTGTCTTCAGGCAGAGGGTCTTTGTACTGTACCTTTTCCTTCACGTTGAATAAGGTCTTGAAGACTTCTTCCAGTTTCTCAGAAGCTTCTTTTGAGAACAATCCCACCAGACAGGCAATTGCCATCATACCATATGGGTTCAGCGGCACACTGTCCCTCGACTGGTTAGCCTCGTCTCTGGTAGCTGCAGGAATTGCCTCATTTCCGCTGCCAGCTACCGGCGGGCAATCTGATTTCCTGGCGGTGTCCTGTGTAGTAGCTGCCTGCTCAGGAGAATCTGGTCTGACATTGCCTTCGCTAACATTGCCTTCGCCGACGTTGCCCTCTGTTACAGCAGCTGTAGTATTTTCTGTTACCGGGTTATGCTCAGGCAACTCCGGAGCTACCGGCGGACTATAAGTGAGTATCCCACCTCTCAGCAGCATGTAAAAGAACATAGCCATACCAGCACCGATCACCGGTCTGAGAAGATACCAGGGAATCCAGGTGGTAACAAACATGCGGTTGCCAACAAAGGCGGTAAATGAGATAATGAGGTGAACATTGGCACCTAATGCCCCTCCAAGGATCATCAGGAGCAGGAAACGGTGTTCCGCAGTGATCTTATACACTGCACCGAATAAGCGGAAGGGGTCCTGGCTACTCACATAGCCGGAAGGCCAGATACAAATAATGAGGTAGAACAGGAAGACAGCTGTTATTCCAAACAGTGCGGTCAGGGTAATGATCCAGCCACGATCTGTTAACGGCTGGCTTTTCTTGGTTTGGTTGGACATAGGTTCCTTTTAAAATAGTGTTACTGATGGATAGTCTATTATCAAGACAGCCACACCGTTGCCTGTAAGCAACGATGTGGCTGCGCATATGTTCGTATTTTCTGTTCGGTATAAGGTAGTCCGCTGATGGCGCTGATGCTATTTTTTCAGGACGATTCTTTTGCCTTCTTTAACCGATGTACGTGCTGCTTCCAGTATACGTACGACGATCAGATTGTTTTCCAGCGAAGAAAGATCATTTTCAGGTTTCAGGGAGCCATTCAACACAGCTGCAAGATATGTAATATTATCCGTATAGGTAGCTTCTGGTACTTTAACCGGCTGGTATTCATTTTTCCTACGCTGTTGAAGATCTGTAGGATTCAGTGCATGCAGATAACCTGATTTCCCGAATACCTCCCAGTCTTTGATACTGAAAGGCCAGTTCCACGATGCCTCAATGATACCGGTGGCTTCCGGATATTCCAGCAGGATGGTCGCATCATCTTCTACTTTGGGATATACTGCAGGTTTGATATGCCGGGCTACGGCGGTAACTGCCACAGGTGCTTTTCCATCCATCAGCCAGGTCATGAGATTAGCACCATAACAGCCGAAATCCATCAGCGCGCCGCCCCCGTTTTTTACCGGGTCAGTCAGCCATTTCAGAAAGTCTTCGCTACAACCTATTTCTCTCGGTCCTTCATGTCCGTCATGAACGACCATTTTTCTCACCGGCCCTACCGCCTCCTGTTTTTTCACCAGATCGTATACATACTGGTTGGTATTATACCAGGTAGTTTCGTAGTTGGTCAGCAGGTGGATGTTGTGTTTCTTTGCCAGCGCCGCCATACGTTCTGCCTGCGCAACAGTAGTAGCTAATGGCTTTTCCACCATGACAGATATACCCCGAGGAGCGCAGGCTTCCACAACATCAATATGGTCTGCTACTGCATTATATGCCAGCACTGCATCCGGGTGCTTATGCTTCAGTAAAGCCGCCATGTCAGGGTAGAAGAGAGAGTCGGGCAACTGATAACTTTTTTTGTAACGGGCGATGAGTTGCGCATCCGGTTCCGCGATACCAGCAATGGTTACCTGTCCTTTTTTCCACTGATGCATCAACAGATGTACGTGGTCATGGGATAATCCGGCTACGCCTACATTCAATATTTTTTGCTGTGCAATAGTGGTAACGGCTGCCAGCAAAAGCAGCAGTCCCAGTGTGAAAGTCTTTGTCATGACATGGAGTCTTTGGACCTGAGGATAATTTTATTCAATAACGTTTAATACCCGCCATCCATCTTCACCTTTAAAGGTGTAGATCTGCTGCGTACTTTTTCCGCCATCCGGGAAGATGCAGACTTCTGTGATGAGATACAGTCTGTCAGTGATCTTTTTGCGATAAGGGAACGCCCGGCGCAGGTCACTGAATACGGGAAAACCATCTTTTTCAAGACTTCTGATGAACGATGTGCGTAGAATATCGGCAGTGGTCAGCAATATATCATTCCCATTATATATATCGTTCATTTTCATCAGCAATAATCGTGCTTCTTCTATAAAGTTCTTACAAGCGATGGCTTTCTCTATATTATGTTCATCATATGCATCCTCAAGACATAGTATGGCTCCTTCCGGTGTGGAAAAATCATGCACAAAGTAATCAATACCTTCATCAATGTAAAGCCCTACCTGCCTGTCAAATTCTGCCCGCTCGTGCACGGGTTTTCCTTCACGGACCGCGCGGATAGTGTAACCGCCTATCAGGCGGCCATCTTCAATGATCATCCAGTCGGAAATAAAACACGGATCAATACCGATTTTCTGGTTCATTGTTACAGAATTGACATACACGGGCTTATTACCAACTATACCATAAAGATTACCTTCATCATCGAAACTCGGGGATGTCAGCCACAGATGTTCACGATGTACGCCATCGTCAATTAATACTTTTACGGAAAAATATTGCTGAACCGGTTCCGGCTCCAGCAGGCTATTCTGAAAATAGTGCAAAGTGGCAATGGCCTTTTCGATGGCCCAGCTCATTCGTTCATCGTCTTCAGCTATATGCAGCCCCTGCATTGGGTTCTCTAAATCAGCTTTGCTACGTTTACCAAAGAATTTGGATAAGAAACCCATAGATGATGGTTGTATAAAATATGTGTCTTCCTTCTTACTATTTTGCGGCTCTATGACGAATATACCCATATTTTTATTATGATAATGAGCTTTTAATCCACTTTCTCTAACGGCGCCTCATAACGGTAATACCTATAGCAGAAAATCACCAGGGCGAGCGACTGCAATAGCAGGATACCATACCAATACCAGCGTGCGAGGCCCATAAACAGGATGATCACAATAATGATCAGTACCCATCTGAAATACTTGTCCTGGTCTATATTGGGCAGGTACAGCAGACTACGGAACAGCGTCATGAGCGAGAGTCCGGTCAGGATCAGCATTAACCAGTGCATTAATGTGGCTGACTGCCATGTCTTATATACCAGCAGGATGCTTTCCGGAGCTAAGAGTATCAGGTATAATATACATATCTGCACATACCTTTTCCACAAAGGAATAGGCAGCTGAGGTAACATAGACAAATAGAGATCATCAAAGCGCTGGTGATGGTATACCAGTACGCTTTGGGCCAGCACACAGATCAGGCCTCCCACCAGTAGAAAACGCTCATCATATTTGCCTCCCATTAGCGAGCAGGTAATGATCACCACAACAGCAGCAACTACTTTGGCAATAAAGAACGAACGTATATTATTATTAAGCAGTTCATACCCATAGAAGGACCATATGGGTTTCCTGACAGTCTTATTGAACCATTGCTGCCATCTGGCCAGGAATGACACGGTGCCTGGATGTCCCATCTTATGCGAGTAGAACCACAACGGCGCTGTTATCATTATTATGTTAAACAGTCCGATGACAAATGCAGCCGTATATGCATGTAACCGCACAGCTATTGTGGCTGAGACCAAACTATATATCAGCACAGGCGCGTAGAGCGTTACATGCAGCCATAACCAGGTACGCCATTTAGCGGCGCCTTCGAGTATCCCGAGCGTACCATACAGGAAGGTGTGTTCTTTTGTGGAAAGAACATTAATAATAAAAGCAATACACTTCAAATTATACAGCAACCAGATGACACAGACGATCGCGAGAAAATCCAGACTGCCTGTAAAGCCTTTAATCAGTGTATAGTGGTAGGAAAGTAATTGTCCACCCGGAACAATGCCGAAGAAAAAATAAAACAGTACCAGGAAAAAGCCTGTGTTCCTGGCATAAAAACGCATAGTGAATATCTTGGATAATGCCATTGTGGATAATTAGATTTTCACAATGTTTTTGCCCTGTACTTCCAACCGTATTGATCCGGCTGTGACCGGTTGATGGGATGTAATACAAAAAGTAACGCCATATTGCTGATGGAATTCTTCCACTAATGCATATAATAACGGAAGTGACTGTGTATCAAGCGTGATCAGTGGCTCATCGAGCAGGATCACCTTTGACCTGCCGGTAAATGCCAGCAGCAACGATACCTTCTTCAGCATGCCGGAAGAATAGCTACTTACTGGTTGGTGGATAAAAGAACTAACTCCCAGTAAATCAATAATTTTCTGTATATCTGTGTACCCTTCTCCCTTGGTTTTTACATACAGTGCCACAAGATCACTACCGGTAATAAATCCAGGATATAGCGGCTCTGCCTCCGCATAATTGACCAGCTTACGGTATTGTACCGGTTGTTTATTGCAACTCACCTTTCCATTCAGCAGGATGTCTCCCCTGAAAGGGATCAGCCCCGCCATTACCTTCATGGACGTTGTCTTACCAGCGCCATTTCCTCCCAACAACCAATATACACCGTAATCCAGTTCAAGGCTGGGGATATCCAGCACGACTGTGTCATGGTATGCCTTTATAATATTGGAAAGATGCAATATATGTGACGCCATAAGGAGAAATATGATTTAAATGTAAATATGTAGAATAAATAGCTGACTTACAGTTAACAAGAGCGGATTTAACAAAATTTTTCCCGTTTCACGGCAGTACTCAGTCATTTCGTGCGCAGCAAATTCCCGGATCCGGGAATTTTATTTTCACTTATCTGGCTAAGCACACGCTCCATCACCCTCTTCATAATTTCCGGTTTCTTTTTCCACAGTCTGTTAAAAACTAAAAAGTGCACCGGTATTATTCCTGTGTACATTTGTAAGAGTTCACGATACGAGTAACAAGTCTCCAAGGGATATGAGCGAACACCCCGGTGGCCGGGAAGGATTAATTCTAACCGAGCTGGCACAAGAAATTTCGATCGGAACACATTCACGTATCAAAGGGTTTTAGGAAAGGGTTTCAAACTAGTCATTTATTGCGGGGGGTTAACGTCTCCTTCATGTCCTTTCTATCTGTATACGTTAACCATATAAAATTTATTGAGCGATGAATTTAGAGAATGAACTGCTTTTAAAGGAAAACAAAGACAGATTTGTATTGCTGCCTATCAATTATCCGAAGGTATGGGAGAAATACAAGCAACATGAGGCTAGTTTCTGGACAGCAGAGGAGATTGATTTAAGTGCAGATATGAAGGACTGGAATAATCTCAATGATGGGGAACGTCATTTCATTACTCACGTACTGGCATTTTTTGCCGCAAGTGACGGTATTGTGAATGAAAATCTCGCCGTGAATTTCATGAGCGAGGTACAGTTACCTGAGGCGCGTTGTTTCTACGGTTTTCAGATCATGATGGAAAACATCCATTCTGAAACATATGCATTGCTGATCGATACATACGTGAAAGATCCGGCAGAAAAAGACCGGTTGTTTCATGCGATCGAAACAGTACCAGCTGTGACAAAAAAAGCAGAATGGGCGTTACGCTGGATTGAAAACGGCAATTTTGCTGAACGCCTTGTTGCATTTGCTGCAGTAGAAGGTATTTTCTTCAGTGGGAGCTTCTGCTCTATCTTCTGGCTGAAGAAAAGAGGACTAATGCCAGGTCTGACCTTTTCCAATGAGCTGATCAGCCGTGATGAAGGATTGCATTGCGAATTTGCCTGTCTGCTGTATAGCATGCTGGAAAACAAATTATCTCAGGACCAGGTACACACCATCATACGTGACGCAGTATCTATCGAAAAAGAATTCATCATAGATGCACTGCCGGTTGCACTGATCGGTATGAACAGTAAACTGATGAGTGAATATATCGAGTTCGTAGCTGACCGCTGGTTAGGCGAACTGGGATATGCTAAAATTTACAATACAGCAAATCCGTTTGACTTCATGGAGATGATCTCTCTGCAGGGTAAGACAAACTTCTTCGAAAAACGGGTGGGTGACTATCAGAAAGCGGGTGTCATGTCCGGCAAGGACACACAGACATTTAGTCTGGACGAAGATTTCTAATAAGGCATAATAATTGCATGTTATTGCAGAATTTGCCGACAACCACATTTTCATAAATACTTTACTCAACCTCTTAAATTCATTTAACCATGTTTGTAATTAAGCGCGACGGCCACAAAGAAGCTGTTAAGTTTGACAAGATTACTGCTCGTGTTGAAAAGCTGTGCTATGGACTGAATGCTGAGTACGTAGATGCCATAGACGTAGCCAAAAAAGTGATACAGGGTTTATATGATGGAGTAACCACCAGCGAACTGGATAATCTTGCCGCAGAAACTGCAGCGTCGCTTACTACAAAACATCCTGACTATGCCTTGCTTGCCTCTCGTATTGCGGTAAGCAATCTCCATAAAAATACAGTGAAATCATTCTCCAAAACGATGAAAAAACTGTATGAATATGTCGATCCAAAAGTAGGCAAACCTGCACCGTTATTAGCTGATGATGTGTATGAGATTATCAGGAAAAATGCGGAGATCCTTGACTCCAGCATTATTTACGATCGTGACTTTGCTTTCGACTATTTTGGTTTCAAAACACTGGAGCGTTCTTACCTGCTGAAAATAGACGGTAAGGTGGCTGAACGCCCTCAACATATGCTCATGCGTGTATCTGTCGGTATCCATAAAGAAGATATCGATGCAGCCATCAAGACGTATAACCTGATGAGCGAACGCTGGTTCACACATGCTACTCCTACCCTCTTTAATGCCGGCACACCTAAACCTCAGATGTCCAGCTGCTTTCTATTAACCATGCAGGATGATAGTATTGAGGGGATATACGATACATTAAAACAAACCGCGAAGATCTCCCAGAGCGCTGGTGGTATTGGTCTGAGCATTCACAATATTCGTGCTACAGGTTCCTACATCAGTGGCACTAATGGTACATCCAATGGCATCATCCCTATGCTACGCGTATTTAACGATACTGCACGTTATGTAGACCAGGGTGGTGGTAAACGTAAAGGCGCTTTCGCTATTTACCTGGAACCATGGCATGCCGATATCTTTGAATTTCTGGACCTGCGTAAGAACCATGGTAAAGAGGAAATGCGTGCAAGAGATCTGTTCTATGCATTATGGGTACCAGACCTGTTCATGAAGCGCGTAGAAGAAAATGGGGAATGGAGTCTCTTCTGCCCTCATGAAGCACCAGGCCTGCATGAATGCTGGGGCGAAGAATTTGAAAAACTCTATACAAAATATGAATCAGAAAACCGTGCACGTAAGACCGTAAAAGCACAAGACCTGTGGTTCTCTATTCTGGATGCACAAATTGAAACAGGCAATCCTTATCTGTTGTATAAAGATTCGGCCAACCGTAAATCGAACCAGCAGAATCTGGGTACCATCAAGAGTTCTAATCTGTGTACTGAAATCATCGAATATACTGATGCAAATGAAGTAGCTGTATGTAACCTTGCTTCACTGGCGTTGCCACGCTTCGTAATTGATGGAAAATTCGATCATGAGAAGCTGTATGAAGTAACTTACCAGGCAGCACTGAACCTGAACCGTATCATCGATAATAACTTCTACCCCGTAGAAGAAGCACGTAACAGTAACATGCGCCACCGTCCGATCGGTCTCGGGGTACAGGGACTTGCTGATGCGTTCATTCTGATGCGTTATCCGTTTGAAAGCGAAGAAGCGAAAAAACTGAATAGCGAAATCTTTGAGACTATCTACTTTGCTGCCTTAACAGCCTCTAAGGACCTGGCAATAAAAGACGGCGCTTACGAAACATATGCAGGTTCTCCTGTATCAAAAGGTATCCTCCAGTATGACATGTGGGGTGTAACTCCATCCGCACGCTGGGATTGGGCATCACTGAAAGAAGAGATCAAAAAGCATGGCGTACGGAACTCATTGTTACTTGCGCCCATGCCGACAGCTTCTACATCTCAGATCCTGGGTAATAACGAATGTTTCGAACCATATACGTCAAATATATACACCCGTCGCGTATTAAGCGGTGAGTTTGTAGTAGTAAATAAACACCTGCTGAAAGATCTGGTAGAACTCGGTCTGTGGGATAATGATATGAAAAACAAGATCATTACTTCCAATGGCTCTATTCAGCAGATCCCTGAAATCCCTTCACAGATCAAAGATCTGTATAAAACAGTATGGGAGATCAAGCAGCGTACTATCATTGACATGGCAGCCGATCGCGGGGCTTTCATCTGCCAGTCTCAGTCACTAAACCTTTTCGTGGATACTCCGTCCGCAGCAAAACTGACATCTATGCACTTCTATGCATGGAAGAAAGGGCTCAAAACAGGTATGTACTACCTGCGTACACAAGCAGCGGCTCAGGCCGTACAGTTCACTGTTGAAAAACAAGGCGGACAGCAGATCGAACCAATGGTGGAAAAGAAAAACGGGGAGGTGAAAGCGACCAAAACAGTAGACGCTAAACTCGATGAAGTAGAATTTGTTGAGGGTGCAGTTTGTACGATGGAAGAAGGCTGTGTCACCTGTAGTGCATAATGAAATAACAAAATAGCATTATAACGAAAGGGTAGTCATCACAGACTACCCTTTTTAATATGTGTAAATTTTAAAAAAACAGGCATCAATAATGCGGTATATGCCAAACAAACGAAGAATAGTATGAACGCAAAAATTCTGATAGCAGGCGGAACGGGCAACCTGGGCGGACAGATCATCCATAAACTACTGGATGAAGGCGCTGAAGTACGTGCCGTCATCCGTCCTAATACACCCTTGGAGAAAATCGGCACTTTGAAGCAATATGATATTGGCGTTATTCAGACGGACCTGACCAATATCAATGAACTAACGCTTGCCTGCAAAGATGTAGATTGTGTTATTTCTGCTTTGCAGGGCCTTGAAGACGTTATCGTTGACGTACAGTCTGCCTTGTTGCAGGCGGCAGTAAATGCTGGTGTTCCCCGTTTTATCCCATCTGATTTCTCCAGTGACTTCACCAAACAAGCGGCAGGAGAAAACCGTAATTTCGACCTGAGGCGTAAATTCCACGAACAGCTTGAAAAAGCACCTATAGCAGCAACATCAATACTGAATGGTGCATTTGCGGAGATATTGACCTATGGCAATCCACTGCTGGACCTGAGCAATAATAGTATAAGTTACTGGGAAGATGAAAATCAGCGAATAGATTTCACTACCATGAATGATGTTGCTGCATTTACGGCTGCGGCTGCGATGGATGCAACAACACCTCGTTTTATGCGTATTGCAGGCTTTCAGGTTTCTCCCAAAGAACTTGCAGCATTAGCAGGTGAGATGAAAGAACAGGAATTTAAACTGATACGGCAGGGTAGCCTGGAGGATTTGTGGGCTGTTATTCAAAGGGAAAGAGCGGCACATCCGGAAGGTGAAAACGAGTTGTATCCTGCCTGGCAACAGCTGCAATATATGCGTAGTATGTTTAGCACAACATTATTTCCATTGAACAATAACCGATACAGTGATATCAAACTGACAGGGGCAAAAACATTTATCAATTCACTGCTACAAGTCAATACAGCGAATTGAAAAGCTTAATAATTTCCCGTACTATTTAGCAACAAAACAGGCAGTCCGGTAACCGGACTGCCTGTTTTGTATATGGCCAGTTAAATATGCTGCAGATAGACCGGGACAATGTCTGTCTGACCTTCGTATGAGAAAGCTATCTCAAGCGAATTTGTGGTGTAGGTCTACCAGAGATTGGTAATATTGTGCTGTCGATCACAGCCAAAAATCGCTTCTATAGCAGGACGCCTTCTTTCCTGCTATACCTGATAGCTATGGTGACGAACCGTTGATATTACATGTCATCCTCCTCAAAGCCCCATTGCTCAAGCAATGCATTGAATTGAGCATCCGGTAAGCTTTTTTGTTCATAATGACCTGCAATTGTTTTTTGTCTCAATGCCTCGTAAATGCTCACTGCACAGGCCACGGAAATATTGAGCGATTTGATCACGCCCATCTGCGGAATGATAAAATTCCCATCACACAGTGCTCTCATCTCATCGCTTACACCCTCCTGCTCATTGCCAAATACCAGGGCGATGGAACCAGTGAAATTAATATCGTAGAGGCTCACTGAATCGGCTGCCAGGTGGGTAGTATAGATCTTTTCATACTTCTGCCTTAAGGCCGCGACGCAGGTCGCTGTATCTGTAAACTGATGAACCGTCATCCACTTGGAAGCACCAGAAGAACTCCTGACACCCCATTTCTTATGCCGTGCGATCCTCGTATTTAACACATATACATCCTGAATGCCCACAGCATCACAGGTGCGCATTACTGCGGATATATTGTGCGGGTCAAACACGTTTTCCAGGACCACCGTCAGCCCCGCTTGTCTTTTATTTAGCACAGATAGTAACCTTTCCCTACGTTCAGGCGTCATAATCAGTTGTATATATATTTTCGCTGGCAAATTTAACTCAATTCATACTTTTGAATACCGCTTTTCCTTACTACCTTCATACATAATAAAAAACATCTATCTAAAACATGCTCAAAAAAATCCTCAAATTTGTAGGAATCTTCTTGCTGGTATTGGTTATCGCAGCCATTGCTATCCCATACTTTTTCAAGGGCAAGATCATGTCTCTGGTCAAAACAGAGCTGAATAAGCAGCTTGTAGCTGATGTCGACTTTAAAGATGTGGATATCAGCCTGATAAGACACTTTCCCAGACTGGCAGTAGCCCTGGAAGACCTGAGCGTGGTAAACAGAGCTCCTTTTGCAGGAGACACCCTGTTTGCCGTAAAAAAAATCGATCTGGCACTCAATCTGATGAGCGTGATCAAAGGCGATAAAATGGATATCTACAACGTAGCTGTCATTTCTCCCCGCATTCATGCCATTATTAATAAACAGGGTCAGGCTAACTGGGAGATCACCAAACCTGACACTGCACAGACTACTCCGGCTGATACAGCTTCCGCTAAATTTGCACTGGACCTGCAACAGTATAGTATCGAAGATGCAACCATCCGCTATGATGATGAACAGGGCGATATGGGCATGCTCATCGAAGGACTGGACCACCAGGGAAAAGGCGATTTTACGCAGGACCTCTTCACGCTGCAAACAAAAACCCAGGCTGAAGGTGTAACTTTCCGTTATGGCCTTATTCCTTACCTGCTGCGCACCAAAACTACAATGGACGCTGATATACAGGTAGACAATAAAACCAGCACCTACACCTTCCAGCAAGGTAAAGCTACCCTGAACAATCTTGAACTGGCGTTCCAGGGCTTTTTCAAACTGGTGAACGACAGTACCTATGGTATGGATCTGACCATGAAGGCACCTTCTACTCAGTTTAAAGACATCCTCTCCCTGGTACCCGCTATATTCATGCAGGACTTTGACAAAATCAAAACTTCCGGTACTGCCGCTTTTGATGGTTATGTGAAAGGTAATTACAGCACCAATGAAATGCCGGCCTTCGGACTTAACCTCGCGGTGAAAGACGGCTTCTTCCAATACCCTGATCTCCCTAAACCTGTGAAAAACATCCAGGTGAAGATGAGTGTTAATAATCCGGACGGTATTCCTGACCATACTGTCGTAGACATCCCTGCCGCTCATGCGGAAATGGACAATACGCCATTAGATATACGCCTGTTGGTAAAAACACCTGTTTCGGACATGTACGTGGACGGTGCTGCCAAAGGTAAACTGGACCTGTCCAAAGTGTCCCAGTTTGTAAAACTGGAAGAAGGCACGGCGCTGACTGGTCTGATAGATGCGGATGTTTCTGCTAAAGGAAATATGAGCGCAATCGAAAAACAGGCATATGATAAATTCTATGCTGCCGGCAGTATCCTGATCAGCGATCTGTTATACCGCAGCAAAGACTACCCTGACGGCGTGAAAGTAAATACCCTTTCTATGCAGTTCAACCCAAAGAACGTAACCGTTTCCAGGTTTGACGGACAATACATGGGTACCAACTTCCAGGCAAATGGCGAAGTAAACAATATGCTGGCCTACATGCTGAAAAACCAGCCACTGGATGGTAAACTAAATGTAAAAGCAGACAAGGTGGATCTTGATAAGTGGATGGGTACCACAGAAACAACAACTGCCGTAACACCAGCCGATACCGCCAGCGCTCCTTTTGCCGTTCCGGCAAACCTGAACCTTGCGTTACAGGCACAGGTAGACCAGGTACACTATGATAAGCTGGATATGTCCAACCTCTCCGGTAACCTGTTACTGAAAGACGAAACTGTTTCCATGCAGCAGATCAAGGCTAACGCCTTACAGGGTAACATGGAGGTAAATGGTAGTTATAGTACCAAGAACAGTAAGACCAATCCGGACATCAATATGTCCTATAATGTGCAGAACGTGGACGTACAGCAAACATTCAATGCCTTCAATACAGTACAGGCGCTCATGCCGGTTGCTAAGTTCCTGAGTGGTAAGATCAACTCCAAGCTGGAGCTGACCGGTAAACTGGGGCAGGATATGATGCCACTGCTGAGTAGTCTGACCGGTGACGGTAACCTGTTGGTACTCGAGGGTGCATTACAGAAATTTGCTCCAATAGAGCAACTGGCTAATACACTGAACGTTACCCAGCTGAAAAACTTCTCTCTGAAAGATATCAAGACTTATTTTGCTTTTGAAAATGGCCGTGTAAAAGTGAATCCATTCAAAGTAAATGTAAGCAATATCAGTATGCTGGTAGGCGGCTCACATGGTTTCGATCAGTCGCTGGACTATACACTTCAGATGACCCTCCCACGCAGCGTCATTGGGAAACAGGGAGATGCGCTGATCACCAGTCTCGCTTCTCAGGCTACCAATAAAGGTATACCGGTCAACATCAGCGACAGTGTGCACCTGAATGTATTGCTCGGTGGTAATATCATGAAGCCGACCTATAAAACAGACCTGCAGGAAACTGCCACCGGTACACTTAATAACCTGAAGGACCAGGCAACTGCCCTTGTTAAGAACAGGGTAGATAGCACAAAAGCAGCGCTGAAAGACTCCTTAAATTCAGTTAAAGACCAGGCAGTAGCCGGACTGAAAGACCAGATCACTAAACAGATCACGGGTCAGAAAGATACTTCAGGAACTAAGGCGCAACCTTTGCAGAATGCTGGCAAACAGGCAGAACAAGCGGTAAAAAGCACCCTGGGAAATATTTTCAAAAAGAAAAGTAACTAAGCTATAAAACAGATAAACCGGCCACTTTCCAACCCTGGACCGGTTTATCTTATTTTTTTATAAGTATTTACTTATTTCACTAGTTTGGACAACTTTTTGTCTGACTTTTTTATCACCTTCGCAGAACTGCATATTATTTTATTCTCCATCCTGCAATATTGGATGTGTTAACTTGAGAAATACCCACATGTAACTATGGATTACGAACGTTACATATCAGATGGAAATATCGAAAAAGTGCTTCTAGGTTTTGCTACTCCGGAAGAAGAAACCGAGTATCGCATTCACCTGGACCTGTTTCCGGAGATCCAGACCGAGTCAGATGAAGTTGAACGGCGTCTTGAACGACTGTCGTTCAAAGAAGCAGCATTACCACCTGCACACCTGAAAACGTCTCTTATGCAACAAATTGCATTGGAGACAGACAGGCCGGCAACGGGGTTTTGGTACAACAGAAAAGATGTACACTATGAAGATATACAGCCCCCGACCAATAAAATGCGGGTACACATAGGCTGGAAATTATTATTAATTTCTCTCCTGGTAATGATCGCTGTTTCACTCATGGCTTCCATTTACTTCTTTTACATGACCCTCAGCAAATAAAATCTTATTATACTTCAATAAAACGAAAAAGGCGTCCGCAATAGCGAACGCCTTTTTTAATTGCAATGTTTTCCGTCTATATATCGTGATGCTGCATTGACGTGTAATTATCCTGCATTTGCTTCAGTTTATCTTTACCGTATGCCAGACGGGTAATCACCACATACAGCACAGGTACAATAAAGATCGCCAGGAACGTGGCAGTGAACATACCACCTAACACCGTCCAACCCATCGTTTTACGGGATTCTGCACCCGCTCCGCTGGACAATACAAGTGGCAGGATACCCAGCAGGAACGCCAGGGATGTCATAATAATAGGACGTAAACGCAGCTTAGCTGCCTCTACTGTCGCTGTCACAAGCTCCATACCTCTATCTACACGCTCTTTAGCAAACTCAACGATCAGGATCGCGTTCTTTGCCGACAGACCAATCAACGTGATCAGACCGATCTGAGCATATACGTTATTCGTCAGATTTGGCAGGAACGTCAGGGTAAGGATCGCACCAAATGCCCCAATAGGTACAGCCAGGAGTACTGAGAATGGTACTGACCAGCTCTCATACAGTGCTGCCAGGAAGAGGAATACGAATATGATAGAGAGAGCGAAGATGTAAACCGTTTTCGATCCGGATAATATCTCCTCACGGCTCAAACCGGAGAACTCATATCCATATCCTTCAGGTAATACCTGCGCAGCCACTTCTTCCAGGGCCTTGATCGCATCACCACTACTGTAACCGGGAGCCGGGCTACCGTTTATCTCTGCAGAACGGAACAGGTTATAGTGAGAGATCACTGGCGCACTTTCTGTCACCTTATAAGATGTCAGGGCACTCAACGGCACCATCGTACCAGCTGAATTCTTTACAAAGTATTGATTCAGATCTTTAATATCGCCCCTGTAAGTAGAATCCGCCTGTGTTACCACACGGAAGTTACGGCCGTACACCGTAAAGTCGTTCACATAGGCACTACCCAGGTAAGTTTGTAACGCGGTAGCGATAGAGGATATCTGTACACCCATTTTCTTTGCTTTCTCGCGGTCGATCTCCAGCTGATAGCCTGGTGTACGTGCTGTGAAGAAGGAGAATGCACGTGCTATTTCAGGACGCTGGTTGATAGCTCCGGTGAATTTCTGCAATACACCCTCAAATTCTTTGATATCGCCACCACCACTCTTCTGCTGAAGAATGAAGGAGAAACCTGCAGTAGATCCCAGACCAGGAATCGCTGGTGGCGGGATTACCACTACATTCGCTTCTTTAAACCTGGACAATTTAGCCTGCAGTTCTGCTACAACTCCAAATATCTGTTGTGACTTATCCTTACGCTGATCCCATGGTTTCAGCTGACAGAAGATAGTACCACTGTTAGACTTCGTTGCGAAACTTACTACGTTCAAACCACCCAATGCTGCATAGTGACCGATTGCTTTTACGCTGTCAAGTGTATGCATCATCTCTGTCATTACACCGATCGTACGCTCTGTAGAAGAAGATTCCGGCAGGTCAAAAGTGATATACACACGACCATCATCCTCTGTTGGAATGAATCCTGTCGGTTTACCCTTGAATAAGAACAGGGTGCCCACCACAATACAAATCAGCAGTATGATCACATAACGACCGAAACGGATACTTTTCTTAACACCCAGTGAATAACGGCTGGTCACGTGTCCAAACCATACGTTGAACTTGAAGAAGAATTTATCCAGCCCTTTCGAATTCTTATCCAGGTGCATAGGTCTGAGAATCAGCGTACACAATGCCGGTGTCAGTGACAATGCCACAAACGCGGAAATCAGTACGGAGATCGCAATAGTGATCGCAAACTGCTGATACAGACGCCCTACGATACCAGGGATGAAACCCACTGGTACGAATACTGCTGCTAGGATCAGGGCAATTGCCATAACTGGTCCGGAGATCTCTTTCATCGCAGCATACGTTGCCTCTTTAGGCGTCATCTGTTCATGGTCCATATTATGCTGGACGGCCTCCACCACCACGATGGCGTCATCCACCACGATACCAATCGCCAGTACGAAACCGAACAAGGTAAGTGTATTGATGGTAAATCCGAGTGGTATGAAGAAGATGAACGTTGCAATAATGGATACCGGAATCGCGAGTACGGGAATAACGGTCGCTCTCCAGCTTTGCAGGAAGAGGAATACCACGATTACCACCAGCACAAGTGCTTCCAGTAATGTTTCCACTACCTCGTGAATAGATACCTCGATCACAGATACAGATTCGAATGGTACCACATATTCCACGTCTTTAGGGAAGGTCTTCTTCAGCTGCTCCATTGTTTCGGTCACTGCTTCCGCCGTTTCGATTGCGTTACTACCTGGCGCCTGGTATACCAGCAGGTAAGACGCTCTCTTTCCATCTACATAAGAGTTGTTGCTGTAGCTGAATTTTCCCAGCTGTACACGTGCCACATCTTTCAGATATACAAGTGCACCATCGTCCGGACGGGTTTTGATAACGATATTACCAAATTCTTCTGCCGTTACGAGACGACCTTTCACGAAGATGGTGTATTCGTACGTCTGTCCGGTTTTCTGTGGAGGAGCACCTACCGTACCTGCTGAGATCTGCGCGTTCTGCTCAGTGATAGCAGCTCTCACTTCCTCAGCCGTTACGCCCATCTGGGCCAGCTTGTCAGGTTTCAGCCATATACGCATACTAAAGTCGTCCGCACGGGTGAAGATATCACCCACACCTTTTGCACGCAACAGGGCGTCTTTAATATATACGTTGGTATAGTTATCCAGGAAAGTCACATCATGCGTGCCTTTCGGAGAATATAATGCTACCAGCATGAGGATGCTGGGATTACGTTTTCTTACGGTCAGACCCAAACGCTGAACTTCCTGAGGCAGGGTTGGCTGTGCAATACCTACACGGTTTTGTACGTCCAGTGCAGCAATATTGATGTCAGTACCTACCTCAAAGTTTACCGTTAAGCTCATTGCACCACTATTGGTACTGTTACTGGTCATGTAGGTCATACCAGGCGTACCGTTCACCTGTACTTCCACAGGCGTGGCTGTTGTTTGCTCCACAGTCTGCGCATCAGCACCGATATATGTACCGGTCACCTGAACAGTGGGGGGCGAAATTTCAGGGTACTGGCCGATTGGCAGGTTTGTCATGGCCAGCAGCCCCACCAGCACCAATACAACAGAAATAACTATTGCGGTAACCGGTCTGCGAATAAAAGTATTTGCAATCATGTTTCTTCTTCTATTGATTCAAACTCAAACTATTATCTATTTCTTAGCTGCCGCAGGCGGTGCTTTCTTCACGGTAGAGGTATCGATCTTACCTCCATCACGTAAACGCTGCAGACCTTCTGATACTACCAGCTCACCCTGCTGTACACCATCCAATACCACAACCTTATCTCTCAGGCGGGGACCGAGATGGATTTTCCGTTGCTCAGCCACTGTATCTTTTGCAACAAACACGAAGAACTCACCCATCTGTTCAATAACAGATTTGTAAGGGATGATCACGCGGTCTCCTGACTGATCGTTCAGCACATTCATTACGCTGCTCATACCTTCTTTCAGTTCATTCTTAGGATTGTTGAATTCGATACGTACTTTGATCGTAGCTGTCAGGTTATCCACACCACGGTCAACAACTGTCAGACGACCTGACTCAGAATATGCCTGTCCGTTAGGCAGTTGCAAACGGAAAGTAGAGTCGCCCGGCGCAACAGCCTTACCCTGCATAGCAGAGAAACGGGCAATGTCGTTTTCGTTTACCACGAAATCAACCGCGATCGGGTTCTCTGAAGAAATCGTATTCAATAAAGTCGTTCCTGCACCTACCTGCGCACCCAGTTTTACCTGAGAGATACCGATACGGCCGGTGAACGGCGCTTTTATAACAGAATAATCGAGGTCTGTACGGGCGGCCAGTAATGATGCCTCGCCTGCAGCTACCTGACTACGGGCAACATCCAGTGCAGCTTCAGCGTTATCGACTGTCTGACGGGCGATCGCATCTTGTTCAGCCAGTTTATGATAACGGTCTGCATCTTTCTGCGCTTTATTCAAATTTGCTTTTGCCTGAGCGATAGTTGCTTCTGCCTGGCGATAAGCAGCTTCATACTTACGGCGATCTATTTCATAGAGCGGTTTTCCCTTCTGTACCACTTCACCTTCCTTAAAGAAAATGCCGGTAATATATCCTGATACCTGTGCACGCAGTTCCACCTGGTTCAAGGCCACTACAGTAGCGGGATACTTATCATAGTATATAGCAGCGCCTGTAACTGCAGGTACTACACTTACCGGTGTCGGAGGCACTACCATCGCTGTTTTCTGATCCTTGCCTTTACAGGCAGCCAGGTAAAATAAGCTTGTAGCGCCAATGAGGAGAATGTGTTGCTTTGTTTTCATCTGAAAATATTTGTCCTTTCAATGGTCAGATTGTACGGACCTGACCAGTTACCTTATTAGTAGTTGTTAGTTGATATTGTACCTAATGCACGTTGCAGGTCCACTTTGCTGGACAGTACAGTATACATTGCATTATAATAGTTGAGCTGTGCGGAACGCAGGTCTGTCTGAGCGGTGATCACCTCAAGATAGGTCTTCACCCCTTCGCGGTACTGCATTTCAATCAGGTTGTATACTTCCTGGGCCAGGTCCACATTCTCCTTCATCACATAAAACTGGTTCAGGTTACCTTTATAGGTAGCCATTGCCTGTGTATACTCCGTATTGATCTGATTATGCAGGTTTTCTATATCCAGGTCATTCCGTTTGATCTGCAGTTCCGCCTGACGGATATTGTAGATTCGTTTAGAGCCCTGGAAGATAGGCACAGATACTTTCAGTCCTACCTGGGAACTAGGTACGTTGTTGTTATACAACTTGGAAAATTCCGGGTTCAGGTAGTTGAAGTTATAGTTTGCGAAAGCGGATACTGTTGGGATAAAGCTCCATTTGTTATACTTCAGCTGTGCATCCAGCAGGGTTTTCTGCGTCTGAAGCAACTGCATTTCGATCCTGTTATTATAAGTTACAGTGATCGTTGTGTCCAACTGAATGTTCTGCTGCATTTGCACGGTGTCATACACCAGTGGCAGCGGGCCCCTGGTTGGATACCCCATCAGCTGACGAAGCTGCGCTTCGTTGGCTATCAGTTGTTCAGCAGCCGTTTTCCTCTGTGCCCGGGTATTGTTCAGGGAGATCGTAGCCCGCTTATAATCTGTCTTATCCACGATACCGCCCTGATACTGGTTATAGGCATCTTTCAAACTACGCTCCAGACGTACCACATCTTCATCCAGTACATCGATCTGGCGCTGCGTCAGTAGCATACCATAATAGGCTTTCGTCACATTTGACACAACATCAATACGGTAGCTTTCTGTATTCTGTTTCGCCTGCTTACGCACATCCCGGGCAGTTCTGCCAGCTAACAGCAAGTCGCGGGTGAACAGGTTCTGGTTCCATTGGAACAGGGCAGCGGAGTTATTCTCTACTCCCAGTTGTACGTAGTTTCCATTAAAATAGGAAGTGGGAATCTTCAGATAATGGGTAAGACTGTAATCCAGGCCAATCTGAGGATACCAATCCGCCAGTTTTCCCTTAATGGTGTATTCAGTAATATCTTCATCCAGTTGGGCCTGTTTTACAACGGGCTGATGGTTAAGTGCATACTGAATGCACGCCTGCAGGGTAGCCTGAGGAAGCAATGAATCGGAGACCTTTTGCGCATAGGTAGGTGCATTACATAGCATAGCACCCAGTACGGCGGTCAGATAAAATACTCTTTTCATAAAAGGTTTTGACAATCAGAATCTTCTTTACACCAATCGGCGGACAACGACGATATTGTCCTTTATATATATGTTATCAATCAGATGCTAATGTGATCTTCAGCAAAAATCCGACGGGCACAGTTTAGCATTATGCACAAACTGCAAACAGGTAGGTTCAGGTCGTTAACGGTTGAAACAAATCTTGGGATATTGCCATCCTAAAAAGGCGGCAAATCAGCTCCCATAGGGAGCTGTAGCTAACCTCGTTCCCGCGATTGCAGGGCAAAGATAATGACTCGCAATCAGAAACATGTTACCACTGATGTAAATTTAAACAACAGTTTAAATTTATTTTGCGGCACGTCCACTGTGAATATGTTTTTCTGCATGGTAGGAGGATCTCACCAATGGTCCTGATTCAACATAATCAAGCCCCATGTTATATCCTATTTCACGCAATTCTGCGAACTCATCTGGGTGTACAAAACGGACTACCGGTAAATGTTTTGGGGTAGGTTGAAGGTATTGTCCGAGTGTAACCACATCACATCCATTATCATACAGGTCTTGCATGGCCTGTATTACTTCCTCTTTAGTTTCGCCGAGACCCAGCATGATACCGCTTTTGGTACGCATACCTCCGTCTTTCAACCGGCGAATAACTTCCAGGCTACGATGGTATTTTGCCTGGATACGCACTTTTTTAGTCATTCTCTCCACTGTTTCCAGGTTGTGAGACACGATTTCCGGCGCTACATCAATGATGCGCTGGAGGTTTTCCCACTGTCCTCTAAAATCAGGGATCAATGTTTCCATAGTTGTCTCAGGATTCAGTGATCTGACAGCTTTTATCGTATTGGCCCAGATAATGGAACCACCATCTTTCAGTTCATCTCTGTCTACCGAGGTAATAACAGCATGTTTTACCTTCATCAGGTAAATCGCTTCCGCTACACGCTGAGGTTCATCCCAGTCTACCGCATCCGGTCTACCGGTCGCTACCGCACAGAACCCGCAACTACGGGTGCAGATATTACCGAGTATCATAAAGGTCGCAGTGCCGGCTCCCCAGCATTCGCCCATATTAGGACAGTTACCGCTTTCGCAGATAGTGTGTAATTTATGCGTATCGACCAGGTTGCGTACCTGTTTATAACTCTCTCCTATTGGCAACTTAACCCTCAGCCAGTCAGGCTTTTTAGTCCTAGGGGCAGCAGGCGCTGTGCTGCAAGGCGTTGCGGTCGTGATCGGTGTTTCTTCCATCTCTGATCCTTTCTTTAAAACACAAATTTAATACTTCTGAACTATTTCTTGTCCCAACGCTTTCCAAACTGCAGCGCAATGTATGCATTAAAGAAAAATTTCTTGGCGTCCTGGTCAATCATAATATTAACATCCTTCATATAATATTCAGCATTAACGCCTACTTCCAGGGCACTCACCACTTCATTAAAGCGGGCCCAGTCAAACCGGAGACCGGTTTTAGCATGCAAACCAGGTACCACACTTACCTCCCCCCAGCCCTTTCCAAAACCGGCACCACCTATAATAGATGCTCTGTCCAGAAAAGCCTGATCGTATAAAGGATCCTGGCCATATTTCACCTGTATGCCTCTTTCTGTATTAGGATCTACGATATTCAGGTAATAAGGTTTTTTCAGTCCCACTGACAGGCCACCGTAATAAATAGCATTCACCAGTACGCCGTTTTTATTGCCCTTACCGCCGATCAGCCTCTGCTGACCAACCCCCAGCTTAGCCTGGTAGAAGTTATTTTGCTTACCATATATATATGGCTTCTCTGAATAGATAAAACCATACTGATCAATATCTTTTAAAGCGCCTGGCTTCTTATCCTCCTTGGGGTTCTTCTTCTCACCAAACTCAAACTGGAAATAGGTCACCTGCTGCCTGCTCTTACGCCAGCCAAGTTCAAAGAAACCTCCCCAGCCATCCGTATTGATACGGCCACCCATTGAAAATTCCCTTTGATATAGATTCTCTCCTTCTTCCAGCTGTTTAAACAATGAAATACGCTTCAACTTGCGTTCTTCCCGCTGCTGCTTTTTTGAAGGAGCATCAGTATTGGAAGTCTGGGCATACAAACCACCCGCCATGGCCACTAAAAGCAAGGATAAGTATAGTCTTTTCACCTGTGTAGATTTGTTTAGTTAAGGGAGTATAGCCTCCGGGCTATGCTATATAAACGCAAGGGACATTATATTGGTATGCCTGCTGTTACAAACCTACACGTTTTTTCTTTCATGTGTAAATTTGTTTTTCTTTGTAAACCCACGTCCATGTATATATAACGCCTGGATGAGAAAATGGTTACAGAGATTTGCTCCTACGCAATTCCACTCCTTAACAGCTTTGCTCCTATTGCACATTGCAGACATCTTTTTTGCTCACAATATGCCTGTTTCAACTGCAATAACGCCTGCGTTTCGCCTGCCGATCCGGCATTGATATGCAAGGCCTTCCATGCCCGCATCACATGATTGTCCTCCGCCGGCAACTGTCCCATAAAAGAAATGATCTTCTCCTGAAAGACTGCATCTTTCTTTTCTTTCCCATACATGTATAATAACGGTAATACTGTATTGATCAACATATTATGTACTGCAGTCCTGCCTGGCATACTTGTTCGTCGTACTGGCTTTCCAAACCGGTAATGCGTCTTCCAGTAATCAGACGGAGATACAGATAACATACTTTCCAGATGTTTCACATCAGGCGCGTCCAGCATGGCAGAGAATAAGCGCCTTTGATGGTGCAATAACGCAGCCATAGCGGCTATTTTCATACTGGGAAAAGATGCAGGTCGCATCCGTAACCATTTCCAGCGTTGTTCATCAAGCGGGGCGAGTTTATATTTATGCCGGAGATAAGCATATTCCCGCTGCAGATACACCATATAGTCATCCGGGATGATCCTGCTTTTTTCACGGCTGGTGGTACCCGTATCTATATCAGTGATCCCCGGAAGCACCTGTTTCCCACACACTCCTTTATCGATTGATAAACAGCCATTTGACACCATCAGGTCCACCTCATCTTCACCTAAATTCCTGCGCTTATCCGGCGGCATACCTCCTATTACGTCCCCCTGACGTATATCGTCTCCTGCCCGCCTCCCCATGCCCAACATACCAGCCTGTCCGAACAGCAAAGCCTCCAGCTGCCCCTGGTCATGTTGATGCCGCAACAGTAGTTTATAGGGAAGCGAATGTGCCAGTGCCAGGAATACCTCTCCGTTCACAGGCGATCCTGCACCTCTGGCCAGCGCCCTGTAGCATACTTCTTCCCAGTTATATTGTGTTTGCACTAACCAGGATCGGAATAATACAGTCTTTTGCTCCAGCCGCTCAATCAGTAACCGGTCCTTCCAACCGGTCCACACCAGTGAGGACACCTCCTGTACTGACCCGGCACAGGGCACATAGGCAGCCGACTGCCACAGTCCTTTATAACGTTGGAGTAATAACCGGGGAATACAATGCTGTAGCTGCAGCACAGGAATACCATGTGTGCTGACGCCTTCCATATCATGCTCAAATACAACATGCAATACGACATTGCGATATTGCAGATTATACTGATGCCCGTGCCTGAACCAGTCAGATGTCTTCAGGTGCATTTCCACATTGCCCACCCATAATGTAGTGCCAATACGGATACGTGCACCGGTAAAATCAGGTCCCGCATGCCGGTTTAACTGCCCCGTGTGATCAATCTGTACAGGATCTCCTTCCAGCGTGGTCAGTCCTGACTGCGTAAATAAACGGAATTGCCAGATATGCTGAAACAGCTCTTCTGACATGAACGGATCAACATTCACAATGGTCATAATTGGTTGGTTAACAGAATAATTAAACTACTGACAATCTCTGTCAAATTAATAAAAAAACAGGTACATGAAAAAAAATTAAAATGGAGCCATTTGGAAATTTGATAAAAGTACCCTTAACTTTGCAACCAGTTCTTACACATGACTTATCCAGAAAGGCGGAGGGACTTGGCCCTGCGATGCCTTAGCAACCAACCTGCAGAAACGTAGGGAAAGGTGCTAATTCCGGCCCCGGTTACACAATAACCGAGGGAAGATAAGTTGGCAGAGATTGAAATTCACTGTAATAAAATACTTGAAGGCTCTTCCAACAACGGAAGGGCTTTTTTTATGCCCGTTCTGGTAGTTATCTGGCTGAATGAATGTCTGATTGTGCATATGCCAACCAGGGTTTACTAACCGTATAATTACTTTGAAGATTGAAAATAGCGACTCAATTATTGCACAGCATCCCTGTAGATGAGTTAACGGGCGCCATATCCGTTCCCATCTACCAAACCTCCACTTTTGTGCAGGAATCTCCGGGGATCAACAAAGGCTTCGAGTTCTCCCGTGCCAATAATCCTACCCGCAAAGTACTCGAAAACCTGATCTGCAATCTCGAAGAAGGGCACGCCGGCTTCGCTTTCGCAAGTGGTATGGCCGCTATTGACGCTGTAATGAAACTGCTGAAAAGCGGTGATGAAATTATGGCTGTGGAAGACACTTATGGCGGTATTTTTCAGATGTTCCAGCATATGTTTGAACGCTTCGGTATCAAAGCTAATTTCGTAGATACCAGCAACACTGATAAAGTACTGGCTGCGATCACGCCCAATACAAAAATGATCTGGCTGGAATCTCCAACCAACCCTACATTACGTATATCAGATATTAAATCTATCAGCAAAATAGCAAAGCAGCACAATATTCTGCTGGTAGTAGATAACACCCTCTGCACGCCGCTTCTCCAGCAGCCAATGCCACTGGGTGCTGATATTATTATACACAGTGCTACAAAGTATCTGGCAGGACATACAGATGTCATTGCCGGTCTCGTAGTCGTAAATTCGAAAGCGCTCGCCGACCAGCTGCGCTTTAACCAGAATATTTCCGGCAGTATACTCAGTCCGTTTGAAGCCTGGCTCACTATCAGAGGCATCGAAACACTCAGCCTTCGCCTGGATAAACAATGCAGCAATGCCATGGCTATCGCCACCTGGCTCACTGCCCATCCTGCAATAGATAAAGTGTTTTATCCGGGTCTCAGCACACACAAAAACCACCACATTGCACGTAAGCAACAAAAGCAATATGGCGCACTTGTCAGCTTCTCTCTGAAAAATGACAATATCAAAAACGCCATCCGTGTTGTAAATGCCACCAAACTGTTCAAACTCGCTGAAAGCTTCGGTGGTGTCAAAAGCATGCTGGACCATCCGGCTACCATGACTCATCGCAACATACCAGAAGATTTCCGCAGGAAAACCGGCTTACCTGACTCCTGTATCCGCCTCTCAGTAGGAATAGAAGACGCAGAAGATCTCATCAATGACCTTAAACAGGCACTTGACAAACTCAATCTGCCTGCAGGAAAACAGATGACCGTACTGCAATAACAACGGACCTGCCAGAGACAAACAATCAGTAACTATATTATTCATCATATCGCAGCAATGCTTTATCAACCAGCTGCACAAAAGGAAGTATAAGCACTAAGTATAGAACATGGAAAACAAAATCATCAATTTAGGCATTTTCGGATTTGGTGTCGTGGGACAAGGGTTATACGAGGTACTCAACAGAACAAAAGGTATCAATGCCCGTATCAAAAAGATATGTATTAAAGACCCCAACAAACCACGTCCTATTGACGCCAGTTATTTCACTACCGATAAGAACGAAATTCTCAACGATCCAACCATCGACGTTGTAGTAGAATTGATCAATGAAACAGAGGCAGCTTTCGAAATAGTAAGTACGGCACTGCGTAATGGCAAAGCTGTAGTAAGCGCCAGCAAACGTATGATCGCTGAAAACCTGCCTGCGCTATATCAACTGCAGGTAGAGAACAAAGTTCCTTTCCTCTATGAAGCTTCCAGCTGTGCAAGTATTCCTATTATCCGTAACCTGGAAGAATACTATGACAATGACCTGCTGAATGCTGTAGAAGGTATCTGTAACGGTTCCACCAACTACATCCTCACCAAAATATTTGAAGATAATCTGAGCTTTGAAACTGCGCTGCAACAAGCACAGGATAAGGGCTTCGCAGAAACAGATCCGACCCTCGATATCGAAGGATATGATCCTAAGTTCAAGATAGTTATTCTGCTACTGCATGCTTTTGGCACTTTTGTCAAACCTGAAGAAGTGTTCAACTTCGGTATCCATCACCTGAACGACTTTGATATCCAGTTTGCCAAACAGCGTAACTGCACCATCAAACTGATCGGTAACTGTCGCAGACAGAATGGCCATGTAAACGCGTACGTATTACCTCACCTCATCCGTGAACATAATCTGCTGTACGATGTTTATAATGAATACAACGGTGTATTGCTGGAAAGCGCATTCACCGACAAACAGTTCTTTGTAGGTAAAGGTGCCGGTGGTACCGCCACTGGTAGCGCTGTATTGTCCGACATCTCTGCATTACTCTACAACTACCGTTACGAATATAAAAAGATCAAACAGTCCAATCAGCCGGCATTTACCAATGATGTACAGCTGAAAATCTACCTGCGTTACAGCAATGCCTCACAGGTGCATCTGACTGACTTCTACAACATCTCTGAAAAATATGAATCATCTACCTACAGCTATGTGGTAGGTGTGATCAACCTGCAGAAATTAAAAGGAGCAGCATGGTTAAAAAACAAAGATGTCAACCTGTTGGTACTGGGCGAAGATCACGCACGTTAGTCATCACTTAATCAGCCATATATTTGCAGGCGTCTGGTACTCACCGGGCGCCTCTTTCTTTATGCCTTCGTACGGTAACACCACCAATAGATCAGTGGAATAAAGAACAGACTTACGAAGGTGCCGAACAGCATCCCTCCTATTACTGTCAATGACAGCGGCCGTTGTAATGTATTCCCCAGATCATTCCCAAAGAGAAAAGGTACAACTGATAAAGTAGTGGTCATGCTGGTCATTAAAATAGCATGCAGCCTCATTTTACCGCCCAAATGGATGGCATCGATCACTGACATGCCCTGCTTCCTGATCAACGTATTGATGGTATCTATTTTAAGTATGGAGTCATTGAGTATAATACCACAGATCACAATAATGCCGATCAGTGACATCACATTTACAGAAGACTTAAACACGTAGAGCATAATGAATGCGCCTGCAATACTGATGGGCAACTCTGCCAGTACAATCAATGGCTGTAACATGGATTCAAACTGTGCAGCCAGGATGAAGTACAGCAGTAATACAGAAAGTAATAGTACGACTCCTATATTCCTTATCAGTTCCTGCCTTTCGAAATAAGCACCTGCAAACGTCACCTGCATACCACTATCTTTCACACTATCTGCCAGCAATGCCATCGTCCTCTCGGGGTCACTGGTACTCAACGGAACCTTGATATACTTCCCCTCCCTGCCGCCATCTATCATCTTAAAATTCACCCTGTTCCGGATAGTAACCATCTCCCGTACGGGCAATCGTAAGCCTTGTTCATTCATTACTGTCGCATTGCGCAATATATCATCCAGTGTTCCGCTATTCCCTCCCATCGTAACAGGCAGGAACTGGTTGCCGTTTTTGATATCAAAGACGCTGTTATCTGCTATCATAAATTTTAACTGCCTGTAAATGCTCTCCGCTGTTACATGATACAGTAACAATTTCTCCGTATCAAGTATCAGCTCTTTGTTCAGCGTCACAGGTACGGGCATGACCTGCTGATCTCCCAAACGGCGACGCCAGTCCTGCAATATCTGACCCGCCATTGCAGGATCAGGAAAGACGCCATTTTCTGCAGCAGCTAAATGCGCCACCAGTGGATAAGCCGATTCATCAAAGATCTGTTCGAAAATGGAAGCCGGGGCTCTTACACTAAAAATAGCATGTGGATATCTGTACTGTAGTTGCCGTGCAATATCCGCCTTTACTTTTTCCAGTCCAGCCCCACGCATACCTATCAGATAGATGCCGCATGCAGCCGGTGACTGCTCTTTTTCCCTGGACAGAATAAACTGTTGCTCACCGATATAACTTTCTATACGCGTTGTAGTCTTCAGATACCCTCCAATCAATGCCTGTACCCTGCTCACATTTTCATCGAATGTAATATTCTCATTCCAGTCAATGTTGACTATCAGATCTGACTGCTCGATCTGTGGCAACTGTTCCTGTCTCAATATCGACAACAATCCATATCCAGTGCCCAATACGACCAGCACCAGCAACATTGTTATCAGCTTATGTTTAAATACCCAATGGATACCTGCTTCGTATATTTTCGTCAATGGACCATCTTCTCTCACCCGCTGCTCCATCAGTCCACCTTTTAATATACTGCGTTCAAACATGATGAACAATGTTGGTAAAAGTATCACTGCTATCAGCAAAGAAGCGGCAATACCTAATGTGATAGCAATGGCCTCATCATAAAACAATGCACCCGATATTCCTCCCATAAAGATCAGTGGAATGAATACTGACACTGTTGCAAACGCTGATGAGATCATAGGCCTGATCATACCTGCAGTGCCATACAAACATGCTTTTCCAAACGGCATACCGTCCATGCATTTTTGTACAATATTGTCAATGACAATAATCGCATTGTCTATCATCAGCCCTAATCCAAGTACCAATCCTGAAAGAGAAATGATGTTGATAGACAAGCCGATTATATAAAATAACAGCAGACTTATAATCAGCGCTGAAGGGATTGTAACACCTATCAATATAGGGATACGCCAGTTTCTTATGAAGAAGAAGAGAATAAAATAAGCAAGTATCCCACCAAATACAAGATCCTGCATCAGGTTATTTATGGAAGCATCCAGCAAGGCAGTCTGGTCTCTTGTAACAGTAAAAGCTACCTGTGGATAGTCTTTGCTGAACTGCTCAATAGCTGTATTCACAACCGCTTTCAGATCGCCGATACGGGCCTTATCATGCTGAAAAACGGCCAGATTAATGCCTGCGGCATTTCCTATGAAATAACCTCCCTCCCGCTCTTTCTGACGAATGCTGACCTCTGCTACATCATCCATTTTATAGATCCTGTCTCTCCAGCTGAACTTTATATTTCGTATATCTTCAACTGTATTCAATCCGGCTGAAGAAAATGAGAGTACGTATTGAAAGATACCGTCTTTTACCAATGCACTACCCATTGATATATGTTGTTGCTCCAGCACTGCAACGAACTGTTCCGGTCGGATACCGATCGCCATCATAGTAGCCGTATCTGGTATGATCCTTACTTCGGGATATTCCACACCTGTCACGTCTACCAGTGCCACTTCATGTAGTTGTTCCAATCTTTTTTTAATAGTCTCTGTTGCCAGCTCTCCAAGGCGTACCAGGCCTCCGACGTCCTGCTGCTCATTCCCCTGGCCTTTAAGCTGCATATTGATAAACAATACCGGAATATCCGTCAGACTAGCCCTCACCACGCGGGGACGTTCAGTATTGGCAGGAAACCTGGACATAAAAAGATCGATCTTTTCATTGACATCAATAAAGGCATGATGCATACCGGTGCCATGTCTGAACTTGATATGGATCACTGCGGCACCGTCCTTTGTCTCACTTTCAACCTCATTGACATCGGCCATCTGGCCCAGTGTACCACGCAACAATCCGGTCATCGTCTCTTCCAACTCTACTGCTGAAAACTGTTTATTATGCAGATAAACCGAGATTTCAGGTATTTCTACATCAGGTAATGGCAATATGGGTATATGCCGGGAAGCTACCAACCCTAATAACAATAACGATATAAATACTGATAATACAGACACTGGTTTGCCGAGCAAGGCCTTCATAACACTTATTTTTTATATCGCTGCAGGTGATTGTATTGCTGATGTATGCGCTTACCTGCCAGGCATACAGGCAGGAACAGAAAGTAAGCAGGCAGGGCGATCAGTATGCTGCCTGCTACACATACCATCTTTAGATAGTTGGTCGTATCACTGGTATAATACCAGAAACTCAAAAAGCCGCCTGCACAGAAAATAGCTGACAGTATAACCGGTAAGGCCGTCCTTCGCAATGTGATGAACAACAATAATACAGCCCATCTGTTACCATGGCTTTTCAATAAGCCGCTATATAATATTGTGATCAGCAATGGCCCCCCGGCCACAAAGCCGCTACATAAAAAGAACGCGATCGCGCATTCATTGAACGTAACTTCTAAAAATACGGCTGTAATAAATACTCCCGTAAAAGAGAAAAGTACTATCAACGTGATATACAATGGCTGCCGCAGATCATTCAACACAACACTACCTGTAATAAAGACAGCTACCATTGCCAGTAACAATGCGGCGCACAACTGACGTGCTGCCTGTAAAGCTTCCATAGACGTACTGGCAGCTATCTTATAGCCAATAGGAAGATGTCCGCTGATATCTGCTATCATATTATCACGGAAGTATTCTCCAAAATGTTCATCACCCAGTAAGGTGTAATGGACCACCTGGTTATACTGTTGGTTCTGACGTACGATCGCTGAGGATTTTGAGATGGTATCGATTCCCCCCTGTTCCGATAGTCTGAGCCAGGCAGCAGAATCTTTGGAGATGGGACTATGCAGCAGGCTCCACAGATCTATTGTTGTGCTACTATCCGACTGTAATACAACAGGCACCAGCTGCCCTTCCATAGGAATACTAACAAGGGTACGTGCTGTATTACTATTATGGCCGTTCTGTCTTGCAATAGCCTGCATATCAGCATCACGAAGTATAGTATTTCCCATCATTCCGAAACTGAACTCATAGGAAATGCCTTCTCCCAAACGCTCCGTGTTACTATGAGTATTCCTTACTACAGCACTTTTCACGCGTGGCTGTTCTAATAACTTTCTTCTGATATCTGCGGCAATAGCGTACAGTTGCCTGTAATTATATCCAGCCACCTCGATCATATAATTACCCAGCTCATTTCTTTTCACATTACTGAATCCAGCGCCCAGTCCTGTAATAATGAAACTAGCCAGTCCTGTTTGTGCAGCCTTCTCTTCAAGACGACTTTTCAGATAAATGGGAAAACCGCCTTGTGCATATGCATCCTTAAAAACAATGCGCATCTGCGCACTCCCATCACCTTTCATTCTGGTGCTGAACTGTTCTAACTGTGGCATATCCCTGAGATAGCTTTCAAAAGCACCTGACACAGCAACAAGCCGGTTGTCTGATATACCCACAGGAACAGAGATACTGATCTCTAATTGGGTCCGCTGATCTTTCCGCTGATATGCGAAAGGCGACATCTGCTGGTTCACAAATTGCGACAATGTACCTCCGAGCCATTTATCTGTAACAGGTCTGATAGTATACCGATAAATTGATGTACCGATGGTTTTATTATACAATCCGGCACCAGGCTGACCAGGCTGCATGTATTGAGGCAATAAAAATAGGGGGAGTCCGAAAAACAGGACACCCCCCGGTATTAACAACCATTTACAACGATATAGGGATGAATAGAAAAGGTATAAATAACAGGGGACTCTCAGTATTGGTGCTGTATAGCTCCTGCGCCGCCACCGCCTGACAGTTATCTGAAGCTTATTACATAGTGCTGGTACAAATAACCATACTGACAGTAAGGATACCAACGTATAAGTAATCAGGGGACCCGCAATATCCCAGATATCTGCCCTGACAAATGCATCGGTAACAAACAAACTTAATAACGTACTGATGACTATCAGATGTATGCCCGCAAGTGTATACAACACCCCCGAACGAACCAATGAGCTGTTCACCATCCTTATGACGACTCCATATATACTAAAGATCAGTGCTATGCACAGTCCTACCATCAAAGGTACCGTGAGGGTGTAATGTAGTGCATAAGCGATTACGCTCCATATACCAACAATACATAGCTGTGATAAAAGCAGGACAAATACATATCTATATCCTTTAAATAGCAGCATACCTGATAGTATGGCTGCCAACATGATCCCCGATATACGCCATATCATTTCTTTCAATGTATTGCGCACTACCGATACACTATTCTCCTGTAACATCAGATCATATCCGACGGGAAGTCGCTTTCGAAGTATAGCAGTGATCTGTGCTGAAGCGGCTTCCGCATGCAGCGAATTGGCATAACCTGCACTAATAAGGCCGAACGTAATAGCCTGGTGTGCATTTATTCTTAATGTGCCCGGTCCTTCCTCATCTTCCATTGCAACGGTTGCAACCTCTCCTAACAAGACGGTATGCCCATTCAGCACAGCGACAGGAATCTGCTGCCACCTGATAGTATTACCGTCCACCAAATTACTCACGGATAAGTAAACACGCCGATCCTTGCCGTTATCATCGGTTTCAGTTACCCTGCCCAGTTGTTGCCGTTCTATATATTTACTGATCTCCCTACTGATCGTTTCACTGGTCATTCCATGATTGCTAATCTTTTCACTGCTATAACGAATAACCAGCTTCCTCTCCGGTCTTCCACTAATGACTACTTTACTAATACCGGGAATGCTATTAATCGCAGGCAATATGCGCTTATCAAAATAAGTAGCCAGCTCTCTGGCTGTACCCGGACCGCTAAATGTATAGGATAAAATCACACTACTTCCATCTGTATTGCTACCACCGGCGGTAATGATTGGATAAGATGCACCTTCGGGCAGCAGTTTATGCAGTTGCCTTATAAGCGTAGATATCTCTAATTTGGCTTCTCTGATATTCACATTCTCATCCAGGGTAACTGAAATATTGCACTGCCCCGGCTCAGACACAGTCCGGATGTTTTTTACCTCTGGTAATGTAGCAATGACTCCTTCCAGTTTCAGCGATACATCCTGTTCTACTTTAGCGGCAGCCATACCCGGATAACTGCAATGAATACTAATATCATGAGAGGTCCTTTCCGGTGTCAGTTTAACAGGCAACTGCGGCAACAGAAAATAACCAGTCACTGCTAATGCAAAGAAAAACACGATCACTGAGAAATCGGATACTTTCATAGGCTGCATGTTGTTATTTGTCAACGATAACCGCCGCGCCGTTGGTCAGCAATTCCGGATTAGAGACAATGATCTGTTGCCCTGTTTTCAGGCCGGTATTGATCACAATATATTTCTCATTATCCGGCCCGGTCTCCACATAGTTAAGCTTAGCCACTCCATTTTCAAAAGTATATACTACTTTCCCATTCTGCTTCTGTACAATGGCTTCTTTGGGTATACTGATCTTTGTAGGAATAGTATTCAGGATACAGACCTTCACATTCATACCACTGAGGTAACCGTTATCTGCTGGTACTGATACTATCGCCTGTACCTTAATCATACCGTCTTTATCGACCACCGGATTGATAGCATGCAAGTGTCCCTTTAATATCTTATTCTTTCCTCCATAACTGTTAACGGTTACTGCCATTCCTTCTTTGAGATAAACAATATCTGATTCCAGTAAGGTAAAAGAGACTAGCATCTTACTGTTAGAGATGAGTGTACAGAATTGCATATTATACGTCTCTGCATAACTACCGGTCTTTGCTTCCAGGCCAGATACAACACCATCCACCGGCGCTGTGATGTCAGCCTGCGCTACTTCATAACGCACTTCTTCCAGATCCAGCCAGGAGGTTGTATAGCTGCTTTTGATCTTCGCCATTTTAAGAATGCCTGGTGGTACACGGGCAGTATCCGCCAACCGGTAACCGTAATCGATCAGCTTATCATCCAGCGCAATCATGGCCCGCTCCCAGGCATCTTTCGTACGTACCAGCTTACGCAAAGCCGCTGTTTTGTCCAGTTCGGCCATTACCTGTGATTTATGCACATACTGTCCGTTCTTTACATTGATACGGCTGATCTTTTCATTAAAAGGAAATTTAATAACCTGCGTTTCCAGGCTTTCAAGCTTACCATTTGTGAAGATCTGCTGCTCAAAATCACTCATCTCTACGGTACGCACCTGTACGCGGGTAGTAAAGAAACTATCTTCCTTTCCGGCGAAAACCTGGCCCATATTATCTGTACGTGCAGGCGCAGACTGGCATGCTGCAAAAGCACACAGTCCGGCTACCCCAACCAATCTCCAGCAAAATATCATACTACAGTCACAAGGTTAATGATGAAAGAAACGTTTACGTACTATTTGCAGGTAACTATCGGACAAAGAAGGATTATTCTTGTCAGGCATAAAAAAGAGGGATGTCTTTTTTGCATCGTCCAGTACAAAATAACAGGGCTGTTGCAGGTGTTCCGTGGTGAATCCAAGCGTATCCGCAATATTATATACTTTATACGGCACCTTAAACCGCTCTATATATAACTGTGCCTGTGTGAGTGTAGGAAAGGAGGATGACAGGATCACCACTTCATCTGTGTGCAATTCTTCTTTTAAGGCCGCAATATTTGTTAGTTCATGCTCCACACAGGCAGAACAGGCATTCCTGTCAAACAGGAAGACCAGCACCCGATGACAGGCGGGCAATAACTTATTTGCAGCTATTTGCTCTCCACCGGTCAATGTTATATGATCAGGCAGTTGCACTCCGTCATTGGTGAACTGCTCTATCATAAATTGCTGCATCGTTTGCTGTAATACTCTGTTATTTGTTTCACTCATCTGAAGCTGTGCCAGCTCCTTATTGACGGCCACATTCCCCGGCACATTATGTGCGTTGCTTTTATTCTTAAAGAACAGTATAATATTTCCTGCGAACGCCAGTATAAGCAGTCCCGAAAAGATTTTCATTTTCATGACTAGAACGCTTTGAATTTACAACGTACGATCATCTCATTGTCGTTATCGCTCATCCCCGTCGTCATTTTCACCAATTGCTGCAATGCATTGGGATCTGTAGTAGTTGCGGATGATTTTGCCACAAGCTCTTTCATTTTATAAGGCTTTACGGTAGCAATAAATTCATCCCCATCGGCAGCAATAAACATCAGCTCCTGTGCAAAGAGATCGTTCTCTAAATGCCCGGTGATAATCTTCCCGCTTTTCTTGGAATAGATAGCGGTATTATACTGTCCATGGTACGCATAACCGAAGTGAATAAAAGAAGGTGTCTCGAAAAAGTTAGATACCATGCATGCTTCTTCAGGCAGCTTCTTTAAATAGGTAGAAATCTCTTCCCCGGTCCTTTCCAGCAAATCGAATGTACTCTTATGGTCACCAAAGTCAATAACGTACTTAGGCTTTACTACTTCAGGAGCAGTGATGGTGTAGATCGTATCACTGAATACGAGATTATAATATACTTCATCTCCAACACGGCTGAATGGATTATTCACATAAAAATGCAAAGAGCCGTTAGGAAACTTCTTTACACTGAAAGGGAAATAACGTTGTAATTTTGGTGTATTGAGCAGGCCGGACTGAGAAGCGATTGACTGTTGCGCTGGTGGAGTAAAAACATACATATTCGCACAGTCAGCCACCATTGTATCACCGGCATACATGTAGTTAATCATCTTATCTGTATTCATCAGGATGTCCTCTCTATCATTCAGTACCATAAAATTGCTATAGAAGAAGCGCAGTTTATTTTGCTTCAATAGTTGCCCGTCTGTGTTAAATACAGACAAGTTATTACTGGTCGCACTCTTAACATAGATCTTATCTTTATAGGTATCTATAGCATCTATAGATTGCAGATTGGCTGAGTCAATAGCGCCTGCTTTTATCTTATTGATGAACTTCCCGTCCTTATCAAAGATCATAACCGCAGATGAGATATCATCGTAGATGATGTACTTATCAGCAGTGATATTCAGTTGCTTGATCTCTCCAAACATATGGTCACTTTTACTGTCAGGTCGTACGACCTGGTAACCATCAGTAACAGCCGATAACTTTAACTGACCTGAACTTACGGGTACGCTGATCTTTGTCAGGTTTTCATTAGCTGTAGTAGCATTGTAACGGACAGGCCCATTATTCTCATCAGTAGAAGTCTTACTCTTGCAGGCAGTGAGCGAAAGGGCTAACAGAATAAAAACATTACGCATTTTCTATGATAGGTATATTTGAGTAAAGGATGACATTGTATGCAGGTGCATACAATGTCAGTTAATGATCAGCTCATCACCAGGAATACCGGTCCTATTACTTCATCCCTGTATGCATCCGGTGATTATGCTTAATTAGTTACAGCAGCTGTTTGGATAAGCCTTTGCATATAATGTAACTCCAGTGCTATAACAGCAAGCGAAGTAACCACTACCAGCAGTTACAGATTTGGATGCGCCACCGCCACCAACTCCGGGAATTGTGGGAGCCGTAATCGTACATGATGTTGAACCGCAACCGCCGCCGGAACATCTGCTTGGACAACCACTACCGTCGCCGCCGCCGTCGCCAGGGACACATTGCGAGTAGAACTGATTTACGAAATTACATGTGGCACCAGATACACAAAAGGTAGTACCAGTCCAGCCTTCACCACCACATTGTCCCCAAAGAGGGCTCTGTGCAATGGAACTTGTCATACTTCCTAAAACAATAGCAGTCATGCTGCAAATGACTGCCAAACGTCGAACTAACTTTTTCATGCTATTTAATCTTGAGGTAAAAAATAAATGGAAACATACATCGCATATAGATCGGTTTATGCGGGATCAATGCTAGTGCAGCATCTCTTACAAAGGGCAACAGCTGTTGGGGTATGTCCTGGCATAAATTGTTACTACATCGCTATAGCAACAAGCAAAATAGCCGGCGCTGGCTGTTACTGATTTTGATGCACCACCGCCACCGGTACCTGGAATTGTAGCAGCTGTGATAGTACATGACGATGCACCACAACCACCGCCGGAGCACCTGCCTGGGCAACCGCCTCCAGGAAGGCATTGTGAGTAATATTGATTCACCATTTCACAGTATCCGCCGTCAGCGCAGGTGGTAGAGCCAGTCCAGCCTTCACCACCACATTGTCCATAAAGGGGGCTTGAAGCAATAGAACTTCTCATACTTCCTAAAACAACAGCAAGCATGCTGCAAACAATTACGATGCGTTTAAGCAACTTTTTCATGTAGACTTGGTTTTAATGTTAACAAAAAAAGATACTGGTTGATTTGATTAAAGCACGACGCCTTTGAGATGGATCGTTTTATAGGAAGCATTGGTGTTCATATGAACAAATATGTCTTTATCGTAACTGCCTGCTTCAGATGTATGAAATACACCTGTTATACTACCGGTGTCGGATGGGGCAATAGGCATTTCAGGCCATGTAAGTTGTATGCAATCACAATGATGTTCTGCTCGTTGTATAATTACAGGATGTGTGCTGACATTTTTGAAGCGGAATGTAAAATACAGGTCTTTACCTGCAGACACGCTATCGGCCGTCAGTTCTTCATTTTCAAAAAACAGTTCATCTGAATTTACTTTTGGAGAGGTCGCATAAGCGTCATCCGGCAATCCAATCTTTCTCATTAACGGGCCATATAGAAAGCGGTCCCTGCCTGTGTAATTATGTGCGATTTTCACCTGGTAAGCTGTTGCCTGCTCATTAAGCCCCATCCTCCTGCTGAAACTATACATCTGATAAAAATTATACAGGTACTCACCTTTCTCAAGCGACTTCCTTGTCAGCTCCATGGCATGCTGCAATGTACCTTTCTGCTGAGGGATCTTTTCAGCCTCCAGATAGGCCTGCAATGCATAGTATACCATTTCCTTATATTTCTCAATTGAGATCCCCAATTGAAAGCTCTCCTGAAATTTATACGGGTCTATATAAATGCTGTCCATATCACCTACATTAAAATATTTTGAATTCGGAAATCCGAATGCAAGTATCTTTCCATCACTATCAAGAAAGTAGGGAAATGGCAGGGCATTTACTTTTAAGATCTGTGCAAGTACATTTTGTTCAGGGTCACTCAGATAAACTTTATATGGAATAAAGTCTTTGTTGATGGCATCTGCTACACCGGGTAGCGTATCAAGGTATTCAGCAAATGCCTTGCATCGCGGACAGGTAGAATCAGCTACCAGGACAAACACCTTCTTATTCTCCTCTTTTGCCTGTTCAAGGATCTCGGAAAGACTACCCCGCCTGTATTTCACGCCTGAACTACAGGAACAAAAAAACAGCATTACAATGACGAACAATAATGGACAGGTTAAACGTGTCTTGGTACTCATAAAGCGGTATAAGGTTACAATGGTTGTATGTTCTCAAAACTAACTGATAAACTCAAACATTTCAGTCCATTCAAACACAATTAAGAATACAGGTCATTATCTCCGGAATCCACTCTCATTCTCACAGGATCTCCTGTTTTTACTTAAATGCAGGAAAAGACGGGTACTCATAAAAAAGTCTGCACACTGTATAAAGTATAAACCTGTACAGATCTTATCGTTATCCCGCCGCAATTTGTTATTTTCCAACCCTAAAGCAACCCGACCGCCAAATCTTAGCGTTTATTTCCATTTTTTTTCTCTGATTAAAATTTTTAGTTTCGGTACACCAGACACACATGCTCGTAACGGCAATTTCAACCAATCTCATTAAGCACACAAACAAATCTGTTTTACTATTAACACTGTAACCCATAATGTCCATCGAGAGAATATTGATCCCTTATCAGGATAAGATCTATGTAGTGGCCTATGCCGCCGTGCTGTTTTTCAAATCGGATAACTATTATACCCATGTATACCTCACAGATGGCCGTAATTATGTTATCTCAAAATCATTATCCAAACTGGAAAAGGAAGTGCAGCACCCCATATTTATAAGAGTAAGTCAGTCATTTCTCGTCAACAGAAATTTCATCAACAGTATAGACAAAAAGAAAAAGGAGATCAGCATCACCGATAAACACCAGCTGCCTTTTACAGTGTCTGTCAAAAAGCTGGTGGAACTGATCCGGCAGGACCTGACATTACCAACGCCATTACACGATACAACAGAGATCTGAAAACAGATTTACCTTTCATTCCACTTACCTATGCATCTCATTTCAAGATATGTACTGCTGCCGTTTGTGCTCATACTACTTTGCTGCTCATCCGCCAGCAGTCAGGAAACGATAAGACTTTCGCTGCACAATGCCATTTCTCTCAGCGCTGGTAGCTCGCTGGATAAAAAGAAGGCGGACAATATCATTAATTCAGCTTACTGGAACTACCGTGCTTATAAAGCCGGCTTCCTGCCAAAATTATCTCTCCAGGGTAGCCTGCCAGATTACTATCGTGTGATCAACATGATCACCCTGCCAGATGGTAAATATGATTTTGTCTCACAGAATGTCGCCAGCTCTAACGCGCACCTGAACCTTACACAGCAGATAGGTCTTACCGGTGGCGCTATTTCTGTATCTTCCTCTCTGCAACGGCTGGACAACTTCGGTTCATTCAGTAATACGGCCTATACTGCTGTACCGCTCACCTTTAGTTATTACCAGCGTAATGTCTTCTACAACGAATACAAATGGTTCAATAAAATAGAACCACTGCGTTATCAGGAATCAGAAAGAGAATACCTTGAAAACATGGAAAACATCGCGTGTAACACGGTCGATAAATATTTCAATCTGCTCAATGCGATGTTACAGGTCAAGCTGGATAAACAAAACTTCCAGAATATAGATACACTCATTAAGATCACGCAGGCAAGGTTCGATATAGGCACAGTAGAACTGAATGACGTACTACAGGCGAAAGTGAGTTTACTGAATGCACGTAAAGCGCTGGCTAATTCACGGCTTGCATTAAAAGACGCCGAACAGCAATTCACACTATACCTCAACTTAAGCCGAAATACAACGCCAGAACTGCTATTACCCGACACACTTACCTTCTTCGAAATAGACCCTCAAACAGCTATCTCCAAAGCCTCTCAAAACAGACAATACGCCATTTCCCATAAGAGAAGAAAACTGGAAGCAGAGCAGGCTATTGCCCGTGTCAGATCAGAGACGGGCCCCTCTATTAACATGAGCGCGAATGTAGGACTTACGCAAACAGGCAACTCGCTGGGCAGGGCTTATAATGACCTCCTCCGTAACCAGGCTGTCAGCATCGGATTTAACATCCCTTTATTAGACTGGGGTGTGAACCGGTCGAGCCGGAAGAGGGCTGAAGCCAATCTTGAACTGGAATTAAATAACATCACACAGGAGCAGCTCGCCTTCGAACAGGATATTAACTATAAAGTGATGCAATGGAATATGCAGGAAGAACAGATGAATATATCAAAAGAAGCCAGTGAGCTGGCACAGCAACGTTATAATATTGCCAAAGAAAAATATGCCGCCGGCGGACTTAGCTATACGGACTTCAACAATGCGCAGCAGGATAAAGACAGGGCAGCTGTCGACTATCTCACTAACCTGCATACCTACTGGCTGCTTTATTTCACGTTGCGGAAAATAACCCTCTATGATTTCAGTACCCATAAAAACATCAGTGGAAGGTAGTTTTTATCAGGTAGCAGTGGCTTGTTATATTTGTATACAAACTCCACTATCATGAAAACTACAGCGCCTGATATTGATGCCTACATTGCTGACTTCCCCGAAGATGTGCAGGCTATCCTCCGGCAAATCCGCGCGACTATTCACCAGGCGGCACCCGACGCAACGGAAGATATCAAATATGCCATCCCTACATTTGTACTGAATGGCAACCTGGTGCATTTTGCAGCCTTTAAAAACCATATTGGCTTCTATCCTACACCAACGGGCATAGAAGAATTTGAGCAGGAATTATCGGTCTATAAGCAGGGAAAAGGGTCTGTGCAGTTTCCGCTGGACCAGCCAATGCCGCTGGACCTGATTACGCGGATCGTGAAATACAGGGTTAAACAAAGTCGGGAAAATAAAAAGAAGCAGTAAGATGACTGCAGCCATCTTACTGCTGTACTATTTTTTGGCGATAGCGTCCAGCGCTTCCACTACATTACTTACCGGCAGTCCCATCACATTGTAGAAACAACCATTTATACGATCAATACCGACTGCACCGATCCATTCCTGAATAGCATATGCACCTGCTTTATCGTAGGGTTTATAAGCATCCACATAATAAGTGATCTGCTCATGGGTCAGTGGTTTGAAATGAACCTCTGTTTCTTTGGAAAAAGAAGATTCCTGACCGTTCTGTCTGATCACCACACCCGTAATAACACGATGGATACGTCCACTGAGCGCAGAAAGTATACGAATGGCGTCATCCCTGTCTTTAGGCTTGCCTATGATCGTATCATCCAGTACCACGACCGTATCCGCCGTGATCACAATATCGTCGTCTGTACACAGGGCCGCCACTGCTACTGATTTCTGGCGGGCAATATGCACAGGTACTTCAGGAATAGCCATGTCGGCAGGAAACGTCTCGGCAGTATCCACCACCTTCACATCAAAGGGAATACCTGCCTGTTCCAGCAACTGCTTTCTGCGGGGAGATTGTGACGCAAGCACCACCCTTTTTCCGGTATACATCAGAGTAATATTTTAAAGAAGATCATTGATAAGATTCCGGTCAGCATCAGCCATTTCACAAGTGAACTTACCTTGTGATAATGTTCCTGCAGATGTGCCTTCCTCAGTAAAGCATAAATATAAAATACAGGCGCCTGTACCAGCAATACCAGGTAAATGATAGCAGGCCACCAGCCAATAAAGGCGATCCTGATCTGTACCAGCAGGATCAGTACCAGCAATATCAGCATCAGTGCATAGCAGATCTGTTTCGCGGGATTCACCCCCCATACGATAGGGATCGTACGGCAACCATCTTTGCTATCTCCCAGCATATCTTCCAGGTCTTTCACAATTTCCCGGATGAGAGAGATGATAAAAGCAAAGAGGGCATATACACCGATCACCTGTATCAGCTTGCGGCCTATCGGTGACATGATAGCCTCAAAGCTCTCATAGATCTGTTTTTCGTAAAATCCTACGACAACAACAGCCAGTGCTGTCAGCAGGGAGATCAGCACATTGCCGATCATGACCTGCCGTTTAAACGAAGTAGAGTAAAACCAGAGGATCAGTGAACAGATCACCTGGGTGAATCCGAGATAGATCACCCCGATACGCCAGGCCACTATAAAGCCGATAGATACACCCGCCATATTAAAAATGGTATGCCAGGCCATTGCCCAGCGGCGGTTGATGATCTTATCAAGTACCATCTTCTCCGGCTTGTTAATAATATCAATGTTGATATCAAAATAGTCGTTAATAATATTACCAGCTGCTGCTATCAATACTGTAGATAGTGACAACAGCCAGAATGATACCCATGACAGGGAAGGCGTTTCTCCATTATAAGCTAATACCGGTGCTACCACACAATATTGCAGGAGGAACTGTGTCAGGGCTATATAAATAAGATTCGGATATCGGATCAGCTTGAGGAAGGCAATCAGCAATTTCATAATTCAATAATTGCGGTAAATGTAATTCCGGTTATAGATAGTATGGCCGCAGCTGTTAACGGCTGGCCACTTCCTCATCCATCATCCAGTGGTCATTCAGTTTCAGTACTTTCTCAATCACTTCACGTACACAACCGTGACCGCCGTTAACAGGAGATACATAACGGCAGATACCTTTGATTTCCGGTGCAGCATCTGCAGGGCATACCGGCAATCCCACCAGCTGCATGGGCCGGTAGTCAGGAATATCGTCACCCATAAACAGGATCTCCTCCCATTTCAGGTCATTTTCAAATGCATAGTCCTGCAGCTTCTCCTGCTTGTCCAGTACACCCATATATATGTCCTTTATACCCAGCCCCTGTAAACGACTCACCACACTCTCTGATCTTCCACCGGAGATGATCACCACACGGTATCCTTTCTTCACAGCCAGCTGTAAGGCATATCCATCCCGGATATGCATCCTGCGCGACTGTTCCCCGTTAGGCAATAACTGTACGGTTCCGTCTGTCAGTACACCATCAACATCAAATACAAAAGTGGAAATAGGCTTAAAGAGAGCTAAAATATTCATTATGTGATAATTAGGAATTGGAAATCAGGGATCAGGAATTAAGAGGACAGCCATTTGTAAACAGCTCGATGCTTAATTCCCAATTCCTAATTCCTAATTGCCAAAAGTAATACAGATTTTTGATGTCAGCGATCGTTAGCTCTTATGAAAGTCATAAATACTGTCTGACATCACCTGGTAGATCAGTTTCAGATACTCTTCTTTTTCGAGGAGTGCCCGGTGACGGGACATCGTTATTTCATCCTTACGGATAGCAGGACCGGTTTGTACTGACTCTGGCGGAAACTTCTCGAGCCGGTCAAAGGTCTCCTTAATAATAGGTTGCAGCAGGGTAAAATCAAGGCCGGCAGCTTCACAATAACGTTTAGCCCTGGCTATCAGATGATTAGTAAAGTTATTCACCAGCACCCCCGCCAGATGCAACTGGAGACGCTGTTCAGAATTCACTTCCCTTATATCCGGACTAACACTTTGAGCGACAGCCTTTAATCGTCGCATCACTTCCTCATTAGCGCCTTCCAGCAGTAACGGGATGGGCGGATAATTCTTTACTTCCTTACGGAGCGACTGTAACGGATACATTACGCCGGTATTGATCGAGATCTTTTTAATAGCATCCAGCGGTACTGCACCAGCAGTATGCACTACAAAGCGCTTGCCCAGTCTCAGTTCATCGTTTAGTTCCGGTATGGCGGAATCACTTACCGCCATCAGGTACACGTCCGCCTCCATATTAATATCCAGCAGGTCATTGGTACCGGTAGAATGCAGCGATTCCGCCAGCTCCACAGCATGCTCTTTACTACGGCTGATCACCTGTAGTATCTGGTGACCGTGTATCTTCAATAAATGACCAAAACAATGCGCCACATTTCCTGCGCCAATAATTACTATATCCATTCGGTTAAGGTTAATATATATTATGGTGTACCGGTTTTGAAAGTAAAATGAAGTGATATCGCACTCATATCTTTATATGGCTGGGCTACTTTCCATTGTTACCTACGCTGTTATCCAGCAATTTAAGTATTAAACTGTTAATGCCTCATTTTTAATGAATTTATCAAAAATATTACATTTATCTACAATACATTATAAGAGTCTTATTTTTTATTCTCAACCTACTTTTATATACTTGCAAAATTCGTAATTGTATTTTATATACGAAATTTTACGTATCTAGTAGCTCATAAAGACGGCATTCATGGCAAAAAATCTAGTAATAGTTGAGTCTCCGGCGAAAGCCAAGACCATTGAAAAGATACTGGGCAAAGACTTCGAGGTGAAATCCTGCTTTGGTCACATCCGTGATCTGGAAAAGGATGATATGGGTATCGACATCGCCAACAACTTTAAACCGAAGTATACCATACCTGAGGATAAAGAGAAGATTGTTAAGGAATTAAAGAAACTCGCCAAAGACACTGACGAAGTTTGGTTAGCAACGGATGAGGACCGTGAAGGGGAAGCCATATCCTGGCATTTGTGTGAGGTACTGGGTCTGGACCCGGATGTTACCAAACGTATCGTATTCCACGAAATTACGAAGCCCGCCATTGAAAGAGCCGTACAACAGCCCCGCCTATTAGATATGAACCTGGTCAACGCCCAGCAGGCCAGACGTATTTTAGACAGAATAGTTGGTTTTGAATTATCTCCGGTGCTCTGGCGTAAAATGAGCATGCGTAATTCATTATCCGCAGGCCGTGTGCAATCTGTTGCTGTGAGACTGATCGTAGAACGCGAACGTGAGATCAATACATTTAATGCCGTTAGTGCTTTTAAGGTAGAAGCCTTCTTTACTGCTAAAGATCTTCAGGGCAAAAATATTACTTTTAAGGCTGAAGGACCAACCCGTTTCAAGACGGCGGAAGATGCCGAAAAGTTCCTGCAACAGTGTGTTGGCGCGGCTTATACAGTGAAAGATATTCAGGTAAAACCAGGTAAAAAATCGCCTGCCGCTCCTTTTACAACATCTACACTCCAGCAGGAGGCCAGCCGTAAACTGGGATACAGCGTTTCCAAAACAATGCTGCTCGCCCAGAAACTCTACGAAAGTGGTAACATCACCTATATGCGTACTGACTCTGTGAACCTGTCAGATACGGCCCTCGCAGATATTCAGAACGCTATCAATACGAACTACGGCCAGAAATATCATCAGTACCGTAAGTTTAAAAATAAGAACGAATCAGCACAGGAAGCCCACGAAGCGATCCGTCCTACCTATATGGAAAACGCCACTGTTGATGACAGTGACACCAAAAAACTGTATGAACTGATCTGGAAACGTACGATCGCCAGCCAGATGAGCGACGCAGAACTGGAAAAGACCATCGCTAAGATCGATATCTCCACCAACCACGACGAACTGACTGCCAGTGGTGAAGTACTGAAATTCGATGGATTCCTGAAGGTATATATGGAAGGTAAAGATGATGAAGATGTAAGCGATGAAGAAGATTCAGATGGTTCTTTACCCCCACTTGCTGTAAAACAGGCACTTGACCTGAAGGAAATGAAGGCTACAGAACGCTTTACCCGCCCTGCTCCCCGTTATACGGAAGCAAGCCTTGTAAAGAAGCTGGAAGAACTGGGTATCGGTCGCCCTTCTACCTACGCACCTACCATTACCACCGTACAAAAACGTGGATACGTAGAAAAACGCGACAAAGAAGGTATAAAGAGAGACTTCCGGATACTGAGCCTGAAAGCCGATAAGATCACGAAAGTAACCGAAAGTGAAAATACCGGTGCGGAAAAGTCCAAACTGTTTCCAACAGACCTGGGCATGATCGTTACTGACTTCCTGAACCAGTACTTCAGCTCCGTAATGGACTATGGCTTCACTGCCAAGATCGAAGGTGAGTTTGATGAGGTAGCCCATGGTAAGAAGATCTGGAATAAAATGCTGAACGACTTCTATACGCCTTTCCATAAAGATGTGGAAAACACACTGGAAAAAGCGGAAAGAGTGAAAGGTGAACGCCAGCTCGGTATCGATGCCGAAAGTGGTAAGCCAATCGTAGCACGTATGGGACGCTATGGCCCTATGATCCAGATCGGTAAGGCGGAAGATGAAGAGAAGCCGAAGTTCGCAAAAATGAAGTCCACTCAAAGTATAGAAACCATTACTTTAGAGGAAGCAATGGAGCTTTTCAGACTACCGCGTAACCTCGGACAGTTTGAAGATCAGGATGTACTGGTGAACATTGGTCGATTCGGTCCGTACGCCGCTCACGATAAGAAGTTCTATTCCCTGAAAAAGGAAATGGATCCTTATACAGTGGAACTGGATGAAATAGCGCCTCTGATCGTGGAAAAGAGAACGGCAAAAGACGAACGTACCATCAAAGTATTCGAAAAAGAAAAGATCCAGATACTCAAAGGCCCATACGGACCTTATATTAAACAGGGACTGAGAAATTATAAAATACCGAAAGAAAAGATTGACGCCGCCGCGGACATAACGCTGGAAGAAGCCAAAGCTATCATCGAAGATGTAAAGGCCAACCCTCCAAAGAAAAAAGCGCCCCCGAAAAAGAAGAAGGCGGAATAAATAGACACCTGTATATTCATTCTATGCATGAGACCAAGGAAATAAACGCTTTATTCCACCTGTTGGACGATCCTGATCAGGAGGTGTATGATACTGTTGCCAGCAAGATTTTACTGTTTGGAAAAGAGATTATTCCGAACCTCGAAAATCTCTGGGAAAACACTGTGGATGAGTCCATCCAGGAAAGAATAGAACAGCTTATCCACCGGGTGCATTATGATGATTTACAGATTGCATTGCAGCAATGGTCTAAAGCTGAAGCGCCTGACCTGCTGCAGGGAGCCATCCTGGTAGCCCGCTACCAGTTTCCCGATATGCAACCATCACAGATCGTCACTGAAATTGAAAGAATAAAAAGGAATATCTGGCTGGAGCTGAACAACTATCTCACGCCACTGGAACAGATCAATGTGCTTAACAGCATGATCTATAATTACTTCGGACTGAAAGGAGAAGAAGTAGCCTATGTGCGTAAGAACCAGTTCTTCATTAACCAGGTCATTGAATCCCGTAAGGGTAATCCACTGACTAACGGCATCGTATACCAAAGCCTCTGCGCTATGCTCGACCTGCCCGTATATGCGGTGAATATCCCCCGGCAGTTCATCCTGGGCTATTTCGATACGTTCTACGACTTTACCGAAATGCCTAAGCCTGATGATGTCCGTATCCTCTTTTTTATCGATCCTATCCAGGGACAGATCTATTCTCATCAGGATGTGGAAGGCTATCTGAAAAGAATGTCTATACCAAGGACGCCGTATTATTTTCAGCCGCAGTCCAATAAACGCATCATTCAGTTCCTGCTGGAAGAACTTACCAAGTGCTTTCAGGATGACAAGGAAAGCTACCGTCGTGAGGAACTGAAGATGCTGATCAGAATGCTGGAAGAGAAAAAAGGCGACGAATAAGTCACGCACAAACAATATCAGTTATCACATTTAGTTATAAAATAAAAGAAGGCTCGTGTAATGCGAGCCTTCTTTTATTTTATAACTAAGCGTGATGAATTATTTGTTAGCCGGTTTACCCTGTAGTTTAGGGTAAGATAATGCGATCAGATCGTTCATTACATTTACCGCCTCATCCAGATAGATGTCTTTCTGCCTGAATTTTAACCAGTCTTTGTTACGGGCCAGTTTGGAAGAATCACCCGCCAGTCTGTCGAGGTCAGTTTTCAGACTTACAATGTTCAGTTCCTTCACTTTATCATTCACTGCATCATAACGTTTCAGGGCATTCGTGTTTGTCTTCTGCTCTGCTTTATATGTTTGCAGGTTCAGTGAATAAGCTTCCTGGCTTTCCATTTTCTTCAGTGTGACAATGTTGTCATTCATCATTTTGAATGCTTCGCTGGAAGCGATACGTTTCTCACTGCTTTTCTTCAGCGCATCTACCGGTACCGGCTCCATCCACACACTATATGGTGCTTTCGGGATCTCATCCCATGCCAGCGCATCATCATCCTTACGCTCTGCCACTTCATAATATGGATCAGGCAACAGGATATCGGAAGTCACGCCTTTCAGCTGGGTAGAACCACCATTTGCACGGTAGAACTTCTGCTGGGTAAGTTTAATAGCGCCCAGCGCACCCAGCTCTTTATTGGAATAGAAATCGTCCAGGTTCAGCATACGCTGTACGGTACCTTTACCGAAAGTAGTACTACCAATAATCACCGCACGTTTGTAATCCTGCATAGCAGCAGCCATGATCTCAGATGCAGACGCACTGTATTCATTTACCATGATAGCCAGCGGGCCACCATACTGTACACTCTTATCACGGTCACGCAGGATCATCGGATCGCCACTACGGGATTTTACCTGAACAATAGGACCTTCCGGAATGAACAGGCCAGCCATCTGTACCACGTCCTGCAGGGAACCACCTCCGTTGAAACGCAGGTCAAGGATGATACCTTCCACATTCTCTGCTTTCAGTTTAGTGATCTCTTTAGCTACGTCTTCTGCACAACGGGCGCCATTTCTATCGTTGAAGTCTGCGTAGAATTCAGGGAGATAGATATAGCCCAGTTTATGCTGACCGTTGATAATGGCGGATTTCGCAAATGTATCGTCCAGTACCACTTCGTCACGCACGATGTCGATGACTTTCTGGGTACCGTCTACACTTTTCACAGTCAGTTTAACGATGGAACCTTTGCTACCGCGGATCAGTTTAACGGCATCTTCCACCGCATAACCTGTCACGTCAACAGGTTCTTTATCACCCTGTCCTACTTTCAGGATCGCATCATTTGCTTTCAGGCGACCATCTTTCCAGCTGGCGCTACCTGTTACAATGCTGGTGATCTTGATCTTACCGTCTTCTTCCTTCAGCTGTGCACCGATACCGAAGAATTTACCAGCCATCTGCTCTTCAAAGGCGCGCTTCTCAGCAGGCGGGAAGAAGTCAGTATGCGGGTCCATGGTAGTAGTGATGGCATTAATGAACATACTGAAACGTTCATTGTCATCCTGTTTATTTTTCAGGCGATCGAAATAACGATCGTACACTGTTTTTACTTTGGCCCGTGCTTCCACTTCCAGTTCAGCATCAGTTTTAGGCTTCTCGGCAGCAGCTTTATCTTTCTGGTCTTTTGCTTTGTCACGGCTTTCCTGCAGTTCCACAAATTTCTCCAGCACACGGTATTTCAGTACTTTCCTCCAGGCATCCTTACGGGCTTCCTCGTTAGCCGGATAATCCACCTTATCAGGGTCCAGCGTTACCTTTTCTTCTTTGGAGAAGTCAAAAGGCTGTGCCAGGATCTCCGGGTAGATAGCGGCAGCTTCTGTTACGCGCTGTTTGATCAGGGTATTTACGGCATTGAAGCATTCCAGTGGTGCTCCCTGTAATTCGTCGTCTATATGTGTAGATACGGCTTTCAGTCCGTCGACATCACTTTTAAGAAAAAACTTCTTCTCCGGGTCCAGGCTCTTCAGGTATTTATCAAAAACTTCCTTAGAATAGGCATCGTTAATTTCCTTAGGCTGGTAGTGTCCCTGAGTGAGTATTTGTCCAACCAGGCCCATGATCACCTCGTATCTGCCTGGAGGATCTTCTTTATGCAGTTTGCTGAATGCTAAAACCCCCATGGAGATGGAGAGCAGGGCAACTGGTATAATCACTTTCATTCTTCTCATAGAAATCCAAAATTGAGCGTCATCAAATATAACATAAAATAGCCCATCGAAACAGAAGGGTAAATTGCTTTTAACAAAAGATTGAGAAACAGTATAATGCAGTGTGAGATGCAATTAGCTAGCATTTAACGGGTTGCTGCATTTTACGTTTTTACAGATGCCAAAACCAGACCAACTTCTACAGGAGGGGTTCTACCTATAAAAATAAGCATCTTCTGCCGATTTTATCTGACCGTTTATCAGTTTAGCCCTACATCCTATCCGTCAAAATGTCTATTTTTGCCCCGCTACAAAAAACTGCACAGTGGATAATCCGGCTACTATTAAGAACGACCCTTACGCTTCGTTACGCATACCTGAATTCAACTATTACCTCGTCATCCGTTTTGCGCTGGTCTTCGCACTGGCCATGCAATTCACCATTGTTGAATGGAAAGTGAATGCACTTACGCATGATCCATGGTCGCTCGGTCTCATCGGTCTGGCGGAAGTCATTCCGGCAGTACTTGTTGCGCCTTTCGCAGGACATATTGTGGATAAAAGGGAGAAACGCGGCTTATTGCTACTCTGTGTGCTGGCTTATGTGCTCATTGGAACCGGATTGTTCCTGCTTACGTGGGATAAGGCAGTGGAAGGGATTTCCGTTAAATCGGTACTTAACATGGTGTATGCGCTGGTATTTCTTGGTGGTATAGCGAGGGCTTTTCTGAGTCCTGCCAACTTCTCACTCATGGCGTTGATCGTACCCAGAACCCTGTATGCCAATGCTTCAACGTGGAGCAGCAGCTCCTGGCAGATCGGCGGAATGGCAGGTCCCGCACTCGGAGGACTGTTCATTTACTTCCTCGGTATACACTGGTCCATGCTACTGGTGGTGGGTATCTTTCTGATACCATTGTACTGCCTTATTAAGATCAAACCTAAGCCTATCTACTATAAAGAACAGGGTGAAAGCTTCCTGGAAGGACTTACCAAGGGAATGCGTTTTGTATGGCATACCAAGGTTGTGCTGAATGCCATGGCGCTCGATATGTTTGCGGTGCTGTTTGGTGGTGCAGTATCGATGCTGCCTATCTTTGCCACGGACGTGCTGCATGTAGGATCGCTGGAATTCGGGTTCCTGCGTGCGGCGGTCGCTGTCGGTTCGCTTACTACCATGTTCGTACTGGCGTATAAACCACTGGTGCATCATCCCGGGCTTAAACTACTGGCAGCCGTCTTCGGTTTCGGTGTTTGTATTATCGTATTCGGGCTTTCCACCAGCTTCATACTTTCCTTCTTCGCACTACTGATCAGCGGAATGCTGGACGGTATCAGTGTTATTATCCGTCAGACCATCCTGCAGTTAAAAACGCCGGATGACATGCGCGGGCGGGTGGCAGCTGTCAGTTCCATGTTCGTCGGTTCCTCCAACGAACTGGGGGCATTCGAGAGCGGATTTATGGCCCGGGCAATCGGTCTGGTACCCTCTGTAGTATTTGGCGGATGTGTCACACTGGGCGTAGTGGTCACTACCTACATCATCTCTCCGGCCATGCGTAAGCTGGATCTTAAAGCCTGACGAGCTACAGTTTTGTGACTTTCTTTAATTTATCCAGCACATAATAAACTGCCGGACAGATCGTGCTGTTCAGGTAGGTGATATTAGGTCGCTTGATAAAATCGAAGCTGTCTGTATAAGGATAATTCTCACAATCGCCCGGACGGGCATCGTAGATGCTGCAGTAGTTATCGGCATCCAGGAAAGGACACGGACTGAATTTCACTACATAATCGCCATCCTCATCCATACGCAGGTATTGCGCAATAAATGCAGACTCCTTCATGCCCAGGTATTTGGAAATGCGTTTAATATCGGGCATTTTAAAGCGCGGGCTGATCGTTTTACAGCAATTGGCACATTTCAGGCAGTCCACATGACTGAAAGCCTCATCGTGCATATCAGGTAATAACTTCTCTACACCCCTTCCCCGCTTTGACTGTAGTTTCTGCAGAAACTGTTTGTTGGCTTTCTGCTGCTCCTGGGCTTTCTGCTCCCAGTTAATAAGTAATTCGTCCATTTGGCTGCAAAGATAAAGGATTACCGGAAAGCTGTTGGTAACGGTCTAAAAGCGGGACATGGCTTACTGATATGTTCGGGTTCCCTCCTGATACCTTCCTCAGTGGCATCTGGCCCTGTCCTGAACCCTTTTTAAACGGCGCCTGATCTTTGTACTTTAAGGGTACTTAAAGGTCACCAACAGGGCACTTCAAGGGCACTTCGATATCCAAGGGATATTGAAGTGCCTTTGAAGTGCCCTGTTGGTGACCTTATAATGACGAGTTGGTATGAAGATCAGGTACTGATTAACAGGGGATTGGTTGCCTTAAGCAGCTTAACCGGAGCGAGTGCTGAATGGAGGATGACGATCTGTACAATGAAATCAAGCTGAGCGGCCAGCAAATCATGGCGGAGGGAGGGATACATCCAAATTACAATTTCATGACAATGGGCCTGCTTTCTCCCTGACATTTATCACCACATTTTCTGCTGGGAGCGCCCTGGTTTGGCCATTGTCAAAAATCAATATAGCTTTGCACATTCTTTTCAAACATACCTGCTTTACATCATGAATCTTTTTGATATACAACAGAATGAATTTGTTGGCCGTCACATCGGGCCAAATGAAGCTGAGACTAAACACATGCTGGATACCGTTGGGGTGTCTTCTCTTGAAGAGCTGGTGAGCAAAACAGTACCCGGAGCGATCCGTATGCAGCATCCGCTGGCAGTGCCTGCGGCGATGAGTGAGAGTGATTACCTCCGTCATCTGAAAGAAGTATCTCTTAAGAATCAGGTGTTCCGAAACTACATCGGACAGGGTTATTACGATACCATCACACCAAGTGTGATCTTACGTAACGTGTTTGAAAATCCAGGATGGTACACCCAGTACACTCCATACCAGGCGGAAATCGCGCAGGGTCGTCTGGAAAGCCTCCTGAACTTCCAGACTATGGTAAGCGACCTGACTGGTTTGCCTATCGCTAACGCGTCCCTGCTGGATGAAGCAACTGCCGCTGCTGAGGCAATGGCCATGTTCTTCAGTGCACTGAACAAAGACCACGACAAACTGTCCCGTCCTAAGTTCTTTGTTGACGTGAACACTTTCCCACAAACGACAGACGTAATTTACACCCGTGCTACTCCGCTGAACATCGAAGTAGTAGTAGGTGACTACAATACTGCTGTAATCGACGAAACCTACTTTGGTGCACTGGTACAGTACCCGAATAGCATAGGTGGCGTGGAAGATTACCGTTCTTTCATTGAGAAAGCACATGCAGCGGGTGCTTATGTAGCAATGGCGACTGACCTGCTGGCACTTACACTCCTGGCATCGCCTGGTGAACTGGGCGCAGATGCGGCTTTAGGTTCTGCACAGCGTTTTGGTGTTCCATTAGGTTTCGGTGGACCACACGCTGCTTTCTTCGCTGTTAAAGATGAATTCAAACGTAACATTCCCGGCCGTATCATCGGTGTGAGCATAGACGCACAGGGAGGCCGCGCACTGCGTATGGCACTCCAGACACGCGAGCAGCACATCAAACGTGAGAAAGCTACTTCCAATATCTGTACCGCACAGGCACTGCTGGCTAACATGGCCGCTATGTACGCTGTATATCATGGTCCTAAAGGCCTGAAAAATATCGCTACACGCGTAGCGATCCTGACCAACGCACTGGCGCAGAAACTGAGAGGTAAAGGTCTGGAACTGGGTGCTTCCTTCTTCTTCGATACTATCGAAGTACGTGTGAGCAACAGTGCTGCTATCAAAAACAAAGCAGAAGCAATTGGCATTAACTTCTTTTACCCTGAAGCTGGCCGCGTGATCATCTCTCTCGATGAGACTGTGACCATCCAGGACGTAAATGATATTCTCGGCATCTTCGAAGCAGGTTCCATCAACAGCGACAGTCCTGAACTGAAAGCTACCAGCGTACCTGCTGGTCTGGAAAGAACTTCCTCTTACCTGGTACACCCTGTGTTCAACACTCATCACAGCGAGTCTGAGATGATGCGTTACATGAAAATGCTGGAAAACAAAGATCTGTCGCTGAACACGTCTATGATCTCTCTGGGTAGCTGTACCATGAAACTGAACGCAGCTACTGAAATGATCCCGCTGAGCTGGAGCCACTGGAGCAAAATGCATCCATTCGCACCTAAATCTCAGACAGGTGGTTATCAGCAGATCGTTGATGAACTGAGCGATTACCTGTGTAAAGTAACAGCTTTCGATGCTTGTAGCCTCCAACCTAACAGTGGTGCACAGGGCGAATATGCTGGTCTGCTGGTTATTAAGGCATATCACGAAAGCAGAGGTGAAGGTCACCGTAATGTGATGCTGATCCCTATCTCTGCACACGGTACAAACCCTGCTTCCGCAGTAATGGCTGGCTTCAAGGTAGTAGTAGTAAAAGCGCTGGAAAACGGTTATATCGATGTAACCGACCTGAAAGCGAAAGCAGCTCAGTATGCTGAGAACCTGGCAGGTATCATGATCACTTACCCTTCTACATACGGTGTGTATGAAGAGAGTGTGAAAGACATCTGTAACGCTATTCACGAAAACGGTGGTCAGGTATATATGGATGGTGCAAACATGAACGCACAGGTAGGTCTGACCGCTCCTGGTCTGATCGGTGCTGACGTTTGTCACCTGAACCTTCACAAGACCTTCGCTATTCCTCATGGCGGTGGTGGTCCTGGCATGGGCCCGATTTGCGTAGGTAAACACCTGGCGCCATTCCTGCCTGGTCACGTCAACCTGGATACAAAAGCACAGACAAACGCAGTATCTGCAGCACCGTACGGTTCTGCTTCTATCCTGCTGATCTCCTATGCATATATCCGTCTGCTCGGCTTTGATGGGCTGAAACAGGCTTCCCAGTTCGCTATCCTGAATGCTAACTACATGAAGGCACGTCTGGAAAAAGCATATGATATCCTGTATAATGGTGTTAACGGTACCTGCGCACACGAATTCATCGTTGACCTGCGTCCGTTCAAAGCATCTGCCGGTGTTGAAGCCGAAGATGTGGCAAAACGCCTGATGGACTACGGTTTCCACGCTCCTACCCTGAGCTTCCCTGTACCAGGCACGATCATGATCGAGCCTACAGAGAGCGAGGATAAAGATGAACTGGATCGTTTCTGTGATGCATTACTGGCTATCCGTGAAGAGATCGCAGCTGTAGAAAATGGTACTGCTGATAAACTGAATAACGTACTGAAACATGCACCGCATACACAGTTCGTTATCACGGCGGACGAATGGACCCGTCCATACACCCGTCAGCAGGCAGCTTATCCACTGGACTACGTGAAACTGAACAAATTCTGGCCTTCTATCAGCCGCGTAAATAACACTCATGGTGATCGTAACCTGATCTGTACCTGTGAGCCAGTAAGCGCTTATGCAGAAGCAGAGGCTTAATATAATATTGGAGCACTGAAAACAGACACTGGTGAATAAATAACACACCAGAAGGATATAGACGGCGGTATCGGAAGATATCGCCGTTCTTTTTATACGTTAAAACCCTCTGCATACCGATTGTTCCTACTCAATGTCTACTCACTATTTACAAAATTCTACCAGGAAAACGCGCTCTCTGCCAGTATTATCCTCATTTACCCCCAAAATTCTTTTCCTGATAACCAGTCCCTTATCCTCCACTGATACAAATTTCTCCCTATCTCTATACTTATTATTATTAATTCATTAATATTTTATCTATATTACATATCAGAAAAACCATATACTTATGCAGGACTTCTCTTTTATGACCATCGAAGAGATCTTTCTTCTTCAGGATGCGTTGAAAAAGAACAAAAGGCAGATTTTAAAATTCATATCGTTTGGTCTGCTGCTGGTGATATTCGCCGCTTTTGTACCTCATTATTTCCTTAGTAGACGACTCAGTGAAGAAGAGATCAATGACTCCCTTTTCTCTTACAAAAACCTCTGGTTCTGGGCATGGCTGGGCTCTTTCGTTCTGGCATTGATATTCGCCCTGATCAAGGTGACCGACGTACGCTACTTCACTATTAAGAAGGACTTAACTAAACTGGAAAAAGGACAAATACAGGTGCCGCTTGAGTCAGTGTACCAGGGTAACAATGAAATGCAGACGAGCTTTGTTGTACAACAGGAAGGAGTGAAGAAAAGAAAGCGCCTCTTCTACTGGATGCGTGGCCGTCTGGACAACTTCAGGGCGGGTCAGCAGGTAGAGATCATATACGGACGTCATTCCCGTGTGATCCTTGCCATTAACAAGCTCTGAATTCATCTTTAACCAGCCATATCTGCTGCGTGCAGCAATGAACAATAATCGTATACCAAGGCCAATCTCTGTGAGGTTGGCCTCTTTTTTTTATATTTGATGATCACCTCTACCACAGATACTGCATATCATGAATATTGAACAATTCCGGGAATACTGTCTGGCACTGCCAGCCGTCACTGAAGAGTTTCCTTTCGGTGAAGAGACACTGGTGTATAAAGTAAAAGGGAAGATCTTTGCTTTGACACAGCTTGATAACTTCGAAAGTATCAATCTGAAGTGTGATCCTGAAATAGCGGTGGAATTACGCGAGCGCTATGAAGGTGTGACACCTGGTTACCACATGAATAAGAAACACTGGAATACCGTAGAAGTGCATGCTAATATCCCCAGCCGTCTGATCTATGAGTGGATCAAAGACTCGTATGACCTTGTTGTAAAGTCACTACCAAAGAAAGACAGGGAAGCCCTGTTATCTTAGATAAGAATAAACCGTTAAAATCGCTTATGAGAAAATTGTTATTGCTGTTCATTACAGCACTCATCATGCACACTTCCTGTGTGAAAGCAATCAACCAGGACTCCCTATGGGTGCGTGAGAACTATATCAAAAAAGAGGTATACATTCCGATGCGTGATGGCGTTAAATTATTTACCGCTATCTACATGCCGAAAGACAAGTCAGAGAAGCATCCTATCCTGATGTCGCGTACCCCCTACTCCTGCGCCCCTTACGGAGAAGACAAATTCCTGCCGCTCTGGAATAGCCACTTCGATACATATCTGCATGAAGGATACATTTTTATCATGCAGGATGTAAGAGGCCGCTGGATGAGTGAAGGCACCTTCGTTGACGTGCGTCCTTTCAATCCGGAGAAAAAGGGGAAGCAGGATATCGATGAAGCCAGCGACACCTACGATGCCATTGACTGGCTGGTAAAGAACCTGGAAGGTAACAATGGCAATGTGGGTATCCTGGGCATCTCGTATCCCGGATTTTATTCTACAATGGCCTCTCTGAGCGGTCACCCGGCACTGAAGGCAGTAAGCCCTCAGGCACCGGTGACAGACTGGTTCATCGGAGACGACTTCCACCATAATGGTGCGTTCTTTATCACAGATGCCTTTTCTTTCTATACCAGTTTTGGCAAGCCGAGGCCAAAGCCTACCACAGTAGGACCTACTGGTTTTGATTATCACAATACCGATAACTATGATTTTTACCTGCGTACCGGTGCTGTGAAGAACTTCACAAAACTAATGGGTGACAGTATCGCTTTCTGGAAAGACCTGGTAGCACATCCAAACCTGGACAACTGGTGGAAAGCACGTAATGTAAGGCAGTTCCTGAACAACGTACAACCAGCTATGCTGGAAGTAGGCGGACTGTTTGATGCGGAAGACTGTTTTGGCGCCTGGAATACCTACAAGGCAATCGAACAGCAGAGCAGGAAGACTAACAACCGTATTGTAATGGGACCATGGTATCATGGACAATGGGCTTCCAAGACCAATGATGGTTCCTCCCTGGGCAACGTACGTTTTGGGAGTGCTACCTCCAAATGGTATCAGGAGAATATAGAAGTACCATTCTTTAACTACTATCTGAAAGGCAAAGGGGTCGACAGCATTGCTGAGGCTACCATCTTCTTTACAGGTGAAAACCAGTGGCGCAAACTGTCTCAGTGGCCACTGCCAAACGTACACAACAAGTCACTGTATCTGCAGGCAAACGGCAAACTGGACTTCAGCAAACCACTGACCACTAACAGCTTTACGGAATATGTAAGTGACCCGGCCAAACCAGTACCTTATACAGAAGATGTGCATTTCAACCGTACCATCTCCTATATGACCGACGATCAGCGTTTCGCAGCAAGACGTCCGGATGTAGCCGTATTTGAATCAGTTATACTGACAGAAGATGTTACCCTGGCGGGACCATTGTTAGCGAAGCTCGTGGTAAGCACCAGCGGTACTGACGCTGACTTCGTAGTGAAGCTGATTGACGTATTCCCGAATGATTTCAGATATGAGCAGGACGCCCCTTCAGAACACCGCAGATTAAATTCTGCCACATATCCGATGGGCGGTTACCAGATGCTGGTACGTGGCGAGATCATGCGTGGAAAATACCGTAACAGTTTTGAAAAACCAGCGCCGTTCAAGCCTGACACGCCGACCGATGTGAACTTCAGCATACCGGACGTTGCACATACGTTCAAAAAAGGACATAAGATCATGGTACAGGTACAAAGCAGCTGGTTCCCGCTGGTAGACAGGAATCCACAGGTATTTACCGATATCTATACCTGCGACGATAAGGATTTCCGTAAGGCGGACATCAGAATTTACCACGATGCACAGCATCCGTCTCATATAGAATTGCCGGTAATCAAATAGTTACTAACTTGCAGACCAATTCCGGTGGATATCCTACCGGATGATCTGTACAGTTCAATAAACCATTATATGATCAGAAAAGCCCTATTACTTGGAGTTTTGGGCGTGGCAACCTTACCAGGTTACGCGCAAAAGAAAAAGAAGTCTAAAAAAGACGAAGCACCCCGGATAGTAGAAGCGCCGGCGCCATTACTGCAGACCAAACTGGATACCATCAGCTATGCTATTGGCCTGGAATTTGGTAATATGCTGAAAATGCAGGGACTGGACAGCATCAACAATCAGGCGTTGACCAAAGCGCTGCAAGATGCCCTTAGCAACGGCACACCTTTGATTACAAAAGAACAAGGCAATATGAGTGTAAGCGAATATTTACAACAGTTAAAAGCTGAAAAAATGCAGAAAAACAAAGTAGCTGGCGAGCAGTTCCTGGCCGAAAATAAAACCAAACCAGGCGTGGTAACGCTGCCAAGTGGTTTACAGTACCAGGTGATCACTGAAGGAACAGGTCCTAAACCAACCATCAATGACAAAGTAAAAACTCATTACCACGGTACACTGATCGATGGTACCGTATTTGACAGCTCTGTAGAAAGAGGTCAGCCGATCTCCTTCCCTGTTAGCGGAGTTATCAAGGGTTGGACAGAAGCATTACAGTTAATGCCGGTAGGTTCCAAATGGAAGCTGTTCATACCATCTGAACTGGCTTACGGTGAGCGTCAGGCAGGTCCGAAAATCGGCCCTAACAGTGCGCTGGTATTTGATGTAGAACTGATCTCGATCGAGAAATAATCAGGAATTGGGAATGACCAATTGAAAATGCAGGACGCTCTTAGTCCATGCATTATTTAATAGGCATTTCATACAAATAAAATGGGCGTTTCAATAATATTGAAACGCCCATTTTATTTGTATGTGATCGTAGTATAGTTGGCATCTTATTTCCAGAGCAGTCTCCGTGATGCTCAATTCCTAATTCGTACTTCCGGATTATTTCCAGACCCTGCCAGCCCTGTGTTCCAGCAGCATAAGATCCGCTAGTGCCATAGCGGCCACTGCTTCCAGTACTACGGGTACGCGCAGCGCAATACACAGGTCATGACGGCCTTTTACACTGAAGCTCTCCACTTCTCCGCTCTTAATGTTCAGCGTATGCTGTTCTTTCGGCGTGCTGGAAGTTGGCTTTACCGCTACGCGGAATACGAGCGGATTACCATTGGTAATACCACCTACTACACCGCCGGCATGATTCGTAGCTGTCTTTCCGCTTGCATCCAGAATGGCATCGTTATGCTCAACACCTTTCATTTTTGCCGCAGCGAAGCCAGCACCGAATTCGATACCCTTGATAGCAGGGATTGAGAATACGGCATGGGCAATTGTGGATTCCACTGAATCAAAGAAAGGCTCTCCGAGGCCGATAGGCAGCCCTTCCACTACACATTCCACAATCCCACCTACGGAATCTTTAGCTGCAATAGCAGCTTCCAGCCCTTTCTCTGCATCAGGCAATCCGCCTACTTCTGTCAGCGTAGCCTTTACAGATATACCAGCACCCAGGATCTTCTTGGCAATAACACCAGCAGCTACCAGGTTCAGGGTAAGACGGCCACTGAAATGACCACCGCCACGATAATCTTCGAAACCACCGAATTTATGTGTAGCTACAAAATCCGCATGACCAGGACGCGGAAACTCACGGAGCTTCTCATAGTCGGTACTGCGGGTATTGTTGTTTTCAAATAATATCGTGACAGGAGCACCGGTAGTATGATCATTGAATACACCGGACTTAATAAAAGGCAGGTCTTCTTCCTTGCGGGGAGTCGTACCTTTTGCTCCGGCCTTACGTCGTTCCAGGTCAGGCAGGAAATCCTCCTGAGTAAGCGGAATACCGGCAGGAACACCGTCTATATTCACACCTACGCTGGCGCCATGCGATTCGCCAAATACATTCACCCGGAATAATCTACCAAAGCTGTTCATGCTGTTTGAATATTTTATACAGTACTGCTGACAGGGCATCAGTGATGACTTACCTGCCAGCAGTCTTGTTGCTATTAATGCGTCAGGCTTGCTGTACCCTGCGTTGTTACTATACCACCGATCTTAGCGAGATGATCGTAAAACTCAGGGTATGATTTGTTAATGGCTTCGGCATCTTCAATCGTTACAGGTGCATCAGCGTTCAATGCAGCTACGGCACAAGCCATTGCTATACGGTGATCGTTGTGAGAGCTCACTACAGCACCTTTGATACCTGTACCGCCATGTACCAGCATTTCATCTCCATGCAGGTCTATTACGATACCCATTTTACCAAATTCTTCCTGTAGTGTCTTACCACGGTCACTTTCTTTGTGGGCCAGTCTGTTCACACCGATGATCTTCGTAGTGCCCTGACAGTTAGCTGCCAGTGCCACCAGTGGAGGAAACAGATCAGGACAGTCGGTCGCGTCAAAATCGAAAGCCTGCAGTTGTTGTTTTTCCACGATCATAGTGAATACACCGGGCATCAGACCTGCGCCTGCTTTTTCCAGTGCTTCCAGAATAGCTTTATCTGATTGTGCGGATTGTGTATTGAGGTGATGTACTTCTGCTTTACCAGCTACCGCTGCTGCTACCAGCAGGAAAGCTGCACCACTCCAGTCTCCTTCTACAGTGTATTCACTGGCTTTGTAAGACTGGCGTTTACCGAAGTGAAACTTTTCAAAGTTCTGCTCCTGCACCTGTACCCCAAACTGCTGCATGAGTTGCAGCGTAAGCGCAATGTAGGGTTTGCTTTTCAGATCTTTAACCGTGATGGTCACATCCTCTGCAGTAGCGCCATAGGCCATCAGCAGGCCAGTGAGGAACTGAGAGCTCAGAGAGCCATCAATAGTAATATCTTTTGGATGTAAAGGCCCCTGAATATCCAGTGGCAGTCTACCTTCGCGGGTTACGCATTTAACATCCAGCAGAGGCAGTACCTCTTCGAAAAAGTTCATCGGACGGACAGTCAGACTACCGTGACCGTTGATAGAAATTGCTTTTTCAGACAGTGCTGCGATGGGTGTGAACATGCGGATACCGAGGCCGGACTCACCACAGTTGATTTCACCGGATACAGGATGTATACCCCTACTTGTTATTGCGATATGATCATCATTACGTTTGATATCAGCACCCAGTTTACCGGCTACGTCCAATGCTGCGAGACAGTCATTGCTCAGACCCGGATTACGGATAATGCTGGTCCCGTTGCTCAGTAAAGCTGCTGCAACTGCGCGCTGCATAGCACTTTTGGAAGGATTGGCGGTCACTGTACCACTGATAGCGCCGGGCGATATTGTTACCTGCATAATTAGTTTATTTAAAGTTCATCCAGCAATTGCTTCAGTTCTGTGATAGGAACAGGCTGTGTCATCGCCTTTCCTATTTCTTCGAGCAGTACAAAGTGAATCGCATCTTTCTCGCGCTTCTTATCCAGCTTGAAGATGTTGAACACTTCTTCCTTGTTGGAAGTCAGCGTCACCGGCAACTGATAATCGTTAATGAGACGGATCAACCTGTTGGTTTCTTCAACGGGCAGTCCTTTGAGTTTCTCTGAGATCTTGGCAGCTGCTACCATACCTATAGCAACAGCTTTACCATGCGCAATGTTCTCGATCTTTTCCACAGCGTGTCCCAGCGTATGGCCGAAGTTCAGCCAGCGACGGGAAGCAGTTTCAAATTCATCTTCCAGCACTACTTTGGTTTTCAGTTCAACGGAACGTTCCACCAGGTATTCCAGTACAGCCACATCACGCTGCATGGCTTTATCACGGTTCTGTTCCAGGTAGGTGAACAGGCTGGCATCGAGGATGCACGCATACTTGATGATCTCCGCGAAGCCGTTGTGCCATTCTTCTGCCGGCATTGTCAGCGGCAGTGTGTAATCAAACAGAATGAACTCAGGCTGCCGGATAGTGCCCAGCATGTTCTTATGTTTACCATGGTTGATACCGTTTTTGCCACCAATAGACGCATCCACCTGAGCCAGCAAGGTAGTCGGAACAAAACCTACAGGCATTCCACGCATGTAAATGCTGGCTGCATAACCTGTAAGGTCAGTGGTCATACCGCCGCCGATGCCTATCAGCATTGTCTTACGGTCTGCCTCCAGTTCGATCAGTCCATTGATGATCTGATCGAGGACTTCACCGCTTTTATGTTCCTCTCCATCCGGGATCACCAGCTTTTTCCAGCCTGGCAGTTTATGCCCGTGGTGTTTGTCCACATTTTCATCCAGTACAAGTACCGTACGGGAAGGATCAGCATAATTGCCCAGCTGTAGCAGGCTTTCTCCCAGATAATATTTGGTGCTACTATGCTGGAACTGGTAAGATAACGTTCTCATATTTTGTGTTGGGTCTATTTGTCTTCGTTCATCACTCTGTTCTGCCTGTTGATGGATTCCAGGTGTACTGCATCAAAGTATTTCAGGATGAAATCTTTTGTCAGGCCCAGTTTCTCACCTTTAGCAATACCACGCTCCAGGATCTCATTCCAACGGTTCGTCTGCAGGATGGTCACATTGTTCTCTTTCTTGTACAGACCGATCTTCTCAGCGACTTTCATACGGTTACCGAGTAACAGCAGGATTTCGTCATCAAGCTGGTTGATCTGACCACGGAGTTTATCCAGTGCAGAGTTAAATTCCTTCTTGTCGGTATGCTCATGGCGCCAGGTGATACCATCCAAAATTTCTGCCAGTCTTTCAGGAGTAACCTGCTGTTTAGCATCGCTCCATGCCTTATCAGGATCGATGTGAGATTCCAGCATCAGACCATCGTAATCCAGGTCAACAGCTTCCTGTGCAATGTCCTGCAAAATATCGCGACGACCACCTATATGGCTTGGATCACAGATGATAGGCAGTTCAGGCATACGGCGCTTCATTTCGATCGGCAGGTGCCACATCGGAGCGTTACGGTATTCGGTGTTACCGTAGCTGGAGAAACCACGGTGGATCAGACCGATCTTGGTAATACCAGCGTTACGTACACGTTCTACAGCACCAATCCACAGTTCGAGGTCCGGGTTGATAGGGTTTTTGATCAATACGGTTGTATCCACACCTTTCAGCGCGTCAGCAACTTCCTGAACAGAGAATGGGTTCACAGTAGTACGGGCACCGATCCACAGGATGTCAACATTATGTGCCAGGGCTTCTTCTACCTGCTTGGCCGTTGCTACTTCTACAGCCAGTGGAAGGCCGGTCAGTTCTTTCGCTTTCTGTAACCATGGTAAACCAGTTACACCGATACCTTCGAAAGAACCCGGACGGGTACGTGGTTTCCAGATACCAGCACGCAGTACATCTACTTTACCGGTTTTAGCCAGTCTCAGTGCTGTATCAAGTACCTGTTCTTCGGTTTCTGCACTGCATGGACCGGAAATGATCAGCGGCTTCTTATCTGAAGTCGGATCGGAGAATTTTGTTTTTGCGAGAATCTGTTCCATCGTTTGACGCTTTGCAGACCATAGACGATAGTCGTCCATAATCTAGTGAATTGTTTGTTTTCTTGTTTGTCCGACTATCGGCTATTTTAATATTTTTCTGATCTTATTTGATTTCTGGATCAGTTTATAGAATGTTTCGTAATCTTCATTTTCGAGCAACTGTTTCATCTGCTGTAGCTGATTGATGTGTTCATCCAGTACATCCAGCACATTATGGCGGTTATGCTTGAAGATCGGCACCCACATATCGGGAGAGCTTTTTGCCAGTCGTACGGTAGATTCGAAACCACCGCTTGCCAGTTCAAAAATGCGGCCCTGCTCCTTTTCTTTCTCCAGTACCGTCAACGCCAGTGCGAAAGAAGTAATGTGAGAGATATGTGATATATATGCGGTGTGCAGGTCGTGTTCTACTGCATTCATATATACGAGACGCATCTGCAATTTGTCTACCATATTTTCAACAACTTCCAGTGCATCTTCATCACTGTTCTTCACATCACAAAGTACCATGGTCTTTTGTGTAAAAAGATTCTTTATAGCAGCTTCCGGTCCGGAATATTCCGTGCCGGCCATCGGGTGGGCAGCCACGAAGCGACCTCTGTTGGGATGACCGGCAACGAGTTGCAGAATCTTTTCTTTTGTAGAACCTACATCCATGATCACATGTTCAGGTCCGGCGTTATCCATTACAGAAGGAAGTATCTGCAACAGCGCATCTACGGGTATAGCCAGTATGATGAGCTTAGAGCGTTGCATCGCATCTTTGATGGAAGAAACTCCTTCGTCGATGATCTTCAGCTCCTGGGCTTTTTGCAGGTTCTCTTCACGCTGGTCCACCCCGATGATCCAGTTGACCACACCTTTCTCCTTCATGCTGATAGCCAGTGAACCACCTATTAAACCCGTTCCTACTATAGTTGCGACCATGACTTACTGCTTAAATTTTGTTTTTATCCTATCCAGCACTTCATCGAATACTTTCTCATCTTTACAGAGACTTACCCTGATGTAGCCGTTACCATTGCTGCCAAAGATACCACCCGGTGTGATGAATACCTGTGCTTTATGCAGGATCTCATCTGTTACAGCAAATCCGTCTTTAGCACCAGCAGGGATCTTTGCCCATACGAACAATCCCACCTGGTCTTTATCGAATGAACAGTTCAGCAGTTCCAGCAGTTCATATACCTTTTTACGGCGACCTTCATAGATACCATTCAGTTCGGCATACCATTCAGGGCCTAACTCAAGTGCTTTCACAGCAGCCATCTGCAGCGGCTGGAACATACCGGAGTCCATATTACTTTTGAAGCGTAGCACTTCATTGATCCATTCCTGTTTGCCTACCAGCATACCTACACGCCAGCCCGCCATATTGGATGACTTGCTGAGAGAGTTCAGTTCCAGTACCACATCCCTGGCACCAGGCGTCTGTAACAGACTTTGCGGTTGTTTGTTCAGGATAAAGCTGTAAGGATTATCATGACAGATCAGGATGTTATGTTCCTTCGCAAATGCGATCAGTTTAAGCGCAAACGCTTCATTGAAGCGGGCGCCGGTTGGCATATGCGGATAGTTTACCCACATCAGTTTCACTTTACTCAGGTCTCTCTTTGCCAGGGCATCAAGATCAGGCAACCAGCCGTTCTTTTCTTCCAGATCATAATCTACTACCGTAGCACCACTCAGGTTTACTGCAGAACGGTAGGTAGGGTAACCGGGATTAGGCACTAATGCTTCGTCTCCTTCCTGCAGGTAGGTCATGCAGATGTGCATGATACCTTCCTTAGACCCGATGAGCGGCAGCACTTCCTTTTCAGGTTCGAGGGATACACCATAGAAGCGCTGGTACCAGTCGGCCATTGCTTTACGTAATGCCGGAATACCTTTGTACCCCTGGTATGCATGGGTGTCAGGCTTCTGTGCATATTCATGCAAAGCGGCAATCACAGAGGGATGAGGCGGCAGATCAGGGCTACCTATACCAAGGTTGATCACCTTTGCGCCTGTTTTATTCATCTCGTCTATTTCCCTGAGCTTCTTGGAGAAGTAGTATTCTTCCGTTTGCTGCAGCCTTTTTGCTACCTGTAAGTTCATAGTGCTTTGTTTTCCGCGTCCTGATGTATGTGATTAGTGAGTGTTTCCTTTCTGATAGATACCTAATACTTTCAGATCTTCTGTCAGCGGCTGAATTTTGCTGATACTTTTCTCAAAGTGGCTCAGGTTCTCAAATTCGAAGTCCGCATGGAAGTAATAGTTCCATTCTTTAGCCGGCATCGGGAACGACTGTATTTTACTCAGGTTGATCCCAGCCTGTGCTACCTGTGTCAGCACCTTTGCCAGGCTTCCGCGATCGTGAGATGTCTGGAAGTATACGGAAGCTTTATTGGCATCCGGGGCAGGTGTTACTCCGTTAGGAGAAATAACCAGGAAGCGGGTATAGTTATTTTTGATAGTATGGATATTCGGTGCGATGATATCCAGACCATATATTTCAGCAGCCAGTTTACCAGCGATGGCTGCGGTACTTTTCAGTTTCTTCTGTGCTACGTGCTTGGCACTGAGGGCAGTATCTTCTGTTTCTACCAGTTTCATATGCGGATGCTTTTCCAGGAACTCAGTGCACTGGAGCAGCGCCATATGGTGAGAATGTACTTCCCGTATATCCTCCAGGGTTTGGCCTGGTAATACCATCAGGTGCTGTTTGATATGAAGGTATACTTCACCGATAACATGCAGACCTGAATTTTTCAGCAGCGAGTAGTTTGGCAGAATACTTCCGGCGATGGAGTTTTCGATGGCCATTACACCGGCATCAGCCTCTTTCTGTTTAACTACTTTCTTAACGAGCTCCGGAAAGGATGCGCAACATTCTATGTCTATTCCCTTACCATAATAAGCCTCTGCTGCTATCTGATGAAAACATCCTTCAAAACCCTGGATTGCGATACGCATTTTTTAATGTTTGGTTTGGATTTGTAGTTGCTGTAGCAACTACTGTATAAAATGAAAAAGGGCCCCAGCGGAGCCGGGACCCTTTTTATTTGCAGTTATTTATTCGTGCATTTATTACAAAAGAGTCCCGGCCTTTACGACGTAAAAGAAGTAAAAGAAAAAGTAAAAGAAATAAAGACTGAAACGGCGTAACATATGCGTATTTGGATATTATCGGAAAAAAAGAAGGCCTCCCGTTCCGGGAGGCCTTTTGCTAGTTTCTTTATATTTCAGTACTACAAACGACCTCCCTATTTCTGGAACCAGAAATAATAGAAACCATAAAAGTAACCAAAGGTTGTTTGCTGTATCATATTCGCTTAATTGCCTGACAAAAATACACCGCGATTTGAATTTTCCAAGCGTCTTTGCGAAAAATTACATTATTTCTAATAAAAACCTATTTTATAGATATTTTATTCAAAAACAAAGATAAACAGGGCCCCTTAACAAAAAAAAACCGCCCCGTTAAGAAACGGAGCGGTTATATAAAAGCCTTTTATTGCTTACCAGGTCAATTATTTCTTAGTTGTGTCAACTGCAGCTTTAGAAGAATCAACTGTAGCAGTAGCTGTATCAACTGTAGCAGTTGCAGTATCTACTGTAGCAGTCGCTGTGTCGATAGTTGCGTTAGCAGTGCTATCTCCTTCAGCTGGAGTAGTAGAACCACCGCAAGAAGCTGCGAATACACCCAGAGCTAAAGCTAAAAATCCAATTTTCAGTGCGTTTTTCATTTGACTATTTTTTAGGTTTTTGAAATATTATTTACTCTTTATACCGGCGTTGAAAAAAGGTAACCCACTTTTTTTAAAATTTTTTTTTCGGGCCCTTTTTATCTGTTTTTTCGCCTTCCACCGGGACATTTACATATATAGACATCAAAACGTATATGAAGGCGTCCGGTCTGGACGGCAGGAAACGGACAGTTGTTCTGTCTTATTTGGGATTTGGAAATTTTTTCTGCTACTTTGGGTTACCAAAGCCATTTAATTGTATTAATAAGTGAAGCATAATCAGAACATAGAAAGGGATCGGGAATTACTACTGGGACTTACCAGGAACGACGACAGAGCGCTGGCGACCATCTATACGGAGAATTATCCTTCTATATTAAGAATGGTTTTACAGTATAAAGGGTCTGAGGATGATGCAAAAGATCTTTTCCAGGAGGCAATGATCATATTATATGAGAAGGCGAGAAAAGGAGAATTCGATCTTTACAGCAAGCTGAAAACTTATCTGTATGCTGTGTGCCGTCATCTATGGTTGAAGAAATTACAGACAGGAAGCTGGCAACTGGCGCTTCCGGATGAACTGGAAGAAGTACTGCCCGCTGAAGAGACGAGCGACATTACCGAACATGAGGAAAAGGACCAGCAGTTCACCATCATGGAAAAGGCAATGGGTAATATGGGCGAACCCTGTAAAACCATCCTGGAAGACTATTATGTCCGGAAGATGTCTATGCAGGACATTGCTGAGAAATTTGGTTATACCAACTCAGAAAATGCCAAGAACCAGAAGTATAAATGTCTGATGCGGCTGAAGAAATTATTTTTTGAACAATATAAATCAACAATATAAATCTTGGACCTGTCGGGTGTTCCATTTGACAGATCCGCAAAAGCGGTTACAGGGATGAACGAATTTTCAATGATACGTGATATTGAACGCTACCTGGAGGGCGAAATGAACGAGCAGGAAAAAACTGCCTTCGAAGCGCTTCGCCAGTCCGACCCGGCGGTCAATGAGCAGGTGCTGGCTCACCAGCAGCTCATTCAGCAGCTGGAATACTTCGGACGCAGGTCAGCTTTGCAGGAAAAAATGGATAAGATCCATGCTGGTATGGCTAATAATCATGTACATATTGCTCCTTCGGCATCTCCTGCACCTAAAAAGGTCTTCTCCATCAGCAGAAAGCTGGTGCTGAACATGGCTGCAGCAGCAGGTATCGCACTGCTGACCTCTGTGTCTACTATTGCACTGATGCAACAGGCCAGCAGACAAAAAACCAAAGCGGAATATGAGGATGTAAGACGCGAGCTGAAACACATACAACGCTCACAGACGGCCCTCATTAATGACATTAACAGTTCAAAGAAAGCTCCGGCCAATCCCGGCACTTATGGTGGTACCGGATTTGCCATCTCCAATAATGGCTACGTAGTGACGAACTATCATGTCGTAGCAGGAGCTGACTCCATATATATACAAAATACCAAAGGTGAAGCCTTTAAAGCGGCCAGTGTATTTGAGGATATTTCCAGCGACCTCGCCATCCTTAAGATCACTGACTCTACTTTTAAAGGTCAACCACTTCCTTACTCACTGAAACCAGCCCGTGCATCACGCGGCGAAGCAGTCTTCACCCTGGGCTATCCAAGAGATGAGATTGTTTATGGCGAAGGCTATATCAGCGCTCAGACCGGCTTTAATGGAGACAGTGCAGCCTATCAGGTATCTATCCCGGTTAACCCCGGTAACAGTGGAGCTCCACTGATGGATAGCAAAGGTGATGTAGTAGGTATCGTAACCGGCAAACAGACCACGTCAGACGGTATTGCTTTTGCAGTAAAATCCGCTCACCTGAAACGTCTGCTGGAACAGATGCCTAAAGAGAAACTGCCTAAAAAAGAATGGAACCATAAGAATAAACTTGAAGGACTCAGCCGCGTAGATCAGGTGAAGAAACTGGAAGAGTTTGTTTACATGGTGAAAGTCTATAATTAAAAGATATTTTGTTCTATTGGCCTCTGCATGCAAACGGCCACTCTGGAGACAGAGTGGCCGTTGCTAATTATGGTATGTGCTGTAACTACTGTTACTTTTTGATCCAGGCTTTGTACTTATCTGTGATCCAGTAGATCAGGTCCTCCTGAGGCATTGTACGCAGTGTATTGTAGTCAGGATAGTTCTCCCGCATAAATAACTGCAATGAGTCGCCCTTGAGACTGGTCACTTTACTCACAAATGCCGGCGTAAACCGCGAATCCACATAATGTTCATGTTCCGCCTTGGCAAAAATCTTCTTAAACTCTCTTTTTTGCTTCTCCCTCCGTGAATAACGGGTGAACGGGCTAAAAACAATACCAGCCCCTACAGGTGTACTACCTCCGGCCAGCGGCATATCCCTTTTATCGAGAATATAACCGAATTGCTCTCTTCGGGTAATGGAATCCGCCTGATAGGGTGAGTACTGCGTACCAATTTCCACACCCCGCAACTGCGTTGCCTCCACTACCAGAGAGATGTTACGGGTTTCCGTCCCACTGCTCTGGGCCACCACAATACTGTCGGACTTATACCCCAAAAAGGAAAATACGATCACATCCTTGGGACTGGCAGATATCCGGTAAAAACCGCCCTTATCTGAATAGGCCCGGCGGCCGGTACTCTTATTGGTCACGCTGGCGTAAGGAAGGACAAGCTTATTTTCCTTGTCCATAATAGTCCCCGTCAATGTAACCTGTGCCTGTGCTTTTACAACCAGCAGGCTGCAACAACAACACAGGAATAATATCCAGATGGTGGTTCTTTTCATGTAGCTGATGAATTAATCTATCGGCAATATCCTAAAAAAATAACGAAAAAATCCTCCCGGTTAATGGGAGGATTTTTGGCTTTTGTATAATATTTTATGAAAACGGACTCATCTCGCTCCCCTTATGATCTGGAGGAGTATGGCTACGATCGCCAGCACCAGGAGGACATGAATCAGTCCAGTTGCAGAATAAACAAAGAAGCCCAACAACCAGCCGATAATAAGTATTATAGCGATCAGATATAACAGACTTCCCATCTTATGCAGATTTTAAAAGTTTAATAATCTCATCACGGGATTTACCCAGTTTCTGCTGAAGCTTTCCTATGAGACGGTCTTCCTGACCTTCTTCATACAATAAATCATCATCTGTAAGATCGGCGTACTGTTGTTTAATTTTGCCCTTCAGCTCATTCCATTTGCCCTTGATTTCTAAAGTATCCATAACATATCTTTTTTGGGTGAACAATACTGGTAAAGTTCCAAAGACTATGCCAAGGGGAGCCTGCCATACTACCAGGCGGCAGCAGCTATCGCTGTCGTAAATGTCCTGGTTTCTCCTGGTTGCAGGGTAATCAGCCCCATACCATTATTGAATGCATTCGGTGCGCCGGTCAGGTTTTCTATCGCAATGCTGTTCCGGTGTGGTGGTATATATAACTGTAACACCGGATAACTGCTATCCGGGTAAAAAGTAATAGCCAGGTGCTTTAGCGGATCTCGTAGTGTACAGGAAGACGCGTGCTGACTAAAATTCAGCAGGAATGAGTTATCCAGTGGAATTCCTGTCAATGGTGAAGATTCCAGGAACCGGTCATAGGGTAATACCTGTCCTGTTGGTATCAGCTGCGCATTAAATTCCACTATCTGTTCCGAAGCAAACTGTAATTCCAGTTCATCTACAGGTGTACCTGTTGTAAAATAGGGGTGCCAGCCATCCATCAATGGCATGGGGGAACCAGCATGACTACTAATGGTAGTACTTATTTCCAGTCGCATACCCGGCTGTAGGCGGTACTCCACTTCACAGTCATACGGAAACGGATACCCGTGGTCCTCTCCTTTATACTGATAACGCAATGTAACAAGGGCATTCCTCTCATCCGCATATGTTCTCACAACCTCAAAGGCGACGTTATACAGCAATCCGTGGATACAGCTGCCTGGCGTGATCATCTTTTCGATAACATACTCCTTCCCCTCCCATTCATACCTGCCACCAGGAATACGGCAGGCAAATGGACTCAGCTTCGCGCCTTTAAAGTATTCCGTCATGTTAGTCTGATAGTCCTGCAAACTTGTATACCCATCAATAATATTGATCACATCATTATGATGCGGTATACGGAAGGCATGTAACATAGCGCTGTGCGCTGGCAGAATTTCTGCCTGTGCATCGCTCAGATCATCTTTGAGCGCAATAATATCAAACCCTTCTTTATGAAATTTCTCTATTGAAAACATATGTTGTGATCAGTTTGTGATGGTGGTGCGCTGGCTGTCGTCAGGTGTCACACGAGGTAATTTACATAAACTTTGTCGCACAATAGTAATTGCCGCACGGGAGCGTTAGGGCTACTTCGACCAGGAAGTCATATAAACACGACAGCCCTGCATGTAGCAGGGCTGTCGTTTATTTTCAATTCAACAAAGGTGCGTCAATCAGATGTACTGGTTGATGATGTTTTCCAGCCATTCCTGTTTACCGCTGATCAGCTTAGGTTCACCATTACTTACGGCGAAACTGCGCAGATCTTCCAGTGTCAGTTGACCATCTTCAAATGCTTTACCCTTACCGCTGTCAAACGAAGCGTAACGATCTTTACGGAACTGCTTGTAAGGAGATTGTTCCAGCACTTTCTCTGCGATAACAGCAGCGCGTGCGAATGAATCGATACCACCGATATGTGCATGGAAGATATCTTCCAGATCAGTTGAGTTACGGCGTGTTTTTGCATCGAAGTTTACACCACCACCAGCGAAACCACCGGCTTCCAGGATAACGAGCATGAACTCTACCATATCATTCAGGTTCATTGGGAACTGGTCAGTATCCCATCCGTTCTGTGCATCACCGCGATTAGCATCGATACTACCCAGCATATCTGCATCAGCAGCCACCTGCAACTCATGCTGGAAGGTATGTCCCGCCAGCGTAGCGTGGTTCACTTCCAGGTTCAGTTTAAAATCTTTATCCAGTCCGTAGTGACGCAGGAAACCGATCACGGTTGCAGCATCATAATCGTACTGGTGTTTAGTAGGTTCACAAGGCTTAGGCTCGATAAAGAAAGTGCCTTTGAAGCCCTGTTTACGCGCATAATCTTTTGCCATTGTCAGGAAGCGGGCCAGGTGTTCCTGTTCACGCTTCATGTTTGTATTCAGCAGGGTCATATACCCTTCACGGCCGCCCCAGAACACGTAGTTCTCACCACCCAGTGCAATCGTTGCATCCAGGGAGTTCTTTACCTGTGTACCAGCATAAGCGACTACAGAAAAATCAGGATTGGTAGATGCACCATTCATGTAACGCGGATTGCTGAATACATTCGCAGTGCCCCACAGCAGTTTTACACCGCTGGCTTTCTGTTTTTCTTTTGCATACTCCACGATCTGCTGCATACGGCTTTCGTACTCACTGATGGAAACACCTTCGTCTACCAGGTCCACGTCGTGGAAGCAGTAATAAGGAACACCCAGTTTCGTGAAAAATTCGAAAGCAGCATCCATTTTGTCCTTAGCGCTCTGCACTGCATCCGTAGCAGTTAACCATGGAAAAGCTTTGGTACCGGGACCGAAAGGATCGCCACCGGTGCCGCAGAAGGTATGCCAGTAGGATACTGCAAAACGGAACAGTTCCTTCATGGTCTTACCACCGATCTTTCTGTTCTCGTCATACCATTTATAAGCAAATGGATTTGTTGACTGAGGGCCTTCGTAGGCTATTTTACCAATGCCTTTGAAGTACTCCTGATTCCCTAAAGTAATACTCATTTTCTTTCTTTTTTTGAACCAATACGTGTATATATGTCATGTAACTGCCAACGTGTAACGCAGTTACTTTATAATATGCTGTAAGCCATCCAGCCACTGGTTGTAGATACCAGCATACTGTTGTTGTAAAGCGGCATCCGGCTCGATGGTAGCCAGGCATTCCATGCCGCGGAATGCATCCTGTTCACTGTAAAGTCCTGCCCCTATACCGGCAGCTCTTGCTGCCCCCTGTGCCCCGTCTGTATTATACAGTTCGATCACTACATTGGCGGTATTGGCAAATACTTCGCGGAAAAGAGGACTGAGGAACATATTAGCCTGTCCTGCCCTTACACGGTGGATGTTCAGTCCCATTCCGGTCATGATATCCATACCATATTTCAGGGCAAATACGATACCTTCCTGTGCGGCGCGCAGCAGGTGTTCACGACTGTGTATATTGAAGTTAATCCCGTTGAATACTGCACCAGTTTCCTTATTGCTCAGGATACGTTCTGCTCCATTACCAAAAGGATAAATGTTTAAGCCCCGGGAACCGGCAGGCGCTTTTGCTGCCAGGATATTCATTTCATTATAATCCAGGTTACCTGTTACCTGTCTTAACCAGCTGTTCATGATACCGGTACCGTTAAGACACATTAATACACCATTGCGGGGTGCTTCTTTTGTATCATTAACATGCACGAATGTATTCACACGGCTTTCTTCATCAAAAGCTATATGATCATGCACAGCGTAGACTACACCGGAAGTACCCGCAGTCGTTGCAGCTTCACCCGGTTTCAATACGTTAAGAGAAAACGCATTGTTCGGCTGGTCACCTGCACGGTAGGTTACCGGTGTGCCGGCAGCGATACCTAGTATGGCAGCAGCCTTTGAAGTCACTTTTCCCTGTAGACCGAATGTAGGCACTATGGTTGACAACAGGCGTTCATCGATATTATAATGCTTCAGTAATACAGGTGAAACCTGACGGCCGCTGAAATCCCAGAAGATCCCTTCAGAAAGCCCGGAGATCGTAGTAGCGGCTTCGCCTGTCAGACGCATGGCAATAAAGTCGCCCGGCAGCATAATCTTGTCAATGCGCTCATAGATCTCAGGCTCGAACTGCTGTACCCAGCGCAATTTCGAAGCCGTGAAGTTACCAGGTGAATTCAGCAGATATTGCAGGGACCAGTTATGTCCCAGGCTGTTGAAGGCCTCATTACCTATTTCAACCGCACGGCTGTCACACCATATAATAGAAGGACGCAGTACCTGTTGGTCTTTGTCTACACACACCAGACCGTGCATCTGGTAGGCGATACCAATACCAGCAACAGCATTCCCATCAAAGGGATGCTGTTGCTGTAGTTTTTTCGTCGCATTTTGTACTTCCTGCCACCACATTTCCGGATCCTGTTCTGCCCATCCGGCTACAGGTGCCAGCATAGGCATTTCCTGTGCAGGACTGATGGCTGTAGCCAGGCATTTTCCCGTTTCAACATCCAGCAGTGCCGCTTTCACGGAGGAGGAACCGATGTCGTATCCAATCGTATATCTCATAGCAAGCTTCTTCGTTTCTTGATGGTTAATTTATCAATCAATATAGTCTGCTACCAGAAAATGGTATACAGCGCAGCCAGGATACCACATATCAGCAGTGCGATCACGGTAAAACCTGTAGATGTTCTGAACATGGTTGGATCTACTTCCAAACCTTTCTGTTCGCCTTCAGTCGCCACCACAGTACCGCCGGCTACAACATGTTTTGTAGCGGGAGCCACCAGAGAAATAATGATCATACCTACCACACATACCACGAATACGATTCCCATACGGTCGAGGAATGGAATTTCGTAGATCGGATTCTTATTTGCATCCAGATTAGCAGGATTAGGTACAGCAAAACCCAGATCGTACAAGAAGCTGAGATTAGTCCAGTTAGGCAGGAATTTCAGGAAGATAGACATAGCAAAACCACCGATCATCGCAAACAAGGCTGCATTTGAGGTAGTTTTCTTCCAGAAGAAGCCCAGTAAGAACATCGCAAAAATACCTGGAGATACAAAGCCGGTGTATTCCTGTATGAACTGGAAACCACCTTTCTTATCAATACCCAGGAACGGAGAGATAATAATAGCCAGTATCATCGCAACAATTACAACGATACGACCTACATTCACGATCTCTTTTTCGCCTGCTGATCTGTTAAAGATCTCTTTATAAATGTCGAGAGAGAAAATAGTAGAGATACTGTTTGCCTTACCAGCGAGGGAAGCTACTACTGCTGCAGTCAGGGCCGCAAAGGCCAGACCCTTCATACCAGCAGGCAGAAGGTTCATCAGCACAGGGTAAGCGTTATCAGGATTCAGTTCACCTGCTTTCATCATTTCAGAGGAGAACACACCTTCTTTATATAATACATAAGCTGCGATACCAGGTAATACCACGATAACAGGCATCAGGAGTTTCAGAAAACCTGCGAACAGCAAACCGCTACGGGCTGTTTTCAGATCGGCACCCAGTGCACGTTGCGTGATATACTGGTTACAACCCCAGTAGTTCAGGTTCACGATCCACATACCACCTACCAGTACGGTGAGACCCGGAAGGTCAAGGTAATGCGGGTTATCTTTTTTCAGGATCATATGGAAATGCTCTTCTGCATTTTTGGTCATCAGGGAGAAGCCTTTCAGTACACCTGTTTCACCAAAATGCTCAGACACCAGGCTTAACGCCAGGTAAGTCGTTACCAGACCACCCAGTATCAGGAAGAACACCTGGATTACGTCGGTATAACCGATCACTTTCATACCACCCAGGGTGATCACGATCGCAAATACCGCGATAAGGCTCATACACAGGTAGAAGTTAATACCTGATATCGTATTTACTGCCAGCGCACCCAGATAAAGGATAGAGGTAAGGTTAACCACCACGTACAGTAACAGCCAGAAGACGGCCATGATCGTACTTACCGTTTTATTATACCTTGTCAGCAGGAATTGCGGCATGGTATAAATCTTATTCTTCAGATAGATCGGCAGGAAGAATACTGCGACGATAATCAGTGTCGCAGCAGCCATCCACTCATAAGTGGAGATAGCCAGACCTATATTAAAACCGGAACCTGCCATCCCGATAAACTGCTCCGCAGAAATATTGGAAGCGATCAGAGAGGCACCAATTGCCCACCAGGTAAGAGAACCCTCCGCCAGGAAGAAGTCTTTGGAATCAGTCGTTTTGCGTTTTTTCTTTTGGTAGATATAGAGACCGTAACCGGCAACAATCACGAAATACACTAAGAAAACAACATAATCGAGGAATTGTAAGCTCTTTTGCATAAAAAAACGTGGTACGTGGTAATTAAATTAGGAATCAATATAGCAACATTTTTAATAAACGTAAAATTTACGTTTAAAATTTTTCACTACGTGTTGGACATATTTTTTGTTTTTCATTTGTTATTCAGTCAGCAGTGAGGAGAGTTGTTCTCCTACAGCGGAACCTATTGCGACGCCCATACCGCCCATCCGGACACCTGATACTATGTTGCGTGTATGGAACCGTATCACCGGCTGGCGGGTTTTGCCAAAAGCCATGATTCCGGTCCAGCGGTCAGTTATCATAAAGGAATGCTCCGGTAAGATAATGTTGCGGAGCCGGTTTTCCAATTGCTGCTGTATCTCCTGGTTCAGATCAAAACTTGTTGTGGCCTCTTTTGTAAAATCGAGATTTCTGCCACCGCCAAACAGCACTCTGCCATCCAGCTCCCGGAAATAATAATACCCCTCGTCCATATGAAATACTCCCCGGAAGGGCAGATCAGGAATAACATTGGTTAGTAATACCTGTCCTCTGCCTGGCTGTAAATCCACGTCGGGCATCAGTTCCCTGGCGAAAGCATTTGTGCAGATGGCCACCCTGCGGGCCATGAATCCGATCTCTTCACCATCGGCCCTGGGCACTACTACACGAACGCCTGTCTGCAGATCTTCAAAACGGCTTACGGTACAACCTGTCTTAATCTCCACTCCCCTGGCAATGGCGATGTCTATCAGACACCGCATCATTTTCCCGGTATGAAGCTCTCCTTCGAAGTTATTGCTGATCAGGGCCTTTACATAGTCCGTGTTGAAACGGAACCTTCCTAATCTGTCGCTGACCAGGGTAAACGCTTCTCCGCCCAGCAACGGCCGCAGCATAGCGTTTACCTTATCTATTTCCGAAAGGGTGTGTTCCTGTTCAACGCCTATCAGCTCGTGACTACCATTCTCCTGATATTCCATGTACTCGTCCCCGATCCGTTTACGCAACAACTGCAGTCCATTGCGCCGCATCTGTAAAAGGGCCAGTACATCTTCAGGCGGCATGGTCTTCAGATCTGAGAGCAGCTCTGTAAGACTTCCGATACAGGCAAAACCGGCGTTTTTAGTGCTCGCACCTGTTGGCAGAATCTCTTTTTCAAGGATCAATACACGGGCAGCCGGTAGTTTTTCCTTTATGCTAATGGCTGTAGAGAGCCCTACTATACCACTGCCGGCAATGATATAGTCGTATTGTAAAAGGCTTTGTTTCTCCCAGTAACTTAACATGCGCTCTGATTTGGCCGTAACAACCTGTTCTTCAAACGTCTGACCCTGCGATGTATTGTATCTCCAAATGTACTCTTTTTTTAGATGTCAACCTGACATTAATTAAGCTCACATCCTTTGTCCAATATGGCTATACTGTTAATACTATTTTACCCCTTCCATGCCCCAGCTCCAGTTGCTGGTGTGCCTGTACTATTTCAGTGAGTGGGAAGGTCTTATCTATTTCTACTTTTAACCGGTTATTACTCAGCAGGGCTGCCAGCTGCTCGATCCTTTCACCGGATGGTCGTACCGACATCCATTTCACTTCCACGCCTTTCTCCTTTGCCTTCGCTATCACAGCCGGATCATCTTTATACATACTGGGTAATGACACCAGCACGCCGCCACGGTTCAGTATATCCAGTGACCGCAGTGCAGTTTCTCCACCCATACCATCCAACACAACATCTACCCCGTCAACAACTTCTTCGAACTGCTGGGTTTTATAATCAATTAACTGGTCTGCTCCCAGTTCCTTCAGGAAAGGGTGATTAGCTGCGGATGCCGTAGCAGCTACAAAACAGTGCTTCCATTTTGCCAGTTGCACCGCAATATGACCAACCCCACCAGCGGCAGCCTGGATCAGTACACGTTGTCCCCAGGTAATACCTGCATGATCAAACAGGGCTTCCCAGGCGGTCAGGCCTGCAAGCGGAGTACCTGCAGCCACTTCAAATGATATATCTTTAGGAATAATGGCAAACTCATCTTCGTGTACAACAGCATATTCTGCATATGCGTTACCGGGGTTGGGAAAATTACTCATACCGAAAATACGGTCGCCTGTAACAAATCTGCTTACACCATCACCTACACTGACTACCTCTCCGGCTATATCCCAACCTAATATGGCTGGCAGTGTCTGAAATGACGCATATCCTTTTCCCGAACGGGTTTTAAAATCAACTGGGTTCAGGCCAATCGCCTTTACTTTAACAAGTACCTCTCCTGCTGCTGGCAGGGGTATCGCTACTTTCTCTATTCTGAAAGCAGTGGCCGGTCCAAACGCATGTAATACAGCCGCCTGCATAAAATTACTCATACTCGCAGATTTTGTCTTCAAATTAGCGATAAAAACGGTAATTGTCACATATGCAACAAGGGCATCATGTTTTATAACCAAAACATAATGCCCTTGTCAAAGTGTGTATAATGAACGTCTTACACCAGGTAACCGAACAGGTTATCGTCCTTGTTCAGTTCCGTGAAGTGAATATTGTATTTGCGGAAATTAGCCAGCAGGATATCGTAATCCTCCCTGTTCTTCAGCTCCACGCCTATCAGTGCAGGGCCTGTTTCCTTATTGTGTTTCTGAATAAATTCAAAACGGGTAATATCATCGTTAGGCCCCAGTACATGGTTCACGAATTCTTTCAATGCGCCCGGACGCTGTACGAAACGAATGATGAAGTAATGTTTCAGACCTTCATATAACAATGACCGTTCCTTGATCTCCTGCATACGATCGATGTCATTGTTACTACCACTTACCACGCACACCACTTTCTTTCCCTCGATTTCCTTTGCGTAGTAATCCAGTGCTGCGATGGACAGTGCGCCCGCAGGTTCTACTACGATCGCATCTTCATTATACAGTCTTAATATAGTTGAGCAAACCTTCCCTTCCGGTACCAGCTGCATTTTTGCCAGAACGTCTTTGCAGATGCTGAATGTCAGTGCACCCACTCTTTTAACGGCAGCACCATCCACGAAACGCTCAATCTCGTTCAGTGTAACAGGCTCACCTGCCTCCAGTGCACGACTCATGGAAGGAGCACCCTCTGGCTCCACACCAATGATCTGTGTAAGGGGACTATATGTCTTGAAATAAGTACCTAAGCCTGCTGCGAGTCCGCCACCACCGATTGGCACAAACACGTAATCAATCTTCGCCTGGTCTTCCAGCACCTCTACAGCCACGGTACCCTGCCCTTCAATGATCTTTGCATCATCGAACGGAGGAATAAAAGTCATGTTGTGCGCTTTGGTAAAAGCCTGGGCTTCCGCCGCACAATCATCAAACGTATCACCAACCAGTCTGATCTCGATGTTATCACCACCGAACATATTCACCTGGTTGACCTTTTGTTTTGGAGTAATGATAGGCATGAAACACACGCCTTTAATGTCCAGCTGACGGCATGCGTAGGCGAAGCCCTGTGCATGGTTACCGGCGCTGGCACAAGTTACACCCTTTGATAGCGTTTCCTTATCCAGGCTGCTAATCAGGTTATATGCCCCGCGTAATTTATAAGACCTTACAATCTGCATGTCTTCTCTCTTAAGATAGACATCTGCATTGTACCTGCGGGAGAGCGTGGCGCTATAGGTAAGCGGGGTACGGTTCACCACAGGCTTTAACTTAACCGCAGCATCAAGGATGTTGAGCGGGTTCACACTTGTTAATACCTGGGACATTTTAATCAGGAGTTAAGAAATTAGGAACTAAGAATTAGGAATGAGGCGTTACATGTAAGCGGAGAACGTATTCCCGCTGCATCATAATTCCTCATTCCCTCACTCCTAATTCCTAATTGTATTATTAGTTATTTGGGCGCAGCTTTCTTACAGCAGCACCAGCCTGCCACATTTCGCTTTCACGCAGTTCTCTCAGTTCTTCGTTCAGTTTATCACGATAGTCAGGAGTACTGTTAGAAGCGATAGAGCGTGCAGCTTCTTTACCTGCAGCAACACTTGCGTACAGTTCTTCGAATACTGGCTGGCTTGCAGCTTTGAATTTCTTCCACCAGTCAAGCGCACCACGCTGAGCAGTAGTAGAACAGTTAGCATACATCCAGTCCATACCGTTTTCAGCAACGAGTGGCATCAGCGACTGGGTCAGTTCTTCTACTGTTTCGTTGAATGCTTCAGATGGAGAGTGACCATTCTTGCGCAGTACTTCGTACTGAGCAGCGAAGATACCCTGGATAGCACCCATCAGGGTACCACGCTCACCTGTTAAGTCAGAGGTAACTTCTTTCAGGAAGTCAGTTTCGAACAGGTAACCTGAACCTACACCGATACCCAGTGCGATAACGCGGTCACGTGCCTTACCAGTTGCATCCTGATAGATAGCAAAGCTGGAGTTCAGTCCCTGACCAGCCAGGAACAATCTGCGCAGGGATGTACCGGAACCTTTAGGGGCAACCAGGATCACGTCTACGTCAGCTGGAGGAATGATATTAGTCTGGTCTTTATAAGTGATACCAAAACCATGGGAGAAATACAATGCTTTACCTTTAGTCAGGTGTGGTTTTAATGTAGGCCACAGCGCGATCTGACCGGCATCGCTCAACAGGAACTGAATGATGGTACCTTTCTGTGCAGCTTCTTCGATTTCGAACAGCGTCTGACCAGGAACCCAACCATCAGCGATAGCTTTATCCCAGGTTTTAGAATCTTTACGCTGACCGATGATAACATTGAAACCGTTGTCTTTCAGGTTCAGTGCCTGGCCGGGACCCTGTACGCCGTAACCGATGATAGCTATCACTTCATCTTTCAGCACTTCTCTAGCTTTTTCCATTGGGAATTCTTCTCTGGTTACTACGTCTTCCAGTACCCCTCCAAAATTGATGGTTGCCATGTTTTGATAGTGTTTGTTTTTTTTATAAATGTTGTAAACTAGATACTTTCTTCTTCTGCAGATACCTCTGTGTGTTCAGAATATGTTGCCTGCTTCAGGTTGTCCGGGCGTTGCTGCTCCAGCTCTTTCAGATGATCATGGAAACGACGGCTCCATTTAATGATAGCCACCCGTCCACTCTTCGAATATTCAATCAGACCATAAGGTGCAAGTTTCGCCTGCAGATCGATCAGCTCCTGCTGATGACCGGTCTTCTCAAGTACAAAATAATCCTCCGTAATTGTCAGGATACGTGCATTGTTCTCACGGATCAGCAGCTCGATATTACCGTTCTGCAGTGCCTTGGTAGAGATCTTGTAGAGGGCCAGTTCCTGGTACACTACTTCATCTTCTTCATGCACAAATGCGCGGTGAATTTCGATCAGCCTTTCTATCTGACCAACGATCTTCACCAGTTTCTCCTTTTCGGAAATGACAGTGATGATGAACTTATATACGCCTGGGATCTCCGTCTCAGCCGTAGTAAGACTCGTGATGTTTATGCCACGGCGGGTGAAGATAACACAGATGCGATTGGTGATCCCAATCCTGTCTTCTGTGTATACCGTTACTGTATATTCTTTTTGCATAGTGTTCGTGTTAATGATTGCTGATTCCTTTCTCCCTGCTACTCGAGCCTGATATTTGCTATCGGCTGGCCGGAAGGCACCATTGGGAATACGTTGTCTTCTTTCTCCACAACTACTTCCAGCAGATAAGCGCCTTTATGAGACATCATCTCATCTACAGCAGCCGTGATATCTGCACGGTCAGTAACTTTCTTACCCGGAATGAAGAACCCTTTCGCGATCTGTACGAAGTCAGGGTTGGTCATTTCTGTGGATGAGTAACGTTTGTCAAAGAACAACTGCTGCCATTGACGCACCATACCCAGGAAGTTATTGTTCAGGATCACTATTTTCACGCCTATTTCAGACTGATAGATAGTCCCCAGTTCCTGCAATGTCATCTGGAAGCAACCATCACCGATCACTGCTACCACTTCTTTTTCTGGTGTACCTACTTTCGCACCCATCGCTGCCGGCAGTGCAAAACCCATTGTACCCATACCACCAGAAGTGATGTTGGTATTCGGATCTTTAAAACGGTAGTAACGGGAAGCGATCATCTGGTGCTGGCCTACGTCTGTTACCAGTACCGCCTTACCTTCTGTTCTTTCAGAGATCAGACGAACCACTTCTGCCATCTTCAAACCACCTTCAGCAGGATAAAGTTCCTTTTTAGATACTTTTTCTTCTTCCTGTTTATCTGCCTCACGGAAACCCTGTAACCATTCATCATGCTTCGCAGGTTTTACCAGCTTCAGTAATGCTTCCAGTGCAGTTTTCGCATCTGCATGAACAGCTACATCCGCTTTGATGATCTTGTTGATCTCAGCAGCATCGATTTCAATATGGATCACTTTTGCCTGTTTCACATATTGTGATACATCTCCGGTGATACGGTCGTCGAAACGCATACCTACTGCGATCAATACATCACACTCATTGGTCATGATGTTCGGCGCGTAGTTACCATGCATACCGAGATAACCTACATACTGCGGATGATCAACCGGTACAGCAGACAATCCAAGTAAGGTAGATGCTACAGGGATACCTGCTTTCTCAGCCAGCTGGATCAGCTCTTTTTCTGCACCTGATAACAGTACGCCATGACCGCAGAAAATATATGGTCTCCTGGCGTTATTGATCAGCTCAGCCGCTGCTGCTACTGCCTCCGGATCCAGTTTCGGAACAGGGCGGTAGCTACGGATATAGTCACATTTCTTATACTCAAAATCAAACTTCGCTACCTGAGCATTCCTGGTGATATCTACCAGTACCGGACCCGGACGGCCGCTACCAGCGATATAGAAGGCCTTTGCTATAGCACCCGGAATATCTTCAGGACGTGTGACCTGAATATTCCATTTGGTGATAGGCATGGTAATACCGATCACGTCGGTCTCCTGGAATGCATCTGTACCCAGCAGGTGAGCTGCCACCTGACCAGTGATACATACCATCGGAGTAGAGTCCATGTAAGCGTCAGCCAGACCTGTCACCAGGTTTGTGGCGCCGGGACCGGAAGTAGCGAAGACTACACCGGTTTTACCGGAGGTACGCGCATAGCCCTGTGCAGCATGCGTAGCACCCTGTTCGTGACGGACCAATATGTGATGTACTTCTTTCTGAAAATCGTAGAGGGCATCATAAATTGGCATAATAGCGCCGCCAGGATAGCCGAAAATGGTTTCAACACCTTCTGCAATCAGCGAGCGGATCACTGCCTCGGAACCAGTGATATTAAGTGGGGCAGCTGTTGCTGCCGCCCGCTTTTCAGCCGGCTCAGGCTTCATCGGTAACACATCCTTCTGTTGCATTAGAAACGAGTTTTGCATATTTATATAATACACCGTTAGTTACTTTCAATGCGGGTTTCACCCATTGTGCCCTGCGGGCTGCCAGTTCTTCTGCACTCAGTTCCACATTGATCGTATTCTTTTCGGCGTCAATCTCAATAATGTCATTGTCTTTTACCAGACCGATAGCACCTCCGTCCACCGCTTCCGGTGTGATATGCCCTACCACGAAACCGTGCGTACCACCAGAGAAACGGCCATCTGTAATCAGTGCTACGTTCTTACCAAGACCGGCTCCCATGATAGCGGAGGTCGGTTTCAGCATCTCAGGCATACCTGGTGCTCCTTTCGGACCTACCTGTCTGATCACCACCACATCGCCCGCTTTCACACGGCCATTCTGGATACCTGCTATGAGTTCGTACTCACCTTCAAACACACGTGCAGGGCCACGGAAGCTAAGGCCTTCTTTACCGGTGATCTTTGCCACAGAACCCAGTTCTGCGATGTTACCATAAAGCATCTGGATGTGACCAGTTGCCTTGATCGGCTTTTCTACCGGAACGATGATATCCTGACCTTCAAATTCCAGGTCTGGTACACTTTCCAGGTTTTCTGCCAGGGTCTTACCGGTTACTGTCAGACAGTGACCATGCAGGTATCCCTTTTTCAGCAGATATTTCATTACCAATGGAACACCGCCAATGTTATGCAGGTCTTCCATCAGGTATTTACCACTTGGTTTCAGATCAGCGATCAGCGGTGTTTTGTCACTGATGCGCTGGAAATCTTCCAGTCTGAATTTCACGCCTATCGCCTTGGCAATAGCTATGAAGTGCAGTACAGCGTTGGTACTACCACCCAGCGCCATCACAACGGTAGCCGCATTCTCGAATGCTTCATACGTCATGATATCGGAAGGCTTAATATCTTTTTCCAGCAGGATGTGGATATACTTACCAGCATCCAGGCATTCGTCTCTTTTTTCCTTGCTTAAAGCAGGATTGGAAGAGCTGTAAGGAAGGCTCATACCTAATGCCTCAATAGCAGAGGACATGGTATTTGCGGTATACATACCACCACAGGCACCGGCGCCAGGGCAGGAATGTTGTACGATGCCTTTGAAGTCTTCTTCGCTCAGCTGACCGGCGATTTTCTGACCGAGGGCTTCAAATGCAGAGATAATATTCAGATCTTTTCCTTTGTATTTACCAGGAGCGGTAGAGCCACCATACACCATGATAGAAGGACGGTTCAGACGTCCCATTGCTATCAGGGACCCAGGCATATTCTTATCGCAGCCAGGTACGGTGATCAATCCATCATAGTACTGGGCACCTACAACGGTTTCGATGGAATCAGCAATCAGATCGCGGCTGACCAGGGAATAACGCATACCAGGAGTACCATTTGTCATACCATCGCTGACGCCAATAGTATGGAAAGTGAGTCCTACAAGGTTATTAGCCCAGACCCCTTTCTTGACCACCTGAGCGAGGTCATTAAGGTGCATGTTACACGGATTACCGTCGTAACCCATACTGGCAATGCCTACCTGCGCTTTCTTCAGGTCTTCTTCAGTTAAACCAAGTGCATACAGCTGCGCCTGTGTGGCCGGCTGCGTAGGATCCTGAGTGAGCGTTTTGCTGTATTTGTTCAATTCCATCTGTTTATTAAAATTTCCGGGTTGCTATTTAAGTAGGTACAAAATAGCAGTTATAAAAGCCAAACTCCAAACCAATTCCGAACCCGTTAGCCGGTATTCAAATCTCTTCATTTCATGGCCAAATCCGCTATGGCACTGGATAATGTACTTTCAAAAATCCAAATTCCAACTTATTAAAAAAAGGCTGTTACAGGAAGGATGGTAAGTCTGTACGAAGTGTTTATATAGAGAGCATCACGCTTTATAATGTAAGTACAAAGCGTGATGCTTTGTTAGCTATCTGATTGAGCAGGATACAATACTATCAGTTTTAAATAATAGTGTATCACTTCCAGGTATGGCATATAGAGGAAATCCTACCTGAATCAGCACGAGTTTTCATGAATATCTGTATACTGATAACAGCTGCTTATGCAACTGTGACCGCAGCGCGATCGAATTCTTTCTCCAGTACTCTCGCTTTGTAAGCCTGTTGTAACAGTTTACCCAGAGAGCTCGCCCAAGGCTTGGCAAAACCCTGGCCGTCAAGAGAATCCCATCCTACAACTTCAGCAGCAGTACCGCAATAGAATACGCAGTCAGCTGTTTTCAGTTCTTCAACTGTGAAAAGCTTCTCTTCCAGTGGAATACCCAGTTCATGACACAGTTCGATCACGGTAGCGCGGGTAATACCTGGCAGGATATTGCCTGGAGGTGGTGTAAAGATCTTACCGTCTTTTTCAAAGAACAGGTTAGCACCAGGACCTTCAGCTACAAAGCCGTTGATATCCAGCAACAGTGCTTCGTCGTAACCGTTCTCCTTGGCTTCCTGTGAAGCCAGGATTGAGTTTACGTACAGACCTGCAGTCTTTGATTCGATCTTGAATGCTTTTGGATTTGGGCGCTGGTAAGAGGAGGTCATCACACGCAGCAGTTTTTCTCCCAGGTAAGCCCCCCATTCCCATGCACAGATCAATACATGTGTTTCGGAGGCGGCTTTCAACGTCATGTTGGGAGGGCAGAAAGCGAGTGGACGGATGTACGCTTCTTCCATATTGTTCATTTCCAGCACCTTGTAGCATGCAGCCACCAGTTCGTCGTTGTCGAACGGATACGGCATGTGTATTAATTCGCAGGAACGCTTAAATCTGTCGAAGTGTTCTTTGGCTTTAAAAATCTTCACAGTTCCATCAGCTGTCTTGTAAGCGCGTATGCCTTCAAATACGGCATATCCATAGTGTAATGACTGGCCATACAGGTCTGTAGTGGCCGCGGTAGCTTTCTTATACTCCCCGTTAACGTAAAGAATGGTGTTCTCGTTGTAATAGCTATACATAATTCAGATATTAGAATTCGATTTTGGATTGTCAATTACAGGCACAAAAAAACGCCTTCCTCATTAGGAGGAAGGCGTTTTATCTATCGTTAGTGATTGTACACGTTTACCTATCCTCCATACTGGTGGCTAATAATGACAACGACAATCACGACTAGTGTGATAGCCCAGTTCAACTGAGCAACTATGTGATTGATCTTATTGTTGTCTTTATTTACCCACATGGAGGGACGCATTTAATTTTGCTTCTACAAATGTATTGGTCGCTAAACTAAAAAACAATACAATCCAAAAGATTTCGTCATTTCGCAAACAAATCTCCACTTTTTGAAGATATTTAAATAAAACAACGTTTCTTTAGCTAAATTCCATACAATTAGCAAAATTATTACAAATCATCCGAGGCTATTTCCAGAGGTTATCTGGATATTCCCCGCTTCTTACCAGGGCAGAAAGACTTTCCTGCACTCCAGGCGCATCTTCTTTATAAGTAACACCGAACCACTGTGCACCGGTAGGTATCACATTCACTACGCCCAGTTTGTTCTGGATGAAATGGTCTACCACGATAGGAATGAAGAACTCTGACTTTGGCTTATCACCACTCTTTTCCAGGAAATCTTTGAACAGACCCTGGCTCAGCTCAAATACAGAAGGATGGAAACCCCAGAAGTTCATAGAAACCGGTGTTTCAGGCGCCAGCTCATGCTTGCTGCCATCAGCATCTTCATACACGATCTGCTCGCCGTCTTTATATACTTTCGTCCTTTCGTTGATAGCCGCCAGATTGCTCTCGCTATCTGCTGCACATACACCACGGGAAACAGAACCATGCTCACTGATCGTTTTGCTCAGCTGATAACCCACTACGCTATACACGTCCGGCTTAGCATCGTTCTTCAGGAAAGCTGCTGCTTTCTCAAAAGAATCACGACCATAAAAATCATCCGCATTGATCACAGCAAAAGGTTCATTGATGGCATTCTTTGCACACAATACCGCATGCGCTGTACCCCATGGCTTGGTACGGTCAGCCGGCATCGGATAACCGTCCAGGAATGCATCCATTTCCTGATATACATAATCCGTCGCTACACGGCCCTTCAGTTTCGGTTCAAATATCTCTTTAAATTCTTTTTCAAAATCCTTACGGATAATGAACACTATCTTGCCAAATCCGGCACGGATAGCATCGTAAATGGAGTAATCAACAATTGTTTCACCACTGGGGCCAAACTGCTGTATCTGTTTTAAGCTACCATAGCGGCTAGCCATACCGGCAGCAAGGATCAATAAAGTTGGTTGCATTTATAGACTTGTTTTATGTGTTTTCATGTATCGGATGAATATTTCCAGGCGCTAAATTTAACGATTAAAACTATTTTCACAGTTTCTTTTTGTTACGATAATGTTACGCCTACGGGCCATCATTCAACAAATCCCGTACCAACCGGGGCCATTTAGCAGAATTAATAAACATTATATAATAAATCCATGTGAATATAGAAATGAAACGCTTACTCTTATCCGTAGCTCTCACGCTACCACTTTTACAGATCGCCAACGCACAACAACACACTCAGCCTGAAGCCATCCGGGAAAAAATGCAATGGTTTTCCGATGCGAAACTCGGCATATTCATCCACTGGGGTATCTATTCAGTCAAAGGGGTTGACGAATCATGGTCTTTCCACAACAGGAAAATTGCCTATGCCGACTACATGCAGCAGCTGAAAGGCTTTACTGCCAAAAACTACCACCCGGAAGAATGGGCCGCCCTTATCAGGGAATCTGGCGCTAACTACGCTGTTATCACAACAAAACATCATGACGGTGTAGCCTTATGGGACAGCAAACTAAGCAAACTGGATATGGCCAACAGCACTCCCGCTAAACGGGATGTACTCACGCCTTTATATACGGCATTACGTAAACAGGGGATTAAAGCCGGTGCTTATTTTTCTCTCATTGACTGGAGCTATGCCGATTATCCACAGTTCCTGAAAGACAGCAGCCGCTACGATGCGAAAAAAGATCCTGCCCGCTGGCAGCGCTTCCTTAACTTCTATCAGGGCCAGCTGAAAGAAGTCATGCAGCAGTACAACCCGGACCTCTGGTGGTTCGATGGTGACTGGGAACACAGTGCCGATGAATGGGAAGCTGTAAAGGTCAGAAAGATGCTCACCGATCATAATCCAAATACCATCATCAATGGACGCCTGCAGGGATATGGTGACTACGATACGCCCGAACAGAACTTCCCCGTAACACGGCCTCACTATAACTGGTGGGAACTGTGTATGACCATCAATAATAACTGGGGCTATCATCCGGATGACACCAACTTTAAAACACCCTATGAAGTCATTACCATCTTTGCAGATGCTGTCAGCAACGGCGGAAACATGCTGCTGGATATAGGCCCTGCCGAAGATGGCACCATTCCTGCTGAAGAAGTGAACGTACTGAAAGAACTGGGTGCCTGGAATAAAAAACATGCTCCTGCTATCTTCAGCACTGTAGCCGGTATTCCGGCAGGACACTTCTATGGTCCTACCACTTTATCAAAAGATTCCACTACCTTATACCTCTTCCTGGCAGGTAATACCACCGGCCCGGTAATGGTAAAAGGCCTGGTGAACAATATCAAAAAGGTTAGTGTAGTAGGCAACAACCAGGCGCTTACACATAAAGTAGTCGGTAAGATATCCTGGAGCGCCGTACCCGGAATCGTATACATAGACGTACCAACTGCTGCGCAGGATAAGTACATGACCGTACTGGCACTGGAGCTGGACGGAAAAGTAAAACTTTACCGTGGTAAAGGCGGTTTCCTCACAAACGAATAACATGCACAGCAGCCTGTCACACGGCAGGCTGCTGTTGTCATAGCAAAAAGATACCAGAGAATGACAAGAGTGCCAGTAAATAACCATACCAACAATATGCATATGAAAACATTATTCCTGTCAATGCTCACCATGTGCTGCTTTCTGTCCGGAGTAGCACAGCTGAAGACCGGCGACATCACCATCATCCCTGAGCCACTGCTGCTCAATCCTATGCCTGGCAGCTTTGTCGTGAACGAACAATCCGCCATTCAATACAGTGGTAAGGGCGCAGAAAAAACAGCTGCCTTCCTCAATGAATACCTGCAGCGCAACTATCACTTCAAACTATCTGCTACTACTGCAACTACCAGCAAACAGGCAGCACAGCCCATCATCAAAATAGTAGAAGCATCTACCGGTAAACCAGAAGGCTATATATTGGAAGTAAATACCGGCCGCGTATACCTCCAGGGTGATGCGCCCGGATTATGCTATGGCCTGCAAACACTGATACAACTGTTCCCGGTAAATAAACACCTTACACCTGCAACTGACACTGTCAAACAAGATCCTTATAATGGCAGTATCCATCTGCCCGGCGTTAAGATCCAGGACTACCCACGCTTTGCTTACCGTGGTATGATGCTGGACGTAAGCCGCCACTTCTTCCCTCCTGCTGCCATCAAACAGTTCATCGACATGATGGTGCTTTATAAATTCAATCGCTTTCACTGGCACCTCACTGATGATCAGGGATGGCGTATCGAAATCAAAAAATATCCACGTCTGCAGGAAATTGCATCTGTCAGAAAAGAAACGATTGTGGGTCATCACCGCCGTAGCACTACCTACGATGGTAAACCTTACGGTGGCTACTACACGCAGGAAGAAGTACGCGATATTGTAAAATATGCGGCGGAAAGACATATCACGATCATTCCTGAAATAGAAATGCCGGGCCATTCACAGGCAGTCCTTACCGCCTACCCTTCCTTCGGCAATACCAAAGGCCCTTACGAAGTACGCACCACCTGGGGCATTTCCAAAGATGTACTTAATCCGGTAAATGACTCCGTCTTCACCTTCATGCAGGACGTACTGACTGAAGTGATCGACCTTTTCCCCAGCCAGTATATCCACATCGGTGGTGATGAATGTCTGAAAGACAGATGGAAGGAATCCGCAGAAGTACAACGTATGATACGCAGGCTCGGTTTGAAAGATGAACATGCTTTGCAGAGTTATTTTATTCAGCGGATAGAAAAGTTTGTCAATAGTAAAGGCCGTACCATCATTGGATGGGACGAGATCCTGGAAGGCGGACTGGCAGCCAATGCCACTGTCATGAGCTGGCGTGGCGAAGATGGGGGTATCGCAGCAGCGAAGCAGCGACACAACGTCATCATGTCGCCCAATACCTATCTCTATTTTGATTACACCCAGGGTCAGCCTGCTACAGAACCACTGAATGCAGCCGCTTATCTGCCACTCAAAACTGCCTACAACTACGAGCCGTTACCTCCTTCTCTGACTCCTGCGGAACAACGCTATATCAAAGGTGTGCAGGGCAACATCTGGACGGAGTTCATTCCTGATCAGGCGATGCTTGACTATATGGTATGGCCGCGCGCACTCGCATTATCAGAAATAGCCTGGGCTCAACCTGCGAAGAAGAACTACGATCGCTTCCTGCAGAAACTGCCGCTGGAACTGGCTCGTATGGACTATGCCGGTGTCAACTTCCGTATTCCCGAACCTGTAGGTCTTGAAAGTAAAGTGGTCACCACATCTACTGTTACTGTGCATCTCAAGCCTCCGGTAAAAGGGAGTATGGTCTACTATACGCTCAATGGTACCCAGCCAACGGTACGAAGCCACCCATTAACAAGGGCCTTTACGGTATATGTACCTGAAGACAGTGCAGCAACGGTACGATGCATTGTTGTATTACCAAATGGTCGTATTAGTCCGGTATATAGTGCCACCTATGTGCATAAACCTTTCCTGCCTGCCATCAGTACAAAACAAGGCAACAAAGGCATCCACTTCTCTCTGGTAAAAACGCCTCCTGCCACCGCCCGTCAGCTACCTGCTAAAGGCGACAGCACCGGCACCTTGCCTGCCATCGACATTCGTCCTGTTCCGTCAAAGGAATTTGGCATCACCTTCACTGGCCTCATAAAAATACCAGCTGATGATCTCTACGAATGTCATCTCAACAGTGACGATGGCGCCATCCTCTCCATCGACGATCAGATCATCGTTGACAATGACGGCCCACATGACCTGCAGGACCGTAGTGGCTTCGTACCATTACGCAAAGGACTTCACCGTATCAAAGTACAATACTTCAATACCGGAACCGGCGCCTGGCTCGATGCAGGCATTTACAGAGACAGGGAAAAACTCAACCCTGCCGAAGTACTCTACACAGGTCAGTAACAACACATCAACAATACATCGATAACAAATCATTACACGTCAAAACAAATTAATTACAGCTAAACTACGCCTCTCCGATACGTCAATAATACATTGACAAACAATGTATCAACATACTCAACTACCCTTCATCAACCGCACAGGTGTACACAACGCACACCTGTGCGGTTGATAGCCAACACCCTCTCCCCCCCAACACTACTTCTCCCGGTATGTCATACCTTTGCCCACACCATGCAACTCAACTACGACAACATCACCCTTCAGTCCATCACTCCCTCCTGGCTGCCGGCCACCATCACCGCCGCCATCCTGCGGCTAGACCTCCTCCATCCGGAAGTCTCAGGCAATAAATGGTTTAAACTCAAACACAACCTCTCCACCGCAATGCAACAGGGAAGATCACGACTGCTTACGTTCGGAGGCGCTTATTCTAACCACATCGCGGCCACTGCCGCGGCCTGCCAGCTGCTACACCTTCCGAGCACAGGTATCATCCGCGGAGAACGTCCACCGGTATTAAGCCACACCCTTGAACACGCTGCTGCTCAAGGCATGGAACTGGTGTTCATCACCCGGGAAGCCTATCGTCATAAAACCACTACAGACTGGGCGTCACTATACCCCGATGCGTACATCGTACCTGAAGGCGGTAACAATGCCCTGGGAGCCAAAGGATGCGAGGAAATACTCCCGCTCGCCAACGCTGCGCTGCAAACAGATAATATACAGCCCCCCTCCGGCGTTGATAAACGTGCTATTCCTTTCAGCCACATTGCCTGTGCTGTCGGCACCGGTACAACCCTCGCAGGCATTATCAATAGTGCCACTCCCCAACAAACCGTCATAGGTTATGTAGTACTGAAAGGAGCAGCATATCTGACCGGCGAGATCAACTCCCTCCTGCGTCCGGGCCCGCACCCACACTGGGAACTACGGCATGAGCATCATGGAGGTGGTTACGCGAAGGTCACCCCGGCATTAAGATCATTTATGGAAGAATGCTATGCGGAAACACGGGTGCCGCTGGACATGGTATACACCGGTAAACTACTCATGGGATTCAGAGAAGATGTGCAGCATGGCCGGTACCCTGCTGGTAGCAACGTGTTACTTATCCACACCGGCGGATTACAGGGAAACACTATATAACAGTTTTATTTATATTTACGTTCATCACGCTTTAGCATCACACGAACGGTAAAGATGTGTTTGTTTTGATTTTTTTAACGGTATAGATTACCAGTCAGGTCCAGCAATTTATTACTTTTGCCAACTTAAGAAGATAAACCAGTGCTTTCTGTAAAAACAGGCACTGGAGACATGGATACAGCATAGGAATTAGTATATATGAAGCAGTTGTCGCGTTTTATTTTATTTGTAGTCTTTTTTACAGCATCGTTTTTTTCAGTAAAAGCACAGATACAGCCTACTCCACCGGTTCTGCCTGAGTTCTCTGCGCTCATTAAAACGGGTAAGATCCAGCTGGATTTCATATCCGGTTTCCGGGACGTAAAGTTTATCGGTGTACAACGCTCCCTGGACAGCGTTCTCAACTTCAGCACCATCGGACTTGTCAACAATCCAACTGATATGAGGATCAGCTACCAGGATCTGAAGCCACTCCCGGGCTCCAACTACTACCGTATCTTCATTCAGTTCAATAACGGTCGTTACATGTTCTCGAAGATCATGCTGGCGGTGCCTGACAGTACAATTGACGACAGTAAGAAGCTACAGCTGGCCGATGTAAAAGATGCGATCGCGGCGGCGAAGGAAGCAGGCGTAACTATCACCAATGGCGTGGCTACAACGACCAGTCCAACGAAAGAAAAACCAAAAGAGGAAAAGATAGTATGGCATCCGTCAAACTATATCTATACCACAGCTGATGGCAATGTGAATATCAAACTACCGGATGCTGCTGATAAAAAATACAGTGTAAAGTTCTACGAGCCTGATGGCTCCTTCCTGTTCGAGATCCGGGAAGTGAAAGAGCCCTTCCTGATCCTGGAAAAAGCGATCTTCCTCCATTCCGGCTGGTTCAACTTTGAGATCTACCAGGATGGAAAGTCTTATGAGAAATGGAACCTCTACATCCCATTAAGCTATAGAAACTAACAAGCATATTGAACATACAGTAATGACGGCGTTTACCAGCGCCGTCATTTTTTTGCCTGTAACTTCCGGATGATGCCTTCTCTGCCAGCCAGCACATGACATGCTCAACAAAGCAAATTGGACTTTTTAACAAAATGAAAGAAACGATAGCGATCGATCTTTGTCGTACTAAATACAAATAGTATGAGCAAAGTAATATTGATCACGGGTGCATCTTCCGGTATTGGAAAGGCGACAGCAAGACAACTTAAAGCAGCAGGAAATATAGTGTATGGCGTTTCCCGCAGGCTTGACAAAATGAGCGACCTGCAGGCCGAAGGCATCCATACATTACAAATGGATGTGACAGATGAGGCGTCAATGGTGAACGGCGTAAATCATATCCTGAACAAGGAGGGCAAAATTGATGTACTGATCAATAATGCAGGTTTCGGCTCCTATGGTGCGCTGGAAGATGTGCCCATGCAGGAGGCAAAATATCAGTTAGAAGTCAACCTGTTCGGCGCGGCCAGACTGATACAGCTGGTATTACCATCTATGATATGGCATCACTACGGAAAGATCGTGAATATCTCTTCAATAGGTGGTAAAGTAGCCATGGCTTTAGGAACCTGGTACCATGCCAGCAAATTTGCACTGGAGGGACTAAGTGACAGTTTAAGAAACGAGGTAAGGCAGTTTGGCGTAGATGTGATTGTCATTGAACCCGGTGGGATCAAAACAGAGTGGGCTGGTATTGCAGCAGATAATCTGATGAATATATCAGGAAATGGGAGGTATAAAGAAATGGCGACCAGGTTTGCAGCAGGGATCAGGGGGAATATCACCAGCTCTTCTGCCGATCCTGCCGTCATTGCTGACCAGATTGCAACAGCGATTACAGCTGAACAACCCGAAACAAGATATGCAGCAGGTTTTATGGCGGATGAGATACTAGCATTACGCAAGACGGCTTCTGACCGGGAACTGGACGACATCATGCATCAACAGCTGAACATTCTTTAACAACCGGTCATTCATCTCCTTCTGAAAATCCGGCTAGCTGCCTGACAGTCATGACAGGTAGCTAGCCGTTGATCTTCAACCTCTTTTATTTTAAAACGGCAACAGGCCCGCCTTTAGGCCATAATCATCTCGGCGCCAAATACCTGTGCAAAGTGATGTCTCAATCTTTCTTTTACCTCCGCTTCAGACACTTCTACGCCCAGCTCCTCATGCATAGAGGCCACTTTCTTATCCACAATACCACAGGGAACGATGTTCCCGAAGTAATCAAGATTTGTATTCACATTCAGGGCAAAGCCATGCATAGTGATCCAGCGGCTGCAGCGTACACCCATTGCACATATCTTACGTGCGCGGGCAGGATCATGCGGGTCCAGCCATACGCCGGTCTCTCCTGCTGAACGATCACCTTTGATGCCATAGTCTGCCAGTGTAAGTATAATGACCTCCTCCAGGTTACGCAGGTATTTCCCGATATCAGTGAAGAAATTTTCCAGGTCCAGGATAGGATAGCCTACCACCTGACCAGGTCCATGATAGGTAATATCGCCTCCGCGGTTGGTATTTGAGAAAGTAATGCCTTTGTCTTCCAGCTGCTGACTGTCCAGCAACAGATTTTCAAGATGACCGCTTTTACCGAGGGTGTAGATATGCGGGTGCCCGCAGAATAACAGGTAATTAGTCGTTTGCTGCTCCCCCGCCTGGATCTCTCCTCTGGCCAATGCCTGCTTAATACGCACGTTCTCTTGTAAAAGCTGTTCCTGATAATCCCAGGCCTTCTGATAATCAATGATTCCCAGGTCGTTCGTGTGGATCTTCTTGTTCATATTGCAGGTACAAAAATACGGATTTACAGCTTGCGGTGATACCAGGGCAACAGGGGGCCGTAAAAGTGCCATGGCGCACAACCAGTACACGGGAAGATCTGCATCACCGATACCCACCTGAAGCTAAACCAGGCATAAAAGCGCCCGGCCGACAGCGGTTAAATACAGGCTGCTTACTGGTTGCGTATTCATTGTGCATCACTATGGCGAAAGAGGTGTTTTCTACTGGTCTGAAAAGCTAACGAACCCGATACTAATACATCACTTCAAGGGCACCAAAAGGGCACTTCAATATCCCAGGGATATTGAAGTGCCCTTTTGGTGCCCTTGAAGTGACCTTGAGGTATCCTTATAGTAAGCCGATCAGGCCATGTTGAAACAGTATACAATAGCCTGTTGGCCAGTAGTTTCATTCATCCTGCCAGCAATGTATTATTCAGGAATGCAGGTGGACAGCTTAGCGACGTTCAGCAAAGAAGCTCACGTGTCTGGCCCTCTTATTCACAGATTATAAAACAGAAATGATTTATACTTATTTATATATGACATATTCAATACCCGGAAGCACGCCTTCCTTTCCTCAAACTGTGGACTTGCGGGTGGTTATTCGTACCTTCGCAAAAATTTTGAATCCTCATGGCGGAAGAACTGATTGAAATTGACGATGAACTGGAGAACGGCGAAGGCAGCGAGGAGCTGTACGAGCGGGTAAATATTATAGCGGACAAAGGACAGGAGCCACTTCGTGTGGACAAGTTCCTCATGAACCGGGTGGAAGGTGCAACCCGTAACAAAATACAGCAGGCCTGTGATAATGGCATGGTCACCGTCAATGACAAACCGGTTAAATCCAACTATAAGGTAAAGGCACACGATCATATCGTCGTGTTTTCCAATAAAAATCCTGAGAATACGGCTGTGCTTCCGGAAGAAATGCCGCTGGACATCGTATTTGAAGATGATGATATCATGATCATCAACAAGTTACCCGGTATGGTCGTACACCCGGGCTGTGGTAACTATACCGGCACACTGGTTAACGGACTGGCCTGGTACCTGGGCGACCGCAATGCGGAGCCTGTACCGATACCTGAGATCCCACGTTTCGGACTGGTACACCGTATCGATAAGAATACGAGTGGATTGCTGGTGATCGCCAAAACGGACAAGGCGATGAATGACCTGGCAAAACAGTTCTTCGACCATACTGTGCAGCGCCGCTATCTGGCCCTGGTATGGGGTGACTTTGAGGAAGACGAAGGAACAATTGAAGCACACGTGGGCCGCCACCAGCGGTTCCGTAAAATAATGGACGCCTATCCGGATGGTGAATATGGAAAAGAAGCCATCACACATTATAAGGTACTGGAACGTTTTAACTATGTGACACTCATCGAGTGCCGCCTGGAAACCGGCCGTACACACCAGATCAGGGTGCATATGCAGCATATCGGGCACTCCCTGTTCAACGACGACACCTATGGAGGAAACCGTATCCTGAAAGGCACCGTATTTGCCAAATACAAACAGTTTGTCGAAAACTGCTTCGAGATTATGCCACGCCATGCCCTGCACGCGAAAACACTCGGTTTTATACACCCGCGTACCCGCCAACCTATCCATTTTGAAAGTCCATTACCTGATGATTTTAAAGCAGTTCTGGAAAAATGGAAGCGGTATGTAAGTGCCAGACCGCTCGAGGAGTAATTCCATTAAAAAAATAAAACATATCATTTTTTGTTTTAATTTAGCACCTTACCCATGTCCCTCCATGAGAAGCCTATATCTATTAATCGCGGTTTTAATAACCACGCTTGGCGCATTTAAAGCCCATGCGCAGACACAATTTACGTACTCGACGACCTGCCAGAATGATAGTGTTAGATTTGTGATTGCTGAAGCAGACCTTGCAGGGATTGATTCTGTACGATGGTATTTTGGCGACCCGGCCTCGGGATCGGCTGATACTTCCCGTCGGATAAAGGGAGCACACCTTTATAATACTGTCGGCAACTACACCGTGCAATTAATTGCTTACCGTGCCGGCGTTCCGCAAACTTCTACGAATACACTAACGATCGTAGCACCCGTAATCTATGATTTCGGTCCTACCGATCAGACGCTTTGTGACAGTACCACGATCACACTCACGGCGCCGGATGTACCGGGCGCCACCTATGAATGGCAGGACGGCTCTACTAACCCGAGCATCCTGGTAGATACAATGGGCACCTACAAAGTAAAGATCAACGGTTGCCTGGTACCTGACTCTGTCAATATTTTCTATACACCTGTTCCTGAAATTGATCTGGGAGATAGCAGCCTGGTACTGTGTATCGGCGAAACCATCGAACTGGATGCTACCGCCCAGAACTGTACATACCTGTGGAGTACCGGCGCCATCACACCTAATATCATTGTACACAGTGATACTGCCATGGCCTCCACACCGTACATTGTAACAGCTGATGCAAAAGGTTGTGGCCTGTACCGGGATACTATCTACATCGCTTTCACCGGTGCAGTACATCCGTTCTCACTCGGTAAGGATACCGTTCTTTGTCCGGGAGAATCCATCACACTGGACGCCTACACCAATGGCGCCACCGGCTACCGCTGGGGTAACCGTGCTACCACACAAACAACCACGATCAGAAGCCGCTGGGACCTCTGGGTATTTGTAGAGATCAACAATACCTGTGAAGTGCTGGATACGATCCTGATCCGTTACAAGCCAGACAGGGAACTGGATCTGGGTAATGATACACTGGTATGTAAGGGAGAGACTTTGGTATTGAAAGCGGATTTCGGAACGGCGACCTACCGCTGGCAGGATACCTCCAAACAAGCGACCTTTTATGTAAGAGAGTCTGGCTATTACTGGGTGGAAGCCAAAGTAGGGCGTTGTATTGACAGAGATACGATCCATGTACTGTTTGAAGATACATTGCGTACTAACCTGGGACCAGATACATTATTGTGTATGGGCACAGTATATAATCTGCATCCGGATGGTGCAGGTCCGACCTATAAATGGCAGGATAGTTCATCCTTACCAATATTCCCGGTAACACAGGCAGGACATTATGCCATCGTCGCTAATAACAGCTGCGGGCAATCAATCGATGAGGTAGATATTGCCTTTCAGGAATGTGGTTGTCAGGTATATCTGCCAACAGCCTTTACGCCGAATGCCGATGGACTTAATGATTATTTCCGACCGAAATTCCGATGTCCGATCAGTGATTTTGAGCTAGTCATTTTCAACCGGTGGGGACAAAGGATATATTATACCACAGATCCCGAAGTAGGCTGGAAAGGTACATGGACAAAGGGACGAGTACCGGTTGGCTCTTATGTATGGGTGATGGATTATAAAGTAGTATCAACAGGAGAGAAAGTGAAGAAGACTGGCTCCGTAACCGTGATTTACTAAGACGATCAGCAAAAGCATTATAAAAAGAAAAGGACGCATACTGTGCGTCCTTTTCTTTTTATAATGCTTTTGCTAATTACTGTGGAGTAGTGAAAGTATGAAACTTTGCGATGAACCTAGCCGTTTCTCTTTTCTTAAAAGGAACGTCCCAGGTGCCATCATAAGTGACCAGTGCCGGTATGAGTAATCCCTGCTGTTTGGTCATCTGCACATCCATTTTCACATCAAAATCAAATACCATTGTTTTGTAGGAAAGGGAATATTTACGGCCGACGATCTCATAATTTTCTTTATTGAAATAGGTGATCAGTTCATTAACAACAATTTCTCCCCTGTCCATGCTATTCAGATCGGTCCTTGCTTTTGCACTGAACACGTAACAGGATACACCAAGATATTCCTGGGAAGTAATAGAGAAGTTGTACAGGCGCATGACTTCAGGATCAAAAATGGCTACTTTTCCGCCAACGATAGGCACACCTCTGACGGGCTTACCAGGATTGAAGATGAGTTTTTTCAACTGCGCTTTATGCCGGGCCATACTGCCTTTGGACTGTTCAGGCTCTTCGCCGGTAGCATCTGCACAGACAGTACCTTTTGTAAAAAAAAGATTGCCATAAAGCTCCGCTGTATAGTAATTGTATGCCCCTTTTTTATCGAAGAAATCGCCGGTCACATCCTGATGTAGTACCTGCATACTCCGGCATCTGCCTTTCATGGTCTGTAAAGTCTGACTTTTCAGGGAAGCCTGGATGTTGCTGCCTTTATCATAGATGCGTATATCATTATCCGCAGTGTAACCGAGCAGGTGAAGATTCTTGAAGGCACGATAGAAAGTAGTGTCGTCTTCTACTCTTTTAATGAAGCTGTTTACATCAAAGCCTATACGTTTTGCGGCGACGGTCACTTCATCAAGGTTAATGGTCATTCCCTTATAGATGGCGGTATCCTGCGCATAGGTTTGCTGCAAAAACAGCAGTGTAACAGTGTAGATCCAGAGTTTTCGCATGTTGCGAAATTATGTATTTTCTTGTTTAGCTGGCTTTTCCTGCGACATACATCTGATCAAGTGTAGGTTCAGCGCTACCACCTCTGTTTTCGAGGGTGATGGCAAACACTTCAGCGTTGTCGATGGATTTCATTTTGTGCAGCAGTTCGCTGGTATCGTTGGTATCTATCACACCCATATCAACGGGTTTGCCACCTACGATAGCCCAGAGTTGGTATTGCTTGTCAGCAGCGGGTTGCGGGAGATTGTTGGCCATGAGGAACACTTCCTTCGACTGCTGGTTCCAGAATACGGTAGCCATGGCAGTAGGGAAAGGTTTGGTACCCGGCATCTTTACCGTTTTTATAGCAGGATCTTTGAAGATGTTGATAGATTTCTCCATCTGTTCCATGCGTGCGCGGTAGATATTAGATTCTGATGCGAGTGTATTTTGCGAAGCGACCAATGCTTCGTAGCGTCCTTTGTAGTCATTGATCTGTCCGAAGAATATATAATTCATTGCGGCACTACCGATGAGTAATACGAAGATGGCAGCGGCGAGCCAGCGCCAGGCACTGCTTACGAGCTTCTTTTCAGGAGGATCAAAGGAGAAAGTTGTTTCTTCAACATAGGTGCCGTTTTCACGGGCTGTTTCTTCTTCAGCGATGATGTTGAGAATGTTTTCCCTGACAGAAGCAGGCGGAGTTTTAGCCTGTAAGGTAATGTACTGCTCCATATCAAGCTGGCAGTCATCTACTGCAGCCTTTACTTCCGGAAACTGTGCCATACCACGCTCCAGCTCCTCTACTTCGTTGGAGGTGGCTACGCCTATAACATAAGCTTCGATCAACCCGGACGATATGAAACGTGATGCGTCCACTCTATACTAATTTTAACAAGTTTCGTAATTGGATGATAGCATTTCTCATCCTTGTTTTTACAGTACCCAAAGGTATTTCCAGCACCTTGGATATTTCTTCCTGGGTGCAACCTTTATAGTACGCTAAATCAATGATGATTCGTTGTTCTTTAGTCAGTTTCTCAAGAACCTTTGAAAGTCCAAGATGGTCAACGGATGGGTGTACAGTTAAATTACCTGTATATAAATGTACGTCATCCCCAATGTCTTGGATTTTCTGATCCATTTTATGTGCCTTAGAACGGAGCGTATCTATCGCAGAGTTACGGGTAATATTGAGCATCCAGGTGAACAAGCGTCCCTTGCTTTCATCGTACCGGTCAATGTTACGCCAGATCTTTAGGAACACTTCCTGCAATACATCATTCGCGTTGCCTTCGTCGTTGAGCACTTTAAGTGCTACCCCGTACAAGGCAGGTGAATATCGGTCATACAGGTAGCCGAATACCTTCTGGTCTTTGGCTTTCAGCCCCTGCACCAGCTCAGATTCCGTATATGTGAACGCGGATTCCAAAACAGTTAATAATTTTGTTAAAAATACTTTTCACAGTGTTCACTACATTCAGCTGCAGGTGCTACAGTACACGCACTGTTACCGGTACAACCTGATGTTACAATCCAAATAAATCCTAATAGATGGTTAATGGGAATGCAATAATAAAGGAAAGATAGCAATTATTACGGAATAATTGATAATGAGCGCTATAGTTGGAGGAAAGAAGTAAAATGAATAGGATGGTCAACCAGAAACCTTGCCAGCTACGAACATCTGGTCCAGTGTCGGGGAAGGACTCCCCCCTTTCTTTTCGAGTGTAACTGCAAAAACCTGGGCATTGTCTACAGGCTTCACTTTCTGTATGGAGTGAGCTTTATCTCCCAGTTCAAAAACGCCGGCATCGATTGGCTTACCGTTAACGATGGCCCAAAGCTGATATTGCTTATCTGCAGGTGGTTCCGGTAATGCCTGAGCCAGGATGAATGTCTCTTTCGACTGAGGGTTCCAACCGACCGTAGCTACTATACCGGTATGTTTACCAACAGCAGGCATGCGTGTCCATTTGAAAGAAGGGTCCTTCATAATGGCCATTTCTTTATGAACTGATTCCAGCTGTTCCTTCAGGGCATCTTTCTCTGTAGTGAGTGCAGCCTGTTCAGACTGCAATGATGCATTTTCCTGTCTGGCACCCACGGAATCACCATAGGAAAGGACGTTCATGGTCACACTTCCCAGCAGCAGTAGTACAGCCGCAGCCGTACTGTATTGCCATATACGCAGTGGTGAGGCACCTTCTTTAATATCTTCAGGGAAAGGGTTGTCGTACGTTTCTTTTTCTTTAACCGCTTTTTGGCCGACTGCTTTTTCTTTAACAGTCTTCTCTTTCACTGTTTCAGGCGCGGCTGTAGCAGCAGGAGCTTCGGTTACATCAGCTGTGCGGAGACGTTCCATCAGCTGACGTTTGATACCTGCCGGCGGTTTATGGGCCCATAACTGAATATAGTACTCCATATCCTGTTGTACAGCATCAGCTGCAGCACCTACTTCCGGATACTGCTGCATAGCGCTGACCACTTCACGGGACTCAGGCTCGGAGAGCAATCCCGCAATATGGTTTTCGATAATACCGGACGATATGTAACGTTGAACATCCACTTGCTTAGATCTGTTTTAAAATATTCCGCAATTGTATGATCGCATTACGCATCCTGGTCTTCACCGTTCCCAGAGGGATGTCCAATATCTTCGCTATTTCATCCTGCGTACATCCTTTATAATAAGCCAGGTCTATAATAACACGTTGTTCCTTGCTGAGCTGTTCCAGCACTTTCACCAATCCGAGATGATCTACAGAAGGATAAATAGCCAGCTGGTCAGATGCAAGAGCGTTGCTCCCTAATTCTGCAACCTTCTGCCCCATTTTATGGGCCTTTGAGCGGAGTGTATCAATGGCGGTATTACGGGCGATATTTACCATCCAGGTAAACAGGCGTCCCTTATCGGTATCGTAACGATCAATACCACGCCAGATCTTGAGAAAGATTTCCTGCAGCACATCACCAGCGATTGCCTCATCGTTCAGCACTTTAAGCGCAATACCATATAATGCTGGTGAATAATGATCATATAAATAACCGAAATGTTTCTCACTCCTGGCTTTAAGGCCAAGTACGAGTTCCGATTCTGTATATGTGACTGCTGCTCCCAATGTATTGTATTAGTTTGCAGGCACTAAAATAATCGGGATTTGTTACATTACAAAATTTTAACCTATTTTATTTATGAAATACCATCTTATAATCCACGCGGATCTTGCCTTTGGAGATATCCTCGAGCTTACCTTTGATCATCCTGCGCTTTAATGGCTTCAGGTGGTCGATGAACAATTTACCATCGATGTGATCGTATTCATGGAAGATGACACGGGCAGTGATGCCGGAGAAGGTTTTTTCCTGAGGCTGGAATTGCTCGTCTACATAACGTATGGTTACGGTTTCCGGACGGTACACGTCTTCACGCACTTTAGGGATACTGAGGCAACCTTCGTTGTACGCCCATTCTTCTCCGCCGGTGCTTACTATATGTGCATTGATAAATGTCTGTTTTATACCATTATCGCCAGGATAGTCTTTCTTCTCATCCTCTTCCAGGCTGTTGATGATCTGTTCACTATCAACCACGAAAAGGCGGATAGGCCTGTTGATCTGCGGAGCAGCCAGTCCTACACCATTGGAAGCATACATGGTTTCCCACATATTGGCGATCAGTTGCTCTAACTGAGGGTAATCAGGGGTTATATCTTCACACATTTTACGTAATACCGGATGACCGTAAGCAACTATAGGTAGAATCATTTTATATTTTTTTCAGAAATGCAAAGGTAAGGATGAATTAGGAATTACTTATTCTGCAAATATTCCTGCAGAATGATAGTCGCACTGATCTCGTCGACCAGCGCCTTATTCTGGCGGTCCTTCTTTTTAAGGCCACTGTCTATCATTGTCTGGAAAGCCATTTTGGATGTAAAGCGCTCATCAACTTTCTTTACAGGCACCTGCGGAAAGTTCTTCTGCAGGATACGCACACATTCGGTCACCAGTGCAGTAGCATCTGTCGCGCCACCATCCAGGTTCTTCGGCTCTCCGATCAGGAACAGTTCAACCTGTTCCTGTACCAGGTATTTTTTGAGATAGGGGATCAGGTCGTGGGTAGCGACCGTAGTCAGGCCGGTGGCTATCAGCTGTAACGGATCGGTTACTGCCAGCCCTGTTCTTTTCTTTCCGTAGTCAATTGCGAGGATACGTGCCATAGTGAGATTTTATCTGATGATGAACATATCAGCAATGGCAAATACGGCAAATACCACACTGGCAATACCATTTGTTGTCATGAATGCAATATTGACGCGGCTCAGGTCATCAGGCTTAACCAGCAGATGCTGCGTTACCAGCATGATAATAAAGATCAGTGCACCTGCAGCATATAACCAGTGAAATTGTCCATACACACCGATAAGCACTGCCAGCAGTCCTGCTACCACATGTAAGCCTTCAGAGAAGCGCAGTGCGCCCGCTTTACCTAACCAGGTAGGAATAGAATTTAAAGCCAGAGAACGGTCAAAGTCTTCGTCCTGCAGCGAATAAATGATATCAAAACCCGCCACCCAGCACAATACCAGTACAGATAACAATACCGGCAGTACTGCGAAATGTCCCGTCACGGCCATATACGCACCTACCGGCGCAAGTGATAAACCGAGCCCGAGTACCAGGTGACAAAGTGCTGTGAATCTTTTAGTATAGCTGTACCCCAGCACGACTATCAGTGCAACCGGCGACAGGAAAAAGCACAGCAGGTTGATAAACCAGGTAGTGGCCATGAACAGGAGACAGTTCACGATCACAAATATCAGCGCATTCTTCTCTGTGATCACACCTCTTGGTATCTCACGCTGTGTGGTACGGGGGTTCTTTCTGTCGATATCGGCATCCAGATAACGGTTGAAAGCCATCGCTGCACTACGGGCAAAAACCATACAGAATATGACTGCTACCAGTACCTGCCAGCTGAAAGTAGCGTCAGTCTTGGTAGTAGCAATGAAAAAGCCTGTCAGTGCGAAAGGCATCGCGAATATGGTATGGCTGAATTTAACCAGTGAAAGATATTTATTAACCGTTGCGATCATTATAGCTGTTGTTTTTTTCAGTTTTGCAAAGATATGACAGGAATAGCTGTTGACACGTCTTTTCCTATCCATTCCTCCGGCCATTACTGCCGGGCTCATTTACAAATTTGCTACAAAGATAATATCTTCCTTAGAATAGGCCTTTAACGTATTATCAGGACAGGCTCACAATCATACTGGTCAACATATGATTATTTTTTGGAAGGTAAAAAAACATTCTTTTAGTTTGCCGCATAAATCAGTTATTCCCAAATATTTATACAATGACGACCATTTACATTCCGGACGCTAAGATGAATGCTATAGCAATACCTAAAAACTGGAAAACAGCAGAAAATGCGTTTATTCCCGCTGGTGATGATGAGGCCTGCCAGGAACCGATCATCAGTCAATATGTTGATAATGTTAATCTCGCTACCGGGTTGGCGGAGCAATTCAGGGATTATCTCCAGACGCTGGGTATATGTTCAGAAGTTATGTTAAAAGTAAACAGCATAACTTCTTTCGATTTTGCATTTCTGATCAATGAAGCCGACTATCTTTCAGACCAGCTTGATCTCGCTTATGAAAAAGCATATGAACTTAGGAAAAGTAGCAATACCAAGACGTTTTTCGTATACTTTCATTTTATTCCCAAAACACAGAATCTGCTTATCGATATTATGATATCAGATGGCTTTAAACAATATTATGAACCAACATCTGAAAAATCGGCAGCAATGGCATCTTAATCAGGCAATTCACAATGAAGCCGCCTGTAATTTCCTCCACCACGACAGTCAATTTTTTGACTGGGTTGTTAACACTGCATTTTATTCCGCATTACATTATGTCAGTTCGGTGATCTTTCCTCTGGAGATCAGAGAGGAAAAAGGGTTACATACTGTTTATACAGTAGAGGAATATTGCGAGATTGTTCCAACACACAACAACAAACACAGGGTTTTATCCGAACTAGTGTATGAACACTGTAAAGGAATTGGTAAAACGTATGACAGGCTACTGGATATGTCATTTAAATCTAGATATGAATTTGGCTGCCATGATAGTTCCTATTCAACGACGGCCAGGCGGTATTTACAGCAAGTCCAGCAGCATTGTCATTCGCAAAACGTGGCTAAACGGGCCTAACCGGTAGCAGGCTGTTAAACCGGCCTGCTACTATTATTGGATCGTGCTATATCGACTGCTTCTTCAGCTTCGAAAAGATATCCCACACCACAATACCCGTACTCACAGATATATTTAAAGAATGTTTCATGCCTGACTGTGGTATCTCTATGCTCCCTTCGACCAGTTTCATCACTTCTGCATCCACCCCAGATACCTCATTACCAAATACTAACGCCAATGGTTTATCAGTAGTGGGCGTAAACTGATCCAACATGATACTGTCAACCGCCTGTTCCACCGCCATCACAGTATATCCTGCTTCCTTCAGGGCATTCACTGCCTCTACAGTAGTCGGAAAGTATTGCCATTCAACCGTTTCTGTAGCGCCAAGAGCTGTTTTCTGGATGTCACGGTGCGGAGGTACGGGTGTGTAACCACACAAGACGATGCCCTGTAACAGGAACCCGTCTGCCGTCCGGAACACCGATCCTACGTTGTGCATACTACGCACATTATCCAGTATCAGTAACAAAGGAGTTTTATCTGCCGCCTTGAACTGATCAACCGTTTTACGGCCCAGTTCATCCATGCTAAGTTTACGCATTTTGCAAAAATACGATAAAATGTAAAGTGTTCCCGGCTACAGGCCAGCCTGATTATTGGTAACAAACAACCTGCAATGTGGATAAGTCCGGGTAAACTCGCCTCCCACCGGATGTGCACATCTCGACTTCAGCACATCCTGACATTATTATATATTTGCCGAATGGCAAAAAGCAAATCGGTAGAAACCCCGCTCATGCAACAGCATAAGGCCATTAAGGCGCGTTACCCGGACGCTGTGCTGTTGTTCCGCGTGGGAGATTTTTATGAAACTTTTAATGAGGATGCAATCATCGCGTCCAAAGTATTAGGTATTGTCCTGACTAAAAGAGCCAATGGCTCTGCCTCACAACAGGACCTGGCAGGTTTCCCTCATCACTCGCTGGATACTTACCTGCATAAACTGGTGAAAGCTGGTTATCGTGTGGCAGTATGTGATCAGCTGGAAGACCCAAAACTGGCAAAAGGCATCGTTAAACGTGGTGTGACAGAAATGGTTACGCCGGGTGTGGCGGTGAATGACAAGATCCTCGACAACGCCAACAATAACTTCCTGGCAGCCGTACACTTCGGAAAAGACCTGACCGGCGCGGCCTTCCTTGACATCTCTACCGGTGAATTTTTTGTAGCACAAGGCAGCCTGGAATATGTGGATAAACTATTGCAGAGCTTCAAACCTGCGGAAGTGATTTTCGCCCGTCAGCAACAGAAACATTTCAAGGAACAATTCGGTTCCAAATTCTATACATATACACTGGAAGAATGGATCTTCACGACCAACTACGCGGAAGAGATCCTGCTTAAACAGTTCGATACCCATAGTCTGAAAGGCTTTGGTGTAGAAGGTCTTGCAGAAGCTATCATTGCTGCCGGCGCCTGTATGCATTACCTGCGGGATACAGAACATCCGCACCTCCAGCATATTACCAATATCCAGCGCATCGACCAGGATGATTTCCTGTGGATGGACCGTTTCACCATCCGAAACCTGGAACTCCTGGGCAGCAGTGTCGAAAACGGCCATACACTCCTCAAAACACTGGACACCACGGTTACGCCCATGGGTGCCAGAATGCTGAAACGCTGGATGGTCTTTCCGCTACGTGATATCAAACAGATCAACGAAAGACTGGATATAACGGAGTACTTCATTAAGGAGAGCGAGTTATCCGGAGCTATCGTACAACACCTGAAACAAACCGGCGATCTCGAACGTCTCGTTTCCAAAATACCTCTGCGCAAGATCAATCCACGTGAAGTAATGATGCTTGCCAGAGCATTGCAACAGGTGGAAGGTATTCAGCAACTGCTAAGCAAAACAGGTCATCCGTATCTGACTGCTATCAGTGAAAAACTGGATCCTTGTCCAGGTATCCTCTGTAAAATACTGGAACAGATAGTAGAAACACCCCCTGTGCTTGTCAGCAAAGGCGGTGTAATACAGAATGGTATTCATGCGGAACTGGACAGCCTCCGCACGATCGCACACTCCGGTAAAGAATACCTGCTGCGTATTCAGCAAACAGAATCTGACGCAACCGGCATTCCAAGTCTGAAAGTCGCTTTCAACAACGTGTTCGGTTACTATCTTGAAGTCACTAATGCACACAAGAATAAAGTACCTGATACCTGGATCCGTAAGCAAACGCTCGCCAATGCGGAACGTTATATTACACCGGAGCTGAAGGAGTATGAAGAGAAGATAGTAGGTGCGGAAGAGAAAATCCTTGCGCTGGAAGTACAGTTGTTCGATGAACTGTTACAAACCCTGCAGCCCTACATCCAGGTCATCCAGCAGAATGCACAGCTGATGGCACGTCTCGATTGCCTACTAAGTTTTTCCAACAATGCTATACAGTATAAATACCGTCGTCCGAATGTAACAGAGGGCTATCATATTGACATCCGTGAAGGCAGACACCCTGTAATAGAAAGAGGATTGCCACCAGGAGAAAACTATGTAGCCAATGATATTGTGCTGGATAAAGACCAGCAACAGATCATCATTCTGACAGGACCGAACATGAGTGGTAAGTCGGCGTTACTGAGACAGACAGCGCTCATTACGCTGATGGCACATATGGGAAGTTTTGTACCTGCCACAGCTGCAGAGATTGGCCTTACTGACAAGATCTTCACACGTGTAGGTGCGTCCGACAACCTGAGTGGCGGCGAATCCACCTTCATGGTCGAGATGAACGAAACAGCGAGTATTATTAACAATATCACACCACGCAGTCTGGTAATACTGGATGAAATCGGCCGTGGCACCAGCACATACGATGGTATTTCTATTGCGTGGAGCATTGTGGAATACCTGCATGACATGACGCCACATAAGCCAAAGACACTTTTTGCTACGCACTACCATGAGCTGAATGAACTGGAAAATAAGCACGGGCGCATTAAGAACTTCCATATTACCAACAAGGAATCCGGTAATAAGGTGATCTTCCTGCGTAAACTGGCGCCAGGTGGAAGCCGTCATAGCTTTGGTATTCATGTGGCACGTATGGCAGGTATGCCACCACAGCTGATCCAGCGCGCGAATGAAGTACTGTCACATCTTGAACAGAAACATATCGACGCGCCGTTAGAGCAACATGTGAAAGAGATCGCCGGTCCTGCGCAGAAAGTACAACTGAGTATCTTCGATGCACACAGTGATACGTTCAAAGAGATCAGAGAAATGCTTGCAGAAGTTGATATTAACAGATTAACACCTGTGGAGGCATTGTTAAAGCTGAATGAAATAAAGAACCTGCTTTAATTAAATCAGGAATTGGTTAGCCGGTATTGTTGAAGGGTATCGGGAACCATCAATTTTCATAAATAAACAAGGACGTTTCATTAACTGAAACGTCCTTGTTCTTATAGCAGACGATAATCCCAAATTATTAATTATTTCCTTACGGCCGTTTTAACGCCTGTTCCTCATCTCCCTTCTCATATGACAACGTCATCATGATCATTGTCAGCATCTCATCTTTTGTACGCATCGCACCATAAACCAGTTGTGGTGGGAAGGACGGGTTGACGGCGTTATTTACCGTATTATCGTACTCACCCTGTATAGTAACGATGGTACCTTTAGGCAGTTTTACCAGTTTTGGGAACCAGTATATTTCCTGCCAGTTGAAATCCCATTGTGGAATAGAGACAAGTTTGACAGTATCTTTATCGGGCGTTACGGCAAACGCTTTGAAGGCCTTGCCCAGCAGGTGCATATGCGGCCACACGTACATCAGCGATTGGGTTTCTGTTAGCTTCACACTCAGTTTAAAACTTTTTTCCGCATTCGCCGGGATGTAAAAAAATGGATCAATATCCTTCTCTCCTATTCCGCCGGAGCCATATGTAGTGGCTCTGATGATCCGTTTTACCGGCTTCTTGCGGAAGAAGAAATGTACACCACTGATCACTTCTTCATCTTTCCCTACTGGTGCATAATGTACACTTAACAGCACGACACCCCGTTTAGGCATCATCCATCCTATATTCTCCGGATAAGATTCGTAACTGCTGCCAGGGATCCATCCTCCGAAATACTGCATGTTTTTACGATAGCTGACATACTGTTGATAGTAGTCCAGTTGTGACGTTGTGTTATCCACATAGTCGGCTGTATTATGGAAGTCTGCTTCAGGCACATTGTCGATCTCATAGTTGGCATGATGAATGACCTTTCGATTATTGGAAGTAAATTCAATAGCTTCTACCGCCATAGAATCAGGCAGTTCAAAAGGTAGTTTATACACAATAAAGCGTTCTACGTTATCGCCTTTCAGCGTATAGGACGAATTCATTTTGAGTACAAGATCGGGGGCGCGGTGATAAGAAGTACCCTGTACATATTGCTGTGGTATTTCTTTAACAGTTCCCTCACCTTTAGGCATCCCATTTTCAGCCCATTCCCCGATGAGTTTAATTTCTTCCTCTGTCAGTCTTCTTTCATTGGCGAAAGACACGTAATGCGGATCAGGTTTCCACGGTGGCATGTAGCGACTTTCTGTAACACGCTTAATAAAATTGGCTCTTTTGGCCACATCGTCATAGGTAACGAGTGCAAAGGGAGCGGCTTCACCCTGGCGATGACAGGGAGTGCAGTTTGTATGGATAATGGAAGCGATATGCCCGGACCAGGTCACCTGCTGTGCATGCACATAACGTACCGGCAGGATCAGCAGAAGGGCGCAACAAAATGATATAAAACCTTTGTGCAGCATTTTCACAGGATAAGGAATCAGTTAAGACCTGTAAGGTATATAAAAAGCTGCAAAAGAGGATGTAAAAACAGGCCGGAATGCTCTTTCCTGCCTGAAAACCCGTTAACAGAACAATGGTTTAAACCCCACAAACGGAGAGCTCGATGGTAAAAACGATATTGTACAACTGACATGCGCCAAAGAACTCGACATGCACTATACCATTCGCGTGACCAGCATCGCAACCATAGGTTTCACTGCTATAATGATCTCATACTACACCAGCCATTAGTACGGGGGAAGAAGCGCATACATGTGCATGTAATGTACAAGTACCTGATGATGTCTGCTCAAGATAAACAGGAAATGCCGGGGACGTTGTATTTAACAGGGTTATTGCACTTCTGGTAAGCGTGACGAGGTAGATACTGCCACTGCTGCCTTCTTTTATAACATGAAAGGCGACCGCATTACCGTCCTCACACTGTCTTTGGAGAGATATGTGTGTACAGGAGTATAACGGTACTTTATAAAAATAAATAGGGGCCAGCACTCAGGCTGGCCCCTATTCGGATATCATTACAGGAAGTTAAGATTAGTTAACATCCCAGAATACTGGCCTGTCACGGGTATCCTTGTCTTTAACTTTACTGTACTCAATTGGGTTGTACAGTCTTTCGTTAGCTGGATACAGGAGGCGCTTAGGCGCGTTAGGCGCTGCAGAGTTACCTACAGTTGGGAACTGAAGCGCAGGATAACCTGTTCTTCTCAGCTCAGACCAAGCCTGACCGCTTTGCAGTACGAAGAAGTGTTCCCATTTCTGCGTGTAGATCTTCTCCAGTTTCTGTGTAGTAGTACCGGTGTAAGCAATAGGTGCTTTAGCCAGGAATGCGTCTACTTCAGTTGCAGCAGGAGAAGCCAGTGCAGCACGGCTAAAGTTGTTCTGACCTTGTCTCTTGATAGCAGACTGGTTGATACCGTAGTAGAACTCAATAGACTGTCTGATACCGTTAGTGTATGCAGCAGCTGCATCACCAAGACCCCATCTTTCAAAAGCTTCAGCTTTCAGGAAGTTTACTTCAGAAGCTGTCATGATCACACCAGGGATGTTATCATTGTAAGTGAAGGTAGCAGTATCGAATACAGCGTATAAACGACGCTGGTCATCGTAGTCACCAACACTACCGTTCCATGGGAAACCTTTGTAACCGTTCACATCATCCTGATCCCACATTACTCTTAAACGAGGGTCGCCGTTAGCTTCCTGCAGAGTGTTGATCAGATATTCAGGAGCGTATGGGTAACCAGTGAACACTTCAACCAGGTCACTTCTAACCTGGGTAGGGCTGTTCTTGAAAGTTACGTTCTGATCGTTAGAAGCAATAACCGGGAAGGTAGCTGCATCATTCAGCATAGCAGTCACCTCAGTTTTTGCGGTCGCTTCATCAGCATTAGAGATACGCATTAACAGACGCAGACGCAGAGAGTTTGCGTAACGCTGCCATGCAACCAGGTCACCTTTCAGCAGAATGTCAGCAGTAGCCAGTTCGTTCTTAACATCAGTTTCAACATTTACTGTATCCAGGAAAGTGTTGATCGCTTTCAGGTTTGCGATGATGTTAGTGTACAATGTTTTCGCATCATCATAAGGAACGTCGGCAGCCGTACGATCAGGGCTGTTCAGACCATTTGATTTGCTGAATGGGATATCACCCCACATGTCTACCATTTGGGCAGCCTGATCGAATACCAGGATCTCCGCAACTTTCACAAACACCTGGTTTCTTTGCTGCTGTTCAGCAGACATTAAACTCAGAGTAGTTTGCATCTCACGGTAGTTACTCATGATACCAGGACCATTATAGTTATAATCCGGGTTATCACCATCGTTCGCACGGGAACCTGCGTAGAAATCCTGCCAGCGACCATCTACATAAGATGGGTTGGTGAAATACATCTGGTTACCCGGAGCGGTCGCTACTAACTGAGAGTAGTTAGCCAGTACAGGCATTACGAATGTATAATAATCGTAGTAAGACGGGTGTATTCTTTTGTTCAGATACATACCTGACAGCAGTTTGCTCAGGGAACCATCGACGATTTTCTCCGGGTCAGTATATGTTTCCTCCATCTTCTTGGCGCAGGAGCTGAATAAGCCACCGAGCGTGCAGACAAGAGCTATATTTATGAAGATCTTTTTCATTATTTTCTATTTATCCGATTTTACAATTACATATTAGAAACGAGCACGAATGCTTGCACCAAAGCTTCTTGTAGGACCAGCAGTACCGTTGTCGATACCCTGAGATAACCAGCTGGAACCAACACCCACCTCAGGATCGATACCGTAAGGCAGAGATTTGTAAACGTACAGCAGGTTACGTCCGATCAGAGACACCTGGATGCCCTGGAAACGCATTTTGTCAGAGATAGACTGTGGCAGGTTGTAAGTTACCGCTACCTCACGCAGTTTAATGTAATTGTTTTTGAAGATTGCAGCGCTATAATCGCCGTTACCACCCCATGTGTAGTTATTCAGATAGTAGTCAGCAGCAGAGATAACTCTGTCGTTTGGCGTACCATCAGCTTTAGTACCTGGCAGGATCATACCGTCATGACGAGAACCATTAGCAGCCAGTTGGTAAGTGTATTTGCTTGGATCCTGAGAAGCTTCGTCTCCAACTGGGTTGTAAGACAGACCACCACGTGCTGCATCTCTGTACTGCAGGGTAGACTCGAACATACCAGCACCGAGCATATAATAGGTCGGCGTAGAGATCAGGTTACCACCAAAGCGGTAATCCAGTGTGAAGTCCAGGGAGAAGTTTTTATAGCTCAGGGTGTTAGAGAAGCCACCAACCAGTTTAGGCAGAATGCTACCAGCCTGAACGTATTCGTTGGTATTGATAGTGTACAGACCGTACTCATCTACCATCTTGTTACCTTTCGCATCGTAGTTGTGTGGGTGGATATAGATATTACCCAGGGACTCACCTACCATTGAACGAATAACTACATAAGCGTTATCCAGGTTGGTTGCATCCAGGAAAGTCTGACCATCAGGCAGTCTAACCAGTTTGTTTCTGTTGATAGCGAAGTTGAAGCGGGTAGTCCAACGGAAATCTTTGCTTTCGATCGGAGTAGCGCTGATCGCAGCTTCAAAACCGTAGTTAGCGATATCACCGGCGTTTACCAGCTGGCTGGAAGCACCGTTAGATAATGCCAGGGATCTGTACAGGATCTGATCAGATACTTTGTTGTTATAGTAGCTCAGGTCTACGCTGATCTTGTTATCCAGCAGTCTTGTTTCCAGACCGATCTCAGCTTCTCTCTTTTTCTCAGATTTCAGCTTGTTGTTACCGAAGCCAGAACCATTAGGCTGTTGGTACAGCAGGTTGTTGTTGTTGTAAACAGCACCATACTGAGTGTACAGGATGTTAGACTGATACAGGTTCGGGTGGTTACCCACGAAACCGTACGCACCTCTTAATTTAGCATAGCTGAAGAATTTAGGCAGCTTAACTACATCAGAGAATACGAAACCAGCGTTGAATGAAGGGTAGAAGTAAGAGTTTACTTCAGGCGCCAGTGTGTTGGTAGACTCATAACGACCAGTACCTTCTACATACAGGAATCCTTTATAAGCAAAGTTCAGGATACCGAAAGCAGCGTTATCGTACTGAGTAGCGCGGGTAGAAGTAGCCTGTACCTGTTGAGCAGAGTTACCCATGCTGAACCAGTTTTCGCTTACCAGACCACCCTGTGTCTGTGTTTTACCATATTTGTAAGTGGTCTTACGTGCAGTATAACCACCGGTAATGGTCATATCCAGATCCTTAGTCAGCTTAGGATTGTAGATAGCCATAACGTCTCCGTAGAATACGTTGTTGTTTCTGTTCTCAGTAGCATACATACCAGAATAACCAAGACGGGCAGGACGCTCGTTATGTCTCATATCAGCAGCGTACAGGTTAGTGAAGTCACCACCTACTCTACCTTTAACGTTCAGGTTATCCAGCACTTTAATATTCAGGCTTGCGCTGTTGATGAAACGGTTCTGGGTCTCGTCGTAGCTGTTACGCAGGTTATCCCAGAAGTAGTCCATCAGCTGGTTAGCTCTGATATTGTACAGGAATTTATCTTCCTGGCCATAGCTGTTGTTGTTGTACAGAACATATTTGTAACCATCTCTGGTCTGGAATCTTGTTTTGTACACGTTCATATCATCAAAACGGCTGAAATAACCACCGTAAGAGTTAGTTACGTTGTTCAGTACGTTTGGACGGTTATGGTTGAAGAAGTTGTTGTAAGAAGAGATTACATCTAAAGTAACTCTCTCGTGCAGCTTCAGGGAACCATTGAAGTTGAAGTTGTTTTTATACAGATTACTTCCTGGCATGATGCTCTTATAGTCCATACGGGTGTAAGAGAAGCGGAAGCTACCTTTTTCATTTGCGTTAGAGATCGCTACGTTAGCCTGGGAGTTGTAACCAGTCTGGAAGAAATCTCTGTAGTTGTTCTTCTGAGCTTCGTACTTTCTCTTAGTACCATCCCAGTAAGTAACCTCACGGCCGTCGAATTTAGCACCGAACTGACCATAAGCTCTATAGTAAGGGTGAAGAGCACCATTTGCCTCAGTGAACCAACCTTCCGCACTCTGGCCGCCAGTAGCAGACAGGTTCAGCGCTGGGTTGTAACCAGGACCATATTCATTCTGGAAATCAGGAGACTGAGCCAGTCTTTCCTGGTTGTAAGAGTAGTTAGCTTCTACACCCAGACCGTTTTTACCTTTAGTACCTTTCTTGGTAGTGATTACTACTACACCGTTGGTTGCTTCAGAACCGTACAGTGCAGTTGCACTCGCACCTTTCAGGATGGTCAGGCTCTCGATGTCCTCAGGGTTGAGGTCATTCGCACCGTTACCATCGATACGACCATTGCTGGTACCGAAGGAGTTCTGCGCAGGGTTGCTGAAGTTTCTCATAGGCACACCGTCAATTACGTACAGTGGCTGTGTGTTCAGACCGATAGAAGATACACCTCTGATCTGTACAGAAACCGCACCACCAGCACCACCTGGAGCAGTAACGATCTTCACACCTGCAGCTTTACCATACAATGCAGAACCGATGGTTGGGCTGGCAGTCTGAGTTAAATCTTTAGAACTCACAGTGCTTACTGCATAACCGAGTGCACGTGTTTCTCTTTTAATACCTAACGCGGTTACAACTACCTCGTTCAGGTTTTTGTTGTCTTCCTGCAGTGTAACATTGATAGATGTTTTACCTGCAACTGGAATTTCCTGGGAAACAAACCCTACATACGAAATCACCAGCGTTGCTTCACCTGGCACTGACAGTTTGAAGCTTCCGTCCGGATTTGACATTGCGCCATTGGAAGCGCCCTTTTCTTTAACGGTTACGCCAGGGAGAGGAGTGCCCTTGGCATCTTTGATAGTTCCCGTCACCGCTATCTTAGTCTGTGCCAACGCAGTAAAGCAGCAGCATAAGAAAAGCAATGTACACACTAAGAGAGATCTTCGCATAGCTTTCTTTTGGATTTTAGTTTATTATGTTTTGTTTAGTCCGAGATGAAACACACAGGTATAGATACACCTCTCCCATTAAGAGGTTACATTGTTATGTTCCTTCATAAAAATTTACTTGCAATGCTGAGATAAAAAAAGCAGATTCGTTATACCGCCTAACACAGTTTCCTTCTTCTTACAATGATTAGCTTACGAAACGGTAACCTGGGATAAATAATTCGGCATAGGTGTATTTATTCCAGTTACCTCCATTGTTGATACTTCCCACTGTTCTACATGTCCCTAATTTATTTTCTCGCTTTCCTCAAATTCACACATTAAATAATATTCTTATTTTTCTTTCGAATGCCAAGCTAAAAAATAAAAACAGAAACAACAAGAAAGATTTAACAGATTTTTGTGTTCCTGTTAACAATCAGGTTAAAACGAGAATTTTACACAATGAAATAATAAAATAGTATTACACCTTATTTCATAATGTTTTCATTTTTCAGGGAAATTGTTTCGTCTTCTTTCTCATACGTAAGATAAAGCATCACTAAGGTCAGCATCTCATCTGTCGATTTCATATCTCCACTGGAGTAGATCAGCCGTGGTGGCGACGATGGGTTAGCCGGGTTAGCAGCGGTATTGTCGTATGTCGCCTCTATATGGATGACCGTACCCTTGGGCAACTTTAACAACTTTGAATACCAGTAGACCTCCTGCCAGTTATAACTCCAGTCCGTTACTGATACCATTTTAACAGTGTCTCCGGTGGGTGTAACGCCAAACGCCTTAAATGTCTTTCCAATATAATGCATATGTGGCCACACATACATAATTGATTGATCTTCAGGCACTGTAACTTTCAAACGGAAGGTTTTTACTGCATCCGCTGGTATATAAAAGTAGGGATCAATGTCCTTCTGCCCTACTCCGCCTGATCCGAAACTCACTGCTCTGATCTCCCTCTTTACAGGCGTTTTGGTGAAAAACAGCTGAATGCCACTGATATTATCTTCGTCTTTTCCTACTGGTGCATAATGCAAAGTGAGCAAGATGACACCACGTTTCGGCAGGATCCAGCCAATGTTCTTAGGGTAGGATTCACAGGTGGCTCCGGGTATCCATCCTCCATAATAGATCATGTGCTGCCGGAAAGGAACATACTGAATGTACTTTTCCCGGTCATCTTCTGTCAGGTTGATATAATCTGTTCCTGCGTAAATGTCCAGATCAGGCACGGCATCGATCTCATAGTTCGCATGATGGATCACCTTCCGGTTATTAGACACAAATTCTATTGCTTCCACATTCATATCCTGCGCCATCTCATACGGTATCTTGTATACAATGAACCGTTCCTTGTTGTCGCCCTTGATATGAAACGCACGCGGCATCTGCAATACCGTATCAGGCTTACGATGATAGTGCGTTCCCTCCAGGAAATGTTCGGGCTGTCCCGCCACTTCTTTCCCCTTCGGCATTTTATTGTCAGCCCATTCAGCGATCATAGCGATCTCCTCATCTTTCAATCTTCTCTCGTTGGCAAAACTGGCATAATGACTATCCGCTTTCCATGGGGGCATGTACCGGCTTTGGGTAACCTGTTTTATAAACGTGGCACGTTTGGCCACATCATCATAAGTCACCAGTTCAAATGGTGCTGCATCTCCTTTCTTATGACAGGGTGTACAGTTCGCGTGAATGATCGGCGCAATGTGCTGATTCCACGTTATTTTCTGTGCCGAAGCACCCTGTATCCTCCATAAAAATATCACAAGTAATGTGATGACAACCCTGCACTGCATACTCACCTGATTGGCGTATTGATTAATAATTACTGATAAGACAACCAATAGGTTGTGTCGAATAAGTCAACTCACTTCCGGACAACAGGTTCTCTATTGCCAGCTCCAGGTATTTCCTGCTCGCCTTTGCACGCTTGGTACCTAAACCAGTTACCCAGTCGTCTATCAGGCCGCGGTAATATTCCTTTCCGTTCTCTCCTATCAGCAAAGCTTCAGGTGTAACGGTCGCTCTCATATACTCAGCTACCTGTTTATCAGGATCCATCAGTATCGGAAAAGTGATCTTATAATCTTTCGCGTATTCGCCAACCAGCGCTCTGGTAAATGTCTTACCACTAACGATCCCGTAGAACTGCACCTCAGGATATTTTTTTTGCAATGCCTGTAACACCGGTGCATAGTTTTTACACAACGGACATTCCGGAGAAAGAAACAGATAGACCACTGCTTTTCCCTTCGGCTTTATAGTATGCAACTTTCCCTTATAATCTTTTAATCTTCCGCCTGTGTTCTCTCCGGTGCTGGCTATCAGTTGTGTCGTAATGGTTTGTAAGGATAGCAGCCCAAATAACAGGACCCACACAAATTTTTTAGGCATAGTGACTTTCGTTTTCTCATAACAGCACATCAGATCGTCAATGAAGATGCAGAGTAGGTATGACTGGTACTCAGGCTTCCATAGAAATTAAGATGATCCGGTTGACTATTCCTTAGTTTTTCACGTCTGGGCAAGATACAATTAAAACATGTAATAAAAAAGCCCCATGCAACGAGCATGAGGCTTTTTTATTGTGCTAAATTATATTTTTAGTGTTTAGCCCACCAGAGCGGTGTCAGTACAGCATCTGCTCCTCCGAGGAGTGATACTGCCTGCTCATAACCGGCCGCATTGCTGTTAGCCAGGCTGCTTGGGTATCTGATACGCTGTGGGAAGAACTTAATATCACTGGTCATGTAATTGCTCGCCGTCAGTCCTGGCAGATTTGGCAGCGGACGCTCAATAGCCGGATTCTCATAGAATGGCAGGCCCAGTCTGCGCTGATCATTCCATGCTTCCAGTGGTAACCATGGCACCTGAGCAATGAATTTCTGTGTGATGATCTTGGTCAACGCGTCATTCTTCACAGCACCTGCTTTATACAGGGTATTGGAAGGATACAGGATATTCGCTGTACCTGGCGCCTTGGTGTAAGCATCAATATAATTCATTGTATGAGACGCACCTGGTTCTGCTGTATGTGTCCATCTTACAGAAGTACCCGCGTTATTGTATGAATCGGAAGTCAGGTAGGCAGACAGATAATCTGTTACGCCCCAGTATTCGAAACTCTTTGCAATACCTGTTTCGTACGCGGCCTGTGCTGCTACTGGTGTAGCCCAGCCTCTCACAGCACCTTCAGCCAGCAGGAAATAGGTTTCCCATGGTCCGAAGAAGATACGTTGTGAAGTGCTGTTCCTGAAACGTTGTGCCAGACGAGGGTTCGTACCTGGGTAAGTATACAGGAAGTTTTTCGCTCCTTTTGTACCCCAGTCACCTGTTGTAGCGGCATTCCAGGTAAATGATGCATCTACCTCACCATAACCATCCATGTTGCGTTTTACAGTTTTCGCATCATTGGTATAAGTTGGATACGGAGAGAAATCAGGATTATTGAACTGACCAGGAATAATGAAGGTTTTGTAAGCACGTGGGTCGATCACCGCATGTAAACCATCAAACCAGTATCCAATGGTTGGCTCATTACTCATAGATGCCATATGATCTGCAAACTTCAGACCGATATAATTTGCTGGCTTAATATGGGAATGCAGCGAATCTGGTAACAGTTGCTCAGAAGTAACGCCTCCCAGACCAATATACAGGTTGTTCAGTGTGGCAGACAGTAACTGCGCATTCCACTCACGGCTCATGACACCCGTCAGGTCATCCCATCCTGGTTTTTCCTGTACTTTAAATGTATGATCAGCATCTGTGATCAGCAAGCCACTTGCCGCTGCTGCTTCAAACTCAGTCTTTGCTTTTTGTGCATCTACTTCTGATAAACGCATTGCCAAACGCATACGCAGCGAGTTAGCATAACGTTTCCATTTGTTGTAGTTATAACCAAATGCAGGATCAAAGCTGCTCAGTCCATCTGCATTCGCAATAGACTCATCGATCGCCGCAACTGCTTCAGTTAATTCTTTCAGTGCGTAATAATACACATCCTTAACACTCACAAACTGAGGATTCACACCCTGGAAGCCTTCTATCGGCATTGGTCCAAAGTTATCAGATGCTTCACTCAGCAGATAAGCCCTCCAGATACGTGCTACCTGCAACAGGTTTTTTGTATGAGGTTTCGCTGTGTTATTGGCAATTCTTGATTCCGCCAGTTGCACGGCCAGGTTTACACCATTCAGCCAGCCAGATACCTGGTTGTAATATGCTGTTGTCCAGCCATCATCATAGCCACCGCTTGATAAACCGCCCTGTCTGTGCTGACGACCTGCGGTCTTCCAGTAAAGTACGAAGGAACGTTCTGCCACATCCGGATTCATCTGTGCTCCTGTAATGGAACCATTGATGGCATATTCAACTTCTACCTGATTTTCGTTTGCGGAATTCGGATCATTATTAATCTCCTCGAATTTGGAACATGACTGAAACAGCATGCTACCGGCCATTAATATACAAGCACTCTTTATTATACTTTTCATAAATTCTTTTTTTCAGCAATTAGAAACTAACAGATACATTGAACAGGAAAGTGCGTGAAGTAGGTGCGCTACCCGCTTCAAATCCTATCGCGTTTGTGTTGGTTGCATATACAGACTCCGGATCTATACCTTTCATGTGACTGGAGATCAGCCAAACGTTGTTACAGGAGAGACCTACACTGGCTCTCTGTACAAGTGTTCTTGAAAGGAATTTAGAAGGCAGGTTGTAGCTGATGTTCAGATTTCTCAGACGGATGTTAGATGCATCGTACAGGTTGTTCTCAACGATACCTACGTTAGTACCATTCAGTGCATTTGCCCAGTATTGTTCTGGTCTTACAGCAACTGTGTTCTGATCGTATGCTTTAGTTACATCGTTGAAGATCACACCATCCACGATAATATCATCACGTTTGCCATTTACAACTGTCTCTGCAGCGGCACCAGCTCTTTGTAAACCAGACAGGGATCCAGAGAACATTTTACCTCCGAAACGACCATCTACCTGGAAGCCCAGTGACAGGTTTTTATAGTAGAAGGTGTTGGTGATACCCAGCATAGCATCTGGCTGCTGATTACCTAGTTTCACTTTACCAGCGGTTGCTAATGGATAACCACTTGCATTCACGATCATCTTACCGTAAGCAGGGCTATTTGCGTCAGTTACGCGTTGGAAAGCAGTACCATAGATCTCACCGTATTTCTCACCAGCTTTAGCATAGATCTGCACATCGTCAAATCCACCTAAAGAATACAGTTCGATACCTGGTGCGATCTCATTAACTGTGTTCTTGTTTTTAGAGAAGTTAGCACCCAGGTCCCATGATAAACCTTTTGGATTATCTACGACACGTGCATTCAGCATCAGCTCAATACCCTTGTTCTCGATATCGCCCGCGTTGATCTTTTTGCTGGAATAGCCACTCAGTGGGTCCATTGGCAGGTCGATCAGCTGACGGGTAGCGTTGGTTTTATACCATGCGAAATCTACACTCAGACGGTTGTTGAAGAGTTTCAGTTCAGCACCAATTTCCGCAGATTTGATCAACTCACTTCTTACGTTCGGATCGAACAGAATGTTCTTTCTTTTTACAACAGTATTACCGTTAGGGTCTTTACTTACTTCATAGGTATTGTACAGGCTGTATGGTGCGAGGTCATTACCAACCTGTGCATAAGATGCACGTACTTTACCATAAGAGATCCAGGTAGGCACTTCACCACCCAGGCGGCTGATCATATCAGTCACAATCAGGGAAGTACTGAAAGACGGATAGAAGTAAGATCTGTTTGCTTTGCTCAGCGCAGAAGACCAGTCGTTACGCAGTGTTACGTCTACAAACCAGTAAGCATCCCAGTTTACACCGATAGTACCATATACTGAGTTGATTTTCTTTTCAGAAGAAGACGGTGTAATGCTTGGATTAGATTTACCGTTGTTCAGGAAAAAGAAGTCAGGGATCTGCAGTTCACCAACACTTGCATCCAGACGGTCACGCTGTTGTTTCATGAGGTTACCACCAGCGGTGATCGCACCACCCAGTTTACCGAACACGTTGTCTTTACGGGCAGAGAGCAATGCACTGTAGTTCACCTCAGAGAAAGTCTCTTTGCTGCGGCTGTAGCTTCCGTTTGCAGGAGAAGGGCTACCTGCGTAACGTTTTGCTTCTGCATTAGTACCGTAGATATCAGCACCTGCTTTTAACTCTGCATTCAGCCAGGAAGTAAAGTCATATTTTAATGAACCCGTCATCAGGAAACGATCTCTGATGTCTTCATTCAGGTCATACAGTTTGCTCCAGTATGGGTTTACCGCATTACCGGAACCATACCATAACATTTTACCATTGTCTCTTTTTGCCGCACTGAAGTCTCTGATATCGATGTTTACAGGCAGCATGTAGATCGTACGGAATACGTTGCTGGTATTATCACCATTCTGCGGACGGTTATTTGCTCTTGAATTGATGTACTGAACCTTGGTATCGCTTGTCCAGCGTTTGTTAGCACCAAAACGCGATACTGCACGGGCAGTCAGGTTAGTACGATTTAATTTTGCACCCGGGATAATACCTTTGTCAGTCAGGTGCGTAATGGAAGTATAGATGGAAGTACCTTCACTTACCTGTTGCTGGAAAGAGATCGTATTCTTAAAGTTAAACCCTTTGTCAAAATAATTCTTCACGTTATCATATGACTGCAGGTTTACTTGTTTACCAGACCAGTCAGTAACGCTCTGGCCTGCGATAGCTGGTCCCCAGCTGCTCGTACCTTCTGGTTGGAAAACACCTTCAGCACCCTGTGCAAAAGTGTTTTGTCTGTCAGGCGTTGCGAAGATTTCGGAGAAACCTACCTGGGAAGTATAGGTGATACCAGCACCTTTCTGTTTTTTACCTGTTTTGGTAGTAATGAGGATAACACCATTACCAGCACGGGAACCGTACAGTGCAGCAGCAGAAGGGCCTTTCAGCACTGACATAGATTCAATATCATCAGGGTTGATATCTGCCAGACCGTTACCCATGTCTTTAGATGGGTTCCAGTAGTCGTTGTTCGTAGCACCAGTGAAGTTATCCAGTGGAATACCATCCACTACGATCAGGGGCTGGTTAGTACCTGTCAGTGAGTTGTTACCACGCAGGTTAATTTTGGTGGAACCAGCAGGACCGTTACTGGAACGTAATACCTGTAAACCAGCTACTTTACCGGTAAAGGCATTAGCCAGGTTAGATTCTCTTGCGGCTACCAGTTGTTCACCACCTACTTCCTGCAGCGCGTAACCCAGTGTTTTCTTTTCACGTTTGATACCCAATGCCGTTACAACTACTTCACCGAGGTTCTTGTTATCTACAGCCATGCTCACATTAAGAGAACCATTGCCATTTAAAGCTATTTCCTGTGTGATAAATCCGATTCCGGAAAATACCAGCACAGATTTGGGGTTGACCTGAAATCTGAAGGAACCGGCAGCATCTGTAAGTGCGCCGTTTTTAGTGCCTTTCTCGAGGACCGTAATGCCAGGCAGTGGATTACCTTCTGCGTCTCTGATAGTACCTGATACCGCCTGTTTATCCTGGGCGGATACACTCATGTATACGCATAGGAATAGCGATAAAAAGATCAGTAATCTTCTCATAGTTCAAATAGATTGATGATGAATGTGGATATAAAAAAATATGACAATGCAACCAGTTAAACCAGTATACGTGTGGGTATACGGCTAAGCAGCTCCCGTTTGTTTTTCCGTGTTGTCCCTTTTTTGTTTTTAATTAATTATTTAGAAATTTCCCGAGTCCTGAATAATTGTATAGTGGATTATTATGTTCTAGTTGATTGTATTTATTGCTAGTTGATAGTTCGTTTTTCGTTCAACAAGTGGTTGTAAAACGTTTTAGTTCTCGTTTGCTTACAGTTCGGTAAAAATACAGTAGTTCGCCACCAATGAAATGACACGTTGGTGTTATATTCATACGTGATAACATACAATAGGTGTAAAATCATCACATGAAAAGACCATTGAATGCAATAAGCGTAAAAAATACTATTTAAAATGCCCTGTTTTTTGAAAAATGATCAAGTAATTGATACCATAGTATCAGTTCGCACCCTAAATACAGGCCGTGATCAGGCATTTAAATGATGAACAGCTGGCGTGGAAGATTCTCTTTTTCTGAGCTCAAGTGAGAGTACTACGTGTTGTGGATTGTGTGTCTCTGTGGTTTGTTCCAGTTCTGCAATCAGCATATGTATCAGTCGGCGGCCAATTTCTTCTACCGGCTGTGCCACGCACGTAATAGACGGGCTATGCAGGCGGAAGATATCATGATCATCAAAGCTTACCATACCGATATCTGTGCCGATATGCAGCCCGATGGAGCGAATACTTTCTATTCCACAGATACCCAGATAGTTAGTGGCAAAAAACAGTGCATCCAGGTTCTTATTGTTTTGCAGGTACAGGGTGATCTCCTGGATAAATCCAGCCCGGTCCAGGTCAAAAGGCAGTCGTTTGATCACCTCCTTACCCGCCGGCAAACCATGCTTTTGGAGGGCATCTACAAAGCCGTCCAGGCGCTGTTGCATCTGTATCTGAGCAGAGGTGGTGGTTATGATACCGATATTCTTATATCCCTGCTCTACAAGATGGCTTACAGCAGTATAGGCTCCCTGGAAGTTATCAACTACTACATAGTTGGAATCTGCGATATTGGGAAAATAACGGTCCATCAGCACTACCGGCTTCTGGAGCGAGGCAATTTCTTTATCAAGATTGAGTGTAGGCGTAATAATATATCCATCTACCTGGCGATAGCGCAGTACTTCCAGCAAACCCTTGGCTTTCTCCTCATTGTCTTCCGTGCTGCCGAAAAGCACCTTATAACCGAACTTATCTGCTTCGTCTTCCACGACCTTGGCCACGTTGGCAAAAAAGATGTTGGCAATATCCTCTACCATTAATCCGATCGTTTTTGTCTTACCTGTGCGTAATCCCCTGGCAAGCTGGTTGGGCTTATACTTCAGTTTTCCGGCTATCTTCAGGATCCTCTTGCTGACCTGTTCACTGATTCTTTTTTCCTTTCCTTTACCATTCAATACAAAAGAAACTGTTGTAGGAGAAACACCTGCCTCTTGGGCAATATCTTTAATGGATATTCCTTTCACGAAATTCAGATTTGGTTTGATATTCGTTAGAAAATTAGACTCTTAACTGCAGATTGCCAAATAAAATAATATTATCATCCCCATTTTTTGCCTGTGATTATTACGAACATGTGATGTTTTTTTAACCAAAATTTGATAATTTGGCACTTTCTGAGAAAAAGTTCTGTCAGGGGGATTTTCAAATGCTGTCATATGAATTGTGACAGGGTCATAATAGCCACAGGATCGTTTTATACTACTGTTTCGAGAGTCATCATAAGGGTTCAAGGGAAGTTTAAATCTATAATTACATGAAACCCATTCTTATAAAAGTGGGGGCATTTGCCGACAATCAGATCACCATCATTGAGAGATGTGATCCTTATTTTAATACTCCTTTTCACTTTCATCCGGAATGTGAACTGGTATTTGTCATGGAAAGCAATGGTAAGCGAATCGTTGGCGACAGCATTGAGAGTTTTGATGTGGGCGACATGGTATTTCTGGGACCGCACATTCCACACGTATGGTACAATGACGAAAGCTACCACAAGAACAATGAGCAGCTGAAGGCTCGTTCAGTCGTGATCTACTTTCCCAAAGACATCTTTGGTGAGAAGTTCTATGGGCTGCCGGAGACCAAATCACTGACCGATCTGTTTCACAGGGCACAAAGAGGCATGAAGATACTGGGTCCTACCTATGACCTGCTGAAGGAACAAATCCTCTCCCTGCCGAAAAAAGAAGGGCTGGAACGTATCATTTCCCTGCTTGGCATCCTTAAAATATTAGCAGAGACCAAAGACGTACAATACCTTGCCAGCACTGGTTACTCACATGCATTCAATGCAAAAGATAACCACAAGATCGATGAGGTATTTAAATACGTAATGGGAAATTTCTCGAAAGAGATCTCCCTCCAGGATGTAGCCAGTATTACCAACCTTTCTCCGCAATCCTTCTGCCGCTTCTTTAAGAACCGTACAAAGAAATCATTTGTGCAGTTCCTGAATGAAGTCCGTATCGGGCACGCCTGTAAACGACTGACAGAGGAAGACTGGTCTATCGCGGAAATCGCCTACTCCTGCGGATTTAAAAATCTGTCCAACTTTAATCGCTTCTTCAAAGAGATTGTGGGTAAAACGCCAAAGGAATATAAGAACGAACTAAGACTGAAAGAAGCGTAAAAGATACGCTTATAAAGCCTTACTGCTAAAAACAGTAAGGCTATTGATTGATCTTCAGCCAGGTAAGCACCATGGCCGGGATAACGTATTGCAAATTGTTTGGTAATTGATTAAAATGTATTAATTTCCTTGCGGCTGATAACTGAACATGCCGACATAAATGGAGTTATTCGCTGATAATAAGCCATTTATCAACCAAAATCTATTTGCTGTATTCCATGTATAGTAATTATACTGACCAAGAATTACTATTGCTGCTTCAACAAGACAGTGTAGACGCTTTTAACGTTATTTACGAGCGTTATAGTCATCCCCTGTACCTCTACATTCTCAGCAAAATAGACGGCGCTGAAGCCGGTAAAGACGTCCTCCAGGACCTATACACTTCCCTGTGGGAAAGACGCCATTCCATCAGCATTAACGAATCGCTGAAGTCTTACCTCTACCAGTCTGCCAGACACAAGATCATCGACATCTACCGTAAAAACTCCACCTACCGCAAATATCTCCAGCAACTGATTGAACACTTTGATGTACAACCCGGCGGCATTGCCGAACTGGTTGACAGCAAGGCCCGTACGCAGGATGTGTTTGAGACCATCAACCATCTGCCCGAACGTATGAAAGAGATATTCATGCTCAGCCGCATTGAACATCAGACAGTTGAGCAAATTGCAGTCAGACTCGGACTTTCACAGCAAACCGTTAAAAATCAAATAACCAAAGCCCTTAAGATACTTCGTGCTAATCATGCCAGAACAGACCTCGTGCTGTTTCTACTCACATCACAGGCCCTGTACTCATTTTTTACAGAGTAATGGTACCTATCGCTCTCTGGTACGACATCAGATTATCATTGGGACATTTCAAAATTGCAAGCAGTGGAGCAAGATCAGATCAGGAAAATATTAGAACGTTATAACGAAGGCCAATGCACCCCGGAAGAAACAGTAGTCATCGAACAGTGGTTCGACAGCATTGGAGACCAATATACGTCGCCTAAAAGCGAGCAGGAGATCCGGCAGGACCTCTCCACAGTACACCGTACGCTCATCAGCCAGATACAACCTGCCACCCCGGTACGCAGCATCGCGCGTTCCTGGTACTATGTGGCCGCCGCCGTTACCCTGCTGGTAGCAGCAGCTACCTGGTTCTTTCAGTTAAAACAACGTGCAGCCAATCCTGCCGCGCCTGAACAGCCGCTGGCAGGAAAGATCATCGAAAGCACCCGTACCGTCGCTGATGGCTTTATCACCATTAACAATCCTAAAGGTAACCGGGAACAGGTCATATTAGAAGACGGCAGTAAGATCATGCTCAATGCCGCTACCAGGATACGTTACGCAGCGCATTTTACTGGTAACACCCGCGATATCTACCTGGAAGAAGGGGAAGCCTGGTTTGACGCAGCCCCGGTACCTGAAAATGCATTTACCGTACACGCAGGCAACGTCAGCACGACCGCCCTCGGTACCACATTCAATGTACGTGCCTATCCGCACGAACAACAGATCACCGTCGCACTCGTGACCGGTAAGGTAAAAGTAACCACCACATCCCAGCCGCCGGTTATCTTACAGCCCAGTGAACAGGCCAGCATTGACCGCCGTTCGCTCCATGTCATTAAAACAAACTTTAACGCGGAAGAAACGATAGGCTGGCAAAAAGGTTACCTCATCTTTAAAGACGCTTCCTATGAACAGGTACGTATCGCCATTGAAAACAGATATGGCGTAACGATCATCAATGAAAGCGGCAGGAAAGACTGGACCTATACCGGCAATTTTAAACAGGAAACCCTGGCAAATGTGATTGAAACCATTTGTCTGACAGAATCACTTTCCTATACCATCGGAAAGGACACTGTGCTACTAAAAAATAAATAATGCTGATTGCATAATCGTCCGGCAACGGACCCACAATCCTTGATCACTGAAGCTGCTTTTGTATTTAAACGTAAATAGGGCTATATGAGGGGAAAATCATACTTCTGTAAAGTATGTATTATTGCCAGCTCCCTGTTAATGGCCTCATTGACGGGAATCACTCCCCTGCGTGCCCAACAATCAACACCCTGCCTTCAGTGTATCACTCTTACCGCCGCCGATAAGTCCCTTGCTGAGATCATGGCGGATATCTCCATGCAAAGCAGACTCAATTTCCACTACGACAAAACAGCTATTGACCTGCACAGGAAGATATCCCTGCATTGCAAAGACCTGCCCGTACAGGATGTACTGACCAAACTGTCCGTACGCACGGGTCTCTCCTTCCTCATCAAGGGTGACAAGATCATTGTATGGGCCGATATGCCTGAAATAACAGATCATGGTAGTACCGTCAGCAGCAGCAATGATCACATCCAGATAGCCGGCCGCGTGCAGGACGCTCACGGCCGCCCGGTGCCTGGTGCCACTATCCTCGTCAAGGATTCCCATAAAGGTGTACATACCGACGATGAAGGCTATTACAGCCTGAAAGCCGCCCCCTCTGATGTACTGGTCTTCCGCTCTGTAGGCTTCCTGAATAAGGAGGTCTGTATCAGTGAACGCCAGCTGATAGATGTCACCCTCACTGAAAGTGTACAGGGCCTTAATGAACAGGTCGTGACTGCCCTGGGTATTCCCAAAAGCAATAAGGAACTCTCCTACGCTACCGGTCAGCTCATGAGTGAAGATATTGCCACCGTGAAAGATGCAAATGTGATCAACAGCCTTTCCGGTAAGATTGCCGGTGTGATGATCAACAGGAGCGCCTCCGGTATAGGTGGCTCTGCCCGCGTAATACTCAGGGGAAATAAATCCACCCGTGAGAACCAGCCGCTGTATATCATTGATGGTGTACCTATGGCCAACTTCACGCCGTCACAACCCAATGATATCTGGGGACAATCATCCGGCATTGTAGGCAATGGTGGCAGGGATGGTGGTGATGGTATCTCTAATATAAATCCCGACGATATTGAAAGCATCAGCATCCTGAAAAGTGCTTCCGCTGCCGCTTTATATGGTAGTCAGGCGGCTAATGGCGTGATCATGATCACCACTAAAAAAGGACTGGCAGGTAAGGCCCATATCAATGTCTCCTCTGATCTGATGGTGGATGCGCCCATGCTGTTGCCTGATCTCCAGTTCCGCTACGGACAAACCATCCGTCCCTATAAAGATGATAAAGATAACCTGCAGCCCGGCTCTGCTGATAGCTGGGGTGGTAAAGCAGATGCGCCCAACCATGTGAAAGACTTCTTCCGTACGGGACTGACCTCTACCAACGGTATCTCCTGCAGTGGTGGCACCCAGCACACGCAATACTACCTCTCGTATGCTAATACCATGAACAGATGCATACTGCCGGCCAGTCACCTGCAGCGACACACATTTAATACTCGTTTAACTGCCCACCTGCTTAAAAAGAAGCTGTTTGTCGATGCAAACTTCTCCTATCTCATTCAGGATATCCTGAACAGACCGTCCTCCGGCCTTTACTACAACGCATTAACGGGGTTGTACAACCTTCCCCGCGGACTCGACTTCGACAACTATAAAACATACCAGTACTTTGATACCAACCGTAACCTGCCTTTACAGAACTGGTGGAACATCCACAGTGACCTGAACTGGCCGGGAATGGACGATCAACAGAATCCTTACTGGATACAATACAAAACACAACGGAAGGAAAACAGGTATCGCAGCATGTTTTCCGTGACGATGAAATACAGGCTGACTGACTGGCTGTCTTTACAGGTCAGGGGTAATATAGACAGAAGTGATGATCACTATCAGATGTCAGCACACGCGGGTACGCAACAGGTGCTAAGTCCACCGAATGGCAGATTTACCCGTGAAACAGAACGTAACACACAACTGTATGCGGATATGATGCTGACCGCCAGCAAACAGTTGTCGCCCCAGTTCAAACTACAGACCATGCTGGGTGTCAGCATCACAGATGTAAGGGCACACGACCGTTCCCTGATCAGTACCAACCCCACCGCCGCGGAAGGACTGATCGTACCCAACATCTTCTCCGTCACCAATATTTCCCCCAGTGCTTTAGACGCCCAGCAGAGTATAGATAAAAAACAGTTACAGGCCATCTTTGGCAGTGCGCAGCTTAACTGGAAGCAAAGGCTTTTCCTCGACCTGACAGGCCGCAACGACTGGTCCAGCACCTTCGCATTTACACCCATCAAAGCCAAAGGATATTTTTATTATTCTGCTGGCATCAGTTCCATACTAAGCGAGTGGTTCTCCCTTCCGGCACCTGTAAGCTTTGCCAAAGTACGTGTTTCCTATGCCAGGGCTGGTAATGATATTGCCCCCTATGCCTCCCGCCCTGCGCGCTTTCTGTTACAGACGACAGGCGGTGTAACCCGTGTCAATTTCAATACACGCGCCCCCTACCCCGGTATCTATCTGAAACCGGAAGACAACCGGTCGCTGGAAGCCGGGGCTGAAGTACGCTTCCTGCAGGACCGTATAGGTGTAGACCTTACCTGGTACAAGAACAACAACTATCAGCAGTACATGGAAGTACGTGCGCCATCAGGTTCCGGCTATCTGTTCTACTACCTGAATCTCGGCAATATCCAGAACCAGGGATGGGAAGCTGCACTGAATCTCGTACCTGTACAACACACGCATTTTAAATGGAGCAGCACGTTCAACTTCACCATTAACAATAACAAGGTCGTTACACTCAGTAATAACAGCATACCCGGAGCAGGACCTGATAACTACTACATCCTGACTGATTTCATGACCAACATGTACGGGTCATTTATCAAAGAAGGTGGCTCCTGGGGAGATATCTATACCAATAAGGAATTATACAGGAATGAGAAAGGTCAGTATGTAATTGACAGCAGAGGAAATCTTGAAACACGCAATGTATTTAAAAAGGTGGGCAACCCCAATCCACGGTTTATGCTGGGATGGAACAACTCACTCACCTACCGGAGTTTTTCATTGAGCTTCCTGATAGATGGGCGTTTCGGCGGTAAGGTCATGAGTGTGACCAATTCCGTGCTGGACGCCTATGGTGTCAGTGAGGCCAGTGCAAAAGCCAGAGATGCAGGCGGCGTAACTATCAACGCAATATATGAAAACGGCACCCCGCTCACCACTACATATGATGAACGCAAATACTACGCTACGATAGGCGGGCGGGCAGGCATCGGAGAAATGTACATGTACGATGCCACAAACATCAGGTTAAGAGAAATGTCACTTACCTGCAAATTACCGTTAAAGAGTAAATGGATCGATAAGCTGCAGGTGGGACTGATCGGCAGGAATCTCTGCTTCTTCAGCATCCACTCACCTTTCGATCCGGAGATCTCAATGAGCAGCGGTAACGGACTGCAGGGAATAGACGCATTTGGCGTATCTGCCTTACGAAGCATGGGCGCCAACATTAAACTGGTTCTATAAAAAGAGCTTATGAATGAGTAAAGGAAGATCTGTTACGGCAATAATGATACTGCTATCATTATTGATACTGCCGGTTGCCTGTACGCGCAACTTTGAACGTATCAATACCAACCCCTATGACGTGTATGATGATGAATTGCAGGGTGACTTCAGACTGATAGGCGACCCGCTCGTGCAATCCATGCTGAATATCTACGTCAGCAATGACGTGTCCGTCACACAACTACAGCAGAACCTGATGGGAGACGTCTTCTCCGGGTATATGATGACACCGAGCCCTTTTCAGGATAACCGTAACAACATTACCTATGACCTGCTGGATACCTGGAATGATGATGCCTGGCTGACTGCCTACGGCAACGTGATGCCTAACTGCCGGTTTGTAATGGACAAGTGCAGAGGTAAGTACCCTGACTTCTACGCCTGGGCACAGATCATACGGGTGCTGGCCATGCACAGGGTCAGCGATATATACGGACCCATTATTTACACAAATTATGCTGTGATCAATGCTGACCGAAGTATTGACTACGATTCACAGGAAGAAGCTTATGATGCATTCTTTAAAGACCTGGATTCTGCTATTACGTCACTAAGTCAATATGCCGCCTCAGCTACCGACAGCCGGTTTAAAAAGTTTGATCTCTCCTATAGTGGCGACTACATAAAATGGATCAGGCTGGCCAATACGATACGCCTGCGCCTGGCACTACGTATCTCCAACGCCGATCCGGCAAAGGCAAGAAAGGAAGGAGAAGCGGCGATGAACCAGACATATGGGCTGCTCAATGAAAATGAAGATAATTTTAATATTAATATCGCCCCTGTTACGCACCCACTGAACGTGATCTGCAATTCCTGGAATGACATCAGAATGGGAGCGCCTATGGAGTCTTTCCTCTGTGGTTATCGTGATCCCCGGCTGCCTTATTACTTCATTCCTGCGGATAGCAAAGACTCAATTTATCATGGTATCAGGAATGGTATTATCATCACCAGTAAAGATATCTACGCCGGATTTTCAAAACTGGCCTGGCAGCCCTCGCGCATACAACTCTGCACCGCAGCAGAGTCATGGTTCCTGCGGGCGGAAGCAGCATTGTATTCATGGAAAGGCGCAGGTGATGCCGGGGAGAACTATGAAAAAGGTGTTTATGCCTCATTCAAACAATATAACCTTACCGGCGCCTATAATGGATATATCAATAATGACACGCTCACGCCCAAACCCTATACGGACCCTTATAATGCTGTCAATAATGTCACGGCCGGTAGTCTCTATCTGAGCAGGTGTACGATTAAATGGTCACACAACGCACCCTTACATGAAAAGCTGGAGCGTATCATTACACAGAAATGGATCGCTGCATTTCCCGACGGACAGGAAGCCTGGTCTGAGTTTCGGCGTACAGGTTATCCAAAATTGTTCCCGGTTGTTATTAATAACAGCGGCGGCAAGATCTCCTCTGCCTCATTTATTCGCCGCATTCCTTTCATTCAGTTTGAATATGCAACAAATCCCGCCGGCGTGAAACGCGCTGTGAGCAAGCTTAAGGGAGATGATAACGGCGGTACCAGATTGTGGTGGGACAAACAATAATTTTTTTTCACAGCACATGGTACCATTTTAATTTCCGCACGACACCTTTTTATGCGCAGGGAATACTTGTTTGAGACACAAAGGGACAAGACCACGCATCACGTAATGAACATGTAACTATTAACATCAATTAAAATCAGATCACAACATTCACGGGCGTGCAAACGCATCGATAGGAATTGTTATGCCGTTCATCAACCGAAGTAAACAAGTATCACAGCAATAGTATAGATGGCTTCTGGAACAAGCATGCATGGATGCATCCCGCATCCAGACGCCCTTACTATGTCAATGGGTTAAAACAAATCACATCAACCAAAAGGTGTATCTATGAGACGTAAACTACGCTTTAACAAAGCATGCGTTACTGCAGGAGTAATGCTTAGCCTGATGCTTACTGAAGGCACTCAGACAGCATTTTCAGCTCCTATGCCCCTCTCCACCATGAGGCAGCAGAAGCAGGTGAGAGGTGTCGTTAAGGACAAAAACGGCCACCCCATCCCAGGTGTAAACATACTGGTTAAGAACAGTACGACAGGTACTGCCACAGGTCCCGACGGAAAGTTTGTTATCTCTGTTAAATCCCCGACAGACATTCTCGTATTCAGATTCATCGGTTATCTCACACAGGAGATACCTGCCGGTGAACAGGCATCCATTGACGTCACCCTCCTCGAAGATGTCGCTAATATCAATGAAGTAGTAGTAACTGCACTGGGTATACGTAAAGAAGCGAGAAGCAATGGTTATGCCGTATCTAAAGTACAGGGTGCGGATATGACCAAGGCAAGAGAGATCAGTGTGGCCAATGCACTGGAAGGCCGCGTAGCCGGTGTTAACAGTGCGCCTCCTTCTACCGGTCCCGGTGGTTCCTCCCGCGTAACCATCAGAGGTAACTCTTCCCTAAGTGGTAATAACCAGCCTCTATATGTAGTGAACGGTATCCCAATGAATAACGGAAACCTTGGTTCCGCTGGTAAATGGGGTGGTAGTGACCTGGGTGATGGTATCTCCAGCATCAACCCGGATGATATTGAAGATATGACCATCCTGAAAGGTGCTGCGGCATCTGCATTGTATGGCCAGCGTGGTGTGAATGGTGTGATCCTCATTACCACCAAATCGGGTAAAGCCGGTCAGATGCGCGTAGAACTGAACAGCAACGTGACCATCGATAAAGCCAATGATTTCTTCGATTTCCAGGACGTATATGGTCAGGGTATTAAAGGCGCTAAACCAACTGACAAACAATCTGCGCTCAACAGCGGCCTGTCCAGCTGGGGTAGCAAACTGGATGGTTCTTCCACTCCTATGTTTGATGGTGTTTCACGCCCTTACGCTAAACAAAGCAATCCTGTTAAAGACTTCTATAAAACAGGTACCACTTACAGCAACACCCTTTCCATCGCCGGCGGTAGCGACAAAACAACCTACCGTGTCGCTGTGGGAGACCTGCGCAGTAAAGGTATCTACCCTAATACAGAGTATATCCGCGACAACGTGAATATTGATCTCAACTACAAGTTGTCAGATAAATTCAGCGGACAAACAAACGTTATCTACACCAAAGAGGTCACTAACAACCGCTCTAACCTGAGTGATGCCCCCGGTAACGGTAATTACGCCATCGCCTTCCTGCCGAACAACGTAGCTGCCAGCTACCTGGACCCGGGTTACGACGGACAGTTCAGAGAACAGGTATACAGCAGTGATATCTTCAGTACAAACCCTTTCTTCGCAGCGAACCGCTTCCGGAACAACACAAAGAAAGACCGCGTACTGGGTGTAACCAGCCTGCGTTACACGCCCGTTCCATGGTTATTTGTACAGGCGCGTGTTGCCAATGACTACTTCGGTTTTAATGCTACTTCCATCACACCTACCGGTACTGCTTACCGTCCTAATGGTAGCCTGGACCTGGAACGTAACCGCCAGTTCAATGAAACGAACATCGACGCGTTACTCGGTATCAACAAAGACATCACTGATAAATTAAGTGTGAGCTTCAACGCCGGTGCAAACCTGCTGAAGAAAACAGATAAAGTGAATGATGTCACTGCTTCCAACTTCGCATTTCCTTTTGTATATAACCCATCTACTGCTGCTACCAAGAACAGTAATATTATACAATACAACAAAGAAGTGCAATCCGTATACGGCTCGCTTGAACTGGCATGGAACAGCACATTGTACCTGACAGTGACCGACCGTAACGACTGGAGTAGTACACTGCCAAAGAAAAACAACGCCTACAACTATCCATCCATCAGCGGGTCTTATGTGTTCTCTGAAAGCATCAAAACCAAATGGCTCAGCTTTGGTAAACTGAGAGCTGGTTATGCACAGGTGGGTGGTGACGCTGATGAGTATAAAACCGCCCTGTACTACAGTACACTCGGTAACACTGTCAACGGCGTTCCGTTAGGAGAGATAGACGGTAAAATACCTAACAAGGAACTGAAACCACTGAAGGTAAAAGAGGTGGAGATCGGTGCTGAGGTAAAACTGTTCGATAACCGTTTATTCGGAGACTTCAGCTGGTATAACAAACAGGCATCTAACGATATCGTAACGGCTACTGTATCTTCCGGATCAGGCTATACAAGTGCACTGGTGAACGTTGGTAAACTGGAGAACAGAGGTATTGAGGTGATGATCGGTGGTACTCCTGTCAGATCAGCTACATTCTCCTGGACCACTGTATTCAACTTTGCGCACAACAAAAATAAAGTTGTTCAACTGGCGGAAGGACAGAACTCCATGCTGGTAGAAGGTGGTGAATCCCGTACGGAAGACGGCTTCATCAACCACGTAGTAGGCTTACCTTATTCTCAGATCATGGTCTATGATTTCAAACGTAATGACAAAGGTGACCTGATCGTAGATGCTTCCGGTGTGCCACAGCGTACAGATGCGCTCATTGCACATGGTACAGGCGTAGCGCCTTATACCGGTGGATGGACCAACGAACTGTCTTACGGTAAGTTCCACCTGAGCTTCCTCATTGACTTCAAATCAGGTGGTAAGATCTATTCCGGCACCAATGCCAATGCATACAGCTACGGTCTGCACAAAGAAACCTTAACAGGACGTGAAGGCGGTGTGGTGGTAACCGGTGTTACTGAGACTGGTGAAGCAAAAACCACCACCATCGTGGCAGATGACTACTACAACAGACTGGCTACTATTTCTGCGCTGCAGGTATACAAATCAGACTTCATTAAGTTCCGCTCCCTGGCGCTGACTTACGATTTCTCTAAAGCAGCACTGGGTAACAGACTGAATGGTGTCAGCCTCTCACTGGTAGGACGTAACCTGTTCTACATTAAGAAGTCTACACCCAACATCGATCCTGAATCCAACTACAGCAACAGTAATGCACAGGGACTGGAATATGCGGGTCTGCCAACTACACGCTCTTTCGGTGTGAACCTGAATGTTAAATTCTAAAATCCGGAATCATGAAATCTCTGCATAAACTCATACTTGTACTGTGCCTGCCTGCTTTATTGCTGGCGCCTGCCTGTACAAAGGACTTCGAAGATATCAATACAGACAAGAATAAATCAGGCGAAGCCAGTGGTGTACCTGAATTTAACTTCTCGCGTGCCCTACTGGAATTCACTGGTAACAGCGACTACAGTTACGAAACATGGCGCGTAAATATCATCTACTGCTCCATGATGATGCAACAACTTTCTAATGCTACCTGGTATGCAGGAGACAAGTATCAGCAGAACGACGGATGGGCCAGCGCATACTTCGAACGTGCCTACCCTGATCAGATCAAATACATCGCAGATGTGGTACGAGTGACGAAAGACAATCCTTTCCAGTCAAACCTCTACAACATCAGCCGCATTGCAAAAGTGCTGATCTTCCACCGCCTGACTGACATTTATGGAGACATTCCTTACTCAGAAGCAGGTAAAGGCTACAGCGATCGCATCTTCACACCTAAGTATGATGCACAGCAGGATATCTACATGGATATGCTGAAAGAACTGGATGAAGCAGCCAAAGCACTGGACGCGACCAAACAGGTACCAGGACAGGGTGATCTCATCTACAACAAAGGCGGCTCCCAGAGCGCGACACAGGTTGTGACCAACTGGAAGAAACTGGCTTATTCACTGATGCTCCGTCTGTCTATGCGTCTTACCAAAAGAGATGCAACCATCGCAAAGACATGGGCAGAGAAAGCATACGCAGGTGGCCTGATCACGTCCAATGCGGAAAATGCATTTATCGTACATGATGCAACAGGCGGCAGAACTACGGTGAACAGGGTTAGCAATATCCTCTCCGGTGAGTGGAATGCGATCAATACGCCAGGTGAAGCCAGCATCAGCAAAACGTTCATGGACTTCCTGAAAAACAATAACGACCCACGCCTGCAATACATTGCTGTGGTTCCGGCCAGCAACAGTGAAGTACCTGCTGACCAGCTGGGCATGCCGAATGGTTATGACACCAATGGCAGCAGCAGTCCTACTGATATTACCAAAGCGCCTGGCTATCCCGGCGATCTGAAGAAATATTCAGTATTGAATAAAAATGTGTTACTGAAACTGAATGGGCCAACCTTCCTGCTGACTTATGCACAAACAGAACTCTTGCTGGCTGAAGCCGCAAAAAGAGGCTGGAGCGTAGGTGCAGATGCCGCTACTCACTATAACAATGGTGTAAAAGCAGCCATGGAGCAACTGGCACAATACAGCGCTAATGCTGCCATCAGCAGTGGTGATATCCAGACTTATCTGACAGCACATCCATATGTTGACGCTGATGGTTACAATCAGATCAATACACAATACTGGGCAGCAAGCCTGCTCGACTGGTACGAAACATGGTCTAACTGGCGCAGAAGTGGTTATCCGCTACTCACTCCCGTTAACTATGTAGGTAATGCCACTGGCGGAAAGATACCACGCAGAATGCTGTATCCATCCACAGAGTCAGCCTCTAACCCTACTCATTACCAGGAAGCCATTACAAGACAAGGCACAAACGCTTTGACCACCCCTGTTTGGTGGGATAAGCAATAAAAATTCTCGTATAGCCATCTATACCGCTATAAAAAAAGCAGCAATAACAAGCCGGATCTCTTCAGATCCGGCTTTTCATTTATACAGACAGCAACAACTGGTGTTGCGGCCCTTTTTCACTTGCCAGGTTCACTCCAGGAACCCTTCATCTCAAATTCGCACCGCTTAATCGCCCCCTTTTCCCCCGTAAAAAAACTTTCAGCACTGGGAGTGTCCAGGGCTGGTTTACCCTGAAAAAGGAGCTTAAATAGCATTTTCCTGAAATAGTACGGCCCGGTGTATCAAACCAGGATAACACATGCCCGGTAAACTAGAAGAGCCGTCCGCCAGCGGCGAACAGCTCTTTATCCACATTTAATATCCGTTACCTGCTACCAGGTAATGACCTTATTTGAAAAAACGATGGAAATAGAACAACTGATACATGATAGCATTGCTCCAGTAATCCCAGGTATGAGCGCCGGCGCGCTCAATATAGTCGTGTGAAATACCCTGTTCCAGCATCTGCTGATGCAGCTGACGGTTCACATCAATAAAGAAGTCTTTCACACCACAGTCAATAATAATAGAAAGCGAATCATTCTTCAGGCGGGATAACTGATTTACAACAACGTTCTGGTCCCAGTTGCCACTATTTTCTTTAAAAGTCCCCAGTCTCTTCGCAATGTCCCAGTTATTGGGGAAAGGGCGGAAATCCACTCCCCCACTCATGCTGCCTGCAGCGCCAAATGTCTCCTGATGACGGATCGCCAGGTACAAGGCACCATGACCGCCCATACTCAGCCCAGTGATAGCACGGTGTTCGCGGGATGGCATTGTACGGTAATGTTCATCTATATAAGCAGGTATTTCCGTGCCTACATATGTTTCGAAACGGATACCACTGTCCACCGGACTGTCGAGGTACCAGCTGCTGTAACCGCCGTCGGGAAAGACCAGTATCATCTGATAAGCGTCCGCTACGGCGGCGATAGCTGGTATTTTACGAACATAGTCTGCATAATTACCACTGTATCCATGCAGGATATATACCACGGGATATTGCTGTTGGTTATCCTTGTGGCTATCCGGAGTGATCACCACACACTTCAGACTTTTGTGCATTGCCTTGCTAAAGATCGTTACTGTGTCCACCTGTGCGGCGTTTGCCCTGAAAAAGCCAAGCAATAGCAACATACTGCCTAATAGATACTTCATATCGTGAATTTTGCCTTAAAATAAGATGTTTAGCTGATGACTGCAAATTCATGCAGGCTTATTGCCGTCACGCCTGGTAAATGACTACTATTTAAGAAGGTAAGATCCAGGTATTGATGCCACAAATGATCCAATAATGCAAACAACTATTGAACAATCAATCACTTACGACGTAAACACCTCCTGAAAAGGCACCGTTCTCCTGGTTTTTCACCTCCGGAGGCAGCAAAAAGCGCACTTGTCAGTCTCATTCAATTTGATTACTTTTGATATCAAATTGATACCAAAATATCACCACTATGGAAAAGATCATTAAACCTGTTTCCGGTTATCTGGCTGCCGTCCTTGCCGTTGCCGAATTCCTTATCGCTATTGCACTTTTCATTGTGTCAGCAGAAACGGGAGGAGGAGGGTTAACCTTCCTGGCTGCCATTTTCTTTATAGCAGCACTGTTCACCGTAAAAGGCATTATCATCGTAAACCCTAACCACTCACGCGTACTGACCTTCTTTGGTAAATACATCGGTAGTGTAAAAGAGAATGGATTGATGTGGGTAAACCCCTTCTACAAAACCTCACACCTGTCCCTGAGAGCACATAACCACAATGGCCAGCAGCTGAAAGTGAACGACAAACTGGGGAACCCTATTGAAATTGCTGCCGTAACGGTATGGAGAGTAACGGATACCTATAAATCCTCATTCGAAGTAGATAACTATCTGCAGTACGTAAATGTACAGAGCGAAGCAGCTGTACGTCACCTGGCAGTAAGCTACCCTTATGACAGAATGGAGGAGATCGAATCTTCTGATGATATCACCCTGCGTGATGGTGGTGATAAAGTGAATGAAATGCTGGAAAAAGAACTGAACGAGCGTCTCGGACCCGCTGGCATTACTGTACTGGAAGCGCGTATCAGTCACCTGGCCTATGCGCCTGAAATTGCCGGCGCCATGCTGCAACGTCAGCAGGCTACTGCCATCGTTGCGGCACGTACGAAGATCGTGGAAGGTGCAGTAGGTATGGTGGAGCTGGCACTGGACAGACTCTCCCAGAAAGACATCGTCGTACTGGATGAAGAAAGAAAGGCGGCCATGGTGTCTAACTTATTAGTCGTACTTTGCGGCGAATCTAAAGTTTCACCTGTCGTAAATACAGGTACCCTACATCAATAACCAGGTAAATAATGGGTATGGCGGATAAGAAAACATTTGTACTAAGGATTGATACCCAAACATATGATGCAATTGAGAAATGGGCTGCGGATGAGTTCAGAAGTATCAATGGTCAACTGGAATGGATCATTCACCGTGCACTGAAAGAAGCAGGGCGCCCTGTGAAGAAAGCGCCGGAAAAGCCGAAGAAAGGCGATAAGGAAGCATAGCTCTTCCCTGTGGACCGGCCACCTGTTGACACACCAGTCAGATATTAAACGAAGAAGGCCTGATCTGTAAACAGATCAGGCCTTCGCTATATAAAGTAATCTACATCCTTCAGCGACTACTTCTGGGCTTTCTGTGCCTTCTGCATAGGATTACCACCAGTGGATGCACCACGGATACCCTGTGCCTGACGGAACAGTTCAAAGCGGGATGGCGCAGCTACACGCGGCCAGCTATTATTTGCCTCATCGATATCGGCTGTCTCACGTAATGGATCCAGCTTCACGCTTACCACTTCTTTATCTTTTGCAAATACTTTCGTAACACTGTTTTCATCTTTACGCCAGATATAAGCAGAGATACGATCTGTTTCCTTTGTACCGTCAGCAAACGTCCACTCAACGATCAGTGGCATTACCAGTCCACCGACGTTAGAGAAAGTCAGTTCGTAGAAGTTCTTCTTACTTTCGTACAAACGCTTTTCCTCAGGTGTCAGACCTGCAGTGAAAGCTGCATAACCTTCTTTATCTTCAGCGGTCACTTCAAAGCGGTTCCATTTACTGTAGAAGTCCTGCAGGCTGGTATCCTTATCTACCTCGTAAGTCATACCCGCGGCTTTGTTACGTGCACGGGAGATATGATCAGCCGCACGATCGTATTTTGCTTTCGCTTCTGCTTTGGAGATCTGCGGATCTTTATTATCCAGGCGGAACCATTTCACGCTATCAAGGGAAATATCCACAGGTTCTGTACCAAAGAACCATCCACGCCAGAACCAATCCAGATCAACAGCTGATGCATCTTCCATTGTACGGAAGAAATCTGCCGGTGTAGGATGTTTGAATGCCCATCTGCGTGCATACTCACGGAAAGCAAAGTCAAACAGCTCTCTTCCCATTACTGTCTCACGAAGAATGTTCAGTGCAGTAGCCGGCTTCGCATAAGCATTCGGACCAAACTGTGAAATGTTCTCAGAGTTTGTCATGATAGGCTCCAGCTGATTTTTCGGCATCTTCATGTAATCAGTGATCTTATACGCAGGTCCACGGTTGGAAGGGAAATTAGCATCCCATTCCTGTTCTGTAAGGAACTGACAGAACGTGTTCAGACCTTCATCCATCCATGTCCACTGGCGCTCGTCGGAGTTCACGATCATTGGGAAGAAGTTGTGACCTACTTCGTGGATGATCACGCCGATCATACCGTTTTTGGTTGCCTCAGAATAAGTACCATCCTTATCCGCACGGCCGTAGTTGAAACAGATCATCGGATATTCCATACCATTTGCAGCTTCTACAGAGATCGCTACAGGATAAGGATATGGAATCGTATGTTTGGAATAGGTCTTAACAGTGTGTGCTACTACTTTCGTAGAATAGCGGTTGTACAGTGCATATGCTTCAGGACCATAGTAAGACATCGTCATTACTTTCTTTCCCTCTACATTCGCAGCCATTGCATCCCATACCAGACGGCGGGAAGAGACCAGGGCAAAGTCACGTACGTTTTCCGCGTCGTATACCCATGTCTTACGACCGTTAGCATGACCAGCCAATGATTTCTTCGCCTCATCCAGTGTTACTACCTCAATAGGTTGTTTCGCTGTCTGGGCCTGCTGCCAGCGCTGATACTGTGCGCCTGTCAGTACTTCTTTATAGTTCTGACACTCACCCGTAGCACCTACGACGTGATCGGCAGGAACGTCCATCTTTACATGGAAGTTACCGAAGGTCAGTGCAAACTCACCACGACCGGTGAACTGCTTGTTCTGCCATCCCTGGAAATCAGAGTATACTGCCAGACGAGGGTACCATTGTGTGATGGTATACAGGTAGTTTTTATCTTCCGGGAAATATTCATAACCACCGCGGCCACCCTGTACCATACGGTCAGAGATATTGTACCACCATTCTACCTTGAAACGGAGCTTCTGCCCCGGTTGCAGGAGCTGTGGCAGGTCAATACGCATCATGGTCTGGTTGATCGTATAAGGCAGCGCTTTACCGCTTTCGTCGGTCACCTTAACGATGTTCACACCGAACTGCTTGCTACCCGGATTGCCCAGCAAACCATTGATAGTGCGCATACTCATTCTCTCTGACATGTTACTCCCGTCAAAGCTGTTGTTATCGCTTTTCAGGTCATGCTCATTTTCATCCAGCTGTAACCAGATGTAGTTCAGCGGATCAGGAGAGTTGTTGTAGTAGGTGACAGTCTCTGCACCGGTGAGTTTCTGCTGTTCATCATCCAATGATGCGGTGATGTCGTAGTCCGCCCGCTGCTGCCAGTATTTAGGTCCGGGAGCGCCGGAAGCAGAACGGTACATATTCGGATCTGACAGCATAGTACCCAGCTGTTCAAAGCGGTTACCGTGATTAGAGCCTGGATTCTGCGCTTGTGCCATTGCCGTCATGAAGCAAAGGCCGAGTGCCAGTCTGAAGGATTTTTTAGTCATAAACAAAATCTATATTTCAAAGGTCGCAGCTGGTTGAATACTGCTTACTTAACCATTAATTCTTTGAACCGCTCAGCGGCCATCATAAATGCGATCCCAAAAATAGCCGAAGAGAGGAACATATTCCAGTCTCTCCGTTTTACCCGGGTGATATTGACAATAATACCTGCCAGCAACAAAACACCTGTAACGATCAGTATCTGGCCGAATTCCAGTCCGAGGTTGAAGGCAAGCAAGGGTTTGACAATGTTTGTCTGTGCGCCCAGCAAACTTTTAAGGTACCCCGAAAAGCCCATTCCATGGATCAGTCCGAAGAAGCCTGCAAAAAAGTAGTTGAGCTGTAATTTGCCAGGCACAGCCTGCTTTCTGATGATATTGGAAAATGCGGTGATAAATATAGTCACAGGTATCAGAAATTCTATCAGATCGCTGCTGATATGCACCACATTTGTTACGCTCAATGCCAGGGTGATAGAGTGTCCGATCGTAAAAGCGGTGACCAGCACCAGTACTTTTCTCCAGTCTTCGAGCAGGTAAATGGCACATAGTGCTGCGATAAATAATATGTGGTCCATACCTTCCCAATCCACAATATGCTGCCAACCCATTTCGAAGTACATCACAAACTCGTTCATTACCCTATATTTGTTGCTAGTTTTAGTAATTATACAAAGGTCATCTTAATATTTAAAATTTTTTAGGCAAGTGGGGGTATTATTATATAAATGGTTGATTGCGGCATCTATTTTATGGCATCCGTTCTACGTCAGTGTCACAGAGATCGAACATGATAAGTCTGATAACGAACTGCATGTCAGCTGCCGTATCTTTGCTGATGACCTGGAAAGTGCCCTGAAAAAGCAGTCTAAAGGCTCACTGGATATTATTCACCCGGCTAACCGGGCGGCTACTGACAGCCTGATTGCCGGGTACCTGCGGAAACATCTTTTTGTGACCGCTGATGGCAAGACCATCCGTCTCCAATACCTGGGTTACAAAATAGAAGAAGAAGCTGCCTGGTGCTTCCTCTCCGCCGAAAAAGTGCCTGCTTTCAAAAGTGCCCACGTCCGTAATAATGTACTGTACGATGAACACCCTAACCAGATCAACATGATACACGTGATCGTCAATGGTGTCAGGAAAAGTACTAAACTGGACAATCCGAAAGCAGACGCTGACTTTTCTTTCTGATTATCTTCTGTCAATAAATTTGATCGGCTTTCTGCTGCTTTCGGGAAACTGCATCTTCATGACGTCGGCCTGTGAACAATAGCGCACCTGCGGGATGACACGCAGTTTTGCCTGCAGATAAGAGCGGATCTTCCGGTCAATGTCTTCTGTCTCCGCTACCGGCCAGAGATGTAACAGGATCTCGTCTGTACCTATTTCGTTGGAAAAGACCTCTACAACAAACTCCTTCACCTCTTCCATATCATTCAGCAGGTCAAACAGCGCAGGTGGATATAAGGTAGTGCCTTTGTACTTGATCATCTGCTTGCGGCGACCGATCACCGGCGATAAGCGCATGGTATGACGGCCACAGGAGCAAGGCTCCTCATAATACCGGCAGATATCTCCTGTTTTATAACGCAGTAGCGGCATGCCTTCCACGCCCAATGTGGTGATCGTTACCTCCCCATCCTGGCCCGGGCCAACAGGCTGATTATTATCATCCAGTAATTCCACATAGAGCAGCTCCGGATGATGATGACCGCCCTGCCCTGCTTTACATTCCGTGAATGCGGTCTGCATTTCCGTAGACGCGTAAGTGGAATACAGCTGAATATCCCATTGCTCGGTGATCTTCTTTCCTAATACATTCAATGAGAAATCCACATTACGGATGTTCTCTCCTATACATACCGCACTCTTCACGGAAGAGGCGTTGATATCAATGTTATGCTCCTTTGCAAAAGCGATCAGCTTCACAATGAAAGACGGTACGGCCACAATCGTGGTAGGTTGAATCCTGCGGATATTCTCCCATTGCAGGGAAGGTACTCCCGGTCCCACACGCAGTACACCTGCACCCAGCTTACGGATGCCATTGTAATATGCCATACCGGCCATAAACTGGCGGTCCAGTGTCAGCATCAGCTGATAGATATCGCTTTCCGTGCCTCCTGCGCAGCAGAAGGAGATGTATTCATTATAGCTCAGACGCTCCTGGTCTTTCTGTGTCAGTGCAATGATAACAGGGTTACCCAGTGTACCCGACGTAGTCGTATATTCAGCGATCTTACTCTTATCTACGCAAAGGAAATCCCAGTTCTGCTGTTGCAGATGTTCTTTGGTAACAGGCGGGATCAGCCACAGGTCGTTCAGTGATCTAACAGTGGACGGTTGTATACCATGCTGTGCAAACCATTCTCTGTAAAAGGGAGAAAACTGGCGTAGATAACCCAGTAAGTGTAATACTTCTTTTTCCTGGAACTTTCTGATAGCTGCACCGGACTGCAGTTCTATGTCGGGTATGTACATGGTTGTCGGTTTTCAGACCTCTATCAGCACTATGGCTACTGCGGTAGCCTTCACATGCGATAGAGAGACATGTATCTGTTTAATCTGTAATTCACTATAACTGGCCACTGCGTTGCCGGTTAGCTGCAACAGGGGTTTTCCTGTTTCACTGTTGACAATCCCGATCTCGTTGAAGTTGATCGTACCATGCCCCCAACCTGTTCCCAGGGCCTTCAGGAAAGCCTCTTTGGCAGCAAAACGGGCAGCATAGTGTTGTGCCGGATGTACCTGCTGTTCGCAGTAAGCAATTTCCTGCGCTGTAAATACCAGATCACGGAATCCTTTCCCTTTCCCGAGTTTCACCGCGATGCGGTCTACTTCAATAATATCGGTACCGATCCCGTAAATCATGATTATCTACTTTTAGCACATTTCTCCAGCTGTTTGCGGATATGATCTTCCTCCGCCTTTGTTGCGATAACCTTTGTCAGCGCTTGTTTATAATAACCGGTGGCGGCAGCGTATTGTTTCCTTTTAAATGCATAGTCACCTGCCAGTACATAGGCATGATAGTATTCAGGATTCAGACTTACCAGCTGCTTCACATCGGCATCTTTTCCATCCATAATATCTGTCTTGATCTTACGGAACGCGACGAAAGCCTGGTAGTCCTGTGTTTGCAGGAACGGGTCTGCTGCAATGGTCTGTGAGCTGTCGTATATCTCATGATCGTACTGCAGTCCTTTCATCGCGAATACAGTGTCCAGGTTATAGGCAACGAATTTACCTAACTGCCATGGCGCCGTAGACACCCATACCATCTTCTTTTTAGGTTCAAATACCACCGCATGGTGCGCGATGAACTGGTTGATCGCTCTTTCGTTGCCCATACCGATGTTACGTCCGTTCATTCCTTTGCGGTCACGCAGGATGTCCACCGTTTTCTGTACCGTGTTAGGGCCTTTCTCTTTCAGCAATTCAGATAAGCGGTTGAAACGGTAGCCGGAAGCTGTTTGCTCCCGCTGTGCTATATTCTTTTCATCTGTACCCAGTTCTTTACTCTGGAAGTGATTGGTACAAGTAATAAACTGGTCCTTCGGATCGTACATGCCTATTTTCTCAGGCGTCTTCTCTATGATGACCGCGCGGTTATCTTCTGCGGAGCCTACCAGGAAAGATTCTGATACGAACATCTTGTGCCTGTTGGCAATCGCCCAGGCTTCATCGATGTTATGTGCATACTGCAATATCTCTCTTGCCACCAGTGATACCGGTGTTGCGGAACCGGTAGGAATATCACTTTTATCTGCATTGATGGTTACGGTGAGTCCCTTCTCATTCATACCGGAAGCAACACCTGTGAAACCACCCCAGGTCACCATCATAAAACGGTATCCTTTCTCCGGGCGATAAAACGCAACGATCTTATCTTCTGCGAATTTATCACCTACATAAAAATCAAAGTTACGCCCGATGATCAGGTTACTGTCGGCAGACGCGCCATCCCAGGTACCAAAGGAAGTACAGGCTACCAGCGCCATGTTCTGCAGGGCGTGCCCGATGTCGTGTGCGGCATGATAGTTCAGGATACGCTCATAGTTGGTACCGATGAAATCGTATTTATCGGAAGCGGAAAAAGAGATCCCATAGATCTCCTCCTTATTCTCTTCGGCAATATTATCAGCCAGGTGCCTGTTGAAGAAGCCCACGAAATAACGCAGGAATTTCAGGTAGGACTGTGAAGGGATCATTTTTTTGATCTGATCCGTGAAATGGTCTTCCTGACGCTGGATCAGCTCCGCTGCCAGTTTGCCCTCTACGACACCTCTCTCAAAAGGTTTTCCTTCCACATACAGCTCATACAGTCCGCTTTCGCTTTTACGGAACCAGCTGTTGCCCAGTGTATAACTGGTACTGTCCAGCTGCTTACGCTGCCATTGCAGGGATGACTTATCCGCTATCTCGGGTGGATCAATATGTGATACACTCATTACATAGACAACCAGTATGATCAGTAATAATATGATCGTACCAGTAATGTATAACAGCGCCCTTCCCAGTTTACGCCATCCGCTCCGTTTTTTCCCCTTATTCAATGACATCTCTCAGTTATATTTATGCTGCGTTAATATCGTTTATCAGCTTTTCCATGCCCAGCAGCACCGAACTGGTGATCACTGCTGTCATTGTTACGCCTAAAATCCCATGCAAGTTCAGATTTTGCCCGGTAAGATACAAATTAGGCAGACGAGTGGCAGCGGAGATAACTGTTCTCAGTGGATCGCTGGCATCTTTAGACACACCATACATGCTTCCCTCCGGCATTGCCAGATAGTCCCTGTAAGTCAGTGGTGTAGAGGAATAGTAGGCATGGATGCAGTTTCTTAATCCCGGGAACTGTTTCTCTACAGCATCCAGGAGCCTCTCCGACCTTTCTTTCTTAAATGACTGATAGTCAGCATGTCTGTCGTCCGGATAGGAATCTGTGTTAAAGGTATCATGCCATGGCGCCACATCTTCATAACGCATGTAGGTCATGATAGACAGGTTATCAGCATAGACATCCCTGCCAGTACCAGCTGATACAAACATCGCATAGGTATTAGGCCAGTTAGCATCCGTATAGTTCACCCCATCCCAGGCATTATCTGTCAGGTGATGATAGTAATTATAGTTATGATAGCGGAAAGTGCCTGGCTTCAGCACCACGTTCAGCATGAAGGTGCCCGGCGTATTCTCCAGCGACTGTAGCCTGGTTTTATAGGCAGCCCGCAGGCTCACACTGTCTGTCATCTGCATGGTGACTGCCGGATGCAAACCTGATATGTAATGCCTTGCGTAAACTTCCTCACCGTTCCCCAGTACGATATGATCTACCTTGCCATCAAATTCTACGATACGTTTTACTTCTGTATTACGAATGATGACCCCGCCATTGTCTTTGATGATCCTGTTCAGGCTGCGGGCTATCTGTGAACCACCATCAACACATTTCCAGGAGCTTTCTATATAGCTGTTCTGCACAAGGGCATGGACGTAGAAAGGGGTTTTACCCTGTTCACCGGCGTATAACATGTTGTTACCCGCCAGTACGTGCCGTAGCCTGTCATTGTCCGTAATACTGCACAGGAATTTATGCGTATCCAGCCCCATCACACTTTCCTTCTCCCGGTAGTCTCCCATCCGCAGCTTAAATAACGGGAACTTATTACATACGTCCTGCATTTTCTCACAGTAGGCATGTAAAGCATCCTTTTCATCAGGGAAATCTTTCAGTAATTCACTAATGAAGTTATCATAGCCCTGGGCATGCCGGTAGGTTTTCTCTTCATTTCCGAAATGGATATGATCGAACCCATCCAGATCCAGTCGCTTCAGTTTCATGCTATCCATGATGCCCAGATAACGGAATACCTGATTCAGTGTCTGCCGCTCATCTAATCCACCAATATAATGTACACCTGAATCAATAATAGCTTTGTCGCGTGAAAAGGTTTGCAGGCAGCCACCGATCTGTCTGTTCTTTTCGTAGATACAGACACGGTAACCGTTCTTACTGAGAATAGCTCCGCACACAAGACTTCCCAGCCCGCTTCCTATTATGACTACATCATATTGCATGTACAGGGGATAACTTTTTGATGATAAAAATTACGTTCGAGGTATACTTCGTATTGTCTATCTGCTCCATGACTGCACCATTGGCAGCAACGATCTCCCGGATGCGGGAAGATGAGAAGAAAGACAAGGGTTTATCTTTTGTCTTGTTAAAGCCGATCAGCTTCGTTGAAAAGAACTCCGTCAGCTTGGTACCTTCATGTCTCTTTTCCAGATCGGCATCACCATCACGTACGATGATCACTCCGTTTTCATTCAGCTGACTGATACAGGCGGATAGTACTTTTTCCTGTTCTGCCGGTTGCAGATAATGCAGCACGTCACTGATGACATAGGCGTCACAAGGTTCAAAGGTATAGTTGGTTATATCGGCATGTTCAAAGCTCACCTGTTCATTACGCAGGTAACAATGCTGTGCGGTGATGATCTTATCTTCGTCATAATCCAGTCCCTTCATAACCCTGTCTTTGGATAACCAGTGCAGCATATAGCTCATGAAACCATATCCGCAACCAATATCGAGTATGCGGCCTTTCTTAGGCAGCAACTGATCGAACAGGGCATAGTTACCTTCCAGCTTTGTTTTGATACGCATGTACCATTCCAGCACCGGGCCCTTGTAGATATAGTTGTAAATAAGTTGTTCCCTGAAATAGAAAGGCGTTTCCGTTTCCTGGCGCACCTTCTCGTATTCCGTTTTGAAGTAACGGCTGATCTGTTTGGTGCGTGCGGCATACCCATCTCCCCAGTTACTATCGCCGGCCTTGATCCTGGGCAGGTATTTCACAGTGATAGTACCATCTTTCAGCAGGAAGTCATTCTTGCTCATGGTGTACGCGGTACCATGCAGTACGATCGGCAATATATCCAGTCCCATCTGCTCCGCAATATAGAACGCCCCTTTGTGGAAACGTTTTACGGTAGCATCTTCGGAGCGGGTACCTTCAGGATATACCACAATGGAATATCCCTGTGCTACTTTCTCTCTAAGTTTATCGATACTGTTCTCTGCGCCGTCAGCTACCGGATAGTAATCACCCATACGCACGACCGCGCCGAACACCGGAGAGTTCCATACCCACTTGCTCGTCAGTAATATCACCTTCGGATGCAGCATGGTAGAGATCAGGATGTCCAGGAAAGACTGGTGGTTACTGATGATGACAGCAGGCGTCGCCAACTGTTCATCCAACGGATTAATGATCTTCTTTTTCACATTGCCCATGATATAGATCACTGACTTTGTGTAAGCAGACAGGATACGATGATAGAGATATTTCGCTTTTTCTTTTCTCTTAAAAGGATTGAACTTCACGAGTATCCAGCCGATCACTGTTAGCACCAGGCAACCTACCGTAAAATAAGTGAATGAGAACACCGATTTCGCCCAGCCATGTAATGTCCATGGCGCTCTGCCTTTCTTCACACGGTTCGTGATCAGCCAGTTGAACAACAGCGGGATGAGTACCTGCGAGGTGAGCACCACGCAGCTGATACCAATAATGGAGATTAAAGCAACAGATCTTAAGGAAGGATGTTTGGCGAATATCATCACACCTATGCCCAGGACCGTTGTGATGGCTGACAGGAAGATAGAAGAGCGGAAAGAGGAAAGATTCTCCTTCTTGCCTGATTTATACTCCTGTAATAACCCATCCATGGTAAAGATGCTGTAATCATCACCCAAACCAAATATGAATGTGCTCAGAATGATGTTGACAATATTGAACTTGATACCGAACAGTCCCATAATACCAAGTATCCACACCCAGCTGATGAGCATGGGTATAAATGTGATCAGGGCCAGTTCAATACGGCCGTAAGATATTAACAAGGCTACAAATACCAGCAGGGAAGTCATCCAGGCGATGCTGTTAAACTCATCACGGATCACGACTGCCAGTCGGTTGGCCACATACTGTTTATCGAATATGGTGGTGTGTTCCAGTTCACCGAATGCGTTGTACACAGCCGCTTTCTGCGCCGGGTCTATTTTCAGCAATGTAACTAATGACACATTGCCTTTCTTTTCTGTAATGAAGTCACCCAGGTTACCGGAACGGAGTGACTGGAAATCTTCTTCTGGAATAACAGAAAAGTCCTGCTGTAACCACTGTTCGAAATGGTTGAAAGCAGCGGCTTTGTAGCCGATGGCTGGTCCATGTTGCTGCAGGTAGTTGATGACCAGCTGTTTCTTTTCTGGTGTCCAGTAGTCTTTCCAGCGTGCTATTCTGCGTTCCTGCTCCTGTGTGGAGAGCAGTAATGTATTTACGCCGGCGTATTTCTTTACGATACCCTGCTGTTGTAACTGGTGAACCAGCGGTAAGAGCTTTTCGCTATTGCGCAGGGCCTCCTGCAGATCCGCTCCGTCTGTTACCAGGTAAACGGATTGTGCAGTGTATGCATTAATTTGATTGAACTTTGTCTCGGCTGCTTTCAGTTCCGGACGCATGAAGTTCATACGCATCATGTCACTTTCGAAACCAACTTTACCGGAAGTAAAGAAGAAGAATACGGTGAGCACCAGGATGCTGTAGACCAGTACCTTATTCTTTTCTGGCCGGTAAGCAGCCAGTCTGTCCAGCCATGTGTCTGAATGAGCGTGGTGCTGTTCAGGATTACGTCCTATGACGATCCAGTGCGGCAGGATAATGAGGGAGAACAATGCTGCGCCTATCAGGCTGTAGGCAGCGAACATACCTACATCGCGCAGCATGGGAGAATGTACAAACTGCAGACAAAGGAACCCGCCTACCGTTGTAAAGCTACCTATGGTCATCGGTTCCGCCAGATCGCGGATCACTTCACGGATGTCAGGCGCATGACGATGATGGTTGAAGATATGCATGGAGTAGTTCACCGCAATACCCAGTACGGCGGCGCCCACACCTAAAGCAATACCGGAGATACTATGTTGTGTCAGCGCGATGATGGCGATGGAGAATAATCCACCGAAAGCCACCGGCAACATGATCAGGATAGGTGCACGTTTTCTCTTAAAAAAGAAAGCGATCAGTACGACCAGCAAAGTGATGGTGATGCCTAAAGTCAGCCAGGAATCCTGTTTGATCTGTGTGGCATTACCAGCTGATACAGCAGCGGCGCCATAAAAGAAGGCGTTGGCAGCATGTGAATATTGCTGGAGGGTTGCTATTTCTTTCTGTAAGCCATTCAGCAGGACCAGGTTCTTTCCGGTAGCGCTGGGTGGATTGGCAGGCGTAATGAACAGCAGCAGATGGCGCTGATCTTTACTCATCACAAAACCATCATACAGTTCAAACTGCTCATCATACTGCAGGTGCTGCAGTTTCTTAATACCCAGCCAGGACATGCCAACCGGGTCTCCTGCAATGACTTTCTTTACGACCAGTCCGGCCGGAGATATCAGCGTATGATAGTTACTTTCCAGTGTTTGTTGTAACCGGTCAGGCATGATCAGCGAATCTATCTGCCGGTAGTCCTTTTCTTCGAGGAAAACGGGCAGGTGCTGCTGGATCACCTGCATCAGGTCCAGTACAGTATTATCTTCTACCCGTGCCTGCAGGTATTTGATATGACTGCCATATTTGGCATTTATGCTGTCAGTCAGCGTCTGGGCAAAAGCGGTCAGGCTATCCGGCTGTGCAGGCTGCGTAGTATCTGCCTGAGAAACCACGACCACCAGTTTATCTGCAAAACGGGAGTCATTGAAGACCTGCTGCAATTTATCCAGTGTTTTGTCCTTCGGCAGTATACGGGTAATATCTTCTTCCAGCTCAATGTGGGAGGCAAAGAAACCAGCCAGCGCAAAACTGACGATGGTACATATCCACAGCCAGGCTTTATGCCGGTTAAAGAAATCATATATGCTTACGAATAACTTACCCATATTTTTAAATACCGAATACTAGCGTGCCTGTCGCTGTCTGGCCGGATCATTACGGAAGATGGCCAGCAGCACATATACAACCAGGGTAACCAGCAAACCTGCTGCCACCGCCAGTGTACAGGCGCCTGTTAAATATTGAAATAAATTCTGTTTGATGATATCCAGTGAGAGATCTGTACTGAATGGCAATAATAAGCTACCATCCCTGACCCATACCCTGCCGGTGGCGAAGCTGGCGAAGATGACAAAAGGGATCATGGGAGGCAGACTGACATGGCAGGACATAAATACCAGTGCCTTGTTGAGGCGGAATAATACTGCCAGCGCCATAGCAGTGACCATCTGGAAACCCCAGATCGGTATAATGCCCATAAATACGCCAAAGCCGATGGAGATCGCCTTCCTGAAATTAGACTCTTCCTTATTAAGCACATGGTCATACCACATACTGCGCCAGCTTTCCGGTTTCAGGAGATAGCGGATGAAATCCCTTGGTTTGATGTACAGGAATGCGATCGTCACCAGTACCGTATTCAGCACACTGATACGCGAAAAATCGCGGAACGGACGGAAATGGGAGACCCTTTCGTCCGCAGGTGGATAATACACTTTAATAGGCGCCCAGTCGATCTTAATACCTTTCCAGGAGCTACGCACCAGCACTTCGATCTCAAATTCATACTTGGTGCACCAGAAACGCATGTTGCGCATGGCGTATACCGGATACAGGCGATAGCCGGATTGTGTGTCCGGTGCTTTCAGGCCTGTTTCCACATAGAACCAGAAGTTGGAGAACTTATTAGCGAACGTGTTCTTGCCGGGCATATTTTCCTGTTGCAGATTACGTGCGCCGATGACAATAGTGTTTCTTTCTGTTTCCAGCTTCTCCAGCATTACAGGCAGATCGGACGCAAAATGCTGCCCGTCGGCATCCATGGTGATCACATAGTCATAGCCCTGTTCAACAGCATATCTGAAACCACGGCGGAGCGCGATTCCCTTACCCCTGTTGGGTGTATAGTCAACTCTCTGTATCTGCGGAAAGGTATCCAGGATAGCGGCAGTTCCATCTGTGCTGCCATCATTCACAACGATCACATGGGAAGTATAGGAGAGCACATCTCTTATAACAGCTTCCAGTGTTTTTGCGTTGTTGTAGGTTGGCACCAGTACTGCCGTTTTCTGGGCAGTGAACTGATCGTGATATGTTATGGTATCGGTCATTATGCATCAACAAATGTTCCCTGGAATTTCATGAAGGTGAGGTCTTCATGTTTCAGGGAAGCGGTCACTTTTATTTCACCATCCTGCAGCTTATACTGAACAGTCGCCCCGACACGCGGGTGCACGTGCGGATCGATCATATTCAGGAACTTCTGTTGGGAAGCCTTTTTAAACAATACTTTCTTTTGCAGCAGTTTTTCCAGTAATTCCTGGACGGTCTGCATCATGCAAACACCTGGTACTACAGGACGCCCCGGGAAGTGTCCTTCAAATACGGGATGCGCTGCATTCCATAACACCTGGTAAGTGCCTGCTTCGCCTGCCGTCTGCTCCTGCTCAAGTGTATATAATTTTCCTGCTAACATTATTTCTGTACGCGTTGTAGTGAAATATTAAATTTAAAACCCTGGTGCCGAACATTGATCGTATCGGGTACACCAGCGGCATAATGTTCCATCCATACTTTTACTACCGGCTTACGTTTGGAAGACTTTTCAATCCGGTCCAACCGTTCACAGGCAGCATCTGTAATGTAATAATTATTGCCTTTTTCCGTCGGCACGACGGTGTAGTGATAACCGCTATCCTGCATCACATGTGCCTTTGCCAGATCAGGACGCAGCAGTACCAGCTCGAAATCACCACGCAGTGTTTTAACCACTGCTTTTTTATCCATCTTAGGCAGCATGTAATGTTTTACAAAACCGCCATCTTTCGTAAATTCAAAATCAAAGAACTTAAAGCCCATTTCATTGGCGAATACCACCCGCAGACTACTATCCGGCATCTGCTTAAAGAAGAGTAATCCGCTGAGATGATGCTTCAACACATCCACCTGTGTGCTATACAGTGTATTGCGGAACTGCGGACGGAACTGCGTAATACAGGCTGCATCAGCCGTAGCCGGCTGCAGGTGTTTATAAGCAGAAGAACAGCCGGACAACAGTCCCATGGCCAGTATACTATTTAACAGCAAAGACCGCATCTGCAATATTTACATTCAGTTGTTTATGCACGAAGCTGATAGTGGTATCGTCGCCACCGGCTTCATACATTTCAATCTTTGATACGGAGTAATCCTTCTTGTCTACCAGCAGATGAATGGATTTAAAATACTGCGCCAGTGATCTATTGACCGGCGTCATTTCCAGCAGGTAAGACTGCCCGTTCTCCAGCACTTTCGTGTTGAAGTCAGCGTTATTCACAATATTGCCCTGTACACAGTCAACGGTTATCTTATTGATCTGCTCAAACAGCTTATTACCTTTTGTAGAAACGCGGTTTTCCTTCTGTCCGTCTTTCACCTTGATCTCCTTACCATTCATGATCAGCAGATAATAGGATGGCTGGGCATATTCCATGCGCACCTTATTGTCTTTCTTGAACCAGAACTTGCCTTTGGACACGATCTTATCAGCAAGCATACTGAGATTCTTCTCCTGCACAAAATCACACTGTATGGACTGCGTCGCCTGAGAAGCCTTTGCAAACTGTTGTTTGAAAGCGGCTACGTCGGCTACCGGTTTAAAACCAGACTGCGCCATCACGGGGAGAACGCAAAGCATACAACCCAATATCAAAAGCCATCTACGCATAAGCGGGTATATTTAATAATTTGTCTATTCTTTCAATGATATATCCTTCCTGCTTCAGGTATTGTATCAGCGCAGGCAGTACCTGGACTGTCACTTCCATGGAGTCATGCAGTAGTAGCACCGCGCCCGGACGGACACCTTTCTTTATTCTTTCCAGCAGCGCCTGTTTATCTTTTGCTACTGTATCCAGTGAACGGATATTCCAGCCTACCGGTGTATAATGTCCTCTTCTGATCGCCTTGGCGAGGTTCGGATTTGTTACACCATAAGGTGGACGGAAAAGACGGGGCCGTTTGCCGGTCACCTGTTCCACCGTATCATCTACTAACTGTAATTCTTTCAGCATCTTATCCGGCCCGAACATATCAAACCAGAAATGATGGGAGAAACTGTGGTTTCCGATCACATGCCCTTCGGCATCTATACGACGCAACAATGCTTCTTTTCCCCCTATGCGGCTACCGATACAAAAGAAGGTAGCAGGCACCCGTTCATTACGCAGTATATCCAGGATAACCGGTGTATACTGTTCCAGGGGACCGTCATCAAATGTGATAGCCATCTTCTTTTCCTGTGTCTCTGCTGCACATACTACCGGAACGTAAAAATCTGACCCGATATTACATGCACCCCACACCAGTGCGGCCACATAAGGCACCGGCAGTAGTACAAACAACCACCAGGGCAGCGCCGTCCACAGGTTATGCACCAGTAACGCCGCCGCAAGCAACACGATCAGGCCGATATTTGCAGTACGGTGTGTCAGCATGCGGATAACAATATCAGCGAGTGATGCGTTTGTTTATAATGATTGTAGATCAGTACCTTTTTAATAGCATCAGGCGCAGTCCCTTTATACAGGGCCGCTGCCGGCACCTGTTGTGCAGCGATCACCTTTGCACCGAGCCACATGCCAAAAGCTGCAGCAGTCGGATATTCTCCACAGAGATGTTTAAAACAGGCCACCGGCTTACCGGCTAACGCACTGTTTTCCATATGCTCATACCACTCATCTCCACTGGCATCACCATTGCGCCCGTTGATGAACAGACTGACTTCATCCTCACTACAGTTATGAGCGGCCAGAAAAGCGGCTATATCTGCCGAAATTTCCGCCTTCCCTCCGGGTTTGTACAAGGTAGTCACTCCGGTCAGTTTTGCGGCCGTATTCGCCCCTTTTTCCGTTCCCAGTACAAAGCAGGCAGCGCCTTCTCCTGCCACGGTACCATGCGTCTGGCTATGTAACAGTTCAGCAGGTGTAACCACCTCTTTTTTGTATATATCGAAACGGGAGAGGATGTTAAAGCTATGATTGGTCAGTTCATCCATTGCTCCTGTCAGGATGGTGCCGGAGCGGCCTTCCTTCAGGATCATCGATGCGTCCAGCAGTGCACTTTCGAAAGAAAAACCTTTATGAACGAAGGTATTGTTATAACCATGACAGCCCAGCATCAGGGCGATCTGTCCGGCTACGGTGTTATGGGTGGACTGGATGAACGCCGTAGGCGTCAGCATCTCTTCCTGCTGATTGATCATCTTTGAGAGGAACACGCCGGTATCATCCAGGCAGCCGTAAGCGGTGCCGGTGATAATAGCGTCGGGTTTCTCTATGCCGGCATCCTGTAAGCTCAGCTGAGCAGCAGCAACCCCCATTTTGATCACACGGCTCATACGGCGGATGAGCTTTACATCTATCCATTGCTTATAATCAGGCTCCGCCGCTTTCATACGCGCACCTTCCCAGGGAAGCACCTGCTCAGGGAATGGACCACCATTGGCAGTTTCCTGTGGTGACACACAACCCGTTCCTTGTATATAGATGTTCATATTTTACGATTGTGCGCTTTTTGAAAATACCAGGCTGGAGCAGTTACCGCCAAACCCGAATGAGTTTGACATCACATGCTGTATCTTATTGCCTGTAGAAAATCTGGTCTCCGGCGCAAATGGCAGCTCTTTCATCTGTTTGCTGAAATTGGCATTCGGATAGATGATCCCTTCCTTCACCGCCCAGGCAGAGAACACGGCCTCAATACCACCACTGGCACCCAGTGTATGGCCGGTGAATGATTTGGTACTGCTGGCCGGTGGATAATGCGGTGCAAACAGGCGGGCAATAGCGCTGCCTTCTGCCACGTCATTATTCTGGGTACCCGTACCATGCAGATTGATATAGCTGATATCTTCCGGTTTGATCCCACTCATTTCCATTGCCCCCTGCATGGCAAGGAAATTACCTGTACCATCAGGAGAAGAGGCTGTCTGGTGATAAGCGTCATTTGCATTGGCATATCCGCTTAATCTGCACCATGGCGTTTTGCCCACTGGCATTTCAGCGGCCAGTGCATCACTTACCAGCACAACATAACCTGCACCTTCTCCCAGGTTCAACCCGGTACGCGTATCATCGAAAGGGCGGCAGGCAGCCTGGTCAAGGATCATGAGGGTATTAAATCCATTCAGGGTAAAACGGGTCAGCGCGTCGGTTCCACCGGCAATGACCACATCTACCAGGTTATTTTTGATCAGTCTTGCGCCATACATCAGCGCATTAGCGCCTGACGAACAGGCGGTGCTGATCGTCGATATATGATGACGGATGCCCATTGCATCGGCCACCAGTTCAGTGATCGCGCCACATTCATGGTGTACGACCTGACTGAGATGACCCTGGGACGGGTCCTGCAGATAGTCTGCAAAGAAGTCTTCCGTCTTATCCATACCGCCGACTGTATTCGCAGAAACAAAACCTACCCGGTACTGCCGTATATCTCCAAGACCGGTGCTTTGCCAGGCTTCCTCAGCTGCCACTCGGCTGAGAAGCGCGGTACGGCTGAGTTTTGCAGACATACCTGTCCAACCGGCCAGGGTCTCATTTGCCGCTTTTACTTCCACTACGGGAAATGTATGGCGGTGTATGGAGTGCAGATACTCCATATGGGCCATGCCCGGCTCCATATGTTTGAATGCAGTCAGGCATTCAGACAGGTTATTGCCTATGCCACAAATGACGCCGCCTCCGGCAATCCATACATCACTATGCATTATTTACTGGTTTGGTGGGCGGTAATAAATTCAGCGATGGTACGCACGGAATGGAATATTTCCGGCCCCTGCTCAGGATTGGCAATGCGGATACCATAATGCTGCTGCAGCAATACGATGATTTCCAGCGCATCGATAGAATCCAGCCCTAAGCCATCTTTGAACAATGGTTGATCATCCCCGATATCTTCAGGTTTTACTTCCTGCAGGTTCAGCTGTTCTACGATCTGCGCCTTCAGCGCCGCCATCAAATTTTCCATGATTATATTAACTCTAAATGATTTAAATGCTTATTATCTCTTGCAGATTGCCGGTGTTAAATAAAACACCTGCTCCCTGCTGCTCTACCCTGTAAAGGAATACATCATACACAGGCCCCATGACCTCCACCCATCCGCAGATACACGCTGAAACAGCACCTTCTGCAAACAGCTGCGTAACATATCCTGCGATGAATGCGGCATCAAAGGTATCCATGGTAAAAAAGGCATTCTCTCCTTTAAAACCATGACGGATGCTGATCTCGCCCATGACAATGTTAGGCAGTGTGTATACAAAAAGCGCCGGACTGGCAATATCCTTCACGGTATCGAAATACCGCAGATCCGTGTCCAGACTGGCGCTTTTATTTGCCAGTACCAATCCTGTTCTTTCCGGCGGGACTGACAACGGCTGATCCTTCAGCAGTACTTCCGTAGCCAGCCATCCCAGTTTACTCAGCGGGTCCATTTTGTGAAACTTGGGATACTGACCAGCGAAATGATCATATCCTGCCCGTAGAAATTCCGGTAATTCCTGGTCCTGCGGTGCCTCCCACAATAATGCGCCATCTTTGTAAACCCGGTTGTTCCGGATCACGCAGCTACCTGTTATATATGCCTCGCCGTTATACAAACTATTGGTCCTGTTTTATGATTTCTGATAATTCAATCGTACGTGCCAGACGCTTCAGCGCAGTATCATGATTTTTCACGTATGGATTAGTCATATCCCATACATATCCTGCCAATACTGAACAGATCTGGTTTTTCACGTCCGGACGTTTCTCATCGGAGAAAAATATTTTATCCAGCGTCCCCTCATACCATGCCATTACATAAGAACGGAAGGTATTCACCCCCTGCATGGTCGGTTCCATGTATTCTTTATCCCAGTCCACGTTCTCCCCTTTCAGCTTACTGATCACCAGTTTGGCCGCTGTCTGCGAAGAAACGCAGGCCAAAGTTACGCCAGATGAGAAAATAGGGTCGAGAAATTCTGTTACGTTACCTGTCAGTACAAAACCATCTCCATAGAACTTATCAGTAGTAGCCGACCATGATTCCAGTACACGCGGTTCAAACACCAGTTCCACATCACGGAATCGCTCTCTGGTAAATGGCTCTGATTCCAGCATTGCACGGTATTTGTCTTCCAGTGTACCCGGGAAACCATCAAAGAATGACGGATCGCCTACGAAGCCTACAGAAGTGATACCAGTGGAGAAAGGAATGATCCATATCCAGGTACCTGGTTTATGTACCACAGCAGTGATACGGTTAGGTTCGTCCGCCATGGAACGACGAGCGTCCACTGTATGTGCGAACAACGCCTTACGCGGCTGTAACACTGAGTTCTTCTCCAGGTTGAACAGACGTGGGATCACTCTCCCATAACCACTTCCGTCTACAATGAAACGGGCTTCTATCTCACTTTTATTACCATTGACGTCTTCTACGGTCGTTACAGAATCTGATCCATTGAACCTGATATCGGTTACTGTCGTTTCGTAGGACACTGGTACACCCATTGATGCTACCGTATCGGCCAGGGTCTTGTCAAAGTCAGCTCTTGTTACCTGCCAGGTCCACTCCCAGCCTTTGGTATGCTGCTCTTTGAAAGTGAAGTCACAGACCTTATCACCTTTGACGAATTTAGCACCAAACTTCTCCTGGAAGCCCTGTGCTTTGATCGCATCGATGAATTTTGCTTCTTCCAGGGCTTCCATGCAGCGAGGCAGCAAACTTTCTCCGATCACAAAACGGGGAAATGTCAGCTTTTCCACAATCTTAACGGAATAACCCGCCTGGTGAATAATGGAAGCCGCCACGGAACCTGCCGGGCCTGCACCGATTACTAATACGTCTACTTTTTCTCTGGTCATGGGATATGAAGTGTTACATGGATTATTTTTTCTTACATCGCAGCAGCGTATAGCTCAGACCGATCTCATGTTCTCCGATTATCTGCAATCCTGCATCGTCAATACATTTGAAGAAATCGTCGGTATGGTACATCTGGCTGTTACCATTTGCCATCGCTGTGAAATACAGGGATGTCTGCTGTAATGAAAAAGCGGCAGCCTTGAATCGTTGTTTATTCCAGAAAGGTTCCAGAATAAAGATGGTGCCTTCTGCAGTTAATGCGTTACCGCAACGTTTCAGGATGGACACGATCTGCTCTTCAGAGAAGCAGTCGAGGAACTGGCTCATCCAGATGGCATCAAAACCGGAAGGGAAAGGCAGACTTTCATCCAGGATATTGGCTTCATGGAAAGAGACGCGGTCAGCGACGCCTGCTTCCTTTGCTCTTTGCTGTGCAATGGCGATTTCACCCGGCAGGTCGAACATGGTTACCTGCACGTCTTTATCGTAAGCGGTACTTGCCAGTGTCCATTTACCAGTGTTGCCACCGATGTCCAGCAGTTTGCGTGGTTTATTTTCAAATACGATCGGCAGTGCCTGGGGGAATGCCAGATCGGAATAATAGTGGTCAAATTCGAACCAGCTTTTTCCTATTTCAGGAGGCAGCAGGGGTAACCCCGGGTAGATGGTATCCCATGGACCCAGTTCTTTCAAACCGGCAGGTTTGCCTTCCCGTAAACTCTCCTGCAGATGATTCATGCCGAGGTAGCAGATATCCTGGGTAAAGTCCATGTTGATACGGGTCAGTTTGTCATGCAGAATGAAATAACCCGTCTTGGTCAGAATGTACCTGTTGTCTTTAATGATCAGCAGTTCAATACCCAGACCAGCCTCCAGCAGTACGCGCACGGCATAGCGGGACAGGGACACTTTTTCTATTACTTCATCGATGGTCAGCCCTGTTTGTCCGGCGTCACTGATAGCATCCAGTAATCCCATATCGCGTAACGCGCGGGTGGCCTGGAATGCTATTGGTGCAAAGGCCAGTCTTAATGCTGCTTCCTGTGCCTGTAGTGCTGTTTTCGTCTCTTTAGTAAAAAACTCCATTCTGAATTAAGATTAGATTATTTCGAAAATATCATAGCTGCATTACAACCACCAAAGCCTGATACTGTTTTCAGGAAATGCTGCATTGGTCTGCTGCTGATCTGATTGCTCACCTTCACCGGATGCGGTACACCCAGTTCACGGAAGCCAATTGTAGGTATCACTAATTGTTGTTGCAGGGCATGCATACCGATCACTGCCTCTATCAGTCCGGCAGCCCCTAAGGTATGCCCATAATAGCCTTTCAGACTATTTACCGGCACATCCAGCAATCCGGCCAGATGCAATGCTTTAGATTCCATTTCATCATTGTACAGGGTTGCCGTACCATGTGCGGAAACAAAACCGATATCTGCCTGCGTCAGTCCCGACCCCTTCATCGCCTGTTGCATGGCAGCGCTTAGCTCTGCCCCGGTGCGGGAAGGTCCGGAAATATGATTGGCGTCATTGCTCACCGCCCCTGCTCCGACGCGGATAGCTGCCGGTGTGAGGTACTGCTCATCACTGGTCATGATCACTGTAGCGGCGCCTTCACCGAGGGTCACCCCTTTACGTGAAACGTCAAAAGGCCGGCATGGTTCACTACTGACAGCCTGGAACGACTGGAAACCGGACAATACGAACCGGGTCACCACATCTGCACCTGTCACTACCGCATGATCGTACTGACCTGACAATATCAGCCTTCTGGCTGTTAAAATAGCCAGCAACCCTGAGATACAGGCATTGCTGACTACAATAGGATCTTGTGTGTAATTGAAGTAGCGCGCCACTTTTTTTGCTGTTGTAAACAGCTCCATTTCCTGCAAAGGCGCATTCGCAGGATGCTCCTGTTGTTCGAGCAGCTCGATATTCCCTTTCGTAGTAGATACGATGAAGGCAGTACGGCCATTGGTAATGTCAATGGATGTTCTGTCCAGTGCATTCTGTACAGACAGGATTAACAGTTGTTCAAACTTTGTGTACTGGTCCAGGCTTTCTTCATTCCAGCTGCTCTCCAGCTGGCCATCCGCCATCATAGCGGCGTAGAAAGGCGCTGCGGACATGCCGGGATCGTCGTGCAGACTGATGCCGCTTTGCCCGTTGCTCACATTTGCAAAGTTTTCTTCTGTTGTTCTGCCCAGCGGAGATAGAATATTATCCGCCACTACGTACACACTTTTCATCATTTCACATTATTAGGAGGAAGGATCAAACCGTGGGTTGTTTTCCATTTCTCAAAAAACGGCGGGATGGTCAGTTGCAGGGTAGATGTAGGCACATCAAGAAATACCTGCACCGAAGTACCGTCTGCCACCAGTTCACCGGTTACAAAATTGTAGAGTTTATACTCGAACTTAATTTTTGCAGCAGCGGTATTAACGTAGTTAGTCTGCACAATTACACGGTCTCCGTAACGCAGAGAGCGTTTATAATTGCATTGTACATTCACAACGGGTACGGTGTATCCTTCGTTATAAATATCGAGGTATCTCAACCCGTATTTTTCACCGAATGCTTCTCTCCCATCTTCAAAATAGCGTACATAATGTCCATGCCATACGATCCCCAGCGGATCTGCTTCATTGAACTTCACAAGTATGTTCGCACTCTCGGTCAATACAGGGTTCATCATCTTTATTTTTCCTGATTATTTTGTCATTTGCCTGGAGGGACTACCGGCTACAGCTACCTTTGTATCTGCTGTAGCAGCCGATTTATCCTTCCATTCTTTATATTTTCCATGATCTATGGAATGCAGCACTTTATATATCGTGTAAGCCCAGTAGTTACGGAAACCGAAACCCTGTGCCTTACCAGTCATCCGTTCTGTCAGCAGTACTTTTTTGCTGGCAAGATCAATAAGTGTCGCATAGACATATGCTTCCTTATTGGTTTTACTCATACCATCCATAATGAATACCAGCCCGATACCTTTTTTACCGGAGAGGTCATATTTTTTCACATGCCTATCGATATCAGCAGTTGTTAAACCCTTATCAAGGTCGCCGGCATTGTCTGTCTTAATAGTACCCGGATTTACACCAGCATTCAGTTTTTTCACAGCATCGAGTGAGTTCGTAACGCTGGCTCTTTTGAAACTGCCGGCTACATCATACTTTTTGGACTCTGTAAGGATCACTGAGTTGATGGGTTCAAACTTGCTAACAATTTCAGCGGCAGTAGCGGCTTCTCCCTCTATTCTGACAGCGGAGAAGTCAACACCCAGGTAAGTCAATGGGGTAGACTCATCATTGAAAAAATCCTTCAGGGTCTGTGCGTGGCTATTACCTGTGGACAGGCATACTAATATCAGCGCAAGGCTTGCCAGCAGGCATTTCTTTAAGGTGGTCATTACAAATGGATTTTTAAGGGTTTATGAAAATTTTCAGTTCACATTGTGCCATTAATTGTCCGTTCAGGGTCACTTTTGCTGCTACCATCGTAGCATTAAACACCTGACTTTGTATTTCAGTGGTAGTTTCGATAAAAGAACCGGCAGGTGGGAATGCAAAGACTTCAAAGTCTTTTACGGCGCCGATAAAGCCAATAGGAACAGGCGTGTTTTCCTGTAACGCAATGTATCCGACACGGGCAGCAGCCGTCTGAGCCATGTTTTCCAGCAATCCGGGGGATTGCAGCACACCATCTTCCACAAAAAGATTATCGGCCGCAATCTGCAGGCCGGTACGTGTAATATTGTCCCTTACTTCCAATATACCACTGATCATAACGATAGGCGTACGTTGCGGAATATATGCTGTAATGTCGTCGGTGTGGATGAACATAAGATCCATTTATTTTTCTTCTGGCATCTCCCAGAAATCATAATAGTTAAACCATTGCGCAGGATATTTCTTCACCATTCCTTCCAGCTCCTGTACAAAATCCTGCACTGCATTCTCAACGCCCTGCCTGCGGCGGCCATGATATTCCCGTGGCGGGGTCGCATACAGGTGATAATGTGTATTACTTTCCTTAAAAGCAAACACCATGGACACCGGTACACGGAACGTAGAAGCCAGCAGGAAAGGACCTGCCGGGAAACGGGCATCTGCTCCCAGAAAGGGAACAGTCACTGTTTTATTACCAGTCAGGAACCTGTCCGCATGCATACATACCAGTTCCTGATTGCTTAATGCGTCATTAATAGCGTAAATGTGCGACAAATCATCCTTAATAACAATAATATTCACATTACGTTCTCCTGTAACGGATGAAAGGTATTTTTTTATACGCTCATGTTCGCCATCAAACATGACAATGTTAATCCGTGTCTCCAAACGACGGAAAAGATGCCCGGCCACTTCCCAGTTTCCCAGGTGAGCACTGAGCATAATACCTCCTTTACCTGCGGCAGTGATCTCCCGCAGGTATTGTTCACCTTCAAACTCAAAGGTGAACTTATTCCTGATACCGGACATAACGATGACCTTGTCAATAAGTACCTGACCGAAAACGTAATAGTTCCGGTAAACACTTATCAGCGAACGCCACCAGCCGTAACCGACCCTGGTTCTGAAGTATTGAAAAATGGGGCGTGAGGAGCTATAGGAAAACAAAAAATAATATGCGGCTACAAACCTCAATAATACATAAGCAGGCAGTACGCCCCCGTAACGCAATGTCCCTATAAAAATACTGTACCCCAGCTTATTTCCCTTGGATTTCCCCTCCCAGGAAGACATTATACCAGTTCCTTTTGTTTGATACGATCAGCCACGTAATCATAAAAGTTCTGGAATGTGGCTATTCCCTGGAAATCCTCAGGATTTACTTTAAATCCGAAGTTGTTCTCTATCACTACTACCAGATCGATATAGTCAAGGCTATCCAGATCAAGGGTAGCTTTAAGATTGGCATCAGGTGTAATTTTGTCCCCATCAGCTTCAAATTCCTCTACCAGGAATGCATTCGTGATTTTTATGATTTCTTGTTTGTCCATATCAGTGTAACTCTAGGATATAGGTTGAACTATATACGTTGTTATTCAGAAATTAAATACTCGCTTAGACTGGCTGTTAATCCGGACTGATGTTTCTTCAAATGTTGTCTTCCAATAAATAGTTCACCTGATCAACCTGCTTGGCGCATGTTTAGTTCCCCTCAAAGGTAAAAATATCCGGGCAGATATTAACTATTGCCGGATGTTGTGATGTTAAAAGTGTTGACAGTTAGCTACTTATTTCGTCCATTTCCTGACTATCAGGGACGAATTAGTCCCTCCAAAGCCAAAGGAATTAGACAAAAATATATTAAAATCTTTATTAATGGTGGTATTATTAATATTTAAACGGGCAGCTGCGCCGTCAGGATTTTCCAGGTTGATATTCGGCGCAATAAACCCATTCTGCATCATCAGCATAGAATAGACTATCTCGCTCGCACCCGCCATCCAGCACTCATGCCCTGTCATGGACTTGGTAGAGCTGACATGCGGCTTGGACTCACCAAATACCTGGTCTATCGCTGCTGCTTCACTCGCATCTCCTGCCGGTGTACTGGTGGCGTGTGCATTGATATACTCGATATCTTTCGCCTGCAAACCAGCGTCCTTTAACGCGATCTGTAAGGAACGGGCAGGACCTTCTACTGTCGGATTCGAAATATGTGCGCCATTAGAGGAAAAACCGTAACCGATCACCTCTCCCAGAATAGTAGCGCCTCTGCGCTGCGCTGACTCCAGGCTTTCCAGTATGACGGTTGCAGCCCCACCACTTGGCACCAGTCCATCGCGATCGCGGTCGAACGGACGGCTGGCCTTACCGGGATCATTTTCCCTTACAGAAAATGCAGCAATACCGTCAAAATTCCCCATGGAGTAAATATTGATCTCCTGCGCACCACCACATACCACACAGTCCTGCATACCATTACGGATGAACATATAACCCAGTCCGATAGCATGTGAACCGCTGGCACATGCAGCACTCACGCTGAAGTTGATCCCTCTCAGCTTGAAGATGGTCGCCAGGTTCATATTTACAGTAGAGTTCATGGTCTGAAACACAGACCCGGAACCTACCAGCATCGTATCTTTCTTCTCCCGTATAATGTCGTTTGCTTCTATTACAGATTTAGAACAACTGTCATTACCAAACAGCACACCCACATCTGTCTTCTCCAGATAATCAGGATCGATCTTTGCCTGCTCCAGTGCTTCACGGGTACTCATATATGCAAATTCCGCCTGCTCCGGCATCATCGTGCGGGAACGGCGGTCAAGTATTCCTTTCAGATCAGGACGGTCTACATAACCTGTCAAACCAGAACGGTATCCGAACGCTTTTCTGGCTGGATCCAGGATAATACCGGATTTACCTTTGTATAATGAATCACGTACCTCCTCCAGGTTCTTACCGATACAGGAATATATTCCCAGTCCTGTTATCACTACTCTGTTCATGTAAGTCAATTTGCATCAGGAATCAGGAATGAAGAACCAGGAATTGAATGCAGCAAGATCTCCGCTGAATAGTCCTGATCTCTAATTCTTAATTCCTGATTGAATCAAGTATATAGTCCTCCGTTAATAGACAACACCTCTCCTGTGATATAAGAGGATGCCTTCGAAGCAAAAAATGCGACAGCTTCCGCCACTTCTTCCGGTGTACCGAAACGGTTCATAGGTACCTGTGCTGCCAGCTCCTTCTCATTCAGCTCCGCTGTCATATCAGTTTTGATAAAACCAGGCGCTACAGCATTCACTGTTACGCCACGTTTCGCCACTTCCTGCGCGAGCGCTTTGGTAGCACCGATGACACCAGCTTTTGCTGCTGAATAGTTGGTCTGTCCGGGTAACCCCTTGATACCGGAAAGTGATACGATGTTGATAATGCGTCCGTAACGCTTCATCAGCATATTGTTCAGTACCTGTTTGGTTACATTGTAGAAGCCATCCAGACTGATATTCAGCACATTCCTCCACTGTTCCGCATTCATCCAGAACAGCAGGTTATCTTCCCGTATACCGGCATTATTCACCAGTACTTCGATCTGTTTTTCCTTATTATTCTCCACCCAGGCGCCTAATACCGCTATTACCTCCTCGTTGTTACCAACATTGAACTGCAACAGTTCTCCATCACTTCCTTTTGCTCTTACAGCCTCCAGCGTTTCAGTTGCAGCAGCTTCGTTTCCTTTATAATTGATCAGTACATAGTACCCCATTTCGGCCATCTTCACACATATTGCCCTGCCTATACCTCTGGAGCCACCTGTTATTAAAGCACATTTCATCCGATAATTGTTTTAGTAGGTTACCATACGATTGAAGGATCATGCTGTAACAGGTATTCCTTGATCTTCTTAGCGTCTTTATACTTAGGACTGTCCTCAATAAATTTAGGGAAAATTGCCCTTACTTCACTGTAAATGCGTTGTGAGAAAGAGGACAGCTTTTCCTGACAGTTCAGGTAGTCAACCGCCTGCAGCATGGTCATCACCTGGATAGCCAGTACTTCATATGCATTCTCAATAACACGGTTGGTCATCAGCGCCGCATTACAACCCATGCTCACGATATCCTGGTTGTCGTTATTGTTGGGAATGCTATGTACATACATTGGGAAAGAAAGTGTCTGGTTTTCCGCTACGGTGGAGGTAGCTGTGAACTGGATACCCTGCATACCGAAGTTCAGGCCAAGTTTACCCAGGTTCATGAACGGCGGGAACTTGTGGTTCAGCTTATCGTTCATCAGGTAGTTCAGCTGTCTTTCTGATAACATAGACAGCTTGGTGATAGCGATCTTTACCTTATCCATTTCCAGGGAGATGTAGTCGCCGTGGAAGTTACCACCATGGAACACATTCTCCTGGTGATGATCTACCACCGGATTATCACTCACGGAATTTAACTCCTGCACAACGATCTGTTCAGCCTGTGCCAGGGTATCATAGATAGGACCCAGTACCTGCGGTACACAACGCAGCGAGTAGTATTCCTGTACTTTATCTTTAAAGATCTCTTCTTCCAGTTCTTTGTAGAAATGGTCAGGACGATGCCTGATCATCTTACTATCTTTCAGGATGTTACGCATGGCGGCAGCCACTTTGTTCTGACCTTCATGACGTTTTACGGCGTTCAGCTCTTTTGACAGGTGATCGTCAAACGCTTCTACCACTTCGTTGATCATGGATGACAGGATGCAGCTCCAACCCAGCAGTTTCTTCGCTTCAATGATATTAGCCAGGGCAATACCGGTCATAGCAGAAGTACCATTAATGATGGCCAGACCTTCCCGCACGTGAATGCCAATTGGTTTCAGTCCCAGTTGTACATACACCTCCCCTGTCGGACGCAGTTTACCTTCGTACAATACCTCGCCCTCGCCGATCAGCACCAATGCCAGATGGGCCAGCTGTACCAGGTCTCCGCTGGCACCTACGCCACCGTGCTCACATACACATGGATAAACGTCTTTGTTGATCAGATCACAAAGCAGGTGTACCACCTCAGGATGTACACCAGAATGAGCCTGCATAAAGCTGCTGAGACGCGCTATCATCAGGCCTTTGGTTAACACGGGCGACAGGTATTTACCGGCACCCGAGCTATGGCTGCGGATAAGATTATACTGTAACTGGTGGGTATCGCTCTCGCTGATGCGGTATTGCGCCATCGGCCCAAAACCGGTATTAATACCATAAATGAGCTTTTTCGCCGCAAACTTCTTCAAAAACTCAAAGTTCTCGGATACCTGCTGTAAAGCGGCTTCATCCAGGCTTAACTCCTCCCCATCAAATAACACGCGGTACACTTCGTCCAGTGAAAGCACCTTACTTCCTAAAACAACCATTACTTTAAATTAAATTATTTGATTATGTAAAAAAGTGCTCAAAATTAGCAAAAAACAATTACGAATTACAAATGGGGAACTACGTAATTTATACAAATGATAAACCTACGTAGCCGGAGCCATCTATAATTCATAACCGATACATTCTCTTATTATAGTGTATGTGATCAGCCTTCTTCTATGTTCTCCTGTGGTGCTTCTACCAGCACTTTGTCAATACGGTGGGCGTCCATATCGACTATTTCAAAGGTAAATCCTCTCCATTCAAACTTCTCTCCTATTTTAGGTATATGTTCCTGGTGATGAAGGATAAAGCCGGCCATAGTGTCAAATTCCTGTTCAAATTCAGCCATCCAGTCTTCCTTGTCAAATTTGCTGAGGAAGTCATAAAAGGGGATCTGTCCATCTACCAGATAGGAACCATCCTCCCTGCGCACAATTTCATAATCATCGTCCTGTCCGGTTTCCGGCATATCTCCCACAATGGCTTCCAGAATATCATTCAGGGTGATCATTCCCAGGAAAGTGCCGTATTCATCAACAATAAAAGCAGCGTGACTCTGTGTTTCCTTGAATTTTTCCAGTACCTGGTAGGCGGAGTTATTTTCAGGGACAAACAGGGGCTTTTTCATAATCGGAGACAGCGCATGTGTATTATCTGCTGCTGCCATATAGAGGTCTTTGATGGAGATGATACCTTTAATATTATCAATCTCATCATCGCAGACCGGATAGACCGAGTGGGGACTGTCCAGTATCTTGCGACGGATGATCTCTTTGGGATCATTGATGTCCAGCCAGACAATATCCGTACGGTGGGTCATCAGGGAGGTAATATTCCTGTCTCCCAGGTGAAATACCCGCTCGATGATCTCCTGTTCAGTCTCTTCAATCGCGCCTGAAGTGGCGCCTTCATTGATCAATGCCTTGATCTCCTCTTCCGTGGCATTATTATCCACGGTTGGCTTAAGGTTGAAAATATTAACGAGGAAATTGGTAAAAATAGTCAGCAGCCAAATGAAAGGATAAGTGACCATAGACACCCATTTCATAGGTCCTGCCATCTGGCGGGCTACCGACTCGGGACGCAGTATACCCAGGCGTTTCGGCACCAGCTCACCTATTACCAGCGTAAAATAGGTCACCACCACGACTACGATCGTGATCGAGATCCCATCGCTGTAAGTGCTTAACTGAGGAAAACCGGAAATATAGGAGGCCAGGTATGGCTTAAGGCTGATACCTGACAAAACGCCTATTAAAATGCTGATAAGTGTAATACCTACCTGGACGGTAGAAAGGAACCTGTCCGGATTGCTGGCCAGCTTGAGTGCGGCCCTTGCCTTTTCATCCCCTTTATTGGCCAGATATTCCAGCCTTGCTTTACGTGCATATTCCATGGCGATCTCAGACATTGAGAACAGGCCATTCAATAAAATAAGGATGAGGATAATGACGACGACTTCCATGATTAAAGCCTAAAAATAAAGAATTATTCAAATATTAAAGTAAGAAATGCTAAAACCAGACCTGCCGCTATAGCGACCACTTTACGATAGCTTAACTCGTGGTGTTTAGTACCGCTCTCGTAAAAAATGGTGGTTGAAATATGGAGGAATGCACCTATCACCAAAGCCACAATATAAGCTGTAAAATTGGAGATAAACGTCGAATGCGCCCCAAGTACTGAAGCTAGTAATGCTGCTACCGGTGTTACCAGCGAGAACAGTATGAGGATGCGCCAGAGTTTGGCGCCCTGCTGTTTTGCGTGTAACATCACCGTTATGAGCGTAAAGGCCTCGGGGAGTTTATGTGCGGCCACCCCTATCACCAGGGAAGACAACGCTGCCTTGTCCTGAAAACGGAACCCCATCGGGATCCCCTCCATAAAGGCATGGATAGACAATCCCAGCAGCAGTGGTGCCAGGTGTACATGCTGATGCTTGTTGGTAGGAACATGGGTATGCCCGTGCTCCGTACCATGCGACAATGCCTGCAATGCTACCTGCAGAAAAAAGCCCAGTACGATATAGATACCGGCCTGGTGCCCCAGTTCATGATAAACTTCGGGCAACAGGTGCATGATCGTGATCCCGAACAGACAGGCACCGGTAAATGCCAGCATATAGATGGGAAAATTGGGATTAACCCGTTTCACCATCATTGGAATCATGCCACCACCTAAGGTAGCCAGTAATACAATTAACAAAAAGATCCAGTTCATGTTGCGAGTTCAGGTTCCAGTCTGATGCGCCGTTGGAAAAACCCGGCACTCATCCCCCCTAAAAAAATGCCCAACAGGCCTCCGCCTATCACATCTAATGGGTAATGGACGCCCACATAGACCTGTGCATAACAGATCAATGCAGCCCAGACAAAAAACAGAGAGGCAAACCATTTTGAGATATGCCTGAAAGTGAAGAAACAAAAAGTGCCCAGTGCAAAATGGTTGGCTGCATGAGAAGAAGTAAAACTTCCGCTACCAGGGCAATATACAACCAGTACCCTTACAAAATGCTGCATCAGCGGGTCCCGGCATGGCCGTATCCTGCCCACGGCATCCTTGATAAATAAGCTGGACTGATCCGCCAGACCAAATGTGATCAGGAAAAACGCCATCCACCAGAATCCCTTCCAGCCATAATTGATCGTCACAAACAGCAACAGAAAGAGATACAGTGGCGCCCATAAATAAGGCTCCCGTAACCAGGGTATGATAGCATCCAGTACCGGATGCTGCCAGACGTTATTGATGTGAAAAAAAAGTTTGTAATCCAGTCTAAGCAGTCTTTCCAACATGATGGCTATTGTTTTTCAGCTACAAGGATCAGCCTCGGTGAATGCTCCTCGTCATAGCTGTTGAAATGATAGTCTCCAAAAACTTCGGTTATCTGTAAACCCTGGCGGGCAAACATCTCTTCAAAATCTAACAGGGTAAAGGCACTCACATTCTCCGTAAAAACAGCCCGCTGCATTCTCGCCCGGTCCAGTATATTGATCTGCTTCTGGAATTTACCGCCATTCATCTCCCGCACAATGTCAAACACAACGTCCCCTTTCTCTTTCACTTCATTCGGCACCAGGTTAGCCGCAATAAAAGGACTGTTCAGGTAGTCCAGTACCAGGCGACCTCCCGGTTTCAGCGCATTCTTCATGGTACGAAGTGCATTCTCGTTCTCCCGTGCCGTGTCAAAATAGCCAAAGCTGGTAAAAAAGTTAAATACCAGGTCAAAATAATTCACCCTGAATGGCAGACGCATGTCATGCTGGAAAAAACTCAGATGACTGTTCTCCAGTTTTTTAGCAATATTGATGCTGCGGATGGAAAGGTCAATACCCGTAACTGTATATCCTTTGGATGCCAGGTAACCGGAATGACGACCGGTACCACAAGCCACATCCAGCATGGTCGCATTAGCAGGCGGACGCAGGTATTGCAAAAGCTTGTCAATGAATACAGACGCCTCTGCGGTGTTCCTGTTGCTATACAACAAATGGTAATAAGGAGAATTGAACCAGTCTTTAAACCAATGTTTTTGTATTTCCACTGCTAACTCATTAAAAACTTCCATGATCAGATGAACGCCCCAAAGCTCTATTTTTTATTGTTAAACATCAAATATCGGGTGCTTTCGTAAAATGCCCGCGTTAAATTATCAAGGGATTTTGCTGTATCCGGATATTGCTGCTTCACATCCTTTAACGGATCTCCCTTCATATCATACAGATATGACTGGTGTGTATAAGTATTTATCTCATACTGATAGCGCTCGCCGATCAGGGAAATATATGTCTGCAGGTTCTTTAAATAAGTGGCAAATGCATACCGGTTGGTGACAGTTGTATCCAGCATATCCTGCCCCAGCGTGTAGTTTTTAAACGGTACGCCCGCCAGTTTCGCCGCTGTCGGATAAACATCCACCAAACTCACCGCATAGTCCACCACCTGTGGTTTTAACAGCGCCGGGCAATAAATAAAGCAGGCGGCATGCACCCCCCCGCTGATCAGCTCATACTCCGGCGTAGGCATAAAGTGATACGGATTCAACGTACAGTTATGGTCGCCAAACATGATAAAGATCGTGTTATCCAGGTAACCGCCTTTCCTCGCGAGGTCCATCAGGTGCCCTATATTATAGTCCTCATAACGGATCGCATTAAACTGCTCCATAGACACAAATCCTGCCTTTTTGAACTTTTCTTTGTCAACATCCTTCTCCGTTACCTTCTTAAAATCCCCCCGGCCTTTGGTAGTGGTGTATGGAGGATGATTATCAGCCAGCTGCAGGAAGGCGATAAAGGGCTGCTGCTTATTGCTGGCATCCCTGAATATCTCATCCGCTTCGGTGATCAGGTCAAAATCCGATACTCCCCATACGTCGGCCTTCGGCGCTTTATAATAGCCTTCCTCAAATATCCTGATCCCTTCCACATTACTGGTGAACACTGCCCGGATATTAGCCCAGTTCGTATTACCTCCCAGCATGTAAAACTTTTCATATCCTTTAAACTGGTCCATTACTACCCGCTGATCGACCATCTGCGGGTGACGAGAGGCTGTCTTGGTGATGGTCAGGTCGGGGAGCCCGGTGGTTACACCATAGACGGTTCTTGCCGTACTGATTGCCGGTACAAAGAAGTTCCTGAATAGTACGCCGCTGTCTGCCAGCTGCTTCATATTCGGCGTCGGCATCATGGGATTATTATACATACTGGTGACAGCTGCGCCGGTAGACTCCAGCATAACCAGTACCACATTCATTTTCTTTCCGTCCCTGCCCGGAACATTTCGCACGAAGCTGAGCGTATTCACATCCGGCTGATCCACTTTCAGATAGTCGGCTATAAACGGATAAAACTCCTTCGTCTTTTTAAGATCATAGGTATCTTTCTGTACCGACATGTTTGACACGTAGTACAAAACCGGGTTCAACGACAAACTGGTAACACCGTTATCTTTTGTGAACATGGCCTGGCTCCAGCGCAACGGGAAATAGGCCACATTCGCATAAATACCCGCAGCAAAGAGAATGACCAGAGACGCGACCCAGCCGGTATATTTCCAGCCGCCCAGTTTTACAGCCGGCTCCTTACCCAGCCGGTAATAAGACCGGGTGAACAGGACGGTGATCAGGAACAGGAACAGGCCGATGCCGATCACGGCACGGACCACCGGATAACTTTGCCACAACATCCGGGCATTGTCTGCCCGCTCTCCATACGCCAGAAAACGGGTAACGGAAGGATCCATGCGCAATCCCAGGTAAGCATAATGCCCCAGGTCAAAGATATACATGACAGTCAGCCCCAGGTATACCATAAAAAGATATACAAAAAGGGGCCTTCGGATGGCTGCTTTAGTGAAAAAGTGATGCCGGGCAATAAACGCGGCCAGTAATATGGGAACGGCCAGGATCAGTGTAAGCCGTAGATCAAACCGCAATCCCAGGCTCCAGGCCTTCCATATCGGACTACTCCCCGTAACTGTAGTCTTAAAGAAGAACAGAAAGAATACCAGGCGGAAAACGACCATGAACAGGTACAGGAATAAGACTTGAACGATCACATACCTAATATACCTGGGTATACTCTTCCATAAATATTTCATGTAAACGTAGCTGTTGATTAATTTGACATGCAAAAGTATGCTAAACTGTGGCATTAAAGAAAAACAGGCAAAAGTTTCCTAACCCCTATATAATTAGCCTACATTAAAACCATAACACATCTATTAAATTCACTATATCACTGAAAGGCAGTGCTATATATTTAATTCATTTGTTGTTTGCTGATTGTAATTTTATATTTGCCCTTCCTTTAAAAATTGAAATTCGTGGCACTGATCAAATCGATTTCTGGTATTCGCGGAACTATCGGAGGTAAACCTGGAGAAGGACTCTCCCCTCTTGATGTTGTAAAGTTCACAGCGGCATACGGCTCCTGGCTACTTAAACAATCTGACAATAAAAAAGTGGTGATCGGACGCGACGGCCGCATTTCGGGAGAAATGGTAAGGCAACTCGTCGTAGCTACTTTAACCGGATTGGGGCTGGATGTCGTGGACCTTGGCCTCTCCACCACTCCCACCGTTGAAATTGCGGTGAAAGCGGAACAGGCAGCGGGTGGTATTATCCTTACCGCCAGCCACAATCCTAAAGAGTGGAATGCGCTAAAGCTACTGAACGGTGAAGGCGAATTTATCTCCGGCGAAGAAGGTGCCATCATACTCGACCTGGCCGCACGTGAAGATTTTACCTTCGCTGATGTGAATAAACTCGGTGTTTATCGCCAGGATGACACCTATATGCAGAAACATATTGACATGGTACTGAACTACCCGCTGGTCGATGTTGAAGCTATTAAAGCCCGCAATTTCAAAGTAGTCGTAGATGCTGTCAATTCAACCGGCGCCATCTTCGTTCCTGCCCTGCTCAAAGCACTGGGTGTGGAAGAAGTTACTGTACTGTTTGATGAAGTGAACGGCCGCTTCAGCCATAATCCGGAGCCTCTTCCGGAAAACCTCACTGCACTAAGCAATGAAGTCAATAAATCCAGCGCTGACATGGGTATCGCTGTTGATCCGGATGTAGACCGTCTTTGCTTCGTTTGTGACGACGGTAGCATGTTCGGTGAAGAATATACCCTCGTAGCTGTAGCTGATTACGTGCTGAAATCAAGAAAAGGGAACACCGTTTCCAACCTGTCCTCCACACAGGCACTGAAAGATGTGACCCTGAAGAATGGCGGCGAATATCACCCGTCTGCTGTAGGTGAGGTGAACGTAGTACGTAAAATGAAAGAAGTGAACGCCGTGATCGGGGGGGAAGGAAATGGTGGTATCATCGTTCCTGACCTGCACTACGGTCGTGATGCACTGATCGGTATCGGTCTGTTCCTCAGCCATGTAGCCCAGACCAAAAAGAACCTGAAAGCCATTCGTAACAGCTATCCTGACTACTTTATCTCTAAAAACAAGATAGAGCTGGACAAAGGTGTAAACGTGGCAACCATCTTCGACAAGATCAGGGGTAAATACAAAAACCAGCCTGTTAACACCGAAGACGGCTTAAAAATAGAGTTCGACAGGGATTGGGTACACCTCCGTACCTCCAACACTGAACCTATCATCCGTATCTATGCGGAAAGCCAGAATGAGACGACAGCGGATAACATTGCCAAAAGGATCATGCAGGATATCAGGGAGTTTATGCATTAAAAATCAGGAATCAGGAATGCTGCCTGAGCACTTTGACTATTAAATGTACTGCTTACTATAAACGACAGGGGCGCTTTCGATAATGGAAAGCGCCCCTGTCATTTATATGGTGGCAATTGGTTTAGTTCCCCATTCCTGGTTCTACCCCGGCGGCTCCGGTTTATTCATCACAATACTGTCATGTAGCATATTACATTGGGCATATTTTCCAAAAAATTCAGACATTTGTGACCGCCAACGGCATTTTTTTATCAAAAACCACCACCATCTTGAAAAGAATTTATTTTGATAATGCAGCCACCACGGCGCTGGATAAAGAAGTGCTGGATGTGATGCTGCCCTACCTGACTGAAAAGTATGGTAATCCATCGTCCATCTATTCCTATGGCCGCGAAACCAGACTGGCCATCGAAAATGCACGTAAATCCGTAGCCAAGATCCTGAATGCGAATCCGGGAGAGATCTTCTTTACTTCCGGTGGTACTGAAAGTACCAACACAACCGTTAGCGCAGCTATCCATAACCTGGGCTGCCGCCACATCATCTCTTCTGAGATTGAACACCATGCTACCCTGCACTCCGTAGAGCATGCACATTCCAAAGAGAAGATAAAGCTGAGCAATGTTCGTTTGCTGCCGAACGGGCACGTAGATATGGAACACCTCCGTGAGTTGCTGGCTAACTCCCCTGAACGCTGCCTGGTAAGCCTGATGCATGCCAACAACGAGATCGGTAATCTGCTGGATATTCATGCTGTAGGTAACCTGTGTAAGGAGTTTGACGCTATCTTCCATTCTGATACTGTGCAGACAGTAGGCCACTATCCATTCGACCTGCGTAATACACCGGTACACTTCATTAACGGTTCTGCGCATAAGTTCAATGGTCCGAAAGGCGTGGGTATTCTTTACATCAACGAAAATGTAAAGATCTCCCCGTTCATTCATGGTGGTTCACAGGAGCGTAACATGCGCGCCGGTACAGAGAATGTATATGGTATCGTTGGTTTTGCGAAAGCACTGGAACTGGCTACTGAGCACATGGAAGAGCACAGCAGGTACATCAATGATCTGCGTTTATACATGATGGAAGAGCTGATTAAAAACATTCCAGGTGTAGGTTACAACGGCGACCTCTATGGACGCAGCCTGTACACCGTACTGAACGTATCATTCCCTAAAACGGAGAAGAGTGAGATGCTGCTGTTTAACCTGGACATCAATGGTATCTGCGCCTCCGGCGGTAGTGCCTGTACATCCGGTGCGGATGCAGGTTCTCACGTGATCCGTGCTATCAACAGCGATCCTAACAAGATAGCCGTACGTTTCTCATTTGGTAAAGACAACACTAAAGAAGAGATCGATGCGGTTATAGCGAAGCTGAAAGAGATCATCTAAACGATAACAGCAAACAGCTTATCCATAAATAAGAAAACGGTAATCAGTATCATACTGGTTACCGTTTTCCTTTATGTTGATAATATGCTGAATGTCCTAACTGTTGCGGTTGATCACATCATAGAATTTCTCCCTGTAACCATCGCTGATAGGGATAGACTGATTAGCGATCATCACGGTGTTCTTTTCCACAGAATTGATCTTATTCAGCGATACCACGTACGAGCGGTGTACCCTGATGAACTTATCCGCAGGTAAACGTGTTTCAAATGATTTAAGGCTGCGCAGTGTTAACACCGGCTGAAAAGGAGTATAAATTTTCGTATAGTCTTTCAGTGCTTCGATGAATAAAATATCTTCCAGATTGATCTTAATGATCTTGTATTCTGTCTTAATGAAGATGTAATCATTTACATGCCCGTTACTGCTGTCTCCGTTTTTCTGCTGAGACATGCTTCTGAACTCAAGCGCTTTGGTGGCCGCTCGCAGGAAACGTTCGAACGGTACAGGTTTCAGCAGATAATCCACTACTTCCAGGTCAAAGCCTTCCAGCGCATATTCACCATATGCAGTGGTAAAAATGACCATCGGCGGATACTTCAAACATTTCATTAACTGAATACCTGTAATATCGGGCATCTTGATATCGAGGAAAAGCAGGTCTACCCGCTCTTCCTGTAGGAAGCGCAGGGCCTCGGTTGCATTTTGGAACGTGCCTACCAGTTGCAGGAAGGGCACCTTCTTTGCAAAATCAGTGATTATTTCCAACGCAAGTGGTTCATCATCCACCGCTATACACCTGATCATTTTTCAACACGATTTTTAAATCAACAATAAATTGGTTTTCGGATTCTGTGATTTCCAGCTCATGATGATCCGCATACAGTAATTCAAGGCGCTTGCGCACATTCTGTAAACCGATACCACCTTTTTCAGCTACCCGTTGGCGGAAACGGCTATTCTCCACCACCAGTCTCATCTCATTCTTTTCAATGGCCAGGGCAATGGCAATAAAAGAAGGTTCCGCGTAACTGATCCCATGTTTGAAGGCGTTTTCCACAAAGGGCACCAATAACATGGGAGCTATCTTTAATCCTGCCGGATTTCCCTGTACCGCATAATCCACTATTATATCATCAGGCATTCTAAGACGTTGTATGTCAATATAGTCTTCCAGGTATTGCAACTCCTGCTGTAACTGCACCTTGTCTTCATTCGAATCATAGATCATATACCGCATGATGGTAGACAGCTTCACAATGGCGTGCTCTGTCTGGACGGAATGCTTATGGGCCAGTGAATAAATGGTGTTTAGACAGTTAAACAGGAAGTGAGGATTAATCTGCGACTTTAAAAATTTCAGTTCAGCATTGAGATTCTCCACTTTCAGTTCCTCCCGCTGCTGTTCGCTCTTAAACCATTCCTGGGCTATCTTGATAAATCCGCTCATAAAGAGCATGAGTAGTGCGGCAAACACTGATTTCCGTAAGATCTCTGGAAACAAAATGTAATCCAGAAACGACATTTCCGTTTGATTATCAACGATTTCCTTATTTGGAACGACCATCGAATCGTTCAGGCTGGCATCTGTATACAGTGCTGCCCGGCTGCTTTTGCGGGAATGCCTGGTATGTGCCCTGCTTTCGAGAAGGTCATATCGCATAAAGCCCGGAGGCGGTGGTGCAAATCCGACATCTCTGGTCCCGGCGGGTATTACAACTGTTTCTTCAGTGGCAAAGCCTTTCCAGAAAAAGTATTCTGTCACAGCCTGTTGCATAATGATAAAGACCAATGTCAGTACCACAAAAGACAGGTAGTAGACGATTTTCTTTACTGTGAAAAACCGCGGGATCAGTACATAAAAATTGAGATAAAACAGTCCTATGAGGAAGAGGTTATCCACGATTTCCCGGGCGAAGAACCAGGGATGCTGGATCTTTATCCGATAGATGAAAAAGGGAAAGCACAGGAAACAGGTCCAAACTACAATATGCAGCCCTATTTTGATTAACCGGTTCCTATAGAGTTGTTTTAAATTTATCATGTAGCCCAAAAGCGCGATAAACTTACACTCAATTCCCGTAAACAGGCTGTTAAAATTTGTTAAGTGTAGTAAAAGGAATGTTAAAATTTGGAGGGGAATAGATAGCCTATATGGCCAGACACAGTACTGTGGCCAATATTAATATAAGTTAACATGTATCTACCGGAGTGTTTTTAGTGCTACTCTACACCGGCTATTTTCATTTCAAGCAGCTCTTGCCGCGTTAAATCCGGCAAACCGCCCGGGTTTTTCCTGAGCTTGGCCGCTATCAGTTCTCCGACTTTCCTGGCGTCCTCTTCACTTTGAAAAGGTTTATTGCCGAGGATCACCGGGATGAATGGTTGTTCAATGTAGGTATGAGTACCCTTGTTGATCTTATAACCCCAGCCACCATTTGCTGGTTGAAACGTCACTACCGCAATGCTGTCATGCACTGCGGTAGCGGTAGTTTCCTGCATATTTTCGGTTCGGTTCGTCTGTTGCTGCTGACAGGCAGTTAAAGCCAGTCCTGCTGACAGGGAAGCGATGAGAATAGACTTAGGATTAGTCATTCGTATCATTTTCCTGATCAGGGAAGAATTCATACAGGTCATCCAGGTAAGTGCTGCTGGAGTAACCAGTTCCGATGAAACCTCTGTTCTTTACGGAGAAACCAACTGCGCTGGTACGGCTAGCACCATCGAAAGCGGTTTTTTCTGTCCAACGGTCGTTAACCGGATCGTACTCCCAGGTAGCTGAGCTGGAACCTGTAGTTACATATCCTTTGTTGTTGATCACGAAGGAAACACCTGCATAACGGGAGATAGAAGAGTAATCATCATCGAAAGACTCATCAGTAGCGTTTTCGATCTTAGCTTTCTCTTTCCATACATCGTTCGCTGCATCGTATACATACATACGGGTAGGAACAGTACCAGCACCGGTACCAGTCACAACGTATGCGCTGTCTTTGATAACGAAAGCAGTTGCCTGTCTTCTTTTATCTTTCAGTGCAGTGATCGGTGTCCAGCTGTTGGTAGCCGGGTTGAATTTGAAGAAGTCGCTCATGTTGTTACCGCCATCGTAGCCAGTACCCAGGTAACCCTGGTCTTTCACGGAGAAGGCAACTGCAAAGTAACGTGCAGCACCAGGGAAATCAGCTTTGCTGGCCCAGGTGTTGGTAGTTGGGTTATATTCCCAGGTATCTTTCAGTGATTTGAAATCTGCATCGCTACCAGTAGCTACGTAACCTTTGCCTGCAGCTGCGAAAGCTGATGCACCGGTACGGGCCAGATTTTTAGTAGCATCGTTCGGATCCTGCAAAGACGCTATCATAGTCCAGTTATCTTTCGCCGGGTCGTACTTATAAAAAGAACTTAATAAAGTACCACCATCAACACCGCTGGTACCGGTTCCTACATACGCTGTATCTCCAATCACAAAGCTCACTGCTTCCCTTCTGGCATCGCCCTGGTAATCTGCTCTTCTTACCCAGTTACCCAGCGTGGTCGTATCTTCGCTTGATGAACAGGAGGCTAATGTAAGTACTGCCAATCCCAGAAAACATACTTTTAAATAGCGCATAAGTTATTTTTACTTTTTTAATAGCTGCCAAAATTATCCGCACTTATCTAAGCTCAATCATAAAATAGATATTTGGGGAGTTTTGACAGACAAACTAGGTCTTTTTATCTGCCAACCCGTTTTTTGACATATAGTATACCTTGCTACCCCAACAGTAGCACAAAGAATATGAATGGTTATTCGTCGATGAAAAGAGCTTATTCGCATATTAAATCAGCGTGAAGTTGGGTTCCTGTCTAAAATTGCGCTCCATGAATAAAAGTATCCGCGCCAAAGTGGCCTGTAAATACCTGGTTTGTGCATTATTGATCACTGGCGCCGCTGCCTGTGAAAAGGAAGGTTTTTTGTATGATGGTGTCACAGATCAGAGTGGTACCGAGTATCTCGTTACAGATACCATTACAATGAACATGAGCACGGCATACCTTGATTCTGTTCCTACTTCTAATATGGGCGTTGCGCTGGTGGGTACCAATAACGACCCTTACTTCGGTAAAATATCCGCCAGCTCTTTCTGGCAGGTAAAAGCATATAGCGGTACCGCTATCCCCGACAGGGCAATTTATGACTCTCTTGTATTATTAATACATCCGAAATACGAACACTACGGCGACACGACCCTCCCTCAGCATATTGAGGTATATCGTGTGACCGAAGAGATCAAACGCCCGGGAAACAGCGCGTTCCTCTACAGCCGCAGTAACTTCGCTACTGAAACTACCCCGTTAGGTCAGATCCAGCGAACCATCCGTCCCCATCGTGATACTGTCTTAAGGATCGCGATCAATGACGTGCTGGGTAAGGAGTTCTTCGACCTCGCTGACAGAAACGCTACCACCATCACCAATCAGCAACAGTTCTTAAATTACTTTAAAGGACTGGCACTGAAACCAGGGGCCAACAGTCAGGTCATCACCTCCCTGAGAGCGGATGACTCCCTCAACCTGCGCCTCTTCTTCCATACTACTCCCGGCGAGATCAAACAGGAATACAGAGACTTTGCTGTATATAATTCAGCTACACAGTTCAATCGTATAGACGTAGAGCGCCCAGCCGGTTCTCCGCTGGCTGCTTTAAGCCCTTCTAAACGACTGCTCCCTTCTGCTGACGCTGACCGCCAGCTGTTTGTACAGCCGCTGACCAACCTCATTGGCCGTATCGACTTCCCTTATCTGAAGAATTTCAACCAGCTGAGCAAGTTCTCTAAAATTATGAGAGCTACCCTCACTGTCAGACCGGAAAAGGGTACCTACAAATACCCTTATCCACTGCCTGCCAACCTGCCACTCGGTGTCATCACCAATGGCAACGTCATTGAAGACACCCTCCGCTCCCCGCTTACCGGTGCCATTCAGTACGGTACCCTGGTGCTGGACAATATCTATAATACAGGAACCGCCTATACTTACGACATTACCAATTATTGCATTGCACAGTTAAATACTACTGATAATTCTTACCGTGGTCTGGCATTATTGCCTCCCAGAAACACTGGTCTTACTAACTTTGACCGTGCGATCCTGGGTGATGGCAGAAATTCGACCAACAGAATTACTATACAGATCTATTACCTGCGGTATAAATAATGCAATCAAGAATTGACTACATGAAGCGAATACAATATACGACCGGCTTATGCGGCCTGATGCTTTTACTCGGCGGCAAGGCAATGGCACAACACGGGATCAATTCTCTCTACTCTGCGTATGCCATCGGTGACCAGGAAGAGCGCGATTATACCCGCAACTTTGGCTTGGGTAGCACCGGTATCGGCCGCCGTTCAGATAACTATCTGAATGAGCTGAACCCTGCTTCTTATGCTGCTTTACCTCGTCAGCATTTCATGTTTGACGTATCCCTGCGCGCTCAGTCCGTTACTTACAAAGATGCTGTCAACCTGAACAGACAGGCCGGCGACGTTAACGTAAAACGCCTGGCAATGGGCTTCAAAGTAAACAGCAGATGGGGGATGAGTGCCGGCTTCGGACAGTTCAGCAGCGTGGACTATAAGCTCGTATCTACCAAATTTGTCGATACATCACCCCAGACTACTACTACCGAAGGTACTGGTGGTATCTATAAAGCATACATCTCCAATGGCGTAAGACTTACCAAGAACTTCGCTGTCGGTGTATCCACCAACTTCCTTTTCGGACCTAACAATACCACTGAGAACGTAGGCGGTGATACCGTTTCTACTAAAATCCAGCGGTACGCATTCAACACCAACTTCAATCTGGGTGCGCAATATGCCGGTAGATTAGGTGGTGACTGGGTGCTCGGTCTCGGTGCTACCTACCGCTTCAAAACAAAACTGAGCTATGAGAAAAAGCTCATTGTGATGAACGCTACAGAGACTACCCTGTTTGAAGATAATCTCGCAAAAGAAAAATATACCCTGCCTGAGCAATTCGGCGGTGGTATCCACCTGGGTAACGGTACGATCAGCTGGCTGGCTGACTACCGCAGACAAATGTGGGGTGAAACCCAGGCGCCTGGTACTAACTACAAATTCGCTAACTCTGAGAGAATGTCTACGGGTCTGGAATATACCTTCAGACGTAAATATGGTACGCAGCAGGTAGAAGGTGTAGTGATCCAGGCAGGTGCTTCCTATTATAAATCTTACCTGGTACTGAACAACAACCAGATCAAGGATGTCGCTGGTACTGTCGGCGTATCCCTTCCTTCCAAATCGAACTACCTGCGTTATTACATAGGTGTTGAAGTTGGCCAGAGAGGTACTACCAGCGGTGGCCTTATCAAGGAAACCTATGTCAACGGTGTGTTCCACTTCTCACTGAGAGATATCTGGTTCCTGCGCAGAACATACGATTGATCTGATGATCCGGTTACCGAAAATATTAAAGCCCATAGCATATGCTATGGGCTTTTTCTATCTGAATAGCTTCCATCCTTATTTACATGGTTAACAGCTCCCGGAACCAGTGACCGGAACTTTTGAGCGTCCGTTCCTGCGTATCCAGGTCCACATGCACCAGTCCGAAACGTGCGCGGTACCCCTCTGCCCATTCAAAATTATCTGTTAACGTCCAGGCAAAGTAACCCTCTACCGGCACTCCCTCCCGCTTCGCTTTTAACACACCTGCCAGGTATTCCCTAAAATACCCGATGCGGTCCTGATCATCTATCGCCCCTCCACTCATAATATCTGCAAAAGCAGCCCCACTCTCCGTCACCATCAGCTTTTTAATTCCCTTGTAAGCGCCGAACTGTTTCAGGATCGCATACATTCCCTCTCCACTGATCTCCCATCCTAATGCTGTTATCGGTACCTTGCGGAACTTAGGTTTCACTTCAGATATGCCTACCACCGGCATAAATGCATTCTTTCGCACCACCAGGGGAAAGTAATTCTGTACGCCAATGAAATCAAAGTCAAAAGCCAGCTGGTCCCAGTCCCGCCACAAGGCATAGCGGCGCTCTATACGGCGCAACAGCGGAAAATCATCCACCGGATACCCCATGCCCAGTACAGGCTCAATAAATAGTCTGTTAAACAGCGCGTCCGCCTTCCTGGCGGCCTGTATATCGCCTTCCTGTTGTGTGTATGGATAAATATAGGAACTGGACAAGGCCGTCCCGATATTGGCCCCTTTTACGGTCGCCCGGATCACCTTCGCTCCGGCTGCCTGTGCCAGTAACACATGATGCACCGCCGGCAGGAAATACGATATACCAAATTTACCCGGTGCATGTACGCCCAGCATATACCCCAGAGAGGTAAACCCAAAGGGCTCATTCATCACCACCCAGTTCTTCACTTTATCCCCATATTCCTGCACGCATATACGCACATATTCCTCGAAAGCAAAGATGACGCCCCGGTGGCACCATCCTCCTTTCTGTTCCAATGCATGTGGCAGATCCCAGTGATATAATGTTACGTAGGGTATCAAACCGGCTTCCAGACAGGCATCTATCACCCGGTGATAAAAGGCAATGCCGGCAGGGTTCACGCTACCAGTGCCCATTGGCAGTATACGTGGCCAGGAAATAGAAAAACGGAATACCTGGAAGCCCATCTTTTTCACCAGCTGAATATCCTCCCGGTACCGGTTATAGAAATCTACTGTTACAAGGGCGTTGGTGCCGTCTTTGATCTTCCCTTTTTTTGCTGTAAACTCGTCCCAGATAGACTTTCCTTTGCCATCCGCATCGCACGCACCTTCATTCTGAAATGCAGAAATAGTCACTCCCCAAAGGAAATTCTCTCCAAAATCATGACGGCTGAAAGGTGCGCTAAATTGTTCCATATATAAAACAAGGATGCAGTTTACAATAGTTTATTTGTAAAGCTGATTATTTAATTGTTAAGGGGACTAAAATTTAATCCGCGGATTCCCGATTCCGGACAAATGTTCCATAGTCCTATAGCCACAGGCTTATACGACATGTCGGGTAATGTATGGGAATGGTGTCGACTGGTATGACAGCCGCTATTATGCGGGAAAACAAGGCAATAATCCCCAGGGCCCCGCCACCGGATACGATCCTGATGTTCCGGGACTGGCCAAACATACTATATGTGGTGGCTCTTTTATGTGTACAGCAGCTCTCTCGTGGTTTTCTTCCCGGGCAGGTCTGTTGCTACCACGATGACCCTGCCGCCGGCAGGCAGCACAGCTGCTTTATAGTACCAGTCTACCCCGTTCCGGCCTAATACCGCCGGACCACTTTCCGTAATAACTCCTTCCTTATCAACTACCTGCACAGTGACTGCCGCTACCCGGAACTCATCTTTCGCGGTCACGACCACGTTTGTCTCTTCTAACCGGATCTGCTGCACTTCAGGAGAGCGGTAAGCATCCTTTACAGCCATATTATAGGCGTTCTGCCCGGGTCCGGCCAGCGAGGCGTAATACGCCTTGATCTCGGGATCATTCATCATATCCCTCGCCAGATCAGCCGCTACACGCATTTTAAGCCTGGCTTCCAGCTGTTTCTGTGTTGGTTTCTTATTGGAAGGACGGCGCTTCTTCGCCATAATGATCTGTCCATTCCTTTCGTAGATGGTGATTTGTCTGCCTATAGAGCCGCGGACGAGCTGCAGAAGGATATTGTCTTTAACAATGGCCATAATAATTCATTTTGAGGTAATAGTTACAAAGGTACTTAGTATTGATGAGGCATCCAATCTGAATGAGTACTAATACGTCATTTATATATCACTTGAATATCCAAGGGATATATAAATGATATATAAATAATCTTGAGGTGACTGTATAGATTGAATACTAAATGCTATATAAACACATAAAAAGCAAAAGCCGTCCACCTGGAAGGTGAACGGCTTTTGCTTTTTATATAACCAGGGGACTATCTGGTTCCGGTAGACGACTGATTTTTAGTATCAGTATTCGTACTGCGGACTTCTGTTAATTTTTCCGCTTTTCTGCTTTGTTTACGTTTTCCTGACAGCTGTTTACTACCATCTTCATTAATATAGGTAGCGACGCCGTCTCCTTCTATTCTTGTAACAATATCGGGATTAGCTGACACCTGGGATTTCGCATCTGTCTTTACTTCTGTAAGTTTTACAGGAGCAGCAGTTAAGTTGTCTTTAGCTTTTATGTTATCCACAAACTGTACATTGGGCTCGTTCTGATACCCTTTGGTGTAAACCTTTATTACACCATTTGCACCGGCAGTTCCATATATGCCCGTTGCACTTTCCCCTTTGAACACATGTATAGAACTGATATTTTCAGGGGACAGATTTGCCGGTAAGGTATGTCCATAAGGCACATCATCTATGACATATAGAGGAGTGGCTCCCGTTCCTGATCTCAGGACAATCTTGGGATGATCCTGCTGCTCGTCTGACTGCGCCTTGACCATTACCGTTTCGCCCGATACCGGAGACTCATTGAGTGTCAGCGGAGCAGGGATGGACGTGGCAGCCGGAGCAGCAGCCGGTGCTGGTACAGCCGGAGGTGCTGGTGGGGCAGGTTTCGCAGCTTTTACTTTCCCCTTTACAGGAGGTGGTGGTGGCGGCGGTACCGGAGGTGCAGGAGGAGGAGGTGGTGGTGGTGGAACAGGTTGCAGGGTATCAGCCTGAAATACAGCGGCCAATGTCCTGGCAGACGTCTCTGCCTTAGCGATGGCGCTTGTGAAATTCAGTGATAGTACCGCGATCCCCATCATACCTCCAAGCGCTACATAGCGCATCAGGTGATAACTGGATGATCTTTTCTTATTCATCATCATGATCCTTTGTTTTAAGTGTGAGAAATTGAAATTGTTCGCGATGGCCGTCGCATATGGGATCCCACTTACTTTTAAAAGACTGTATTGATATGCTTTTGCATCTATTCCCTGCCGCAGGATGCTCCTGTCGGTAATGAACTCCAGGTTTTCACGGATGGCGATACTCATCAGCCATGCCCCCGGGTTGAACCAGTAGAAGATCTTGTTCAGCTCTCCCAGCAGTACGTCCAGTGTATGCCACTGCTGCACATGAACTTTTTCATGCTCGATAATGGAACTGAATTCCTCCGGCGTATGCAGAGAAGGATTGATATAAATATTGCGCATGAAAGAGAACGGGTTAGCTTCTTTCTCCATGATACGCAAGGACTTATCATCATAAAGGGTCTTGCGGGTTTGCCGGTGCAACTTCCACAGAGATAACAGCTGAATGACCAGACGGATAGTCATTACCATCACACCTATCCAGAACACATACACCACCAGCCTGTTGATAAACGGCTCCGCCGGATGTTGTCCCAAAGCGGAAAGATCTGGTATATACGCTTCTGCTACAGCATTCAGCTCATGGTGTTCCCTGATGAAAACAGAAGGATCGATCAACGGAGCCACCGTTGCGCAGACAATGCCGCCCACCAGGAAAAAACGGTTCAGCGTGTAGAAGGTCAACCGCCTTAATCCGAAACGATAGGCGAGGTAAAACAAAACAAGTACGATGTTGGCTTTAAGCAAATAGATAAGCATGGTGATTAGTTTTTCTCAATCATCCTGACAATTTCTTTCAGTTCTTCCGGTGAGATCTTCTTCTCTTTGGCAAAGAATGTCACCAGGGCTTTATAGGAATCTTCAAAATAGTCTTTCACAAATCCGCTCATGAACTGTTGTTTGTACACCTCTTCCGCAATTATAGGTGTATACTCATAGACGTTCCCTGTCTTACGGCTGCTCACGAACCCCTTCTTTTCGAGGTTCCTGATCGTTGATGCGAGAGTAGTATAAGGCGGCTGGGGAGCAGGATGTACTTCCAGGAAATCCTTTACAGAACCACCACCTGTTTTCCATATCGCTATCATAGCAAGTTCCTCCTGCTGCGTTAACTTTTCCATAGTTATTCTTTTTAAAGACAATCATCTACGATTGTTTCGTAAATCTACGAAACTTTCGTAAACCACCAAATAAAAAAATAAGGACACCTGTTAACCGACAGGTGCCCTTATTCCCCATAACTGGGTATATTCTACTTTAACACTTCTTCCAGCTTGCGTTCCAGGGCATCTCCCCGTAGATTTTTAGCGATGATATTTCCATTAGGATCGATCAGTAAATTCTGGGGGATAGCCTTGATACCATACTTTTCTGCCACTGCATTCCTCCATCCCTTCAGATCAGACAGCTGTGTCCATGCCAGGTTATCGGCCTGGATAGCGGCCAGCCATTTTTCCTTTTTCTCATCCAGGGAGATAGACACCACGTCGAACCCTCTGTCCCGGAACCGGCTGTAGGCCTTCAGTACATTCGGATTTTCCGCCCTGCATGGTCCACACCAGCTGGCCCAGAAGCCGATGAGCACATATTTACCTTTATAGGATGCCAGCGTTACATTCTTTCCGTCTTTATCCGGCTGGTCAAAATCCATTGCCGGCTGCCCTACTGCTGTCTTCTTGGCTTTATCCAGTCCGGCGGCAAACTCCTTCCCGGAAGGGGTATTACGCAGGTGCCTGCTCAGTTTATTGAACATAGGCTCTATTTCCGTCAGATTGATATCATAGTCTGCGTACTTATTCAGTATATACAACCCGATCGGAGAGTTGCTGTTATTCTTCAGAAAATCGGCCATTACCTGCTTTTTCCTGGCTTCCAGTTCATCAAACTGTGGCTCCATCCGCTTCATACCTTCTTCATCTTCAGCCATATATGCCTGCCGGTATTGTTTTTCCAGTTCGTCCAGCCGTTTGTTCACATCTTTCAGGAGGTTATTGAGCTGGAGGTAATCATTATTGGCCACAGATCCTTTCACCACTGCATGGCTGATCGAGTCTTCCGCCGTGAGGGTGATATTACCCTTGTCCAGGAATACTGTCAGCACGTCACAGCCTTTACGTTCCGGCATTTCCGGATCGAGCACTTTCAGGTAAAGATTAGCCAGTGTCGGTTCCGCCAGTTTGCCGGCAAAAGAAAACTGCCCATCTTTTACTTCAGCACTATCCAACGTATTATCTCCGTAACGTTTTACATTTAAATATACTTTCGCCGGCTTCTGTAATGCAGTAACAGTTCCCTGGATCGTAAACGCCTGCTCTCCCTTCCATTTTTCCTGCGCCAACAGGACCATAGGCGCAAGAAGCGCCACGGCCATCATCAAGGACTTCATTGATTTAGATTATTTAAGACTAACGAAATTCACATATCCCGGGAGGAAAATCAACCTGATTGTGATAAACGGTGAAGGTGGTGACAGTAAACAAAGCGGCCTCGTGTGGGAACGAGGCCGGTAAGTAAGTTATTTTAATATTTGTTGCAATTTAGCTTCCAATGCGCTGCCTCTCAGGTTGCGGGCGATGATCTTACCCTCCGGATCGATCAGCAGGTTAGCAGGAATCGCACTGATACGGTACAGTTGGGCGACCTCATTTCCCCATCCTTTCAGATCGGAGACCTGGGTCCATTGGAGATTATCCTGCTTTACAGCTCCCAGCCAGCGGTCCTTATTCTGGTCCAGCGAGACACCCAGGATAGTGAAGTTCTTGCCTTTAAAGCGTTCAAATGCCTTCACTACGTTCGGATTTTCAGCCCTGCAGGGACCACACCAGCTTGCCCAGAAGTCAACCAGCACATATTTACCGCGGAATGAGGACAGGCTGACCTGCTTTCCGTTGATATCTTCCTGGGTAAAGTCCATCGCGACAACGCCTTCATCTCCTTTGATACTGTTGATATATTTAGCTGCCGCTACACCATATTTGGATGTTTTTGGCTGCTTATCCAGCATGTTATAATACTTCTCGAAATCATCCGGTTCCAGTCTGTTACGTAATTCATTCACCAGTATCCAGATACTTGCGATCTGTTTGGGATGTCCCTTGATGAAATCCGTTCCTGTTGTCACGACGTCATCATTGAACATGGCCGCTTTAGCACGGATCGCGTTCTTACCGGCAGCGTCATTGTCAGAGAGGGATGCCATTTCCTCATTCAGTCCCTGCGCACGCTTAACCAGTGTCAGGAAAGTCTTCTGGTAAGCCTGCATTGCCTTATTTTCCTCATTTGCTTTCAAAGAAGTGGCAATGGGAAACTCCTCAGCAGTCAGCGTATACTGTAAAGACTCTTTTCCAGAAACGAGTAACAGCGGGTTTTGCACATCCTGTAAGATCAGCGCGAAGATCTTCGGTCCTTCGGTGGCAGGTACGGTAAAGGAGAACTTTCCACCTTTCAGTGTCACTGAGTCTTTCGGATGATTATCATCATCCGAATACAGATAGAGATTTTTTCCATCAGCCCCTTTTAGCGTACCAGAAACAGTCTGTTGAGCAATGGCCGTAAATGAAAATAGCACCGCGAAGGCGCCGGTAACAAGTTGTTTCATCCGTACTAATATATAAAAAAAACGTTATTTACTATGTCTTTTCTGCAGCACAGACAGTACATCTGCCAGCTGATAACCTTTGGCATGCAACAGTACCAGGTAATGGAACAGCAGATCGGCTGACTCGTTCAGGAAAAGCTCTTCGTTATCATCTTTCGCTTCTATAACGACTTCGACGGCTTCCTCCCCTACTTTCTGGGCTACTTTATTGATACCTTTAGCAAATAGTTTGGAAGTATAGGAATCGTCGGAAGGGTTATTCTTCCTGTCCACGATAATGCTTTCCAGTTTAGCGAGGAAGTCATTGCTGACATTACTCTCTTCCCAGCAGGTATCGGCGCCGGTATGACATACGACACCGGCAGGAATAGCCTTGATCAGCAGGGTATCGCTATCACAATCAACCCTGATCTCCTGGAGCGACAGGAAATTACCGCTTTCCTCACCTTTAGTCCACAGGCGCTGTTTGGAACGGCTGAAGAAGGTCACTTTACCTTCCTGCAGGGTTTTATCCAGGGCCTCCTGGTTCATATAACCAAGCATCAGGACCTTCAGGGTAGCTGAATCCTGTACGATTGCAGGCACCAGTCCGTCAGCACATTTCTGAAAATTGATCTGTTTATTATTATACATGCAGTGCTCTTGTTTTTTGGTTGGTCAATGATACCGTTTCAGCCGGCAAAATTAGTAGTTTTCCACGGCATCAGAACCTGATATTCACACCTCGCTGATAGAGGTAGGTTTTAAGGGCTGGTATCTCTATTTCTTTATAATGGAAAATGCTGGCCGCCAGTGCCGCATCTGCCTGTGCATTTTCAAATACGTCCATGAAGTGTTCCATGTTACCAGCACCTCCGGAGGCAATCACCGGCACGTTGAGGTGCTGTGATAACTTACCGGTGATATCCAGGGCAAAGCCTTTTTTGGTACCATCGTTGTTCATGGATGTCAGCAGAATTTCGCCTGCACCTCTTTGTACCGCCTCTTTCGCCCAGTCATAAGCTTTGATATCTGTCTTAACACGACCACCGTTCAGGTACACGTACCAGTCATCCTCTTCAAAGCGGGTGTCTATGGCGAGTACCACACACTGACTGCCGAACTCACGGGCCAGTTCATCTATCAGCCCGGGACGTTTGAAAGCAGATGTATTGACAGATATTTTATCAGCACCTGACTGCAGCAGTACATTCACATCATCCACAGAAGAAATACCACCACCTACGGTAAATGGGATATTCACATGTTTAGCAATACGGGTTACCAGTTCTGACAATGTCTTCCTGCGCTCATTGGTCGCTGTAATATCCAGGAATACCAGTTCATCTGCGCCCTGCTCCGCATATAAAGCACCCAGCTCTATCGGATCACCGGCATCGCGGATGTTCTCAAAGTTCACACCTTTCACAGTGCGGCCATCTTTTATATCAAGACAGGGTATGATGCGTTTCGTTAACATGAATGTAATTTTTAATTAAGAACTAAGAATCAGGAATCAGGAATTGAGCTATTATTCCTAATTCCCAATTCCTAATTATTTTTAATAAAGTCCGACAATTCCTTCATACTAATGCGCTCCTCGTAAATCGCTTTTCCAACGATCACGCCACTGCACCCGATCTCTGCCAGCGTATGTACATCTGCCATGGTACTCACACCACCGCTAGCCACGAAGCTGATCTGCGGGAAACGCCCGAGGATCTTTTTATACAGATCGGTGGAAGGCCCCTGTAACAGGCCATCTTTTGCAATGTCTGTACAGAAGATATGTTTAACGCCTTGTTTCACGTTCTCGTCCAGGAAGTCAAACACAGACAGCGATGTTGTTTCCAGCCATCCGCCTACAGCGATCTTTTCCTCTTTCACATCAGCACCCAGGAAGATCTTATCTGATCCGTATTTTTTCACCCAGCCGGAAAACAGCTCAGGATCTTTTACTGCAATACTACCAATAGTCGCCAGTGCGGCGCCATTCTCATATACGATACGCAGATCATCTTCTGTTTTGATACCACCACCAAAGTCGATCACCAGGTTAGTTTTACCAGCAATAGCTTCCAGCACTTTCCAGTTCACTACGGCTCCTTTTTTTGCACCATCCAGATCGACCAGGTGCAAACGACGAACGCCAATGCTTTCAAACTCCTTGGCCACTTCCAGCGGATGCTCATTATATACTTTCTTCTGTGCATAGTCGCCCTGTGTGAGGCGTACACACTTACCATCTATAATATCAATGGCCGGAATAATGGTGATACCACTTTCCGTTGTTTTGTCCAGTTGTAATTTCATCTTATTGAAGACAATATTATCTTTTGTGAAATGATCGCCCCAGTATTCATACCCACGTTTCAGATAAAACCCTTCGGCAGCATCGCGTGCGTTGCACCATAACAGGGGGATATGTTCCTTTCTGCAAAAGTTCTCTATATGTAGCATCAGCATACTGCCATAGCGCTTACCCTGGCTCTCCCGATGTACGGCCAGCTTACGGAACTGTGCTTCGTTCTTTTGCAGGAACAGGGACACGACGCCTCTCAGTCGGTTATCTTCAAACAAACCGAAATGCAATCCATCCTCATCATGGTCCACCTTCACCCGGCTCAGTTCCCAGTCAGGATACAATACATCCCTGCGTAAGGGTAATGTTTCGTCGGCAGTGACCCTTCTTATCTGTACCTGTTGCATCATTGCTTATAACTTCAGGAAGTTCTCCAGTATCTTTTGGCCGACAGTAGCCGACTTTTCAGGGTGGAACTGTACGGCATAGAAATTATCTTTCTGCAAACCAGCACTGTAGTTGATCACATAGTTAGTGGTCGCTACTGTATCGGCGCTTAACGCGGCATAGTAGCTATGTACGAAGTACATGTAGGAGTTCTCCGGTACATGTTCAAACATCGTGCTGTAGAGACCTGTGATATTATTCCAGCCGATCTGTGGTATTTTCAGCAGATTATCCACCGGAGAAGTGAAGCGCTTTACCTCTACATCAAAGATACCCAGGCAGGGTGTGTCATTCTCTTCAGAATGTTTACACATCAGCTGCATACCGAGGCAGATGCCTAAGGTAGGTTGTTTCAGTTCTTTGATAAGCTTATCCAGGTTTCTTTCCTTCAGATAATTCATGGCAGTACTCGCCTCTCCCACACCCGGGAAGATAACTTTGTCCGCCGATCTTATTGCCTCGGGATCGTCTGTTACAACACCTTCCACACCAATTCTGTCGAGTGCGAATAGCACTGAACGGATATTACCGGCATTGTATTTTATGATAACCGTTTTCATATACTAATTGTGTTTTACGCCTGCAATAAACGTTTCTATTGCAGTATCCAGGTTGGTCGTATTTTCAATTGCGCGGATAAAGGCAGTACCGATAATACCTCCATTACTGCAGGCTGCGGCCGCATCAAAGGTAGCTTTATCTTTGATACCAAAACCGATCAATACCGGATTCTTCAACTGCAGTGCTTTCAGGCGCTCGAAATAAGTCTGCTGATGCCCCATGTTCTTATCTGTTCCGGTTGTGGAAGAGGAGGACACCGCATATACGAAACCTCTGCTCACGCTGTCGATCTTCCTGATCCTTTCTTCACTGGTCTCCGGCGTGACGAGGAAGATGAGGTGCAGGTTATATTTTTCAAATACAGGTCTGTATTCAGATTCATATTCATCCATCGGCAGATCCGGCAGGATAACACCATCCACACCTACTTCCGCACATTTCTGACAGAAGTTCTCGATACCGTACAGTAACACCGGATTCAGATAGCCCATCAGCAATACAGGTACGTGTACTTTTAGTCTGAAGTCCTTCAGTTGCTCGAACAGCACTTTCAGGCTCATCCCGTTTTTGATAGCACGTGTGCTGCTATCCTGGATAACAGGACCATCCGCCAGCGGATCGGAGAATGGCATACCCAGTTCTATCATATCAGCACCATGCTGTTGTAATGACTGCATGACAGGCAGCGTATCGTTCAGTTCCGGAAAACCTGCTGTGCAGTAAATGTTCAGGACACCTGTTTTTTTGCCGGCAAATAATTGATCTATACGATTGCTCATAAAATATATTTATACGTTACCGCCGGTGTTACCTGGCAAATTACGAATGTAGGTTTCCATGTCTTTATCACCACGACCGCTAAGACATACGACTACCACATCATCCGGTTTGAAAGCGACCTGTCCCAGTTTAGCGAGGGCATGAGAAGATTCGAGTGCCGGGATAATACCTTCCAGGCGGGTCAGCTCATAGGCAGCCTGCAATGCTTCCTCATCGGTAGCATTCAGGAAGGTAGCGCGACCTGTTTCATAGAGATGCGCGTGCAGGGGGCCGATACCAGGATAATCCAGTCCTGCGGAGATGGAATATGGCTCAGTGATCTGTCCGTCTTCCGTCTGCATCAGCAATGTCTTACTCGCATGTATAATACCCAGTTTACCCAGCTGCGTTGTAGCGGCGGAATGACCGGAGTGCACCCCTTTACCACCTGCTTCAACAGCGATCAGTTTAACGTCCGGTTCATCGAGGAAATGATAGTAGGCGCCAGCTGCGTTACTACCGCCACCGATACAGGCCATTACATAATCGGGATTAGCTTTACCGGTCTTCTCCAGCAGCTGCTTTTTTATTTCTTCACTGATCACGGACTGGAAGCGGGTCACCATATCCGGATAAGGATGAGGACCTGCGGCAGTACCCAGGATGTAATGGGTATCTACCGGATTATTGATCCAGTCGCGGATCGCTTCGTTACAGGCGTCTTTCAGGGTCTGGCTGCCGCTGGTAGCGGGTACCACGGTAGCACCCAGCATTTTCATACGGGCTACATTCGGCGCCTGGCGCTGAATATCTATGCTACCCATATATACCACACATTCCAGTCCCATAAGTGCACATACTGTAGCTGTAGCCACACCATGCTGTCCGGCGCCGGTTTCTGCGATGATACGTGTCTTACCGAGACGTTTTGCCAGCAGTATCTGACCGATGGTGTTATTCACTTTATGTGCACCGGTATGGTTCAGGTCTTCGCGTTTCAGGTAGATCTGCGCCTTATATTTTTCAGATAAACGCTTTGCGAGATACAAAGGCGAAGGGCGGCCTACATAGTCGCGTAACAACTGGTCAAATTCTTCCTGGAATCCCGGATCCCGGAGTATCTGCAGGTAATTGCGTTGCAGCTCGTCTACATTCGGGAACAACATCTCAGGGATGTATGCGCCACCGAATCTTCCATAGAAGCCTTTTTCATCTACATGATATTTAGAGCCGAACGTGTTTTCCGCTATCTTCATGCTATGACTATTTTAAATAAGTTGATTGAATCTGATCTGTAAATAACCTCACCTTTTCCATATTCTTTACACCTGGCCGTTCTTCGAACCTGCTGTTCACATCTACTGCAAATAATGCCGGCAGCTGTAATTGCATGAGTTCCGGTGTTTCTTCCAGTCCTATACCACCGCTCAGGTAGAAAGGATGTGCGTAGGGATATGCCTGCAGCAACTCCCAGTTAAAACGTTTACCTGTGCCACCATAAGCTTTACCAGCTTCGGTATCAAACAGGAAGTAGTCGGTCACGGGTATATAGGCAGCCAGCAGTGCCGACCAGTTCACATTTTCACCTACCCTGAAAGCTTTGATCACCGGCACTGTCTCCCGGATCGTGGCACAGAATGCGGGTGTTTCATCACCATGCAGCTGTACCATGTCCAGTCCGTAGTCGAGAATGGTACGCTGAACCTGTTCCAGGGAAGCATTGACGAATACACCTACTTTTTTAATACCGCTGATCTCCCGCACGGTACGTGCATCGATCTTTGGTGCGGCAAAGCGCGGCGACTTTTCGTAAAAAATAAAACCGGCATAGTTCACCTGGTATTCGACCAGTTGTTGCAGGTCTTCCTTCCTGGTTATTCCACAGACCTTTATTTTCATTTTGCTGATTTATTGGCCAGTTCTGAAACGAATTGTTCAAATGCTCTTGGCGGATTAGCTTCCTTCATAAAATGCTCTCCGATCAGGAATCCCTGGAAGCCCGCCTGTTTCAGCGTAATGATCGCATCGGTATTGCTGATACCACTTTCCGCGATCTTGCATTTACCAGCAGGTATCTGCGGGGCCAGTTCACAGGAACGGTTGAAATCTACCCTGAATGTAGTGAGATCACGGTTGTTCACACCTACCAGTTGTATGTGGTCGGTTACCTTTTCAAGCTGATCACCACTGTGTACTTCCAGCAATACCTCCAGGCCGAGATTGTGCGCAAACTTAGCCAGTTGTGCAACTTCATCTTTCGTCAGGCATTCTGCTATCAGCAGGATCACATCAGCGCCGATCGCCTTCGCTTCAACGATCTGGTATTCGTCCACAATAAAATCCTTCCGCAGGATAGGTATGTTATTCAGTGCACGCGCCTGTTGCAGGTCATCAGATGAGCCGCCGAAGAACTTCTCATCCGTCAGTACAGACAGACCGGATGCACCATAACGGGTATAGGCAGTGGTCACGTCCTGTACGGTTACCTCTCCATTGATCAATCCTTTGGAAGGAGAACGCCTTTTGAATTCTGCAATGATACCTGTCTTGGCAGGGTCTTGCAGGAACTGCGCCAGTGACAGTGGTGTACGCTTAAACAGGGAGGTCTGTTCCAGCTCTTCCACGCTCCGCTGTTGTTTGCGGGCAGCCACTTCTACATGCTTATGGGCAACTATTTCTGTCAGGATATTTTTCATGATTGCAAGCTTATCAACTTCTTAAACGCATTGTATGCGGCGCCTGATTCCAGTGATTCAACAGCTGCCTGGAAACAATCGGCATAGTTATCATATTTCTGCATGCAGTAAAGGCCCATGGCAGCATTGGCCATTACTACAGAGTTCTGCGCCCAGGTACCCTCACCTTTGAGGATCTTCATAAAGATCTTGGCAGCCGCTTCTACAGTGGCACCACCGTAGATGTCTTCGGGATATACTTTGCGTTTACCCAGCTGTTCAGGCGTCCAGTCTCTCTCACCATCATTCGTGATGACACGGGTATCGGCAGTCAGTGAGATCTCATCATAACCATCCAGGCTATAAACGATCGCATAGCGTTTATCCGTCTGCTGGAACAGATAATTATACACCCTGGCCAGTTCGAGGCTGTATACGCCTATGAGCTGATGCTGCGCGAAAGCTGGGTTCACCAGGGGGCCAAGCATGTTGAAGAAGGTGCGTATACCCAGCTGACGACGGATGCCGGCTACATTCTTCAATGCAGGATGAAACAGCGGAGCATGCAGGAAACAAACGCCTGCTTCTTCCAGTTCCTGTCGCAGCCTGGCATCATCGTTCTTGAATTTATAACCGGCAGATTCCATCAGGTTAGAAGCGCCACTTATAGATGACACACCGTAGTTACCGTGCTTAGCTACTTTACCGCCGGCACCTGCCACGATAAAACATGACAAGGTAGATACGTTAAAGGTATTCTTGTTATCGCCGCCGGTACCTACGATATCGAGTACGTCATATCCCTTCAGGTCTACCGGGATACAGAGTTCGAGCAGGGCATCGCGGAAGCCCAGCAGTTCGTCTACCGTAATGCTACGCATGAGGAACACGGTCATAAATGCCGCCAGTTCACTTTCATTGTACATGCCTTTGGAAATACTGATCAGTATCTCTTTAGCAGCACTACGGGTAAATGTTTTATGTTCAAAAAGGTAATTCAGTATCTTTTTCATTACTCGGAATTTAAGCGTTCAACCAGTTACGGAGTATTTGTTCTCCTTTTGGCGTCAGTACGCTTTCAGGATGGAACTGTACACCACTTACATCATAGGTATTATGTTGCAGTGCCATGATAAAATCATTGTCGTCTTTTGCTGTGATGGTCAGCGCTGCCGGCAATGTACTTTCATCAACTACCCATGAGTGATACCGGCCTACTTCCAGTTGATCGGGCAGGCCATTGAACAGCCTTCCGTCTCTTGCAATGATGTTCACATTGGTAGCGACACCATGGTATACCTCTTTGAGATTGATCAGCTTCGCACCGAAAGCCTCTCCGATAGCCTGCTGACCGAGACATACGCCGAAGATGGATTTGCTGGCCGCATATTCTTTGATCAGTGGCAGCAGCAGCCCCGCTTCTTCAGGAATGCCAGGTCCGGGAGAGAGGATGATCTTATCATAGTCTTTTACTTTCTCCAATGGAATTTCATCATTGCGTACCACGGTCACTTTTCCATTGATGATCTTTTCCACCAGGTGTACCAGGTTGTAGGTAAAAGAGTCGTAATTATCAAACACCAGAATGTTCATGTCAGATATTTTGAGCCAGGATAATTGCCTGTTTTAATGCATTCAGTTTATTGTTCACTTCTTCCAGTTCAGAAGCAGCTACGGACTTGGCAACTACACCAGCACCTGCCTGGTAGTACAGCGTATTTGCTTTACTGAGTATGGAGCGGATCATGATAGCATGGTTGAAATCGCCGTTGAAACCAACGGAGCCGATACATCCACCATAGAAGCCACGTGCAGTAGGTTCATTTTCATCGATGATCTCCATTGCCCTGTACTTAGGTGCGCCGGATAAAGTACCTGCCGGGAATGTGGCGGCCAGTAGTGAGAACGGATTCAGACCAGGCTGGATCTTACCAGACACTTCGCTTACCAGGTGGATCACGTGTGAGTAGTATTGGATCTGCCTGTAAGACTCCACTTCTACATCTGTGGCCAGTCTGCTGAGGTCATTTCTTGCCAGGTCCACCAGCATTACGTGTTCTGCATTCTCCTTCGGATCTTCCAGGAGTCTGGCAGCCAGTTCACGGTCCTGTTCATCATTACCGGTACGTTTGAAAGTACCTGCGATAGGATGGATAATAGCTTTATTGTCTTTGATGATCAGCTGTGCTTCCGGAGAGGAGCCCATCAGTTTATAATCACCGTAATCGAAGAAGAAGAGATAAGGAGAAGGGTTAATGGAACGGAGTGCGCGATATACATTGAATTCATCACCTTTGAACTGTTGCTGGAAAGCTCTGGAGAGTACTACCTGGAACACATCTCCGCGGAAGCAGTGTTGTTTACCTTTTTCGACGATGTCCATATACTGTTCATTCGTCAGGTTACTCTTTTCTGCTCCTTCTGCCCTGAAGCTGTAGTTAGGAACATCTTTTTGTCTGATCAATGATTCAATGTTCTCAAATTCGCTGTCAAGGCCGTCTACCATGTTCTCGCATAGATACAGTTCATCCTTGAAGTGATTGATGGCGATTACATATTGGTAGAACCGGTAGCGCATCAGCGGGATGGTATTCCCGTTCTGCTTGTCCTTGTTAAATTCTATCGTTTCGAAAAACTGTACAGAATCGAATGTGCTGTATCCGAAAAGGCTGTGTACAACGGGTAGTACTGGTTTGTCAGCAAAAGAGAAGTTACCGAGGAACTTCTGCAACTCATCCAGCACGCTTTGTTTGTTCTTCAGTTGTTTCCTTTCTGGCGGGAGGTTAGGATACTTGAATTCAAAATCCTTTGTGCTGGTTACTTCTATACCTGCTATAGGCTGGATACATATGAAGGAGAAGCTATTTTCGCTGGCACGATAGTCTGTACTTTCCAGCAGTACAGTACCAGGAAATTTGTCGCGGAGTCGCAGATAAATACCAACAGGCGTGAACACGTCTGCCAGCATTTTCTTGAATTTTGATTTGACTTGAATACTACCCATTGGATTTGTGATTGAGTTTTGTTGGGTGACTATCTGAAAAACGAAGAAGGCCCGCTGTGTAACAGCGGGCCTTCCAATTATATCTCATTACGAAACATGGCACTGTAACACACTATCAGGATCTGATATTGTGCCACCACCAACGCTTGTTTGTAATAATTGCTATCATGATTTAATTTCTTGCGGAACAAATATCCGGTGTTTTTTGAAAACATGCAAATTTTTTTTGAGATTCTTTGCGAAGTGATAAGTTCAGGGGGATTTATTGATTTTCCATCAATAATCCGCTGCTTTATTGCTTCTGTATAGTCAGATAAGCCCACCGGGATCAGCAGTCACTACAATACACCTTTGGTACTTGGTAGCTGCATATTCATCGGGTTACGCTTTACCGCCATTTTGATCGCTTTGGCGAATACCTTGAATATAGCTTCTATCTTATGGTGTTCGTTGTCGCCTTCTGCTTTGATGTTCAGATTGCATTTCGCAGCATCAGAGAAGGATTTGAAGAAATGGAAGAACATTTCTGTTGGCATCTCTCCTATTTTCTCCCGACTGAACTTCGCGTCCCATACGATCCAGTTACGGCCACCAAAGTCAATGGCAGCCTGTGCGAGACAATCATCCATGGGTAAGCAGAAACCATAGCGTTCAATACCTCTCTTGTCCGCCAGCGCCTGAGCCATTGCTTCACCCAGTGCCAGACCGGTATCTTCAATGGTGTGGTGCTCATCAATATGCAGGTCACCTTTAGCTTTTACTGTCATATCAATACTGCCATGACGGGCGATCTGGTCCAGCATATGATCAAAGAAACCCAGACCAGTGCTGATGTCGGCCTTACCGGTACCGTCCAGGTTCAGCGAGATCGTGATATCGGTTTCTTTGGTGGTACGGGTATGTGTCACTGTACGCAGTCCTACTTTCAGGAACTCATAGATCTTCTCCCAGTCAGTAGATTCCAGTGCAATGGTATCTTTCAGTGCAGCTGCATCTTCATTTACTTCAGCGCCACCCAGGCCGGTACCTTCATTGATCCAGATCGCTTTTGCACCCAGGTTCTTTGCCAGTTGTACATCAGTGATACGGTCGCCTATTACGAAGGAATTAGCGAGGTCATATCCGGGAGAGAAATATTTAGTCAGCATACCTGTGCGTGGTTTACGCGTAGGTGCATTTTCATGCGGAAAAGAGCGATCGATGTAGATGGCATCAAACTTCACACCTTCATTCTCGAAAGCACGCAGGATGAAGTTTTGTGCAGGCCAGAAATCAGCTTCAGGAAAGCTGTTGGTACCCAAACCGTCCTGGTTGGTCACCATAGCCAGTTCATAATCCAGCTCAGCCGCGATGCGTGCCAGCCAGGTAAACACCTTCGGATAGAATTCAACTTTTTCAAGGCTGTCGATCTGATAAGTAGGCGGTACTTCCTTGATCATGGTACCGTCCCTGTCTATAAAGAGGACTCTTTTCATTATACTGTTATTACGGCGCTTTGTGTTTGTAATGCCGGCAGCGGTACTGCCAGTGATCATTTAGCAACTGCTATCAGGCAGTTACGGGAACCTGTGCAATAGTTTCCAGCAGAACGGTATTTTCTTCCGGCGTACCTACAGTGATACGTAAGCAACCATTACAGAGCTCTACTTTGGAACGGTCACGTACGATGATCCCTTTTGCCACCAGGTGATTGTAGATACCTTTTGCATCGGTGGTCTTTGCCAGCAGGAAGTTAGCATCACTCGGATATACTTCCAGTACCTGTTTCAGACTGATCAGACCTGCAGCCAGTTTATCTCTTTCCACAACAGTTTCACGGATCCATTCGTTCACCTGTACGATATTATCAAGCGCTACCAGTACTAAATCCTGTGCGGCCTGATTGATATTATAGGGCGGTTTCACCTTGTTGAGTACATTGATGATATCCTCTCCTGCGAATGCCATACCCACACGTAAAGCCGCCAGTCCCCAGGCTTTAGACAGGGTCTGCATCACTACGAGATTAGGGTATTCGGTCAGTTCGGAGATAAATGTTTTCTGGCGGGCAAAATTGATATAGGCTTCATCCACGACAACAAGGCCATCAAAGTTGTTCAGGATCATTTCTATATCATCGCGGTTAATAGAGTTACCGGTAGGATTGTTCGGAGAACAGATAAAGATCATTTTTGTGTGCTCATCAACGGCTTCCTGCAGGGCAGCCATGTCAATCTGGTAATCGGGTGTCAGTGACACTTTTCTTACGATCACATCGTTGATATTGGCACTTACCTCATACATACCGTATGTTGGAGGAAAGATCACCACGTTATCAACACCCGGACGACAGAAAGAACGGTACAGCACATCAATCACCTCATCACTACCATTACCGAGGAAGATGTTCTGCGGAGGTACGCCTTTAATATCGGCCAGTTTATATTTCACTTTCCACTGCATCGGGTCCGGATAGCGGTTGTAGTTGACCGGTAACGGAGAACCGAAGCTGTTCTCATTGGCATCAAGAAAGATAGAAGCTTCTCCCTTAAATTCATCCCTGGCGGTGGAGTAAGGCACCAGGCGTTTTATATTATCGCGTAGTAAGCTATTGAGATCGAACATTGTAGTAGGTTTTTATGATTGAGCTGCTTGTTTCAAACGTACAGTTACCGCATTCTTGTGTGCATCCAGACCTTCAGCAGCAGCCATGGTCTCGATGGTAGCACCTATCTGCTGTAATCCTTCCCGGGTGAGTCGCTGGAAAGTGATCTTCTTCACAAAACTATCCAGGGACACGCCACTGTACGCAGTAGCATAACCATTGGTAGGCAGGGTATGATTCGTACCGGAAGCATAATCACCTGCGCTTTCAGGAGAGTAATTACCCAGGAATACGGAACCTGCATTGATCACCGCATCAGCTACAGCGATATCATCTTTACATGCTACGATCAGGTGTTCAGGTGCATAGGCGTTCAGCAGTTCCATTGCCTCTGTAGTATCCTTCACCAGTATGATACGGCTGTTTTCCAGTGCACGGGCAGCAATATCTTTTCTTGGTAACTGCGCCAGCTGGGCATCCACTTCCTTCTGTACTTCGGCGATAATCTCAGCAGCTGTTGTTACCAGTAATACCTGGCTATCCGGACCATGTTCTGCCTGAGACAGCAGGTCAGCAGCCACAAATGCGGGTACACATGTTTCATCTGCCAGTACTGCTACTTCCGAAGGCCCTGCGGGCATGTCTATTGCAACACCGCTTTTATTCACCAGCTGTTTTGCACAGGTCACATACTGGTTACCCGGACCAAAGATCTTGTGTACACGTGGTATACTTTCTGTACCATATGCCATTGCACCGATGGCCTGTACACCGCCTATTTTAAACACGCGTTCGATCCCTACTTCCTGTGCCGCAAATAATATCGCAGGATGTACTTCCCCAGCTGCGTTGGACGGTGTGCACAGCACGATCTCCCTGCAACCTGCGATCATTGCAGGAATACCGAGCATCAGTATTGTAGAGAACAATGGTGCAGAACCGCCCGGAATGTACAGTCCTACTTTTTCAATAGCGACCGGCTTACGCCAGCATTGTACGCCTGGCATTGTCTCTATGATCTTACTGTGTTCCTGCTGTGCCTTGTGAAACACTTCAATATTATGTTTCGCCTGAAGGATGGCTTTCTTCAGCGCTGCATCCAGTGCAGCTGTTGCTTTTGCAAACTCCGCCTGTGACACTTCGAGTGCATCAAGCGTTACTTTGTCAAACTGCTGTGCATAGCTGCGTACAGCGGCATCGCCTTCCTGCTTAACAGCAGCGAGTATATTTCCTACACTGGTTTCCAGTGCTGTTGTATCTAAGACCGGTCTTTGCAACAATTCCGGCCATTGCGAACGCTCCGGATATTTGAAGAATTGCATTCTTAATTAGGAATTAGGAATTACGAATTAGGAATTGCCTATCACAACTCCAGTTCTATTGAGAATAGTGTGCGCGCTGGCAATCACTACATGATCATCTTTTCGATCGGCACTACCAGGATGCCCTGTGCACCTGCCGCTTTCAGGTTTTCGATGATATCCCAGAAAGCGTTTTCATTCAGCACGGAGTGTACGGAGCTCCAGCCTTCTTCTGCCAGTGGCAGTACGGTAGGGCTCTTCATTCCCGGCAGCAGTTTAATGATCTCGTCCAGTTTATCATTAGGAGCGTTCAGCAGTACATACTTGTTGTTTTTTGCTTTCTTCACTGCCTGTATGCGGAATAACAGTTTCTGTAACAATGCGTCCTGTTCGGGCGTCAGGCTGCTATTGCTGATCAGTGCTGCTTCAGATTTCAGGATCACCTGTACTTCTTTAAGACCGTTCATGAACAGGGTCGAACCACTGCTTACGAGGTCACAGATCGCATCTGCCAGACCGATACCAGGAGCGATCTCCACGGAACCGCTGATCTCGTGGATCTCTGCGCTTATCTTGTGTTCATCCAGGAATTGCTGTAATATCACGGGATAGCTGGTAGCAATACGGAGTTTATCCATATCCTGCACACCATTGTATTCCACTGTTTTTGGCACTGCCAGGGAGAGGCGGCATTTACCAAAACCCAGTTTCTCTGCAATGCTTACGGTACGACCTTTTTCAATGATCACGTTTTCACCTACGATACCTATATCGGCTACGCCGTCTTCAACGTATTGCGGAATATCATCATCACGCAGGAAGAATACTTCCAGGGGGAAGTTGCTGGCTTCCGTTTTCAGTTTATTAACACCGTTGTTAATGTCTATACCACATTCTTTCAACAGTTTGATGGAGTCGTCGTGCAAACGACCGGATTTCTGAATTGCGATTCTCAGTTTCATGTTTTTAACAATATTCCGGTGAAAACGAAAAAGGGGCTCACCGTTTGGTAAGCCCCTGATTATGTTCTAATTTCTTTATTATTTAGTACATAAAATCATCCCAGCCTACCTGCGCGGTAAGAATGATGGTGATGATGTGTATGTACGGTAATGTTCATATTTTCTAATAATGATGCGAAGGTAATAACTATTTTGAATAATCAAACTAATTTTTGCTATACCGGGCATTATTTTAATGTGAAGCCTGCCGACTGGACATCTCTGCTGTTAGTACCTACAAATACCGTAAAATCGCCTGGTTCTGCCTTCCATCGCATATCCTTATCATAGAACTTAAGGTCATCCTCAGAGATCTCGAAGGTAACCGTCTGTGTCTCGCCTTTGGCAAGGGCTATCTTTTTATAGCCTTTGAGCTCTTTTACCGGGCGGGTAACAGAGCCGACGAGGTCGCGGATATACAGTTGTACCACCTCTTCCCCGTTATAGTTCCCGCTGTTAGTGACCGGAATGCTCACCTGTAGCTTGTCACCGGCGGTGAGCTGTTGTTTGCTCAGTTTCACTTCCCCGTAAGTGAACTTTGTATAACTCAGTCCGTAACCGAAGGGGTACAACGGATCGTTCTCTGTATCTAAATACTTGGTGGAGTATTTATTATACGGGTTCATGGGGCGGCCGGTATTCTTATGGTTATAGTAGACCGGTATCTGTCCAACGTTACGGGGGAAGCTCATCGTGAGTTTACCAGCCGGGTTATAATCTCCGAACAGGACAGCAGCAATAGCGTCACCCGCCTTTGTACCCAGGAACCATGTTTCGAGTATGGCGGGGATATGGGCATCTTCCCATTCCAGCGTCAGCGGACGGCCATTCATCAGTACCAGTACTACCGGCTTACCCGTAGCGTATACGGCCCTGAGCAGCTGCTGCTGATTCTCCGGAATGCTGATGTTTGATCTGCTGGCAGCTTCTCCGGTCATTCCCTGCGATTCACCCAGCGCCATCAGGACTATATCCGACTGCTTCGCCAGTTCAACAGCAGCCGCCAGCATTTGCTGGCTGTCAGTGGTATCAGCTGCATCCAGCCGCTGTTTCTGGGTAGCACGTTTGTAGAGGGTGGTATCAGCAGTATAATGAGCACCAGGCAGGTACTGCACATTCACTGACCGTTTCTTCAACGCTTCCAGCAATGTCACTGCTCTGGTGTAGTCGCCCGCTGCTGACCAGTTGCCGATCATATCCCGCTGACTGTTGGCCAGAGGACCGATCAGTGCGATCTTCGCTTCTTTCTTCAGTGGTAACAGCTGGTTTTCATTTTTCAGCAGGACAATAGAACGCTCAGCTATTTTTTGGGCAGCAGCCAGGTTTTCGGCGGACATGATCTCTTTTGCAGCCCTTTCATTGTCACAATATTTGAACGGGTCCTTGAATAGTCCCAGGTCATACTTGGCAGCCAGGATGTGGTATACAGCACTGTCAATTGTCTTCTGCGTAACTTTTCCATCCTTTAGCAGTTTTTTGAGCTGCCCGGCGAAGATCCCGCCCTGCATATCCATGTCTACACCTGCGTTCAGCGCTGCGGCCCCGGCTTCGTACTCGTCCTTTACATTGCCATGGGCAATCATTTCGTTGATCGAGGTATAATCCGTCACCACAAATCCTTTAAAACCCCAGTCCCTTCTCAGCAGGTCAGTCAGCAGCCATTTATTGGCGGTCGCCGGGGTCCCGTCTATCTCGTTAAAAGAGGTCATAACCGTTGCCACTCCGGCGTCAATGGCCGCCTTATAGGGAGGCAGATAGTACTGGTACATCTCGCGTCGGCTCATATCCACCGTGTTATAGTCACGGCCTGCCTGTACGGCACCGTATAAGGCAAAGTGTTTCACACAGGCCAGCAGGGTGTTATTAGCCGACAGGTCTGACCCCTGATACCCTTTCACCTTTGCCTTCGCCACCTGTACACCATACCAGGTATCTTCCCCTACACCTTCCGCCACCCGTCCCCAGCGTGGGTCACGCGCGATGTCTACCATGGGGGAATACGTCCATTGCAGCCCATCAGCGCTGGCTTCCTGAGCGGCGATCCTGGCACTCTGTTCCAGCAGGGCCATATCCCAGGTGCAGGCTTCTCCCAGGGGAATAGGGAAAATGGTCTTATGTCCATGAATGACGTCATAGCCAAACAGCAATGGTATCTTCAACCGCGTGTTCATCGCCATTTCCTGTAACTGACGGGTATATTGGGGGGTATATGCATTGAATATAGCGCCACAGAGGCCGGCTTCAATGTCTTTCTTATACCCCGGCTTCATGAATGGCCCGGTAACGTCCATGTCGCTGGTCAGCAGGTTCAACTGGCCTATCTTTTCGTCCAGCGTCATGCGTTTGATAAGATTATTCACGAAGGCCTGCTTCGGGGTTTGTGCCTTGACGCTGAGGGTTGCTAGTAGCAGGGCGGCTACCAGCAAGCGTTTCGGGTTCTTCATAACTGTGTTGTTTTGAGTTTATACGTAGGGGCTAAAGGTAGGAAAAGTTTGGATTACACCCCTTTCACCAACACCTGCTTTAGCTCCTTGCCCTTATATGCTTCTTTTCCATTGACTAAAATCCTCAAACCCTTTCCTTTCCCATACTTCTCACCTGTCTTGTCCCATATCACGCTCACCACTCTCCCATGATATGGCACACCTTCCAGATAAAACCAGTCCCATTTTCCTTTAGGTATCAACGGATACAACTCCAGCTTATCATCCGTCCGCGGCTTGATACCGATCAGATCATTGATCACCAGGTCACAAAAACCGGAGTGGTTATAATAACTACTTCTTGGATCATCTCCCTTTAACCAATAACCTGTACGTTCATCCTGATACTCTCCGAGATAAGGTTCTCCATTTTTCTGATGAGAACGGGCATAGACCTGTAATGCATGATAATATACGGCTGCCGTCATGCCATCTTTATGTGTATAACGGGTCAGCAAATTGGCTAATCCCTTTAACGTCTGTGTTGTAGCGAACGGCCATACAGGTCCATCCCATTCGCAGCCACCACTACCATGAGAGCGGAACAGCGGATGCCGGCGTTCGGCGGTAGTCAGTCCCCAGGGGGCATTAAAACCACTGGTATCGGTCAGTTGCTCCCAGGCTTTCGCGTACTTCGCTTTATCTGCCGGCAGATCAAAATACCAGGGTATAAATCCGATCTGTTCACGCGCATTGGAAAAGCGTGTTTCGGCAGTACCTTTTACCACCTGCCTTACTTTAAAAAACGCTGCGGTATCATCCCATAATTTTGTCTGCACCAGTTGCCTGATCTTTTGTGCATCTGCTACATAACGGGTACGTAATGTGTCGTTACCGGACAATGCTGCCATCTTTGCCAATGCGACTGCATTCCCATACATGTAGCTGCTGATAGTCGGACGTGTATGCTTTTCGCGACGTGCCCCACTGATAGATTCTTCCATGCCATCCTTCACATCAAACTGCCAGAACAAACCATCAGATAACCTTTTCTCGGTTTCCCATAACCGGTAATCTGCATCCATGGCAGGCAACAGCTCCTTCACAAAGCTGCTGTCCCTATCCACCAGGAAGCGACTGTACACGGCATCAGCTGCCCAGCTGCTGAACTGATGAAAACGGGGTGCTTTCTGTTGTACATCTTTCAGGTACCAGTACTGGATATACTGATCTATATACTGTTTATCCCGCAGCCACCGGCCTTCATACACGTGATGTCCAAAAGCGCAGCTAAGGGCATTGAACCGGCCGGCATGTTTAACGGGGGTAATGAATTCAGTGAAGATAAATCCGTCCGGTGTTTCTTTCAGATGTTTACGAAATGTCCACCAGCGATAATAATAAGTCTGTTCGATCGTACTGTCCGGGCATTCAAGTAAGGGTACATTTTGCTGAAGCCAGTCATATGCACCGGCATTACTCACATAGTTCTTCACATATTCTGAATCAAGACTATTGAACCGGTCTACATACTTTTTCAGTATGTGATCCAGTGTCATTTCATTCCGGGAATGAACATTCTCCTGCTGCGCCAATAAGTGCAATGGCAGGAACAGACAAACGGCAATAATTATTTTAACGGGTCCCAAGTTCCAAATACTTTAGTCAGTGTAATATCTTTTGCTCTTTTTGCAGATAGCTGTGTGGACCATACCACGCGTTCGGCCGTCACAGCACCTGCGCCAGTGTTATTATATTCTGCATATCTCGCGGTAAGCTCATTCTCTTTTTTATCCCAGTTATGCCAGCCTTGCGGCAATATCTGTGGCCCCAACGTACAGTACATAAAGATAGTCGACGCATAGGGCCGCCATGGCCGACCAAGAAAGACCCTGGTGGCGATACTGTCCGCGGTCACCCTGCAATGACTGAATACAAAGCCATAAGGCTGATGTGGCGTAGTAGAAGCCGCTGTGATATAAGAATCTCTTTTACTGTGGATGGTGCAGCCTTCAAACCATACGGTTGAGGCACCGAAGATAAAGTCAGTCGTACCTTCTATGTAACAATCCCTGAAGTACTGTCTGCTCCCTGCGCGGCCGGCATACAGTGTATCCTGATTCCCCAGTAATCTGCAGTTCCGGAATATACAACGGTCTCCTTCCACATGCAATGCGACCGCCTGTCCCACCCGACCGGCTGCATTTTCGAAAGTGAGGTTCTCTGCGATGATATCATCTCCTGCCACGAGTACCGTATAAGAAGTGAAGGTGCCGAATTTATCCCTGCCGGAGGGGTCTTTACCAGGGTAAGCCTTTCCGGAATAATCCGCATTGGTAATGATGGTACTATCCCTGTCTTCCCCCTGTAAGGTGATACTGCATTTCCAGGTAGGGACACACAGTTTTTCATGATATATACCCTTACGGATAAAGATCGTCACGCGGAAATAGGTAAAGTCCCTGACTGCATTCACCGCCTCCTGGATAGTCCTGTAGTCACCTGTACCATCTGCTGCCACCACCAACCGGGCACGGGTATCCTGTGCATATCCACTTATTGACAACAACAATAGAACGGGCAGGAAAATGACGGAAAAGCATTGCTTCATAACACGGAATTTGATTACACACAGTATCGGACAAGCTATAAAAAATCAGCTGTTTTAGAAAGCCGTCAGATAGGTTTATTTACGCAATCGTTACCGGAGGTGTTGGTTGTACCTGGGTAATAATAAAGTAATGCAGCATCAATTAAAGGGAGCAGCAACAATAAATACATAATCTCCTGATCCTACTTCGATGACCGCTCTACTGCCCTCATATTTACGTACCTTCACCTTGTTCTTCCCGCCAGGAGATGAACCCGTTTCTTTTATATCAGCACCTTTTGTGGCAGGGAGTCTGACAACTGCTGTGCTATTAGGAGGAATACTAATACGGAATATCACCTGCGTATCCTTCTTCTCCCACTCGCTCCGAACCGTTCCATAAGGGGTATTATAAGCCGTTTTAACCCATGTAATGTCGCCAACCACCTCGGGACTTATCTGAACCCGCCTATAGCCAACGCCGCCCGGAAATTGCGTAATTCCTCCTAATCCCGTATAAAACCATTCCATCAGGTGCCCCAGCATCAGGTGATTATTAGATACCTGTTCCCAGGCAGCCCAGGATTCTGTTAACGTCGTCGCACCCTTGGCCAGCTGAAAACCGTATCCGGGCACGTCACTACGGTTATTCATTTCATACAACAGATCAGCAGCGCCGCCTTCCTGTAGCGCCTGCACAAGGAAATGAAAACCAATATCTCCGGCTGTCAGTTTCTTACCCTGCTGACGAATAGCATCTACCAGGTTATCAAATACGGCCTGACGATACGGTGCATCTACCAGCCCTACACACAACGGCATGGCCATAGCGGTTTGACTACCGGTTGCATACACCCTGGTCGCTGTATTAAAATAAGCTTTATTAAAAGCGTCTTTCACTGATATTGCCAATGCATTCCATTGCATTGCATCGGATGGCTTACCTAACAATGTTGCCATCTTACCTGCCAATATAAGATCATAGTAGTAGATAGCCGTCGCTGTCACTCCTTTAGGCGTCAACTGCGCCACGCCCGGACGCTGGGGCCCAATATCAAACCAGTCTCCGAGTCCGTAGGACAATAAGTTCTTCTCTGTTTTTGTTCCCAGGTATTCCACATACTTTTTCACCATCGGATAAGCATCCTTTAAAACAGTCTTATCTCCATACCAGGAATACATCAGCCAGGGCACGATCACACCTGCGCTCCCCCATTCAGGAGAATCCCTGAAACCATAACCGTTATCATCAAAGAAAACGAACTCCGGCGCTATATCAGGGATCAGGCCATCCTTTGTCTGTGCATCCTGCATATCCCGTATCAGCTTACGGTATAGCAGATCAATATCATAACTGTACTGTATGGCATTACCCATCAGGTAGTCCTGCTCCAACCAGCTAAGCTTTTCCCTGTGGGGGCAATCTGTCAACACACTCTGCATGTTACTTTTAATAGCCCATAGTATTAAGGTATGTATACGATTGAATAGATCATTCGAACAGGAGAAACTTCCATTATCAGGTGACGCGTTCCGCGTATGCAGCAAATTAAGCTGCGCTACAGCCGGCACATCACTTTTATCGCTGGCAGTATCTGGTGCAGCTCCTTCCATTTGTACATAACGGAACCCGTAGTAACTAAACTTAGGACGCCATATTTCTTCCCCCTCTCCCTTTAAAGTATAACTAAAATAATAAGGGCCACCGGTAGCTTTCTGATTGGCCAGCTTATCATCTTTTATCAGTTCAGCAGGAATCAGTTTAACAGTTTGTCCTTTCTTTCCTTTCACCTTTAGCTCAATGATACCGGAAACATTCTGGCCGAAATCATACATATACACACCTTTCTTTGGTTGTGTAATATGCTGCGCTGGCAAGACCTCCATTACCTTCACCGGATAGTCTTCCTCTGGCAGCAAGCGCTTTTCAGTAGCCTTCACGCGTATAGCAGATTGCCACTGCGCATCATTGAAACCCGGCTGATCCCAGCCAGCCTGTTCCATGCCGGCATCATAATCTTCTCCGCCATAAATACTACTGAAAGTAACGGGTGACGGACTTGTTTTCCAGTCTGCCCCCGAAATAATATTTGTCGTCCTTCCGTCTTCGTATGTAATCTGCAGGCGGCAGATCATTCTTGGCATCCCATATGCAATTGACAGTTTGCGATAACGCTCCTTATTCACATTGAAGAAACCGTTACCAACTATGACACCCAATGCATTATCACCTTGTTTTACCTGCTTCGTCACATCATATGTATTGTACAAAACGGTTTCCCTGTAATGCGTCCAACCGGGTGCAAGGAAATTATCTCCTAACTTCATACCATTGAGACTCGCTTCATAATGCCCCAAACCACTGATGAACAATAAAGCGCTTTTTATATTACCATTTGCCTGAAAGGTCTTTCTGAACAAGGGTACTACAGGTCGCTGTCTTGCCTTATGTTTCTGATAAAATTTATCAGTACCATTATGTACCCCCGGTACAACCAACATAGAGTCTGGCAGCTCTTCATACCCGATCCATTGTGCTTCTTTCCAGTCAGCCGCTGTTGCTAACGCGGTGGTAAAACAAGCGACCCGGCTCCAACCGGAAGTACGGCCATTCTTATCCCACACCTGCACACGCCAATAATAAGTATGTGCCGGTTGTAAAGCCGTATTTATCACACCCTGCGCCACACTAGAGGACTGATCTTCACTCACCACACGTTTACCTGTATGTACAGGCATATTTAATGTAGTACTATCATCAGACAATTGTAACTGGTATCCCTGTTGTATGCAGTTATTATAAGCAGCGCTCAGTTGCCAGCTAAAACGTGGTGTGAGCTGCGTTCCGACCGGACAGATCTTATTATTTGTCTTCAGATTAATTACCTGTAGCTGCTGTGCTATACCCTTCGTTGATAGAAAGAGTAACAATATGGCGGGGTATTTCTTCATATCGTCATTCGTTTGGCTGAGTAGATGTGATCTTTACCTGTGTGGCCGGCAGGTCAGCTGCATTTACCTGTAGGGTAATATCCCCGGGCTGTTTATCTGATTTTATGATCACCAGACATTTGCCTCTCCATGCCTTTCGCTGTGACAGCTGATAGCTTTCCGTACTCATAGGGTTAGCATTGCCGACACCCACTATCGTACCTGGACCGCTGATACTGAATTTTAATAACGCATCTGCATCGGGCACTATATTACGAGCTGCATCCTGCAAGGTGATGGTAACATAACTCAGGTCCTGACCATTGGCAACGATCTGTTGTCTGTCAGTAGTCAGCTTTAGTTGTGTGACCTTGCCAGCGGTATTCAATGCTACCTCTTTTGATCTCTTTTTCCCATTATACCCTACCACACTCAGCTTTCCCGGGGAATAAGGCACCTGCCATGCCGCCATAAACTTACCAGAACGACCGGCAGTCCTGCGGCCGAGGGATCGGCCATTAAGAAATAACTCTGCCGCTTCATAAGATGTGTAGACTGTTACATCTAATGGCTTACCTTCATATCCTGTCCAGTTCCATGAGTCTCTTGCATCATGCCATTCCCATTGGCTCCATTCCACCTTATGTGCATTTGTATCAAAAGATGGTACTGGCGGTTTTACAAATAATGATAACTGCTCCGGCATCCACAATGCATCTCTGTAGTAAGACTGAGGCCGTTTCCATCCACACACATCTATATCACCGCAATAAGCAAGATGCCAGGGATAAAATGACTGACGCTGGGGGTATCCCAGCCAACCTATACTTGCCTCTCCGATGTAATCGAAAGCCGTCCACACGAAATCCCCGATCACCCATGGATGATCGGTCACTTCCATCCAGTAATCAGCCGCTTCTATCGCAAATGACTCGGTTGCCATCATCACACGTTGCGGCACTCTTTCATGATCTTCCACATACTTTGTACGGGCGTAGTTATAACCAGCTATATCCAGCGTGGCCAGGAAAGTATCCTTATCTGGTGCTATACCATTCACACCACACGTGACAAAGCGGGTTGTATCTATACTGCGGATATGGTCACGCAGCATGCGCGCCACTTTTGCGACTTCAGGCTTCTCCCGATGCGGAATTTCATTACCGGTACTCCACATGATCACAGATGGATGGTTCCTGTCACGATATAACATACTCTCCAGATCACGCTGCCACCATTCATTAAAGTAAAGGTGATAGTCTTCCGGATTCTTGCCATCTTTCCATATGTCAAAAGCCTCATCTATCACCAGCATTCCCAGCCTGTCGCAGGCATCAAGAAATGCAGTTGAAGGCGGATTATGTGAACAGCGGATGGCATTATAGCCACTCGCCTTCAATAATTCGACCTTTCTTTCTTCTGCTCTATCGTAAGCTTTCGCACCCAGCGGACCATTATCATGATGCACACAGCCACCTTTCAATTTAATGGTCTTTCCGTTTAACTGAAAACCATTTATCGCATCTGCAGTAATTGTACGGATCCCAAAAGGTGTTGCCAAACTATCTTTTATCATGTTATCCACATACACATAGGATACCGCTGTGTATAATACGGGAGCATTCACATCCCATAAAACCGGTGTCTTCACCTGTAATGTCTGTTGCATTACACTATCTCTGTTTGCATTAATGGCTTGCTGCCCTTTGCTTTCTGCTACAGTACGCCCTTTTGCATCCACGATGCGCGTCAGCAAGGTAGTATTTACAGCTGCCGCTGTTTCATTCTTCAACGTGGTAACTATCTGTACAGCAGCAGCCTGTTTATTCACAACAGGCGTTGTAATGAAAGTTCCCCACTGTGCGACATGCACTGGTTCAATCGTCTTTAACCATACATGGCGATAGATACCTGAACCGGCATACCAGCGACTGTTCTCGCCTTCATTTCTTACTTTCACTGTCAGTATATTATCCCTGTCATATCGCAGGTGTGGCGTGATATCATACCAAAAAGATGTATAACCATAAGGATGTTTACCCAACTTCTTACCATTGATCCAGACCTGTGCATGCATGTATACACCATCAAACTGTACTATGATCCGTTTTCCTTTATTTGAAGCAGGCATTGCAAAATGCTTACGGTACCAACCGCTACCACCTGTTGTAAAACCACCACTCACCTGACTTAATGCACCTTTATCAAATGGAGATACTGTGCCTGGCAGGTCTTCTATACTCCAGTCATGCGGCAGGGACACCTTCCTCCAGCCGGCATCGCTGAACAGTGTATCTTCTGCACCCTGTGCAGCACCACGCCAGAATAACCAGTTATCATCAAACAGCTGCACACGTTGCGCATGCGCCTTAACACAAAAAAAGAAAATCAAAGAAACTACCAACAAACAACGCGTCATCTATTTATCTTTTGTAAAGTGAAGTGTACTTTTTCCTACATCCTTTGAAGTCGCCACAGCAATACCGCGCTGGTCTTTGTTATTCACTGCGCAATAGAAATGATAAACAACTCCCTTGTGTTTAACGACAAACGATTTATGTGCAAAACGCTTGTCATATTGCTCTGTGGAACTGACCAGATCATCTCCATTCCAGTCAGTCCAGTGCATCAGGTCATATGAACAGGCGAAACGATTGAAAGCGGTAGGTCTATCCTTCCAGAAAGCACCGAAATAGAACATTACCCATAGGTTGTTCATACGTTGTATAACTGCATCTCCGGTAATGCCGGTGAAATGATCCAGTACAGGATCCTTACCAAATCTTGTCCAGTGTTCCATGTCATCTGACACGGCCATACCGATCCGTTCCTTTCCACGTTTGGGCTTCAGACTGTCTCCCTTTGCATTGTAGTACATCACAAACGGATGACCGGTTGTATGGGTCTTATCCCATATTACAGCACTCTTGTAAATGGTATTATTCTCCCACCATCCAGCGTTACTATCTGTAGCCATTAAGGCAGGTCTATCAAAACGATGCCACTCATGCGATCTCGTAATACGCTTATGTGTATTAGCAATACCAACTGATAACAACCCCTGTTCATATCCATTTTGGGCACCGCCGATATAAGTCATCCAGTGTTTGCCTTTAAAGGCACGCCATTTATAATTACCTCCCCACACATGATCCTGCAGTGAGATATAACCTGCCCGCTGGTTTTTATCCCAGGTAGTGGAACTATCAGCAAATGACATCATCTTACCTTTCGTCTTCCAGTTCAACAGGTCTTTGCTTTCTGCCAGCCATGTTTCGTAGCCACGACCTTCGTAATAAATGATATATACCATGTACCACTTCCGTCCTTTCCTGAAGATGCTCGGACAGTCCAGTTTCTTCGTACTATCCGCAGGTACCATCACCATACCGTATTTATAAGGCGTCTTTATCTCCTGATATACCTGTTGCATAACTGACTGCGCCACTTCGCCACCAGGCGTCACAATTTCCTGTTGCAGTTGCACAGGCCCCAGCAGACCGGCTTCCAGCAATGTTGTCTTATCCAGTTTCAGCGGTGCTGTTGTATGTGTGATCCGTTGCGCCACTGGCAGCGCTGTATCTCCCGTTAAACGATTTCCCCAGGTATTAGTCACCGCTACCACCAGTTCATTATTTCCGGTATGAACAGCAGCTGTGATATCAGCCTTGTAAGGCGGTGTCCAGGTAACACCACAATCAATACCATTTACTTTAACAGTGGCTATGTTAGCGACTTTACCAAGGTCAATGAACACGCGGGACATGGTATCCTGCTGAGAGGGCGACCATTCAAATGTTTTTTTGTACAAGGCCGTGCCGGAGTAATAGCGGACCTGGTCTGAAGGTTCCTTACTCCAGTCCTTTAGTTCTTTAAATAATACCGGTGATGCTGGTCCACCTGCAGTACTATCAAACTGCACTTCCCAGTCATTATTCAATGTATTAATGGTATTGTAAGATGCCCAGTTAGCCGCATGATGCATCTCACGATGCGGAGTAGGCTTACGGAAAATGACAAACAGTGAGCCGCTGGCGGGCAATTGGAGTGATAATAACGTGCGGCCATCTTTCATTTCCCAGTCACTTGCTGTACGCTGTTCCCCGGTCACGGCATCCCATAACTCAGGTAAGCGGTTGGTCACACGGAAAGAACATTCAAGCGTACGCTCCTGTTCCCGCTGATTAGAGATAAAGTAAATATCATAATCCGTGGAGGTACGATGTGTCCAGGCTACAGCACCCGCTCTGCTGCCGGAAGGCTCCTTCATTAACAGATCAGGCGCCAGTCCCAGAGATGACATCGAACTATCCTGCCATGGACCTTGTATTACGCCTTTGCCTGACAATATGATCGTACTATCAGGCGCTTCCAATGACCGTACCGGGCCATTGACCATGATCGTTGCTCCCTGAGACAACAGTCTTCTCAGGTGGAACATCGTCTCACGGGAAAGCAGATTACCTTCCGGAGACATCGCCAGGGCACCTGGTAATACTAACAGCCGGTATGCGGCTCCTCCCGGCAATATGATATTGCCGTCTTTTACGGTAGCCAGTCTTAATAAAGCGTCCTTATTAAATGAGTCATAGTGATACCCCTGTAAGGCATCTACCCAGTCAGCAGGGTCCGTAATATTCGCAGAAGCGGTTACACCCGCCGGCATTTCCCTAAGTGGGGTACCCCTGTTGGCCATACGCTTTGATTCGAAGTAACGAAGACTATCACCGAATAAGCCAGGCAACACACCTACCAGTCTTTCTGGCAGTATAGCCCTGCGTGGAATCTCTTCTCCGGTGAACACGGCTATATCCGACACAGGTCTACCCTGTTGCAATAAAGCCTGACAACGTTGTGCATAGGTTACCCATGCCTTACCAGGCTTCCACCAGGTCTGGTTGCGCTGAAAATACAGACCGACACCATCGAGTGTCATTCCGGGTTGCCGATCCGTCCATGGATTATGGGCAAATACATGGTATACCAGTTTATTGATACCCAGTGCATAGTTACGGTCCGCCAGCGATTTCAGCATGCCTGGATGTTCGTCCCAGCGCATACGTAGCTCCGTAAATGCTTCCGCCTGTACAATACGTTTACCATAGATATGCGCACCGGAAATAGCGTCCAGCATATCATTAGGTTTATCATGCGTAGGGCTGCGCAGCCAGTATTCTCCCATAGGAATATCCACCGACTGATAATGCTGCATACCATCTGCCGGAAAAACAGGCGCTACGCTTTCGGCAGTGAATGTACATCCGTGTGCGTGTGCTAACGCCGCCAGTGTATCATAAAAATGTTGTTGTACAAGATCTGTGATCGTTGTCCTGACATCATGCAGAAAGGTTTCTGACGTCTGTACGCTCTGTACAGGATAACCTGCCATAGCAGGGAGGTAACGCGTCAGATCATACCCCCGGCGTCTGCGAAATTCATCGCGAAAACTGGCTGACCAGTTCTGACTGCCACACTCCCAGCTATCCACATGAAATACCTTCAGGATACTATCTGCCAGAAAAGGCCCTATTTTACGTCTTGCTTCACCGAACCAGTGATCAAACTGGACACGTACAGCAGCACTGCTGAACTTATCGCACTCCAGTCCCTGACCAGCCCCACCGGTAGCATTGGTATGACCGGTTGATGTATGACCAATGCGTAATACGTTCCAGTTACCCGCAGGGGCTTTCCAGTGCAGCTTTCCATGAGCATCCAGTAACGATGTGAGGTCGATTATCTTATCTAACGGAATACAATCCTTGTCGGGTATCTGTTGCACAGTTGTATATGGACTAATACGCCATACTGCTCCACTTTTTCCTTCAAACTGATGAATGCGCGGCTGATCAGACATTAGCAGTCCGGCGACTTTCAGAACCGGTTTCCATTTCGCGGCATCCAGGTCCTCCGCTCCCGGTTCGGAACCTTCTTTATCGTAATAAAAACGGAAATAACGGGCAGTAACCGGTGTGATCGCATGTGTTACCGGCGCATCTGTATCCTGCCAGCCATGACGGGGCGCATCCATTTTACCGGCAGGGTGAAAATCCACACCATCATCACTTACCGCGATGCGCAAGCGATGTGACTGATAGTTGTTTCCATTAGTTACAACGGTCACCGCATAACAGGTAAACGGCTTATCATATGCGTATTGTATCCAGCAGGGTTCCTGACTCCGGAAACTTTCCCTACTGCCGGGAGATGCCAGGAATTGCGGATCTATACCGGGAAGACTGGAAGTCACTACCGGTATTTGTTTCTCTCTTACTACAACAGGAAATGCCAGAACAGCGATATCTCTATAATACTTTTCGTTGGTGAGCGGTTGAGACAAGGTATCATTAAAAGCAGTACCACCCCTGATGGTGGTAGCTGTCCAGACAACCTTCTGCATGGATTGTGCTGGTGTGATCCAGGGGCCTCCTGCCAGGGCAAATCCATCACTGAAGTGCATGCCCAGTTGTAAGCCAAGGCGTGCAGCTTCACTATGTGCAAAACGCACCATTTCCCACCAGGCAGGCGTTAACTGTTCTACCGGTGGATTAATAAAAGGAGGGTTTGCTTTTCCCTTGATGGGCATCAGGTAAGCGCCACCAATACCTGCTTCCTTCATTGCTTCCAGATCAGCCGTAATACCGGCCTTCGTTACACTCGCATGCATCCAGTACCAGAACACCCATGGCTTCGCCATAGGAGGTGGCAGCCGGAACAGGCTATCCAGTTGCTGGGCTTTACCTACATAGACACTCAGCAGCAATACGATCAACAGGCAATACTTTTTCATAACTTTTATCAGAACACTTTACTAATGAAACTTTTCTCCTGTCTGTATAACAATAAGATAAGGTCAGCTGCTACCGGAATACGGATTTCATATAAGCAGCATTGGCACTGAAATTCCTTTTTACATTACGCGGGTCATTAGCATCACGGGAACGTTCTATCACAAGCCATCCGCTCCACCGCATTTTATCAAGTGTCTTCTTTACTTTCTTCATATTGATGCGGGGATTATTCTGTAGCCACACACCATCCGTATCAGTACAATGGATCTGACAAATACGTTTTGCGCCCAGTGTCTTTAATTCCTGTATCAGATCACGGCCGGCCTGTAATGCATTGGAAAAATTGAAATAGCTTTTGATAGCAGGTGAACCGATCTCGTCCAGGAATTCCGCTTCAGCTGCAGCCGGCAAAGCCGTCTCTATACCGATTATCACACCTGCCTTTTCTGCATGTACTGCAACGGTTTTTAGTCTTTGTATAATAACGGGACGTAACTCCGGACGCTTCACCAGATCGCCTTCTACTCCCAAAGGAAGAAAAGCGATCTTCACTTTCATCTGTACCATGGTCTCTATACAATCCTGCACCATTTTTTCGTATTCAGGTCTTTCGGCGAATGACTGTGCATAAAACCCAGACATCGCAATGGAACTGATGGGAATGTTCAGGTCTCTGGAAGTATCCAGGAATTGCTGCCTGACAGCCGGATCAGACAGTTTACTATCAAACGTCGGGCGGCTACCCAGTCCACCCATATCAAGCTCCAGGCCATCTGCACCAATATCCTTTGTTAACTGAAAAGCGCTTAATTTCTGCCGTTTCAGGATCATCCAGTCACATACGGCAATACGGTAACGGGGCTCTTTTTTACCAGCTGCCAGCAGTATTTCCGGCAGGAACAAACTACCTGCCAGCAGGGTGGCATGTGCAATAAACTGTCGTCTGCTTGTATGCTGTATTATGGCCATTGTTCGTTTTTTACAGGTTTGGTCTCCAGCATACGGGGATCGATCTTTACGTGTCTGATCCGTTGTCTTCTCCAGGTATATACCACATGTATATATCCGTCTGCTGTTTGTATCACTGAAGGATAGGAATACTGGCTTACCGGGGAATCTTCGAGTATCAGTGCGGCAGACCAGTGTATACCATCATCAGAGATCGCGATGTTCAATGGTGTACGTGCACCTTTTGATTTCCCTTTTGGTGTTTTCACGTGGTTATACACAATCAACTGCCGGCCATCCCGGAGGGTTACAGCATCTGTACCAGAGTTATTATTGGGTAACTCAGCAGCTGTTAACGGAGACCAGGTAAGGCCATTATCTTCCGACCAGGATTGCACAACAGCACCTTCTTTACTACGGCAGAGTATCTGCAACTTTCCTTTGCCATGTTTCAGGATGCTGGGTTGAATCGCATTGAAGGTTTTTCCATCGTTGATAGGACCAATCTTCTTCCAGGTTTTGCCATTATCTGTAGTTGCTTCGAAATGTACTTTCCAGCCACTGCCTTCTGTGCTTGACGGGCAAAGCAATGTTCCATTGTCCAGCAGTACGGGCTTATTCTTTACCGGCCCCAGAAAACCTTCCGGCAATGCCTTTGCCGCCGACCAGGATCTTCCGCCATCATGGGAGGTGCTCATCCAGCCTACCCAGGTAGCTACCCGTGTACCAGTTTTATAATATAGCTGTAATTCACCTCCAGGTACCTGGTACAACACAGGATTCCAGCAGGCGACCCGCAGGGTATCTGACATAATACCATTGGCTACTTCAACAGGAGTAGTCCACTTACCGCCTTCCTGCCGGCTCACCCAGATACCCACATCCGGATTTCTTTCCTTTGTACCACCAAACCAGGCAGCGATCAATCCATCAGGAGTCTCTGCGATAGTGGCGGCGTGGCTTTCAGGGAAGGGCGCATCCATGAAAATGTACTCATCTTCGATAATGCCTTTCTTCCATGGCAGTTGCAGATCGGAGGTAAACTCATAATCCCCCGATCCGATCTTAAATACTGCCTTATCTCCTTCCATACGCAGGAAGGTGATGTCTTTATTTGCAGATACAGGGCGGCCACCTTCCTGCACATGACTGACTGCAGGAGCAGGTACATAGATAGTCGCAACAGTGTTCACAGGTATTGTTAATTTCCAGGTGAATGTGTTCACCTCCTTTCGCCAGCTACTGCGTACCATACCGTACATGCTGTGAAAAGACGCACGCACAGCATCCATACCTGGCACCAGTGATGGCTTCATTTCCAATTGACGGAAAGCAGGACCATCGCTCTTAATACCCGCCAGATCTTCATACAACCAAATCAGCAGATCACCCAGTAACATCACATGGTTATGCGAGTTCATGGCCGGATTAGCAGTATTTCCATTCCAAAGTTCCCATATAGTGGTAGCCCCATTTGCTACCATATATCCCCAACCCGGATAGTCTCTGTCAGCCGCTATCAGATAAGCAACATCAGGACGCCCCTGTGCGGTCAGGCCACGCATTAGCCATTGGGTACCCACAACGCCGGTACTGATATGCCCTCCATACTTTAACATAGTGCTGTCTACGATGTGTGCAAACACCTGTTTACGCGCAGCAGCAGGTACCATATCAAATGACAAAGGGAGCAGGTTCGCAGTCACTGTATTATTACCATAGTAGTTCGTGTGGAAGAACCGTTGATTAAAAGCGGCTTTAATAGTATCTGCTGTCGCGCTGAAGGCAGCGGCATCTTTCTGCTCGTGCAGTAATGTGGCAAAGCGGGACATCATCGTCAGATAGCGGTAGTAATAAGCCGTAGACAATAATGCACCTTCGGTCATACGTGAAGAATCTTTGGAATGGATCAGCTGCTTGGATTCAGGAGGTACACACCAGTCGCCGTACTTGTCTTTGGTCATAATACCATCCACCAGATATTTCGTCTTCATATACTCCATCCAGCGTTTCATAGAAGCGTAATGCTTCACTATTGGCTGGAGATCTCCATACTGATGATACAACATCTCTGCAATCATCAGGTATGTACCCGGCCATGTCATATTATCAGAATAGTAATTCCAGTACGCGGGTGCCACGTCAGGAATGGCACCTGCGGCAGTTTGTGCCTGCTCTATATCATCCAGCCACTTGGCATAGAGTTTAGCGTTATCAAACAGGAAGCTCTCTCCGTAGGCACCTGTTGTACGATCTCCCAGCCAGGGCATACGTTCATTTCTCTGCGGACAATCGACCGGCATCCCTTTATAATTACCCAGGATGCCCCAGTACGCGTTTTTATAGATACTGTTGATGGTGGGATCGGATGTTTCGAAAGCGCCCGTATTCGCCAGGTCATCACTAATAACCTGTCCTTCGAGTGCTGCTTTTTCCAGCTTACCCGGATACCCACTGATCTCTGCGTACCGGAAACCATGATATACAAAAGATGGCGACCAGGTCTCTTCCTCTTTTCCGTTTAACGTATAGGTGTCTGTCGCCTTGGCGTCGCGGAGGTTATCCACATATAATGCAGTATCATTTTTCAGGGTTTCCGCAAAACGCAATGTTACCTGCTGACCTTTTTTACCTTTTACTTTTATTTGCAGCCAGCCTACCATATTCTGCCCCATATCCACGATATACACGCCGGGTGCTTTCTCTTTTACCGACAGAGGCGTCAGCCTTTTTACGATACGCATCGGCTCATTCATCTGTGCGCTCAATATTCCCTGCGGAGCAGGTACTACAGCAGCGTGTAACCAGCTATTATCCTTAAACGACCTGTTATTCCATCCGGGCATTTCCTTATTGGCATCGTAATCTTCTCCATCGTATTCATTATTACTACGAATAGGACCATCAGCGGTCAGCTTCCAGCTCCCGTCGCTTATAACAGTTTCTCTTTTACCGTCAGCATATTCCAGTTCCAGCTGGAGCAACAGGCGGGGATACCCGAATGTATTGATCTTATGTGGCTTGTACTGCTGCCGCATGGTGAAATAACGACCGTTACCCAATACAGCACCTATGACGTTTTCGCCCTGCTGTACAGCTGTCGTCACATCATAGGTATTATACCTGACTGATTTACGATAGTCAGTAGGCGACTGTGATAAAACGGCTGATCCGGTACGCTGTCCGTTGACGTACAACTCATACAGTCCTGGACCGGCTATATAAACAGTAGCATGCTTTACCGGTTGCGCTATATTGAAGCTCTTCCGGTAATACCTTGCTGAAAGACGGGAGAATTTAGCGTGCGCACTATCCCAGGCAAAGCTGGTATCAATGCCTATCCACCGGGCTTTCCAGTCTGACGATCGTAGCAGTCCCATGCTCCATTTATTCACATCACTCCAGGCAGAAGCGCCGGCCGTCGTCCATACCCTGACTCTCCAGTAACATCGCTGCCGACTCGGGAGCACTTTTCCCTGATAGGGGATGTGAATACTCGCGCCAGCAGCAACTTTGCCACTATTCCAGAGATCAGCCTGGCCGGCCAGCAGTTTCTCTTGAGTAGATGCCACCTGCACTTCGTAAGCCTGCTGGAGGACATTTCTTCCGTTGGCTATTATTTCCCAGCTGAGACGGGGACGGGAGACATCAATACCTTCAGGATTGAGCAACATCTCGCAACGGAGATGGGATAGTGATACCGGAGCAGCAGCCTGTAAGCACTGCATCCACCCGAGAAAAAATAAAATATAGAGAGAAAACCGCATTATCGTTGGGATGTTTTGAGAGACCTGATATAAAACCTCGCAGTCTGTACTTCCTGTTCGCCTGCTTTTGGCAGGTCATACACCTGATCGGCCGGCGTATCTGCATCCGGGAAATGCCTTGGACCACCGGTACGGAAAACGATCCTTTCCATTTTATCTACAGGCGTGAACAACAGGCTTGTCAGCACATCTTTACCATTGACATTAATTGTATAGAAACGGTTGGTCGTATTAATACTAAGACGCACGTTATAAACACTGTCTGGTATGTATTTCATGAAGTGCTTAAAACGCGCACCTGCTTTTGCCTTAAAAATACTGTCCGCATCAAATACCAGTCTGATACCAGGAATGCCTTTACCATCCTGCAGTTCTATTTGTAAACAACCATGGTCATTCTGTGCAGGCGTCACCGTGAATGCCACATCCAGTTGCTGTGCAGCCGGGAATAAACGTTCTGCTTTCGCATAGTCAAACGGATCTTTATCTTCCAGTATCAGGTGTTGTTCTTTGCTTGCAGTCGTACCCAGTGACACTTTCGCCCAACGGGGACTGTAGGTATTCCACTTATCTAATGCGGTAGTGGCAGGAAGGTCGGGAAATACTTCATTGACGTGAGCAGGCGCTTTGTCTGTCACGGGTACCGGTATCTTTGAGATCCAGATGTCTTCCTTATTCATACTGTAGGTAACCCACAGATTACTATCTGCCGGTATGCCATTACCTTCTTCAATACCTCTTACATATTGCGGACCATAAGACTTGTAGTTTCCCCCATAACGCATCGGTGTGATCTCTCCATTAACGAGCAACAGGTTTTTATAATCAATACCGTCTTCACTGACTGATAGTGCTAATGGCCATCGATATTCAGAGGGATTATAGACAGTAGCAAAGCGGCCATCAGCTGTACGTTGTCCCCATATTTTTGCATTCGAATTTACAAAACCAGGGGCTCTTGCCACAGTACTCCAGGTGCGCCCTTCATCTTTACTCATAGCAGTGAGTGCATTTTTCCACAGACCTACTACCCTACCATCCGGCAAATGATAATAACAGAATGCCTTGTATTGTTTCTGCAACGGTATCAATGGATCATCTCTGTCGGCCTCTTCATTCCATTGCTGCATCATCAGTGGAGTGGCCAGTAGCTCATTACACGCGGCTACAAATGCCTTGTCTTTGCTGGTAGTGTAAAAGGGATAAATAGTGTTACCGGCATTCCACTGCTTATTATATCTGACAAAATAAACAGGACCAAACTTTCCATCGGGCAATATTTCTCTTACCACGCGCCCAATACCGTTACCATCATTTGGATCATCCTTTGCATCCAGACAGATGCCATAGTATCCTACAGCCAGGAGCTTATTACTTTTTGATACGTAGAAGCCCATGCGCTGGTGCATAACCGCCATCAGGTCTTTTGCTACACCGGGATGCCCTTCCTTGGTTGTGCCATCAGGTATCTTATACGGCGGGAATAGCAAAACAGGCATCTCCCATTGATACCCATCATCCGAAGACAACAGTAGTGTTTGTCCCGGAGGAATACTCTCTCCCACTTTATCACTCAGGTATTCTACATAGAAGCGGTTGTTCCAGTAAGCCAGCATCGGCGCGTGGTTATAGGTCCATCCCATACCGTCGCCCTGTTCAGGGTGCTCCCTGTTGGCACGCATGATCTGAATATTATGCACTCCCATTACCGGTCTTAGCTGACCATGATGATAATCTACATTCACCAGTGTATTACCGGTATAGCGAATGCTTTCCTGTGCGGTTACTGTCAATGATGCCAGCAAAAAACATATCGTTGCAGTGATCCTCATAATCGTCATTTGATCTTACCCAATATTTTACGGCGGACTTTAAACACAGTCCCATGTTTATGCCCGGCAGGCACTATTATCTTATCATTACTGTCTTTGAACTTCTGGAAATCTGTAGTTGTAACAGCACCATACCGTTTATTTCCATAGTCATCAAAATAGATGAGCCAGTCCCGGCCTGCTTTAACTACAGAAGGCCCTTCCGTCAGCTTACCTGTAAAAGGAGCGGATGCCTCATTATATGGTCCAAGTGGCTTGTTTGCAAATGCCACTTTCAGGTTTCTTTCATTACGCGTATTATCTTTCAGTACAAGGGTGTATTGCTGCTGACCGGTTTTTACGATCACCGCATCAATAACACTGAAGCCCGGATCAAGGAACAGTTTTGTGGGCGAGAATGTCCTGAAATCTTTTGTAGTGGTGTAATACATCCGGTGATTATTATCCTCCGCCTCAATTCCCTTCTCAAATCGTCCCGGGATGCACGATGCCCAGATAATGATGAACTGGTTTTCCACATCGTCATAAAACAATTCCGGCGCCCATACATTCACGGTGGTGGGTTCATGTTCCATCACTGGTATAAACTGCTGCGGTGTCCAGTGGCGTAAGTCTCTGGAGGCGCTATAACCAAAGCCCTTATCACCTTTCCAGCTGGTCGTCCATACCAGGTGAAAAGTACCATCGGGACCTTTGACAATACTGGGATCACGCATGATCCTGTCCTTTCCCGTCTGCGGATGGAGGAAGCTGCCGGGCAGGCTATCCCATTTATAGCCATCATAGCTATATAGAAAATGTAGCCCATCCCTGCCCGGTTCACGGAAAGAGGAGAACATATATACCTCTTTGCTGCTACGGCAGGCGAAGAGTAAAAGAGCCGTTATATATACAGTGAGTTGTTTCATGTTTCGTAAGACGGCTATTTAACACTGTCCATGACCAGCACCCAGTCATTTCCTTCTTTTTCCTCTCCCGGCGGATCGAACATGATTACACCCTTATTATTGGGATATGTGCCTATCTCTTTTGTTTCACCATTCCTGGGATCGTACCAGGCGGCTTTCACACGACGGCCTGCTATATGCCCCATATTCACAGAAATATTGCTACCTGTATAGGTATAGATAAATGCGTAATCTTTTCCACGTGTAGCCTGTAAATGCTGATAGCCCTGGCCATTTTGGGCCAGGAGTGACTGATCCGGAACACGTGTTGCATAGTCACGGGAGTACATGAGTTTTTGCAGGTATTGCATTTGTCCGGCGCCAGGTGCATGAATAGCCGTTTCCCAGTATTCACGTACACCATATACACCCCGTCCGTCGCCATGCTTATGCATCTGCATCACTGCATTATGTCCATAGGTATAACCACAGGCACCAGCGAATACTGACCAGTAACCGTAGCGGCGTACATCACTGTCTTTCCAGAACGGCTCGATACTATCATGTAAGCCCTGTGGAATGCCTTCATAGGAAGGTTCTCCGTCGATGACAGGTTTTACCGGCTTTCTGTTATAGTCTGTATTAACATATTTCCAGTTGTCTTCTCCATAGTGTTTTTCACCGGCAGTAGTATCCTGGTTATAACGTCTGTGCCCGGACTGGAACATGTTAAAGGCCAGCCAGGAACTGTCATGAAACCAGTCGGACGACTGTGTACGTCCGCGTGGATGGAAGGTGACCAAATGTCCGGGATCTTTACTGTGCAGTGTATTGCCTATTGCTTTCCATATGTGCATTGAATCACTGCCTTTAATATCGCCTCCGTTCATCCAGATGATATTAGGGAAATGCTTATAGCGGTCAGCCAGAAAAGAGGCATAGGTGACGGCATCCTTCTCTGTTACCAGCCCCGCCTTCACCGGACTACCCCATACGGGTACCAATGCCATATACAGTCCCTTTTCAGCAGCTTTGGATACTACAAAATCCACATGATCCCAGTAATCGTACTGGTTAGCATCAGCAGACTGGCTACCGGATGTTGTCAACGGTTTGCCTACGTTCTTACCAATCAATGCAGAATCCCCATAAATATTAGCAGCAGTTACACCAGGCAATACCATTACCTGTATGACGTTGAAACCTTTTTGCTTTCTGTCGTTGAGATATTGTTCGGTCTCTTCACGTGTAAGACGGGTAAAAAGCAGCCAGCCGGTATCACCGAGCCAGAAGAAAGGCTGGCCATCACTGGTCTGAAAATATCTTCCATTAGCAGAGACCTTTAGTGGCGATAATGTTTGCTGCTGCGCATGGGTTATTCCTGAGAAACAAAGCAGCATACAGAACGATAGCATCGCAATACAATTCCTGTTCAGCATAGTATATCCTTATTTGCGTACGAGCCAGAGTACCAGTGCTCCTGATTGAGGAGCCTTTATCGCATGCCCGGTACCGGCTTTAATATTTTTCTTACTCACCAGTGTCTTACCATTTGCGGCATCAACCCATACTGCATTAAAAGCCGTTGTGATGCCGGGAATGTCTATAGTGGCAGCGCCACCTGTATAAATGATATAGTCTCCGTGGTCGTTGGTAAGTGCCCATAATCCCGGTATGTCTGCCGGGTGCATGCCAGCAGCGGCAGACAGAAAACCGGGATCAGCTATGGATGGAATACTGGCAAGAGAACCTCCTGCCATGAATACAGCCCAGCCGTATTTATCGTAACTATCGGCAGAATACATCACCGCTTTACCAGGGTATTTATCCCGGTACTCACGTACTGCGCGATACACTTCTTTCTCATTGCTACGTTTCGGTTTCAGCAAACGGGCATGCTGACGAGGGGCCAGATGCAGGCCTCCCTGCGGAGCATAAGCTGTTCCATTTTCCTGATAGTGCCAGTAACGGATATCAATCAGGTCTATTACCCCTGCACGCTGTGCGTCCTGCAGTAAAGCATCCTGCACATCTTTGGTGGTGCTGAGCCCTATTACAGGATGTTGTTGTTTTTCTTTCTCCCAGTTGCTGATCACGTCTGTCCAGAAATCCACGAAATGCAAGGGTCCTGTAAACTCTGCACCAATCAGCTGAATGACATTATGATTATTACTGAAGTTGTCCAGGCACTGACGGATATATGCGCGATGCAGTTGATTTCTGATGGTATTAGTTGTATCATAGAACTGCTCCGACATAAAGATGCGTTTGCCACCTGCGTAGGGAGGCGGTTCCGGGAAACCGGTATTATTCACATTATTAGCTGGTCTCCATGGAAAATCAGCGTAATGTGCCCCTGCCTCAATGATATTGTGCTGGAAGTACTGCTGATGTATCAGCACCTGTCCCTGCCGGTCAGCATGATCAGCAAATTGCTGTAGCCGCCACCAGTACCAGCGGTTGTATTTTGTAAGATCGTATTTGCTCAATCCATCCCAGGCAATACCCTGACCGCTACGGGCAAAGGGCTGCTCATAAAAAGGAGGCCATACATCGCCATCCATTCGTAATACACGTTCATGATCATCCCGGCGCCTTTCATACCATAGCCCATAGTTATGATCAATGGCTACGATGTGTTTGCGACTCATCCAGGCAGATACGGAATCAAGATCATCGGTCAGACCTGTACCTGTCCTTCCTGGTACATACCGGGTGATATGCGGCGAAGCTTCCTGCACACCATCAGGTCTGATATTACCTCTCCACCAGGAGACATCCCTTCTTTCACCGGTCATTACGCTACCATTATTCACCAGCCAGCCATTCACAATCTTCATTCCTGCTACGGGCGATAACTGCGCAGGCTTTATTACATGCTGTATGCGGGCACCGTCGGCGCTACCGGCAACAGGCGTACGCTGTGCGGCCCTTTTAATCCATTCCTGTAAGGTGGTGGCGGGGTGTACAGCCTGTCGGGAGAGTTCCGCAGCAACAGCAGCTGTGGGACTACTGGAAGCGTCTCCGGGTGCTGGTAAGAGGTAGGCACGTTCAGTAACTTTATCGCCCAACCTTGCAGCCAGTTGTGCGTAATAAAGACTACGTGGCTGGATATATTCGTTCGAGGCAAACCATTCTCCATCGCCGGAGAACTGTGCCCAGGCACCAAATGCCCAGTTACTTGCCCCGGGTGGACGATAACAGTCTATTCTTGCAGCGGCACATTGCCAGAGGACGCTATTAGCGGCAGTCCATCCTGCACCTTGTCCATCCTGACCACGGTTGGGAAAACCGAGTGCCTGCCCATTGACAACTACGTTATCCAGGAGTAGTCCGGAAGCCCAGCTGTCAATCGCCCCACTGTAACTGTACGGCATATCAGACATACACTGTACAAAAGCATTAGGGCCTGCTGCGCAAAAGCCGGCGGCAAAATCATGATAACCATATTGTGCGTAGTTACGCTGGAATAGCGTCTGTTGTCCGGAAGTAAAAAATGTATACCGGCGCTGTCCCCCTGTTTCTGATACCGGAGACGTAGATATACAGTCTTCCACTGTGACGCGGCGGGCTGTTTCCAGTACCGCTACTGCAGAACCGGCAAAGTGTTCAAAATTCACCTGTCTCACCCATGCATCCATCGTATTCTCAATAGCAATAGCCGTCCAGCAGTGATCTTCATCTTTAGGATTGGCTACATCATACATAGAACGACAACGCAGATTTTCTACTCCTGCCTGTGCGATGCGTCCCGGGCATTTATACACAGCAATGGTAGCAGTACCATCAACTGTATCCAATGCGTTTGTTAGAGGAACATCCAGGGTGATGGTGTTCCCTTCTGCCTGACTGATCTTACGTGACCAGTGTATCTCTCTGTCTCCCGGTTTCCAGCCAAGCGCTGTAATGCCACCTCCGAAATGGGCCGTACCCAGTTGTTGTATCCAGGACAGTGTACAGGGGCGAACGATTTCTACATCGTCCCCCTCCCTGAATCCTGTTCCTGCCGGCACATGTAACACCGTACTATTCACAGGCACATATGCATCTGTGATCTTAACAGCCGGAGACAACTGTTTGTCATTACGACCATTCACGTGAATGAGTGTCGCACGACTATATCCTGTGGCCAATAGTACCGTACTATCGCCACTTCCTCTCAGCACTACACCCGAGGTATTGATCCGCAGACTACCACTGATTTCAAAAGTGCCCTTATCCAGCAATACGGCACCACGTAGACCATCCTTTAATGGCAGCGAGGCCACATGATCGAGTGCAGCCTGTATAGTAGCCGTAGCGTCCCCTTGCATAGCCAATACCCTGACCCGCACGGGGGCCAGGGGTAATGTCTTTTCGCCGGCCATATACCCACACCAGGAAAAATCGGGAACACGGTTTCCTTTTTCATCCGGCTGGTACACCAGCTGACCTCTCTCCCATGATACAGGGGGCAAAGGTGCTTTCGGCTTCTTTGCCTGCGCGCCTGCCAGCAAAGGCAGGCTGCAAGCGATCCATATTGTTAATAGTCTTTTACCCATTCCTGCGTTTCTTCCATTCGGCTTCCGCCTTTTTCATATCAATGCCTGCTGCTGACAGGTAATTGTTTATACGACCTTTATACTTACCGAACCAGGCATGTTTCTGCTCTGATGTTCCGGCATCCATTGCTTTCTCACGTGCTTCTTCCAGCCACACCATGATCTGCTGTTGCTGCTGTTTATTCAGCTGTGGCAGCATATCGAGATAGGCATTGTAAGTGATCTGCAGAATACCATAGGTCATGCCGTCCTTTACACGGGTCACCTGCTCTGTTGACAATACAGATGACAGGTTGGAGAGATAACGGTCATGCAGCTGACGTACCTTCACGGTATCTTTTTTTTCATCGAGGTCATGCAGATCAACATATTGTTGTGCGATCATATCCTGCACTTTCAATGACTTACCGGCATCATGGATATCCAGCGTAGATACAATTTTAGCGGCTCTCTCGGTAACGATCATCTGGTAACTCTTCTTATCGCCCCTGATATCGTTCAGGAAATCTTCAATATTTGTGTAACCATCTCCGTTACTATCAGCGATAGCATCACCCGCATCTTTCGGGTTCATCTTGTGACGTGTTTCCCACTCATCAGGAATACCATCACCATCGCTGTCTTTGTAAGGTTTGCCCTTATATTCCGGATAACCACCTACCTGCGCGATATCATAAATGATACCCTGTTTGTAGGAGTCTTCTCCCAAACGGCGTTTGATGTACTCACTCCCCACTTTTGAGGCCATATTATCTTTATACTGGATCTTGCCTGTTCTTACCTGTTCTACAACCCTGGCATCCACCGCATCGCGTACAGGCAGTGTAGCACCGGCATTATCCAGCACGTACTGATAAGCATCTTTTGCGGACATTACCATCATGCGCGGCATTGGCAGCGGACTGTTTACACGCATGTCTTTTTCATATTCGCCGGCGTTGTCCATATCTTCGATCTGTACACCACCGTCCCAGTTGTCAGCAGTCACTTTAGGGTAGCCTTCCATGATATTGCCATTTACATAAGCACGGCCAAACTCACGGTATTTCAGTTTACTACGACCCGATTCAGGTTTGAGTATTCTATGTCCAACCGGATCATCTGTCGGTGTGATAGGACCTGGTTTGAAATAGTTATTTACAATATTGAACTGTGAGCGATAATCACCTCCATCTACGGTACGGTGCTTCCAGTTGAACACGACATTATTCACAAAGTTGAATATGCTGAACCATCCGATAGACGGATTACGACCAGCGTTACATGCCCACAGGTTACGCATAAAGGAGCAGTTCTCGCCTCCCAGTGTACTACCAAAAGCATGATTATAGGTATCCAGCGCTTCTGATGAAATTGTATTCTGAATGGTGATATTTACAGTAGGCAGTTTCTCGTCTGCATAGCCAGTTCCAGGGTTGTACATGTGACGGTAAAGAGAGATATTCTCATCCAATCCCCAGCTGGTAGAGCAGTGATCGATAATGATATTACCGATAGGATTACCTCCCAATGCATCATCCCGGCGACCTACATTCGTTTCACCACGGCGGAAACGCATGTAGCGGATCACCACGTCATGAGTATTGATCCAGAAAGATTCTCCGGCTACACAGACACCATCGCCCGGAGCCGTCTGCCCGGCAATGGTGATGTAAGGCGCCATCAGAATGATAGGCGTTTTCAGATGAATAATACCAGCTACGTTGAACAGGATCGTACGGGCACCACCTGCTTCACAAGCCTCACGTAAAGTACCCGGACCGCTGTCGGCCAGACTGGTCACTACATAGATCTTTCCGCCTCTTCCACCGAAGGTGTAGGCACCACCACCTTCCGCACCAGGAAAGGCAGGTATCTGTGCCTGTGGCAGATCGGTAGGTCTGGAGGCAAATGGAATGTACGGTTTTCCCTGACGGGCCTGTTCCTTCACGATAGGCAATGCTTTTTCCCATGCCTCATCTGAATGTTTTTTAGCTTCATCCAACAACGAATCACTGACATGCTGTACAGCCTTTGGTATGGTCGGATACTGGGCAAATGCTCCCTGCGCGGCCCCCAGTGTGGCAATCAGCAATGTTCCGGCGAGATAATGTTTCATACGAGTAGTTTAATGGTCTATGAACTTCAACAGCCCAGAGATGATGTATTATTGATGATCTTTAATCTAACGGATTGAAAGTGCCATTTCCCCAGCCTATTGTCTGTACCAGACTCGGGTTTCTCGTGATATTACTGGTAGGAATGGCGTAAAAATAATAAGTGGACGGATAGTTGATTGGCTTCTGTGTATCCAACACATCTTCCGTCACCGTAAAATACGTAGTATAATCTGCTCCGTTAATATCGAGTTTATCACGTAATGGTATGCCCGTCGCGTCCGTCTTTTCCAGATCGGCCACTGTATAAGGCGCTTTAACAGCGATTTTCAGAATAGTGCGTTTCTTTCCATTCAGCCTGTCAAACAGCTTATTACGGCGCAGGTCGTCATAACGTTTCCCTTCAAATGCCAGTTCTATACGACGTTCATTCATGATCGCCTCAAACATTTCCTCTTTGGACATGCCTGGCTTCAGGCCGTATAGGCTTCCTTCGCCCGGGCGAATACCTGCCCTCTTACGGATAGCGGTCAGCATATCATATGCTTCCTGGGTACGACCCGTAGCATTGGCACACTCTGCCAGGTTCAGCATCACTTCTGCAAAACGCATTTCGATCCAGTCTGTTTTACCAAGTTTGGTATTATCCTTAATAATGGATGGGTTCACATTTTTACGACAGTAGAATCCGGTGGTATTAGGCTTACTCTTATCGTCGGTCACTCCGGCATATATCCATTGTTTACGGCCCGATTTATTACTAAGTGGCCAGATAGCACCATTATAGGCGATAGTAGCATCAAAACGCGGATCACGGTTCTTCCAGTAATATACAGGGTCGTATCCTGAATTAGGATCGGTGATCGGCAGGCCATCAATAGTAGGGAAAGCTTTCACGAAATCCCAGGTAGGCTGGTAAGCACCGCCACCACCATTAGACTCTGAATTCGGACGGGCAGCGTCATCAAAGGTGCTGGCTTTTGTTGCACCATCAAAAGAACGCAGCATGATCACTTCTTTATTGCCTGTAGCCTCTTCAAACCAGATATTGGCAAAGTTGGAGAACAGTCCATACCCATCAAGCACCAGTGTATCATAAGCCGCTTTATTAGCTTTATAAGCCCTTTCCCAGCGTTGCTGATCATTGTCAGGGTTAAACTGCGGGCTTGCCCAATATAACAGCATACGGCCTTTTACACCCAATGCAGCCCCACGGGTGATACGTCCTCTGTCTGAACTGCCCCATGTAGCAGGTAACGAAGTAGCCATATCAAAATCACGGGCAATAGAATCGATACATTCGGACGTTTTATTCCTGGTAACGAACAGGTTCTCGGTTACCCAGTCCTGCGGATGACTGATATAAGGCACCCCACCGTACAGTTTTACCAGCTGGAAATACATCCAGCCTCTCAGAAAGTAAGCCTGTGCTTTTAGCCGGGTTTTAACATCCTGCGGTAATGTACCTTTTTCTATTTCAGTCAGCAGGATATTGGTTTTGCGGATGTACGCCCATACGTTGTTGGAAGCGTTACCTCCAAAAAAGTCATTGACATTATCCACAGAAAGCGTACCATACCAGATCTTCTGATCACCGCCATTATAGTCATCAGATACATCATGAATAGCAGTTGGCAGGGTGGCTGCTCCGGAGAGATTGGGCCAGGTAGGCATGGCCAGGTCATATATCCTGTTGAGATAAAGTGTCGCAGTTGACTCATGATCCCAGGTACGTTCGTCGATACCCGTCAGGTCCGTCTTGTCGAGAATACTTGAACAGGCGGTAAGACTGGCGGTAAGTAATATATAGCTGAATATTTTTCGCATGGCATAATAATTTAGAGACTCACATTCAAACCAAAGGTATAGGTACGCAGGGCCGGATAATCAACCGCCAGATTCGTAGCCGGATCTTTATAAGGTTGATTATTGATAATAGACCAGAGATTCGTACCTGTTACAAACACTCTGAAATCAGGTATTTTCCAGCGGGAAGAAAGTGACTGTGGAAGTCCGTAGGACAACATCATATTGTTCACACGCATGGTAGTCGCACTGACCATCCAGACGTCAGATACTTCCTTGATAAGCGGTGCATTGATCAGTGGATATCTGGCGTTCGGATTCTCCGGAGACCAGGAGTCTTTCCAGATCGCTAATGCACGCTGATTCTCAGTAGCCGGCGTTCTTGCTGTCTTGTCATATACTGTATGGCCACCTACTACCAGTGACATGTTAACACTGAACTTCAAGGTCTTCCAGGAAGCACCCAGGTTAAAGCCTACCCCAAACAGGCTGCTGCCTCTTGGCGCGATACGGGTTTTGTCATTTGCATCTATTCTGCCATCACCATTGATATCTTCATAGTTCATGAATCCGGGAATAGGTTTTTCACCATCGATGGTCCAGTCGGGATTTTTGGTCAGCAGTGCATCCACATCGGCCTGTGTACGGAGCATACCGGTAGCGCGGTAACCTTCCAGTCCGTTATCCGTACGACGGCCTATCGGATTTCTCCAGGCAGTATCACCGGCACCATAATACTTGCGGATCACCTTATTATCGCTGATGCCGAAGTTGACAGTGGTATAATATTTAAAATCCTTACCGACAGTACCATTGTAAGTCAATCCTGCTTCAATACCGTATGTTTTCAGGCGGCCATAATTCTGATCGGCAATACCACCACCAAAGCTGGTAGGTACTGTACTGGTCGGCTGCATCAGCATATCGTAGTTGTAACGGTGATACAGATCGATCGCAAAGTCGAAGCGGCGGTCGAAGAAACTTCCGTCAAAACCCAGGTTCTTATACAGGGCTTTTTCCCAGGTAATGGAACTATTAGGAATATCATTGTTATTCAGACCGCTGGTCATGGTATTGCCAAACAGCATACCGGTGGTCTGCGTGTAACGTTCCTTATACTGGAAGTTCTTCACGGCATCGTTACCTGTAAGGCCTACCTGGAAACGGATCTTCAGGTCGTTCATGAACTTCACATGGTCCCGGAAGAATTTCTCCTGTGATACTTTCCAGCCCACAGCCACAGAAGGGAAGTACCCCCACCTGGACTGCTTAGGGAAATTAGGAGAAGCATCAGCACGGAAAGTTGCCTCCAGCAGGTACTTTTCCATAAACGCATAGTTCAGGCGGCTCACGTAACTCATTCTGCCTGTCTCACCGGAAGAGCCGGAATTATCATAGAAGCTCTTGTCCATACTGAATGCGAACAGTTCATCGATACCAGGTATCACTACCTGCTCGCGACGGGTATCAAATGCATCAGAGGTACCTTCGCTCTGTTCAGCTACGAGGGTTAGTCCGACATCATGTTTGCCAAAAGTGCGTGCATAAGTGATCACTTCATTCAGCTGATAGTTGGAAGAACCGCCATATGATTCCGTCATCAGGTTACCGTTTTTAACAAGCGTAGACGGATTGGTAGCAGTCAGCTGATTAGTAAAGATGACATTCTGTGTACTTTCATGTGCACCCTCCCTTACGAAGTTGTAGAGGGAGTATGGCACATAAAATTCCTTACCGAAGTTAGTCCTGGCACTACGGGCATATTGCACCCGGAAGGACAATCCTTCTACAGCAGGCATTTTATATTCAAGGGAGGCATTGATCGTCTGGCCCTGTGTGCGGCTACGGCTGTAGCTACCACTCTTCACCAGTTCTCCCGGATGCCATCCTGGCACAGAAGAGAATACCGGACGACCATCAATATACATGGGCACCCATCCCGGTGTCAGTAAAAGGGCGCTCACAGTTGCGCTCATCTGGTCGGACTGTTCAGTCAGCCCTGACTGTACGGTTTTAGGAGTCGGTCTGTTAATCTTTGAGTTGTCAGTAGCGAAGGAGATGGTAGCGGTCAGGTTATCCGTGATCCTGGTATTTAAGCCCATACGCAGACCATATTTCGTAATATTCAGATCGCCTACGTTCCCATCTTCAGAATAATAGTTACCACCTGCGAAGAAGGTGATCCTGTCTGTACCACCGCTGACATTAATCGTATGACGGCTCAGATGAGAGCTTTTCCACACGTCATCTATCCAGTTGTTATTATGCGTTTTCAGGTACGCCAGTTCATCCGCTGTATAGAACTTTTTTGTATTGACATCTGCCAGGGCGGTATACTTATTATTCAGCAGCACAGCGTGATCATAGGCACTCAGCATTTCCGGAATGTAGGTTGCGGAAGATATGCCGTGTGAACCGGCGTAACTGATACGCGGCTTTCCCGGGCGACCTGTTTTGGTCTTTACCAGTACGACACCATTCGCACCACGTGCACCATAGATAGAGGCAGCTGCATCCTTCAGGAAAGTGATACTTTCAATCTGCGTTGCATCCAGGTTATCAAAGTCCTGTTTGGTGAGCTGAAAACCGTCAATTACATACAGCGGGTCGGTAGAAGAACCAGTAGCGGCCCAGGTCACCGGATTACGGATCGTGAGACTGGTAGAGGAACCCGGGCGACCGGAGGATTGCGCCACGGATACACCGGGTACTTTATTCTGCAGGGCAGTAGCTAGATTTGCTACCGGCAGGTCCTCAATTTCACTGGCATTTACTGCTGCCACGGCACCTAATACATTTGCACGTTTCTGGGACCCATATCCGATGATCACGGTTTCCCCCAATGCTCTCACATCTTTGGTCAGATAAACATTAATACTTTGTTGCTTATTCACAGGGATCTCCTGTGTTGCATACCCGATAAGGGATACGACGATGGTAGAATTTTCGTGTACTTTCAGGGTATAGGAGCCGTCAACACCGGTCGTAGTACCTTTATTGCCGACTTTTACGCGTACAACAACGCCTGGAAGGCCAGTACGTTCTTCTGTCCCTAACACTTTCCCTTTGAGGATAATTTCTTTCGCCTGTGCAACGGCTGGCGGTGTCGCTGTCGTATTGTTAACAGCCAGTTGCTGTGCGGAAGCTGCCATTTGCAATAACAACGCTCCGGGCAGTAGCAGTTTTTTGTGGAATGAAAAGTCTTTCATCAGCTGATGTTTTTGCTGAAACACAGCATGCATTAGGCGGTTGGCATAACGAAGTGCTGCTTTTAATAGTGGAATTACTTAATAACTAATAGTGGTACCCTTTTTAATTAGGGAAACGGTACTGAATTAACCGCTGGCAAAAAGTATGCTGTGCGATCAGATGGTGGAATACATAAATTTTCATACCTAAGGAATTTTTAGCTTATCTACATAACCTTCACCGAAGCATCTTGACAATATGTACTGGACCAGTCTTTGAGCTACAGCCCCCCTTCACAATCATGGAATCGTTGATAACTATTTGTCTACAGTGTCTTTATGACACTAATTTCCGACAAGCTACAGAATTATTTAATGATGTTTGTTTTTATTTACGCAATCGTTGCCGGAAACCCTGGGCCAGGATCTGAGGAGGAAACGGGGTGCGTTCCCCGCAGACGTGCGCCAGCCAAAATCCAATACCATGGCTGACTACGTATCAAATGAACTATACCAGCATATAAATAATAACGACAATATTAATATAGGAAACGTTACAACAACAGTACGTTTGACGCTTAAAAAAGGGTATCTTCTAATGCACCACCATTACATTCGTATAAAAACTATAATTCCTGGAGCGGATCGTCAAAATATATGCACCAGAAGGAATGTTACTCACATCCATCGTCAGTGTCTTACTATCCATCATCAGCTCTTTCTCATACACCACCACTCCCCGGTAACTCGCCATGGTGATCTTAGCCTTATCATTCACTGTCCCTGTGAACTGAAGCCGCATGATACCAGTCGCCGGATTAGGATATACCTTCTCAAAATAGCCACCGAAAAGAGCCTGTACGGCTAGCTGGGTGGATGCGAGACTGGGATTACCTGCTGCATCATGTGCGGCACCAGCAGCAAGTTCCAGGGTAACAGGACCATCATACATCGGACTCACCAGCACTGTCATAACGTTGTTACTGATACTATTCAAATCAGTAATAACTGCATTTGAAACGCGCAGATAACTCAGATCAAAATCCGCGATCGGCTCACTAAAACTGATATATACCAGGAATGGCTTTCTAAATGGTGACATCTCCAGCGTATTGAGTGTCACTAAAGGCGCCTTCTTATCAATGTATACATTACTGTTATCGGTACTGGCTGTGATCGTATCACCGGTATTACCATGGAGGTCCCTGAATGTGATCATAAACGGAACAAGACCATCTGCGTCGGCAGCAGTAACAGTGTATCGTGCCACATATTCCTTCACACCGATCGCTGTTACAGGAGCGGCCGTGCCGGCAATAGTAATTTCCGGCGGATAAATAGCATCGTCCACGGAAAAATATACTGTGATCACATCGCCGATAGCAGCAGTATTGCTGTTGCGGTTATTAGACAGAATAGCTACCGACATCGCGCCCGGCACCGTCACATCGGTTACCACCGGTATAGCAATGCTCAGCGGGCTGACATTTTTCGCCACATCGGTAGCAGTGGCAGTAAGATTATGATTGCCATCTGCAATGGACCCTGCCGTAAAAACAGAGGACCAGCTGCCTGTTTCATCGGCAGTGGCTTCCGTCAGCTCATTACCGTCAATATATACTTTCACCAGCGAGTGCGGTTCCGCAGTACCACCTACTACCATATCTGCCTTTGTAAATACAGCATTACGGGACGGTATTGTGATCACCGGCGCCGCTGGCGCATTTCCATCAATGACGATTACACGCTGTGCGCTAAGAGACCCCGGACCACCAGGTGCGGGTAATGTCAGCAGGGCCCGTGGCCCACGGGTACCACGTATACCGGCACCATTGGACTGTAGTGCATCTATGGATGCATAATCCAGTATAGTAGCAGTATCGCCTTTACTGACAGTGTAGGTAAATGTAAGTATCTGTGTGCTGTCACCGGAAGTATATAACGCAGCTGCAGGCTGCCCATTCATTTTCAACTGCAGTGTGGGTGTACTGCCGTTCACGTAAACGATCTGATCAAAAGTTACGTCAAATACGATCGTACTACCAATGCCATAAATGCCATCTGTGGCAGTAGTCGTAATAGCCATCACTACAGGAATACTGTCTGCATCCGGTGTCTGATTAAAAACACCGTCTCCGTTCTTCCACAGTGTACCCAGGTATAGAGAACGCTCTGAGTTTTCTGTAGCACCGTTATTCTGTGCATGAATAAAAATCGAACAGACCAGACAATAAAAAAGAGTGAGAGCCACTGAGGGAAGTGATCTCTGAAATGGTATAGTCATCAGGTTTTCCGGATAGTTAGTTACACTATCAAAGTAATGAATAGTTTTCTGAAAAAAGAATAAATTTGTTATATATGTAATACAGTAAAGGGCTGCCTGATATACCAGACAGCCCTTTACTGTATTACATTACTGGCTATTAATCAGTTATCTTTCATTCGTTTCAACAGGTCTTCTTTACTCACCGTAAACTGTTCTCCTGCCGGTTTCCCGTTTTTATAAGTAACAATACTTATGTTAGCAGCACCCGTTGGAAATACCAGCGGTTGTCCTGTATATCGCGGATACATATTATCCGGATCCGAATTATCAAATGTGTAGTAGATATCCAGTCCGCTGATCTCTGTAGATAGCTGTACCGCTAACTGTCCACTATTGTCTTTCACTGGTTTTACAACTGCATTCCATGCACTCCGGGAGTATTTCACATGTGCCGTATCCAGTCTCACAAAGTGTGCTTCCATCTTCGCAACAAAACTATCCCAGTTACGTTTGGACTTCGGACTCCAGTAGACTTCTGACAATGCTAATGCCCGGGGCCATGTCATATACTGAATATGCCGGTAGTTAGCGATAGATTCTGTCCAGAGATTTCCCTGTCCTCCAAGAATATACTTTTCCTCTACACCATCCGGTACCGGATCATACTGATATGCGTCACTTAATCTGCACATACCATATGTAGGCGGTTCAGCAGCAGGATCTCCCTGATAGAGGTCGAGATAACAATATTCCCAGGGACTCATCACCACATGATGATTCATTTTTGCCGCTTCAATTCCGCCCTTCATGCCCCTCCAGCTCATCACCGTGGCTTCCGGAGCCAACCCTCCTTCCAGTATCTCATCCCAGCCGATCAGCTTTTTACCCTTACGCTGCAGTAGTTTTTCCATACGTTTTACGAAATAGCTCTGGAGTTCATCCACATTTTTCAGCTGCTCCTGCGCCATTCTTTTCCTGCATCTCGGGCATTTATCCCAGAAGCCTTTGTAGGCTTCATCTCCTCCCACATGAATGTAGTTGAACGGGAACAGTGCCGCTATTTCCGTAAATACTTTATCCAGCACCTCGTATACTGCCTCATTCCCGATACAGAGTGCATTATCATCTTTTTTGTAAAAAGGACTACCCGGATTGACAGCATACTGCAATTGTGTGCATGACAGATCAGGATAGGCCGCGATCATCGCCAGACTATGCGCGGGTACATCTATCTCAGGCAGAATGGTGATATAGCGGGACTGAGCGTAGGCTATCACTTCTCTGATCTCTTCCTGCGTATAGTATCCACCATCCCCGGCAGGTTCTCCTGGTTGCGGTGACGTGAAAGTCCCCCATCTGCCTGTTCGTGCTACACGCCAGGCCCCTGTTTTGGTGAGTTCTGGTAAACTCTTTATTTCAATACGCCAGCCATTATCGTCACTGAGATGCCAATGGAAAATATTGTATTTATACTTGGCCATTTCATCGATGTAACGCTTTACTTCCTCCTTTGTATAGAAATGACGACTTACATCCAGCATCAGGCCTCTCCAGCCAAACCGCGGATAATCTGTAATACTGACGCAGGGAACGGCCCAGGTACGGGTGATGGTCTTACTGCTTTCTATATCCGGAGGCAGTAACTGTAGTAAGGTTTGCAGACCATAAAACGCGCCTGCCGGGCTAGCAGCCGTCAGCAGGATCTCCTTTGGACTCACCACCAGCTGATACCCTTCCTGTTTTTCGCCGTCTTTCAGCTCAATACGGAGCGTTTTGCCGCCCGTTTTTGCTGATGACAGTCTGAACCCCGTGGCTGTCGCTATACGGTCTTTAAACCAGGAAATAGTGCCTGTAAGCTGTTCATCCGCCGAAGGGGCTACCACCACCACACTATTGTCAAGAATAAACTCCCCCGGTTGTTCCTGCACCGTCGCAGGTTCCGGTATAACGTGAATGCGCTGCGCAACTGCCTGCATTAACAGACTGCATAACGCCAGACAAAACAATGCATGCTTCATGACCATTTTTTTTTACCGGCTATAAGATAATAAAATACTTTCCAACCCGTGTATACAAACAGATGAACTGCTAACAGCGACGCCCCGTGATCCGCAAATAACAGGGCGCCTGTCATTTGAATAACTGCCCCCAACGGCACCGGCTCATGCAAATGCATGTTGCTGGTAACGGGAGGTATCCTGCAAACTCCAGTCTATATTCCCTCTTACGATCATCGCCAGGCAAAAGGCATACTTATATACCTCTTCGTCGGTCTTATCATCAAATGAGGGCAGCGAATGAAATATGCGCTCAAACTGTATCATCTCCTGGTTATGTAAACGTACCGTTTCATTGATAGCATCCTCCATCGCCAACTGTTTTTCCTCCTGGATCACCAGCACCAGGTTATGGGTATCTCCCTGCTCCAGCTCCTTTCCAAGCGAGTAAAGGTCATTGGCCCAGCATCCCAGGTGCCCGCAAAGCATGGTAAGTGTCAGCAGCTTTTTATGGTTGATAATATGCTCCGGCAGATGTACCTGCTCCGCCAGTTCTATCAGCGTAGCGGCAATGTGTGCCCCTCCTATGAGCGGACGGGACTCAATGTAGTCGGCAACTGATGGCATACGGTCCGCATTCACATTCTGGTTCTGCCAGTTTACCGCATTGAATAATTTTAGCATATCCTGTACAAAGGTTTGCTGGTAGGTGACTGAAGTACAGGCCTGTACCCTTTGCCATACGTCCGTCAGTGCAGCGAGTATGTTGATATGTTCCTTGGCGACCATCGCCTGCGTGATGCCTCTGTGTACTATATCCTGGCCGGGCATGTACCTGCTATACAGATCTTCCAGTGTATAGACATGCCCCTCTTTGAGGATGCCCAGACTGGCATACAGCAGCTTTTTCAGATTGTCAGGATGTTGTGCTTCTTCATCCTTGTTGTCGAAAATGTCGTCCATCAGAAATAGCAGTACAAGCAGATCATTAGCCAGACAAAGCCGCCCGTACTCCGCCGTCGGGTAAAACCGGGAAGTCATGTAGGCGAACTTAGACTCTCTGTAACCCCGGATCGCTTCATGAAGGTGAAAGCGTTCCACCCATTGCGTAGTATGTGCCTCAACTGCACTCGCATATGGACTGATCTGGGAATTGAACGGACAATACAATGCGGGAATACTGAATGTTGAATACAGCATGACAAAGTGATTTAGAAATGTTAGGAGAAATGATTCTTATCACTTTGAATTTAAAAAAAATCTATGCTGCATTTATAAAAGAAAGGGCGTCTTAACAGGCTATAAACAACTACAAATCAGCTTGCTACCGTCCGGCTGAATTTGACTATCTCATTATACAACTGACTTGAAGTAGTAATAGGTTTCACCAGATAACCATCTGCACCGAAATTTTTCATATCGGCAATCGTTTCCTCGTAGGCGTCAGCAGAGCAGATAATCACCGGCACATCTGCCAGCTGTGGATGGTTTTTTATCTTATATAACATTTCTTTTCCACTGAAGCCCGGCATATTGAGGTCCAGCAGTATCAGGTTAGGCGGTTGTTCATTGGCCAGCCATAATCCTTTTTCAAAGCTATCGGCCAGCATCACGTTTCTGACCATTTTACTCAGTAACCGCTGTGCAATGGTGCGGCACATCATGTCATCATCCATCACCAGTACATCAAATGGGAGCAGGTGATCAAGGCTATTGGCATTCAAAGGATGTTGAGAAGGTGGCGGCAGTACTTTCGCCTGCGGTATCGTACCCGGTTCAAGGGGTAAGCTCAGGGTGAACACACTCCCGTTACCTGGAACGCTCCTCACCGTGATATTACCACCCATACGACGGGCAAAATGACGGGAAATAGTCAGTCCCAGTCCTGTTGATTCCGTTTGCTGATGCTGCTGGGATACGTAAGGACTGAAAATCTTTTCCAGGTTCTTTTCCTCTATTCCAAACCCTTCATCTGCAATATCCAGGCAAATGGTCGTGTCTGCCTGCAGGTAGACATGCAAACGCACTACCGTATCGTTCCTGGTGAATTTGATGGCATTCGTCAACAGGTTGATCACTATACGATGCATCTTGGCAGCGTCTGTAATGATGTATTCGGGCACATCATCATCAATACGACAGGCGATCTTAACGGCCTTTCTGTTACCCAGTACCTGGTACCCGGCCGCCCGTTTTGAAAACCATTCCCTGATCCTGACAGATGACCGGGTGATATCATCATACGAACCTGATTCTATCTTACTCAGGCTCAACACATCATTCATCACCAGTTTTACGTCCTGCGTGGCAAAATACATATTGGATACCTGGTCATAATCAACCGTAATAGGTGCGCCCGGCTGGGAATGGCTTGGATCAAACCAGTCTTCCAGTATGCTCTCTATCACATTAATAGATCCCCGCAGGTCATGACTGGTCTTGGCAATAAAAGTACTCTTGGACATGCTCTTTATCTCCAGGCGCCTGATCCAGTCAGAAAAGTCCTGACTGTAGAACCGGAGCACCATAATATTCAGGAATGTAACAAGGAAAAAGATAATACCATACATCAGATTTCCCGCACTTTCCGGGTAAGGCAGATGTTGTACCACATGGAAGAATGCGTTCAGTTCCAGTAGCAGGGCAATCACCAGCAAAAATGAAATACTGAGTATCTGCTCTTTTCTGCGTTCGAATAACAGGAAACTGAACCCTATCATAAAAATGACAATCCCTTCAATGCAGGCGGCCTTCCCGAGTAACAGACCGAAAAAGAAGAGACCAAATGAATGCACAAGAAATGTGAGTAATGCAGCCCTGTTAAACTGATGTTTCTTATTGAGTATGACAGCGATCGTTAATACGGCTGCTTCTATCCAGGGATAAATTAACGTTTGCCAGCTGCCGGTAATGGTCAACAGCACAGGTCCCATGATGAATGCCAGTATAGCAGGGATAATAGCCATTACATTTACTATAACGACAGTGGTGCGCTTCCTGTTCTCCTGCAAAACATCCGTCCCTGTCTTGATCAGGGAAAGCAATCTGTACATATTTTGAGGTTTTCTGCGGTGTAACGTTGCCAGGTGTTGATCACTGCTAATTTAATGAAAATGAACGAAAAGTAATAAAAGACAGGCACATAAAAAGAAATTCCGGGAAAAGCCCTGAGGCCATTTCCCGGAATAATAATCAACAGTTCTTTCTGACCCTACCAGTTAACGAGGGAAAGTCTGGTCATACGGAGACTGTACAACAATAGTTCTGCCTACCTTTAAATGGATTAACTAAACGGATGAAGGGGGTGGTAGACAAAGAACTAACACTAAAAAAAAGTTTACGAACAAGCATCGCTTATGACGATCTTCCCACGAAGGAAATGACCATCTCCATACTATAGCGAAATATGTTCTGATATTTTCAGAGAATGTTCCGCCTGGACAAGCAGAACAGCTAGATATCCTCAATATACCATTAAAAAAGGTGCCTGTCTATCCCACGCTGTCAGCGGACACCAGTCCTTCGCTAGTGCAAAGGAGTGGCCATCCGGCTGATTTACCGCTATACAGACATACTTACATTGTAAGCAGTTGAGGAAAACTGTATTCTTAGAAAGAATACCCGTCCGTATATGATGAAAGGCGAAATATCTTTTAAAGCTATGATCAGTAAGACCTGTATTAAACTGATTATAAATAAGGTTTATTCTCTATTGCAGCGGCATTAACTACCTCGTGGTACGACTCTAAAAAATGGGTTAATCGGGTTGTCACCTTACAAATATCGCAAACCAGCAGGGAATGTGATAGGACAAAGGCAACCAATTCGGCGCTAATTGCGGTTTCTTTTATCCTATACCACGCTAAATAGCCGCACTGTGATCGCTTCTGTACCGGCCTGGAGTAACACCTGCGGTTTGCTTGAAAATACGGATGAAGTATGACGGATCAGTATAACCTACCTCCAACGCAATATCTGTAATAGTATGCATTGTAGCGACCAGTAACTGCTTCGCCTTTTCTACTCTTTGCTGCAATACGTAGATCTTCACCGTACTACCTAGTTTCAGCTTGAACGCATTTTCCAGTGCCCGTTCTGTCAGTCCAAGTGCATGTGCCCGTTCTTCCACATTAACATGCTCTTCCGGACAGCGATCCACTCTTTCTATAAATTCATCGATCTCTTTTTCATGCAACAGGATCATCCTGCTATCCTGTAAATTGATACGATGCATGTTATCCAGATAGGCAATGACCACATCACTGATACGGTTTCCATAATACTGCGTACGGGCCTGTCCTGCCAGCGGACAATTCTTCATTTTCTCCATCTCGGTCCGCACGGCCGCACTCAGGCGGATATACGGCAGGTGCGCAGAATAGCCACTACCCGACCGCATTGTCTTCAACATATCTTTCAGCTGAGGATAAGTATCCGCCAGTTCCTGCAGCAACGTAACCGGTGCCTGGAAATAAACGCTTCGCAGCGGATGTCCTGCCTGTAACTGAATAGTATATTCCACTTCCGGAGAAAGATACTGTAAACCTATCTTGCCTGACTGCAACTGTATATGACTATCCGGAAAAATCATACGTGCATTACCTGCTACGACTGTATGAACAATGATAACCGGCTGACTGACGGCCAGCGTAACACTGATATCTTCAGCCGGCTCTATATACAGCTCACTATAAGAATTGTCGGCAACCTGCACCTGCTGTTGCAGAAACGTACCCCATTTACCTGAGATACAGGCAGCAGTAGCATCTTCAATCGGTAATCTCATTTTGCGATAACGCACAGGTACAACATGCGTCAACACTGCATCCCGGGTCAAATGCCCAGGTAACCGGAACTCAATTGGCATATTGGAGAGGTTTTATGATAGAATAATGGTTAACACTTTATTTCCTGGTCTCTGTATTTAACAGACCAAGGGCAAAAAGGAATTTATTCACGAAAGCAAAAGTCTCTGCACTCTTCATGCTCTCCTGATCGTCCTGCTCAGCAGAGAACGGGAAAGCAAGCGATTCATAATGGCCTTTACTGACCAGCACCCGCAGGTCCCTGGCCTGGAAACCGCCACCCAGATAACAATAATCATTCTCACCGATATCGATCCCGATGTCCTGATGCAGGAACATCATCTCATTATCATTCTGGATAGTATAGATCAATAATTTATTCAGACCTGGCTGAAGATCGAATTTTATCAGCAGGTTATCTTCAGTAGCATCAATCACTGTATACCAGAAATTTCGCTCAAAAAGCTGCATCTGCTGTATGAGTATACTACACTGCGGCGTAGCATAATACAGGGGTGGCTTCTCAGAAGACAAATAATGTTCGAAAGATGCAGGTACGTGTTCGGATTGTTGAAAAGGCAGTAAGGAATTAAAGTTAATATCTAGCTTCATGTCGGGTAAATTATATATAAATAAAGAGGAGAACTGGTGGAATTGCTGTAACTGGGCTATCCGGGAGGCGCGTTCAGCCAGCAATGAAGTTTTACTGCAGATAAAATGCAGTGATAGGGATGGTAAATTGCCGGAACACCTGGGGGAGTTAAATACGAACATGATTCCAAAAACACTACGCCCGATAGGCGCAAAGAGTAATTGTCTTCCATCTCATTCAGGTTAACTTACTTCTGTTTATGTCCGCCTGTTTACGAGAATACTGCATAATCAATGCAGTATTACCTTTTAGTCGCAAATGTGACGATTTGAATTTACAACATTTCCGGGAATAAAAGGTACTACTATTAATAATAGTTATAAGCCGTTCTATTCATTTATATAAAAAAAACAACTTCCCATATATGCGCTGATTAGCCCTATGAAAAGTTGTTTATGTTAAATCTGATTTCCGGATTTTTGAAAAAACGGTGCTTTCCGCAGTATTGACAGCAGTTACTCCGCAGGTATGCCTTCCGGTATTTTATCTTCTTCCAGCTGGTATTTATTCAGGGAAGGATGAAATATTTCCATCAATACAAAAAAGGAGAGATAAATATTCACAAACATAATACCCGTAAGGCCTTCCCCTGTTCCTCCGACCACCGCAAAAAACAAGGTAGATAATGCATTTAGTGATAAGATCCAGTATATAGGAGTTTTAGAGCTCTTCAGCGCTATATGCATCAACGCACTGACAACGCATATAAATGCAATACCGTTTGCGTATCCACCATACTCACGGTAATTACGGGCAGTCATCAGTATATACCATGCGGAGATACAGGAAAAGAGTCCCCCCATGATCATGATCATCGTCCCTACACTCGAATATTGTTTTGACAGATAAAAATATGCGTTCTCTTCTTCTGTCTCATGCCTGTCTTCTGCAATCATCCAGCATATCACCGGAATGATATTCAGCATGAAAGAGTAATGCATGGCATACATCCAGCCATTATCACTACCAATGGTCATCATTCTGCTGATGATGATATTGCGTAAGACGTAACCTGCCGCCGCAATAGCCACTGCATAGCCCAGTGCCAGGATAATGGCTACCACTACTGACACAAACGTTGTTTCAAATTGTTTATAGCCGAATATATTATTATAGACTGCGCCTACATTCCAGCCCATTCCAACAGCACCAAAAATGGCTACGTTGATCAGGAAGCAGTATAATACAAAGTACTCCTTACTGCTGATCACCTGCACCTTTGACTTCAATTTCTCCAGATAGGTATTACTGGCAGCCAGATTGTCTGACAGCAACAAGCCCATGAAATAAAAAAATGGTAACAGTGCCCTGAAAGGTAAGGTGATCACTTCCCTCCACCAGAAACTCATATGATGGAAGGCATTGACGAAACCGAAGATGTTTGTTGCGACGGTTGAAGTAAAATAGGTAATGATCAATGAAATAAGTGCATGACGCTGTAACCGGTCATATCCCAACAGGTGAGCTCTTAATAAAAGCAGCAAACCATTGGTTGTAAGTGCCGTCGCCATTGCTGTTATACCATACGCAGGAGAATTGTGCGTCACACGGAGATGAAAATCGAGCATTATTAACGCATTCGAACCGATTGCGGCCGCGACCATTAGTAAGATCTCCTTATATTTTTTCCGCATAAAAAACTCATATCCAACAGCGACCACAAACGGAAATATAAGTAAGACAGACGCGATGTAGTCCGTATCTCTTTTTTCTCCGAAATTTAACTTTGCATAAAAGTCCCGCTGATGTATATCCGAAACCAGATAGAATAACAAATACACAATTGCAGGCACCCATACATATTTCAATATACGTCGCTGGGTAGCATCAAAAAAGGTTGCCATTTTAGTAGGTTACAGGGTTGATAATGGTAGCAAGTTACATACTTATATTTGTTTTATTTAATATCACATAACGACTAACTTATCTGTCTGTTAACACCTTTGGTAACGGGATTATCTTTATTTTTGCGGCACATATGGCTAAAAAAGTAATTTTACTGGTAGACGATGACTTAGATGACCAGGAGCTTTTTGGAGAAGCAATGTCTATAGTGGATAGTGAAGCTCACTGCCATTTTGCTTCAGATGGAGAAGAAGGTTTACGCATGCTGGACCATACAGGTCTGGATTGTGACCTGATCTTCCTGGATCTGAACATGCCCAAAATGAATGGTAAACAGTTCCTTGCGGAAATCAAAAAGAACAGCGCCTACCGCAACATCCCTGTTGTTATTTTCTCTACCTCACTGAGAGAAAAAGATGGTATTGAAACTGCTGAGATGGGCGCCGCTCATTTCCTTACAAAGCCATCCAGTTTTGGCGAGTTGTGCAAGCAACTGGAAACCGTGTTATCTAAAGCACTGCCTCAATAAACTTCCAGGTTATCTCTCGATGGTAACTTAGGAAATGTTTGATGCGGTTCTGTCTGGTACCAGTATACTACTGACGAGATATCAGAATGCTGCTTCAGGTACCGACCTCCTTCTCTCCATCCCAGGTCTTGTATAGTGACACGTAAGTCCTTCTCAAAGCGAACCGGATCCATGATATGCCAGCGATACATACCAAATCGCTGGCGCGCCTTATAGGTGCCGTCCGGACGTATCACCTGATGTAATCCCGCATAGGGCGTACAGAACTCAGTATACCGCCCTCCCCTGTCAAAGTTGTACGATCCACAGAAATAATCTTCTGTGCCTGTTCCACAGATAGTCGGAAACTTCATATCACCGTCCATAAAGAACTTGATCTCCCCTTCTCCCCACCAACCTGAATTATTCACACCCAGCGCCATAAAGGTGCCCACATACTGCCCTTTACCTTTTACATTGTCAAGCAATACATAGTCGGAGGTTGTATCCGGATTTGTACGACGGAACTGTGCATGAAAATAAGCGGCATCATCGGGCACATCCGTTAAGGTATAGTCTACCTGATAATACAGCGTCATCTGTTCAGTATTGATATTCTCCATCGTGATCCGGCATTTCCTCCTGAAAGGCATCATCCAGTAGCTATTAAAAGCACTCCCCGGATTGACGGTTATCGCCATTGAGTTCAGGGGCGCATATTCGTTCCACGCCATCCCGAAGAAATCACCTACCGGACATTCCACCGAAGGCTCCTTCTCATCGTCCCAGTACATGCGCAGGATGGAATAACGCCATACGCCTGTCGGCGTCATCCATATATGCTGGATAGCGCCTGAACCATCTATCTCTGCCAGGGTAAAGGTTTGTCCGGGCTTAATAATAACAAAGGGATTCACTTTCCATCCCTGCCCCAGATCACGGGCCGCGTGGGAAGCATTTGCAGTATTGATCGCCGCATCTTTCTGAGGAACGGCCATCCCTCCTTTACCTTTTTCTCCTGTAAAGTTCTCCGGACTGATAGAACGGGTCTTTGCGCTGGAGGTGCGGTACAGGTTTCCGAGGTTCATGTCCAGACCATTGAACTGCTGTGCAAACAGGGGTGCAGCGAAGCTGAGTACAAACAGTAATAACGGGAATTTTTTCATCTTCTTTTGGCTTTGATACAAAAAGTACAAAATGAACCGGTAAAAAGAAAAGCGTGAGCACCTTTTCAGGCATGCCCACGCTTTATGTTACCAGATAATATTACTCCAGAAATCAATCCTACCTTTAACTTTGCAGGATACGCGAATAGAGATCATAGTTCTCTTTCTCGTAGCAGACGAATATCAGGTTACTTATCCTGTTATCCTGCGCCATAAAATCCTTCACAGCAGCTATAGCGATCTCCGCTGCTACTTCTTTCGGGAAACGATATACGCCTGTGCTGATATTGGGAAACGCAATCGTCCCAACCCCATTTTTGACGGCCAGCTGCAAACTGCTGATATAAGCGCTCCGCAACAGTCCTTTCTCTTCCTCATTCCCCTTGTTCCATACAGGTCCTACCGTATGGATCACATATTTAGCAGGCAACTTACCCGCAGTGGTAATCACAGCTTCACCCGGTGCACACCTGCCCTGCCGGTCCCTGATCCGTCGGCATTCTTCCAGGATAGCCGGACCACCGGCACGGTGAATAGCACCATCTACACCACCTCCTCCCAATAACGATGTATTAGCAGCATTGACGATGGCATCCACTTCCATCTTTGTGATATCTCCCTGTATCAGTGTAATTTTCATATGCTTACTTATTAGCCGGAGGATCGAAATACCCTGCGTTTAGTACCTGGCGCAAATCTACGGCCGTTTTCAGGAATGTCTGCTCTGTTTTTATAAATGCAGTATTCCGTTGCTGGAAAATACTGTTTTTCTCATCTATCCAGCGGATCATCTTACCGCCTGTAAAATACCCCCTTGTCTCGCTGACTTTTGACTTATGTACGTCAAATGCGGGATCGAAAAGAGGCACTTCATACAGATACCGCCTTTCGTAGTAAAATACCGGTGTGTCCGCCTCATAATATACTTCCAGCCGATACTTATACATCTCTCCCATCACATCCTGCACCATAAGCCGGAGTGTATCTCCTGCATAGTAACCCTGTACCGTCGCCCCCTCCGTACTGATTCCCTCCATATATACATCCTTCATCCTGTACGAGGTTATATGCTGGTTCACATCCTGACAGACCTGTCTGATCTGTTGCAAAGCACTATCACTCGTCTGTGCCCTGACAGACGCAGCCGTTAACAGCATCAATATCAATATTTTCATCCGATGAGATAGCTTCATAAGACCTCAAATTAGTATTTTTTATAACAGATGACACCGGAATTACCTGGTTCCGGTATCCTTTGAATGCCCTCCTTTCTTTTATACGAAAAGGCTACTTTAAGGTCACTATAAGGTCACCTCAAGGGCACTTCAATATCGGGGGGATATTGAAGTGCCCTTGAGGTGACCTTATAGTGACCTCCTGGTACCCTTAAAACAACATGATCAGGTGGCGACTTTTAGCGCCAAAAGACCCTGTTTGTATGTATCCATTATTAAGGTGCACAATATCCAGGGAATGCCTGCTGATTTAATAAAATGTATCTGCTGTGGCATCGAAAACGAACTATTTTAACGTTGGAACAGCCGAACTGAACTGACCAGAAAAAGGCAAGGCCGGTAGAAATACCGGCCTGTGGATCTAAAACCTCCTGATTTTGAGGGAACAGGAATATTATGGGCGCTTTAACAGCCGCCATTCTGCCAACTGAAATAAATCACTGTTCTTCACAGCGGTTACATTCAGCCGGTAGAATTTATATGCTACCTGGTTGGAAAATGTATATTTCACCGTCAGAAACCGGGAACCAAATGACTGATCGGTACGTGTATCAAGCACTATCCAGTCAGTACCATTGTCAGATCCTTCAATAGTCCAGTTCTTAGGGTCACGCTCCGGCGCATCATTAGCAGATGTCATCGTATAGGCGCCGGTGGTTTGCGGTGTGGCAAATTCCAGCTGCGCCCACAGGGTTGAGAAGTTAAATAACAGGAACTTTGAATTGACATTGTTATCGATCAGCTTACCCGACGTTTCATTTGCATTACTGGTATTCTCGTACTGTGTTTTATAACCAATATTGGTATTGGTAATATCTGTTTCTATGAGCTTCGAAGGATCTAACTCCATCACTACAGTACTGCGGGTCGCATCCAGCAGGTGACGGGTAGGACTGCTCAGACTCAGCGCCAGTACTGGTTTATTCAGCTCATACTTTTTAAGTGATGCGGTATTGACAACCAGGTTGAACCGTGCAGTATTACTATTTGCAGGAAATGATAATGTGGATGGTATGGTATAGTCATCACCTTCTTTCAGCAAGGTGGAACCTGCCAGTGTACCATCATCGATAAGTGCCTGCGCAGTGTCTGCATTGGTACTTACATTCACCGTAAATGCACCACCCGCTACACCACCCAATGTCACACTTACCGGCAACACCACAAAGCTGGTGCCCAGCACATGATCAGTACCGGAAGGCTGTTTCAATACACTTCCGCCACCTGTGAAGTACAGATAATGAATATCCTCCTCCCTGATCACTTCGGCAGTATTGATCAGGATAAGCGCCATCTTACCTGCAGCATCCAGCGTATTCTGTTTACCCACATCATCGAGATCAACAGCGAGTACCAGCGTTTTACCATAGTGCTTCTCTATTGCCTGCATACTGATCTGCAGGGGTAATGAAAGCGTATCAATGCCAAACCGGAGCTCGGCGACCTTGGGCAACTGGTAATAGCTCTCGTCCAGTAATACGGCATCTCCCAGTTGTCCGGCATCGATCATATGCTGCACGGTATCGTTATTCACATTCACATCTACAGTGAATAGTTTTGGCGCTGGTGCTGACAATATGATCTGTACTGGTATATTCACATAGTCGGTAGTACGGGTATAATTATTACCGGTGGGTATCGTGATACGTCCGTTGGTACTGCGGATAGCGACGTTCACCGGAGACAGCCTTTCGTCAGTGAACTTGTCGTCCTTTTTACAGGACCACATTCCTGACACACATACTATCAACAACACAAAGAATATCTTATTATTCATATCAGCGTGTTTGCAATGTTAAAAATTCGGTCAGATAGAAGTATAGGAAGTGACCCATACTCTTCCATCCAGCTCCCATTTTGTATCGGCTGCTATCTGCAGCCAGTTTAGTATCTGACGGGCCACATCTACCGGCTGTGGTACCAGCTGTGCCAGGTTAGTGGCGGTACTTGGACACATCAGGTCATTAAAATCATCCCATTGATAAGCACCATGTATCACGAAGTCATGCTGGTATTCCGTCTGATCTTTGAATACACCGCCGAAACCATCGCGGCAGGGCCAGTAGCCGATCAGATAGTCTCTGTAGGGGTGTGAAGAAGGCAGTTCTTCCGCACACACATAAGTGCGTATCACACTGTCAGGTAATGCAGCTCTCCAGAAACGGATCTCCGTGATATTCGCATTCAGCCAGCGGTTATCGTCTACTACGTTACCAGGCACCCAGCCCAGCGTTACCGGCGATCCGTTATCAAAATTGCCATAGGAAGTGATCTCCTGTTCTGTATTGAAATTACCGTCGGTGAACAGGCGGATGAAACGTTTGTTATCTCTGTTGAGGAATACAGCTGTCAGATCGTGCCATTTACCATCAGCGATGTTCGCACCGGTCACCATATTGAAGCCGGCACCTGCCTGTCCATAATGCACGCCCCAGGCATTTGTTTCCAGAGACATGCTCCAGCCGGTGTTCTTCCACCAGTCCAGGGAGAGGTTGTTACCAATAATATTGGGATAGGTATAGGAATAGTCGCCATAAATAGTCTTGTTCTTTTTGATCTTCAGGGCAATCGTTACTTCGTTTGTCTTACCCAGGTTCAGGTCTTCCTTTCCCTGACTGATATCCGCATAAACGGCGTCGCCGGCCGTTTTACCATACAACCGAACAGATTTACCGGTATAGCGGTTACCGGTATATGGACGATCAATAAAATTCGGCATGTACCTGGGGGAATAAAAGATGGTGAACGTATTGACTTTAGGATTACTGAGAATTGTACCATCATCCTCGTCTGATGTCAGGACGTGCGGGCCACCGGTAGCAGAGGTCACCACGACCAGCCAGCTTTCCTGCGAATAGTTCCTGCGCTGTCTGAGGGCATTCATGATATTACCGATATACTCATCTACCTTCAGGATGGCCGCTTTATATTCCGGAATGCTGGCATCATATCCGTATGCTTTACCGGCAGTTGCCACCTGGCTGAATTGTCCGAATACCAGTCCGGCAGTATCTGTCTTCAGTTCTTCCAGGATGGCCTGTTCGGTAGCATCATCATCTCCACCGAACGTACGGTTCACATCTGCATCGGTAATAAGCATTTTACCCAGTGAATCACTGGCACTGTAAGCTGCTATACGGAACCCCGGTATACGTGCCTTGATATATTTGAAGAAAACAGGGTACTGCGATAATTTATTATCACTGAAATCACTTTTAACAACGCCGTGTTTTTCCTTACGGACACCTGTGAGCAGGTCTGCCCATCCTGTGGATGTCAGACTGATCGTATCACTGAGGCTGTTCCAGGAATAGATCGCGTTGTCGCCAAGCGACTGCAGGTGATTAGCAGGTACGTTTCTGACAGATTCACCGCGGGCGCCATCTATCACCAGGAAAAGTATTTTAGGTTGCCTGCCGGTTACACCGGTGGTATCTTCATACTCTCTTTCTTCCAGCAGTCTGTCAAAGCCTTTGTTACAGGCTGTACAAAGTATACCGATGATAAGCGTAAGCCATCTGAGCTTCTTCATAAATACAGTTAGTTTAATCATTTGAATAACAGGCGGACTACGTTACTGATGTCTTTTTCATTGAAGCGGCCGAACCTTCCCATGAGCAAAGCCTGTGTTTGTCCGGAACTATTGGTGGTTTCAAATACCTTCACTAGGGTACCTGAGAAGTCGCCGGTATTGTTATACCCCTGTGCCAGACTGCCTTTATTGTCCAGTACCATGAAACCACTGCGATGCACGCCCTGGTAACTGTTAAAACTGCCATTGACAACGATCATACCGTTACTCAGCTGTTGTGCATACCAATAGTTTTCACCACTGGCCCTGGCCTGTGCATGGAATTGTGCATCGACGGTACCATCTGCCTTTAACATCACCAGTCCTGCGGCAGGAGAACCATCAAATTTGATGAACTGTCCCGAGAGTATAAACCGCTGAGTAGTTTCATTGAAGCGGATGGAGCCGATCGTATTATCGGCACCGGTACCGGCAAATCCGGGGTCCAGGCTACCATCAGTATTTATACGGGCAATGTAAGGTGCAGGCTGGCCATTATAGCGGGTGAAGCGTCCGACTATAATGATCTTGCCATCTGCCTGCTGGTAAGCATCTGCAATAGGGCCATTAGGGCCGTCAAAACTTCTGTGTCGCGCCAGATCATAGTTAAACGAAGAGTCCAGTGAACCATCCGGATGAAAACGGGCTAACTGACGCACCAGGATACTATCCGTCACCAGCGAATCACGCTCTTTCAGATAGTCCGACTGACCATATACAAACTGCAGATAATAGTTAAAATTACCTATCGCTGTGATACGGTTATTATGTACAAATACTTTGGAGATGCGGCCGTCTGTCCCTCCATTGAAAGAGGGAACCGTATCTCTGTCTGTAAATGTCTTGACACTGACTGAGTCCAGTGAGCCGTTACTGTTCAACACAGTGATATTATGGATCTCTGCCTGGTGAATGTCGTAGGAAGCAAAGCTACCGGCCACCACCAGTTTACCATTCGGCAATGCTGCTATACTGTTCAATGAACCATCGGCGCCCCTGCCTGACTGCAGACTACGATCCATCTCTCCATCACGTGATGTCATTACGATCCTGCTGATAGGACGTACGATCCCTTTACGTTCATAGTCGAGAAAGTCACCTATCAGTAAGAGTCTGCCATCAGCGTAACGGTACACATCGTTGACCCAGCTGCTGGCACCCACTACAACTTTATAATTGTTGTCAATATCCAGGTTACCTCTTACCCTGAAGATCGGTCCGAAAAAGATCTGGTCACCTATGGTTACGGAAGTCACACCGGTACTGGCAGTATTCGGTACTTTTACCTGGATACTGGCGGAATCCACTTTCATGATCTCGGCGGACTCACCGTTGAAATTAAAGCGCAATGCATCTTTATGTTTCACGAGTCCCTTTCCTTTGAAGAGTATCATGGTACCAGGAGCAGCCTCTGAAGGAGCAGGCGTTTCAGTACTCAGTTGCACCCCTAGCGGTTCCTGACCACCAGCGTATGGATCGTCAAACTTCTCTTCTTTCTTGCAGGCTGTAATGACCAGCATCAGCAGCGCGGCTATTGTAATTATTCTCATGTGATACAGGCTTTTTGTCAACCTCCGTTTTCCTGGGCGGTGATAACGTCGGATAAAAAGAGATAAGGGCTGAAACCAAAAAAGAGGTGATTGTTATTGATCGTATGCACTACACCGTTATAGGTGGTGATGTTGCAGGATGCGATATACTCGATCGTCCAGTTTTCTTTGGGCCGGGCGGGATTCGGTATCCAGGCGAGTGTCAGTTGGCGGTAACCAACGTATTTCACACCATTATCATCGTTGTATACCACGCCGATGTTCATAGGTGTACCGAACCAGGAGAGGTAGCCCTGCCCGGGATAGGTGTTAAGCAGGTTATAATCTATCTGTGGATAATCCTTCAGTTCATTACTACCGTGGAACATATACATCTGCAGGTACTTCTGCCAGATAGCCTGTGGCACATCAGCCAGTGTTTTCAGTGTATCGTATCCCTGTCTGTACAGTTCTCCGTTTAAGAACCGGACGAGGCTGAGTACACTTCTGTCAGTAGGTGCGAAAAACGTCAGTGTATCATTATTAAATACTTCTTCCATTCCTGCCAGTCTTACAATAGTGGCTACAGAGTCAAAGTAGAAAGGTACTGCGTCCAGGTAATCCATGGCAGTTCCTTTAAACGCAGGATCATGTTTACCAGAGTCCTGGTAGTATTTGTCTTTACTACAGGCGCAGCACACCAGTAGCAGCGCCGTCATTACATACAGTATTGTACGCATAAAACTGTTTTTATCTTAACCAATAGTTGTTCAGTTGCATATAAGGGTTATTATCCAGCGCAGCAGTATTGATAGGCCATGTCCATCCACCGTTATCGAACTGTGCCTGCGTGAGCGGGTAATAACACCATTGCTGACTGGTGACACGGCCGGTACGTACCAGGTCGAAATAATAATGCCCTTCCATCATTAATTCTTTGGCCCTTTCAGTGAAGATGGCATCTTTCAGGGCGGCAGGAGTACCTCCCTGGTAAAGCCTTGTTTTGGCTCTCAGGCGGATCATGTTCATCATCTCAGTGGCCTGATCATATTTTCCGAGTTCTGCCAGTGCTTCTGCTCTCAACAGAATGGCGCCTGCATATCTTAAGACAATAAGGTTGTTATCCACATTCACGTCCGCATTACCCTGTTCGTAAACGCTGTTATATTTGAGGAACATAAAGGTACCGTCGTTGGCAAACATCTGGGAGTCAAACCACATCTCTATGCGTGCGTCAGGTACACCGGAAGGATACAGTCTGCGCAGGTATTCCGCACGGAAGTAGGTGAAGCTGTACTGGTGACCATTGGCGGGACGTTTATAAGGATAATGTACCACAAACTCAGACAGGTCATTCCATTTCTCGGCCAGTCCTTCTCCGTAGTTGGAGCTGATCACGATATCAAACAGGCTTTCCCTTGAGCGGCCCTTGAAGATGGTGAATGATTCTTCTATCGGCAACAGTGTATAAGCACCGCTTTTTATCAGCTGATCGCCCAGGTCATCGGTTGCCTGGTAATGCTGGGAGGCGTTCACTTTATCAAAACCGGCATTCCACATATGGAACTCCATGAGTAAGGCCATCGCTGCCCCCCTGCTGGCTCTGGCACCCTGATAGGCTGGCTCGGAGAACGTCCAGGGCATATCAGGCAGTACAGCGGTCAGTTCGGTGATACAGTTATTAACCACCGTCACCATTTTCTCCCTGGCCATTGGAGCCTGGTGATAGGCATCAGTGTAGTACACTACATCCCCCCATAATCTGACCATAATGAAATAGGCCATACAACGCATAAAGGTAGCCTCGGCTTTATAAGCCTTTTTACGGTCCTCACTAAGGTCGGGGATACTCCGCCTGTCTACTTCATATATAAGGATATTACAGGCCTGTATAACGCGATAGAAGGGCTTCCAGTCAGCCAGCATGTAAAGGTCGAAAATATCCCAGAACTCTTTTCCTGCCGGTCTGTAAATAACCGGGATGAGATTATTCTGCGCGACAAAGTCAACAAACGTCCTGTCAGCGCCATCACTTTTGGGAGACATTGCCAGCATACCCCCTCTCGCTTCTCCGGCGAGTGCAAATAACGGACAGGAACCAGTTGCATCTCTGAAAAGACCGTAGATATCCCAGGCATTATCTTCCACATCTTTGGCTGTCTTGAAGAAAGTATTCCCTGAAAGCCGGTCCAGCGGCTCCACATTCAGGAACTTTTTACACCCGTACTGACTGATCAGCAGCAGACAGGCAGTCATATAAATAAACCTCCGGAACATAGTAATACATTTTAAACATTAAAATTCCACGTTCAGTCCCACGTTGTAACTACGGGCTATCGGATAACCACCTGACTGGTCACGGCCCAAAGCAGACACATTTTCAGGGTTAGGTCCGCTGTATGGAGAGAACGTGATCAGGTTATTACCTGACATGTACATGCGCACTGAGTTGATACCATAGCGGTTGGTGAACTTCCTGTTCACCAGGTATGCCAGCGTCATTGTATTCACTTTGAAATAGGAACCATCTTCCTGGATCAGCGTCTGATCATAGCGGTAGGGCCTGATATCATTATAACGTTTGTAGTCAAATGGATTAGGATAATGTGCCTGTGAACCAGGTCCTTTCCAGTAATCCACATCACTGAAATCGACCATTGCTTTCTGTGCATAAGGATCACCCAGGAACTGCATCCTTTCAGCAAATGCATTATTGAGGATGTCTCTGATCAGCGTAAAGGACGTACTGATATTCAGAGAGAAGTTCTTCCAGTTAACGTACGACTGAATACCGCCGGTGATCAACGGCTGTGAGTTACCGGCAGCAACATAGTCATTACCATCGAGGATGTAGTTACCATCTACATCTTTCCAGATAGGATCACCCGCTTTGAAGTAGGTACCATTTGCAGTCCGGTAGCGCTGACCGGTAGCAGGATCAACAGGCACGTCAGCATCAGATGCATACACACCTTCTGTTTTGAGCAGATAGTTGGTTAAGCTGTTCCGGCCTACTCTGAACAGGGTATGCTGACTGGTTGAATTGTCATATTGTACCAGCTGCCTGGCGCCATTGGGCAGGCTTGTCAGCACGTCTTTGTTCAGCGCGGCATTTAAAGACAGGGTCCATTGTACTTCACTGGTTTTGGGCAGCGGACGGAAGGTCAGCGTCAGTTCATATCCATAGTTGATCAGTGAGGTTTCATTGGTCGTGATCTCATTGAAGCCGGTGATGTTGGAGAGTGACTTGGTACGAAGCAGGTTCTTTACAGTCTTGTAATAAGCGTCGAAGATCACTTCTATCCTGCTGTCGAAGAACCCTGCTTCAAAACCTCCGTTATACTGTGTAGTCGCTGTAGGTTGCAGATAAGTATTTGGTAACTGATTGAAGCTGATACCCAGGCGTGGATTCGCATTATACGTACCTCTCGGGTCGTAGGTACCGTAGATGGAGAAGATATCACCAGTGGGTACGATGTTCTGTCCCCAGCTACCACGGAGTGAACCATAAGTCAGCCACTTGCTGTCGCTTAAAGCAGCCTCCTTGTTAAAGTTCCATCTGAAACCAATAGCGGGATTCTTGGAATATGGATCTTCAAAACCCGAACTGGACGTGCCGTCCATACGGTAACTGAAATCCAGTACATACTTCTGTTTGTAGTTGTAGGAGAATGTTCCTGCGAAGGAGGCCACGTGCTGTTTGCTGTAGTTATCCAGGAGGCCCCCTCCACGGGAAGCATATCCATCATAACCGAGCGGTCCTTCGTATTGGTTATTCGGCGTTTTTTCCTGCCGGATAGCCTGCGCCTGGAAGCCGCGGTTATAAAATTCGTTGAACGCAGAAATGAAGAAGTTATGGTTTGTATTCAGGATATAGTTGTAAGAAATTGTGTTACGGTTGTACAATGTGAACTTTCGGTCGTTGTAAGCGTAGATCTGTGAGAAGTCATTATTGGCCTCTGCCGGGGTGAACCTGTCCTCCGTGTTCGAAGCATATTCATAACTGACACTGGAACCGAGGTTCAGTCCCTGCACTAACTGATAGCTTACATCAAGGCTACTACGCACGTTACCTGTTTTATTATCATTGCGCGTATTCAGGGCCGATAATACCCCTGCAGTACTCTGGTAGAAGGAAGGACCGGGCAATAGCGAAGAGGCAGATGCATTGGATGATACACCACTCTGCGTGAGACCATTACCATTCCCCTTATTTCTTCTGCCGACCTGTGTGGATAACGTGGTGAATACCCTGAACCTGGGATTAGGCTGGTACAGCATATTCGTGTTGATAGAATACCTGTCAAAGCCCGTATTCCGGATCACACCGTTCTCATGATAATAACCCAGGTCTACTTTATAGTTGAACTTGGGATCACCCCCACTGATATTCACATTATGCGTCTGGTTGTAGGTAGTATTGTAGAAGACATCCTGCCAGTTGGTAGAGTTGTTATAATATGGGTTGAGACTATCCGACAGAAATGGCTTGGTAGAGATCTGATAGATGTCTTCGATATTATTACCACCATTGATCATACCCAGGCGTATTCTTCTCTCTTCCTTACCACCTATGGTCGGACGCAACTTCGGGGGATTATTTACAAAGAAGTTACCCGTATATCTTACCAGCGGGATAGGAGAACTACCACGGCGGGTAGTGATCAGGATTACGCCATAAGCACCTCTGGATCCATACAGTGCTGTAGCCTGAGAGTCTTTCAGGATCTCCATGCTCTCAATATCTTCCGGAGGAATGAGCGATAAAGGACTTACACCCGGACCGGCAGACTGATATCCATACTCGAAGTTGGCATCTGCTTCCACGGGTACGCCATCGATCACGTACAGCGGAGAGGTAGGCGACAGAAACGCGTCGTTCCCGCTTCCTGATACACTGATGTTGGACAAACCCCTGATCTGTATAAAACCGCGGCCGCCTGGTGTACCCGTATTATTCTGAATGTTGAGACCTGCTACACGTCCCTGGAGTAACTGCTCCACATTTGACACAGGAATATCCTGTAATTCCTTACCACTCACGATCACAGCAGAACCGGTTGTTACCTCTCTGGTCTTTTTCTGATAACCGATCACAATTGCCTCATTCAGTTTATTCTCATTCACCACAAGACGTACGACCACATCTTTTTTATCCTTTATTCTCAGCTTATAATCAGAGAAGCCGATATAACGGAACAAGAGTGGCGCATCCGGCGCAACAGCTACTGAAAAGGAACCATCTGCATTGGTAACACCTACCGCCTTCGGAGGCGTACCTGCCATAATACTTACACCGACCAGAGGTTCATTAGTCTGTGCATCCCTGACGATACCTTTGATCTGTACTTTATCCTGCGCGTGCAATAACATAGGCAGCAACAACAGCAGCAGGAGAGGAAATTTATACTTACGCATACATTGCATAGCGATAGATTTTTAGGTTGATAACTCATTCATCCCTGAACCGGGGATTGTTACGGAAATAAAAAATGATCTCCCAGTCACCCTTCTGATAGATATTGAAGTTCAGGTCCAGTACACCTATCTGCCGGATATTACCAAATCCTACACGGCTGAAACTGAACTTAACATAAGCCTGCGAACCATCTCCGTTCGTATATCTTGTTTTGAAGCGCATGGCCGGTATAGGATAGGCTACATCGTAGGTAACCTGTGTTTCAGTCATCTGTTTATTAAATCCGTGTAACAGTGAATCCCAGGGCGTGAGGTTAAAACTGGCAGGGTTAATAGGCAGAGAGTCCTTATTCATAAATTTGAAGGTGAGCGAGTTTCCATTGCCTTTTTTATTAAAGAACACCCTTACACTATCTCCTTTCAGATCAAGGTTGGTATCATCGTCTATCATGCTATATACACCCGGATGATTATAGATAAGCTCAAACATAGAGGAGTCTGCAGGGTTCGGGTAATTAGCCCTGCGTCTGCCGGTTATCGCATCATATTCATAGGGTGCATATGCCTGTTCTCTCAATGGCATCAATGACAGGTCTTTGTACATATTGGTACCACCGGAATTAGACGCCTCTACATCAAACAGGTATCCGGAGTCCGGCTGCTGACGCATATTGGTACCTATGGCTTCTGCCCACAGTACAAAATCACCGGAAGTTGGCCTTACCTCAAAAACAGGATGCTTTTCTATTACCCGCTTTGCCTCGATCTCAGCTAGTGATTTCTCTTCACCTGTATAAGTTGTCTTCCACGTCAGTACATCTACCTGTTGGTCAAAATCACTGGCAGGCTTGCCATCCCGCTTGTAGCGCACATTAAGTATGCGGAATTTGATAGGCGTAGTGGAAGCATCTGTGTTAAAGATCTGGGAATACAGGACAGTTCTTCCTAGTATGGGAGAAAATACTTTCTGGTTGTATACTGCCCGTCCGCTGAGAAAATCCAGGTCTTCCGCCGCCCATTTCCGGCAGGCAAAAAGCAGCAGGACCAGCGATAAAGTGACTATAATCTTTCGCATGGTGATGAATATTTAGTTTAATGGCCGGAAAGTGACAGACTTCACGTCAAATCCGTCGTGGTCTACAAAGAAGCGCATCACGTGGGGACCTTTGGTAAGGAATACGCTTGTAACAACATTCTGTCGCTTATGATACCCGGTAGTATTGGGTACTTTTAACTGGCCTGTAACATCTGTGCCGTCAAACTCGAGGTGGAATATGCCATTGGTGCCTTCAGAACCCACCGATATGTAGGTATTGTAGGTGCCGGTCTCTTTCACATTGACGGAGTAGTTCATCCACTCACCTGTACCGGTCCATCCAACCTGGTAGCCACCACCTTCATTCTTGGAAAAGTCGATATCCACTCCTTCAGAAGGACGGAATTTGCCACCTTCATTTCTTTCATTGTTATCATGATAACCTACACCTTCACCTCCCGGATCGAAGTCTTCGAGGTTGATCACACCCGGAATAGGCATTGGCGCATTCTTACGTACAAACTTGAGAAAACGCAGATCGAAGTTGGCAAAGTCGTAATAGACCTTCATAAGATGCCGGCCGGCAGTCAGCTGCACGGTAGTAGTAATATCCCGGAAGGAATCATATCCACCGGTGCCAGGCATGACCAGGGCACTTCCTACCACCGGACGTCCATCTACTTCAAGATGAATACGGCCATCGTCACCACCACTGCCATAACGTAATGTCATATCATATTCACCTGTTTCAGTGATCTCTACAGTGTAGTCCATCCATTCGCCAGTCTCCGTCCATCCTACTTTCAGGCCGGCTTCACCGGCGGTAGCGATATCCACCTGATCAGCAGGACGATATTGTCCACCCTGATTATTCAAAGAAAAATCCAGGTAAGCCACTTTGTTACCACCACGATTGTATTGTTCCAGTCCGATGACTCCTGGGATATAAAAAGGATAATCATTCCAGGGAGAGGATACTGTAGGATTCATTCGTGGAATAAACTCGTCAAAGCCGAACATATGATCTTTCTCGAGTACGTTGACCAATCCGTTTTTAGTAACAATATCAATCGCAACGGTAGTTGACTTGCTCCACCGGTTCGTATAGATCACACCTTTTGTATCACTGTAGGTGATCACGCCGGGGCCACCGCCAACATGGCCTTCCGCATCGGTACGATTGAACTTGCCATGCATGGGATAGTTATATCGGATAGACTTCAGTGCCAGGCCATCCTGCAATACCATGACGCGGGAAGAAAAAGTATCTTTCACAATGTACCGGCATAACAGCGAATCCAGTTGTTCATAGGGCAGTGTGCTGATGAACATATGTGCCCTGCCCTGTATCGTACGCAGGGTATTCATATTATCAATGGCCTGCTTAAAACTGGCATCAGTAGGCGCGAATACGGTGTAAAGGCCCGACTTCAATGTATCTGTCAGATGCACTCTTTCTATAGCCAGTAAAAATGAATCATACTGATGTTCATTCTTCAGGAAATCGTATATAGTGCCATCAAACTCTTTCTGTTCATTTTCGTATCCGTAGAATCCGCTGTCTTTCTTACAACCACCATAGAGTAACACAGTACCGATACATAGTGCCAGCAGACTTTTTATATTAACCAGGTATGTTATCTTTTTCATCATTGCCAATAAGGATTCTGGGTGATCAATGGGTTCTGTTTAATAACTTCTTCCGCAACTGGCCAGAAGATGCCGCCGTTGTTGATCATCTCCATAAAAGCAGGATCATTCTGTTTGATCTTGTTGTACCGGATCAGGTCAAACCATCGCCAGCCCTCTCCCATGAGCTCCTTTCTACGCTCTTTGAAGATGGCATCTATAAGGTCGCCTTCTCTTGCACTATCGTAACGTTTGATCCTGCGGAGGTCTCTGATCGTATTCAACAGGTCGATCGCTCTCTGTTGCTGACCAATCACAGCCAGTGCCTCCGCCTGTAACAGGGTGATATTCTCAAGACGGGTGATAATAATTGTGCTTGAGTACATCCTGAAAGAGGGGTCGGCAGTATTGCCATCCTGGATAACTTTTACTTTGCTGAAAATGGGTATCTGGCTGTTGAAGTTTGTAAAGTAGCGCTGCGAGGTAGGCGTACCACTGAGGGTATCGAGGCTGAAACGCTCGTCTACCGGCTGATCAAATACAGAGAGGATCGTCTCTTTCGGAATGTAGATATCCGGCAGGGCTTTATTCACCACTGGTGAAGCCAGGGTCATCTCTTCGAGATGTCCGGAGAAAGAAGCATCTACATGGCCCCAGTCGAAGTTAAAGGCCAGGATATGATTGTCTTTCTTCCATTTGAAAAAGCCGTTGCTATTTGTCAGATCATCTGTACTGATGTAATAACTACCACCTTTAGAGTAGTTATCGAGTACAAACTGCGCATAGACTGAGGCATCTACGTACTTGCCCTGCCACGCCGCCACATGGGCAAGGATAGCGTAGGCAGTATGCTTACGGGCGAGTACACCTGACCAGCGGGTATCTGTTTCATTGTAGTAGCTACCAGATTGTTGCGGATCATTAGCGCTGTATCTGTAAGGCAGATCAGCGGCAGACTGCACCAGTTCTTTTTCTACAAAAGCCAGTACTGTCTCTTTTTTCTCTCTTGGTTTATTAGCAAACTCTCCATCATGAGAAGCGGTAAGCAGGGGTACATCTCCCCATACAGATACCAGGAAAAAATACACATAAGCACGGATACAGCGCATCTGCGCAATGTCCACACGCATGTTTTCCTCTGAGTATTTCGGATCGCGGGCTTTCACTTCACCCACGTGTTCCAGGAACATATTGGCAGCGTTGATAACCGCATAGAACCTGCGCCAGTTGGAAAGCTGTTGCAGTAAAGGGTAGGCTGCACGCAGGTCATTCCGGATAATGGCCTTCATATCCTGACGCTGGATAGCGTAGAAGTCACCCTTCCTGAACTCTCCATACATCCACCAGGCATTATTATCAGCCATAGCAGCGCGTAATAAACCGTAAACACCAACAAGTGCCGTACGGGTATCTTCATGCGAGTTCCAGAAATTCTCTTCAGAGACAGCATGAGAAGAATCAATATCGAGCAACTTGTTACATCCTGCCAGCACAGTACAGCAACAGATGATTATAAGTAATAAGCGTTTCATCAGAGATCCATTTTTAATCCTATGGTATATGTCTTGGAAAGTGGCAGCGAGTAGCCGGTATCAAAACCATTGAAGTCTGCCAGTTCAGGATCACCACCGGTATAAGGCGTAACCGTAAACAAGTTAGTAGCGGTGGCGTATAGGGAAAGGCCGTTGATCTTACCTTTCTTGTTCCACCATTTCGCAGTTGTCAGATCATACTGCAGGGAAAGGTTCCTTAGTTTCAGGAAGGAGCCATTCTCCAGGAACAGGTCCTGATCTGTACGATAGGCATCTACAGTGCTCCAGGGATTGTATACCGGGTACTTTTCGTAGTTACCTACCTTACTCCAGAAGGTGATCTCTTTCACGGCACTCATGTCTATTTTTCCTTCTCTGTTGATAAAGTCAAATCGGTCAGCCACCTGTGCATTCATTACCTTACGGCCGAGTGTGTAATAGAAAGAGAACCCGAGTGTAAAACCGCGCCAGTAGAAGTCACTGTTAAACCCACCTGAGAACACCGGCAGCACATGACCTTTCAGGACCTTATCCTTATCATCGATAACATAATCGCCGTTCTTATCTTTCCAGCGGGGATCTCCTGCCAGCAGCGGGATACCTTTGTAATTCAGGCGTTTACCATCCGTCTGGTTAACAGGTATATCTGTATCACGGTTATAGATACCGTCGTTTTCCAGCACCCAGAACTGATCGATAGCATGTCCTACACGAAGTAGTTTGGAACCATTGGCGACTACCAGTTCATCCAGTCCACCCGGAAGCGCGAGTAACGTGTTCTTATTGTAGTTCATGGTGATACCGGGTATCCACTGTAACGGGCTTGAAGCAGGTAACACGGTGGCTCTGACACCAAGATCAACGCCACGGTTGCGGACAGACATACCATTCTTATAGGCGAAATTATAGCCGTATTCAGCGCCGAATGGCACACCTAGCAGCATGTTATGGTCCACCTTGTTATAGAGGTCCAGAGATAATTGCAGCTTGTTCTTCAGCAAGGCCGTGCTGACATTAATATTCAGCTGTTCGGCATAAGGCCAGGTAACACCATAACCAATGTAGCCGGAAGAATAAGCCCTGCTGATACCAGGAAAACCATTATAGGAGAAGCGTACCGGGTTATTACTGAATGACATGTCGGATGTATACTGAGGGCCTTCACCAAAGCGGTCATCCGGCATCAGTCTTCCTATTCTACCCCAGCTGGCCTGTAGTTTTAACGCATCAATCTGATCATGGTCTTTCAGCCAGATATTCTTAATATTAACACCACCGGTGAAAGTGGGTGAGTAAAACCACCAGTTATCCGGCTGTGCGCTGGAAGAGCCATCGGCACGTACTAACACAGAGAAATCCAGCTGATCATTGTATGAATAAGCAGCACGGCCGTAGAAGGACAGTAAGCGCGCACGTTGTTTATCCAGGAAAGAGAAGATCAATGCATGATTAAATGATTTCGGTGACAGATACTCTGATTTCGTATTATCTGAATGTAGCAGGTTAATACGGATCAGGTCATTCGGGCCTTTATAGGCATATGCATAGTTATAGCGATGATAATCTGCCTGAAAGCCTTCACCGGCTTCCACACTTACGCGGTGTTTCTGGTTCCAGGTATGATTATAACTGATGTTATTGTTCAAAAATACCCGTTGATTGTAGCCGAAATAGTTGGAAAGGTAGTTCACTTTTTCCAGCAGTGTGCTTGGGTAAAACAGGTCTCTGAGTCCTTCATTATAGTCAAACCCAAACATGGAGTTGATCTGCCAGCTATCACCAAGTTTCACGTTCACTTTAAAATAACCATTGACTTCATTTGTTTTGTTATCATCAAAGGACTTGGTAAACTCATGCAGATACTGACTATAGAATGATTTATTGGGTGGCAGCGGGCTGCTCAGATCGGGTAGGTATTGCATTTCAGCAAAGCGGTCGCGCAGCCAGGAACTACGGGTACGTTCGAGTCTCGTAGCACTGATCATGGATGATATGGTTAATCCACGTAGTGGCACCATGTTGATCTCAAACATGGCATTATAACGATCCATCCTGCTGTTATCCGCAGTATTGGCGGAACGTTGGTTACCGGCAGCAAACATAAAGTTCGCACGGTCAGTACCACTGGAAAGACTGGCGTTCACGCCATATACGGGTCTGTTCTTAAAATAGAGGTCTGTCCAGTTGGAAGGCCCGTAATAGGCATTATTGGTAGAATCACGCAGGTAGAGTGGATAAGTCTGTAGTTGTTCCGTAGTCGCATACTTATCATAGAATTGTTGTCTGAAATCGTTTTCAAACTTAGCGTTCGTAGTGAAGATATGGGGACGTTGCACCATACCGAAATAAGTGTTGAAACTTATTCTGCGGCGGCCTATCACAGGAGCTTTTGTGGTCAGGAGGATCACACCTCCGTTGACAGCACGTGGTCCATACATGGCAGCTCTGCCGAAGTCTTTCACTACTTCAATCTTTTCTATATTGTTCAGATCAATAGCAGAAAGCAGGTTGGTAGCGGGGCCCAGGTGATTATAACCAAACAGCTGTATATCGAAAGTAAAAGGATGGTCCATTATTAATGGAATACCATCCAGTATGATTGTAGGCTGTGATTCATAAATATCTCTACTACTAATAAAAGGGATAGCGCTTCCTCTTAACGCTATGCTGCTGAAAGCGCCTTGTTCACCACTTGGTTCCTGGATGTACACACCGGCTGCATTCCCCTTGAGCAACTGATGTAAGGAAGAATAAGGATAAGCATTTTCTCGTTCCAATGAAATAGAATCGGCCTTCGTCACAGGGACCAGATGTCGCTGTAACTTCGTTGTATCCTGCCCTGACAGAAGATGTGGGCAATACACTGCCAGGCACGAAAAGAAGATTCGTACAAGTACACGCATAATAAATATTTTTAGACAGGCAGAGTTGATCACGTCAACGTATACGCGCTGAGTAATCGATTACATCATATGTTATAAAACTGAAAGAATAGGAGAAGCAACATCAATGTCATGATGCCTTCCCAAAGCACTTCGCTAAAAGAGGTATTTATACTAATTACTGGGTAAACAACACTTACCAGACCCGTGGAAATTATAACGTGAAATAGATTGACTCATGCAGCCCTCTCTGCATTGGAATTAGTATCTCATTACTACTGTATAAAAACGTTTTAGCTAATACTTTTCATCAAGATAGTCGTGTTTAGGTTTTAGTGATAAAATGATTTTGGCTGTTGATGCTTTATGAAGCGAATTGCTGGTTACTTAAACTCCTGTTATTTCTGTTTTTTAGATCCTGCTACAATTTTCTACGGTGATATTAGGTTGAATGCAACGATTAACTAAACTACTTCTTTTCATCAGGGCTCGCTAACGGGAATTAATAAAATCCAGGTTGATGCTATCGCATTTGTGCCTTCATTACGATTCAAATATAATGAGCCCTCTGATAACTTTTTAACCTTTTTTTATAAAGAATAGACATTCCCAATTCAAAAATTTTATTAATATTATATTAACTGGTAAAATCACAATTATCTATAAATCAACAATATAATAAAATACAATCTAAACAAATAGCGCAATATTTAGATACATTTTGGATAATCCGAAAGCAGATTGACGGCATCTGAAGATGAACTACAAACTATTCGTTATTTGAATTATTTTGTCACACATCAACCAAGATCTTGTTATCGGTAACAATGGAAAGTTTGGGATGCCTATAAACTTAAATCAGCAGGACTATGGCTAAAGCTGACATGCTTAGCAGACTAATAAATACCCTCACGAAGGCTGAAAAAAGATATTTCCGGATGTACACTGCACTTCAGCAAGGCAGCAAAGACTATGTAAATCTTTTTGATCTGATGGAGCATCATTCATTCAGAAGCACAGCGGAACTGAAGCTTTCCTTTCACGAACAGTATCCGGGATGTAGTTACGATGTATGTAGCAAGTATCTCTATAAAGTACTACTGGACTGCCTGCTACATCTGAGGCTACAGAAGCAGTCCACTGCTATGCTGACCGCCGGTATACTAAAATGCGATATACTCTTTGAACGTTCTCTGCATGAAGATGCGTTAAAGCAACTACAAAAAATACAGACAGCCGCTACTCAGCATGAGAAGCAACTCTTAACACTCTGGGCCCAGCAGCAGGAGATACAACTATTGCAGCAACTCAACTTTCCAGGTATCACGGAAGAAGAATTATCTAACCGGCAGCAGGCTATTGAGCATACACTGAATACCATGCAACAGATACGTCAACAGACATCATTATACGAAACATTGCGCCATACACTGCTATACAGAGGCAGTGCCCGTACTATAAGGCAGCAGGAGTCAGTAGATGTATTACAGGCAGCCATGCCCACTCCCGTCCCGTCTTCTGCTACCAGCCTGAAAGTACAGCTATTGTTCCAGGCACACTACCATCTGGCAACCAGCGACCATCCGGCGGCACTACAAATATTTCATCAGCTGAATCAGTTGCTGGAAACACATCCTGCACTCTTTGAAGACACACCTGCCGACCATCTTCTTATTATTGAAGGTATACTGGATAGCCTCCGTGCAGGAAAACATTATGAAGAACTGCTCTCATTCATTGATAAAGTAAAACGGCTGAAAGGCGATAGTATCTATTTTTATATCATGCAACAACGGCTGTTGTTTATATACGAATCAGGTGCCTACATTGACAGTGGCAATTTTGCTTTCGCGTTGATGTTATTACATCATTATGCACCTGTTATCAAAAAGAATATCCTGCTGATGGATATTAGTAAACAGGCCGAAATATATCTTTATATGGCTCTGATCTATCTGGGAAACGAAGATATCAATAACGCACATAACGCACTGGAGCAGGTTCTGCAAAGCAACCTTTACAGTACACTACCCATTTACCGTACGTGCAGACTGGTACATCTGCTGATACAGTATGAGCTGGGCAATTATGAATATATCCGGTATGAAACAAGGGCCTTCCGTCGGCATCTCCAGCCAGATGCAAGACGTTCATATATGCTGGAAAGAACCGTGATTAAATTCCTGGGCGGAGGAGAAGTGCCATCTGTGACAGCCTATCGTACTACATTATGGAAAAAGATCAATGCCAGCTTTGATAAGATAAGAGCTGACAAGTATGAGAGACAACAACTGAAGTTATTTGATTTCAGTGCATGGATAGAGGCAAAGCTGAAAAAGAAACCACTGGGAGTAGTATTACAGGAAAAATTAGGAATTAGGAATTAAGAATTACAAAATCCTTCCAATAAACAAGAAGCGCTTCAATAACTGAAGCGCTTCCATTTTCCCTCTATTTATTCAAGTTGACAGCTAACCAAATTAATACTCACTAATATTCACCGTATTACAGCTCTTAGTCCTGGCTCCTGATTAATACGATGCCGGTGCCGGCTGATTATTCCTCAGATTGATCACGGTTCTGTTCAGATAAGGTGCAAAGGCGATCAATAATATAATCACTACCAATCCACAACTGATAATATAATAGTAATCCATTGCATACCGTATCTGCGCCTGCAGGTCAGCGGACCGGTATAACAGTCCGTTGGCAATTTTGGCTGCCTGGTCCGCAGGGACCCCTTTCGCGGCAACAGCTGTTTTGTAGTTGACCAGTTTAGCCGTCACCAAAGGGTCCAGCGATGTAACCAGGTCCAGGAAACGGTTGTAGTGCACCTTTCTGGATAACAGTTGAAAGTAATTGATCAACGCAATACTGATGCAAAATCCTGTAAAGCGGAACAGCACCCCTGTTGCGGATGCAGTGCCTCCGAGATGTGGCGGCACTGATGAAATGGCATAGATGATCATAGGGGCCATTAACAGCCCTACACCTATACCCTGTAAAATTAATGGCACAATAAACGTTGGCGTATCTGCCTGTGTGGCGAAAAGCGCATGCATCCACAGGTGAAATATCAGCAACAGAGAAAATCCACCCATCCATAACCAGCGCATGGAACGCTTCAGCAATATCCAGCGGGAAGAATAGATCACCCCGAAAATAATACCTCCTACATTAGCCAGCAGGATATAAGAAAGATGCCTCGGATCCATGCCCAGCACTGTTGTAAAGTAATTGGTCGTAACATTAAAGGCACCCCTGCAGATGTATAATATCAGGATAAGACTGACACCTATCACATAATTACGGTACTTAAATACCTCCAGACTGAGATAGGGCCGCTTCAGTGAACGTTGTCTGACGATGTGGATAACCGCCAGTGATATAACTGCGATACCTGCCATCAGTATACGGTCATCACTAAACCAGTAATACTGCTGTCCGTACAATAATATGTATCCCAGCAAACACAGCATGGTAGTATATACTATATAACTGGCCCAATCGAGCTGATACAGTGGAAACTTCCTGACAAGCCGTATCCTGTTCATAATGATGACCAGCAGTATCGCTCCGGGAATGTACATGAAGATCATCCACTTGTAGAGCACGTTGAAGTCAAACGCATCAATGATAGGTGCGGTAACAAGTGTAGTAAATGCAGTAATACCAAGCAATACACCGTAAAATAGTGAATATCCTATCTCACGGGAACGGTTGTTCTTCAACCGGCTGAAGACAAGCGTGATACACACGCTCGTAGTCACACAGTTGGCCATTCCCTGAATAAACCGCAGTGGTAGTAAAACGTACAGGTCGCGTGTTACGTAACATCCGTAAGAAGTGACGATCTGTATGATCACACCGATAACCAGGTATTCTTTGCTGGCAATGAAATCGAAGAACCTTCTTTCAAGCGCAAAGAATCCAGCCAGTGAGGCGTAAAATAAGACCATGGAGTACTGTACATCCGCTGGTTCTATACCATAATAGCCTGCGGCATTGGGTCCGCTGGCGGTAGAGATCCCAAACATCAGCATGGATGGCAGCAGGTTCAGGAATATCACTATCCTGATCAGCCATTCGGAGGCCCATGGTTTGAATATGGGAGTACGATTAGCCATGTCTCTTACTGATTGCCACAGTGGCGTTCATACCGGCACGTAGTACAGCAGTTTCGGCTGTGTTGTTAGTCAGTTTTATACGTACGGGTATACGCTGTACGATCTTCACAAAGTTACCTGATGAGTTATCAGGAGGTAACAGGGAAAACCTGGAACCTGTAGCGGGTGAAAGGGATTCTATTGTTCCGCTGAAAGTCTTTCCGGGGAAGGCATCTATTTCGATATCAGCGGACTGACCGATGTGCATGTTGCTCACCTGCGTCTCTTTGAAATTGGCGATCACCCATTTACCGGTAGCCTGATTTACGATGAATGCGAGCGTTTGTCCGGCCTGTATCAACTGCCCCTCCTGTATGGTGCGCCGTCCCATTTTACCATCATACGGTGCACGTATCACCGTATAGGAGACATCCAGTTTGTTACGGCCCAGCAATGCCTGGCGACGTTCTATTTCCGCCATTATTACTGCCTTCTGCGACTTAATATCGTTTACTTTAGAGGCGGCTGCGTCATAGTTATCAACGATCGTTTCATAGTCCGCTCTGGCTACGTTCAGTGCCGTTTCAACGTTTTCCAGTTGTTGTTTTGTAGCAGATTCTGCATCATACAGTTTTCTGTATCGATCGTATTCCTGCTGTTGCTTCCAGAGTTTTGCCTTTGCGGCAGCGATCTGCGATCGTGAAGCCTCGGCGGTTTTAGCGGTCGTGGAGACATTACTTTCCAGTACCTGCATCTGAGCCTGCGCATTCAGCAGTGCGGCATTTGCTTCCTGCTGTTGCAACTGATATTCACTATCATCAATGATCAGCAGGGTGTCTCCTTTCTTCACATTCTGGTTCTCTTCATAGTTGATCCTGCTGATGTAACCTGTCACTCTAGCGGTGATCGGGTTAATATATTCTTCTACCTGCGCATCGTTTGTTTCTTCATATTTGCGCAGTTCAAAAAAGGTGCTTAGTCCCCATATTGTGAGTGCGACGAGGATAATACCTGCTAACCATCCGGTAATAGTGGTAATTAACCTGTCCGTACGGGCATGGCTGTTCTTCTTAGCTGTCATACTTATTATAAATTTCCTATAGCTTTTTGTAACTGGTAATACCTGACGCGGGCAGCGATGTTGGCTGATACGAGGTCAAATCTTGTTTGCAGCATTTGTGTATCTGCATCCAGCAGATCGGTCACCAGAGAGAGTTGGTTGAAATAGGTGTTGTTTACTATCCGGAGATTCTCTGTTGCCTGAGTGATATTTGTCTGAGCTACGTCAATACGGGTGAGAGATTCCTTATAACGCAGGTAAGCTTCATTCACCTGTTGCCTTACTTCATCTCCTGTTTCCCTATGCTCTACTTCCTGTCTTTCCAGTTGCAGCTTAGCGGCTTTCTCCTTATGTTTATTGTGATAAAAAGAAGAGATCGGGAAAGCGGCTTTTACACCATACATACCCAGGCCATAAGCGGCTCCTTCATAAGGGTAAAACTGTATCTGCGGATAAGAAAAAGCGTAGTCAGCAAAGATGCCCACTTTAGGCGATACAGTTGCTTTCACCTGTTTCAGGGCCAGCATCCGTAACTCAGTTTCTCCTGCTGAGATCTTATACTCATGCGCATTCTTTTCTGCCACAGCAAGATACTCATCATAAGTAACCGGCGGCAGCAATGCTGCTGAAAAGACTGTGTCTGGTAGTATCAACTGGTGCTCATCGGTTCCGATCATCAGGGCCAGTTTCTGACTGGCGATAGCGATGTCGTTATCGATCTGCACCATTCCCATCTTCTGACGGGACAATTTCAGGGTCGCTCTGAGCACATCACTTTTCAGTACAACGCCATTTTTCTGTAGTTCCTGGATATGGGCGAGTTGTCTTTCCTGATCTGCTATATCCTTCGCTATTAGTTCTTTAAACTGACAACTACGCGCCAGGTCCAGGTAACACACTGCCGCATTGAACTTTACTTCTGATACGGTCAGGTTCTTCTGTTCTTCTGCTATCGCATGTTCTGTTGCTCCCTTCTTTATCTCCAGATTCGTCTTATTACCATTATAAACATTAAAATAGGCTTCACCACCTACCTTGTAGAAGTTATGTAGCACCGGAAACTGTTCAGGCGTATGAAAGTAACCGTCTGTGTAAACAGGCATATTGGTCACACGCGCATAAGTACCAGTAGTATTGATCTCAGGCAAACGTTCTGCCTTTGCATCTTTCCATACTTCTTCACTACTTTCCACGCTTAAGCGGGACATAGCTATCCTTTTGTTATTTAGTTCCGCCTGTTCCCAGATTTGCTCGATAGTTAAATGTAACGGTTTCGAAGTGTCGTGAGGTTGTTGTGCCGCTACGCACATTGTCAAAAACATAAAAGGTAGCATCAACACCACCTTTCTTATATCAGTACACATAATCTTTATTCTGCTTACAAAGGTACTATGAGCAGATATGAACGCTTTTATCTAAATTGCCAATTATTTGTCCATTCAAGCCATTCGTATTATGCAGGTATTGGCCGACTATCTGAATGAAATAGATGTACATGCTGATTCAGTATATGTTATGCATGAAAAGGTAGAGCGTAAGTTCTCTATGCATTCTCATGAGAAGGGACAGCTGACATATGTCGAAGGGGGTATTGCTTATTGCAACATGCCTGACAGGTCTTATGTCATTCCTGCACGCCATTATATATGGATACCTAAATATCAGGAACATTACATGCAGATCAAACACTCCAAATCTACTACAACGAGGAATCTGTATTTCTATAGTCAGCATGATCATGAGACACCGTTTTATACCCGGCTGGGTATTTATCCGGTCAACGAGTTGTTACTGGAAATGATCAATTATTCTGCCCGCTGGCAACGGCATATATTACCGGGAGATCCGGGCTTCAGGTTCCTGAGTGCTATAAAAGACATCCTCCCGGACATCAGTACGACGGCCCTGCCTGTGATCTTACCCACAACGCAGCATGAGCGTTTACAGCCTGTCCTGCAGTATATCGGACAAAATTTTGATCAGCAACTGACACTGGAGATAGTTAGTCATCAGTTTGACCTGAGTCCCCGCACATTATCCAGATTATTTACCAACATACTGGACATGTCTTTTGTACAATATCTGCAGATGGTGAGGGTCGTAAAAGGAATAGAAATGATCCTGCAAACGAATCAGACGCTGAGTGAGATCGCTTATCAGACAGGATACAGTAGTATTGCTGCTTTTAGTAAGGTATTCTATCAGCTGACAAACAAACGGCCTTCCAGTTTTCAACAGGCTGTTCATTAAAGACGAGTGAAATTCGGTTTTTTAATAGGAAATTAACTTCATAACACGTTACTTCCGGCTTTTCTAGTTAATCCAATTGAATAAATCTATCACCGCTGGCCATTTTTTAACAATTTCAATACTATTAATAATTTACCTTGCGACACAGTATTTCCGTCACGAGCATGGGTCAGAGCATTTCAGGACCGGACGTAACAGATAGCATAGTATTTAAAACTCAATTCAATAAACCAACCCCAGCTAGTCATACACAGAACAGGACTTCAGCTGATCAATGAAATTTATCGCATGAATATTTGTAAGCCAACGGCCATCGTTGCCGCCTTATTACTGTCAGGACTCGTAGCAAGTGCACAGAAACATAACTGGCAAAGCATGGACCTGCAAAAAGATTCCGTATTCGGTATCAGCGTTGAGAAAGCCTACACAGAGCTGCTCAAAGACAAAAAATCCAAAACAGTACTCGTTGCCGTAATCGACAGTGGTATAGACACAACGCATGAAGACCTGCAAAGTGTTCTCTGGATCAATAGCAAGGAGAAAAGAGGCAACGGTAAAGATGACGACAAAAACCATTATGCCGATGATATCTATGGATGGAACTTTATTGGTTCCCAGAAGGGTAATGTGGGCTATGACAACCTGGAGCTTACCCGCCTCATCCGCCAGCAACAGAAGCATTTCGGTAGTCTGAACAACGTTTCCAAAGACACAGCCGGACTGTATCAGTACGAGGTACTGAAAGGCAAATACGACCTTAAATTATCCGAAGCACAGCAGACCCTCGTGGGTATCACCCGCTTCGTGGGTATGCTGGATACCATGCTGAACAAGATGGGGAACACGAACCCAACAGCCGCTGATTTACAGGCATATACACCTCAGAATCCGGCTGAATCACAGATCAAACAGATGATCGCCCAGCAGCTGGAACGTTATCCTGATTTCAAAGCCTTCAGAACAACTGAACTGGATGCTGCCGTGACTCACTTTAAAGAGCAGGTGGACTATCAGCTTAACCTGGACTTCGATCCACGTGATATCGTAGGTGATGACTATAACAATCCGACAGAAAGATATTACGGCTCCGGTGACGCTACCGGTCCGGATGCAGACCACGGCACCCACGTTGCGGGTATCATTGGTGCCGACAGAAAGAATACGCTGGGGATCCAGGGTATTGCGAATGATGTACGCATTATGTCGGTAAGGGCTATCCCGAATGGTGACGAAAGAGATAAGGACGTGGCTAATGCCATCCGTTATGCAGTAGATAATGGTGCTAAAGTGATCAACATGAGCTTTGGCAAGGACTATTCTCCTAACAAAAATGTAGTGGATGACGCGGTTAAATATGCTATATCCAAAGATGTACTACTGGTGCACGCTGCTGGTAACGATGCGAAAAACATCGATATCGCTCCTAACTACCCGAGCCGCGTATACCAGAACGGAGATACTGCTTCTGCATGGATAGAAGTAGGTGCTTCCGGTCCTGATAATGACGAGACACTGGCAGCTTCCTTTTCTAACTACGGTAAGGTAAATGTGGACGTATTTGCGCCGGGCGTTGGGATCTACTCCTCTACACCAGGTTCCAAATATGAATACCATGACGGTACCAGTATGGCAGCTCCTGTTGTAACCGGCCTGGCAGCCCTCATACGCTCATATTATCCAAAGCTGAAGGCTACGCAGGTAAAAGAGATTATCCTTAAATCTGTGGTTAAAATAGACCATCCTGTAAGTATCATGGAAAATGATGAACCTAAAACTGTTCAGATGACTGACCTGTGCCGTACAGGTGGTGTGGTGAATGCCTATAAAGCACTGGAACTGGCAGCTACCTATAAATAAGACAATCAATATCCAATTTCCAATAGAAAGTAGTTTCGCACATGCGGAACTACTTTTTCATTTTCAATGATTTATAAAATATTTCAACTTTTTTTTGGAAGTTATATATAAAAATGTAATTTTGCCATCCCAAACGCACAAAGCCAAAGGGAAACAAAAACTACCTTGCCGAATAGTATAACGGTAGTACGACAGACTCTGACTCTGTTTGTCTTGGTTCGAATCCAGGTTCGGCAACAAAAAAAGCTATAATCTCTAGATTATAGCTTTTTTCATTTATATCTATCTTTAGCGGTATAGCCTCCGGGGGCCTTTCTTTGTTCACTGACATGCACCGCACTAGGCATTACTTTTTAAGACGGCAGCCCTCCCAATGTTTTAAGAATCATATTTTGCAGCTTTTCAGGCTCATCCTGATGGATCTGATGACCTGAGTGATCAAAATAAAACAAGTCTTTCTTTGGCGCTTTCACTGCCTTAAAATACCGCTCTGTAATTTTAGTCGACGTCTGAATATCATTTCTACCAACAAAAAAATACACCGGACAGTCCACCTTTTTTAAAGTCTTTGGTAAATCAATGTGCATTACCTCATTCCAGGCAGGCGACCAGGCCTTTGACCATTGCAGAAAGTTGTTCTTAAAATTATCACTCGTCACAAATTCCTTCCCATCTTTATAAAAAAGCCATTTTCTCAAATAAAACAAATCGCCATCCATCTGAAAAGGGATATGTACAGTCGCTAATTCCCTGCTCGCAATTTCATTATCCTTAAAGTGAACTTTCAGCACACTGAGCAACTCTTTCTCACTTGCCAGTTGGCTAATAACAGGATTGACCGCATAATAAGCATGTATCAGCTCCGGATGATTCCTCACAATATAAAAGCCCAAAGCATTGCCCCAGGAACTACCCAGCAGATATACCTTTTTTTGATTCAGCTGCTTTAACACAAAATTTATCACCTGATAGGTATCCTCCGCCATTTGATCAACTGTCGGCTGGACTGGAGAAGGGTTTAACTTCAACGTCTTTCCGGCATCCCGCTGATCCCACTGTACGATTGTGAACCTGCTTTTTAAGATGCCCGTAAAGCGATCTGCATTGTTCATCATAGAGCTGCCAGGGCCACCCGATAAAAAAAGCAATATTGGTTTATTAACATCCTCTGTTTTGATTTCAACTGCCTGCTTTATTCCGCCAATTTCCGGCGTTAATAACGTGTCGATTGCCACTATGCGTAAGCCTGTTACAGACGCTCCCAGTGTCGCAACATCATTATCAGCAGGTTTGGAACCTGCTTTTATATTTTCACTATCGCTTTCACATATCGGGGCATATGCTAAGCAAAACACAGGTACTAGCCATAGCATAAAAAGGCGCTGTCTTTTCATGATTAATTTAATTAGGTTAATTGGATACACCCCTGTTCTGTGCCCAATGCAGGTACTGAATAATCCAGGCGGCGCAATAGGTATCTTCATCAAAAGTGGGTACAAAAAACCAGTAACAGGCTACACAGGAGTGTAAATAAAACACCTCCTACTCCTGAAAATGAATTCCTTGATATCGGTGAATGAAGCGTCTGTATCCATTTTGGCAATGCGTCGAACTTACAGTACCTTGTTAATGATATAGTTCCGGAATGCGCTGACATCGTCCAGGCCACGAGGCTTTCGGTTATAAAGTATATGGCACACTAAAGTATTATTCCATTTGCTTTCATAAAGAATAGCTTATGCAAAATGGCTCAGTAAGAATATCGATGAACCATTTGCTTAAAAGATAACTATATGACGGACTTCCTGTCCAAAGAGACGTTTATTGATCACCTCAGCCCCCTTACCCCGCACTAAACGACTCCCTGAACTGTAATGGCGTCAACTGCGTTTTCGTCTTAAAAAACTTACTAAATGACTGCGAATGCTCAAACCCCAGTTCATACGCTATCTCACTGACAGATAGATCTGATGTGGATAATTTCTCCTTCGCTTTTTCGATCAGCTGCTCATGTATGTGCTGCTGAGTCGTTAAACCCGTCAGTACTTTCAACAGACCACTCAGGTATTTAGGCGACACATTCAACGAATCTGCTACATATTGCACTGTTGGCAATCCTCTTATTACCAGGTCATCCTGATTAAAATAAGCTCTGAGCAAATTTTCCATGCGACCCAATATATGGTGATGGCCTACTTTCCGCGTTATAAACTGACGATTGTAAAAGCGTTCAGAATAGCTCAGCAGCGTAGCAATATGTGAGATAATTATGCCCTGTGTAAATTTATCTATGTTAGCATGATATTCATTACGAATATGCTGTACAATGCCATGCATGGTTTTCTCTTCCTTATCTGACAGAAACAATGCCTCATTCACCGAATACTCAAAGAACTCATATTGCTTAATTGCCGCAGCCAGCGCGGTATTCCATAAAAAGTCGGGATGCACCAGCAACATCCAGCCTGACCGCTTTTCAGCTGAGTTGGCGTCTACCTCAATTCTGAACACCTGATTAGGAGAAATAAAAAACATCACCCCTTCATCAAAGTCATACTCCTGCTGTCCGTATTTTACTTTGGCATTGATCCCCCGCTTGAGTGCTATCTGATAAAAATCAAGCACCCAGTTCGTTTCTGATATATCAGTAGGCCGCTTTATCGCGCTGAAGTCCACTATACTGATCAAAGGGTGTTCCGGCTTCGGCAATCCCCGTAGCTGGTGAAATTCACTGATCGTTTTTATTCTATGCGTTTTTGTATTTGCCATACGCTTTATTTCAATCAGATCGATTTATAGATATAGTAACTAACACCTTGTATGAATACATGCACGACTATTGCGTCATGCGGACAATGCTGACTTATTCCTGGTGATAAGCTACTGCGAAATCTTTCGCAAAATCAGCCAGTTTTACTTTTCCCAATACCGGCTTATGGCGATAGTAGTCTTCATACATCAGCCCATTTCCCTGATTGGCCTGCACTTCAATAAAACCACGTGCTACCTGTTCATTAAAACCGATTGATAACCATTTCTCCAGTAACTGCTCATCAGTTATCACCTTCCATTGAAGGTCCGGTCGTCCAATAGCCTCACCTAGCGCCTTCGCTATCTCGTTCGGTGATACCTCATCGCTGGCAATGTAGCGAATTTTCCTTCCTTCGAATGGCGTTTCCATTTCAGCAGCAATCACATCTGCAATATCCACTGGTGATACCCATGGTTCCTTGTTATCTCCTCCGTAATTAGAAATGATTGTCCCGGTGTTTTTAATAGTATCAATGAATGAGAACATGTTTATGTAGAAGCCCGTAGGACGCATAAATTTAATGGCTACATCTGCCGGTAACTGATTCAAAATACCTTCGACTTTCTGATGGAAAACCAGTATCCCGTTTCCGCTATTCATATGAGCGCCGACACTGCTCAGATGTATCACCTTGTTCACACCTGCCTGTTCAATCGCCCGCTTATAGTTCCGCCCGATCTGACAGATGGTCTCTACAAAATCGACTGTCTTATCAAAGATGTCTCCGGCCGCTTCCATTGTCTCCATCAGATAAACGATATCAGCTCCTTTAAATGTCCCTGTCAAAAAATCAACATCAAACATACTGCCGATGGCAGCTGTCGCACCCAGTGCCTGAATGTCTTCTGCTCTTGCCACCTTGCTACTGATGACCTTCACAGCATGGCCTGCTCCTATCAATAGCTGTGTGAGTGGTTTTCCAATGTTCCCGAGAGAACCTGTTAGTACAATATTCATGATAATGTTATTTGTTACTGCAAAGCTCAACATTACCCTGTCAACTCCTGTAGTCTAACCACCCTTTGTTGTAGTCTAAAAGAATAAAGTGCTCTCATGCGGACACTATTTACCAGATTGATAGCTTTATTGACAGCCAACGGCTCTTTTAGGGCAGGAGCGCTGATTAAAATCCATATTAAAATTAAAGATGAAGGATTTATCTCGCATAAGTTACTACTCTGCATCCTGCTATTTACCTGTTGCCGTCCCGGTTCCTCTTAAACCCATGACGCTTTACACAAACCAATATATCTTTCCACGGCACCACCACATGCTTTCGACACCTCCTGTTAATACGTCCACGTCTTTAGCCCTGCGCAATAATAAATAGCAGGGAATCATTGCTGTACCTGCCGGTATTGGTAATGGTCAGGGTATGGACCACCGGTTGGATGTGCCCGGAAGCATATTCGCTACCAGAAATGCGGTAAAAACAGCGAGAGGATTATTAGTTTCCGGATGGAAGTAATACATCATTGAGTATTCCTTACCTTTATAAGAAATGGGAAGACATGAAAAATGTTTTCGAAAAGTATAACCTCATCGCTGACTGGTTTGCAGCCCACAGATACCAGGGACTCATTGAAAAAGGTTACCTGGACAAGCTGATTAAACACGTTGGTAAGAACGCAGCTATATTAGATCTGGGCTGCGGTACGGGCATGCCGATAATGGACTACCTGACTAATCAGGGAATGCATGTCACCGGTGTCGATGCCAGCTACCGGATGCTGGAAATCGCCAAGAAACACCGTCCTTCCGCTGAGTTCATACAGTCTGACATGCGCTCACTTTCACTTGACAGAAAATTCGATGCCATTGTAGCCTGGCATAGCTTCTTTCACCTTCCTGCTGAAGATCAGCCTTCCATGTTCCAGATCTTTGAAGATCATTTAGAAGATCATGGTGTACTGATATTTACTTCAGGCACTGCCCATGGTGTATCATGGGGAGAAAATGGCGGAGAGCTGTTATTCCACGCATCACTGGACCCGAATCAGTATGAATCATTGCTGGAAGAACATCATTTCCACGTTTTAGAGCATATTATAGATGATCCTGAATGTGGGGAAGCGACGGTATGGATGGCACAGTTACATCAAACGCCATCATAAATGCAGCGCCGGTTAAACAAATAGAAAAATCAACTATGTTTGATATTAAAGTGCTGTAGCTATTCTTTACAGTGCTTTAGAAAATATGTGTGCCTCACGATAACAGTATTCGCCTACCTCAGTTATAAACTGCAAATATTTACTCATATTTCTTCTTTTCTCAGTTCTATTACCTTTTATAGCCATCACTGTTCCGTCCTCCTAAAAATTATCTCCCCGCACTGTAACATTTCACCTATCCCCGTATCTAAAGGTCAAATTAAACTTTCAGATACCATGAAAAAGTACGCAATACCCGCTATCCTATTTTTGTTCATTGCATTGTGCCTGAATGTCTTCGGCCAGACCACCTCCTACCCTTTTGCCGTTAAAAAATCCGGCAAAGGGAAACAGGCCATCATTTTCATACCTGGCTTTGCCTCTTCCGGTGATGTGTGGGATGAGACCAGAACGAAATTTGAGAAAGATTATACCTGTTATACACTGACAATGGCAGGCTTTGCCGGTATTCCTCCACAAGACGATCCGACGTTTAAAAAATGGATGGAGGGCATTGCTGCCTATATCAAAGACAATCGTATTGAGAAACCTATACTCGTCGGCCACAGTATGGGTGGTGTATTGACAATGGCCATTGCAGCTGAATATCCGGACCTGCCAGCTAAAATTGTCGTCGTAGATGCGCTGCCTTGCCTGGCTGCTATGATGACACCCTCCTTCCAGTCGAAAGAAAATGTAGATTGCAGTGCCGCCATCGAACAGATGACAGCCATGCCAGCCGATAAGTTTATGGAAATGCAGCAAGGCGCTATTTCCCGCCTGCTGGCAGATACTGCCAAAAGGCAGACTGTCGTGAACTGGAGTATGCTGTCAGACAGAAAAACATTTGCGGCCATGTATTGTGACTTTTCGAATACCGACCTGCGGGAAAAGATCAGTCATATCAAATGTCCGAACCTGATACTCCTGGAAAGTTATTTTGCCTATATGAAACCAAATATTGAAGCCCAGTATAAAAACCTGCCTGGCAGCAATCTGCAATATGCCAATAAAGGCCTCCATTTTATCATGTATGATGACACTGATTGGTACCTTAAACAATTGAATCAATTCTTAACCGCCAGGTAATGCAGTTTGAAACTATATACAACGATTACTGGCAACGCATCTTTCGTCTCTGTATGGGTTATACCAATGATCACGCAATGGCACAGGACCTTACACAGGAAACATTTATCGCTGTATGGCAACATCTACCGAAATTCAGGAAAGAGGCTGACATCGGCACATGGATCTACCGGATTGCTTCCAACAACTGTCTGCGTAATATTGAAAAAGAGCGACGGCTTCCTAAAGGAGAAATACCTGCGAACATCCGGGAAGAAGAACAACACTCCATAGAACCAGACATTCAGTTACTGTATCAGTTTATTTCGGACTTACCCGAAACAGACCGTATCATTATTTCACTGGAACTGGAAGATGTAAAGCAGGCGGAGATAGCCAGTATCGTAGGGCTCTCGGAAGCCAATATCAGAGTGAAAATTCACAGAATCAAAGAAAAACTGACTCAAAAATTCAGAGCACATGAACAGTAATACAGACTTTAAGGATTTGTGGAAACAGCAGTCGGGAAAACAACCTGGCATAGAAGAACTGTTCTCTTCACTAAAACGGTTCAAACAATCACGCATACGCAGCCTGATAAAAATGAACGTGCTGTTATTGCTTACAACAATATTTATTCTGTGCATCTGGTATCGTTTCCAGCCACAGCTGCTGACGACAAAGATCGGGATTGTACTGGTCATTGCTGCTATGCTGGTCTTCCTGTTCCCCAACAATCAGTTGTTTATCCTGCTCAGGAAAATGGACAACTCATTATCGAACAGTGAATACCTTGAGCACCTGATCACTCTGAAAAGCAAACAGCTGTTCCTGCAAACAACCATGATCAACAGTTACTTTCTAATGCTTTCTGCTGGCATCTGTTTATACATGTATGAATATGCCGCTAAAATGAGCCTGTATGGCGCAATTTTCGCCTACGGACTGACACTTGCATGGATCGCCTTCAACTGGCTTTATATTAAGCCTAAGACAGTTAAAAAACAGCAATCCCGGTTAAATGAACTGATCGATCAGTTCCGCCATGTGGCTGGTCAACTGAAGGGCCCCTTATAAATTGCCTCATGTAAATAAAAAAGCTGGCGTTGTCATACGCCAGCTTTTTCTGTGATCTCCTCATCGGAATAATATCGTTCCTGCTGTTACTTGCCGTTCCCCTTTTCATTATCTGTTTTTTCCTGTTGTTGTAACACTTTGATCCGGGTACTATCTTTGGCACTGTCTGTATACTTCAGTACAAACGCCTCGTCTCTGGCATCCACGCGCAGCAACATTACGCTACCAGCATCATCCAGCTGGAAAGCTTGTCCTTCCTTTTCCAGGATGAACGCCAGTCGCTGATAGAACGCTGTATCTACCTGTATCTTTTCAGCTTTACCGCTGAAAGTATTCTTTACCAAAGGCTCCATCTCTACATACGAGTAGTTGTAGTAATAGTAACCGATCAGCGCAAACATTATGATGGCCAATCCTATTATAGCATTACGTCTTACCATGTTATCCGGTATAATTAAGGCCGGCAAAGCTAACATGCTTGCTGCGAATCCCCAAACAATATGCAGAACTGCTGACTGCGATCTGCTATTTCATCAGGCATCTGCCTCAAAGCCATGTCCGTTCTTTCCGTAAAAGATCAGCCAGCGGGCTGCGGAATATAAAATATGTACTTTACTGGGCATGGTGCCTACCTCTGCATCGGGCGGCATATGCTGATCTTTCAGGTGCGTCAGGTTATGCCTGGTGGCTAACTGTTCGGCCACTTCCAGCAATTCCTCTCCGTACCGCAGGGTTTCATCTGCGGTAAGCGTTTTCCAGGCCTTTTCGTATAGTTCTTTACCTATGAGTTCTTCACAGAAGGTTGTTAAGAACTTCCCCCTGAACACATTTTCATCCTGCGCCTCTGATATATATACGGGTACTCCGTCTGTTTCTTTCGCCAGTTCTATTACATAGTAGCCCTGGTAATGCCGGTACCAGTAGTCCAGTGAGTCCGACTTATCACTTTCCTCATATTGTGCTTTCACCCAGGCATCCGCTTCCGGGTCCCGTCCTACCATAGGCGCGTGAATCGTCTCATAGGAAGGAAGCTGGATATCGAACCACTCCTGCTTCAGCTCTTCTCTGGTAAATCGCTTTTTACTATCAGGTTTTACAGGTATTGGGTCAATGCCTTGAAGGATACGAAGCAACTGATCAAATCGATCCTTATACCCCGGTTTAGGTTTACCTAACGGGCGCCAGTCTAATCCCATAAAAAGTACTAATTAGCGTTCTAAAATGAGGTCTTCAATAATTGTCTGCAATGGGAGGTAAATATATAAACTCAAACCCATTTATACCACATTTGTGAAAACTTCATTGAGTTTTAGCCATTTAAAACCCTGAAAACAACTATTATCCACATATTCCAGAAGGCTTGTAACTTTGCTCACATACTTTTCCACATCAATATTCATCCATGGAATCAACGAACACATCCGATATTGTACAGCAATTCAATGAAACGATCTCCCAATGGATCAATTACCTGAACGACTACACTATTGCCATGCTGCATGTCCTGCCACAACAAGGTGGCTGGTCACTTGGGCAGGTATACGTTCATCTCATCGACGACACAAAATACCAGCTTCAGCAGATGAAAGATGCGCTGCTACAGGACAGGTATTATGAAGAAGATATGCATTCCAACGCCAGAGAAATGTTCCGGCGGCACGCATTTCCCGACATCCGGATAGAGGGGCCAGCCACCGGTACAATCATCCCGCAACCCGATAGTAAGGAAGTGCTGCTAGAGGCGCTTATCCAGATCAAAGATGAAGTGAATAACCTGCACCAAACGTATGACTTATCCGCCGCAAAAGGAAAATCCCTGCATCCGGGACTGCTTTTCTTCACAGCCCTGGAATGGCTTCAGTTCATGGAAATGCATATGAGGCACCATTTCCGGCAGAAGAAAAGAATTGACAATCAGCTATTTACCTGTTAATAAAGCAGCTATCAGGGCAATAATCGTTACCTGTATAAGCATACGATGTTGCTGCCTTTGGTCTGTCGATGATATTTGCACAATCCGCCCTCGCATTTTCAAACCTAAATACCTGGGTGCATTGTACCTGGTGTATATGGGTATATCCGTTGTCCTTAGTAAGAAAAAACTAGACTTTAGCACGGCAAGGGCGCTTTCAATTATTGAAAGCGCCCTGTCTTTTATGATTGGATATGCATTTCATATAGCATAAAAGTATTCAGGCAGAAACGCCTAATTACATATACCATCTTCCTAACAATTTAAAATTCCTTATAATACTAACGTTCTCATTTTAAAACATTTATCTCTTCTATATCTGAAAATAGCTGTATATTGGATTTACGGACTGACCTCAAACCGCGACTCAAAAACCATAACGATTACATCAACCGATCAAACTTGGAATCCATAACATTTTGAATTAGACCTTATCCAAAAACTGTACGGCAATAGTACAGTGCATTATAATGCTTGTTCACCATAATATCATACGCAGGAGTGATGGCCTGCCTGTGAAGCTATTGCCGGTATGTTTCACCTCATCACGTCAAATCTCCATTTGAAAAATGAAACACATTCTTTAAAAAAAACTATGGTTAGTCGCCATTTTCGTTTCGGCTATTGTCTATCTGTCATGTACAAACGGCAACAAAAAAACTGGGCAGACCGGTGATACCGACTCCACCTCCTGTCAATGCAATGACAGCGTGAGCATCCCGTTCGGGCCTGACATTCCGGGAGACCTTGCCAATGGGCAATTTAGCAGTCAGACCAATGCAAATTGTTTTGGCTGGTGGGAGTTTGTGACCCTTAACTGGCCTACCGACGGTGACTTCTTCGGCCAACCCAACAGCACCGCACCTGTGCAATGGGAAACATTTATTACTTCGCAGGAAGTATATCTGCCAGATGGTGCTGCACCCCGTGCATGGAAACAGGCCAAACCTACTGTTAATCTACCGGAAGAAGTACTGAGGGAGGACAAACGCATTTCTGAAGCCACCCTCCTGCTGGGAATGACCAGCAAATTTGATGGCCTGCCGATGTTCCTCGACAGTCTGAACACAGAAGAGGCACAACCACAGTTCAGTCCCGCCTGGCTGGGTGCCACGAACGGTACCAACGTATGGTATGCCATCCACTTTAATCAGGACGAGTATAATTACATCGTACAAAATCAATTTTACAATGCTTACAACCAGCATACATTCGTAAAAGAAGGTAAGCCTATCGTATTCCCGCAGGGGCAGTATCAGGGGGCACAGGGCGCTATAGAGATCAAATCTGCCTGGCTGGAAGTACTGGATCCAGACAATCCGAAATGGAATACCTATAAGCTGTCTAAAGCAGTGGTACAGGATTTTAAAACTGGTAAGTTCCGCTTTTCCATTGTCGCACTGGTAGGCCTTCACATCCTGCAGAAAACAACCTCACAGCCACAATGGGTGTGGACTACCTTCGAGCATGAAGACAACGCCCCGGATATGAATCAGACAGATACCACCTCCCGCAGTTATAATTTCTATAACCCTGCTTACAAACCACAAACAGTCACTGTATCTGCCGCCTGTAATAACACCCCTGGTACATATACCATCGCTAATATACCGAATCAGGCCCCTCCATACTATCTCTGTTCAGGACTGGGCCCTGTTCCGATCCAGGTGAAAAGGCAATTCCCAATCGACTCAGCGGCGCAGGCGGCCAACGCCAAACTGCATGCATACATTGCGAAGAAATATCCGGGTTCTATCTGGGAACACTATAACCTCGTTAATGTGCTCTGGTCATTCAAGCACCCTGCGCTGCCTAAGCAACCGCAGATCCAGCCGCTACACCCGGAAGGTATGCTTCCTGATGCAAAAACGCAGCCTGTAGCAAACACTACGATGGAAACGTATATCCAGAACACTACCTGCACCAACTGTCACAAGTTCACGCAGATAGCACCTATTCCGACAGATACCAATCCAAGGTTTGCCGCAGACTATACATTCTCCATGTTCAATGCAAAATATCCAAAGGACGTACAGCATAAAAAAGCAGTTGATAAAAAATAGGACGGTAATAAATGAGAAGAACAAGTTACGGCCCGTTTTCGGGCTGTTTCTTTTTATAGCCCTCGCTGCACCTATTGAATAATACATTTAAAATAATCTATATTTGACTCCAAATTGACATTCAAACCTATACCATGGATAATATAGATATCGTACAGATATTGGGTACCGGTCTGTCCGGATTTGGCTTTTTATTGATGTTCCTGGCCTATAAACTCATTAGCAGTCTGGTGACACTGCCCAAGGTAAACCCCAATATCATCAAGATGATCAACCGGTATATGCTGGTTTGTTTTATCATGACAGTGACCGTTGGCGTTTTCACATTCATGAGCACTTCCTATAAAAACAACGTGATCTCAGACCAGGCTGCCCTGATCAAGAGTAAAGATACCGTTCTCAATATACTGGCTACGACACAGAAAAGCAGACTATTGTCAGACAGCCTTTCCCGTAATCTGGATAATCCGATGCTGACAGATGCCAGATCGAGACAGAACAGCTATCTGGATACCTTACAGAAATATATAGATGGCGAACATAACCCTGTACAGCGTGAGCGTTTCAACAGGTATAAGGAAAACCTTTCCAATATCACCGATTCCCTCACCATGGGAAACCTGGACCGTAAAAGGAAAGAGTTACTGAAAGAAAAATATGTGGTTCTGAACGACTCTATCACCCGCTTATCACTGAAAGTAGCCGACGCGAAAAGCGTGGCATTACCACATTGATAAACTATATAACGATAACAAAGCCCGCCGTACATGTACAGCGGGCTTTGTATTTATTCACTGTGCTATGCCTTTGAACAGGGACATATAAATGGATAATTCACAGGACTGATCAGCGGCTCAATGCCGAAGAAGTCGTTCAGTACCGACTCCGCTGTACAATAAGCCCCTTCTACCCATGCCTGGTCATTGGAATACGCCTCTCCTACAATAAAGATATTCGCATCCTGCCCCGGATTTAGTGACGACGGCTTCCTGATCTTCTGCTGCACATCACATACATCATAATGCGCTGCCCAGGCGTGATAGCCTGCTGCAAATGGTGGCAGTGACCAGTCCATATACCTCGTCTCAAGCGGCTTAGGGACCATGGTGTAATCGGACGCCGGCCCAAAATGTACCGCGGCCAACTGTGCCCGCAGCATTTTAATCATCGCTTCAGAAGGCTCACGTGGCCCTTGTAATGTCTGATAATCTTCTGCTGTAGGCACCCGCCTTGTCTTATCCGAACCCAATTCCAGCTCCCGCCAGAATGTGGTATACATCTCATCATCATAAGCAGCTAAGAGTCCATATATCTTCTTTTCGCCCTGTACCAATGCATTATTACCGAAATACACTACCTGCCGGATAGGTGTATCTGTTACACTCGGTCCGATCGTATTACGCTCCGCAGCACCTAATAACTGCTGTTCTTCCGTTACCGTCAACCGGTGTTTAATACTGGATTCAACCGCCTTGATAAAAGCTACCGTTGATGCAAACGGCACTTCCATAATGCTGGTATCATTTTCCATTATTGTAAGATAAGCCTGTGGAAAACCTTCTTTTCCCAATGCCGTGATCACATCTTTCGTCACTTCATAACTATTTATCTGTGCCGGATAGGGAGGTGGATTTGTCGAGTTATCGGCCCACCAGGGCTCATGAAAGAACATGCCTACTTTATAGGACGGTTGCAGCACCGCAGCCTCCAGGTACAGCTGTACCTTTGAGGTATTCAACACATCCACGCCCTCCACATCTTCATAACGGGTAGCCTGTGCTACCAGTTCAACCGGATAACGGGACATAGCCATCCAGGCGGCATCTGTGAAGAAGGTGCCATTCTTCTTATTCGGATTATCACGCGTAGCGGTAGTATAACGAACTTTATCTCCTACCTTCAGAATGGAGTGCAAACGGGTATTGGGCTGATAATTGAACTTAATGCCCTTCTCAGCTGCCAGATCAACAATCGCTTTAAAGAGCGCTGTAAACATGTAGGAATAGCCTTTAGTCAGCGTGCGGTACTCTGTACCTGGTGTAAACTCATTGTTTGCCTGAAATGCGACTGCGGAGTTCCAGTTGATCACATTGGAAGTATAACCGTTTCCGTCTGCAGTATAACTGAAACCTTCAGGCCCCAGCTGATCATACATCAGGTTCCAGTAACCGATATCGCTCAGCTTATCACCTTTTTTAAAAGCAGAAGTATCCGGCATGTCCACCTTAATGACGCCGTTAGAATAAAAGTCGCACCATTCTGCACGCGTCTTGGGACCGGAACCGGCAGTCACTGCCAGTCTTTCAACTGTATTGAAACCAGTATCCGGAGAGTCTGAAGCACCATAATGATCTACATTATAGGGAGCGGGGTTGTTGGAAGTGATCTGATTCAGGTACATATTCTTCGTGCGCAGGTAATACAGCGGATTCGTCGATTCATTAAATGGTACAGAATACTGATCCAGTCCTAACTTATTAATAACGGTAGTGACTAACCGGTGACCACCACTCTTCGGTCCCAAGTCTTCTCCTCCCCAATAGGAATAACGCATTCCTCCTACTTCCAGGTAAGAATTATTGGGGTCGTCCTTATAGTGCCAGGTACAGACACGTGCACCGGGTTCACGGGTACCACCATCATTGTCAGTAAATGCATAGCGTCCCCAGTCAAATAACTCCAGGGTATCACCTTTCGTCAGCTGCTTTGCCTGCGCCACTTCATTCTTCGCTTTACCATTCAGTAAGCGCCAGGCAGTATATAGTCCGGCTGCACCGGCTCCAAAAATAGAATAGGTCTTAGTTGCCATTGCTTATAAGAGATTTGAGGTTGATGTGATGTATAGTAGTTATTCATTACCCAGACGACGCATCTGTCCAGGCAGGTCTTTTTGTGGGATCACGACTTCTACCAATGCTGGTTTGTCTTTAATATCGGCGAGTACGAACAGTAAATCCTGCAGCTCTGTGATCGTCGTAACGCGGAATCCTTCTGCACCATATGCCTTTGCCAGCGCGAGATAATCCCATTTGGGCAGCAGGTCAAAGGTGTCAAACTGATGCTCAGGACCCGGTTTAAACGCATCCATATTCACGTATACCTGCTCTATGGCATATACCTGGTTACTCATGACAAAGACCACTGCATTGAGCTTGTTACGGGCCAATGTGGATAACGACTGGCATACCGTCATAAAGCCTCCGTCTCCAGCCACGGCCCAGGCACGTTTTCCACTACCCAGTTGCGCGCCGGTAGTAGCACCGGTTTCATATCCAATGATCTGCCAGGCAGCAGAAGACAGGAAACTGTTCTGCGGTAAACCATAGGCGTTGGTTGCCACGTACATAGCGGAGCTGATACCGAATGTCCATACGATGTCTTTCAGCATGTTCTTATCTGTGAGGAACTTCATTGTATGCTGGAAAAAACGGTTATAGGTAAGGATATGCGGCTGGTCAGCAAACACGGGGTCTGAATTAGACAGCCAGGGCTCCGGATAGGTTGGCTGAGGGGGTGCAGTGACATCCAGCGGATAAGGCTTGCCATGCGTCTTAAACCGGTCAATCAATGCCTTCATGAAGTCTTCCATGGTCACATTCTCATAAATGAAATAACCAACTCTTACCAGCTCTGTAGTGGCCAGCACCATATCGGCGTATTTGTTTTCGATGAACCAGAGGTAGTCGTCAGTAATGATGGTGCCCAGTGTCAGGAAGCAATCTGACGAAGCAACCAGGTTACGGACACTTTCAATAGATGCCTGATCGGAATAGGTGCCTATAAACTTGTCTCCGCCTTCGTCCAGCACGGTTTTACCCAGACTGGTAGTCGTATAGAGGAATCCGCTTACATCGATCAGTTCCTGTAATAGTCCTGAGAGGCCGTGTCGTAACAGTTCCACGCCAGCAAAGATCATTGGTTGCTGGGCAGCGGTGAGTTGGGCCCAGGCAGTATCCACGGCATTCACAAGTGCGAGTGGTTCACTTTTGATGATGATGGGTTTTAAAGGCTTACCTGAAGGAGGCATGCAAGGCTCCCCCCATACTTCCTTGTAACATTCGATAAATACAGGTCTTTTATAGGTAAGTGCAGCAATGATCAGCCGGTCGATCTTTTCTCCTGCGCCTGCTGACGTGCTGAGTGTTTCCGAAGCAACAGTGACCTGGTCATACACCTCCTGGTCAGCGTCCAGGTTACCGGTAGAGTGATGATATAGTACATCATACATTCTGGTGATCTGTCTGGCATCAGCTCCGGGCGTGGCCGAGATGACGATGACAGGACTACGTTCCACATAGGCACCGCCAATCGCATTTAAAGCGATAAAAGTACTTACACCATATTGCAGGGAAACGGCCCCCAGTCCTCTGGTACGACCGTAGGCATCTGCGGCATAGGCAGCATCCAGTTCATTGATCGCTCCAACAGCGGACACGCCATCAAAGTGTTCCAGTGTTTGTGTGAAGTGTTTTACATAATCACCAGGTATCTGAAAGACTTCAGTAACATTGAGTTGTTTCAAACGGGTTAATAGATAATCGGCAACAGTGAATGTTTTGTTTTGCATGAATTGTGGTTTATATGATCATTCGAGGATACTTTGGGGCATGGCAAACCCTTGGGGACATACGGTCCCGGGTTAAATGAAACGATGCGTATTAACGCTTACCGGTTATGTTGACTTTGACAACAGGCAGGTAGGCCACATAGCAGATCGTCTTTAATGTCTGGCTTCAAATGTTAATGAAAAGTCCCTGAGGTTGAGTCTTACTAATGTATAGATTATTTTGAGTCGTTTGTAACGATAGATGCCACACACTGAAATTATGGGAAATTTGTTTAAAAACAAAAAACATTGGTACAGCTCATTTGCCTGTCTGATGAATGAGGATGACTGATCTGCATGAAAGCAAAAAGCCCCAGTCAGCGTTACTGACTGAGGCGGCATTAGTAAAGTCAATGCTGTTAAAAAATATAGCAGGCTATTTTCTGGAATACATAAGGAGCAGTACCATTAGGACCTAACTCATTAATGTTAGTGGTGTAGAAATGCAGACTGTGTGTAGCGTATAATACTGATAGAGTGGACGCAGACCATCTCTGACAGATCCTCCCGGTTTATTCGTGGTGAACACATACCCTTCGATACCATCATAGATATCATTACCATTAAAAATAATTTGCCGGTTTAAGAAAAAAGTACTCTCTTTGTGTCACAATAACACAAACAATAATTAACCCTATGAATAAGAACGCCAGGGTGGCCATTGCCTATGAAACGCTGGACATTATGAGCGCAGGCAGGTACACTAACCCAAAGCATGAAACCGTCAACATCGGCGCTGACCTACGGTACGCTGTTGACAATACCATTCATTACACACCTGACGATTTTGAGTCAGTGTTCATCAAAAGAGATGCACTGTTGCAGGAACCCGTTGCAGCTACCTGCACATTTGAAGTGACCACCGAAAGTACCTTCGGTGCTGCCAGAAGACTGGTTGTAACGGAAGGCGAGGAAAATGTATGCTGCCTCAACTTTGCTTCTGCGAAGAATCCAGGTGGTGGTTTTCTCGGTGGTGCGCAGGCACAGGAAGAAAGCCTTGCCAGGGGAAGCGGATTATATGCCTGTCTGCAACCGCATATGGACATGTATGAGATCAATCGGGCAAACCGCAGTATGCTGTACTCCGATCACATGATCTACTCTCCTGCTGTACCTGTTTTCAGAGACGATGCGGATCGGCTGATCGACACCCCTTACCAGGTATCCATCATCACCACGCCTGCGGTGAACCGTGGTGCATTGCTCAACAATGATCCGGAAGAAGAACCAATGATCGAACCAGTCATGCTGGGCAGGATCGAGAAGCTGTTATCACTTGCTGTGATCAACAAACAGACGACCCTCATCCTAGGTGCCTGGGGATGTGGTGTGTTCAGGAACAGAACGGAAGATGTGGCAGCATGGTTTGCTTATCATCTCAAAAAAAATGAGACATTCAGACATGCATTCAAACATGTTGTATTTGCCATCTATGATCCATCAAAGAAGCAGACAACAAAAGATGCATTCGTAAAAGAGTTCGGCCATTTCATCCCCACTGTTTGACCCCATGCCCTCCCTTACCTCCCATATGATATAGAGAGGTAACTCATATTGCCTGTTCTTCCTTATCCGACGTTTATGCTGCATACATGCTGCAGGATCGACGCCGGGATAAGAAGGCAATACTGGCAACACAACTTTCTTCTACGAACCCATCCGTGAGAATGACCGTGGCAAAAAGAACCGGACTTTTAAAATCGCATGATTATCAATCATTTTCCCTATCTTTATCCGCAGAGAGACCAGAAAAGTTAAAACCAAAACAATCTCTTCCAACGACAGGACGACGATACGTACGTTACCAAACCACCAATAAATACTTATAGTATGTGATACCTCAACGCTTATCTTTTATTAAACGTTACGTAATCGATTACCTCGAGGCATTAAATGATTCCACTACAACTAAATCAATTAATAACCAATCATTTACAGCAATGAATCTGTTTAAGACTGCTAGTGTATGTTTCCTGAGTGTCGCGCTGGGTCAAAGCGTGATGGCGCAGACCGGTTGGCAGATGCAGCCGGCAACGATCAAAACACGCTGGGCGAAAGATGTTTCTCCCACCAATGCCTTACCAGAGTATCCCCGTCCGCAGATGGTACGTGAGAACTGGCAAAACCTGAATGGCCTATGGAAGTATGCCATCACCCCTAAAGATGCTGCCACTCCTACCGGTTACCAGGGACAGATCCTGGTCCCCTTCCCACTGGAATCAGCACTTTCCGGCGTAAAAAAGCCATTACAGCCTTCGGAAAATCTCTGGTATCAGCGCACCTTCACCAAACCTGAACTAAAAGCCGGAGAACATGTACTATTACATTTTGGAGCTGTCGACTGGCAGGCTACGGTATACGTGAATGGCAAGGAAACCGGTTCTCACTCCGGTGGTTATCAGTCATTCTCACAGGATATCACCGCCGCCCTTAAAGACGGCGAAAATGAGATAGTGGTAAAAGTATTTGACCCGACCAGTGAAGGCGTTGGCCCTCATGGTAAACAGGTACTGAACCCCGCCAATATCTATTACACCCCTACCTCCGGTATATGGCAAACCGTATGGATGGAAACTGTTCCTGCTGACTATATCTCTGGTGTAACCCTTACTCCTGATATCGATAAGAACATCTTGCAGGTAAGAGTAAATGCGCCCGCTGGCACCAGTGTGGAACTGATCGCTACTGATAATGGCACCGAAATAAGCAAAACAAAAGGTAAAGCAGGCGCCCTGCTAAAACTGCCTGTGAAGAACGCTAAATACTGGTCTCCGGCTAATCCTTTCCTTTACGACCTAACCGTTAAACTGACCAAAGGCGGTAAAACTGTAGACGAGGTAAAAAGCTACTTCGGTATGCGTAAGATCGCTATCCAGAAAGACGCTAAAGGCGTAGACCGCATCTTCCTGAATAACAAACCATACTTCAATCTCGGTACACTCGATCAGGGCTTCTGGCCTGACGGATTGTATACCGCCCCCACTGACAACGCCCTTAAATTTGACATTGAGGCAATCAAAGCAATGGGCTTCAATACCATCCGTAAGCACATTAAAGTAGAACCTGCCCGCTGGTACTATCACGCCGATAAACTAGGTATGCTGGTGTGGCAGGATTTCGTAAACCCTAACCAGGGCTTACCTGAAGGTTCCAAAGCGGAGTATGAAAAAGAAACGAAAGAAACACTGGAACAACTGCATAATAACCCATCTATCACCACCTGGGTGATCTTCAACGAAAAGTGGGGGGCTTACGATCAGCAACGTATTACCGAATGGATCAAAACTGCCGATCCTTCCCGTATCGTGAATGGTCACTCCGGCGAAATGCTGTATGTCAACGAACAGCTGCGGAGCCCTTCTCCCAATGCCTGGGTAAGTGCTGATATGACAGATGTACACTCCTATCCTGATCCAATGAACGCACCTGCTGAACCAGGCAAGGCCCGGGTACTGGGCGAATTTGGTGGTATCGGTGTATTCATTCCCGAACACCAGTGGAACACCAGCAGCGCCTGGGGTTACATTCAGGAAAAACCGGCGGCACTGGCAGCCAAGTATACCATCATGAACCAGCATCTTAAACTGCTGGAAGCTGACGGTCTGTCCGGTTCCATTTATACCCAGCCTTTCGATGTGGAAGGTGAACAAAACGGCTTATTAACCTACGACCGTGAAGTAGTGAAGATACCGTTTGAGGAGATGCGTAAAATACACGCCCCTCTCAACCCTGACCTGGGTACACTGCCTGTCGTAACCGCCATGAACGCCGATATCACTGATCCTTCCGTGGCTTACAGCAAAATGCTGCAGGAGTTTGTGGATGGCCGCCGTGATACAGAGTTCCTCTTTAAGCTCGCTATGATGGCGAAACAGGCAGGTGATAAGGCCGGCTCCAATATCGCAGGTAGTGCCTATATCGCTTCCCTGCAAAGCCCTTATACTCCGGAACAGCTGGATCTCATTCTGCAGTTCACTAACAGCACCAAAGACAAAGGTTTCGCTGTATTGCAGGACCAGCTGAAAGCCAGCGATTCCAGACTGGAAAAAAGGCCCGTAACTGTGAAACTGATGAACATCGTGTTTAAAGACGTAATCGATCCTGTTCTACAGAAAACCACTGATCCTGACTGGAGCGCAATCGCGAACAGCATCAAACCTTACGGCGAGCCAGGCGAAGAGATCTATCTCAGAGCTAAAACGGTCTACACATTCAATAAACAGGACTGGTCTAACTATGCTTCTGTAGCTAATACCTATCTGGAAAAATATGGTCAGAACATTCCTGAACAGGAAAGGACCATGTTCCGTCAGGCTATTGACAACAGCAAAAACCAGTAACCTCTACAAGACATCAGTCACCATGTATAGCTGTCCGTTCACCTCTGCAAACGGGCAGACCACCTGAGTTAACCGTTAAAACGCACAACGAGAAAGGGCGTATCAAAGTTCATTGATACGCCCTTCTTATGCAGCTTACAAAGCTTCAAACTCCTTGACCAATTACCTTAAAATCCTCAAATACCACGGTAAAGGACGCTTCACCCGGCGCAGCCGCCACCATCCCGATCCCTACAGCTACATCAGGTGGGAAATAAGCCAGCCGTAACATCTCATATTTCACACTGTCAAAGGAATAACTGATCTCTACATAATCCCCTTTTCTCAGGAGTTTCAGCCAGACTGCCGGCGGACTATCATGCCGTGGTACTACCGACCAGTCAGATACTTCCCTCGTTACAACTGCACTGACATGCTGGACACCATCCACATATTCAATGCCTGTTTTGATCCAGTTCTTTTCGTCTATACGTATCATCAGACCCGCCTGATGATACAGTTCACGGTATTGACCGATGACCTTTACCGTGGCGGTAAAATCACCCGAAATTTCCCGATAGTAAAACGGTCCGTTATCGCGGATAAAACCATAGTGGGTCACGCGCCAGTAATCTGTTCCGGGTTCAATGGTACAGGTCAGTCGCTGCGCATCGCCTGACCAATTATTGGGTTCATTATTCCATTTCATCTGATCATTTTGAGTGTCTGAAAATGTTTGTTCCGGGTGTTCATCACCAGGTATACAGTACATTACCTGACCAGTAATTTAATGACAAAATCGGGAATACATGGGCAAACTATTCAGATTTGCCTGGGTCACAAAAGGGGAACGTGCACAAAAAAGCCGGCGGGCATACCGATGGTGTGGATCGGTAGCCAGGCCGGCATCACATGGTATAGGGAAATGACAATCTTACCGGAACCTCATTAATTGGTTCCACTCAAAAATCCATTCTGGTGTATTGAGCAACTTTTCACGGTTATATTGGTACCAGGGAGTGTTCGTCCCTGCCGTATTTTTTAATATGTGAATATCCTGCGCAGGCATATAACTCTGTGCCAGCGTAAAGGTTTTTTGTCCTGCAGCATTCACGGCAACGTCCATCACGATCACGGCATGTCCCGGAGAGCCGCCCCTAATAAATACATCACCAGCGGTAATAGCCGCAGGATCTGATACTGTCTTCAGTTCCTTGCTTAGTGACAGTGTACCTGCATAGGAAAAGACCGTCTGCAGATAGTCATGAAAACAAGTCTCTCCCTGACATGGTTTGTTAGTCAGTTGTTTCTGCAGTTTTCCATGCCTTAAAGGAAAACGATAGCCTTTCATCCAGCTGCTGTAATCCATCAATGTACCATCAGTTGCATGAAAAGCGATCTTCGAATACTGATGGGAGGCATATAAATATTCTGCGTACAGGCGTATTACGGCATCTGCACATTGCTGCAGGTCTTTCCTCCCCACAGAAATATCCAGTACGGCAAACTGTGCGGTCTGATTGGGCTTCCGTTCTCCATTGTACAGATATACAGTATTGCTTGCTTTCAGCGGTATTGTCCTGAGCCATGCACCAAACGATCCTGGCGCTGCCGATACCCTCCTATACCCGTCAGGCAATGGCAACTGGCCCACTGTTCTATAGTGGACAGCCATGCTCACAGGTGTGCTGTGGGCTTTCATATATTGCCAGCACAGTACAGACACCACGGTAACAAACAGGACTATTGCAAACCATGAAAAATGCTTCAAATGGAAAACGTTTCTCTAAGGATGCAATAAAGAAAAAGATTCCATAAAGGGAGGCTAAAAAACTTCTACTTTTTTAAAAAAAACAAGAGAGCCCGCTGATTGCGAGCTCTTTATATACTAATTATCTGTTCTGTCGAGGTCTGTTATGAGTAACGGATTTTGTTCCCGCATCTCATCGATCAGCCGTTCGACCTCACCTGTTTGTGGTTTCTCCAGCAACCGGTCAACTTCTTTTTTCGTCAGTCCGACCATCTGCAGAAAGGTTACTTCACCATGTGGTGTCCGGATCACGCCTAACTCCGGGTCAGGCACGAAGGCCAGTCCTACTATATCCGTTGCCGTATCCAGCCGGATAGGGCCATTAGCAGGCACAAAATGATACGGTTCAAACCACCGCTGACTCTTATAGACATAACGGGCCAGATTATTCATCACCTGGATAGCCCATAGCGGATCGCCGGCATCTTCACCAAAAGGTTTCAGCCTGAAAGTGAATTCAAAGCCCCATTTACTGAACTCACCACCCGCCTGTTCTTCATCATAGTACAACTGCGACATACCATAGCTGATCAGGTGATAGTGTGTGCGCTGATGATGGCTATCGTAAATACTGGTGCCATCAATAGGGTCTTCTCCTCCCACGGCATAATGTAAAGGAGGTGCATAATGCCTGGGCTCCACGCCAGCGTATAAGCCTTCTAGTTGTTTATCTATTGATAACCAGCCGACAGCGTCATCCTCGCTGTATAGCTTTTTGTACTCCTCTTTGGTCATAGGTGTTAACATTTACAATTCGTGTCTGATCATTTTTCTCACCAGGTCCTGCTGTGTTTCACGCTCTCTGATGACAAACGCCTTGTCTTTATCTACCATGATCTCTGCCGGTCTTACATGGAGGTTATAATTGCTTGACATGACCATGCCATACGCGCCTGTTGTAAATACAGCCACATAATCCCCCTGCTGCAATGGCGGTAAAGGACGTTCTTTCGCCAGGTAATCTGAAGATTCACAGATAGGTCCGACAACGTCATAATTGGTCAATCCCTCCTGCTCTACCGGATAATTCCTGTTTGCGAGCACATGCTGTGGTTCCGGTTTTACCGGCCAGATAAAGTGAAATGCGTTATACATCGCAGGACGTATGAGTTCTGTCATGCCAGCATCCAGGATAGCAATATGCTTGTCGCCGGACTGTTTGATGTACAATACTTTGGTCACAAGGATGGCCGTATTCGCAGAAATAGACCTTCCGGGTTCCAGTATGATCTTAAATCCTTCATTCCTCACATAAGGTTCGAGTAACGCTATGATAGGTTCCGCAAAGCTCTCCCAGGAAAAATTGTCATTATCAACATAATTAGCAGGAAAGCCGCCACCGATATTCAGTACTTTCAGGATGATGTTCTTACGTTTCAGCGACGCTGTCAGCGCAACCATCTTCTGAATGCTTTCCTGATAAAAAGTATAGGAAGATATCGGCGAACCGATATGGCAATGCAATCCTCTGATCTTCACAAAGGGATGATCCGCATTTTCTTCTATGAGCGCTTCCACAGCTGCATAATCAATCCCGAATTTCGCTCCCTTATAACCCGTACGGGTCTTTTCATTGGTCTTCTGATCAGTAATATCAGGCAGCACACGGATCAGCACACTAACCTCTCTCTTGAGGTGGCCGGCCAACTCCTGTACACGTGCCAGTTCCTGCTCCGATTCGATGTTGATATAGCCAACTTCACTAATGATAGCATCTGTGATCTCCTCATCTGACTTACCGACCCCGGCAAATACTACCTTTGACAGGTCCGCATTGCTCTGCTTCACAACAAACAACTCTCCTCCGCTCACAATGTCCATACCAGACCCCATGGCAGCCAGTTCATTGAGCAGGTGCACGTTGTTACAGGACTTCACTGAAAAACAGATTGTAGGGTCCAGCTTTGCAAAGGCGCCATAAATCTTCTTATAATGCTGTCTGAGGGTATTCACTGAGTACAGGTAAAAAGGAGTAGGCAGCCCTTTCTCCGGCAGGCTATCTACCGGCAGCTCCTCACAATACAGTACGCCATTCTTATATTGAAACAGATCCATAAAAAATTCTCTATATACCAGTAAGATAACAGAAATTCCTGTTATGAAAACATTATAAAAACGCTAACTTCAAAAATCGAGTAATTCCGATATCTTTGTATCTATGGACCAAGTAGACATTTTTAAGGCCTTATCCAATAAAAAAAGGCTGGAAATATTAGCCTGGCTGAAGGAACCTGAGAAGCATTTCCCAAAGCAGGAATGCGGGCAATTTGCGGAAACCGGCGTGTGTGTAGGTCATATTCAGCAGAAATCAGGACTTACACAATCTACCGTATCGGAATACCTGTCTATGTTACAGCGGGCCAATCTGCTGATAGCTACCCGACTGGGGCAATGGACGCATTACAAGCGGAATGAGGAGGCGATTAAGCAGTTGGGGAAGATGATAGAAGGAGAACTATAATTTAACTGGGAATTGAATACCAATTTCCACATTATAAATAACAGGGGCGCTTTCAGTAATTGAAAGCGCCCCTGTTATTAGTAGACCATACATGTATATGGCGTAAGCGTGTTTAGGCAAAAATTCCTAATTATTTTTCCATTCCAATGACGACGGTGGCATCGCCCCTTCTCCCGTGCCCCATTTCTTATTTGGCATCTCTCCCATCACCAGTTTCAATGTGCCGCCTTTTAACAGCGCATCATGTGTGAACCAGGGAACGTTGAGCGGCTGACCATTCAGCGCAGCGCTTTGAATGTATTTGTTCTTTGCAGAGCTACCCGGCGCTGATACGGTAAAGGTTTTGCCATTTTCCAGTCTGATCTTTACTTCTTCGAATACCGGACTACCTATATTATACACCGGAATACCTGGGGTTACAGGACAAAAACCCATCATAGAGAATACCACAAAGGCTGTCATGCCACCACCATCTTCATCACCCGGGATACCAAACAGGTTATCTGTGTACCAGGTGTCCAGCAGCATGCGGATGCGCTTCTGCGTCTTCCACGGTGATCCTGTATAGTTGTATAGGTATGGTATATGGAAGCTCGGCTCATTGCCCATCACAAATTGACCTACCATGCCGGTTGCATCCGGGAAGGTATACCACAGGTCATACTTGCTGCGACCGAGACTTTCACGGAAGAGGTTGTCCAGTTTTTCGGCTGCTTTGTCCTTTCCTCCCATCAGTTCGAACAAACCCTGCAGGTCATGTTTTACATCCCAGTTGTAGGTGTAGGCATTATTCTCAGTGAAATAATCACGACCTCCCTGTCCGCCGGAGAACTTAGGATCAAAAGGCTCTATCCAGTTACCATCTGCATCTTTTGGCCATACAAAGCCTTTGTCAGCACGATAGACATTTTTATAATTTGCGGCACGTTTCAGGAACAGGGGTTCATCTTCCGGATGACCTGCGGCCTTTGACAGCTGCGCGATACACCAGTCATCATAACTGTTTTCCAGCGTTACCGCTACTGCCTGACGACGTTCAAATCCATGTACTTCTTTCACTGTTTCCTTTTCTCCCGGTTTCAGAGAAGGCATATAGCCATGTGTTGAATAGAAGGTATCCAGCGAAGTTGCCGGACCGTTTCTCCATGGCAGCAGGGTGGCCTGTAAGGAATTCTTTTTCAGCCCCTCGTATGCTTTCGCAATATCGAAGCCCCTTACACCTTTGAACCAGGCGTCAGCCATCCAGGCAGCTGCATGGTTGCCAGTCATACAGGGCATATCACCATGTGCTACGGCGAAAGAAGGCATCCATCCGCTCTGTTCATACATAGCGATGTAAGAGTTGATCTTATGTACCTGCGTAGCAGGGTTTAACAGTGTTTGTAATGGCTCCAGTGCAATGTAGGTATCCCATAACCAGTTATCCACATAGAAAGGCTGGCTGGAGATATGCACCTTATGATCATAGGCGCTGTAATACTTACCGTGTTCGTTGATATCGACCATCCTTTCATATGACCTGTAAAGAGAGGTATAGAAAACACGCTTCTGGGCTTCAGTACCTCCTTTGACTGTAATCTTATCAAGTACTTTATTCCAGGCGGCCAGGGCTTGCTGCCTGACAGCTTTAATGCCAAATGCAGGAATTTCCGCTTTCAGATTAGCTTTTGCCTGCTCCACACTGATAAATGACACACCGTAACGCACATCCACACGCTGTGCCTTGTTTCCCAGGGACACAAACAGGTGCTGTTTATTGTCGCCTTTGTATTCCGTACCGGTAATATCTGTATTCAGCTCTGCGTAGAAATAGGCACTCATGCCATTAAAATCTTCTTTCCCACTTAGTGCCCGCTTACCTTCAGTTGTCAGTTCACCTCCTCCATTCAGCAGGCTCAGACGCAGGTAATGGGTGGTGTTACCCGAAAATCCGACACTGAAATAACCGCTATGCGCAGCCGGAGAAAAATCCAGTGTATCTGCATCTTCCAGGTATACACTGTAACTGTAAGGTTTGGTTTGTTCCTGGTCATAAGTAAGACCGCGCTGCCAGTTTTCATCTGTCAGCTGACCGGATACTGGTATAAAACAGAACAGGCTTTGCTGCCGGTGTGAGGCTATTGTCAGGGGGAAACCAGTGATCTGGTCATCCAGCTGATCTTTTCGTAACGGGAACACTCTCACCATACTGTTAGGCAGATACATCGCCGGACGGGTAGGTTCCAATATCAATCCTACACTCCCAATAGTAGGATCGACGTAGTCAACATTCGTTTTGACGTTGTCCAAACGCTTCATCTGCGCCACTCCTGTCGTGGCTATTCCTAAAAATAACGTGATTGTACTTATCAAGTACCTGTTTCTCTTCATAAGACTCCTTTTTGCATGATAGAACAGGTAAAGTACAAATGAAAAAAGAGACTCCAAAACCGGAGCCTCTTTTTTATCACCTTTTACTGGTTATTAGTCTTTCAGGTGCAGGTATGCTTTCACCTGTTTGTAGTCATTCCAGTCAATACCGGTCGCTTTACGCGCTTCCGCACCACCGGGAATGATCACATATCTGTACTGCTGATATTTTGTACCTTCTTCTTCAACTGTATTAAACGCACCATTTGCGATCAGGGTGATCAATCCTAAAGAGAAAGAAGGGCTGATAGTGGCGCCGGAGATAGGAGATACGAAAGGCAGCGGCGCCACGTCTTTCTCGCTATCGGAATAAGTGTTGATAAACACTCTTACATCACCGGTAGACAGGATATCTTCGGTGATCTTAGCTGCTTCGATCTCTGCACCATAGAATACAGTATCCAGCACGCCATTTCCGTTACCATCACTTGTTTCTCTTACAGCAGTATAGGTTACATCCAGCCAGTCAGAGTAGATAATACCAGAAGTACCATCTTTACCCGGTGTACCAGCAGGACCAGTAGCACCAGTATCACCTTTTGCACCAGCAGGGCCGGCTTCACCGTCTTTACCACATGCGCCGAAGAAAATAACACCACATAACATTAATGCATACAAAGACATCTTTCTCATGTTTCGATTTAGGTTTAAATTATTAGTTAAAGTGATTGAATTGTGTCGATCAAAAGTTTCAGTTAAAGCAGCATTCCAGGATTACTAAGATGCTGATAGCGTTACCAGAGGTTACGCGGACACAGGTCCGCAAACCGGTTGCCTATCATAAAACCTATTACAATCTCATGAGAACCATGGCTGGCTATATTGAGTCCGGAAGTTGTATAGTCGTAAGCGTAACCAACATTAAAAGCAGCATTGACATTGATGCCAAGCATGGCTGCAATACCATCCTTATGGCGGTAAGAGGCCCCTATCCATATGCGGTCACGGTACTGTAGTTTAGCATTCATATCCACGCTCACGGGCAATGCCGTGATGTATTTGATCATGACTGAAGGCAACAGGGTCATATCTTCATTCAGCCACAATCTATATCCTGCTGTTCCAAACAGATGCGGCACCAGTTTTCCTCTATACACACTGTCCCCTTTCACATTGCCATTATCAAAGCCGATACCTGAAGGCACAATATTCTGCGCAGAGAGGCCAGCGAAATACTGCGCTGAATAGAGATACAGGCCTACGCTTACATCAGGTCTCCAACGGCCTAATACGGTGCTGCCGGCAATAGCAGGATCAGAAGGATTCTGAAATTCCAGGGCCGTTGCATCCAGCGTAATACGTTGTGCACCCACAGAGATACCGGCACTCAGACTGGTACCTGGTGCAATACCGATATGATGCGCATAGGTTCCCGCAATGGAAAACCGGCTCAGCGGCCCTGTCTTATCATTCAGGATGGTGACGCCTGCGCCTGCATGTGATGGCGGTGCTGTATAAGACTCCCAGTAAGCCTTTCCTCTCGGGTTACCACCTTCCGGATTAAACCCGGTAGCTGATGCCTGCGGATAGTCAGTCTTGCTCAGCGGTCCCTGTACAGTCAGATATGTTGTAACCGGACTACCATTCACTCCTGCCCACTGGTGACGATGACTCGCCTTGATGTCCCAGTAGTTCTCGATACCAGCTACTGCCGGATTGATGATATAGGTGTTCAGTACATACTGTGTGTAATGTGGTTGCTGTTGCGATAATACCCGTAAAGGCCAGGCCAGTATAGGTATTATCGCTATGATGATGCCCTTCAGCTGCATACGCTACTGTTTTAAGATCCTCAGTTCGATACGTCTGTTAAGTTTTCTTCCCGCTGGATTATCAGTGCCATCAGGATGTGTGTTAGGTGCAACCGGTTTGGTAGCGCCATATCCTTTGTACTGGAGGCGTTTCCTGTCAATACCTTTTCCTTCCAGGTAAGCCACACAGTTCAGTGCACGTTTTTCTGACAGTTGCTGGTTGTAAGCAGCACTACCCGTGTTATCCGTATGCGCACTGATCTCTATCTCCATCTGCGGATGTGCCTTTAGCATATCCACCAGCTTATCCAGCGCAGGATGTGATGCAGGTGTCAGGATAAATTCATTTAGCTCATAGTAGATCTCCTGGATAGTGATCGCGGTGTTCACCGGTGTATTCAGGATGGTATCAGCCAGGGTTGGTGCAGGTTTAACGGCTACAACCGGCTCCTCTTTCACTGGTGGTGGTGGCGGAGCAAGGTGCACGCTGAATAACTCCAGGCAACATTCCGCAGAACGATCAGAAGAGAACCAGGCATCTTCCAGGATATACGCGGATTTGCTGCGGCTGAAGAAATATATATCATCCTTCACATCATTCACGGGATAACCGAAGTTCACCGGTGTCTCCCATTTCCCCAGATTACCTTTTGCATAGTAAAGGTCAAACCCTCCCATACCCGTCCGGCCATTGCTGGCAAATACCAGTGTGCCGGAAGCAGGATGGTAGAAGGGAGCTTCTTCATCTGAAGAAGTATTAATGGCTGGTCCAAGATTTTGTACAGACAATGGTTTACCGGCTGCATCGAGTTCAGCACTCCACAGGTCGTATCCACCGGTACCACCAGCCCTGTCACTGGCAAATAACAGGTGGCGGCCATCAGCCATGATAAAAGGCTGCTGCGTGTTAGCGCCTGCTACATTGACAACAGCATCCAATTTCACCGGCTCGCTCCATTTATCTCCTTCCTTACGGCTGGTATAAATAGCGGCAGATTTCCTGCCATCGGCAACAGTCCATTGCGTGAGATATAGCACATTTCTATCTGTGGAAAGACTAGCTGCACCCTGATGTGTTTTGGAAGACTGGGGAATGCCTGCCCTGTTTGCAGCAACCGTATCTTTTGCGAGATAGATACGGTTCGTATAATTAGATTCTTTGGTAGAAGTGAACAACAGCTGATCGCCGGCCCATACAGGTGCATAAGAAGCGCCGCCGGCATTTAGCGTGGCGGACGCTTTTCTTATATGATAATCGGACTGCGCTGATTTATGTAACTGTTCGCGAATAAAAGGGAGATTACGCAGCTCCTGCTCAGCTGCAGCACTGTAACTATCATTCTTATCGTAATGCGCCAGAAACGTCTTAAATGCCTGTTCTGCGACTTCGTATTGTGCCAGTGCCCGAAGGCTTTCTCCATGATAGTAGGCTGCCAGCGGAAAACGGGTGCTGTCTGCTGCTACGACTTTTCCAAACAGTGGTGCTGCTTTTACATGATCGTGCAGGTGACGATAGCTGTCTGCCAGCTGGTAAGCTGCCAGTACTTCATCTGCGGATGGAGCTGGTTTCACTGATCCACCCGGCGCCGCATAAGGACTATATGATTCTTTGGCACCTGTCTTTCCATTCACCGCCAGATATTTTTCATAATACATAGACGCTGAATAATAATCCGCCTGCTTGTAGTAAGTGCCCGCTGCCCGCAGATAACCTGCTTTATTTTGCGCCGAAGCCAGCTGAATGGCCGCCAGACCTATAACTGTCAGAAATACTTTCTTCATGATGCAATAATTTTTTCTTTATAACCTTGGACAAACGAAATCACCGGCCGGCGTTTTCACTGACTTCCTGCCTATGAATGATAAAGAGAGTTCGAAACTGTTGGCACCTCTGGTGATCTTACCCAGATCGGAGGAGTTCACATCATAGCTTAACCCGAGCATAAAGCTTTTGTAGCTCACTCCCGCATACGCAGAGAAAGCATCTTTGAAACGGTAGTTGGCACCCAGCATGACATCTGTTTCTGCTGCAGCTGTATACTGACCATAAGCACCCAGCATCTTTTCTGATGCCGCACCCTGTTTCATATACAGTACATTTGGTGTAAGTGAGAACAGTTCAGAGATTATTACCCTGACACCTGCATGTGCAGTAGTACGCATAGGTATACGGGCATCGCCTGTAGCGCTGAACTGATCAGTAGGTTTATTCAGGTGCATGACAGAGAAGCCGCCATACAGATTATATTTCTTACCTGGCTGCGCATCATAGTACAATACACCAGCACCTGCATCAAATGCAGCGGAAGATGTCCTGTTGAACATATCATTGGTTGCCTGTCCCGGATTGTAACCAGTGATAGGGTTCCACTGATCACCAAAGTGTAATTTCGCCGGGTCAAACCTGCGCTGAATGAGTCCCATCTGCATGCCGAAGACAACCCTGTGCTGCTCAAAAGCACCAAAGCGTACACCGGTATAGGAAGCACTACCGTAAGCTGTAGTATAATTAAACCCACCATCGCCTGCCTTCTGATTTAATACACTGGCGCCGAAGTTGATGTTATTGTTTGTCTTCACCTCTCCCGCAATACCGTACGTTTTAAACGGACTGCTCACACTTCCCCATTGAGAACGATAAATGGCAGATACACGATAATCGCCATCAAATATCCCTGTCAGTGCCGGATTCAGCCAGGCCGGATATACATAGTAGCCGGAGAAATGCGGGTCGGACTGCGCCTGCAGCTTTTTACCGGTAAGGCCCACTAAGCACAGCATCAACAATGCTTTGGTAAAAGTTCTCATGATGTCAGCTTTTTATTTGATCAATGTTTTTTGAATAGTTGTTTATACTTTATCTCACCAACACTACATAACCCGTCAGCGGTGCATATCCATTCTTAATCTTTATAACATAATAGTAAGTGGCCAATGGTAAAGGACGTCCATTCAATGTGCCGTCCCACGGCGTATCATAACCGGTAGACTGGAATACCCGCTGTCCATAACGGTTAAATACTTCGATCGTACATCCCGGATAGTCTGCCAGGTTACCGATCACCCAGGTATCGTTGATATTATCGCCATTCGGAGAAAATGCATTCGGTACTTTCACTTCTTTAAACACTTTCACTGACAGTTCATCACTCGCTGTGCAACCACCCAGACCTGTTGCTGTCAGTGTATATACTCCATCTTCTTTTACTGTCAGTGTAGGTCTCAGGATCTCCGGATTGGAAAGCCCCATTGCAGGTGACCATCTGAAAGAGAGTTCATTTTCGCCATTCACCACAGGGGCAAACTGTACGATCGTACCCTCTGTCACGACGAAGGAAGGACCCGCATCTACAACAGGTTGCAGGTATACGGTCACAGGCGCCGTGAAAGGATCAGAGATACAACCACGGTTACTGGTCACCGTCAGTGATACGGTATAGTCTCCAGGCGCTGCATATCTTTTAACGGGCTCCGCTACATTATCGGAACTACCATCACCGAATTCCCAGGCCCAGGAAGTGATTGTTCCATTGTCAACAGTGCTCTTATCGGCGAAGATGTTATCTGTACCCTGACATAAAGTATCAGGAGAAGCCGTGAAAGAAGCGACTGGTTTATTGAAGAAGGCACTCAGTTGTTTAGTAGTATCGTGTGCACAACCATACGCGCTTACTACCGATAAGGTAATAGCATAAGTACCGCCTGTTGCATAAGTATGTGATGGATGCTGCGCTGTTGCAATAGTACTGCCATCTCCAAAGTTCCATGCATAAGTCAGGGCTGCACCATCGGTAGCGGCTGACTGGTTTTGGAATACGGCACTCCCTTCCGGCATACAGATCGCTACCGGCAAACGAAAATCTGCCACCGGCGCCGTATGTATCACCGTGTTCTTTACTACCGTATCGCTTACACAACCATTGTCACTCACCACAGATAATTTCAGTGCATAAGTTCCAGCGTTTGCATACAGCTGATCAAATGCATTGCTGTTGTTGTGTACAACGGTAGTACCATCTCCCAGCTGCCAGTTCCAGGTAGTAATAGTACCAGTGGCTACCGTTGACTGGTCTGTGATAGTTACCGGTGTACCCAGACACACATCCGCTGTTACAGCGAAATCAGGTACGGGTGCGGGTAATACGGTCACTGTCGTGCTGATAGAATCTTTACATCCATTGTCAGCGGTAAAGACATACGTGATCGTATGGGTTCCTGCTCCGGCGGCCGACGGACTAAAATTGCCGGCGGTATCAATATACGGGCTCCGGTAGATACCGGCCCCGGTCACGCCATTCGTAACCCCGGCAAGCGCAATGGAGATAGTCCCCTTTACGCTTTCGCAAACAGCTGGGATACTTGAGTACGTTAATGCTGGCTTCACATTGAATATGGCCGTTACTAACGTGTCTTTCACACAACCGTTTACGGTCGTCACACTGTGCCGGATTTTATAGGAACCATAGTAGGTATAGGTATGCACAGGATTGTTTAATGTCGATGTATTTGGATTACCAGGTGTTGCATTAGCATCTCCGAAGTCCCATGTGTAGGAGGCAATAGCCTGTCCGTCGGGAGTGGTTGCTGTACTGGTAAAGGCGACAGCTTCCCCCTGCGCGATGCAGTCGTTCGGGAACGTAAAAGAAGCTACCGGCGCAGCATATACAGTGATGTTCTGGTCTAGGGTATCGCTCACACACAGGTCACTGACTTTTACAACATGTTTTGCTGTATAAGTTTTAGGTTCAGGATAGCTGGCCGATGTGGCAGCGTTCGTACCATTGGTAGTAGTTGCTCCATTGCCAAAGTCCCAGTACCATTCATTTACAGACACAGGCCCTGCATAGGTGGCACTGTCACTAAAGGTGACGGTACTTCCAGCGCAGACTGCCGCAGGTGTCACGGCGAAATCTGCTACTGGCTTGTTATATACTGTCAGGTTAAAGCTCGTATCTGCCACACAGCCATCTTCAGTCGTCACTGCATACCCGACCGTAGGCGTACCAACAGGTAGTCGTTGTGCCGTCTGCTGCGCTGTAGCAACAATACCGCCTGGTAATGTCCATGTCCACTGATTCAGTTTATAGCCGTTACTGCTATCCTTACCAGCGAAATAAGCCGTATCCAGTACACAGGCTGTAGGGAATGTGTAGGCCGGTATTGCATCAGGTTTACCTTTTACGGTGATGGTGAAGTTGACTTCTTCTGTATTATTACAGTTGTCTATATGCGGTGCAGATGATAATACAGTTACATCATAGTAACCTGCATTCGGGAATTTATAGGTATTGGGCAAGTTGAACTGATAATACTGTACCTTTTCAATAAGCAGTGTTTTAGCAGGAACGGGCGCGTTCTGTATTACATCTGCGGAAGGCGTAATATTAGCTCCCAGCTTGCTTAGCTGCCATTCCAGTTTGGTAGGCTGATAAGTCAGCAGTACAGACAATTCCAATGGCGTGTTCACACAGGTGAAAGCATGCATCGGTTTGGAGGTATCTGCTTCATTATGTATCTGTCCGATGGCATTCAGGTTGTTGATAAATGTACCGGCATTATACCCATAGCTTTCAAAATCACCTAAACCATAAGTGGTGGCGTTAAAAGCCGAATCACTCTTTACCGTACACTGTGCAGCCGCGGCTGGCCAACGTTTGATGATCACTGTATAACCGGGCAGATTCGGATGTGGATAAGTCAGATCAAACGTATTATCGCCATCTATTTTCAGGGAAGGGATACCGTTATCCGGTATAACGAGTAACAGTCCGTTGACCTCTATCCTTTCCACATTGTTCCTGTAGAAAGCCACATTCTTAGTGGCCTGCTCGATCGGACTGAGATAGATCATCTCAGGGTCTCCGATACCGGTGGTATTGGGGCAACCTCCCTGAGAGGCCATGAATTGTGCTAACAGCACAGGTTTATCCGCTTCTATATAGTCAGCCGTATTGCTGGTAAATTCATAACATGATTTTGAAAGACCTGTCAGCACAACACCGTTACGTTTTACAACAGTGGTAGGATCTTTCACAACTATCTTATAGGGGTTGGTCTGAAAACTGGCTGCTGCTCTGCCGGAGATGGGCGCTGTCAGGTAACGCTTTCCCCATGCCTGATAGGGAAATACCTGTTGCATATTATTATCTCCGCTGGTACCCGCGGTATTACCCGGGCAATTAATACTGGTACGGCTACTGCCGGAAAATACAGCTATGGGGAAACACTTACCGGATGCATTGGCGATAGAGCGGACAGTCGTACCTGTCAGTTCCTTTCCTTTTCCACCGCCAAGAGGGGCGCCTACCAGCTGGTAGATATCGCCTTTGTTGAGTGTCACCGTAAACGGAACATTCGCAGGACGTCCGTTACGGCTCGACTCAGAGGGGTTAACCTCAACCATCGTATTGTCTTCCTTTGCGATGATATACATCCAGGAAAAACAGTCATTTGCAAAGCTCTGCTGGCTATTTAATGAGATGTAGGAGTATCCCCAGGTAGCTACCGGCATCAGCATAGTAGCTCCTGATGATACACTTCCATAAATATGTGCGTAAGCAACGATTGGCACATCACTTACGATATGAATACCTTTATTACTGAAGACGCCTTCGCCACCGGTACCGCCGTATGAGGGAGGTACAGAGTATAAACGTGCGTCTATTGATCCTGCTTTAGGAATAAGGTCACTGACGATGACCTTATTCGCAGGAATATTATATGTTCTTGTCCATGATGTTCCATCAATACTTACTGTTACCGTTGCTGCGTCTTCCGCACTGAGGTACAGTACCATGTTCTGGTTGTTCGTAAAACCAGGTTCCATAAACTGATGGTGTCCATAACCAACCCAGAATTCCTTACCTCTGTTGGACAGTCCCTGCGCCATAACGCTAACGGTGCACAGTGTGAGTAAGCAGGCAGCAGCGACCTTACGGATTGCTGCCTGCGTGTTGTTGAAAATGTTGGTTACGAATGTCGTCATGGTTATCTGATCAGGTTGATGATTCCTTTCTTTTCTACCGTTGTGCCATCTGTGAGGTTCATTCTGCATACATACATATACACACCTGATGGCTGCGGTTTGCCTTTGTAGCTACCATCCCATCCTCTGTTCTGGTCGTCGGATTCGAACAGTTTCTCTCCCCACTGGTTGAAGATCATCAGGTGCAGATCTTTCACGATGCTACCATACACTCTCAGGTCATCATTCACCGCATCTCCGTTAGGTGTGAAAGCATTCGGGATATAGATGCCATCCAGCAATGTAGTACCCGTTACCGGACCCGCATCCATTGGCGCACAACCCAGTGCTCTTACCCACAGTTTCACTTCCTGTACTGGTTGTAAACCGGTGATGGTATGAGACAGTCCCTGGCTGCCGGAAGAAGGCGTGATCCAGTTCAGACCATCTGTCGACACCTGGTATCCTGTGGCATTAGCGACTGCATCCCAGGTAAAGCGCAGGGCATTTACACCAGTAGAGTCCAGCTTAACAACTGGTGCTGTCAGCTGTGGCAGTACGATCACCTCTGCTTCTGTACGAACAGGTGCAGCGCAACCATCTTTATTTGTTTCCAGGTAGTACTTCGCGTTAGCGGTAACATTGGTAACACTCAGTGTACTGTTGGTAGTGATTAAATTACCACCTGTTGGTGCATCGTACCAGTTGTAGACTACATCCGCCGCAGGGCTCTGTACTTCAAAACTGATATTGCTACCGCTACATACGGTGAGAGAATCATTCACCAGTATACCTTCTGCTGGTCCTTTCACTTCCAGGTCTTTCGCTGTATCAGCGATACAACCATCTGCTGCTACCAGGCTCAGTTTTACGGTGTAGGTACCGCCCGTGCTATACAGGTATACAGGAGACTGTATGCTGTCGATAGCGCTGTTACCAAATTCCCATTTCCATTTGCTGATGGTAGTACTATTGATCGTGCTACCCTCACCTGTGAAGTGCACTGAGTCACTTACACAACCATTGAAAGCTGTGGTATAGTCTACCTTTGGTGCCGCGATAACTGTTACCGGCAGATAAGTTTCTATCTTATTATCACAACCTTCAAATGTTGGATCCTGCATGACAACTGGTACATAATAAGTACCTGCCTGAGAGAAGGAGTAGTCTGCATCGATCGCGAAGCGGTAGTATTTCTTACCGTTAGCGATAAAGGAATCAACCGGTACCGGTGCATTCTGGATCACGTCAGCTGCAGGCGTAATGTTGCTTACTTTACTGATGTTCCATTGTAATGTAGCTGGTGTAGTTGTAGAGATAAATGTGAAACGGAAAGGCGTGTTCACACAGGTGTAATCATTCGAAGCACCTGTACCATTATTCACATTGGAGATAGATGTACGTGTGTTCAGGTTTCTTACCAGCGTACCGGCGTTGTAACCGTAGCTTTCATCTTCACCCAGACCGTAAGTGATCGCTGTAAAGGCAGAGTCACTTTCTACATAGGTCTGTGCCTGAGTAGCATCCCAACGTTTTACTACCACAGTATAGCCCGGTAAAGAAGGGTGAGGATATTTATAGTCTACCAGTGTGCTGTTATCGATCTTCAGACTACTCACACCATTTGTTGGAATGATCAGTGTCAGATAGTTTGTCTGGATGCCTTCCTCCGTATTACGATAGAAACCGAGTTTGTTAATACCCTGTTCGATCGGGCTGAGATAGATCATCTCAGGATCACCATAGCCACCGGTATTAAAACATCTGCCCCATGATGCCATATACTGGGCAACCATCACTGGCTGATCTGCCTCGATGTAAGTAGGTGCTTCACTTACATACTGATAGAAACGTCCTTTATTAAGCCCTGTCAGTACGGTACCATCCACTTTCACAACCGTTGCCGGATCTTTTACCATAATCCTGTATACGTTACCCATCATCTTTGAAGGGTCCTCGTCTGTAGATGTCGGAGCGGTCAGGTAACGTTTACCCCATGCCTGTGAAGGGAAACACTGTTGTATGATGTTGTCTCCGTTTCCACCACTACCAGACGGATCACAACTTACACTTGTACGGCTACTACCTGAGAATACAGCGATCGGATAACATTTTCCGATGGAGTTAGATACTGCTTTGAACCTTGTTCCGGTTATATCGTATCCGGTTCTGTCGTCTACTCTTGCACCTAACACCTGGTATACGTCACCTTTATTCAATGTTACTGTAAATGGTACGTTAGCGGGATGACCAGTAGCAGTAGGCACGGAAGGCGTGATTTCTACGACTGTATTCGGTTGATCTGCGATCACATAAGCCCATGAGTAGTCACCGGCACCATACACCTGGTTGTAACCCAGTGCATAATATTCATATCCGTAGGTACCTACCGGCAATAACATGGTTGCACCGGAAGACTGTTCACCATAGATATGCGCATAGGCTACGATCGGTTTATCACTCTCGATACTGATACCTCTGTCAAACAGACCTTCTGCTACGAGACGGGCATCTTCCAGTCCATTCTTTGGTATTCTGTCTGTAGATAATGTAGTATTTGCATCCAGATGATAATGTTTGATCCAGTTTGTACCATTCACTTTAACAGTTACATCCGCAGCCTCCTGTGCACTCAGGTACAATACCATGTCCTGATCATTATCACCCGGGAAGAACTCATGGTGACCGTATGCCACCCAGAAACGCGTTCCTCTGTTTGAGCTATCTGCTGGCGGGATCACAACCGGCACTACGGCCCTTGCACTATCCACCAGACCTGTGAATTTATCCAGGAAGCTCAACTTAGGTTCTGTGATATAATTATTGAACTCATCTACTTTGCTGCTATCGCCTACCAGCCATTTATCCGCTGCGTCAGTTCTTCCTAATCCCAGCTGAGACTGTGACCTCACAAAGCCCTGCCAAGGGTCCATGTAGAATGTCTTCACGGAGAAGTCATATGTACCGGAACCTGTTGTTTCCACATCATTATAGAAGTACATTTTTTCCACGGATGCAGATACATTTGGTGGCGTTGTTCCTGTATATCTTCTGATATTCACAGTAGCCGGCACTGGTGCACCTGCGGCCCATGAGATAGACATTACGCTGTCAGAACCCATCATGAAGTGCTGAGTAGTGCCTGCGGCTGGTGTGGCTGGTACAGCGGTCAGGAGTGCAGGTGTCGATGTAGGTACAAATTCATATGCCCCCAGATCCGGCACACCATCCTGTAGCGTCACAGACCTTGCCTGATCATTGATATCCAGATTATTCCATGGCATCTGTACACCACGACCATTCAGGGCCCATACGTCACTACTATTCACAATCGGGCTACCGTCATTCAGGTTGATAGCTGGTTTATAGAAAATAGAGTGCACATCCAGTCCGGTATGACCTACCCATGAAGCCAGGGTAGCATCTTTATACAAATTGCTGGATGCCAGTACAGCGCCTGAAGAGTGGATCAGATTATAATCCGTGTTTTCTCCTGTTACACTGCCCATATCCAGCGCGATACCTGCGGCACCATGACTGAAGATATTGTTCCTCACGACCACACTGCTACCTTCATCATCTCTGAATCTGGCGGTGATGTTGGTTGTTTTACCTGACAGATCAGGAGAGCCGTTATAGATTGTATTGTTATAGTAAGTAGCTGACTTATCACCATCTACATACAGTGCGTATACAGTTTTATGAGCAGTCACCACACTTATCACGTTATTGATAACGTTTGAGTTGCTGTTATCTCCGGTGTGTAAACCGTAAATAGATGCTTTGTTATTGGTCAGTGCAATGATCTTGTTACCGATGATCTCAAACGGCGCGTAGGTAGTTGTATTACCCCATCTTGCTTGTATACCATAGATCCTGTCGCCAGACAATGAATTCAGGATATTAATGGTATTATGATTGATCTGCCATGCGGTATCAGACTCAAACACATACATACCATAACCCGTGCTGCTCATATCACCGTCCAGGTTGATAATGTTGCGGGTCATCTGCAAACGGCTGGTATACTGAGAATAGATACCCCATTTGAAGCTGTTATTGATGATATTACTATCGATCACGTGGTCAAGAGACTGGCTCTGATCACCGATACCATAGAGGTATACACCTGCAGAACCATTTTCAATCGTGTTACCCTTGATCACCATGTTCTTACCCAGGTAGCTTTCACCGATGATCACAGCGACATCTGTGCTGCTGTTGATCTGACGTGGCGCACTGAGTTTACAATTGAGGATGCTATCATAAGAAGTTGTACCTGACAACACGATCACTTTACCGTAGTTGTTATCAGTTGACTTCATGGTAATACCCTGGAAAGTCACATAGCTGGCACTATCCAGTGCAACGATATAGTTACTGTCATAAGGAGATTTATAAGTCAACACCACACCTGCTACATTTCCATTCTCACTGCGGAAGGTAATCCTGCTGTCAGGACCTGCGCCCGCTACTTCATGCATTCTGATATGTTCATTATAAGTAGCTGGTGCTACGTCAAATACAACCGGACCATCGATACCACATTCCAGGGCTTCTACAGCTTTGGTGAAAGACTGGAAGTTAGTCACACCGGCAGGTTTAGCAGGATTGATCGTATAAAGGCCAGCAGCGAATGCTGCGTTCATATTCACCTGTACGGCTGCAGAGTAAGTGGTATCTGTTCCACATACTACTATACAGCGGAAATAGTTTTCAAATGTCATTGGCGTCACCATATCTGGCACAAACTGCCATTCACCGAAGCTGGTCCAAGGACCGGCAGCAGCTTTTGCATGTTGCCAGTGGTAGGTCTGGGTACCACCCTGAGAGTTACCTGTCAGGTTGAGTTTCACTGTATCACCCAGACAGAGACCACTGTTAGGCGTAGCAGTTGCAGTACCAGGTGTAGGAGGCGCAGTACATGCAGGAATATTGATCTCATATGCACCCAGGTCAGGAGTAGTAGTACTTCTGTTAGTGCCGATAATATCTTTAGCTATACCCACTGGTATACCCGCATTATCAAATGGAGAGATCACCGGTGCATAATTACCATTGGTAGCATCTACATAGATCGGCGCTACGCTAATAGAACCGGCACCGAATGGACTAGCCTGCCAATCAGCAATATTTGCTACCGTAGCCTGTTCAAGCTTCGCAATATAGGCTCTGCCTGTTGCTGCCAGATAGATATTGTTATTGCGGGTGCTCAGTACTGAATTGCTTATATCGCTCACTCTCACACCGATCCTGTCAAATCTGGTGCTGCCTGCACTTCTTATGCTAACGATATTATTATTAAATGCAACGCTATCTGAACCTGCATCCAGTGAGAAACCATAGACATCTGATTCCGGAGAACTTTCAATTTCAATGGTGTTATGATAGATACCTGTCTTGCTGGCAAATCCACCATAGACACCTATTACATTTGAACCACTACCATCGGTAGCATGAATGATATTGTTACTTACAATGCTCCAGCCTTTACCTCTGGTTTGTTCTACAGAGATACCGGTAAAGCCACCATAAACAGTTTTGTTACCACCATACGGATTAGAGATACGGTTATTCTCGATCAGTATTCCGTCGCTGAATCCAACCCTTATACCGTAGAAGTCATTGAAGTTGTTGTCACGCGTAGGACGGCTGATCTTGTTACCAGAGATAACTGTATTGAGTGTACCTTGTGTGAAAATTGCACTCTCCGCAAAGTCAGTTATATTATTATTTACAATACGGTTATTGACAACCGGATATTCTTCCTTACCAAATAAAGTCACACCGACATATCCACCAATAATGTTATTCTGCTCGATAAGATTACCATCACAATAAGAAGCATTGTAACTGGAGCCATCTTCCATGCCACTACCATTGATCACTACAGTTGTTTTACCCCAGCTTTCATTGGTGCTTAACTGGATGGTACATCTACGTACAATGTTACTGTCTGCATGATCCATGATATGCAGGCCATAACCAAATTCACCAGGGCCGCTGGCGTCGATATTCAGACTATCGATAATTACGTGATCGGAATGACGCAATTTAACCACGGCTCTCTCCGTCGTTAAATCAGAGCTATAAGCAATCGTATTACCATTACCGTTAAAAGTGACCGTATTTACCGCAGAAGAACCTTTAATCGTATCAAGAATCAATTGTTCATTATACGGACCGGAACCAGGTACTACGTTAAATACTATCGGGCCGGTGATACCACAGGACAATGCATCTGCCGCAGCTGTGAAGCTGGTAAAGTTAGTCGCAGAAGCAGCGGCGTTCTTATTAATAGTATATGTATTAGGGGCCATTGCCGGATTGACAGTCAGTAATACCGGAGTAGCGTAGGTGGTGTTACCACTACAGGTCACAGCCACGCGATAGTACAATGTCGCAGTAGCAGTGATAGTTGTATCAGGGCTGCTCAGGACATTACCAATGGAAGTGAAAGGACCAGCAGGAGCAACGGCAGTCTGCCACTGATAGGTCTGACCGATGCCAATAGAATTTCCGCTCGCCCCCAGCATTACCGATGTATTCTGACACACGATCGCTTTTGATACGGTAGCCGTACCAGGCGTCGGAGGTGCAGTACATACCGGTGGAGTGAACTCATATGCACCGGCATCAGGGGCTGTAGTACTACGTGTAGCACCTGTGATATCCACGGCTACGTCTGCGTACAGACCTTTATCATTGATCGCACTGTTCTGTGGTTTGAAATTACCAGTTGCAGTATCTGCGAACAACGGATCACCAAATACTGATCCCTGTTCGCGACCTGATATACTCTGCCATTGTGCAAGTGTGGCAGCGTCCTGGCCGTCATAACCGATGAAGGCGTTTGTAGTGGTAGGAGAAATAAAGAATGCGTTTCTGTCGGACACGAGACCAGCACCAGCACCATCTGTATACATGGCATACTTTTTAAAGTTGCCAGCCCTGGAGATGTAGATCAGGTTATTTTTAAACTCCAGCCCACCAGCGCCATTATCAGCCGTGAAACCTTTCGTCTCATACGTACCTGGTTTAGTAGCACCATCCAGGACGATCGTGTTATGATAGAACCAGATGTTATTAGAATAGGAACAGTTAATACCGGTAACATTTGCACCGCTGTTCATATCGTAGATCAGGTTATTGGTAATTTTATTTTCCAGGGTTGTAAGTGCCACCACCATATCTACCTGTATACCAACAGCAGGTTTTTCAAAACCTGGCATGGCGCTATAAGGACTATGTAAACGGTTACCGTTAACAACAGCTTTTGTATTCAGTGCTCTCAGCTCAATACCAAAGAATGACCACTGGGTCGTTCTGGTCGGGTTACTAACCTCATTACCATCTACCAATGTATTGAATGTACCCTGCAGTTTTATACCTGCATTGTGTACATCGTATATTTTATTATTGATCACCTTATTGCCGGCTACAGAAGTAAACTGTCCGCCCAACAGGGAGATACCATAGAAACCTCCGGTGATAGTGTTATTAATAAGTGTATTGTTATCACACTTGGCATCATCATCTGTTAATGCAGGACCTCCGGTTAATGCTATACCAGCACCTCCATACTGATCATTTGAAGTAGTGAGAGTGTTGTCAATGACACAGTTGCTGATCGTGTTGTTATCTGCATCATTGGTTAGATGAACAGGAATACCATATTTAGACCAGTCCACTGATTCGGCTTTAACATGCAGGTTATTGATAGTTACATAATCTGCATCATTCAGCTCAAGTGTGTACTGTTTTTTAACATTGGAAGACTGGTATTGCAGTATCTCAGCATTACCATTAATAGTGATCGTGCTGGTAGCGGATGCACCGGTGATAGCCGGTATCTGTACCTGCTCGGTGTAAGGACCTGAACCGGCAGCTACATTGAATACTACATTACCATTAATACCACATCTGATAAAGTTGATCGCATCAGCGAAAGAGTGGAAATTAGTACCACCGGTTGCCAGTCTGCTGTCAATGGTAAATGTGCCACTCACCGCAGCTGGTGTCGCCACCTGTAAACTGGCTGAAGTAGCCGCATTCCCAGAAGCACAGGTTACTATACAACGGTACCAGGTACTCGCTGTCTGAGACACCGTGATACTTGGTAAAGAACCACCGCTGATATTTGTCCAGCTATTATTGTTAGCTGAAGACTGCCATTGGAAAGTAAGACCAGAAGCAAGTGTTGTACCATTCAGAGACAGATACACTTTACCGGTTGAACAAAGTTCACCTGCATTAGCTACCACTGTACCAGTTGTCGGTGTGCCTGTACAGGCAGCTGCCGCAGTCCACGTAAAAAGGATATCAGGACGGGTGGTCAGTTCACCGGTATTAGAAACAGCCGTTGTACCACACTCAGTGCCATCATCGCCTCTATAGGTGTGAGCAGCCTTATAAGGCATCATCGTCGTAAAAGCCACTTCAGGGTTTTCGTTACTGGTACCACCATTCGGATCTCCATTACAAACCTCTACAATGATATTATCAGATCCGTTCCAGGTAAGCGGGGCATTAAACTGAAATTTATTATAACCAGCTACCGGTTGATAATGGGTAGGACCATATACCTGTGTGGTTACAGTTTCCCACCTGGTCTCATCCAGGTTATTCAATGTCACGAAACCTACCTTTATTACATAATTTTCTACGAGGCCCATTCCACGCAGGTTAAGCACATTAAAACCCAGCGCACTAATTGAACCTGCGCCCATACCCGCAGCCTGCAGGTCTGAAGCCAGATAAAGATACTGTGCACGGGCGCCCCGCTCATAATCCTGCAGGGGACAGGGATACCAGCTGATCTCGCTGCCGGATGTACTGTTGCCAAGTTTAATATCAACCTGGGCTTTAACAGGCAGTATACCCAGCAGTCCTACTGCTATGAACAACAAGCTCCTGTAAAAAGAATTAGTAAAGTACCGTCTCATGTGAATAACTTTCTTTTAGGATTGTTAAAACCAGGATATCCAGGATTTGCCGTCTTTAGCGTTCACCATGTCGTAACCGCTGCTTGTTTTTACCAGATAGAAACCCTGGGTTTCCGACATCTTGGTAGTTGTGTTGGACACAGCGGTCTCCCCTTCAGGAAGTTCTCCAAGTACGCCTACGTAAGAGAACACGATACGGCCATCTGTTCTGAAAGTCGGCGGCGTAGTAAATGCAGGTCCATAGCTAAGCTCGGCGCCATTACCACTATTGGTAATAATGCCTAGTAACTCATATTGGGAACCGTCGCTCAGTTCGAACTGAGGGTTGTATATAGTAAAAGAATAGTTAGGCAATTGCTGAATGCCATAAGCATCATCTTTACCATCTACATGGAAACCTTCAACAGTGATCCAGTAACTACCAGTCTGTTGCTTCTCGTTCCACCATGCCTTAGCAGCATCTTTATCTATCACTAATGGTTTAGCCGTTTCTTTGATAGTACCGGTGTTACCATTAGCAGTGAAACTCAGTGTAGTAGATGTAGCGCTCCAGGTAAGGTTATCCAGCGAAGCAATTGTTTCACCGTTTACATTTACCGCAGGCGCAAAAGCAACACCATTTGGTGTATAATAATATCCTGTCGTCACGGTCTGGTTAGCACCGCTTTCATCTACCCAGCTGATGGTAGTTGTTCTGCTGGCCTCATCAAACGCGACATCATAGGATTTGCCATTTAATGTCAGACGTTTGAAATAAGTTAGGTAGGTACCTATTTTATCGATCAGGCGATTAGACTTTTCACCTTTATATGCAGCCTGCTCCTCAGCGGTTGCTTTTATAAGTACCGCTTTACTTTCATGATATCTTCCTTTCAGAAGGATGGTATCACCACGCATGCCTTCTATCGCAAATTCGAAGTCGGAATACAATCCCTCACCATACACACCACCATTTACGGACGCATCCGGATCGCTCAACACGTGCAGGTAAGAATAGGTATCAAACAACAGGCATGGCTGTTGCAGCGCTTTCAGGCGATAGCTGCTTTCTGCTACCGTTATTGCAGATGCAGAATCAAAATCTGCATACATTTTCACCCTGTTAGAATCGTTAAACTCAAAGTAGAAAGAGAATACGCCATGTTCAAGACCGGAAGGATATACCAGACCTTTCCATCCGTAAGGAGCGGTAGCCAGTATATCACCATATTTTTTCAGTGTATCATTCAGGCGGGTATCAGGCGGAGCACTGAACACGTCCTCATCCGATTTCTGACAAGCTGCCAGTACGGAAAGGGAGAAGCATATCAGGAGTAAGCGTTTTAACATAATATCTTTAGTCTTTTCGTAGTTTTCAAATGATGCTGTGGTAATGCTTAGTAGATCAGTGCTTCTACTGCTTTTCTTTTCCTGGTCTGTAAACTGTAGAAATCAATATTCCACGCAGTTTTGAAGTAAGCAACGACCATAGATTCTTTCTGGCGCAGCGCAGAGATAGCCTGTGCCTGTGTTACACCGCTGGTAGAAGTACCTTCCGGGATGCTGGCGATCAGCTTTTCAAATCCTGCACGACCATCAGTCAGCATCAGGGAGATCATTTCCACAAAGTCATCATCATATCCTGACATGGCATAAGGCGTGATGAAACCATTGGCATGCGCCTCATCATCACTGATATTTGTCCAGTTGGCAGAATAACGGCCGGCAGAGATATTTTTAAATGCAGGCGGATAAAGTATTGTCTGATGCAGAATATGCCCGAATTCGTGTTCTATTACGTGAAAGATCTGCTTTAACGTAGCCGAGTCAGAAGGTTTATAATTAGGCATACCTTTGATACGGAAAGAGTTGATGGAATAGATCACCACTTTACGACCACCTTCTGCTGTACCCAATGTAATGGTTCCGTTATCCACATTCCAGCTGGCACTACCACAAAGGATCAGGAACTTCGGACTGTTCTTACGGAAGAACTCAAGACCTGCTTCTGCTACATAAGTATCTATCCATACTTTTTTGATAGACTGTAATGCAGGCTTCACCATGGCTTCCTGCGGTGGTACCAGTGTCTTGTTCAGGTCAAATTCAAACTGGTCCCATTTGTATCTTGCCTCAATGTTATAAGGCACAACCAGTGTGTCGTATAACCATTTGTCCAGGGCTGTCTTATCCCAGGTGTCTCCTCCCAGTCCGGGAATATCTTTCAGATCACTGAGATCGTCGTCGTTACTACAGGCGGCAAAGAAAACCGCAGTAAGTAATAGTAATAATGTCTTTATATTTTTCATGCGCTTTGCGTATAGATCTTGAGTAGGTGATTAGCGTGGGTTCATAGGTAAACCGGAAGTCTTGGCTGTAACAGGTAACTGAAACACCCTGCGTGGATCATCCGATCCGAGTATCAATGTTTCTCCCTGACTGGTCACATGCGTGATCGCGGCTTTGTAACGCATCAGGTCAAACCAGCGCATACCTTCCTGTACAAACTCTCCTCTTTTGAAATCAAGCACAGTGGCAAGCAGGGCATCACGGTTATCAGAAACACCATAGTAAGTTTTGGACTTCGCCACTGTAACGGCATGGTCGGTAGCATCATAATTGGTGATACGTGTGCTGGCATACTTGTTCAGATCGTCCAGTACTGCTGCTGTATTACCCAGGTATGCATTAGCTTCTGCCCTGTTGAACAACACTTCCTCAGCAGTGAACAACGGCACCATCGTATAAATGAAACCGATGGTCGCATTAACTGATTCCTTTACAAAATATTCACTCAGCTTAGGTACAAAGTAGTCCGCTGTACTATAGGTATAAGCAGGATAGCACCATTCGCCACCTGTCGCATTTGAACCCAGTATATTTCTATACATTGGAAAGTTCATACCAAAACGATATTGCCCAAGGTAACGTCCATACATTGAATTGGTCTCTACCAGCAACAGATTGGCATTTTCGCTGGAGTTGGAGTATACGTTAAACAACTCCAAAGGAGTTTTATACATATAGGAAGTATTCCATGGGCGCAAATAAGTCAGCGCATCACTGGAAGGAACGGACAAATCAGCGTAGGTTACCACTTTTTTATAATCCCGTTTGTATAGGTAGAATCTTGCTGCGAATGCATACGCCGCCTTCTGATTAAAGTGGTATTTGGGAACTTTATACTTATCATCACGGATCAGTGGTAAACCAGCCAGCAGGTCTTTTTCAATCTGATCATATACATAGGATACCGTCTTTCTGTCATACTGTTTGAACACCACATCTTCGGGCTCCGTAACATATGGAATACCCATATCTGTCTTTGAAGTAACCGAATCATAGGTTTTAGAGAAAATGTTCACCAGCATAAAATGTGCATAGGCACGTGCTACCAGCGCCTCTCCTTTCTGACGGCTGTAAGCAGCAGTATCTGTTGCCTTTTCGCAGGCGAGCAGTGCATTGTTTGCAGCCGCGATAGCGGTATAGGCAGCGGCCCAGTAATATTCAGGTGAGTCCTGATTTACGTTCTGTACATCTTCGAAATAGAATGGATCCCTGTTGGTACGCAGATCCACACCCGTTCCTTTATCTGCCACATTATCTGAAGAGGCTTCTGTGAAAGCCATATAGTTAGCCTGCGGATAGGCTGTGCCCAGTAACTGGCTCACCTTCTCAGGTGTATCCAGTTGTGTCCAGGTACTGTCTGGCTGCTGATCCAGGTATTTTTTACAACCCGTTACAGACGGGAGAATAGCTAAGAGTATATATAGCGCTTTTCTTTGCATACTGTCTTTTTTTAGATACCAACTTTGAGAGATAATGTGAACTGCTTCTGTATAGGCTGTGCTACACCACCCGCGTTGAAGAACTCAGGGTCCTGTCCTTTCAGCTTTTTATCTGAATAGATCAGCCACATGTTATTGGCAGCACCTGTTACTACCAGACTGCTGAGGCCTGTTCTTTTAATAAAGCTGTTAGGTAACTGGTAAGTCAGCGAGACAGTTTTCAGACGAATAAAATCTCCTTTGGCCACGCGCTCTGTGGAATAGTTGTAATTATTATAAGGATATGCGCCACCCAGCAATGTCTGCTCATATGCATCCAGGATAGAAGGCACGTTGGTCTTTGTTTCGTCATTCGGCATTACCCAACGATCGTAGAATTCATTGGGCATGGCATCCAGGTCAGAGTAAGATGTTTTGAACGCCGGGTACAGACGGATCGTGTTACCCCACTGATAGGTCATAAATACGTTTAATGACAGTGCTTTGTAACGGAAGGTGTTGTTCCATCCACCTGTAACAGGAGGATCTACCGGACCCTGGTATACCAGCTTATCTGTTGCGTCGTCCTGCAGGTCAATGTTAGAGCTGGTTTTACCATCAGAGGTCACGAAAGTGGGCACGCCGGTGCGTGGGTCAAGCCCTTTATAATCCAGTGAGAACAGGCTACGAACCGGATAACCTTCTTTGTTACCACCTTCCGCAGCTACCAGGTCAAAAATCAATGGAGAGTTTTTCGCATTGGTGATCTTATTGGTATTGTAGCTGAATGTCAGGTTCGTTCTCCATCCCCACACCTTCCTGCGTATAACTTCACCACCGATCATTAACTCAATACCTTTGGAAGTCATATCCGCATAGTTGGCGGCTTTGTACAGTTCACCACCGATACCAGCTGTTTTGATAATGCTGATCAGGTCAAAGCTCTTACGGCTGTACACATCAACAGTCACATTTACACGTCTGTCAAAGAGACCGGCTTCCAGGCCAAGATTAGAAGTATATAGTTTTTCCCAGGTTAATTCTGTATTCTTCAGATGTGCCAGCTGAATAACTGATTCCACCTCATTCAGGTGTGCACGACGGCTGTTAACTGTCTGGTATACGATATTAGAGTTTGTAGCAGGTCCCATGCTGGCGGTCAGACCATAACTTCCGCGCAGGGAGAGATAATCCAGGTTAGAGAAATCCTGCATAAAGCTTTCCCTGTCGAGGTTCCAGCGACCAGCAACGCTCCAGGTAGGCAGCCAGCGGGCACTGGTAGAAGCACCCAGACGGTTAGAACCATCATAACGGGCATTTGCACTGAAGCTGTATTTATCCCCATAGGAGTAATCAGCGGTACCATAGAAAGCAGCGAAGCGGTCGTAGTCGCGGGCCATACCATAATAAGGGAAGTTACCCTCAATGGTCTGCTTCAGGATGCGGTAGTCTATGTAAGGTACACCACCGTTATTGTACTGATAACCGTAACCTGTATTGGAGGCATTTTGTCTGTCAGCGTATTTCACCTGCTGGCCAGCCAGGATATTCAGGGAGTGATTACTACCGAAAGTAGTTTTATAGCTGAGCGTATTACGGAAGTCATAATTCACCAGCTGATCTTCTGTGCGGTTGTAGAAACCGCCTGCTGGCAGCACGATCACCGGTGGTGCATCCGGATTCTCCGGATCACGGTACAGGAATTTATTATTTGCGGCAATGGTTGCATTATCCGCAGCTCTGTAGGCATTTGCCATGTTCGCATCTTCTGTGATCTGGTGTTCACGGGAAGATTTTACATAACGCAGCGCACCTACGAATTCCCATTTTAGCTTCTTAGTGATGTTCCAGCCGAGATCTCCCTGCAAACGTAGGTCCATTACATTGAGAGAAAGGTAGTTGTTGCGCAGCTCGTTGAGAATATTAAAGTCAGTATAGTTACGTCTGAAATATTCCAGGTTACCTTTATCGTCGTATGCTCTCAGTGTACGGCTGGTATTGAGTGCATAACTGAAAGGATTGATATCAAAATCGCGGTCGTACTGTCCTTCAACAGGGTTACTATTCCTGGTCAGTGAGCCTGGTGCTTTCTGCTGACGTACTGATCCGAGTGTGGAAAACCCTGCAGAAAATCTGTCAGAGAGTTTATAGTTATTGCGGAAGTTCAGTGTATAGCGGTGTACCTTATCTGCTAAAGTCCAGCCATTATCGCCATAGTAACTGGTAGAGAAGTAAGACTGGGAACGGTCGGTACCGGATGATACACTGATAGAATGTTCCTGTACAAAGTTATTACGGAACAGGATGTCAAACCAGTCCGTGTTTGCTCTGCCATACTGCATGAGGAAGGCTTTACGCGCTTCCGGTGTATTCTCCAGCTGGAAGTGACCATTCTCATCGGTCTGTATCATTTCATACATCTTTCCGTACACACCAACATCACCACGGGAAAGAATATCGGAAGTAAGAATACCTTTACGTTCCAGTTCTCCCAGGACAGACATCTGGCGGGCGGAGTTCATAATATTAAAGTCTCCATAGGTAGGTTTAAGCTGTGTACTGAAGTTGCCGCTATATGCTACAGCGGTCTTACCGGCACGACCTTTCTTGGTAGTGATCACGACCACGCCATTCATCGCACGGGCACCGTACAGTGCCGTTGCAGCAGCATCCTTCAGGATATCAAAGCTCTCAATATCGTTGGAGTTCAGGCCGGCTACCGCAGAGCCGAGCAGTGTGGTAGGGTCACCACTGGAGAGTTGATCGTTGGAGATGTTTGCAACATCTTCCAGTACTACACCGTCTACTACCCACAAGGGCTTGTTATCACCGTTAATAGAAGAGGCACCACGGATACGGATCTTGGGAGCGGTACCAAAAGTACCGGATACGTTCTGAATAGAGACGCCCGCCACGCGGCCTTCCAGCATACGGCTTACATCGGCCACCCCGTTTATTTTTACATCTTCAGCTTTTACAGATACAGCAGAACCGGCAAATTTCTTTTTATCAACATTCTGATAACCAGTTACGACAACTTCGGACAGATTGCCCTCGGTGCCACTCAGTACTACGTTCAGTACTGCCTGGCCGCTGTAGAGTATCACTTTGGATTTCTTTCCGATATAGGAAAAACGCAGACTGTCACCTGAGCGGGCACCCAGCATAAAATCACCATCCACTGTAGTCACTGTACCTTTTTTGGAAGAAAGGTTTACGACAGAAACGTTAGGCAACGCCACTTTCTCTTCAGCACCTGTCACACGTCCTTTCACTGTGCCCACCGGAATCGAGTCTTTTACGATACGGCTGCCGGCCGTATGATTTTCTCCGGCTGCATGTGCGCCGGCAGATAATAGTAGCAGTATTGTAACCGTAATAATTCCCCTCCGGTGCTTTTTGAAGGGCACCGGCATTTGATTACCATGCATAGGTAATGTCATATGTATAGCTGATTTACTGAAATGATCCTGGTTGTAAAAAATATCTTCTTCTGGTTGATCCTAGCGCTGATAGTGTGACGTACTATCAACTGTTTCCTACAGGTCCAAGCATTAGATTTAGCTGTAACGAATTAACGCTCAATTCTCAAACCCCCTTTAGTCCGTTGTGCTCTATGTTCCTTTTTTCAAAAGCTAAAATTATTCAAGTGGACAGGTTATTGCATCAGGGTAAACCCCTTTTATAGAAAATAGCGGTAAACCACTATTTAATTCTTATCTTGGTGCACAGGAATCAACCAAACTTTATATTCGTAACGACGCTATTTTATAGGAAAATCCTTTGTTGCAACCAGAATCTATTTTCGTCTCCTGTAATAACTGTCAATTTTACAGGAATAATTGCCAATGATGCCACAAAGAGAATGAAATGACTTCTAATGATGGGTAACCTTAGTAACCTGCTCCACGGAACTATCCGATGGACGCTGCTTTTCATGCTGTTATTACTGGCCGGTAACAGTCAGACCCTTACTGCCCAGGTGGTAAAAGACCAACTGTCACAAAATGTCACACATGCGACAACAAGTAAAAAACATGTGGATAGTCTGCTGAAACTGGCCAATACTAAAAAGGATACTGCCACCGCTGATGCCATGCGGCTGTTTTATCTCGGCATGGAAGACGCACGGATGTTGAAGTACAATAACGGTGTTGCCCATGCACTGGCGGGGCTTGCCATGTGTTATAACAATAACAATGAAAAGGATAAAGCCCTGTCATGTGAACGAATGGCGTTACATTATTGTGAAGACAATCCGGAGGGGCTGGAGATGCAGCTGAACGTCTACCTGTTCATGTCACAGACATTTTATTATAAAGGAAAATACGATTCCTCTGCCTTTTACAGGTATACTGCCCTCGATGTACTGGAAGCCCATAATATAAAAGATACCAAGATGCAGACCCGTGTATACTGTAGTCTGCTCGATTTCTGGCTGAACATCAACGAAAACATCCAGAACGACATGCATATCCAGCAGGTAATGGGGCATGTGAATAACCTGGTGGACAGTGCTAAAGTAAAAAAAGACACGATGGGTTTGGTCCTCCTTTACTTTTATAAGGCTGGATACTTTAATAACATCCTGCAGAATGATTCCGCCCGTGCGTATTGTGCTGCTGCCATCCAGATGGGTAAGACCAAAAAAATGTCCGCCAGCATGGAAGCCGGTCTGCTGATCAATACCGGACTGACCTACCTGGACGATAAAAATCCAGCGCCAGCCATCCGTTACCTGGAGAAAGCAAAAGCGCTTTTCCCCCCTAACAATCATATCCGCAACAGGCATCAGATCTTTGCAGACATCTGTATCGGGCAGGGCTATCTGATGCAGCAGCAATACAGCAAAGCAGTTGCCATTACCTTACCGGCACTGAAAGATGCCGAAGACCGCCATATGATACATCTGCTGATAGGCAGAGGTAACCAGGTACTGGCAGATGCCTACGAGGCGTTGGGACAATATAAAAAAGCAGCAGCGTACAGAAAGGCATATAATATTGTCAGGGACAGCATGATGAAAGTGGAAAAACTGGAGCTCGTGTACAACCTGGAGATGAAATACCGGATCGCTGACAAGAACAAAGAACTGGCAGAAAAACAGCTGGCTATTACCCGTAATGAGAGCAGGATCAAGACCAAAAACATGCTAATCATTGCGGTATCTTCCGGCCTATTGCTTATTCTGCTTGTTAGTTTGCTGATATACCGTAACAACCTGCATAAACAGAAGTTACAGCTGGAGAAGATCCGTAACCTGCGCCAGGAACTACAGATCAGTAATCTGCAGGCGATGATAGCCGGTGAAGAAAAAGAGCGTAGCCGTATTGCCCGTGACCTGCACGACGGAATGGGCGGTACCCTCGGGACGATCCGCACGCGTCTTAGTGCTATCTTCCGCAGGCATACTACCACCGATGTAACGGAAGACTTCCGGGAGGTATTGCAGCTGCTGGAAGAGGCTTCTATTGAATTACGCAAAACAGCACATAACCTGATGCCGGAAATACTCCTACAGGAAGGTCTTATCAAGGCCACTGCCCTGTTCTGTGAGCGGGTCAACAAAGGGCATACACTGGAAGTCAATTTTCAGTCCCTGGGAATCTGTACCGGCCTGTCAGCGGAGGCTGAACTCACCATCTACCGTGTTATACAGGAACTTATCCATAATATTCTTAAACATGCCAATGCAAAACATGCCATCGTACAGATCGCCTGTTATGAAACACAGCTGGCAGTGACTGTAGAAGATGACGGCAATGGCATGTTAACCAATGCACAATCGGACGGTATAGGATTGAAAACCATCCGGGAACGCGTAAATTCGCTAAGCGGGTTTTTACATATAGACAGTGTACCTGGCGAGGGAACCAGCGTACATATCGAAATTGGAATTAAACAAAATAATACTTCGAGACATGCCTATCAAACTAGCGATTGCTGATGATCACCCCATTGTTGCCAACGGCATCTGTAATATCTTACGTGATGCTGCCCATGTAGAAGTAACAGATATCTATCCTAATGGCAATGCGCTTTTAAAAGGCCTTAAAGAACGCCAGCCGGACGTACTGTTGCTCGACATGCACCTGCCCGACCTGAGCGGCCCTGAACTGGCTGCCAGCATCATCAAGAGCTATCCTCAGGTACGTATACTGGTATTGAGTAGTACAGACATTCTTTTCCTGGTGAAAAAAATGCTGAAACTGGGATGTATGGGCTACCTGTTAAAAGATTCTGACGACACCACCATTATCCAGGCAATCGAAACAGTACAGAAAGGCGGTCAGTACCTTTCTCCGGCCCTTAATCAGATGCTCATAGATGATATGTTCCGCAACAAGAAATCAGAGAAGAAGAATACGGCACTGACAAGACGGGAGAAAGAAGTGCTGGAACTGATCATTGATGAACACACCAACCAGGAAATTGCCGACAAACTTTTCCTCAGTCTGCATACAGTAGAAAACCATCGTATCAGCCTGCTACACAAACTTGAGGTAAAAAACACAGCGGGCTTGGTAAAGGTCGCTTTACAGACAGGCCTGGTTTAGAACGGGTTATATCCTCATTATTTCGTAGTATCGTATAATGAGTAAACTGACAATCTTTAACAGTCTGCTGTTCATTTCATTATCCATTACAATTACAGCAACTGCACAGAAAAAGAAGAAAGATCATAAGAAGAAAGATAAACAGGAACAGTCGGACACGAAGAAAAAGGCTGCGCTGAATGAGGCCGAGAAGCCGCAGGTACTCGGGATTGTACAATCACCTGCTATTGCGGAGGCATCCGGACTTGCAGCGAGTAAAACACTGCCAGGACATTTCTGGACACACAATGACAGTGGCAATAAACCAGAGGTATATCTTCTGGACAATAAGGGACAACTGATCAGCACCATACAACTGGAGGGCACTAAAAACCGCGACTGGGAAGACATAGCGGAGGGAGCCGGTCCAATTCCACACAAGCAATATGTGTATGTTGGCGATATTGGTAACAATATCCGGCTGGACCTGCATACGCATATTTACAGGTTTGCTGTGCCGGCACAGTTGCCTGGTAGTAAGGTGGCGATGAGGCCTGAAGTGCTGAACCTTACTTTTCCGGATGGACCGAGAGATGCAGAGACACTGATGGTGGATCCACTGGGCGGGTTTCTGTATGTGTTGAGCAAACGTGAGAAGGCGGTAGGGATCTATAAAACGCCGTTGAATTTTAAAGACGGGCAAAATGTAACGTGGCAGAAAGTAGGGACGGTACCTTATACATGGATCACTGCGGGGGATATTTCACAGGATGGGAGGCATATTGTGATCAAGGATAAAAGCAGGGTGTATTACTGGACGCGGCAGTCGGGAGAAAGTGTGGAAGCGGCGATGGCGAGGCCGGCGACGGTATTGCCTTATGTGCCGGAGCAGCAGGGAGAAGGGATTGCGTTAATGCCGGATAATTCGGGGTATGTGACGATTAGTGAGGGGAAGCATCCTGCGTTGAATTTTTATCTTCATAGATTTTAGTGTAGGCAATGGTTGGGCTTACAGTGAATATTGCGTCGATCTTCTGGCAACGGTTGCAGGAGTGACAACTGGCTGTAGTTGTCATTGTCCTGTTGAGGATATAGTTAGTCTTACAATAAATATTGTATTGATCTTCTGGCAACGGCTGCAGGAGTGACAACTGGCTGTAGTTCTTTGAAGTTCCGGGCGATTAGGTGTTGGGGATAGGGTGAGTGTAGAGGGTTGGATGAAACCCCTGGTGCAAAGGTTCGGCATACTTCAAACAACTAAGGGCAGTTGTTCACTTCTGCACCGTTGCTGCGTACGGTCTTTCCGTTGTGAATATTGTTTTTCTTTGTGAGGTGAGGGAGTGGGTGTTTCCTTTAGCCCAGGAATATGCTGCATATTGTTTCCCATATTACGTCTACTACCAGTTCGACAATGATATTCAGGACAAATCATGCAAATTCGAGCAACTTACCGCCGATATATGAGAGTACTTTTAGTGTGTTGACCAGCATAGGTTTGTTAGATTAACGCTGGAAAAATAGCAAAAAATTTCCATTAGTTGAGATATTGGGTATAGCAGGCTTTGACCTATACTTGAGTCGTCTTTGAGGCGGCTTTATCTTACGTTCCTCTTCCGTCTTTGAACTTAGGATGAACGTAAGATAAAGCTACCTCAAAGACGCCTCAAACGAACGTCAACCGAACGTCTTTCGAACCGCTTCTGACAACGCTTCTATCATTTGGACTGATACAATTTTGACACAGGTTCGACGCTTGGCCGTCGCTAGTTCTCCGCTAGTTCGTTGCTTGTTCGTCCCTTGGTATATTGATGACTAAGTCATCAAAAAATACAACACACTATAAATCAGATAATTAATTCTCACAACTAATCACATAATAACAATTATTAATATTAAAATAGTATCAGTTTTTGTGTTTAATGCTGCTGCCGCTAACGCTTCCTATTGTTGAGCGCAGCCAAAGGCGCAGCATCTGTAACAGGAGAGAAATAGGACTCCTGTTATACCAGGCCGCGGTGACAGGCAGGAAATTTATTTTGTTACTGCGCAAATAGGGTGCACACATGTATCCGTAATTTGTAGCTAAAACCAGAGAGAATGAAAACCATCATATATGAACAAGTACGAAAGATTAAAAAGCGAGCTGGAAGCTACCGGCAAAGGCAGGATGAAGGCATTTGGCAGCTCAATGTTACCAATTCTTAAAAGTGGCACCGCCCTGACTTTTGAAAAAGCCAGTGAGTACAAGATCGGCGATATTGTATTCTGTAAAGTAAAAGGACATTACATTGACGCGCATAAGATCATCAAAATGGATGCGCACAAAGGTTACCTGATCGCTAACAACCATGGGTTTGAAAATGGATGGACCAGGACGATTTTCGGCAAAGTAGTCGTAGGTGAATATCAAAACCAGGTTATCTACAGAGCCGCTTCAGAAAAGAAGTAAACTTCACGGCACCGGTCTTCACCGGAAGTGCCTTCCCTCAAAATGATTACGGACGTCTTTATTACAGTGAATATTGTCCGCTACCACGAACGGCCTTCTTCTCTTATCAGATCTGCACTTATTTCATCATCTTAAAAGCACCAATCAATATTTATCCGTAAACGGATAGTATTGTTTTATATAGCGTTTATTATCAAACGAAAAAAGCCCGGCGTTACCGCCAGGCGCTTTCTAATGAGATATTGATGGTTATTGCAGATCGAATGTATATTTACCCTGTTGTAATGACAGTTCATCATACTGCTGGTCCCCAACTGTCACCAGTTTTGTTTGTTTTCCTTTTAATACACCTACAGGTAGACGTAGTGTAGCTGCAGATGGCACTTCAACCGACAGCTTAATACCTTTATCGACCCGTTTCCATTCTACTTTGATCATGCCGTACCTGCTCTCGTAATCGGCCTTTACAAAGTTCAGCGCTTTAACAAATGCCGGCTGAATAAAAAAGTGTTTGAACCCTGGTGCATTTTCATCAGGACGGATGCCTGCCAGTGTTTTATAAAACCAGGCACAATAGTCGCCGAAGAAGATGTGATTGTGAGAGAGCTCTCCCGGCCAGTCTTCAAACAGGGTCGTGGCGCCATTGGCGATCCAGTGTGCCCAACCAGCATAACCGGTATCGGTGAGCATACTGAAAGCAATATCTGCATAACCATGTTCACTTAATGTTGGCAATACGTACTTCGTTCCCATGACACCAAAATCAGCATGATAGTTACTACGCTGTACTTTGGCCGCCAGTTGTGCAGCGGCTTTAGTCACTGCCTCCGGCGCTGCCAGTTCATGGAATACGGCAGCACTCAACGCCGTCATAGTGCTATCTTTATAATGACCGGTAGCCTTATCAAAGTAAGCCCGGTTAAATGCGGAGCGGATGCTATCAGCCAGTGTAGTATAGGCCTTCTCATCCGCTGTATTACCTAATACTTTTGCCATCTTGGCGACCAGTACGGCATCTGTATAAAAGTACGCTGTAGAGGTGAACGTTACAGGTGTTTTCACGAGTGACATCCAGTCATCAAGACCATGTCTGAACAGATAGCCTTCTGCTCCTTTCGCCACGACATCTGTATACTTTTTGAATGCGTCATAGTGTTCACGTACCAATGCGGTATCGCCATGATAGAGATACATATACCAGGTAACAAATCCTAAAGCGCTTCCCCAGGCTGGTCCGAAAGTGAATTCCTCACTGCCTGCACGATCGTATCCCCAGCCATTGGATGGTGCGATGCCGGGCATACTCCCACTAGGCAATTGTGCATCACGTACATCATTTAACCATTTACGATATCCTTCCGCCGTTTTATAGTTCCAGAGACCAATTTCTGCAGAGATATGAGCATCTGCCGTCCACCCGTTCTTTTCACGTTGCGGACAATCCGTCGGAATGCTCAGGAAGTTGCTACGATAAGACTGGCGGGCTGCCTCATACAATTTATTGATCATCGGATCAGAACTGGTAAAATGTCCTGCCTCTTCAAAACCCGTACTATAAAAAAGACCTTCGAGTGATTTTGCATCTAATGCGAGATCATTGTCAGCTTCTACCTGTACGTATTGAAATCCATGGTAGACAAATCTCGGCGTGAACTCTTCCCGGCTGCCTCCTTTAAGATAATAGACATCTGTCTGGAAGCGCAGTTCGCCGGGCATACTACGCATATGCTCTGTATTGTGTACCATGTCCAGTGCTCCGTCCTTCAGCACCTCTCCGTAGTACATGGTTACCTTTGTACCGGCTTTTCCTTTTACTTTCAGCGTTGCCACTCCGGCAAAGTTCTGTCCCATATCAAACAGGTATTTACCATTACCCAGCTTTTTCATGGATACAGGTTTGATGCGACGTATCACCTTAATAGAAGGCATGATCTGCTCATGTAAGGCGCCGCCAGGAGAGGAGGTCTTCAATGCTTGTTGCCAGGCAGCATCATTGAAAGCTGTCTGGTTCCACCCTGGTACTTCCTGACGTGCGTCATAGATCTCGCCGGAATACAGACAGTTAAACTGACTGGGTCCTGTTGCGCACTTCCAGCTATCATCTGTAGCAATCGTTTCGGTAGTACCATCTTCATAACGAACCACCAGGTTTAATAACAGCCTGGGGGTATTGCGCCATGGTGCATTCTGGAAGCCCCACACAGCGTGCGACTGGATATTATACCATCCGTTGCCCAGCTCCGCGGCGATGCTCTGTAAGCCCTGCTTTGGCAACAGCGAAGTCACGTCGTATACCTTGTAGAGTAACCGCTTGTCATAGCGGGTGTAGGCTTGCTCCAGTACCGCATCAGTAACAGGTTTACCATTTACAAATACGATATGGTAACCTACGCCTGCCACATAAGCGGTAGCATTTGTAATTTTCCTGTCCAGCCGGAATGTCTTCCTGAAATAGGGTGCCTTTGTTGCAGTAGTATCTTCGGTATTTGTGATCCAGTTCCCTTTCCAGGAAGTATACTGTGCCTGTACAAATCCGGCGATCAGCAAAAAGGCAATAGTGAGAATATTTTTCAATTTGTATAAGTTTAGTTTATCGGACTACAGGGAAAGCAACTACCCTGAGTTTTGTACATCCGTAAGGAATTAAAGTAATATTGTGCACGGTGGTTTCTACGGGGCCTTTATAGAGCCCTTCCCTGTCGGTCGGTGGCTGATAGGCGACTCCGTTCAATATCTTCCAGGAAGGGATCTTTCTGGCCTTTGCAGTGATCTCTATCGGCGCATGTTTAATATTCCAGGTAAACAGCGAGTCCAGTGGACGTTCCATGGTCACCTTCATACTATCAGCTGCGTGGCGCACGTCCTGTCTGCGTAACGCATAGTTCCAGTCGTCGGGCGTATATACACTGAAATATGCACCTTCTGCTGCATCCGTACCCTTCTCCCAGCGTTCCTGTAGTTTCAGGGCATATACCAGCGGCCCTCTTTCTACAGCACTGGAATTGCGTCCCCAGGTGCCTGTTCTGATCCGCATCGGTAATTGCAGGACCAGTTCATCCTTGTCATTCCATTCCCGCTGTATGGTGATCATTTGTCCACCTTTATCTTTTCTGAGTGGCTGACCATTCAGCAGCATAACTGCTTCATCACACCAGGCAGGAATGCGTAGCTGTAATGGAAATGTTGTTTCTTTATTAATGCTGAACTGAAACTTTATCTGGTCGCTGAAAGGATAATCTGTTACTTCAGTGATCGTGACCTCTCTATGTTTCCTTCCTACTTCGGCCGTCACTGTGCAGGGGCCGTATTCTAATGCTGCCAGTCCGTCATCAGGTGCCTGATACCAGAGATGTGCCGTGTATTTTGTCCAGCCCTGGTGCATATTAGCCAGGCAACAGGTATAGCCGCTGCGTGCACCTAATACGTTACACATTTCACGGTCGAAAGGAAGTGAGAAATTGAAGACCCCTTTACTGATCTGCAGCTGATTCGCCATCTGGAAATACTGCTTCTCATTGTAGTCGTCCGTAGTTTGTGCCGGCAGCGCATTGAACGTCATCTTTTCCAAAGCATCCATATAAAACACATCTCCGGTGATGGCGCTGATATTCTCCAGTGAGTACATAGCCTCTACAATAGCACAGAGTTCTACGCCCTGTGTAGGATCATTACCATTCAGGTCTTCATCACCAGAGAAAATTCCCATCGGTAAACCATGGATGGTCATCATATCCTGCCAGCCGGTACGCAGGTTCTGCAGGTATTGCTGCTCACCGGTACGCTGATAGTTGACAGCTGGTGCTTTGAGGCCCATTGCCACGTTTACGGCATGCCGGTTCATCCACTGGGTATTGTTCCGGTAGGTAGCGGTGTTGATCACCCAATCGCGGTTACCAAACCAGGTGGTCCAGGGAAAAGATTGCTGGTCGATCAGTGCAGCGAGTTGCAGCAGGTAATCATCTTTGGTGATACCATACAGCCATTGTGCTATCATGACGTTTTCCGCGCCACGGGATTGTGCCCATTCGGTCCATTTGCCGATGGGTGCTTTTTTCAGGGCTTCCATCTGGTAACGGAAATACTTTGACATAAACTTGATCACCCGCTTGTCTTCCGTAGCGGAGTAGTATTGCTGCAATACTTTCAGCATGACCATTTTCGGCCACCAGTCCTCACCTTCATTCGCATGAGCAGCATCGATAGTCACATCTCCTGTGATCTCTCCATGGGTCAACGGACCAAAATAACCGCTTGGACGCTGATGATCCAGTGTCCAGTTCACATAACGCAGTACCTTGATTTTGAGTTCCCGGTCATCCAGCAGATATGCAAGTGGTAAGGCGCCGTCCAGCCAGTAGGGTGTTTCTTCCCATCCATCACCACGGCCGCCGAGCCAGCCATTGTCGACTTTAATTTTGGGATAATATTCATCCAGGTGGCCGGATGAGCCCCGACGCATGAGCTGCAGCTGTCGTTTCAGCCAGCCGGCAGGCTTAACACGGCCCAATGGCAACGCTTCATAAGCCGGAGGAGTGTAGGCGCCGGGTGAGACCTGTTTAATGCCGGCTTGTGCCCCCAGTGGTAACATGAAAACCACTGGAAGTGCACAACACACCATCCATTTAATTTTCATTCTTTTGACTTGAGTAGTTGAGTAAAATGGAATTCTAACGTGGGTTACAAAATAGTAAATCCTGCTTAATAATTGCACATTAAAAAGCAACAGGAAGTCCCGCTACTGCTGGGACAGTATAGGACAGATACGCAGTAAATTTTACTGGTTACGGGGCTACATTGATGGTGCATACAACAGCGGCAGCACTTCTGAGATATGCTCTACCTGCCGGAAATTGGGATTATCTATATGTACGTCTACGTGCTCATGTTCCCAGGTGATGTGATAGGGAATGTGAATAGCACTTCCGCCAATACCGAGCACCGGCAACACGTCCGACTTCAAAGAATTACCGATCATGAGAAACTGTTCAGGCACAATGTCGAGGTGTTTGAGCAGCTTGCGATAATCAGCTTCCTGTTTGTCAGACATGACCTCTACATGATGGAAATAATGGAGGATACCGGAATTGCGCAGCTTACGCTCCTGGTCCAGCAGATCTCCCTTTGTTGCCACCACAAGACGGTAGTTATCTCTCAGGGCGGAGAGTACATCAGGTACACCGTCCAGTACTTCTATCGGACGTGCAAGCAGCGCCTTACCATACTCAATAATCTTTTCTACAGCAGAGATATCAATGGTCTTGTTGGATATTGTCAGGGCCGTCTCTATCATCGAGAGCATGAAACCTTTAATACCATAACCATAGAGGGACAGATTTTTTATTTCTGTCTGCAGTAGTTCACGTGCCACAGTGTGCTGCGGTAAGTAATTTTCCATCAGTTGGCAGAACTCCGCTTCTGTTTCGCGGAAATAGGGTTCATTGATCCACAATGTATCATCCGCATCAAAGGCAATAACTTTTATACTCATATATCGTCAAACAAGGGTTAATGTAACAAAAGTATCCAATAACTATGGGTTTTCCCGCTTTTTTACTCGCTGATGTTCACTGCTGTACTGGTGCAGATTTTGTACTATCTTAGGTAACTATCAATCACTTTCATTTTGAAGATACTGCTGACAGGCGCTAACGGCTATATCGGACAAAGATTAATTCCCGTTCTGCTGGAACAGGGACATAATATTATCTGTTGTGTACGGGACAAGGACCGGTTCAACAAACAGCATGATTATCCGGTAGAAGTCATAGAAGTTGACTTTCTTCAGCAGGAGCATTCGACCGGCTTTCCTGCTGATATTGATGTGGCCTACTACCTGGTGCACTCGATGAGTAGCGCGGGCAAATTTGAGGAGAAGGAGGCCGTTTCTGCCAGGAATTTCATTCAGCTTATCAGCAGCACTAACTGTAAGCAGATCATTTATCTTACGGGGATAGTCAACCAGCAGGAGCTTTCCAGGCACCTTGGCTCCAGGCTGCAGGTAGAAAATATACTAAAAGAGGGTTCGGTACCATTAACGGCATTACGGGCAGGTATTATTGTTGGTTCTGGCAGTGCTTCGTTTGAGATCATACGCGACCTGGTGGAAAAGTTACCCATTATGATCACGCCACGCTGGCTGAACACCCGTTGTCAGCCGATAGCTATCAGGGATGTGATCTTTTTTCTATGTGGCGTACTGGGTAAAGAACACACTTATCATAAGAACTACGATATTGCCGGCCCTGGTATACTTACCTACAAGCAGATGTTGCTACAATATGCGGAGGTAAGGAAACTGAACAGGTATATCCTCACCCTGCCTGTGATGACACCCCGCCTCTCTTCCTACTGGCTTTATTTTATTACATCCACTTCCTACCCGCTGGCAGTTAATCTGGTAGATAGTATGAAAATTGATGTGACGGCAAGGCCCAACGAGCTGGCAGCCGAACTGGGTATAGCACTGCTGCCTTATAGAAAAGCCGTAGAGCTGGCATTTGGAAAGATAGAGCAGAACCTGGTCACCAGTAGCTGGAAAGATTCTTTCTCTTCTGCTAATACACCCCAAACATGGATGGACAATATTGAAGTACCCACGTTCGGTTGCCTGAAAGATGAGAAAAGCATCACGCTAAGTACAGACACAGACCGGGAGGCTGTGTTGAATAATGTATGGCGGATCGGCGGAAATAACGGGTGGTATTATGCCAATACCTTATGGCGTATTCGGGGCTTTCTTGATAAAATGGTAGGTGGAGTAGGATTACGCAGGGGACGCCGCGATCCGCAGGAAATACATGCAGGAGATGCCCTGGACTTCTGGCGGGTACTGGTGGCAGACAGGCAGCAGCGGAGGTTGCTGTTATTCGCAGAAATGAAATTACCCGGAGAAGCCTGGCTGGAATTTCAGATAGTAGAGAAGGATAGTCAACAGGTATTGAAACAGACGGCTACCTTTCGCCCCCGTGGCTTATGGGGAAGGTTGTACTGGTATGCCATGCTGCCTTTCCACTTTTTTATTTTCGGAGGAATGATCCGCCGGCTATCAAATGGAATTTCCCGGCAGACTAAAATTCAGTAAGATTGCCATCAAACCTATAATGCAAATTTATCATGGAAGGTATTTTCTCCGCCGAAGGCCTGTTTACAGTCGACTCACTGATCAGTCTTCTGACTTTAAGTGTACTTGAGATCGTATTAGGAATTGACAACATTGTTTTTATATCTATCCTGGCGGGAAAGCTACCTGCTGAAAAACAGAAGAAGGCACGGCGTCTGGGACTTACCCTGGCAATGTTCATCCGTATCCTGTTGCTGCTGTCTATCAGCTGGATCATGTCGCTTACTGCGCCATTGTTTAACGTCGGGGATTGGGTAGGTATACAGTCAGGGAAATGGTTAAGCGCGACCGCTATCTCAGGGCGTGATCTGATCCTCTTACTGGGAGGTTTATTCCTGATCTACAAAAGTACGGCAGAAATACATGAAAAACTGGAAGGAGGAGAACATGAAACCGGTAATGTCAGGCCGGCCAGCTTTGCACGGACCATTATCCAGATCCTACTGCTGGACATAGTATTCTCACTTGACTCGGTGATCACAGCGGTGGGTATGGCTGATCATATCCAGATCATGATCGTTGCAGTGATCATTGCCGTAGGTGTGATGGTATTAGCAGCTGAAGGGATCAGCAATTTTGTGAATAAGCACCCAACAGTGAAGATGCTGGCACTTTCCTTCCTGTTACTGATAGGGGTATCACTTATTGCGGAGAGCTTTGATCAGCATATTCCGAAGGGGTATATCTACTTCGCCATGGCATTCTCTGTGTTTATTGAGATGCTGAACCTGAAAATGAAGTCTAAAGCGTCAAAGCCGGTACAGTTACACCAGCCAAGACTCAACGACAGCGATAATAAATAAAATACAGATTATTTCATATATTACATACAGCTACCAGACTGCGGCAACGGTCTGATTCCACGAACCGCGTCCAGGAAATGATTAATGAACGGTTGTTCCATGAAGGCAACCGTTCGAATCCCCCCAACCTGGAAATATTTACCCCGGCTATTGAGCCAGCATCCCGATAAGTGTTATGAGATACCTGTTATACTTTATTTATTTAGGATGGCATTGGGGCCTTAATCTGGCATTTTTTATCATCAGGCATGAGATCCGCGGAGAGAGAAAGTATGGTATCCGGACAATAGGCACGGACAATCTGGCCAGGGAAGTATCGGAGGAGGACAGAGAGCATGTGGCCATGTATGAACCGGTGAACTACTATACTGCTACCTGGTTATTCGATCATCTGCAGTCTACGGATCTGCATACAACGCTGCTGGATGTTGGTTGTGGCAAGGGCCGGGTACTGGCAATGGGAGCAGCGTATGGGTTCAGAACGCTGGCAGGGATCGATCTTTCTCCACGACTTTGTGCATCTGCCACCGAAATGCAGCAGCTCTTGTATAACCGTTATCAGCATATCAGGATCACGATATGCTGTGAGGATGCCCGTCAATATACGGTGCCTGAGTCAGTAGGCGTCATATTCCTGTTCAATCCGTTTGACGATGTGATCATGGAGGGGTTTATCCACAGGGTTAAAGAGAGCCTGCGAAGGAAGCATCGCCCCCTGAAAGTATTATATGCCAATCCACAATGTAAACAACTCTGGCTCGATGCCGGCTTCAGGGAGACGGCCTCTTTCGTAAAAATGGATATATTAAAAGGCTCCATACTGGTGAACAACCCCACCTGAAAACTACTTATTTCAGGGATAAAAATACATCAGTTCAAAGGATAATATATAATGGTGAGACAGTATATTTGTCTTACCAATCTTCTGAAAAAACCTCATCTCCATGGACACTAAAAGAAAAGTAGAGAGTCTCAGCTTTTTAAGGGCGCTTGCTGTATTGATGGTATGTTTTTGCCACTTCGGACAGCCATTTAGCCAGGACGGTAATGTATTAGCAGGCATGTTTGACATCTTTCATGAATATGGAAAGTATGGTGTGCAGGTCTTTTTCGTCATTTCAGGATTTGTTATTCCGTTGAGTCTGGATAAAGGACGGTATGAGCTGAAGCATTATGGGAAATTCCTGTTAAAACGGCTGATCAGGTTACACCCCCCTTATCTGATCGCGTTGGCTATCACACTGGTCATTCTTGTATCCTCTACCGTCGTAAAACATATTGCGTTTCCGGAGACACCGTCGAGTATCTTTCTAAGCCTTTTCTATCTGCATCATCCGGATTCCAATCCTGTGTTCTGGACATTGAAGGTAGAGGCGGAATATTATCTCTTTATCGGGCTGTTCTTTTTATTACTGCAGAAGTATCCGAAGGCGACGCTGGCTGCAAGTATCCCTTTGTTTATGGTGATCAGTCAGACAGCTGTTGTAGAATATATTGACCTGTTCAGTCACCTGCTGTACTTCATGATCGGCATGATAGGATACGTTATGTATATGAAAGGTGGTAAGAACTGGCTGGAAGTAGGCTATATCACTGCAATAGCGGTATTTACCTACCTGTTCTATGGTGCAGCACCAACCATAGCAGCAGTAGCTACTATCCTGGTGATCATGCTGTATACGGGCAAGGTGCACCAGGCGTTTGATTTTCTGGGAGAGATCTCTTACTCCGTATATCTGTTACACTTCCCGGTTGGGGTGAAACTGATCAATCTGGCCAGCAGGTACGTCAAGCCACAATATGACATACTGTTATTCACATTTGCCGTATTGTTTTGCCTGGGCGTAGGTTATGTTTTCTGGAAATATGTGGAACGTCCGTTCTCAGAAAGATCTAATAAGATCAAGTACGGACCACGTAAGACAGTTTCTGTTGAAGTAGCGGCAGCGGCTTAGGGATCAGGATATTATAGAAAAGGGACTGAAATGATGATTTCAGTCCCTTTTCTGTTTTTATGTCCAGAAGAAATTGACCAGTACAACGCAGACGATGGCTATGACCAAGCCTGCGATGGCGGTTTTTAAAATCATTGCAGATGTAATACCAAAAGCTTCTTTCATCTGGGGTTTATTCAACACATAGATGGCACCTGAATATAATGTTGTCCCTATTACAAATTCCAGCCAGGGCACGAAAAACCTCATGAAGGAAGTGGCATTAAGGATATAGCATATGACATAAAATGCAACAACGGTGATAAACCATCCAAATGACAGGAGCCATCCCCAGCGCTGGCGGGAAAACAGCAAATAGGCGATCAGTAGCATACCTGCAGGCAGTACAAATCCCATGATCAATACCCTGTCACTACAATCAGTGCATAGATAGAATGTTCCTCCTGGACCATAAATAAGGAATAGCTGATAGAAACTGCTTATCACCAGCAACAAAAGCATACCATTGAGATATACTTCATAACTGCCGGGATCCGGTTGTACAAAAGACTGGAAAAATGTCTGCAATTGTTTATTCGCCAGCTGTTTCTTCTCGTGTTTAGCTACCTGCTGGTTAATATGATCATCTACTACATCCTTTTCTTCTTCTGTCACATCTCTTTCAGCAATGAGCTTGTTGGCGGCTATTACAGCCTGCGGATCGTATTGTTCCGGTTGACGGATAATCTTCAGTAGTTCAGTATTGGAAAAGTTCTGAAACTCTTCGTAGAAGTCAAAATTCATAGGGTATAGGGTGTTATCGTTAGCATAGGAATGTACTACTCTTCTTCACGCAGACGCTCATCGGTATACGTGATCTTTGTACGTCCGTGAGGTACAGGCGTGCCATGTTCGTCCAGACTTACAAATACCATTTTATCCACAGTCAGGATCACTTTCTGTGTAATCTTATTTCTTACCTGACAGGTCAGTGTCAGGGACGTTCGTCCAAAGTGAACTGCTTTTATCCCCAGTTCAACAATATCACCCTGTTTGGCAGAGCTGACAAAGTTGATCTCAGACATATATTTCGTCACACATCTGTTCGTACCCAGCTGTATAATGGAATAAATAGCTGCCTCTTCATCTATCCAGCGCAGCAGGCTGCCGCCGAATAATGTCCCATGTGCATTCAGGTCCTCTGGTTTTACCCATTTACGTGTATAAAAATTCATTGTGCTGTAATTTGACCGTTCCCGGATGTTGAGCACAAAATTATAATACAACCGGACAATTTGTGCATCAATTCAGGAATTACTGCTTACGATAGCGTAAGCCTGCTACGCTATTGGTATACTTTGTAACGGCCTCCAGTGTGAACTGTGTTTGAAAAATCCCTCCTTCAAATAAGGGAATGCCTTCTCCCAGGGCGACATGCATGACAAGCATGATCATCTCGTCGATCCATTGCTGTTCCAGGAACAGGGCGTTCAGTTTAACACCTCTGATCAGCCAGATATCCTTTCCTTCCGGCTGCTTCAGATCGTTAATGAAAGTTGGGATATCAGTGTGGACGAAACGTATGTTCGGCTGGTCCTCTCCTTTTCCGGATAGCTGGCCAGCCATTAATGCCATTGTCTCTGCGGGCGATATAGCCATCGAGGCTGATGGCCATGTAGAGGACTATTTTTGTCATGGGGTATTTTTTACAAATTTGGGTCCTTACAGGAAGCAGAAATAAAAAAACCGCTACTAGAGCGGTTTAATTTTTTGTTGTCCTACCAGGATTCGAACCTAGACAAACTGAACCAAAATCAGTTGTACTACCATTATACTATAGGACAAACTATAACTTGCGATACTTTCTATCTCTTCTATTACAAATCCCGTGTGGCTCTCATCCTACTGCTATTCTGCAACCGCATCACTGTGATTTGGGATGGCGAAATTAGCATTTTTTATTAATCCACAAAAAAAAGTTTTAAAAATTTTCTCTATCCGATCAAATTTATCACTTTTTCTTCGACTGCAACCGGCTCAATCCACTCCATACAGGCATGATCTCCGCGGAAACATGGCTTGTTCCCGAAGATAGAACAAGGCCTGCAGGAAAGGTTTTCCAGCTGTACAGCATTCTCTTCCCGCTGACCGAATCCCATGAATCCTGCGAATGGATGGGTGGCTCCCCAGATGGATACGACCGGCACACCAAAAAGAGATGCCAGGTGCATATTGGCAGAGTCCATACTGATCATCACATCAAAGTTACTGATAATTGCCATTTCCTCGGGCAAACGGAACCTGCCGGCTACAACAACTGCCGCAGGATATTTTATAGCCAGCGAAGTCAGTTGCGCGACCTCAGAGGCACCACCTCCCATCAACAGTACCTTTGTATTTTTCCTGTCTACCAATGCCGCCAGTATGGCTTCCATTTTGTCCAGCGGATAAGTTTTCTCCTTATAAGTGGCAAATGGCGCGAGGCCAATCCATTTATCTCCGTTCCTGGCACCTGTTACTTCCAGCATGGCTGCTGTAAGCTCCTGTCGGGCAAAAACGGGTTGTTTTGGGTCAATAGTGACAGACAGTCCCAGTTCGCGGAAAACGGCCGCATATCGCTCTATAGTGCTGGTTAATGGTTTCAATACCTTTTCCTCCGGACGGGCCAGTGCTTTCTTTTCCGCCCTGCCTTTATCAATAGCTGCTACCGATCTACCAGTTAGTCTGAAAAATGCACGTACGATCTGTGAACGCAGTACATGATGCATATCGGCGACGGCATCAATCTGGTAGGCCTTCCTTACTTCCCTGAAAAGACGGAACAAGCCTTTAAATCCGTTATGCGCACCTTTCAGATCGGCAGGAAAGAATGTCAAACGTGGAATACCAGCACAAAGGGCACCCCAGTTCTTATTTGACACAAAAACGATCTGTATACCGGGATTTTGTTCCAATACCTGCTGCATCACCGGAATGGTCATTGCCACATCTCCCATGGCAGAAAACCGGATGGCCAGTATGGTCCTGAGTTTTTCAGACATAAATTATTTCCCCTTGTAAAGCACCGGATTTAAGGCAGGATCATTGTACATCTTCATCTGTTTGTACACTTTCATGTACTTACGGCCGGCTGCGATATCCTCCAGTAACTGGGTAATAGCCGTTCCCAGGTCCTGACGCTGCTCCAGCAGGATGTCCAGCTTACGCTGACAGGCTTCCCGGTGTTCAGGCGTAGCATCCACACGGGTCGCTTCCTCCCGCATATGATAGATCTTCAGTGCAAGAATGGAAAGACGGTCAATTGCCCACGCCGGACTCTCCGTATTAATTGCCGCGTCGGCAGTGGTTACCGTATCTTTATGTTTATCAAGGAAATAGCCGTCGATGTATTCCACTACATCGGTACGTTCCTGGTTGGAACGGTCGATCCAGCGCTTGATCTCCAGCGCTTTCACAGGATCGATCAATGGATCACGGATGATGTCTTCCAGATGCCACTGAACGGTATCGATCCAGTTTTTCAGATACAGCAGGTGCTCAAAAGCTGTTTTTTCATAAGGATTATGGATAGGCTGGTGCACACTATTGTGTACATGGTAATCAGCAATACACTGATCAAATATTTGATTATACTGTTCTGTATACATGGAGCAAATGTATATAAATTGATGAAATAGTTCATCCTACCACTCCCAAACGCACGTTTGCATCGGCTGAAATTCGCTACTGCTCAGGCTTAACATTCAAGTAACATCTACTGCTTACATTTATTTTCCATTATAGCAACCACATATCAAACTATATGTCTGATAACCCATCCAGGATACTCTTTGGTCAACTATTTGAAGCCAACAGGGAAAAGGTGTACCGGTTAGCATTCAAACTTACCAGCGACCGGCAACGGGCGGAGGAAGTAACGCAGCAGTGTTTCATCAAACTCTGGGAAAACATCCACAAGGTGAATAAAGACCAGGATGTATTTCCCCTCCTGTTCGTGTTCGTAAAACATATTGTCATCGATGAAACAAGGAAACTATACCGTGAAAGAAAATCACTGTCGCAATTATCATCAGGTCCCGTATCCACAGATGATGGGGATGAAGACACGCTCATGCGCAAGGAGTTTAGTCAGCAGGTCCATAAGCTGATTGAACAGATGCCGGAACAACGGCGCAACATTTACCTGCTCAGCCGTGACAAAGGAAAAAGCAACAAAGAGATCGCTGATCAGTTAAGTCTTTCCCCCACGACGGTGAGGAATCACCTTAATCTTGCCCTCCAGTACATCAGGAGGGAAATGATGGCCCATTACGATATGTAAAAAACTGCTTTAACCCAGACAGGTATGTACCGGAAATCCATTCTAGCCCTTACCACTTCTTTGCTGATCGTTTCCTGCAAAAAAGATGATGTCGTCCAGCCCGTAGTTCCCACCGGTCCCGTCACCAGACAGGAAGTAAATAACTGGATACTTGACAGTATGCGGATGTTCTATCTGTGGAATAATTCACTGCCCAGCATAGCAGACAGTCAGCCGTCGGCCACCGCCTTCTTTACGGGATTAAAGAACAAGGCGGACCGGTTCTCCGTCATCTACAGGCAGGATGATGCAACCAGTTTCCCCAAATACATGCTGACAACTTTCGGGATCAGTTATAACATTGTCGGTTATCCACAGGCGCCAGGTGGCGTTATTGGTGTCATAGGACTGGTCATCCCGGGATCGCCTGCTGCAGCGCTGGGACTGGCAAGAGGCAGTTATTTCACAGCTATCAATGGTACGACACTGACCACTTCGAACGCGGCAGCTATCGGTCAGGAGATGCTCTCTGGTGGTAGCGCGGTGCTTACGCTGGCAACCATCAGCAACAATACGATCACAAAGGGAGGAGACATAATCCTGAACGCCCAGCACTTCCGGGAACAACCAATATATCAGCAGAGCGTACAAACCGTACACGGGAAGACGGTCGCTTATCTCTTCTACAACGCGTTTGATGATCGTTATAACCAGGGATTATTTAATGCATTCAAACAGTTCAAAACGTCCGGCGCTACTGAACTGGTCCTGGACCTGCGGTATAACCCAGGAGGATCTGTTACAGGAGCAGCCATGCTGAATGCATTGATCGCCCCGAACATTGATGAGAACAGCATTTTTGCAAAATATGCAGGCAACAACAACATGGGGCAACGTGCTGTATCCTACAAGTCAGCACTGTCTGTACCTGAGAGTGGTGCTCCTATTGCCTTTGCTAACTTAGCTCCAGGCAGACTTTCACTACAACGGGTCTTTATACTGACTGGTCTGCAAACAGCTTCCGCAGCTGAACTGACTATCAATACACTGAAACCCTACATGCAGGTCGTGCAGATCGGCCAGCATACACTTGGGAAAGACAAAGCCGCCGTTATCATCAGCGATATGCGCTCCCCACAGCGTATTCCCTATACGTTATTGCCAATCACCTACAATCTAGCAAATGCAAAAGGAGAAGGGGGATATACCAATGGTATCATACCAGATTATATTATTGATGAAATGGGGAAATTACCATTAGCGCCTGTTGGCAATGAGAAAGATCCGCTGATAGCAAAAGCAATGGCGATCATATCAGGAGGAGGAAGACAACAGGCATATCCAGAGAAAACGGTGTTGCGATATTATGATGCACAGGCGGAGATGGCAGACAGGAATATGGTGAAACTACCGGCGGCGTTAAGATAATTATCCATTCAGAAAATTGCCAGATAGGGACAAAAAAAGGTATGCTGTGGATACAACATACCATTTACTGAAACATTCTAGGTGATGTTATGCTATGCAAACATCATATCTTATCAGAGGGTTATCGTATAGTATAATCATGAATCCGCTTAACAACTGGAATGATTTAGTAGATTGTATTTTCTGCGTAATACAACCACATTCCGAAAAACTCCATTGCTTTTACTGATGCGATCTGTCGCTGTCCTGGTATAAAGTTCAGCGGAATATCAGTCATACCAAATCCATCTGAGAGATATTCACCAGTCACGCTGTTTTTCAGTCTGATAATATATTGGAGCGGCAATCCGTTTTCTCCGTTTACCGCCAGAGTTATCTGATTAGTGTGTAGTTTATTTCTTTCAAGATTAGTCCAGGAAATACCTGACTCCACAAAATCCACCCCATCAAACTTGAATAGATAAGCATCTACATGTGCATCATCTGCCTGTATTTCTACCGGCAACTGATTGAATAGGAAAAATACAGCTGAATCAGCAGGTATGTTTCCTTCGCTGGCAGTCATAAAACTTGTTACACCCAGCGCCGGGCTGTATGCAAGTTTTAAATCCAGTCTGTCACCGGCAATTGCATTTACGACAGTATCCAATACGAGGCTATCTGTTCCCGCCTTTCTGAATGAAATAGTAGTTGACTGTCCTGCTGCCATCATCAACGGAGTAGGAAGACCTGCAGTTCTTCCGGCAGTTAGTGAATCGACTTTTGTTTCACCTACATAGATGTCAAGATCAGCTGTCCCTGGTAATGCCAGTAATTCAGCTGTAAAAGAAGCGAAGCTAAATTCGCTTACAGGATCTCCCTTTCTGCATGCTGCCAGTAATACTAATGCAGCAAGTAAAATAACCTTTGAAAACCTCAGCATGTTTGTATTTGTTTTAAAGAAGTGTGGAGAGACGTGCTCTCCACACCTATTGTAGTGATCTCAGATCTTATAAGTCGAAGCGACCGAAACCGGCAGTCCAGTCAGCACCTCCATAAGTGAATGCACCAGCAGCATAAGTGCGGGCAAAAGAGGAAGCTGCAGGGAAATAACCAGCCGCAGTTCTTCCGAACGGACTAACCAGGTTAATACCTGTGTTCGGAGCTGTGAAAGTGTAACCAAAGTTCTGTGCAGTAGCCCGGCTATAGAAAGTAGATGAAGTCAGACAAGCACTTGTACCTTCGATAGTGAATGGACCAGTTGGTGTATTGTATGCATGTACCAGGTTGGTATCAGCCAGTGCTGACAGACCACGGAAATATGCACATGGTGTGTTACCTAAAGCACCGTCCAGGGAAATACCTGTCAGGAAGCCCATGAAAATTGAGTTTCTAACATCGAAACGGCTGCTTCTGCGGAAATGAGCAGCGCGACCATATCTACCAGTACCAGAAGGCTGACCATTAGTGATGCTGGCAGCAGCAAGACTAGGCTGACCGATGATAGTGAAGTGGTTCAGCACAGCTTTAGTGAAAGGTGATTTAGTTGAATCACCTGAAGCCAGGTTATCACTTTCGATACCGTTAGACTGGCTCTTGTCAGCACGATTAGGATCGGAAACACCCAAAGCATAATCGATAGAACCGCTGAAGCCATTATCGAAATCGAACATATCGTCCAGTGGATCGATAGCGATCAGGTGAGTAGCATTTACACTACCGCCGAAGAATTCGAATGCATCGTCTTTAGATTTGTACACTTCAACGTGGTTGAGCGTAGTACCGGAACCAACACCAGCCAGTGTCAGACCGTTCAGTTCGTTGTCAGTTGACAGTTCGTAACCAGCGTACTCAATTCTTACATAAGTCAGTACACCAGAGTTGTCATTCGTAACGGTACCACCATAGTAAGCGCTAGCTGGAGGTGTACCACCGATACCTTCTACGAGAGCAGAATCTCCCTGGTTGATGTTTGCTTTACCCAGCAGAACGATACCACCCCAGTCACCTGAAGCAGGAGTTGCCTGATCAGAAGTGAACAGGATTGGGCTATACTGAGTACCAGCAGCTACCAGTTTAGCACCGCGGGTGATCACCAGCGTACCACCCGGAGCACCTTTGATACCTTGTACCAGGGCACCTTTAGAGATTGTCAGTGTAGCGTTGTTGCTTACGTACACAATACCACTTAATTTGTACACTTTACAGCTATCCAGGAATAAGTTGGACGTAATTACGCCTGAGATAGTACTGTCACCGCAAGAGTGAATAGGGCCAGCAGTCAATGAGCGATCGTTTACGATGGCATTTTCTTTCTTACAGGCAGTGCTCAATGCAAACAGCGCTGCTGCTACAGAAAGAATCAGAGAGTGTTTTCTCATGGGTTCTCGTTTTGAGTTTGTTTGTTTTTGGTTTGTGTGTCTAGAGTATTACCTGATCAGGGTTTTATCTCGGGTTTACGCGTATACAAAAAATTAGAAATTATAGGTAAGTGTTGCGCTAAAAGTCCTTCCTGGTTTCGCCTGATAGTCAATCCGGTCCTCTCCTTTCTTGTACAGCAAATCCTTTACACTTGGGTCTTTCTGATAGTTACTGATAGCGGGGTCTGTATAGAAATTGCGATAAATGATTGAATAACTATTTAATAGGTTTGAGACGTTCAGCCGGAGCTGCAGCTTTTCTTTCAGTAGTCTTACACCCAGCTGTGCATCCAGTGCTGTAACGGGGCGTTCAAACAGAGATTCGCTATAGTACTGAGCCGGACGGAACATCCTGTTACTCACCCAGTTGTACACAAGGCTCAGTGATACCGGCTTTTTATCGTAGTAGATACCAGCATTCACCATATAGTTGCTTGCGCCTGTCTGTGGTCTTTTCTCTTCTTTTCTAATTGATTCTGTTGGCAATACCTTAGTGGAATCTTTCGGGTCTAATCTGTTAAAGTCAATATCGACGGGCGTTACACGGGAATCAAGAATAGTCATATTTCCATACAGGGTGATATCTCTGAGCACAGGTACCTCTGTGAATGCGAGTGACTTTCTCACCTCTATTTCCAGTCCATAGTTCTTCGCCGTTTTATTGTTCTTCAGGTGGAATAATCTGATATCGCCCTGTTTGTAGATCTCCATAGGATCTCTGAAATTCTTGTAGAAGAGTGATGCAGAGATAATCTCCCCAGGTCCGGGATACCATTCGTAACGGAAATCAAAGTGTTGAACAGTTGTTGATTTTACCAGTGCACTCTCATAAGCGCCACCTAATTCAAAGTCATATTCGCGGAAGAAAGACAACTCTCTCAGGTCAGGACGGATAATACTCTTGGCATAGGACAAACGCAGGTTCATTGCTGGCGTCACGCTGTAGGTGAGGTTAGCAGAGGGAAACAGATGCCAGTTGGGTTCTCTGTTTTCCAATGCACTATAGTCGAGCGGCCAGTTCCTTCCGGCATTGATTGCTCTGAACACTGAGTCGAGGACACTATTGATGTTATTCAGATTGAAATACTCTGCCCTTACTCCCCATACCAGTCTCCACTTTTCATTTATTTTGTTATCAAGCATCGCATACATGCCATGTAATGCAGCTGTTCTGTTAAAATCATCTGTAAAGCGGCTCAGGTAGATCTCTCCTCCTCTTTCAGGAATAAATGTTTGTGATAATGCCGGATAATCCTGCGTGTTAAATCCTTTCGAACCAGTGTTCAATACATAGAACAACCTGTTTTTACTCCATCCTGAATAACCTGCTTTAAAGGTATTATCTGAGCGGAAGGAACCCTCGCCTAATTTAAATGGTACAGACAATGCAACATCCCAGTTGTAATCTTTTTCATAGGCACGGCTCCACCAACGTAACGCACCATCACTGATACCGCCACTGAATGGTCCGCTGATGTTAAACTCATTGGAAGGGAGTTTACTATCCTCCAGTGTGTACGCCAGGAACTGATGGTTGTCTGGTTTTTGTTTATCCAGCAATACATAGCTACCTAACCATTTCAGTTTAACGCCACGTTTACCCAGTGACTGTTCACCTTTTAACTGCGTTTGCCAGAGAGAAGTCTGCGTAGTCAGATCATAGTAGCCTAAGAGATGACCACTGGGATCTGTATGTTCCCCTTCACCTAACAGCAACTGCTGGTCAAGTGTGCGGATATATATGCTCTGAAGGCTTAATCTTGTACGTTCACTTTTATAACCTATTCCTAACAGCCCGCCCAGGTTTGTTGTAAATCCATAGCGCTTGCCAGTGAATCCTGCGTCAAAACCATCTCTTGTCATTTCGATATCCTGGGTCTGGAAAGTGTTTCTGTAGTTAGCAGAAGCGACAATACCAAGTTGTCTTTTGCCACCGAGAGGCATTACTTTACCTGCGGATATCTGATAGTTCTGAGAAACGGGTGCTTTCATTTCATACACACCCCAGTTGTTACTGAACTGTTTGAGATCTTTATTATTTGACTCATACTTTGCGATAACATCTGCAGAGTTGTTCCATTTTGTCTGCCCCAGCAGATTACGATGATCTGCCGCTTTACCCCAGTATTCTTTTCCTTCCAGTTTTAATGTGCGGAAATTCTCACCAGTTGTGAGACTGTTTAAACTACTTCCGATGCCGATATTTAGAAAGTCCTGCGCGGGCATGTCAAGTGTATTTACTTCCACCAGACCACCACCAAATTCCGCACTACGGTCAGGTGTTAAAGTCTTTACCACTGTTACGTTTTCCACGATATTAGCAGGAACGATATCGAAGCTGAAGTTCTTTCGGTTCAGCTCTGTGCTGGGCATGACCTGACCATTCAGCACGGCCTGGTTATAACGTTCGCTGAGACCACGTACAACAACATATTTGTTATCAACTGTCGCCAGCCCACTCACACGTTTCAATACCTCACCAATATTTTTATCGGGCGTCCGCGCTATTTGTTCAGAGCTGATACCATCAGTAATGGCGGCATTGTTTTTCTGTAGTGCGTACAGACCTTCTACAGATGCACGTTTATAATTTCCGGTTATAGTTACTTCTTTCAGACGGGAACTGCTGCTTTTCATAATAATGTCCAGCGGCGTTACACCACCTTCTTTTACTATTACTTCCGTTACTTTACGCGTATCATAAGATACGTAGCTAAAAGTAAGCGTGTAGGTGCCTGGAGTCAGATTCAGTTCGTAGCTGCCATCTACGCTGGAGACTACACCGAGGCCGCCTTCTGACTGTACCGTCACACCAGGTAAAGGCTCATTTTTATTGTCAACGATCTTCCCTTTAACACGTCCTTTCTCTTTCACGGATGACTTCTCCTGTTTGCCCTGTTTGAGAGCTACAGTATTATTTGAATAGACAATATCGATTGGTGCATAAACATCCAGGTAGTTTAATACCTGTGCCAGCGTCTGCCCATTGAAATTTACTGCTTCAAATGTGCAGTGTGCCAGATAGTCCGGATCGTAAGCGAATGTATAAGCTGTTTGTTGTTCAAGTGATTTTACAACGGCTGCAGCATTGGTGTGTTGCAGATTCATAGACACTTTATCCCCCAGCGTCTGATAAGATTGCCCCATTAACACAGCAGGAGATCCTGCTGCAAGAAAACATAACAGGAAAGCCTTCCAACTGTGCATAACTCTCCCATTACAAAACCCTTTTGTAGATTTTTGCATACTTTAGAAATTGCTATTTGATAGTAAATAAATACAGGCTAGGTGATCCCCTAATGAATTTTGTTGTGACTTCTAATTATTTTCCCGTAGTTATCTCATACGTGTTATCATCTCTTTTAACCACCTGGAAACCGTGTACATATTGTATTGCTTCCAGAATATTTTCTACTGATGCCCCAGCATGGAACACACCAGATACTTTCTGCGATCTTGCTACATTTTTATCAACTATAATTTTACATCCATAGCGTGATTGTAATTTTGCAAATACATCTCCCAATGAGGTTTTTTCAAATACCAGTTTGCCATTCCTCCAGTCCATCACCTCCCTGACACTGAACTCAGCGGGGCGGGAATAACTATCTCCACTGCAACGCACCATCTCTCCTGGCCTTAATATGAGCGAGTAGGAATTGCTGGTAACGGCTACTTTTCCTTCGGTCAGGCTCACCTGGATACTACCATCAGCATAGTTACTGGTTGATACATTGAATGCGGTACCTAATGCAATTGTTTTCAGGTGATAGGTATGAACACTGAAAGATTTATTAGCATGTTGTGCTACTTCGAAATACGCTTCACCCTGTAACCACACTTCCCTGCTGGTGTCATTATAATTATCAGGATAAATAACACTGGAGTGAGGCGCCAGCCATATACGCGATCCGTCGATCATCGTCATCAGCTTGATGTTATTATCATTGTTGGCAAGGGTATCCCAGGTAAGTGCCAGGGTCATTTTTACACCATTACGCTGTCTCATCTGTAACAGCCAGGTGCATACGCCCAATAACACCACAACGGCTGCAGCGATGCTATACCATCTGCTATATATAACAGGGGGTTTTGTTTCCTTTTCCGGCAGACTTATCGATTGTCGTTCTTCTTCCAGTACTTCTTCATACATCTGGTCAAACCACTCATCAGCTACCGGCGTCTCTGACTGATCAAGATAAGCTGCAACGATTTCAGCCTCTTCAGCTGTACAGTTGCCCTTGAAATATCTTTCCAGTATTTGCTTATCTATTTTCATTTCCGGTGATCGTAGTAATGATTATTCAATCTACAAAAAGAGAACGCCGCAAGAATGGGGATGTACCAATGGTAAAACCGGACTTCATAATTCCTTAACATTAGGCGATCAAAGGGGGCAGGAAGGGCATAAAAAAAGCGTATGGTAGATACCATACGCTTGTTGTTAAGATTGTCATGTGAATGTTCGAGAATGCAAATCGTATAGGCTTTTAATTGTCATTACGAAGTAGAAAGATCTTTTCAAACCTTTTCCACCTCACCCAATGAGCAATAATTGCCTTTATAATAATTTAAGATAAATGTCTTTATTGATGTCGTTTGTCGGCATATAGTCTTCTAATGTTAACCTTCGTTTTTCTGTACGCGATACCTATCTTCAAACAATGTTGATGAGCCGTTATTCACACATGCACATTAATATGAATGGATGTTTGAACATGTATTCCTCCTAACTACTCCTTATGCTTAACGGGCTTCCTGTAGTGATATATGATAGGTTCCCTCCCTTTTATTTCACTGCTCCTTGGTAAAGCAGTGCTCTTAGTTGACAAAGGGTTTTCTATTCATACGTGTCGTTGCGTCAAGGGTTACACACAAAACCAATCCTCTAATCCGGAAGTCTTCATGCAAATTACATCAATTCACTGAAAGTTCCACAGCAGTAAAATAAATTTTCAACCATTTTGCATACAACTTTTGTGTAAGTAGGGCTTATTTTTTATCCATTTTAGTTTTCCGTCACCCCTGGTACACCTTTTTGTTTCCTCATAGCCAGATAATACAACGGAAAACCGGTTACAATGATCAATAATCCCAGTAAAGCGTAAAAACTTTCGAACATCAGCAGTAATAAGGCCAGTGCAGACGCAATTACTATATAGATCATTGGCAGTACCGGATAACCGAATGCCTTGTAAGGACGGGCAATATCCGGACGTTTACTGCGTAACACAAAGATACCAGCAATTGTGATAACATAAAATACAAGCACACCAAATATGACCATTGCCAGCAGGTCATTGTACTTACCAGTCAAACAAAGTAAAGATGCCCAGAGACATTGTATCCACAGACCGTTTGCAGGTACATTATGCGCATTCAGCTCCGCCGATTTTTTGAAGAAGAGCCCGTCCTGCGCCATTGTGTAATAAATACGGGCACCGGCAAGCACCAGGCCATTATTACATCCAAATGTTGATACCATGATCATTACAGCGATCACATACGAACCGCTGTTACCAAAGATCTGTTGTGCAGCTACGACTGCTACACGGTCCTTTGCTGCAAAAGCGATATCATGCATAGGCACCACCGCGAGATACATCAGGTTTGCACTGACATACACGATCGTTACGAGCAAGGTACCAAGGAACAATGCCCTGCCAATATTCTTCTGTGGATTTTTAATTTCTGCTGCGATAAACGTGATATTATTCCAGGCATCACTGCTAAATAATGATCCTTTCATAGAAATGGCAATGGCGCCACATAATGCCAGTCCTGACAATAGTGTAGTGGTGATCTGTCCGCCATCCTGTGTCAGCTTCACTGCGTGCCAGGCATTTGTCCAGTTGGCATCCCAGATCTCCTGTTTTGCACCCAGCAGAAATCCGAAGATAATGAGACCAAACAGCGACAATAGCTTCGCCAGTGTGAACACTGTCTGAATGATCTTACCATTTTTGATACCACGTGTATTGATCCACGTGAGTAATACGATAGAGATGATGGCGATGATCTGTGCCGCTGATATTTTAAGGAAACCCAGGTCCAGCAAATAATTCTCATCACTGAAAGCCGGGATCATGTAAGCGGAAAATTTAGCGAAGGCGACTGCTACAGCGGCAATCGTACCCGTCTGGATAACACTGAACTGGGTCCAACCAAACAAAAATGCTACAAGGGGATTATAGGCTTCACGCAGGTAAACATATTGTCCTCCTGCTTTTGGATACATACCAGATAACTCTCCGTAACTGACAGCAGCGATGATGGTCACAATACCACCTAACACCCACATCAATGTCAGCCAGCCAGCGGAACCAACGTTACGGGCTATTTCAGCAGATACTAGGAAAACGCCTGAACCGATCATAGAACCGGCAACGATCATGGTTGCGTCCAGTAAGCTGAGACTGGGACGGAAAGCTGTGTTTTGGTTGTCCATATGTTGTAGGATTACAAAAAATCCCGTCTCTTTAGCGGAGACGGGATTCTAAGATATATTATTTTTTAAATGTTTTTGCTATAGCAACTATTATTTTTTCTCAGTTGCTGTTTTGTTAGCTTCATTTAAACCTTTAATCACCTCATTAGTAATATCATACTTAGGGTCTTTGTACAGTACGTTACTTGCACCGGTACGATAAGACAGGATGAAGGCATAACGTTTATCAGCATTGAATTTCTCCAGGAAATCGTTCAGCCTTTTCTGCAGCTCTTCATTGAATTTGTTTTCCTGCTCAGCATATTGAGAACGCATATTCTGTGCTTTTCCTTCCAGCTGCTGCTGTTTATTATAAAGGGCACGCTGCGTAGCTTCTCCTTCTGCCTGCGTCATTGAGCTTGATTGTGCACGACGCTGGAAATCAGCGGCCTCATTCTGTAATGCACGTACGTTAGCATTCAGTTCGTTGTCAATCGCCTGTTGTTTCTTTTCCAGTTCGGCTTTCTTCTCTTTAAAATAGTCGTAGTGAGCTTCAACGGTGTCGATATCCACATAAGCAATGATAAAGCTGCTATTAGACACAGCACCGCCATCTTTTGCGGCAGCTGCCTCACCACTGTTAGCTTGTTTGTTACTCTGCTGGCAAGCCATAAATGTTCCGGCTGTTAATACCGCTAATAGTCCGCTTTTCACAAATTGTTTTGTAGTACGCATGTTGTTAGGTGGATTTTTTAATCCTTAAATACATTTTAAATTTTGAACGGCTAAAATAAGGTTTTTAGATGATTATACTTAGTCCCTCCCTAACTTAACAACACTTTCACATATCAGGATAATCCGGAGGAATATCTGGCTGACTTACTGGACAAAAGTAGCGATCTTAAAAGAGTCCGGTTTCAAGGCATTCCCATAGCCGATAAAGGTATATTGTCTCTGGTCCTGCACTTCAAAGGACATACCGGTGGTACCATTGAAGGCCAGTGTAGAATCAGGATAAGTCACGAATAACGAATGTGGTCCTACCTGTACATCTCCGAAATCGGTGGCCGCCAGGTAGCTCAGACGACGGAAGTATCGCACGGTGTCTGTTCCTGCATCTGTTGATGTTGTATGCACATTTACATCTACTGTTAATCTGGTAGTACGATTTAAATAAGTATCACTCAGATTGATATAACGCATTCTCCCATATCCGGACCTGGTACTACGGAGATTATCCTCAGTCAGCAATACCTGGGGTGCTCCTGCATTGGTCAATGATAAAAAGAGGGTATAATAAAAGCCGTTCCGCAGACTGATCTGTCCTCCGGCGAAAACGGAGTCCGGGTAGCCAACGGGGCTTACCAAAAGCGTATAACGCTTCGCCTCATAAGCGTGATAACCTGAACTTTGCGCGTAAGCCAGCCCTGTTGTCAACGTGGTAGTATCTATGAACACGTTAAACTCGGTGCCCGGCACTGCCTGGAAAATATTAATATTAGAAGTGGTAACCGGTATAGAGTCATCACTGTCTTTATTACATGCAAAAATCCCTGCAGTAATGAGAATTAATATAAAATAACGCCAATGCTTCATAACAATCATCCGGTAGTTTAATTGACCGAAAGTTACACGTAAAAAAAATGTCCCGACGTAGTTGCCGGGACATTTTTTTTATACATGAATGTATCTGTACTATTCTTCTTCGTCAAACTGGAACACTTCTTTAGAAGAGGCCAGGATGTCGTATTCTTCTTTAGAACCTACGATCATGTTTTCGAACTCACGCAGACCAGTACCTGCAGGGATCAGGTGACCGGTGATCACGTTCTCTTTCAGGCCAAGCATGTCATCTATCTTACCGTTGATGGCAGCAGAAGACAGTACTTTGGTTGTTTCCTGGAAGGATGCGGCAGAGATCCAGCTGTGAGTACCCAGGGACGCTTTCGTGATACCCTGTAACAGCGGGCTGGAAGTAGCCGGTTTTGCATCACGGAATTCCACCAGTTTCTTATCTGCGCGGCGCAGCAGGGAGTTCTCTTCCCTAACCTGACGCAGGGTAACGATCTGACCTGCTTTCAGTAAGCCGGAGTCACCAGCTTCGGTAACAACCTTCTTGTCGAAGATATTATCGTTTTCCTCAAAGAATTCGAATTTATCGGTAGTGTCACCTTCCAGGAAGCGGGTATCGCCCGGATCCTCGATGTTCACCTTACGCATCATCTGACGTACGATCACCTCGATGTGCTTGTCGTTGATCTTCACACCCTGTAAGCGGTATACCTCCTGGATCTCATTTACCAGGTATTCCTGAACAGCAAACGGTCCTTTAATAGACAGGATGTCAGCAGGAGTGATAGAACCATCAGACAGTGCAGTACCCGCTTTCACGAAGTCACCGTCCTGTACCAGGATGTGACGTGTCAGAGGTACCAGGTATTTCTTGATGTGACCTTCACGGCTTTCAATGATGATCTCACGGTTACCACGCTTGATGTTACCGAATGCTACCACACCATCGATCTCAGATACGATAGCCGGGTTGCTTGGGTTACGTGCTTCGAACAGTTCAGTTACACGTGGCAGACCACCCGTGATATCTCGGAGTTTACCGAGGATACGAGGGATCTTCACGATCACCTGACCAGCTCTTACCGCTTCACCTTCTTCAATAACGATGTGAGAACCTACTGGTAAGTTGTAAGATTTCACCTCTTTATTACCATCTACATAAATAGACGGGATCTTATTCTTGTCTTTGGTTTCGATAACCACTTTCTCACGGTGACCAGTCTGTTCGTCAGCCTCTTCACGGAAGGTGATACCTTCGATGATGCTGTCGAAACGGATGGAACCAGCGATTTCGGATACGATAACGGCGTTGTACGGGTCCCATGTACAGATCATGTCACCTTTTGCAACTTTCTGTCCGTCTTTCACCAGCAGTGTAGAACCGTACGGAATGTTGTTAGTGATCAGTAATCTGTCATTTTTCACGTCTACGATACGTAATTCACCTGTACGGCCAATTACTACCTGTACTTTTTCACCTTCGCCATTTTCATATGTAGTGGTACGCAGACCGTCAAACTGAACGGTACCATCGAATTTAGCCTGTAAGCCGGTTTCAACAGATGTAGAACCAGCCACACCACCCACGTGGAAGGTACGGAGGGTCAGCTGAGTACCAGGTTCACCGATGGACTGTGCTGCGATGATACCAACAGCGTCACCACGCTGGGTAATGTAACCCGTAGCGAGGTTCTTACCGTAACATTTCACACACACACCTCTGCGGCTTTCGCAGGTCAGTACGGAGCGGATCTCTACGATATCGATAGCGCTGTTTTCAATACGGTGAGCGATATCTTCAGTGATCTGAGCACCTGCTTCAACGATCAGTTCCTCTGTATGAGGATCGAATACATCGTGCAGAGAAGTACGGCCGAGGATACGGTCATACAGTGGTTCAACCACCTCTTCATTATCTTTCAGTGCGGAAGTAGCGATACCACGCAGTGTACCACAATCTTCTTCATTGATTACAACATCCTGAGCAACGTCTACCAGACGACGGGTCAGGTAACCTGCATCCGCCGTTTTCAGTGCCGTATCCGCAAGACCCTTACGGGCACCGTGCGTAGAGATGAAGTATTCCAATACGTTCAGACCATCTTTAAAGTTGGACAGGATCGGGTTTTCGATGATCTCTGAACCGGTAGAACCACTCTTACGTGGTTTAGCCATCAGACCTCTCAAACCAGCGAGCTGTTTAATCTGCTGTTTGGAACCACGCGCACCTGAGTCAAGCATCATGTACACAGAGTTGAAGCCCTGTTTGTCATTTGCCAGCTCACGGATCAGCGTTTCAGTTACCTTGGTATCCACACGAGACCAGATATCGATGATCTGGTTATAACGTTCGTTATTCGTGATCAGACCCATGTTATAGTTATCCCATACTTCGTCAACTTCGCTGGCAGCACCATCGATCATGTGCTGTTTCACCTCTGGGATGATCAGGTCATTGATGTTGAAGGACAGACCACCACGGAATGCGGTACGGAAACCAAGCTGTTTGATATCATCCAGGAACTTCGCAGTTTTAGGGATATCAGTGTACTTGATGATGTCACCAATGATCTCACGCAGTGATTTCTTTGTCAGCAGTGCGTTCACATAACCAGCTTCTTTTGGAACGTGCTGGTTAAAGATCACACGACCTACGGTTGTTTCGATCAGCTTGTTCACCAGCTCACCTTTCTCGTCACGAACATTTGCTTTTACGCGGATGTTCGCATGCAGATTTACTCTCTGCTCGTTGTAAGCGATGATTACTTCTTCCGCAGAATAGAAAGCTTTACCTTCTCCCTCTACTTTTTCAGTAGGGGTAGATTTCTTGCCTTTGGTGATGTAGTACAGACCCAATACCATGTCCTGAGAAGGCAGGGTGATTGGCGTACCGTTCTGCGGGTTAAGAATGTTATGTGAAGACAGCATCAGTAACTGTGCTTCCAGTATCGCAGCATTGCTCAGCGGTACGTGCACAGCCATCTGGTCACCGTCAAAGTCGGCGTTGAACGCAGAACACACCAGTGGGTGGAGCTGGATCGCTTTACCTTCTACCAGTTTAGGCTGGAATGCCTGAATGGAGAGACGGTGCAGGGTCGGAGCACGGTTCAGCATTACCGGGTGTCCTTTCAGAACGTTTTCCAGGATATCCCAAACTACTGCTTCTTTTCTGTCAACCAGCTTTTTCGCCGATTTCACCGTTTTCACGATACCTCTTTCGATCAGTTTACGGATGATGAACGGTTTGAACAGTTCAGCAGCCATATCTTTCGGCAGACCACACTCGTGCAGTTTCAGTTCAGGACCTACCACGATAACGGAACGACCGGAGTAGTCCACACGCTTACCTAACAGGTTCTGACGGAAACGACCTTGTTTACCTTTCAGTACGTCAGACAGGGATTTCAGTGCACGACCACCTTCCGCTTTCACCGCATTTGACTTACGGGAGTTATCGAAGAGGGAGTCAACTGCTTCCTGCAGCATACGTTTTTCGTTACGTAAGATCACCTCTGGCGCCTTGATCTCGATCAGACGTTTCAGACGGTTGTTACGGATGATCACCCTGCGGTACAGGTCGTTCAGGTCAGAAGACGCGAAACGGCCACCATCCAATGGAACTAACGGACGCAGTTCTGGTGGTACAACAGGGATGTATTGCATTACCATCCATTCGGGACGGTTTTCAACACGACCATTTGCTTCACGGAAAGCTTCCACCACGCTCAGACGTTTCAGCGCTTCCGCCTTACGTTGCTGGCTGGTTTCAGTTGCCGCCTGGTTACGCAGCTGGTAAGAAAGGCCATCCAGATCGATTCTGGCCAGCATCATTTCTACTGCTTCCGCACCCATTTTAGCGATGAACTTGTTTGGATCCTCGTCAGGCAACAGCTGGTTGTCTTTCGGCAGGGTATCCAGTATATCAAGATATTCTTCTTCAGTTAACAGATCGCCATAGTTCAGGCCTTTCTCCTGTTTGGCACCTGCCTGTATGATCACGTATCTTTCGTAGTAAACGATGGTTTCGAGTTTTTTAGAACTCATACCCAGCAGATAACCGATCTTATTTGGTAATGATTTAAAGTACCAGATGTGCACTACAGGTACAACCAGGCGGATGTGACCCATTCTTTCACGACGTACTTTTTTCTCAGTTACTTCCACACCGCAACGGTCGCACACAATACCCTTGTAACGGATACGTTTGTATTTTCCGCAATAGCACTCATAGTCCTTTACGGGGCCGAAGATCCTTTCACAGAATAAACCATCACGCTCCGGCTTGTAAGTACGGTAGTTGATAGTTTCCGGCTTCAGCACTTCCCCGTATGAGCGCTCCAGGATTGAATCCGGAGAAGCCAGACTGATGGTAATGCTGCTAAAGTTTGATTTAGGACGATTTTCTTTCTTGATGGCCATTGTATGTTGTTTAAAGAAAATTCACATGTAATTCAGTGCGCGGGTCATAGACTAGTCCAATTACCGTGTCTGACTATCTAAAGCCTAAGGCCCATAGTCCCAGGCGGTTGCCAGGGACTATGGACCATCACTTATGGACAAATATTAATCAAATTTCAAATCCAGACCCAGACCACGAAGCTCATGTATCAATACATTGAAGGACTCCGGTACGCCTGCTTTTGGTATGTTATCGCCTTTAACGATAGACTCATATGCTTTGGCACGGCCTACAATGTCATCCGACTTAATGGTTAACAGTTCCTGCAGGATATTGGATGCACCGTATGCTTCCAGTGCCCACACCTCCATCTCACCGAAACGCTGACCACCGAACTGCGCCTTACCACCCAACGGCTGCTGTGTGATGAGACTGTATGGTCCGATAGAACGGGCGTGCATCTTGTCATCAACCATGTGGCTCAGTTTCAACATGTAGATAACGCCCACGGTAGCTTTCTGGTGGAAACGCTCACCGGTTTCGCCATCATACAGGTAAGTATGGCCAAAGCTTGGTAAACCTGCTTCGTTTATATATTCTGCTATCTCTTCGGTAGTAGCACCGTCGAAGATTGGTGTTGCAAATCTTACACCCAGTTTCAGACCGGCCCAACCCAGTACAGTTTCGTAGATCTGACCAAGGTTCATACGGGAAGGTACGCCCAATGGGTTCAGTACGATATCTACCGGAGTACCGTCTTCCAGGAATGGCATGTCTTCATCACGAACGATCTTGGCAACGATACCCTTGTTACCGTGACGACCCGCCATCTTATCACCTACTTTCAGCTTACGTTTGCTGGCCAGGTATACCTTCGCCAGTTTCAGTACGCCCGCTGGTAACTCATCACCAATAGAGATGTTGAACTTCTCGCGTTTGTAACGTCCCAGTTCTTCATTGTATTTGATGTTATAGTTATGCAGCAATGTGTTGATCTGATCGTTGGTTACCTCGTCGGTAGTCCAGCCAAGCGGATTCACATTCTGGAAGTCGATGTTTGCCAGGTTCTTGGAAGAGAACTTAGAGCCTTTTGAAATCAGTACTTCACCGTAAGTGTTGGTGATACCCTGGGAAGTTTTATCCTTCAGGAGTGTCAGCAATTTACCCATGAGTACTTCCAGCAGGTCTTCTTCATTCTTCTGGTGTACTTTTTCAAGTTTCTCCAGTGCCGCTTTTTCGCGGGTCTTGGAGTTCTTATCTTTCTTAGCGCGGCTGAACAATTTCTTGTCGATCACCACACCTTCTGTGCTTGGAGGTGCCTTCAGGGAAGCATCTTTCGCATCAGAAGCCTTGTCACCGAAGATCGCACGGAGCAGTTTTTCTTCAGGAGAAGGATCAGATTCACCACGAGGAGTGATCTTACCGATCAGGATGTCGCCCTCTTTAATGTGCGCACCAACGCGGATGATGCCGTTCTGGTCCAGATCTTTTGTAGCTTCCTCACTTACGTTTGGAATATCCGGAGTCAGTTCTTCTTCACCCAGTTTAGTATCACGTACTTCCAGTTCGTATTCATCGATATGGATAGAAGTGAAGAGGTCTTCACGTCCTACACGCTCAGAGATTACGATCGCATCCTCGAAGTTGTAACCTTTCCATGGCATGAACGCCACTTTCATGTTACGGCCCAGTGCCAGTTCACCACCACGGGTAGCGTAACCTTCCGTCAGGAAGTCGCCGAATGCGAGTACCTGACCTTTCTTCACTGCAGGACGCAGGTTGATACAGGTACTTTGGTTGGTTTTAACGAATTTGGTCAGCTGGTATATTTTCAGGTCATCCTCAAAGGAAACCAGTTTCTGCATTTCATCACGCTCGTAACGAACATGGATCTCGTTTGCATCAACGAATTCTACAACACCTTTACCTTCTGAGGTAATCTGCAGACGGGAATCGCGGGCAGCCTTTCCTTCCAGACCAGTACCTACGATCGGCACCTGTGGGTTGATCAGCGGAACCGCCTGACGTTGCATGTTTGATCCCATCAACGCACGGTTGGCGTCATCATGCTCGAGGAACGGAATCAGGGAAGCACTCAGACCAACGATCTGGTTTGGCGCAACGTCCATGTATTCTACCTCTCCTCTGTCGAGAATAGGGAAGTCACCTGTTTCACGGGATTTCACCTTATCGTTGACAAAGTTACCTTCTTCATCGAGTGGTGCATTCGCCTGTGCGATCTTCACGGTATCTTCTTCTTCAGCACTCAGGAACTTCACGTTATCCATATCAACTTTACCTTCATTCACCCTGCGGTAAGGTGTTTCGATAAAGCCCATATCGTTCACTTTTGCGTGCACACAGAGGGTGGAGATCAGACCGATGTTCGGACCTTCCGGTGTTTCGATGGTACAGAGACGGCCGTAGTGGCTATAGTGTACGTCACGCACCTCGAAACCTGCTCTTTCACGGCTAAGACCACCGGGTCCGAGTGCGGAGATACGACGTTTGTGCGTGATCTCTGACAGCGGGTTAGTCTGATCCAGGAACTGGCTCAGCTGGCTGGTACCGAAGAAGGAGTTGATTACAGAAGAAAGGGTCCTTGCATTGATCAGGTCTACCGGAGTAAATACCTCATTGTCACGAACGTTCATTCTCTCACGGATGGTACGGGCCATACGGGCCAGACCAACACCAAACTGCGCATATAACTGTTCGCCCACGGTACGCACCCTACGGTTACTCAGGTGATCGATATCATCGATCTCAGCTTTACTGTTGGTCAGCTGTACCAGGTATTTAATGATCGCAATGATGTCTTCTTTTGTCAACACTTTCATGTTGAGTGGCGTAGGCAGACCAAGTTTTCTGTTGATCTTATAACGACCAACATCACCGAGGTCATAACGTTTGTCTGAGAAGAACAATTTATCGATGATACCCCTTGCTGTTTCATCATCCGGCGCATCGGCACCGCGCAGCTGGCGGTAGATGTGCTGAACGGCTTCCAGCTCGGAGTTAGATGTATCTTTATTTAAAGTATTGTAGATAATTGAGAAGTCGCCACTTACCTCTTCTTTCTGCACGAACACGCTCTTCACGCCCATATCCACGATGGTTTCGATATTCGCTTCATCGAGGATGCTGTCACGTTCGAGCACTATCTCATTACGCTCAATGCTCACCACCTCACCGGTATCTTCATCTACGAAGTCTTCTACCCAGCTTCTGAGTACACGTGCACCCAGTTTCTTACCGGCATATTTATCCAGGCTCTTCTTGTCTGCTTTCACCTCGTCAGCCATACCAAAGAGCTGGAGGATATCTTTATCTGTCTCGTAGCCGATCGCACGCAGAAGGGTAGTTACAGGGAACTTCTTCTTACGGTCGATGTAAGCATACATTACGTTGTTAATATCAGTAGCAAACTCCATCCACGCCCCTTTGAACGGAATCACCCTTGCAGAGTAGATTTTCGTTCCGTTTGGATGTATGGACTGTCCGAAGAATACACCAGGAGAACGGTGGAGTTGCGATACTACCACGCGCTCAGCACCATTGATCACGAATGTACCTCTAGGTGTCATGTAGGGTATATTCCCGAGGAATACGTCCTGCACAATAGTCTGGAAGTCAACGTGCTCCTCATCGTTACAGCTCAGGCGTAATTTCGCCTTCAGCGGTACAGAATAGGTCAGCCCACGTTCAATACATTCCTCTATCGTATATCGCGGAGGGTCTACAAAGTAGTCCAGAAACTCCAGATTGAAGATATTGCGGGTATCTGTAATCGGGAAGTTCTCCTTGAATACTTTAAAAAGGCCTTCATTGTTACGTTTGTCTGGTGTGGTTTCTAACTGGAAGAAATCCTTGAAAGATTGGATTTGGATAGCCAACAGATCCGGTGTCTCAGTAACTTGTTTGATCTTTCCAAAATTTACTCTTTCGTTTGCTTGGGCTTTTTTTAGAGACATATTCGAAGTTAGCAGTTATATTAACTTATATAATATTGTGAAGAAAATCACAACATGAACGGGGAAATTAAGACATCTTTGTCAAATACCCTCAAATTTCCGTCTTCGCTTGTTGTGTCAAATCCACCGAGCTTGGTGATTCCCCCTTTTTGACGCTCCAAAAAGACACTTTCCCAAAGGGAAGAAGGCCAAAAGTGCCAGAAGCACTTTTGACCTTTATAAAGAGGTATCTTTAAGCAAAGACTACTGAATTTCAACTTCAGCGCCAGCTTCAGCCAGCTTAGCTTTCAGATCTTCTGCTTCAGCTTTAGAAACGCCTTCTTTCAGTGATTTTGGTGCACCGTCAACGAGTTCTTTAGCTTCTTTCAGACCAAGACCAGTCAGGTCTTTAACGATCTTAACTACGTTCAGTTTGCTAGCACCTGCATTTTTCAGGATAACATTGAAAGCAGTTTTTTCTTCAGCTACAGCAGCATCGCCACCACCTGCAGCAACTACAACTGCAGCAGCAGCTGGTTCGATTCCGTATTCGCTTTTCAGAAAATCTGCCAGTTCCTGAACTTCCTTAACAGTTAAACCTACTAATTGTTCGGCTAATGCTTTAACGTCTGCCATTGTATAGTGTTTTTAAGAATTTTAAGTATTGTAATGATTTATATTGTGACTTGGAAGCCATTGTTATATAAGCCTGTGAAGGCTTTTAGCTGACTACTCAGCTGCTGGTGCTTCAACTTCTGCGCCAGCACCTTCTTTCTTAGCTTTTTCAAGTAAGCCAGACAGGACACGTTTAGCAGGAGATTGCAACAGACCAATAACGTCTCCGATGAGTTCGTTTTTGGTTTTGATTTTCACCAGGTTAGCCAGTTGAGCGTCGCCAGTATAGATTTCGTCACCTACGAAAGCAGCTTTCAGTTCTGGTTTCTCGGTTTTCTTGTTCTCTTTACGGAATGCAGAGATGATCAGAGCTGGCTCTTTCGGGCTGTCAGAGAACATCAGGGCAGTTACGCCGTTCAGTGCATCGTAAATACCAGTGTATTTCTCAGCATCCAGAGATTCCAGGGCTTTGCGGATCAGGGTGTTTTTAGCAACCTTCATTTCCACGTTCTTGTCGAAACAAACCCTTCTCAGGTTGTTCACCTGTTCAACGGTCAGAGACTCGGTGTTGGTGATGTAGAAGTTGTTATATTGAGAGAACTTACCTTTCAGCAGCTCAATCGCTTCATTTTTTTGATCTTTGTTCATAGCTTTTGTCAGTTTGTTGATCTGCCAACCGGCCAATCATTAGTTTTGAACTGATTTTGTGTCAACTGTAATGCTCGGGCTCATTGTGCTCGCCATTGCCAGTCCTTTCAGGTAAGTACCTTTCGCTGTAGCTGGTTTCAGCTTGATGATAGCGTTGATCAGCTCCTGAGAGTTCTGTTCAATTTTATCAGCAGCGAAGGAAACACGGCCAATTGAAGCGTGAATGATACCAGCCTTATCCACTTTGAAGGTGATCTTACCACCTTTAACCTCGTTAACAGCAGCTGCTACGTCGTTAGTAACAGTACCTGTCTTAGGGTTAGGCATCAGGTTACGAGGACCCAGGATCTTACCCAGTTTACCGATCTTCGGCATCACAGCTGGAGTAGCTACGATTACGTCGATATCAGTCCAACCAGCTTCGATCTTCTGGATATACTCATCCAGACCAACATGATCAGCACCAGCTTCTTTTGCAGCAGCTTCTTTATCAGGTGTGCAAAGAACCAGTACACGTTTAGTTTTACCAGTACCGTGGGGAAGCGTTACGGAACCACGGATAGCCTGGTCTGCTTTCTTGGGATCTACGCCCAGACGGATATGTATATCGACAGAGCTGTCGAATTTGGTGCAGTTAATATCTTTTACAAGTGCGGAAGCTTCTTTCAGGCTATACACCTTGTTTTTGTCCACCTTTGTATCGGCTGCTTTTCTTTTCTTAGTTGCCATTGCAAAATGTTTTAAAAGTTTACCTGCTTCTCAACAGGATGACACAATTAGTTGCTCCAAGGAGCGTTACCTTCAACAGTAATACCCATTGAACGAGCAGTACCAGCCACCATTTTCATAGCGCTTTCTTTAGTAAAGCAGTTCAGGTCAGCCATTTTGTCCTGAGCTATTGCTTCTACCTGTGCCCAGGTAACTTTACCTACCTTATTACGGTTAGGTTCTTTGGAACCACTCTGCAATTTGGCAGCTTCCAGCAGCTGTACAGCAGCAGGAGGCGTCTTAATTACGAAGTCAAATGATTTGTCCGTGTAAACTGTCAGCAATACAGGCAATACCTTACCAGCTTTATCCTGGGTACGGGCATTGAACTGCTTGCAGAACTCCATGATGTTCACACCTTTGGAACCCAGCGCGGGACCAATCGGAGGAGCAGGGTTGGCAGCGCCGCCTTTAACCTGCAATTTCACGTACGTAGCGATCTCTTTTGCCATGTTATGATATTTAATTTGGTTAAAACGTCTCGTTTCTGACGAAACTCCCAAAACTAAAAGGAAGAAAAATACCTTTTAAAGGGGATGCAAAGGTATATAATAATACATTAAATCTCAAAAAGAATTTGCTTTCGGGCATTCTTTTTGCTATTATAGTCAGTTAGGGGTGTAAATTTTACAATTCAATTACAAAACTATATTATCTTAACCCACTTTCAGTAAAAACTGATGGGGGCACATTGTCTCTATGGTCAGTGACAAATCTAATTTAATTTAATGGAATTCCCATCCATGTCGTCTTATAAAATAAAGATTTTCTGAACAGCTTGCCCGTCTTGATATACTTGTCCACAAATGCTTCTTCTTCCACTACCCTTTTCTCCAGCACAGACAACGATTCTTCCAGCTCCTCTATATTATGTTTTAACACCGCCTCATTCCTGTCCAGCGCGCCCAGTCCTTTCCTGCTTTCCATCAGCTTTTTATTAATTGCTGCCACCATCTCTTTTATTTCAGCATCTGCTTTAGCCGGCCTGAACTGATTATTCTTATATTGCACATATTCATTGAACAGGTTAACTGCTCTGTTATACTTGTTACTACTGCTGTTGAAATCATCAATGGCCCTGTTTTGGGCAACCACCTTCCGGTTGTCTGCAATGAACCTGACCAGGTTCTTATAATACAACAGCTCATGGCTGATCATCTGATTTGTGATCCCTGCTCCTTCTATCCTGTCTATGACCAGTTGGTATTTTAACAGGTCATCCTTCATCATATTATATACAGCCAGAGAATCCTGATACTTATATACACTCCGTCCTGCTGCCGCCGTCCAGTTATTGTCCCGGAACTCCTCATTACGCACCGGATGATCAAGCAACTGCCACAACGGATCAAACGGCATATGTGTCCTTATAAAAGCGGCTGGTGCCACCAGAAAATAACTATCCACCGGCTTCCGAACAAACCTATTGTTATTCACAACCCCTGCTCCCCAGGTCGGATCAGTCATGTACCATGCGGTATCTACTTTCACGGCTACCCATGCGTGACTGGCATTATCAATCTTTCCCAATGTTTTCGTATATCCTCCGATGAGCTGCACCGGAATACCCGCTTCCTTACAGGTCAGGTAATATAAATTTGCGTATCCCTGGCAGACTCCTGCTCTTGTAGAAAGCGTCTTTATTGCGGCGTCCAGTGTATCCTTGTAGTAATCCGGATTGTACATATTGTTCACATCGTAACTGATATTCCATACGATCCAGCTATACAGCTGTCTTACAAATTCACGCTTCGAAGTAGTATGGGCGCTCAGGTATTGACTCAGTGCTGCGGGTGTACGCGAATCGGCCTCTGGAATGATCAATGCAGCAGGTACCGGACGTTCGGTACTGACTCTTTCTCTGGGCTGTGCATCAACGGAAAAGGAGAATGATATAATTACAGATAACAATAGGTATACAGATCTCATATATATAACAAAAGTAGTCATAAAGGTAGCGAATCTCACTGATTTGCAGGATATAAGGCCCAACCTTCTCTGTGTTTTAAACGTTAATTAATAAAACTCCACCAATTATGAAACGTCTATTGTTATCAGCCACCACTATGGCTATCCTTTTTTTATTCCAAACTGGTGCACGGGCACAATCTGCCGAAGAAAAAGCCTGGATGGAATATATGACCCCGGGCGAAGTTCATCAGATGATAGCCAAGTCAGACGGCGAATGGAGCTTTGATATGAGCATGTGGATGGACCCCAATCAGCCCCCGACACAGTCCAATGGTACTACTGTCAATAAAATGATCCTGGGCGGCCGTTACCAGGAATCTGTTCACAAAAGTAATATGATGGGTATGCCTTTCGAGGGTCATGGCATCATGGCGTATGATAATGCCAAGAAAATATTCCAGAGTTCCTGGATCGATAATATGGGAACAGGCATTATGAATATGGAAGGTACCTGGGATGATGCGACTAAATCCATCACCTTAACTGGCAAGACACTCGATCCGATGAGTGGTAAAGATATGGGCGTGAAGGAGATCTTCAAGATGATAGATGATGACCATCATCATATGGAGATGTACATGGTCAATGATGGAAAGGAATTCAAAACAATGGAAATCAAGTTTACACGGAAAAAATAGCAAAAAAAAAACGCCTCGCTTGAAACGAGGCGTTTTTAATATGATTACTGAAATAGTTAGCTGATTTTCTCTACCTGCATAAAGTTCAGTTCTACAGGAGTAGCACGACCGAAGATCTTTACAGTTACTTTCAGTTTCTTCTTGTCTTCGATTACCTCTTCGATAATACCATTGAAGTCGTTGAAAGGACCGTCGATGATCTTGATTGTTTCGCCAACGATGAAAGGTTCGCTCATGGTCAGTCCGTTATCAGACATTTCATCTACTTTACCTAACATCTTGTTCACTTCAGCCTTGCGCAGGGCGATCGGCTTATCTTTACCCAGGAAGTGGATTACACCTGAAACGTTGCGGATGGACTGGATCACTTCATCAGTCATTTTACCATCGATCGCTTCGATCATTACATAACCAGGGTAGAAGTTCTTTTCACGCATCACCTTTTTACCTGCCTGCACTTTGTAGACTTTCTCTACGGGTAAAAATATCTGGGTGATTACGTTACCCCAATCGGAGCGGCGTACTTCGATGTCCAGGTATTCCTTTACCTTCTTCTCTTTACCACTCACTACGCGCAGAACATACCATTTGGTGTCCTGGGTGGGAATGTTAGTTTCTTCCGCAGGGTTATTATTGGATGCATCTATCATTAGCCTATAATTTTATAGTATTGAGTCATCGCCAAATGTGACAGGGCGTCCATACCCCACACAATCGCAGTGATAACAACAGTAGCGATTAATACGATCATTGTAGAAGACTGCAGCTCCTGCCATGTAGGCCAGGATACTTTATGCACCAGCTCGTGATAAGACTCCCGGAAGTATGCTCTGATCTTGTTCATGGGTCTAAGAAATTAACCGTTTGAAAACATGAAAGGTGAAAAGTGTTCACTTTTCACCAATTTTAGCACGGGCACTAGGATTCGAACCCAGATCAAAGGTTTTGGAGACCTCTATTCTACCATTGAACTATGCCCGTGTATAAGACCATTAGCTTTCAGCCTAAAGGCTATCCGGAAAACAAATTTACAAAAATTAAATCTATTACCGGTGGCTATTTGCTAATTGCTAATGGCCTTTAATTATATCGAAAGTGATTACTTAACGATTTCAGTAACCTGACCAGCACCTACGGTACGTCCACCTTCGCGGATAGCGAATTTCAGACCTTTTTCCATAGCGATTGGAGCGATCAGTTTAACGTTCAGAGAAACGTTATCACCTGGCATAACCATTTCAACACCTGCTGGTAATTCAACTTCACCAGTTACGTCAGTTGTACGGAAGTAGAACTGCGGACGGTATTTGTTGAAGAACGGAGTGTGACGGCCACCTTCTTCTTTGCTCAGTACGTATACTTCACCTTTGAATTCAGTGTGCGGAGTGATAGATCCTGGTTTAACGATAACCATACCACGACGGATCTGAGATTTTTCAATACCACGGAGCAGCAGACCAGCGTTGTCACCAGCTTCACCTTCATCCAGTAATTTTTTGAACATCTCAACACCAGTACATGTAGAAGTCAGTGGTTTTTCGATCAGACCAACGATTTCAACTGGTTCACCAACTTTAATCTTACCACGTTCGATACGACCTGTAGCAACAGTACCACGACCGGTGATAGAGAATACGTCTTCTACAGACATCAGGAACGGCAGATCAACTGGACGTGGAGGCAGTGGGATGTATTCATCTACTGCAGCCATCAGTTCGTCAACTGCAGCTACCCATTTTTCTTCGCCAGCCAGAGCGCCGGTTGCAGAACCTTTAATGATTGGTGTGTTATCACCATCATAGCTATATTTGCTCAGCAGTTCGCGGATTTCCAGTTCTACCAGTTCCAGCAGTTCAGGATCATCAACGAGGTCTACTTTGTTCATGAACACTACGATACGAGGAACGCCTACCTGACGAGCCAGGAGGATGTGTTCTTTAGTTTGCGGCATCGGACCATCTGTAGCGGCAACCACCAGGATCGCACCGTCCATCTGCGCAGCACCAGTGATCATGTTCTTCACATAGTCAGCGTGACCAGGACAGTCAACGTGCGCGTAGTGGCGGCTAGCTGTCTGATACTCAACGTGTGCTGTATTGATGGTAATACCTCTTTCTTTTTCTTCAGGAGCAGCATCGATCTCATCATAACCTTTCTTCTCTGCCAGACCCTTGCTTGCCAGAATGTTGGTAATGGCAGCAGTTAAAGTAGTCTTACCGTGGTCAACGTGGCCGATGGTACCAATGTTTACGTGGGGTTTATCCCGCTTAAAGGTTTCTTTTGCCATTGTATTTTTTTTAGATGGTTTGTAAAGATTGTATTGATAGTTGTTTTAAAAAAACGGCTTTTACAAACTTGTATCGCTGATGAGAATTGAACTCACGACCTTTCCCAGTATACACCGGTGCGCTCTGCCACTGAGCTACAACGAATCCGGATCCCGGATGTTTGGAAATCCGTTGAGCTGTTGATGAGAATTGAACTCACGACCTCTTCCTTACCAAGGAAGTGCTCTACCCCTGAGCTACAACAGCGTTGAAAATCTTTTAAAGAACTTTCACTCCTATAATAAAAGATCATCACTGATCCCCTATTATAATGGAGCGGGAGACGAGGCTCGAACCCGCGACCTACAGCTTGGAAGGCTGTCGCTCTACCAACTGAGCTACTCCCGCATAATAATTAATGGTACATCTTAAAAAGAACTTTTCCCCTACTCAACTGTCTCCTATTATAGAGAACCTGCACTTAACAGACAAGTTCCGCCTTTGCTTAGGGGCAAAGGCGGAACATTTGCGCTACGTGGGCAGGAGAGGATTCGAACCTCTGAAGTCGTAGACAGCGGATTTACAGTCCGCCCCATTTGGCCGCTCTGGAACCTGCCCATTTTCCTTTAAACTCCTTTCCAAAATCTTGTCCGTCCGGACCTTTTTTTGCTTCGGAATTTATCCGGAGCCAGCAGAGGGATTCGAACCCCCGACCCACTGATTACAAATCAGTAGCTCTGGCCAACTGAGCTATGCTGGCTTACTTTATACTAGATTCTTATAAGTGTTATCCGTTATAAGAGGGTGCAAAGATAGTAGTTTTATTTTAACTTCCAAATCTTTTTTTGAAAATCTTTTTTTTCAGCACCCGGGATACAAATTTTAAGACTTGTATTAATCGGCTAAAATACCCTACAGTAAAGAACTTAACTACCTTTGCCGATCCCTTTTTTTCGATCGGGATGGCAAAGGTAGTAATCAGATATTTAATTCCAAAATATTTTTAAGATTTTATTGCAATTTTTTCTCTTTCGTCCTCTTTATCTGGTTAACAACAGAGTCAAAAGCGAGATCAAATGACTCCTCGAAAGATTTGGATTCGTGCTTCACAAATAAGTCTTGGCGCGGGATGTGGACTTTTATTTCTGCTATTTTGTCTTTCACCTGGTGGGCAATACCATCCAGTTTTAAAAATACCTCTACGCTAATAATCCGGTCATAAAATGTATTGAGTTTTTGAAGTTTCTTACTTACATGATCAATCAATTTAGAATCAGCATCAAAGTGTACTGTTTGAATTTGAACGTTCATAGCACTAATTTTTAGTTTTAACAATCTTGTACATGCTCGTAACATTACGTCCATAGGCTTTCATTGTGTAATGGTCATGGATATCGACTAATGAAAAACGTATACAAAGAACTCATTACTAATTTAATGAACTTTCAACTCTTTTACATAACCATTTAGTAATATTTTGTTAAAGTATCCGTTGTACTACTCCCCCTTCGGATGTGCCTTCTTATATGCCTCCTTCAGCTTCTCAATGCTATTATGTGTATAGACCTGCGTAGAAGCCAGACTAGCATGCCCAAGCAACGCCTTCACTGCATTCAGGTCCGCTCCGTTGTTCGTAAGATGTGTAGCAAATGTGTGCCGCAATACGTGGGGACTCCTGCGGCTAATGGTGGTTAACTCGTGGTAGGTCAGATAACTCCTCACCACCTGATATACATAACGCGAATATAATTTTCTGCCAGTGTGCGGATTCACTATCAATAACTCTCCATCCGGATATAACAGCTCTTTCCGGCACAAAGCCCTATACTCCAATATCTGCTGTAGTAACACATTACTGATCGGTATCAAACGTTCCTTACTGCCCTTCCCAAGCACCTTAATGGTCAACCTGATACCATCCACGTGCTGTGCCTTCAAATTGATCAGCTCCGATAAACGGATGCCTGTATTGTAAAATAATTCAAAGATCAGCCGGTGCGTCTTCCCCGGCAGATCATCCTTAAAAATAATCTCGCCCTCTACTCCCCTGCGCATACTCTTGTTCTCCTCTATCGCTTTCATTCCCTTCTCATCAATAAAACCTGGCAGCCGCGACCCTATCTTAGGCGCTGTAACCTTCGCCATCGGCGATGTTTCCACCGCCCCATGACGCATGGCATATTTGAAAAACGATTTTAACGAGGAAACCTTGCGGTTAATGCTTTTCGCGATCATGCCCTCCTCCATCAGCGTAGACAGCCAGGTACGGACATGAGAATGCGACACATCCGGAAGGGACACATCGCCATATTGGGACTTAACAAAAATAAAAAACTGGGTAAGATCCTGCTGATAAGCAGTGAACGTATGCGCAGAGTAGCGCTTTTCAAGCTGAATATACGCGAGAAATTGATTGGCTACCGGGTGTAAAACTTCACTCAAAATAAAAAGATTGATGATTGTAAAGTTATGATAAACCTTACAATCATCAGATATTTTGCGCAGGGTATTACCCCCGATAGAATCAATTGTCTAATTTACCACTAGCTAATTGCTGTTTGTAAACGGCTTTCAGCACCTGAGTACGACGCTTAACGGAAGGTTTTGTGAAAGATTGACGCGTTCTGAGTTGCAACAGAATACGGGCTTTCTCAAATTTCTTTTTGTATTTTTTGAGCGCCTTGTCAATGTTTTCGCAATCTTTTGAATCGATGATCAACATAATTAATACTCCTTTTTTTTCAGGAAGGCAAAAGTAAGACATTCTTTTTAATTACCAAAAAAATGTCAACCATCTCCCCCTCCATATCTGTCTGCCTATTTATACTTAAATTAGCCCCATGTTTACAGGAATAATAGAATCACTAGGAGAAGTAATAGCTACCAGGCAGGAAGGCAGCAATATGGTCATCACCATCCGCTCTTCACTCGCCCCCGAACTTAAAATCGATCAGAGCGTAGCCCACAACGGCGTTTGCCTTACCGTCACCCGCGTAGACAATGAGTCCTATGACATCGTTGCCGTGGCCGAAACACTGATCAAAAGCAATATCGGACAACTTACCCCCGGTCAGAAAGTAAACCTCGAAAGAGCCATGATATTTAATGGAAGGATCGATGGACACCTCGTACAGGGACACGTAGACAGCACCGGAGAATGTGTGTCAGTGACCCCGCAAAATGGTAGCTGGGAGTTCCGCTTCCGCTATCCCGAACAGTTCGCCGGCCTGATCGTAGAAAAAGGCTCTATCTGCCTCAACGGGATCAGTCTGACCATATATAATGTAACCAATACGGAGTTCACCATCGCGGTGATTCCATATACATTCGAACACACAAACATTTCTGCTGTTCAACCCGGGCATACGATCAACCTGGAATTTGACATTCTGGGCAAGTTCGTGGCCAGGCAGCTTGCTGTCAGATCATAGCTCAAACTTCCACTTATGCAATTAACCTCAGCCCTTGCCATCCGCCATCCGGTTATCATGGCGCCCATGTTCCTCGTCAGTAACGAAAAAATGGTCAAAGCGGCCATGGATAGTGGGATCGCCGGCACATTCCCCTCTCTCAACTACCGGAAAGATGGGGAACTGAAGCAGGTGCTGGACCAGCTCAATCAGCACCGGGCCCAATTGGCGCCCGGACAAGGTACCTATGGCGTCAACCTGATCGTTCAAAAAACGAATCCGCTGTATGTCAAACATCTGGAAGACTGTGTCGCCGCACAGGTACCTTTCTATATCACCTCCCTCGGCAGTCCTAAAGAGGTGATCGCTGCCGCCCATAGCTACGGTGCGAAGGTATTATGTGATGTTACCAATATTCAGCATGCGGAAAAAGCTGCTCAGGCGGGCTGTGACGGATTCATCGCTGTTTGCGTAGGCGCTGGTGGCCACGCCGGCCCCTACCCCATGCATATCCTCGTACCTGCCCTGCAAAAGGCATTTCCCGATAAACTGCTGGTAGCAGCAGGCGGTATTGCCACTGGTCAGCAACTGGCCAGCGCAATGGTTCTTGGCGCACATGGTGCATCCATTGGCACAAGGTTTATTGCAAGTGAAGAAGCCAGCGTCAGCGATGCCTATAAAAATGCCATCATCGAGTATGGTATGGAAGATATTGTATTGACAGAGCGCCTTTCCGGTACGCCCTGCAATGTCATCAATACCCCAGCCGCACAAAAGATCGGCTACAAACAAAACTGGCTGGAAAAACTAATGAGCACTAATAGCCGTACCCGCAAGTATTTTAAAATGCTGGTACAGGTCCGTGGAATGAAAAAACTGGAACAGGCCGTTAAACCGGGTAACTACCAGCAACTATGGACTGCCGGACAGAGCGTGGAAATGGTAGATGACATCCGCCCTATTCCTGATATCGTCAGCCGGCTCATGCTAGAACTGGAAGAAAGCCTGGAATACGCCGCCCGGTTACTGACCAGATAACCACAGATAGCTGTTCATAACAGCGATCTCCATTATAAGATATGAAAAGCGGTTGTCCGTCGACAGACAACCGCTTTTATTTTTACTTTATTCCCTTTGCTATCCGGATCACACTCTTTGCTCTCTCTGTAAACAAGCTGAATTCTCGAATACTGATTTCCGCCATTTGTCACAAATACCCCCTGTAATTGGCTGCTTCACCGACCTGCAAATGCCTGTGAATAAGCTACCTTAGACTACACCAATACTATTCATTATGGAAGTACAAACAGTTAGCAGCAGGACTTATGGCTTCATGATATTGTATGACATGCACACCGATTTCTTCCCCAAAGTCCTTGTAGATATCTCCGATAAAGACGCCAATGAACGCCTGCACACAAAAGCCAATCACATGGCATGGCTGGCTGGCAGCCTGGTACAGGAAAGATTCGAACTCGCCAGATCCTTCGGTATTTACAAAAACCAGCAGGCGCAGGAACTGTTTAAAGACCACAAAGGCATACAGGAAGGTGTACAATATCCTACCCTTCGCACCTTTGAACAGGATTGGAAAATCATTTCCCCTTTGCTAAGGAAGGCGCTGCTGGATGCGGATGATGAGAAGCTGGATGAACCATTTGAAATGCCAGGTATGAAAATGACGCTATTTGAACTGATCTCCTTTCAGATATACCGGGAGGCGAATTGTATAGGACAGCTGGCACTTTGGAGGAGACTACTGGGGTACGAGGCGATGAAGTATATGTGACAGGCAGTTCGTAACTAATAAGTGTTACCCTTCAGATATTTATAAGCATAGTCCCGGAAAAATCCGGGACTATTTCTTTTCGTGCCATTCTAATTCCTGCGTAGCAAAGGCTCCCTACGGAGCCTTATGCAGAAACTCATTTTATGCCAGCGATCAGCATTGATCAATTATTAATTATTGATCACCAGTGTCTGTAATCCCTTTTCCAGCGCTGTTTCACTCAGTCCTGGCACGTCGCACCCCTCAGCTCTTACGATCTGTACATCTGTCAGTCCCAGAAAACCTAATAAAGAACGCAGGTAAGATGGCGCAAAGTCCATCTGCTTTGCAGGTCCTTCGGAGTAAACACCACCTGATGTCATAGCGATGTATACTTTTTTATCCTTCAATAATCCTTCAGGTTTGCCAGTAGCGTATGAAAAAGTTCTTCCGTTCCGCACCACATGGTCCAGCCATGATTTGAGCGTAGACGGGATATGGAAGTTGTAAATAGGTACACCTATCACAATAACATCTGCTGCTTCTACTGCTTTAATAGCTTCATCAGACTGTCTGTCTGCGTTCTCAGATGCTGCTTCAGATGCATCACCTACTCCACGGAATGCTTTCAGGTGTGCGGTGTTAAAATGTGCATATTCTTCTTTCGCGAGATCTTTCGTCGTCACTGTGCTACCCGGAAATGTTGCCTGCAGCTGTTCGATAATACTGTCAGCCAGTTTTGTACTTTTCGAAGCAGTTCCGTTTACGCTGGATACGATCTTCAGTATTTTCTTCATATGATTAGTTTATTTTTTCAATTTGTGATAAGTAAAATAAGAGGCAGCGAGGATGCCCAGGAAGACGATAGGTACAACAGGATGTGGCATGGGATCACCTGCGGCCGCGTGTGCAATAGCTGCTGACACAAATGTGAAAGCAAATCCTGCATACGTCCACTCCTTCAAACGGCTGCCCACCATCGGCAGGAGTAGCAACACAACTCCAACCAGTTTTGCGATAGCCAGTTCGATGCGGAAATAAGCAGGATAGCCGATATGCTGGAACGCCTGGTCCATTTCTGTTTTTGTTAAATAAGCATAGGCGGAGTAAGTCATCATCAGCGCAATGATGGCGGTAGTTACCCAATAAGTAATTCTGATAGCTTTCATCTGAAAAATTTGATGTAGCAAAACTATCTACAATTGCTAGCAAAAGGTTAGTAGTATACTAAAGGTTAGTAGTAACCTATCGGATAGTTAGCCATCTTCTGTTTACCTTCGGGATATGGAAACACAGGTTGCTGAAAAACGACATGCATCAAGTAAGGAATGTGCAGCGAGACTCTCCGCCATTCATGACGCTATCTATGTTATAGGCGGGAAATGGAAGCTGAAGATCATTATCGTATTACGTGAGGAAGGAAGCAAAAGATTCAATGAATTGCAGCGGCTGGTGAGTGGCATTTCTGCCAGGGTGCTATCTAATGAATTACGGGAACTGGAACTGAACGGGTTCGTAAGAAGAAAGGTATTTGACGGCCGGCCGGTAATAGTAGAATATGAGCTGACAGAATACAGTGACACGCTGAGCGAGGTACTGCACGCCCTGAACAGCTGGGGGACAATGCACCGCTCAAAGATCCGCAGTGAAATGCAAGCTGCTGCACAGTCAGATAAGTAAAGTCAGATAAGTAAAACCGGTTAGTAAAAAACAACTGGAATTATCTCGACGCATATTTATTATCCCTGCTGGTATACCATACCTGCATAAAAGTATATTTCGCTGAAAGCAACAACAGCATCATTACCGGATCCAGCAGGCTGCGCATCGGTACATTAGCATTGTGCCAGAAAGCATTCATAAAAATAACCAGCAGCACGCTCACAGCAAACAACAGGATATCAATAGGCAGATGTAGTGCCCACATGCGATTGGACTCTCTCCGGATGGCTTTGAATATTTTCCTGTTCACCCAGCAAAAGACTGAAGAAAATACCAGCATCAATAAAACAGTCAGTGCAGGACTGTCACCAAAATTGTCCACATAAATACCTCTGCCAAATGCGGCAGCAACCAGTCTAACATAAGGAGCCGCCAGTAAAGTTGTGCACAAAAAAAATCCTGCTATATATAACATGCGGGAAACGTATACAGGACTACCTTTTAAATATTGTAAAAACGATATCATGGGGATTAATTTCATTACAACCAACAGTATCCTAATTTAACAATTTTTTTGCAGATTTGTTAGTCCTATTTATAGAAAACATATCATTATCTGGTTCCTGTAAGCCGGCAAAGGCGACTGAAGGGCATCACTGCACCTGACACTACATCATATATTATTCCCCGGGTATTGTTAATCATTGTTAAGAGGTATAAAAGCAACCATAAACTTGCAAATGTGGAATGATTTTTTCAGCTTTCACCTAAAAAACAAATTGAGAGCTTTTCTATTCCTTGCGTCACTCCTCTTTTTTCTTCATACACAGGCGCAGCAAAACAATGTCACTGTTAAAGCAAGCTACGATCCGGATGCTATTGCTGAGTTATATGACCGCATCCCGCTTGGACTTGAATTCAGATATGAAAATGGACAGGTACACAAAACAGAAGGATATCTGCGGGGATCATACCGGTGGAGAAATATTAAAATAAACAGTTCAAATGGTAGTGTACAGAATGGGTATCTTTTAATCAACCGGTCACAACTGGCTAATCAGCATTACACCGTTGAACTGACCATCACGTTACCCGATGCGCCATCACCGGTTACAACAAAGCTGACCCTTCCACACCTGGAAAGTATCCGCTTTAATCATTATGCTGATAGCCTGAAAAAAGGTATCCGATACTATCTGAATGTAGAGGGAACTTTCACCAGCGGAAAAATATATCCACTGGATACGTCTGCAGTAAAATTTGTGTCAAGCGCGGGGACTCTATTGGGGCAGGACCTGCTGTTAAACAGTAATGATGCTACTACGCGCGCCATTACTGTTACAGCTGTCAATAAAAGAGATTCAACAATGTCTATCTCAAGTACAATACCTGTGAAACGATTACTAGATCAGTGACCTTGACTTCAGTTCAAGATACTTATTCACAACATTCAATGTTAGTTGCTCAGGGGTAGTAAGCAATGATAAAATACCATAGCGGGACAATTCCCTTACCATGAGTTTTTTCTCATAGGCAAACTTCTGGGCGATCACCTGAAGATAAATTTCCTCCACTGAGCCAACATCATCTTTGGCGAATTTCTTCAACTCCGTATTTTCAAAGAAAACAACCAGCAATAAATGATATTTGGCAAGTCTGCGGAGATAAGGTAACTGTCTTTGCAGACCTGTCATTGATTCGAAGTTGGTATACAATATCAGCAGGGAACGCTGAGAGAACATACTACGTAATGATATGCTCAGCTTTTCATAATCGCTTTCCTCCCATTGCGTATCCTGTGCATACAATCTCTCCAGGATAAGATTCATCTGCGTTCTTTTGCTGGAAGACGGCAATACATCCACCTGCTGTGCCGCCAGTGTTACCAGTCCGGTCTTATCACCTTTCTGCAAAGCAATATTACTGAAGACAAGCGCAGAGTTAATCGCATAATCCAGCAGCGAAAGACCGTTAAAAGGCATCTTCATATTACGCCCTTTATCAATCACACAATATACCTGCTGCGATTTCTCTTCTACAAAGTTATTCACCATCAACGTACCTCTTCTCGCTGTGGCTTTCCAGTTCAATGTGCGCACATCATCCCCCCGGGTATACTCTTTGATGTGGTCAAACTCCATACTATGACCAATCACACGTTTCTTATGCACGCCCATCTCCAGTAACCTGTCGTTGAATGAAAAAAATTCATAGTTGCGCAGCTGCATAAAAGATGGATATACCTTTATCGTACTCTCATTCGAAGGAGCGATATGCCGCTGTGCCAGGCCCAGCAAACTACGTATAAAAGCGTTGGTTTTTCCAAACTGATATTCACCTCTTTCTACCGGACGCAATGAATAACTGATAGTCGTTTCTTCTCCTGCTTTCATATTTATCCGCTGGCGAAAATCACGCATCTGAAATTGCATAGGCACCTCTTCCAGCAGTATAACAGTAACGGGGAAACGATAATTACTTTTCAACTGCAACGCGATCGGATTCTCATCTCCATTACTGAAGCGATTCGACATACTGCGCGTTACCCTGAAAGGCTCATCCCCGGCACGAAAGAGGAAGAAAAGATCCAGTAACAACAGCAGGAATAATGCGATTGCCAACAGTTGTGCCACTATAAACAATGAAGGGAAAAAGAACGTTACCACAAAGAAGATGGCAATGCCTCCCAACGCTGCATAAAAGCGGGTTGTAAAGAAAAGTGACTGATAAAATCTCTTCAGCATAACAGGAGTATTTACCTTGGTACTTCGACTGACTTCACGATCTGAGCGATCACTTCATCCGTCGTAATACCTTCCATTTCACGTTCCGGTGTTAATACAATACGATGACGCAATACATGCGGGAGCATCGTAACAATATCATCCGGTGTTACAAAGTCACGACTGTTCATGGCTGCGATAGCCTTCGCGCAGTTCATCACAGCCAGTGATGCACGTGGCGATGCACCAAGATATAAAGATGCGTTATTACGCGTCTCATGTATCAGTGCAGCAATAAAATGCAACAGCTTATCTTCAATATGCACCCTCCTTACCAGCGCCTGGTATTCCAGGATCTGCGTAGCCGTCACGACCCTTTGTACAAGTTTCGTCACATCAGTTAAACCATTGTGCTGGTGCATTGCCTGTAACAGCGAAATTTCTTCCGCCAGTGAAGGGTACTTCACTTCTATCTTGAACAGGAAACGGTCGAGTTGGGCTTCCGGTAAACGGTAAGTTCCCTCCTGCTCTATCGGGTTCTGTGTCGCAACGACCATAAAAGGACCCGGCAACGGATGTGTAACGCCATCATTGGTTACCTGGCGTTCCTCCATTACTTCAAACAACGCCGCCTGTGTTTTTGCCGGAGCACGGTTAATTTCATCGATCAGTACCAGATTAGCAAATACAGGTCCGCGTTTATATTCAAACTCCCTCTTCTCCGGATTAAACACAGATGTACCTACCACATCCGCCGGCATAATATCCGGTGTAAACTGCAGTCTGGAAAAATCTGCATCAATACAACGTGCCAGTAGTTTAGCAGTAAGGGTTTTGGCTACACCCGGTACACCTTCTATCAGTACGTGCCCCTGCGTAAGCAGACCAGCTATTAAAAGGTCAATCATTTCATGCTGACCAACGATTACTTTTCCTATCTGCTCCCGTATAGCAGCTACTGCTTCATGCAGTACAGTAAAATCGGTACGGGGCTGAAATGTAGTTTCCTCCATTATTTCGTATTTATATAAAACGCCTGTATTTTCTTATAGAATATCTGTAAATCCTCGTCAGACAAATTCATATCCGACAGTTGGATTGCCTGTATATCACCCAGTATACTGTTCACATGCTCCAGCGGCATCACGGCCTTACGTGATAATGCATTTGCAAAAGCGGCATCCATCACATTTGTATTCAGGTAATACTTTGAGCGTATAAATTCCTGCCATTGTAAGATGATCTTGTATGCCAGGTTCTTGTTATTGTGTTGTTGATAATATAACTGCCCCAGTGCATCCACAAACTCCAGTGAGTTATTCACAAGTATATTTTTTTCCGGGATGACACGTTGTCTGCGTTTGCTTTCAAACAGTATATAGATCAATAGAAGCAGTACTGCCAGGAACAATGCCCAGCGCATTGCCGGATAGCGCATCAGTACCTGCCATTCGCTGAAATCGGATGATTGCCTGTAATGCTGATATTTATAGAACTCATCCCAGTATACATGATCCGTATAAAGATTGGTATATGAGAGCAATCTTTCCAATGCTACCATATTCCGTTCTTTCATCAGAAAATAATTGGTCAGTACAGATGGCTGTAGTAACAGGAATACGGCTCCTTCGTCCACTGTAACTCTGATAAAGTTTGGACGGTTAAATGCATCCGTACCCAATATCGTAGTACGGCTGGTATCCATACGTGTAAGATAGCTACCGCCTTTGATGCCGGCACGCATAAATGCAGTATCCGGTGCGAGGTTCTTATTTACAAAATGCTGTTCTGCATTAACTGCAAACTGAAAGAAGCCCTCATTATCCACATCTATATGCAGCAGGTTCGTCAGAAAGCTGTCCGGATGGTTAGTGGCTATAAACAGCTGATTACCGGCTGATGCAAATTTGATCATGTTCTTTGCATCTTCTTCAGATGTATACAGCTTGTCAGCTACCAGCATATACAGGTTATAATTCGTAGCAGATAACGTCGCATCTTTCGTAAAGGTGCGTGTGAAAGGCTTGGTGACGACCTGTGGCTTCATCTCATAATAAAAGAGACCCGACATCGCTTTAAACATCGCATAACAACCACCTGGCGTTTTATCTTTGTAGGAAAAGGTCTGCTTTAACAGTTCCTGTTCTTCTATTTCCCTGTTCGCTGGTTTCACAAACTGCACTGCCGCTATCCAAAAGATTATCAGGATGATGGCAGCAATGATGATGATATATAAGTATTTTGATTTCACCGGGTATAGCCTAATTCGTTCATAAATTGACGGAACTCACTGTGAATAGTATTGAACTGTGCATTATTCACAGGTACTTCTCCGTACCAGATGTATTCGTAATTCAATGTCAGCGCGGCAAATTTCTTATACCATGGTGTTGACATCATGCTGCGCAGATAAGCAGCGTTTGTTTTTTCCCTGCTGTAGGTCAGTACCTCCTTGTCCATCAGCAACTGTAATGTTTGCAGGTAAAGTAACCTGACAGCCACTCTGAACCTTCCGTCCCTGACCGCCTGTTCAATCTGCTGCTGATAAGCGTCCACTGTTTGTACTTCTTCCTCTTCCATCACCACTTTTACCGTATCTTCTTTCGTTGACCTGAACAGATATCCGTTCTGTTTCAGATAGCGGAATAGCAACCATCCAAACAGCATTATCACAACGAAGATGATGAAATGGGGAAACAATCGCAGTAAATTACCCAGTCCCCGCAGGAACTTCTCCATAGAATTATTGTGGATGGTCTCTTTTTTCTTTTTTATAACATACTGAAGGTCTTTATCTTTCTTCAATACGTTCATAATGGTATCAGATACACCACGCACCACCAATGGATAATCTGCATAAGATTCCATTGTATCGGCCATAGCGGGTGATGTCTGGTCCCACAGAAAATGTTCCTGTACAGGTTCCTCTTCGTCCGCAGCTGCTGCCGCGTCCTCTGCATCTTCTGCTACTTCCGCTGCTTCTTTTTGTTCCACAGTAGATATCGCATCCGCAGCAACCATAGAGTCCCATTTCTCAGTCGGTACAGACTGCTGCGCCATTGTGTATAAGGGCAGGATGAGTATGATCAGGATATAATAAAAGCGCATTTTCCTCATTTCACCGGCTTTATAATAGTTGCTTTAGGGCCAAGCTTATATCCTTGCCGATGCAGGTGAATCGGATAGACAACGAAATAGCCTATAATAAATAATAGCGACACCAGCAGAATACTGATGCTTACTGCCAATGGCATAGCTGTATGACGGGTGACGAATCCTTCCAGGAAAGCCGCCACTATAAATACAGGTACCAACGTAATAACGATTTTTACGCCATCCCTGGCCGTTTTTTTCATGGCGTCCAGCCTTTTTCGTGTACCCGGGAACAGTAGTCCACTGATCATCACCAGTCCGGCACAGCCAGCTATCACAATTGCTGAGATCTCCAGCGTACCATGGATCCAGATAACCAGTACTGACTTAATACCCAGTCCTTTTGCAAAAAAGTAATACTGGAAAGCCCCCAGCATCACCGCATTCTTCATCATCATCCACAGCGTACCTACTCCCAGCAGGATGCCACTTACGAATGTCATTAATGCGACTCTGATATTATTCACAGCGATCTCCAGAAACATTTTCCATTCATTCCCCTGTTTGTATACGCCAAAAGGATCCCCGTTATTAATGTTCTCCTCAGTCATACTCACATACTCATCACCCAGTACACCGCGTACGAAGGTCTCATCATGTGCAGCCGAAAAGGCGCTGATAATGCAGAAGAGCAGGAAGAACAGAAAAGTGAACAGGAACAGACGGTGGTATTTACGAAACAGCAGGGGCAGTTCATATACAAAAAAGTCGCTGAACCGCCGGTCATGCTCTTTATGATTAGCATAGATATTATGATAAACATTGGCAGCCAGGCTATTGATATAACTGGTGACTTTGCTGAAGCTATAGAAGGTCTTGGCATATGCCAGGTCATCCAGTATGCTGGTAAAGCGTTCCGCCATCTCATCAGGATCTTCCGTAGGCTGCTCCTGATATTTTTTCCAGCGCTCGAGGTTCTTTTTTATGAAGGTTGATTCACGCATGGGCTATCTGTCTATTAGTCCGTCATTCCAGGTTTTTAAATACCGGCAATTGCAAACATTGTCTATACCTGTGACCGGAAACTGTGTGAGCTATAACTTGCTCATTCAGCGGATATTCGTTCAGAATATACAAAAAATTACTCCGATAACATTTTATATTAAGGAAATGTCGCTAGATTAGTCGGTAATCTGTGTGCACAGACTGCTTACAAACATATAGATTAATCACTACATTTATACATGGCTAATATAAAAATACCTACTTCTTTTAATATAGAGCTTGAATTTGAGACGGCTAACATGTTTCAGCGTTTCGGAGCCTGGCTGATTGATACACTCATCAGAGTGGTGTATATTATTATCCTAAGTTATACAGTCAGGAACCTTCAACTGGAAGAAGTGGCCAGTTATGTGGTGTATCTTTTCCTGGGAGCATTACCATTTGCTTTCTATTTCCTTGTATTAGAGATCATTATGAATGGATATACGCCTGGTAAGTATATGCTGAGCATTAAAGTGAGAAATATGCAGGGTGGGCAGCCCAGTACGAGTCAGCATCTGATCAGATGGCTGTTCCGTATGCTGGAAGCTCCTTATTTTTTCTGGAACGGTATCATTCCGATCGTATCAATGGTGAGGTCGCCGTATGATCAGCGACTGGGTGATGTGGTGGCAGGAACGATCGTGGTAAGTACAAAAACCAAGGCCAGCCTGAGTGAAACGATCTTTAGAGATATGTCAGCGATAGATTATACGCCACATTTCCCACAGATATTGAAATTGTCAGACAGGGATATGAATAAGATCAAGAACCTGATGGATCAGGCAGTAAAGTCTAATAACCCTGAACTGACAGCACGTGTTGCATATCGGGTAAAAGATGTGCTTGAGATACAAACAGACATGCTGCCAGCTGAATTTCTCGAAACGATCCTGAACGACTATAACTATTACACTACGAGATAGTTATTTTTTGATGACAATCGTTTTGGTGATCGTGTCGTGCCATGGCCTATCACCAAAGCCGGAGAAGACTTCAAACGGTATAAGCCGGCACAGGGACCTGAGGAACGCATCCTGTAACGTCAGTGGTGATACATCTTCACGTACTGCATGCGTCCGTGTAACCAGCTTGCCAAGTGTCCGTCCGCCATTACCAAATTCAAACAAGGTATAGTAGACGACTGAGATACCATAATAGATTAGCCAGCTAAAACCCATACCAGAGAATGCTGCATCAACATCACCGGCGTCGGATGACATTTTCGTTACTACCATACTAAACATGAACATTCCGGAAATACCATTGCAGGCAAGAGAATCAATAAAATAATTAACGAAACGGTCAGACTTACTCGCCTTTCTTGTATAGGTAGGAATGTCATGCAGATCGTCAAGCAATCCCTTTGACTGCGTATTGTCTCCAAATTGATTTTGCATAAATAATATTTAAAAATTAATAATACTGTTGGTAAAAAGACTGCCGGTTGCTTCTGAGCACAACCGGCAGCGTCATAATTATGGCAAAAAAAATCAGTTAAACAGCCGGGTTGCCAATGCTTCCGATCTGGTTGTCCAGGGATTGTCCACCCGGATTACCATAAGGACCAACATATTGTATGTCGCTGCTGAAGGCAAGAAGTGGTACAAAGATAAAGCCCAGGAACAGGAGTCCCAGGGTAAATCCGACATCTTTACCAAAGCTCTTACTCAGATGGTGCGTCAACTGGATTGGCAAAACAAACCATCCATAAATAGGAATCATAAACATAAAAATATACCACCATGGTTTGCCTACAATCTCAAGCATTACGATGGTGCCATAGATAGGAACGAGACAAGCCCATCCTGGTTTGCCCGCTTTTGTGAATATCTTCCAGTTGCAAATGGTGTAGAATACCATTATGCCGATGAAAAACAGGAAGAAGGTGAAACCCAGTCCTGCCAGCACAGCGCCAGCATCAGCTGATTCATAAGAAGAAACGTCTTGCATAATTAAGGTTTAGGTGTTAGGATTTGTGGTATATAATTGACAATATTGTCCCATAATAAACTAATAACAGATTGCTTTTACAGTACTTGGAGCTGTTCAGGGTCCATTCAGTCACTAAGATATACTTATACAGCTTTTATAACATGAAAAATTACGTAATTCATCACGATTATCATACTTTTTCTGGCTTTTTTTTAAATTTTCTAAAATTATACTTGTTTTATATTCCAATTGTATTACCTTTGCAACCGGCAAGTCTTATACGACCAGCTCCTGCTGAACTCCCCCAGGACAGGAATGTAGCAAGGGTAGGTGGTTGAAGCGGTGCGATATAAGTAACTTGCCTTTTTTTTTCTCTTTTTTTTCCAGGTCATCAAAGGCGTCTAACAATAAATCAGACACCATTACTCACCTTTAAATAAGATGACCTGAGGTATGCTACCAATGCGTTTTCAACTGTTTATTAGCGTGATTCTCCGGTTTCTGTATTCATAGCAAATGAATGACTGAATACTGTTGATAATATATTTTTTGTTGCGTACTATTGTACTGGCAATAACTATTTAAAAAGGACTAAATCATTTCACAATGAAATTCTTCATAGATACTGCAAACCTTGCACAGATAAAAGAAGCAAACGACCTGGGCGTTCTTGATGGTGTTACCACAAACCCTTCCCTGATGGCTAAAGAAGGCATCAAAGGCGAAGCAAACATCCTCAAGCATTATGAAACAATTTGCGAGATGGTAGATGGCCCTATCAGTGCAGAAGTACTGTCTACTGACTTCAATTCAATCATTGAAGAAGGTAAGAAACTGGCGGCTATCCACCCAAACATCGTGGTGAAAGTGCCAATGATCAGAGACGGTGTAAAAGCACTGAAATGGTTCACTGACAACGGTATCAAAACTAACTGCACACTGGTGTTCTCTGCCGGTCAGGCCATCCTGGCTGCTAAAGCAGGTGCTTCCTTTGTATCTCCTTTCATCGGTCGTATCGATGATTCAAATTGGGACGGTGTTGACCTGATCGCTCAGATCGCTCAGATCTATAGCGTACAGGGCTTCAAAACTGAGATCCTGGCTGCTTCTATCCGTACCCCATTACACATCATTAAATGTGCTGAAGTTGGTGCTGATGTTTGTACCTGCCCGCTGGATTCTATCCTCGGTCTGCTGAAACACCCACTGACTGACATCGGTCTGGCCAAATTCCTGGAAGACGCAAAGAAGATGTAATCTTATTTTTAGATGGTATACTCCCCGATGCACGCCATGCATCGGGGATTTTTTTTACACACGATTCCCCTTTTCCTTCCTACATTTACACATTCTTTATTGACCTGATAATAAACTTTCATTTATTTCTGAAAGTATTGTAATTTTGGTGTGCATTTATAAACTTCCGGCGTTTGAATACATAGTGTTGCTAGAGAACAACACGATCATTTTTTGATTTTACTCTCTGACTGCTAAATGATTGTATTATGATTCAACCGAACATTCCGGAAACCGGGCAACCTCGCGTAGTCATCGTTGGTGGTGGTTTTGGTGGTATAAACCTCGCTAAGAAACTGAAGAATGCACCTGTACAGATTGTAATGCTGGACAGAAATAACTATCATCTCTTTCAACCTCTCTTATACCAGGTATCTACTGCTGGTCTTGAAACCGATAGTATCGCTTTTCCACTACGCGGCATATTTAAAAACCAGAAAAACTTCTATTTCAGAATGGCTGAAGTGACCGGTGTACGCCCAGCTGAAAACATGCTGGAAACTGGTATTGGCGAACTCAAATACGATTACCTCGTATTCGCAACAGGTAGTAACACCAACTTCTTCGGCAATAAGATCATTGAAGAACATGCCATCGGTATGAAGTCGCTCATCGAAGCGGTACAGATCCGTAACTATGTGATCAAACAGTTTGAAGAAAGTCTGCTGCTGAAAGACGAAGAGCAGATCAAAGCAAAACTCAATTTCGTCATGGTGGGTGGCGGGCCTACTGGTGTTGAACTGGCAGGTGCTTTCGCCGAATTACGCAAATATATCATGCCGAAAGATTATCCGGAACTGCCGGTATCTCTCATGAGTATCTATCTTATTGAAGGTAGTAACCGTATCCTGAACGGTATGAGTGAGAACTCTTCTAAAAAATCACTGGAAAGCCTGGAAAAACTCGGTGTTAAAGTATTATGCAATGCTGTCGTAAAAGAATATGATGGTAAAACACTCCTCCTGAGCAACGGTGAAACGATCAATACACAGTCCCTACTGTGGGCTGCCGGTGTAAAAGGTGTACCTGTAGCTGGTATCCCAGCTGATGTTATACTGCCGAACGGCCGTATTCAGGTCAATGAATTTAACCTGGTGAATGGCACTCAGAACATTTACGCAATCGGAGACATCGCTCAGATGGTGAATGATCCTAAGTTCCCAAGAGGTTATCCAATGGTGGCACAGGTAGCCATTCAGCAAGGTGCTAACCTCGCTGCTAACCTCGTAAAGATCATAAGATCTGCAGGACAGGGCCTGAAAGCATTTAAATATAATGACCTCGGTAGTATGGCTACTATCGGCCGTAACCACGCTGTAGCTGAATTTGCTGGCATGAAACTAAGCGGATTCGTAGCATGGATGGTATGGATGGCCGTACACCTTATGAGCCTTCTCGGTTTCAGAAATAAACTGGTTGTATTTAGTAACTGGTTCTATCGCTACTTCACATTTGACCGTGGTACACGTATTATCATAAAACGTGGCGCTGCGAATATTGTTAAGTTACGGCAAACAGTAAACTGATTCAATTAGGAATGGGAAATCAGGAATTAGCAATTGAACTCTAATTGCCTTCTTACAAATAACAAGGGCGCTTTCTATTATTGAAAGCGCCCTTGTCATTTATATTGCTGCATATATCTTATATGCCGTAAAATTATGCAGGTATCATTTCTCCATTCTAACCTACTTTCTGCTCAGCATCGAGTTCAGCGTCGTCGTCGCTACCAGTTCATCCGCACGACCGCCCAGTGCACGGTAATAGACCAGTATGGTATAATTATTCTCCGTCTCCCACCAGTCCCCTTCTGTCAGTTCGGTACTTGGCTTGCTGCCTGCTACCGTGTTATCCACTAACGTGTATTCGTAATTGTAAAAACCCTGCTTCAGGAATAATGATCCTTCATAGGCCTTGGTCGCAGGATTAAATATCATCCTGCTGTTGTCATTACATTCGTAATTGGTCAGCTCTCCCAGTATAAACATATCGTATCCTGCGTAAGGCTCTGGTACCGGGAATGAAAAATGTACCGTGGCATAATCTCCTTCAAAGAAAGGATTGTAATCGTCCAGTGTGGCGAGATAATACAATCCATTAATATCCTTGATATACTGGTACATCTTCCCTCCTCTTTCATAGTCAGGCAATGCATAAATATCAGTATGGTCCTTTGCATAATCCGTATGCCTTACACGTTCCGTCTGTAAGCGAAAACTACGCAGGTCTATCCAGCGCCATTCCTTATTGGCCGGCATCACACAATCTACTTCCCAGTTATATTCGAGCACATTCCCTTTTACGAACAACGGACGGGGAAACTTAATGGCATTATCCCAACGGTAGTTCTGCAGGATCATCACTTTTGTCTGATCAAAAGGATTGATGATATTCAGTCCCGCTGTATTTACTGAAAAGTTGATCTTCTGATGTGAACGGAAGATCTTCGGCGTTACCGGCTGCTGGATAAATCCACTTACACCGGCTTTATTCCCCACCACCAGCATACGACGCGTAAATACCAGCTGACTTGTATCACTGTCAAGATATACTTTCAGCAGATAGTTGCCGGAACGTGTAGGATAACAATTCGAATTAGGTAACTGTACTGTGTAGTGTGTATATTTCTGTAGTGCGATACTGGAAAAACGATAATCTGTTATCCTGTTCTCTGAGAATCCTCTCAGATATTCAACCTGTGTGATCTGTGCTGGTGTCCAGTCAGCATTACACAATACATATGTATAAAAGTAGTTCTTCACATCATTGTCCAGGTCATCAAAGCTCAGCTCCAGTCTTTCGCTGCCATTCAAAGTGATCATGGGAAAGCTTAACTGATCGCCGGCCTGGTTCAGTTTCACTGACTGGATATTACTATAGTATACGTGGTCAGGACTAACTACATTTTCTTGTGCTGCTACGGGTAGAACGTATACCAGTAAGCACATCAGCGGCATACAGAAGAGGGTTCTGAACTTCATAATTACATTTCAAGTAAACATTAAGGTACTATTTTTTCAACTTGTATAACGCTGTGCCCTGTTTCTTTGGTATTATAGCAGTATTGACGGTCAGACCGCTGATACCAGCGATTGAACTGTTTAAGATTATATTCAATACATTTGTCACATGCGTTTATCTCTACTTGTCGCAAGACGGATCGCATTTAACCGGTCCTCTTCTTTTTCGAGGTTCATCATCAATATAGCCATTGTGGCTACCGCTATCAGCGTAGCCGTAATGATACTGTCAGTGGCCCTCGTCAATGGCTTCCAGCAGGTGATCCAGCAAAAGATATTCAGCTTCTGGGGCCACATCCATGTAACCCAGTACCAACCAAATGCCGGACCGTTGACAGAACAACTGCCATTCATAGCCGACAGTAATATGGTCCGTAAACTGAAAATGATCCCGGGTATCACCACCGTCAATGCATATGCTACCAAATCGGCGATCATAAAAGCGGAGAAAGACCTGGAAGGTATCATCTTCAAAGGGGTGGACCGCCAGTACAACTGGGGTAATATCAAACAGTTCCTGCAGGAAGGTGAGCCAATCCATTATAAAGACAGCTCCTATGCCCCTGAAGTAGTTATTTCCGTCAGTCTGGCCAAGGAATTACAACTCAAACTCCATGACCCGCTGATCGTATATTTTATACAGGGACCAGGATTGCCACCGCGTGCCCGTAAACTGACAGTAGGAGGTATCTATAAAACAGGGATTGAGGAATACGATAAAACCTATATCCTGGGCGACCTTGAACTGATCCGCAAACTGAATGACTGGGAACCGGGTACTATCGGTGGCTATGAGATCTTTACTGACAATTACAAACATATGCGGGAAATAGGACAGGCTGCCTATGAAGTGGTCCCTGAAAAGCTATTCCTGCGCTCCATAGAAGAGATCTATCCGAACATCTTCGCCTGGTTACGACTGCAGAATAAAAATGAGATCATCATCCTGGTCATCATGACCATAGTAGCGGTTATCAACATGATCACGGCTATTCTGATCCTCATCCTGGAACGTACGAATATGGTGGGTATTATCAAGGCATTGGGGATGCGAAACTTTGACATACAGAAGATCTTTATATATCAGGCGGGATATATTGTACTTGCCGGTCTTATACTGGGCGATATACTCGGTATCGGGATTGCGCTATTGCAAAAGGCCACCGGGTTCTTCAAATTACCCGAGGAATCGTATTATATGTCAGTAGCCGCTATTTCCCTTCACTGGTGGGAAGTGGCACTTATCAATGTTGGCACCATGCTGGTTTGCCTGCTAGTGCTGCTGGTCCCATCCAGGGTGATCAGAAAGATTACGCCGGTAAAAGCCATTCAATTCAAATAGCATGTGCTCAGGGCTTGCTTTAGAAGGCCGACCGGCGCATTCATTGACAGCTACTGTACAAACAGATAATAAAAAAGGCGCCCGATCCCAAGCAGATCAGGCGCCTTTTTCTTATATATAGTTACTATTATATTAGTAGTCTGCCACAGATTATTCCTGCCGCTACACCTGCATTCAGCGATTCTGCACCTCCCAGCCGGGGGATCGTGATCTTATGTGTGCTTGCCCCGATCACCGCATCACTGAGTCCGCGGGACTCATTTCCTATCAGGATAATCCCTTCCTCCAGCTTTGAAAACTGAGTGATGTCATTACCATGTAATGTTGCTGCATAGGAAGGTACACCTGCCTGTTGCAGAAAAGGCAAGATCTCACTTTCCAGTATCCTTACACGGGCGATGCTGCCCATAGTGGCCTGTATAGTTTTAGGATTATAGGCATCAACACAATCAGGCGAGCAGATGATCTGCCGGATACCGAACCAGTCGGCTATACGAATGATCGTACCCAGGTTTCCCGGGTCCTGGATTGTTTCGAGTGCCAATGATACCGTCCCCTTGAGTGATCCGGGTGTGATATCAGTTGCGGCAGGAATATCCAGCAAAGCCAGCGCCTGGTTAGGCGTGGTCAGCGCTGACAATTGTTTGAGCACATGCTCATCTACTTCAGTTACCCTTACACCGGGTGTACGATCCAGCAATGTTCTGTGAGTACTGATCCATGCAGCAGTTGCATATACCTCTTTAACGGGAACGCCCTCCTGTAACAGCTCTGGCACGATCTTATCACCCTCTGCCATGAACTGGCTGGATTTTTGACGGTATTTTTTATGCTGTAATGATTGAATATACTTAATTTGCGCCTTCGACAACATAGAGCCAAACCTACATGAATTCTTTTAATCGGCAAAGCCACCCGGAACTGGTTTCTATGGAAATAAACTGAAACAAGACTCTAACTATTAATAATTGTATTGACTCTGATGCAGCAGCGGCCACATAGTTCCCTTTTTATTTATCTGAACTATTCGATCTTCCTGATCATATCTCTGGCACTGGCTGCTTGTTCCAATACCAAATACCTGCAAAAAAATCAGGCATTATACATCGATGCTGATGTGGAGGTTAAAGGGGAAGCTTCTTCCGTAGATAAGCAGGATATCCGCAGTTCACTGACCTCCAAGCAACTGATGTTGCAGCAACCCAACACCTTATTTGTAGGCACCCGTTTCAAGGTATGGCTCAATAACCAGAAAGAGAATAAGAAAAAATCAAACTGGTTCTGGAACCTGATGCTGTCAGAGCGTAATCTGGAGAAACCGGTTATCTACGATTCCCTGCAAACAAAAGAATCGGTTAAACGCATGCTGAGCTATCTGAATAATCAGGGCTATTTCTATGCAACGGTCAATTATAAGGAATCGATCAAAAGACAGAAGGCGACGGTCACCTACAATGTGAATACCGGTAAGAACTTTGTGATCAATAAGATCTACTACGAAATACCAGATACCAATCTCCAGAAAGTGGTCAAAGAAGGTGAGAACCTTTCCGTTATCAAAACAGGAATGGCCTATAAACAGGAGTTGCTGGGCAGTGAGCGCGAAAGGCTGCTACGCCTGGTCCGCAATGCCGGTTATTATAAATTTGACCGTGATGCTATCGAATTTGAGATCGACACACTGCATAAAACCCTGTTTCGCAACCTGATGAACCCATTTGAAGGCATTGTGAACGTGTATAATGAGCGGAAAGGGATGGACAGACCTAAAATGGATATCAGTGTCCGTATCTGGCATCCGGAAGATTCCTCCATCCGTTATCAGAAATATGTGATTGACAGTGTTATTGCCTACCCGGATTACCCGGTGTATGGTAATAATGCGGATTCTATGTTCAAAACAAATCAGCAGAACGAGCTGACCATCCGGTACAGACAGAACATCCTGAAACCATCCGTACTGAGCCGGTCGGTAATACTGAAGAAAGGTGAAATATTTTCCCAGCAGCGTACGAATGATGCGATCAATCGCCTGTATGATCTTGGCGCATGGCAGTTTGTGACATTGCAATACCGTGAGCGGACAGATACGCCCAACACATTGAGCACCTACATTTTCCTGACACCTAAACGCCGTCAGGAAATAGGTGCTAACTTTGAGATCAGTACCAGTTCCGACTACCTGATTGGTAGTGGTGTCAGCCTGAACTACAAGCACCTGAATATAGCCCGTTCGGCTACTCAGCTGAGTGTAAGCCTGAATACAGGTGTTGAACTGATCCGCTCACAGGGAAAATGGATGTTACAGTCACAGGAGATCGGTGGACAGGTCAGCCTGATATTCCCCCGCTTCATCACTCCTTTTAATATTGCACAGGGCACCCGTTCAGCGGTAAAAACAAGGCTGACAGCAGGGGTGGATTATCTCACCCGTTCCTCTAAATTTTATATTTCCAATATAAACGCATCTTTCGGTTATGAATGGAATGCGTCATTATATAAACGGTGGATCGTAAAACCGATCTCACTGAACTATGTGGGTGTGAACCTGAACCCTGTGTTCAAAGAGACCGTTGTAAATGAGAATCCTTACCTGAAAAGAAGTTTTGAACCAGCATTTATCGGGGGGGAGAATGTCACCTACATCTACAGTAACAACGATGTATTACATAAGAATCATTACTCCTACTTCCGTGCGAATGTAGAAGAATCAGGTGCATGGCTGAATGGTATCAATAGTCTGTGGGGAACTATTGCCAGCAATGGTAAAGACCTGGAGTCTATGACCAATATGCCGATCGCCAACTTTGTGAAGCTGGAGGCCGATTACCGGCATTACTGGACACTGACCAGTCATACCGTACTGGCTACCAGGAGTTATGCCGGCGTAGGTATTCCCTATGGCAAATCGGATGTAATGCCTTATATCCGTCAGTTTACAGCTGGTGGCCCTAACAGTCTCCGCGCCTGGCGACTCCGTACACTGGGACCAGGTAGATTCAAAGATAGTTCGCCTACTGCCAGCACCTTCCCTGACCAGACAGGCGATATGAAACTGGAGGGTAACGTAGAATACCGTTTCGACCTGCTGCGTTTGTTTGATGGCAGTGTTAACCTGAAAGGGGCAACATTCCTGGACTTCGGTAATATCTGGATGCTGAGAAAAGATACTACACGCCCGGGTGGGGAATTTAAACTCGGTAATCTGTACCGCGATCTGGCAGTAGGCACCGGTGCCGGCTTACGACTGGATTTCTCGTTCTTCCTGATCAGGATAGACTGGGGAATTCCGGTGAAAGTGCCTTATTTTACGGGCAACAAGAGCGGATGGTACCTGAGTCAGTGGCAACTGGGTAACGCAGGGTGGCGCCGGGATAATATTATCTGGAACGTCGCAATTGGTTATCCGTTCTAATCAGTTTTTATTTGACTGTTGTATAATAGAAAACGCCTGACCATACGATCAGGCGTTTTTATTGTTGAATAACTTACGTGCTGTTTATTGCTGCTCTTTCACTTTTCCCTTGCCTACCTCTTCGATGAACTTGTCCATCTCCCAGGCATTTTCCAGTTTAAAATCGCCTATCCTTGTTCTGCAAAGGCTACTCATATATCCACCTACCCCGAGTGCTGCACCAAAGTCGTTGGATAAGGACCGGATGTAGGTACCCGTGCTGCATACAACACGGAAATGTATTACGGGCATTTCAATCGCTGTAATTTCAAACTCTTTTATGAAAACGGTGCGCGGTTCTACTTTTACTTCCACTCCTTTCCTGGCCAGTTCATAAATAGGTTTACCATTCTGTTTGATGGCGGAGTGAATAGGTGGCAACTGCTGCTGTTCACCGAGGAACTGTTTGGTCACCTCGTGTATCATCTGTTCCGTAATGCCGTCTATTGATTTGAAATCGGTCGGTTCCGATTCCAGATCATAGGTAGGTGTCACTGCACCGATGGTAAAAGTGCCAGTATATTCCTTTTCCTGTGCCTGGTATTCATTGATCTTTTTGGTCATTTTACCAGTGCAGCAGATCAGTAATCCCGTTGCCAGCGGATCAAGGGTCCCGGCGTGACCGGTCTTAGCTTTTGTGGTGTTCCTTATCTTTCTTACAACATCGAAAGACGTCCATGTCAAAGGCTTATTGATCAGTATCACCTGTCCCTCTTCGTAGATATTTTTTTCAGCAGTCTGATTCATCCCGCAAAGATAATAGAAACAGGGACGCCGCATTCACCGGATGAAGAGAGGATACCGTAGAAAATATGTGCTTTTTCATTATTTTCACACAATTTTCATAATATGTCTTTAGTACAACACAGCAACGCGAATGTCAGATACCAGCAACAGGTGGATAACTCCATCAACTATGTGCTGCCTTTTATAGATGCAGCCATGCCGGTAACTCCCGACCTCCGGATAATGGAAATAGGCTGTGGTGAAGGAGGCGTATTGATACCTTTTCTGGAAAAAGGTTGTCATTGTGTGGGTGTGGATCTGTCGGATGACAAGATCGCACTGGCACATGAGTACCTGAAAAAGTATGTAGATGCCGGCAACCTGCAGCTCATTAACAAAAATATCTACGATGTGGATTTTCTGGGTGAATTCAGAAACTCCTTTGATCTTATCATTTTAAAAGATGCGATAGAGCATATTCCTGACCAGGCGAAAATTATCGGTTACCTTAAGAACCTGCTGACTCCCCGCGGCCAGGTATACTTCGGATTTCCACCCTGGTATATGCCACACGGCGGTCATCAGCAAACCTGTGTTAATAAGGTGGTGAGCATGCTGCCTTATATCCACCTGCTGCCTAATCCGCTTTATAAAGGAGTATTACGTGCCTTTGGTGAACCGGATAATATCGTTACCGAACTGATGGAGATCAAGGAAACAGGCATCTCCATTGAGCGGTTTGAAAAGATCGTGAAGCAACAGGGGTATCATATTACAAAAAAGCAGTTCTATCTGATCAATCCTATTTATAAATACAAATTCGGACTGAAACCGAGACTACAATTTGCGCCTATAGCATCGATACCGTTTATAAGGAACTTCCTTACAACGTGTGTGTACTATATGATCAAGAATAATTAGCCTCCCGGTTTCTATTAAAATAAAAGAGGAAGGGGTATCAAAGTAGATTTGATACCCCTTCCTCTTTTTTATGCCCTGAAAAGCTTCCTTCGCCGTTGCTTTAAGGCCACCAAGAGGTCACTTTAAGGTCACCTCAAGGGCACTTCAATATCCCGGGGATATTGAAGTGCCCTTGAGGTGACCTTAAAGTGACCTCTTGGTGACGGTTTAGTGTAGAAAAAGAGCCCTCAATTCATGCCGGAGAAAAGGGCATAAAAAAGGCGTATCAGTGCTACTTGATACGCCCGGCTTCTTATTGAATAATTCTTTTAACCTGGTATAAGGATACCCTTGATCACTGTTGGTTCCATATCTCCCAACTGGCTTCTGCCTGTAGGATCAGCATCTCGTGCCCATTTTTTATGGTAGCTCCCCTGTCCGCCCCTTTTTGCAGGAAGGTGGTAACAGCAGGATTGTAGATGAGATCATACAGCAGGTGACGGTCAGTCAGCTGATCATATGGTATCGCGGGAGCTGCTGTCACATTAGGATACATGCCCAGTGGCGTTGTATTGATAATCAACGTATGGGAGGCCATTGTGTCAGTGTCCAGCTGTTCGTAACTGATAGTATCGGCTGAAGCCTGACGGCTGACTAGCTTATAGGGGATGTGCAGGCTTTCCAGTACAAATTGTACGGCTTTGGCAGCACCGCCGGTACCGAGTATCAATGCTTTGTTGTGATGTGGTTTGAGTAAAGGTTCGAGCGACCTTCTGAAACCGATGGCGTCTGTGTTGTAACCTATTTTACGGCCATCTTTAAAGTGAATGCAGTTGACTGCCTTCATTTGCGTGGCGGCAGGACTTAATTCATCCAGATATGGTATTACAACTTCCTTATAGGGGATGGTCACGTTCAATCCCTGTAACTCTGGCTGTTGGGCCAGCAATGCAGGTAATTCATCAATAGCAGGAATTGGAAAACTGTCATAGATGCATTCCTGAATGCCCTCCCTGCTAAACTTTTCCGCAAAAAAGCCTTTGGAGAAAGAGTGACTCAGCGGATATCCTATCAGACCATATACCTTCATAAAGACCAGATTATGCTTGATCGAGGAACAGGTGGAAAGTATCTCCTCTCAGACCCACGCGCATAGCTTCCAGGGAGATCACTTCGTGAGGAGCCAGGTTACCCAGGTTCACATTACAACCGATCAGTTCCAGGAAATATAACTGCTGTGCTTTCTGCGGAGCTTCCCAGATAATTTTTTCAGATGGGATCTTGGTCAGGATCTCCTGCACCAGCCCTTCTCTTACTTCACCGGTACCGCGATAGATACCTACGTTACCGCTTTCACGTGCTTCTGCAATTACATAGGTGGCGCCAGCATTCAATTCTGCGTTCATCAGTTCGATCCATTTGTAGGGAGGAATGATGTGTTCTGCATCTTTGGACCCTACTTCGCTTAATACGAGTGCTATTTTGGACAGCTTCTCAATGTAGCCGCATTTCTCCGCGTGCGGGATGGTAATAGAGCCGTCGGAAACTTCAATATGTTTGATACCATAATCCTTGATCACATTAACGAAATCGTCAAACTGGTTGCGGATCAGGAATGCTTCAAATAAGGTACCACCGAAATAGACAGGTATGTTGGCGGCTTGATATAATTCTATTTTCTGGCGCAGGTTAGGAGTAACGAACGACGTTCCGAAACCCAGTTTCAGGATATCAACGTGAGGAGACGCTACCGATAAAAAATTCTTGGCTTCTTCCAAACTTAGCCCTTTATCCATCACCATAGTTAAACCATGGGTACGAGGTTTCTTTGTCCGATCGGGAATTTGTGTCAGATTAAAATTCATTTGAACGTTTTTTTATCGTCTTGATTGTTTGGAAACCAAACAACTATACTTCACTGGTTTTCCGGAATAGGGAACTGCCCATCTTTATTTAAACCGGCGCAAAATTAACACATTCCGGTTAAAGAGTCTCAAATAAAGGTTTTTATCAGAAATAAAATTTCATGCTCCATAAAACAGTACATATCAATATCTTAAAACGAAAAATGCGTAATATATGGTGCTACATTACAGCACATATATTACGCATTTAAGGAACCTGAGCTCCTGATTATCGTTCGTTTACTTCGTTTTTTTGCTTCGTTTGTACCGGGTAACAAGTTCGACAATACCCGGATGCTGGAGCAATGTCGGATCGAGCTCTATAAGCTTTTTCACGTGTTTCGGATTCATCTGCAGAGCCGTTTCCAGCTGGAGCATTCCCTCTTTGGACTTACCGGTGGCAAACATAATAGCCGACAGGTAATACTGCAATACGGGTTTGTGTCCTACTTTCTGGACAGCGGCATTCAACTGTATCAGGGCTTCTTCGAAGAAACCGGAGATATAGAGCCCGCGGATGAATTCCTGCCAGGTAGTGATACTGGAGGGTCTCAGACGTACAGCGGCCAGCAGGTGGATCAGGCCTTCCTTGTTCTTGTCCATTTCGATATAACACTGACCTAAAGCGATCAGGTATTCGGCGCTGTTCTTATTGATCTTGATAGCGCTCATGATGGATTTGATGGCATTTTCCCAGTTAGATTCCGTCATGTAGGCTACCGCGATCTTATAATAGAGCTTATCGTCGCTTGGACTTAGGTGGGACGCTTTACGATAATAATAGCGGGCCTGGGTGTATTTACGCTGGCGTTCGTAGCAGTGCCCGATCGCTTCATAAATAACATCCTCAGGTTTAGCAATTTCGAGGTGCTTTTTGAGCACATCTATTGCATCCGCATACTTGCGCAGGCGGATGTAGGCGTCACCCATATTACGGTAGGCGTAGTCGAATTTCTCATCGATCACGATAGCGTACTGATAAGCATCGATCGCCTTTTCGTAGAGTTTAAGTCCCTGATAGGCAGTACCCAGATTGAACCAGGCGAGCTGGTTGTAGGGGTGTTCGTTAATAATATTGGTATGAAGACGGATGCTTTCTTCGTTCCGGCCTGTAAATTCCGTCCAGAAGCAGATCTTATGCAGCGCTTCTTCATTGTTGGGAGCGTGTTCAAGTGTCAGGCGGAGACAGTCGAAAACCTTTTCAAACTCTTCGCAGTCATCATACACATCGGACAGTTCCAGCAGGAGTTCAGTCTTATCGTCCCCTTCGAATACAGCTATCTGTTCTTCCAGCAGTGCAGCGGCCTTATCGTGCTGGTTCATAGCAAGATATACATCAGTCTGGAGGATATAGAGATTAATATCTGTGCTATCCAGTATGGCTGCTTTTTCAAGCAGGTCCATTGCATCCTGATATTTCTTTGATTCTATTAGTAGATTAGCTTTTTTCAGTAAGAGAGTGGACGAATAAGGAAACTGTTCTATAGCTAGTTCAGCAGCCTGCATGGCATTAGGAAGCTCGTCATGCTCATCATAGTAATCTATGATCAGTTCGAAAGAATCCTCGTCGAGAAAGGAGTGAGATTGCCCAGCTTTCAGGTTTTCAAACTGCTGCAACAAGTCTTTTATCTCCTCAAAATCGTCGTTTAAAAATGGAAAGTCTTGATTCATTAATGTAAATATAAGTATTTTTCGATTCGGGGCATTATTAGCCGCACCAAGGAGAATAGTTAAAAATATTTAACATTACTTTAGGAATTTTACGTATCTTCGTTAAGGATTTGTTATATAATATATAGAAAAGTTTGTACATTTGTGATACAATGAAACAGAGAACTAACATATTGCATACCTTTTCATTGTCTTTCTTATTGGCGGGACTTCTGGTAATCACAGGGCTCACTGCTACTGCGAATGATAACATAACCTCCGATAATAAAGACAAGATAAAGAAGAACGAAACAAAACTTGCCCTGGCAAATATGTCAGGTAAGACTAACCTGAGCCTGGATGCAGGATTTCGTTTTAATGGCGCGATGAGCTCAAATTTTAAACTGTCGGACAATAATTCCTATAATTTTAAGTCAGTAATGACGATTAAAAAAGGGAATGTGACATATGTATTACCATATGCCACGCAGATCCAGCCGCCAGTTAACATGAATTTCCATCAGTTGCACATTTCACTGCCACTCCGGAAGAACTAATCATTCATTTACTTTGCATTTTAGCATAAAAGAGAAAGGTCCTGTATCACACAGGACCTTTCTCTTTTATATCTTTTGGATAATGCTGTTATCAGCTACCCATTTTCAGCAATTCTTCACGGCTGATCTCCTTATAACCCGTCTTCGGTGCATCAAAATAGGAACCGGGTATAGCATAAAGATCAACTTTAGTAGCGACAACGTTCATACGGGAGCCATTTTTGTTAATGATCTCGAACTGCAGGGGAAGCCCTTTCAGATTGATAAACCGGCGATTATACTGTTTGTTTTCCGGCACCAGGTCAGTCGTGTAATACACCTCGAAAGTCTGCCCATCCGCCATTTTACCAATGGCTTTCTTACAAGTATATCCCGCAATCTGTTTGGTGTCGGTGGCATCTTTGAACTGCACCTGGGCATATTCTTTCAGCTCCTTGGCATATTCTTCCTTACCGGCCCTGATAAGGTATTTATCGCCGTGGTTATCGATAAGTGTGACTACAGATTCGTCTTTGCTATTAATTAGATAGCTGTAGTGTACCATTTTAAAATCGATATCTACCCTGCTGAGATGTCCTTTCATGTATTGGGTCAGTGTACCACCCTCAAAAGAAGGATCCGCCTGCGCAGGCGTTTCGATTCTGTAAACAATTTTTGCGTCTGACACCAGTCGCTGCGCGAGCAGGCTACCGGAGACCAGCAAACAACATACGAGTGTTAAAAGAGCTTTTTGCATGACAGTAATGTATTTCATCCGCATTGTTTTAAAGTGAAGGCCGGATGTCACCTTGCATAACGCTTCCTGCTGTATAGGTATGGATTATGCTGTGGCTTTTACAGGTATAAATGAAAAAATCATACCGGATTACCAAACCATCTTTTCCTTTGCCAGAAAGGCATTTATACCCCTTTGACAATCAGTATGTTCCCTTGTTTCTGCGTTTAGTTGCGCGGCCTGTTCAAGGGCGTTTTCTATAGGTTGATCGAATACGGCCGTAATCAGTCTTTTAGTTACTTTCAATGAATTGGCGGAAGCGCCTGTACACAGTTCTGCTGCTACTTTGGCAACATGGTCCGCTATTTCATCAGCCGGCACCACTTCATTCAGCAAACCATAGGTTTCCGCTTTGGCGGCAGTAATTAACCGGCCTGTCAACAGCAGTTCACGGGCGCGCCCCTCTCCTATTTTCCTAACCAGGAATACAGACACCAGTGCGGGAATAAAACCAATTTTCACTTCGGTATACCCGAGCTTTGCTTCCGGCACGGCGTAGCTAAGATCGCAGAGCGTAACCAGTCCGCAACCACCGGCAATGGCATGTCCTTCTACCTGGGCGATCACTATCTTATTGTGATAATAGATCTGCTGCATGAGCTGCATCAGTTCTTTAGAATCGGCGAGATTTTCTTCTCTTGTATTGCGTTGGAGTTGCTGAAGATATTCGAGGTCTGCGCCGGCACAAAAGGCTTCACCGGCGCCCTTCAGGATGATAACTTTTACTTCGGGATCTGACTCGGCTTCACTGAAAGCCTTACGCAGTTCTCCTACTATAGCGCCATTAAGCGCATTGCGTTTTTCCGGACGATTCAGCGTGATCGTGGCTACACGCGTGGTGACATTATACAGGATATGTTCGAAAACCATTGTTATCGGATTAGCGATTTCAGATCGCGGAATGAATATAACAAGAACTTGTTAAATTCCGCGATCTGAAATGAGCTGTTATCCGAATTGCTGTTATTATCGTGCAACTTCTTCTATGACATGTCCGACATTACCGCTAGGCATCTGAATGTGTAGCATAGCAGCAATGGTAGGAGTGATATCTGTCATACCCATCGTACGGTTACTCTTACCTGCATGAACACCCCAGCCCATGAATACCAACGGGATGTGTGCATCATAGGCATACCATAAACCATGTGTTGTTCCAGTTTTACCGCCATCGATATATCCGGGTTGCAGTACGAACTGTATATCACCACTACGTTTTCTGTTAAAGCCGTTTGCCATCATTGTGCGCATGGGTTCAGGCAGTGTAGTGGTCATCAGGTTTTGTAAAGGGAAGGCATTGCTGATAGCAGGATCTTTCAGCAATGTGTTAATGAGGAAATCACGGACATCAGTTGCTGATTTCCCTGCCTGGCTGATCGCATCGTAATTCAGGTATAACTGATAGTTGCCGGCACCTTCAATCGCCTTTTCTACTCCAAACTGTTCTTTGGCCAGTTTGTTCAGGTCACTGACTGCTTTTCCTTCTGACCAGCTGGCACCCGGCAGTTTGTTCTCCTGCATAAAACCAGGTACGTGTGCTACACCATGATCAGCAGTAATAAAGAACAGGTATTGTCCTTTGCCTACTTTTTCGTCCAGGTATTTGAAGAATGCAGCCAGGTCTTTGTCGAGGCGCAGGTAAGTATCTTCTACTTCAACAGAGTTAGGCCCGAACTGGTGACCTACATAGTCAGTAGAAGACAGGCTGATAGCCAGCATATCGGTTACGCTGCCTTTACCCAACCCATATGCCTCCAGTGCTTTTTTGGCAAATTCCAGGGTCATGGTGTTACCAAAAGGCGTAGAGGAGATGGATTTGAAAGGCGTGCCTTTATCCCCACCCAGGTTATGCGGAAAGGTAGGGTTCACGGCTGGCTTAAACGGACCCTCATAGGGCTTGTTATCAGCAGTACTTAAGGTATATGTTTCTATCGGATACAGGGGCGTCCATGGCTGGCTGAGGTAGCGGGCGGGCCATTTCATGCTGTTGAAATCCGTAGCCCAGTCAGGCAGCTGAGTCATGTAATAAGTGCTGGTTACCCAGTTACCCGTGGTGCCGTCATACCAATAGGCAGCGGTAGCGCTGTGACCGGCAGGCAGGATAGCGCCACGGTCCTTGATAGCGACACCTACAACCTTACTCTGGAAGTTATTCGAGAGGCGCAGTTCATCACCAATAGTGGTGACCTGCATATTACGGGGACTCATTTTACCGGCATTGGACGTACTACCCACCGTATTTACGGTAGAGTCTTCTGCGCAATATACATCTCTGCTCAACTCTCTGTTATACCAATCATTGCCTACGATACCGTGCACAGCAGGCACCGAACCGGTGTATATGCAGGTATGACCACAGGCGGTAATGGTGGGGGTATAATTAATTAGCGTATTTTCGCAGGAGAATCCATCTTTTAATAACCGCTTAAAACCACCATCAGTATAGCGGTTAGCATAGCGATATAGATAGTCCCAGCGCATCTGATCTACTACGATGCCCACCACCAGTTTGGGACGGTTAATATTCTTCTGAACAGCGGGTCTGCTCCATGCGGTCGCCTGACCTGGTTTTGGTGAGGTAGCCTTCTGGGCATGAAGCGTTTGTGTAACCAACAGGGTTGCCGTAATACAAACACACGACAAGAACTTACAATTCATAATTCTTAAATACATTATTTATTATTCACATTTTCAAAGGTAACCCAAGTTTACAAAAACTAATATTTTAATACCTTTGCGTGGGTTTTCGAATGATCACTCTTAATTATTATTTAACATATGGATATTTTTGAGAAACTGCTTAAGCACATGGGCCCTATAGGCGAGCACTCTGACAGAGCTCATGGCTACTTCGCGTTCCCTAAACTGGAAGGTGAAATTGGTCCCCGTATGAATTTCAGGGGTAAAGAGAAAATTGTATGGAGCCTGAATAACTACCTGGGATTGGCTAACCACCCCGAGGTACGTGCTACTGACGCCAAAGCAGCAGCGGATTACGGTCTGGCCACTCCAATGGGCGCCCGTATGATGAGTGGAAACACTAATTTCCATGAAAAGCTGGAGAAAGAATTATCCGAATACATGGGTAAAGAGGACACTACCCTGTTGAACTATGGTTATCAGGGCATTATGAGTGCTATTGATGCCATTTGCAGCCGTCACGACGTGATTGTGTACGATGCTGAGTGCCATGCGAGCATCCTCGATGGTTTGCGTTTGCATCCGGGAAAACGTTATGTATTCAAACACAATGATATAGCTGACTGTGAAAAGCAGTTACAACGTGCAGAGCAACTGATCAAAGGTACACCCGGTGGTATCCTGGTGGTGACTGAAGGTGTGTTTGGTATGGCGGGAGATCAGGGTAAACTGAAAGAGCTCGTTGCGCTGAAAGAAAGATATCAGTTCCGCATCTTGGTAGATGATGCCCATGGATTTGGTACAATGGGTAAAACCGGTGCTGGTACAGGTGAAGAACAGGGCGTTCAGGATCAGATCGACCTGCTGTTCAATACCTTCGCAAAGTCAGGTGCATCCATCGGTGCATTCATGAGCGGTGATAAAGCGATCATCAATTATCTGCGCTATAACATGCGTTCTCAGATCTTCGCAAAATCAATTCCTTTACCACTGGTGATCGGACACCTGAAACGCGTAGAGCTGATGCGTAAGAATCCGGAAATGAAGGCGAAACTGTGGTCTAATGTTAATAAACTGCAGCAGGGACTTCGTGATCGTGGCTTCAATATCGGCAGAACGAATTCTCCGGTTACGCCAATCTATCTGCAGGGTGATATTCCTGAAGCAACAGCTATGTGTCTGGACCTGCGTGAGAACTACAATATCTTCTGTTCGATCGTAGTATATCCGGTTATTCCTAAAGGACAGATCATCTACCGTCTGATCCCGACAGCAGCACATTCTGACGAGGATATCGAGCTGACACTGAAAGCATTCAGCGAGACCAAAGAAAAGCTGGATAAGAAAGTATATGAAGTAGCTGAAATACCAATGGTATAATAGGTTAAAAGATAAAAGAAGGCCTGGATCAGTTGATCCGGGCTTTTTCTTTTTATACCTATACTACCTTAACCTTGTCAGCTGAACGGCTTATGATCCCAATTCGACCTTTCGTGACCCGAAACCGACAGTTCGTGTACTTTGTTTAAAACAGGGTTAAAATACCGGCTAATATTGTATTGTCAATCACAACTAAAGGCAGCCCCTATAACACGAGAGACCTCCGGTTATACGCTGCAGTAGTGATGGCAGGAATTTCTTTGTTAGTCTTGAAAAATGAGACCGTGACTATGAATAAGTGTCATAAGACCACTACGGGATACCCGGTATGAAAGACGACATAAACCCTGAAGTAATTCATCATTTGTTCAGACCAGGCATCTTGATTTCTTTGAATTGATAATGATCATTGACTGTATCGTTGTTGAAGGTCTGCTAGGGGGTAATTGTTAGTTCCACTACTCGTTTTAGTGAGGCAGACTGTCACCTACACTCACATTTTGTTCCGTATAATGCACGGTTATGAAGTGAAATATATCGTGTAGACGTAGCAGAAGGTATAGTTGCGGGGAGATTTTCTACTGATTAATTGCCAATTATTAATTTTTAGAGGCTAGTTATACGAATGGCACAACATTTGCGTTTATCTGTAACGTATATAAAAAAGTAAACCCCTCGTTTAGACGAGGGGCTTCACAACAAATCGTTCTTTCTCACTAGGTGTAAGTTTCACTTAGCTTTCATTAGGACATGGCAGAACAATTGGTCTTCATAGTATTAGAAACCCTAAGGTTTCTGGGATAAATAAACTGGCTTTCATAGGCCGGATCCGAAGATCCAGAGATAAATAGTAATTGTTCTGTTTAAATTGGCTTTCATAGGCCGGAATTCTTTTAATCCCGGTAAATTGACTAATTGGCTTTCATAGGATCGGAACCCTTTAGATTCCGTAGGTAAAATGATTCTTTTGCATTTCATAGGTCCGGAACCGTTAATTCCGGGGATAAAAAATTGGCATCGGTATTCATAGGACAGGAACCACTTTCATGATTCCAGGGATAAAATATATTTGGACTTGGTCTTTATTATCAGACCCGGTGTATTCGCATTTCTCTTTATCAAAAGTAGTCTAAGGTCAGGGATATAAATTCACACAAAGGTGTGATTTTGTTAATGAGTTGTTAAAAGGATTTAACCTTACAATAACATCGTTAGCTCTGGAAAAGCCTTATCAGTCGCACATTTTAGGTAGACATATTTGTTATAAGTGTATGACGGACAGTACTAAAATACTAAGAGATACAACATAATACCCATGTGGCATATACGTTGTACCTCTTAAATTCCAATGTATATCTTTTTTACTATAAGTGAGACTCGATTGATATATCATAAGGCTGTTTCCAGCTGGCGACTGTCCCCCAGTCTTCACCATCGATAATGATGTGCTCACCTTTCACGATGCCGATCTTTTCAAACTTCACAGAGTGCTCAGTGGCATCAACGACGGTGTGGAGCACAGCTTCGAATTTCTCTTTGTCTTCTGGTCTGATGGTCACTATTGCGCGGCTCTGGCTTTCACCAAACAGGAACGCATCTTTACGGAAGTTAGGGTTCGTATGGATATCGAAGCCCAAACCAGCTGCCATAGCACTTTCCAGCAGGGTGATAAACAAACCGCCTTCACTCACATCGTGTGCTGACTGGACAATACCGGCTTTATTGAGCTTGGCGATTGTCTGATGTAGACGGTGTTCTTCTTCCAGGTGGAAATGCGGCGCAGGGCTGAATTCGATGCCTATCAGTTTATGGAGGTATTCAGAGCTGCTGATATCATTACGGCTGCGACCCAGCATGTAGATCAGGTGACCTGACTCTTTAAAGTCAAGGGTTATACGATCATTGATATTGTCCAGGAGGCCCAGCATACCGATCGTAGGCGTAGGATATACAGCACCATCGGGAGACTGGTTATAGAAGCTCACGTTACCACCGGTAACTGGTGTATTGAATTTACGGCAGGCTTCCCCCATACCTTTGATCGCATATACGAACTGATAGTATACTTCCGGATCATAAGGGTTACCGAAGTTCAGGCAGTTTGTAATAGCAACAGGTTCACCTCCGCTACACACGATATTACGGGCAGCTTCTGCGACAGCGATCTGACCACCCAGATGCGGATCAGCATATACATAGCGGCTGTTGCAGTCGGTCGTTAATGCCAGAATTTTCTTAGAACCCTTTACCGTTACGATAGCTGCATCACTTGGTGCATTTGTGCTGGCGTTAGCCGTACCTACCATGCTGTCGTACTGGGTATAGATCCAGCGTTTAGATGCGATGTTAGGTAGTTTTACCAGTCGTTCCGCAGCAAAACGGGGATCCAGGGTATCAGGTATTTTATGAATATCGAAGGCCTTTACTTTTTCAAAGTAGGTAGGTTCAGTGTAGGCGCGGTGGTACTGAGGAGCACCTCCACCCAGCACGAGACTATCGGCAGGGATATCTGCTTCCAGATGACCGTGCAGGTAGAACTTCAGGTGTTTATCGGTCGTCACCTCTCCGATCTGTACACAGTGCAGATCCCATTTTTCGAATATGCGCAGTACATCTGCTTCCTTGCCTTTATGTACCACCAGCAGCATTCTTTCCTGGCTTTCACTGAGCAGTATTTCCCAGGCTTTCATGTTTTCCTGACGGGTAGGTACTTTATCCAGGTTGATGGTCATACCGTGTCCTCCTTTGGCGCTCATTTCGGCAGTAGAGCAGGTGATACCAGCAGCACCCATATCCTGCATACCGACCAGTGCGCCTGTAGGAATGATTTCAAGACAGGCTTCCAGCAGTTTCTTTTCCTGGAAAGGGTCGCCTACCTGTACGGAAGGCAGGTCCTCCACACTATCTTCAGTAATATCAGCGCTTGCGAAAGAGGCGCCTCCGATACCGTCTTTACCAGTAGCGGAACCTACGATGAAAACTGGGTTGCCCGCACCGTGCGACGTAGCGGAAACAGTCTGACCAACTTTTACCACACCAACGCTCATGGCATTCACCAGCGGGTTGGTATTATAACAGTCTTCGAAATACGCTTCCCCACCGACGGTTGGCACACCGAAGCTATTACCATAGTGCCCGATACCTCTTACGACACCTCTTACAAGGTGCTGTGTTTTCTTATCATTGATGTTTCCGAAGCGAAGGGAGTTCAACGCTGCGATGGGCCGTGCTCCCATTGTGAAGATGTCGCGATGGATCCCTCCTACCCCAGTGGCAGCGCCCTGGAAGGGCTCAATTGCGGAAGGGTGGTTGTGGGATTCGATCTTGAATACACAGGCATAGCCGTCACCGATATCGACAAGGCCAGCATTTTCTTCTCCTGCCTTTACGAGCAGGCGATCGCCTTCACGGGGGAGGGATTTCAGCCATACAATTGAGTTTTTGTAGCTGCAATGCTCACTCCACATCACGGAAAACATACTTAATTCGGTGAAATTTGGGGCGCGGCCCAGAATGCCTTTTATGCGTTCGAATTCGTCTGCAGTCAGACCAAGTTGTTCGGCAGTTTCGACATTGGTTTGGGAGAACTTATCTGTAGTTTCAACGTTAGTTTGCATGGAACTAAATGTATAAGTGCGATAGATGAAATATAGATACAAACGTACTGGTTTTTCCTTCAACTGACAAAGGTTATTACCAATTTACAGGCTTTTGATACTAAAAGAATTATGCCAGTTTTCTCTCATTAATTAACAGGGTTAATCTGATGTATAAAGTATACAATGATACCATCACGCAGGAGAAACAAATTATATTTTTATAAATATATCAGTTTAAACAGGATGAGGTATTGCTTTTTTAGTCAAAAATTAGAAAAATTATCGTTTTTCTCTAATAAATGTAATTTTTTAGTTAAAATCCACGAATTTCTTGCTTATGTTAACACAAGAGCGTTCTTTTGTGTAAAATTATTTACAGCATGCAATCGTTACGCTTCACCGCACTGGAAAACCTTTCTGGTGTTGATTTAAAAATCAAGCCTGAGCAACTTAACGGTACAAAGATTACCGAGGTGTTCGGCAGCAATGTATTCGCAGGAAAAGTAGTGCGTGAGAATCTGAGTGATGAGGCTTATAAGAGCTTAATGAACTCTATTAAATCCGGCACCAAGATCGATCGTAAGATGTCCGAGCAAATCGCTTCCGGTTTAAAACAATGGGCGATGAAAAAAGGTGTAACTCACTACACCCACTGGTTCCAGCCATTAACCGGTACAACTGCTGAAAAACATGACTCATTCTTCACACTGAAAGGTGATGGTTCTGCCCTGGAAACTTTTGATGGTGATGCCCTGGTACAACAGGAACCAGATGCATCCAGCTTCCCGAATGGTGGTCTGCGTGCGACTTTCGAAGCACGTGGTTACACAGCCTGGGATCCATCCTCTCCTCCTTTTATCCTGGAGCAGGGACAAGGTAAGACACTTTGCATTCCTACTATATTCGTTGCTTACACCGGTGAATCACTGGACTACAAAGCACCTTTGCTGAAAGCACTTTCTGCTATCGATAAAGCGGCTGTAGACGTATGTAACTATTTCGATAAAAATGTAACCAAGGTTACAGCTACCCTGGGTTGGGAACAGGAATACTTCCTGGTAGACGAAAGTCTGGCTAATGCCCGTCCTGACCTGGTAATGTGTGGCCGCACTGTAGTTGGTCATGCTCCTTCCAAAGGTCAGCAGCTGGAAGACCACTACTTCGGTTCTATTCCTGAGCGTGCATATGCATTCATGCGCGATTTCGAAGTAGAATCCTATAAACTGGGTATTCCTTTAAGAACACGTCACAATGAGGTGGCTCCTTCCCAGTTCGAGTGTGCACCAATCTTCGAAGAAGTGAACATCGCAGTTGACCACAACTCCCTGCTGATGGACGTGATGACCAAAGTGGCAAAACGTCATAAACTGAGAGTATTACTGCACGAGAAACCATTCGCAGGTGTGAACGGTTCAGGTAAACACAACAACTGGAGCCTTGCTACAGATACTGGTGTAAACCTGCTGGCTCCGGGTAAAACGCCGAAGACCAACCTGATGTTCCTGACCTTCTTTGTAAATACGATCAAAGCGGTTCATGATTATGCTGACCTGATGAGAGCTTCCATTGCTTCCCCAAGCAATGACTTCCGTCTGGGTGCGAACGAAGCGCCTCCGGCTATCATCTCTGTGTTCTCAGGTAAATACCTGTACGATGTGCTGCAGGAAGTTAAAACCCGTGTGAGCAACAAATTTGACGAGCAGGACGAAGCGATCCTGAAACTGGACCTGCACCGTCATATTCCAGAGCTGATGCTGGACAACACTGACCGTAACCGTACTTCTCCTTTTGCCTTCACTGGTAACAAGTTTGAATTCCGCGCGGTAGGTTCTTCTGCAAACTGTGCTTCTGCGATGACAGTAATGAATACTATCATGGCAAAAACACTGGCAAACTTCAAGATAGAAGTAGATGCGCTGATCGACAAAGGCGAGAAAAAAGAGATTGCTATTATGCAAACTCTTCGGAAATATATTGTAGATTCGGAGAAAATTTTATTTGAAGGTGACGGTTATAGCGAAGAATGGGAGAAAGAAGCTGAAAAGAGAGGTCTTCCTAACGTAAAAACCACTCCTAAAGCACTGGATGCTTACGTTACCGAAAAATCAACTAAACTGTTCACTGAAGTAGGCATTTACAACGAGAAAGAATTACATGCACGTCATGAGATCCTGCTCGAGGACTATGTGAAGAAAGTACAGATCGAAGCCCGTGTGATCGGTGATCTGGCTACAAACACGATCCTGCCTTCTGCCATTACCTACCTCAACAGCCTGATTACCAACATCAATGGTCTGAAAGGTATTGGTCTCGGTGACAGCGCCGTTAAAGCGCAAACACAGATCGCCTCTAAAATAGCTGAACATATTAATGTCATCAGTGAGAATGTACAGGCTATGATCGAAGCGCGTAAAGTAGCTAATAAAGTTACTGACAGCCGACAGAAAGCTATAGATTATTGTGATAAAATTAAGCCGTACTTTGACATTATCCGTTATCACGCGGATAAACTGGAGTTCCTTGTAGATGACAAACAATGGGCACTGCCTAAGTACAGAGAGCTGCTTTTCTTGCGATAAAACCGTAAGATTGTTTTGGTGTATGATTAGCCCCGGGTATTTACCCGGGGCTTTGTGCTTTTATAACTATTGCTTACCTTCAATCTGCTGTTAATCCGATACCCCTCCTGTACTGTCTTAAGCAATCTGCTCCGTTTTCAGAGACACATTTTTAATTACCCCTAAAAACTCCCCAATGAGAACAAGTCTCAATGCTACTATGCATGCGATGGTCGCAGCTGCCACCTTATGCTTACTAGCCTCCTGCGGCAAAACAGATATCACGCCCGGCTGTGGCGCTCCCTTTTGCCAGATACAGACACTTGAAGGAAATGATGAATGGTCGGGACATGTGGTTAACATGCTTACCTACAACAGTACCGGTAATCCGATATTGCGCACCCGCTCAGATGTAGCGACCGGCAACGAAAATGAAACTTACAGATATGATCAGCAACAACGACTGACGGATCAGATCCTGCATTATGAGGATGGCAGTTATGGTACTACTTTCCGGGAATGGCACCGGTATAAATATCATAATAATGAAGATCGTCCGTACCTGGACAGTATGTATAACAATGGTATCATAGGGGATCATCCCGTTCCGGTTCCATTTGTCCCTCAATTACGGATCCTCATTTATTTTGAATATAATAATGCCGGTCAGCTAGTAGAGGAGAATGCATTTTTTGAGTATGGCGAACGTTGGTATAAGAAACAATATATCTACAATAGCGTCAGGAACCTCACAAGACTAATTGAGGCCTATGGGGGCGGATCTCCTGATACGATTTATTATGGACCGTACGATAACAAGGTCAATTTCCTGCGTACTAATAAGGTATGGCAGTTATTGACGCGCAACTATAGCGAGAATAATACACACACTGCTGTGACTTATAATAAATATGGTCTGCCATTACAGTTCCCCGATAATACTAAGGGTCGGACTGTCTCCTTCCTGGATCATCATCTAAATAATATGAGGATCACTTATAAATGCAAATAGTAGAGTAGCAGATTGCTTTACAACAGAAAAGCCGGCCTGTCTGAGACAAGCCGGCTTTCTTATATCGCACCAGATTAAACCAGTTTGAAAGTTTCTGTGAATTTGGTCGTAAAGTTACCCTTACGGAAGTTTTCATCACGCATCAGCTGCTGATGGAACGGAATAGTGGTTTTAACACCTTCTATTACAAATTCGCTCAACGCACGCTCCATTGTGTTAATAGCTTCCTCACGTGTCTGTGCAATAGTGATCAGTTTAGCCACCATTGAATCGTAGTACGGAGGAATTACATAACCGGCATAGATGTGGGAATCCACACGTACACCATGGCCACCTGGAATATGCAGGGTAGTGATCTTACCTGGAGATGGACGGAAATCATTGTACGGATCTTCAGCGTTGATACGACATTCGATTACGTGCATTTCCGGTGTGTAGTTCTTACCTGAGATAGGAATGCCAGCAGCGATCTTGATCTGTTCCTTGATCAGGTCGAAGTTGATAACCTCTTCAGTAACACCGTGTTCTACCTGGATACGGGTATTCATTTCCATGAAGTAGAAGTTACGGTGTTTATCAACCAGGAACTCAATGGTACCAACACTTTCGTAATTGATAGCAGAAGCAGCTTTGATAGCGGCTTCGCCCATCTTCTCACGCAGTTCCGGCGTCATGAAAGGAGAAGGAGATTCTTCAACCAGTTTCTGGTGACGGCGCTGGATAGAGCAGTCACGCTCACTGAGGTGACATACTTTACCATATTGGTCACCTGCAACCTGGATTTCAATGTGGCGAGGCTCTTCCACGAATTTCTCCATGTAGATACCATCGTTATTGAAAGCGGCACGGGCTTCATTTTTAGCCATGTTGTATGCGTTCTCCAGCTCTTCGTCTTTCCAAACCACACGCATACCTTTACCACCACCACCAGCAGTTGCTTTCAGGATGATAGGCAGGCCCATTTCTTTAGACAGCGTCTTCGCTTCTTCGAGACTTTGTAATAAACCACCGGAACCTGGAATGACAGGTACACCTGCAGCGATCATCGTCTCTTTTGCGGTCATCTTATCACCCATTTTACGGATCATTTCCGGAGTAGGGCCGATGAATTTAATACCGTGCTCGCCACAGATCTCCGCAAAACGTGCGTTTTCTGCAAGGAAGCCATAACCTGGATGGATCGCATCAGCATTAGTGATTTCTGCTGCTGCCATCAGGTGAGGTATATTCAGATAGGATTCGCTGCTCTGTGGTTTACCAATACACACCGCTTCATCTGCAAACTTTACGTGCAGACTATCTTTATCTGCGGTAGAGTAAACAGCCACCGTTTTGATGCCCATTTCCTTACAGGTGCGAATGATACGCAAGGCGATCTCTCCACGGTTGGCAATCAATATTTTCTTAAACATGTTTTTTCAATAGGTTAAAGAAAAGTAATAAACCTAAAAGGTTGGAAAACTATGAGGCAGGCAAGTTCCCTTTTCCTTCTCATAATATTCCAACCTTTTAAAGAATTAAATTATGGTTCTACCAAAAACAAAGGCTGATCGTATTCCACAGGGGAAGCATCGTCTACCAGTACCTTTACTATTTTACCGCTCACTTCACTTTCGATCTCGTTGAACAGTTTCATTGCTTCAATGATACAAACCACTTTACCAGAAGTAACATCATCGCCAACATTTACGAAAGATGGTTTGTCTGGACCAGGGCTACGATAGAAAGTACCGATCATTGGAGATTTGATGGTTACCAGGTTATCAGCTTTTGCTTCTGCTTTAGGAGCTTCTGCAGCAGCTGCCGGAGCAGCCTGGGTGGCAGGAGCAGCCTGTGGGATTGGCTGATAAACCGGAGCCGCTACTGCGGGAACAGTATAAACTGGCTGTTCGTTATCTTTTTGCTTTATTGTAATCTTAAACTTGTCCTGCTCTATGCTCAGTTCGCTGATATTGGACTTATTGACCATTTTTACCAGCTCCTGAATCTGTTTAAAATCCATGTAGACAGTTTTTGGTTTAGAAATGCTTGTAAGTAGATAATATATGGACTAAAACTATTCTTTTACTCTTTCAACGTATTCACCGTTTTTGGTGTTTACTCTGATCAGTTCACCTTCGTTTACGAACAGCGGAACGTTGACAGTAGCACCAGTTTCAACGGTCGCTGGTTTCAGCGTACGGGTAGCGGTATCACCTTTCAGGCCTGGCTCGGAGTAAGTAACTTTTACAACGATCTTGTCAGGCAGCTCTACGCTCATTGGCTGATCGGTTTCGGTGTTGATAGAAACACCCACTTCCTGACCTTCTTTCAGGAATTGTGGTGCATCGATCATGTTTTCAGGCAGCGCGATCTGCTCGAAAGTTTCGTTATCCATGAAATTGTAGCCACTGTCATCCTGGTATAAAAACTGGAATGCTTTCTTCTCAACACGCACAGGGAATATCGTGTCGCCTGAGTTCCAGGTATGTTCAATAGACCTGCTATTGTCAACACCTTTCAGTTTAGCCCATACTTTAGCAGCAGCACGGGCTGTTTTGTTCTGACCAAACTCTACAACAGAATATAAACTGTTATCCAGCTTAATAATTAATCCTGTTCTGATATCTGCAGTGGTAGCCATAAAAGGATACTTAATTTATAATGTTAAAAATACGTTAGGACTGCAAAAGTAACTCATTCTAGCAAAATCCCACATGGAACTGATTGCTTCCTAATTTGTTTTAGTGTTATATGAGACCCTTCCCCTACCTATTATTTTTTTTAGGAATGCAAACATAGTGTAAGGAAGGGTAATCTAGTAATTTTTTTATAAAAAAATCGAAAGTAAGTCCCTTGCCGCCCCTAGACGGCATTCTGTACCCCTTGTTTAAGTAGAAAATCTACCCAAATTAAAGATTATGAGTGGCTTCGCTTTGATTTGGGCATTGCAAAATTTGATACCTTTAGTCTGATACAAAACTCAAGCGTACAAAATTAGACTAAACATGAAGCGTTTTCTGACCATTTTATGCTGCTGTCTGCCTTTTCTTCTGCAGGCACAATCAAAAACAGCAGTCGGACCAACAGACCAGCCAGCTTATCTACAGTTTCCAACGGTTCCAAATTACAAAGTTACATTACCTGATGGACGCATTGTTAATACAAAAGATAATCTGAAAAAGAACGAAAACGCGATAGTCTTCGTTTTTAGTGTAGATTGTGATCACTGTAAACACCTGACACAGGAAGTACTCCAGAACATTGACAAGTTTAAGAAAACAAAGATTCTGATGCTAACTCCTTTTCAGCCGGAACAGATGAAAGCATATTATAATGAATATAACATCAAAAATTACCCAAATATTGTAATGGCCAGTGAGCCAACCCGCCAGATCATGTATTTCTATAACCTCCATTACTTCCCGGGACTTTTCATTTACGATAAAAAACAAAAATTCGTGAAGGGCTATGAAGGCACGGTAAAACTGGAAGAAATACTGTCACATCTTAATTAATGCATTGCGGGCCTGTTTCAGTGACCATGGGTTACATTTGTTTTATCCTCATATTCTTCACCTCTTAAATTTTATACAAACGATGAAAGTTACTGTCGTAGGAGCTGGTAATGTAGGCGCAACCTGTGCTAATGTGCTGGCCCACAGAGATTTCTTGCAGGAAGTTGTGTTATTGGATATTAAGGAAGGTACAGCAGAAGGAAAAGCGTTGGATACCTGGCAACAGGCCCCGATTGATTATTACAGCACCAAAGTGACCGGCGTCACGAATGACTATCAGAAAACTGCCGGCAGCGACGTCGTTGTTATTACTTCAGGTTTGCCCCGTAAACCAGGGATGAGCAGAGATGACCTGATCTCTACCAATGCCAATATTGTAAAGTCAGTTACTGAAAATATCAGCAAACATTCTCCGGACGCGATCATCATTGTGGTGAGTAATCCATTGGATGTAATGACATATTGCGCCTACCTGACTGCCGGCAAAGACAGCAACAAGGTATTTGGCATGGCAGGTATTCTTGACACGGCCCGCTATCGTGCATTCCTGGCAGAGGAGATCGGCTGCTCGCCTAAAGATATCCAGGCCATCCTGATGGGTGGTCATGGAGATACAATGGTGCCACTTCCGCGTTATACGACCGTATCTGGTATACCGGTCACAGAACTTATTGCTTCCGACAAGCTGGAGGCTATTATTCAACGCACCAAAGTAGGCGGGGGAGAGATCGTAAACCTGCTGGGCACTTCTGCATGGTACGCCCCTGGCGCCGCTGCCGCTCAGATGGTAGAAGCTATTCTCAAAGATGAAAAGAGAATATTCCCTTGTTGTGCATGGCTGACTGGTGAATATGGCCTGAAGGACATTTATCTGGGTGTTCCGGTTGTATTGGGCAAAAACGGTATTGAAAAGATCCTCGAACTACAGCTGAACGACAGCGAAAAAACATTGCTGGAAAACTCCGCCACACACGTAAAAGAAGTAATGGATGTACTGGACAATATGAAGACAGTCGCCCAGTAATATATTTATCCTAATATAAAAGGCTGACTAGTAGCCAAAAATGATACGGCTATCAGTCAGCCTTTACTATGCCCTTTTGAGTATATACCCTCTCTTTCCTCTACGCTACAGCTGTAACCCGGAATAAATACTTTCTGGTGACTAAAAAGTTTTATTACATTCGTTTCAACGGCTATTATACAAAACCTGCTGTTTTGTTTGCCAAATGCATGATTGATTATTCGTATTTTTAACCCGACTACATTCTCACTTATGTCAAACATAGAAAAACTGATCTCGCAGAAAAATTTTACCAGCGAGTATAATAAAGGGTTAATTGGTCTCATCTTCGTCGGCAACTGGATCGTGTCACGTCATCAACAATTCTTTAAGAAGTTTGACATCACCATGCAGCAATATAATATTCTGCGCATTCTGCGTGGTCAGCATCCGAAGGCGGCCAATATCAATACTTTAAAAGAAAGGATGCTGGACAGAATGAGTGATGTTTCCCGCCTTGTTGAGCGGTTACGCAAAGCCGGATTAATAGAAAGAAAAAGCAGTGAAGTGGACCGCCGGGCGGTTGATGTGCAGATCACAGAGAAAGGCCTGGCACTGTTGGCAGTGATGGACGAAGAGCTTCCAGATTTGGAAGATTCTCTGAAATTATCACTTACAGAAGACGAGGCTCTACAGCTAAATCTACTACTGGATAAGATATTGACACGCTATTAACAGCTGTGTATTTTCGGCCTGAATGAGTAATAATACTCATTCAGGCCGATTTTTTTTATAGTTTTTCGACATAATTCAGGTCTTTCCCAAATGTCTCTTCTACCGTATAGGATGCAATTATTGCTACCACTATACATATTATGCCCACTACAGCCCCACTTTGCAGGTAACTTAAATAATGCTGAAGACCCGAAAAAAGCATAGTAATTAACGGTAACATTCCTCTTGCAAAGTTTGGTACTGTGATAGCAACCGTTGCACGCAGATTAGTGCCAAAGCTTTCGGCAGCGATTGTCACAAAGATTGCCCAGAAACCAACACTAAATCCAAGTATTGTACAGACAGTGTAGAAAAACCATTTCTCAGCACCATAAAGATTCAGGTAAAGCGCCACACATAATGCGGTTAGCAGCAGGAAAATCATCATTACCTTTCTGCGGCTTTTTAATATCTGACTGAGAAAACCGCTGGTAAAGTCACCCAAGACCAGTCCAGCATAGCAAAATGCGACTGCATCACCAGGGTTAATGGGTGATCTTACGCCCATTTCAACCGCAAACTTATTGGAAAATGCGACCAGTATTCCCACAACAAACCAGGTTGGAGTACCTAGCAATACACACTTGAGGTATCTGAGGAATCGTTCTTTATTATTAAATAAGGCAAGAAACTCTCCTCTTCCAGCTGTGCCCTTTTCCGCCGTTTGGTTAAACATATGTGACTCAGCCACACTAATCCGGAGAAATAACAGTAACAACCCCAGTCCACCCCCAATAAAGTAACAGTAGCGCCAGTCCGGCACCAGTTTGGCTATCAGATTGGCAGCCACCGCTCCGGATACACCAACAGTAGCAACAATCATGGTACCCCATCCCCTTTTTTCTTTAGGAAGGATCTCTGCTACCAAGGTAATACCTGCCCCCAGCTCTCCTGCTAATCCAAGTCCGGCCACAAAGCGCCAGAACAGGTAGCCGTTGGTCCCTGTCACAAAACCGTTTGCAATGTTAGCAACAGAATAGATCAGAATAGAACCGAACAGTACTTTCAGCCGACCTTTCTTGTCACCTATGATCCCCCAGAAAATGCCGCCTGCCAATAATCCCAGCATCTGAACATTTATCAGTAACATGCCTACCCCTGAATCTATTTCATTCTGAGGCACGCCAAGGTCCTTCAAACTAGGCACCCGGACGATTGTAAACAATAAAAGATCATAGATATCCACGAAATACCCCAATGAGGCTACTAATACAGCGACATTGAAAATCGTTGAGGTGCTTTTACCCGGTTTCATAACAGTGAAATCATTATTTATACATTCACATCAATGTGTCAGGATGTGGATGGTTTTCTTTTTCCAAAGAATAATTTAATCAGGACAGGTAATGTAGTAATAACTATTAATATAATAACGATAAGCTCCAGATGTTCTTTTAAGGTCGGGAAGGCTTTATCGAGATAGTGCCCTGCCAGCATCATAGAGAATACCCAGCAGAAAGAGCTGACAATATTAAAGAACATGAAACGTTTCCTCTCCATCTGTACCACACCCGCTATGATTGGAGCGAACGTACGGATAATAGGCAGGAAGCGGGCCAGGAAGATAGCGCCACCGCCATATTTCTCATAAAAATCTCTTGCCTGATAGAGATGTTTCTGTTTAAAGAAGAAGGTATCTTTCTTATTAAAAAGTAAAGGACCTGATTTTCGTCCAAACCAAAAACCTACATAGTTTCCTAATACTCCGGCAAGTGCGATCATCACCATGATCACAACAAAAGGGATATTATAAAAGCTTTTGCTCAATGCTTCTACATATATACCGGCTATAAACAGCAGGGAATCTCCAGGAAGAAAGAAGCCTACAAAGAGTCCGGTTTCAGCAAAAATGATCAGTAATAATAAATATAATCCTCCATGATCAATGATCCACTGGGGGTTAATAAGGTGCTTGAATAACTCTATAAACTGGTCCATATGTTCTTTATAATCTCAAAATCAGGTACTAATATAGGTGCTTCTACTGCCTCTCCGTCGCATACGATATATATTTCAGCATCGTACACAGCAGATTATGGCAAAATAAGCATAAAACTGTTACAGATTTGTTATACTTCCTTTAACTGTGCTTCCGGTACAGGGGTCAGTGAATTTTCCCATTTTGAAACCACCGCAGTAGCCATTGCATTGCCAATTACATTGGTAGCGGAGCGTCCCATATCTAACAGGTGGTCTACTCCAAGCAACAGTAATAAACCGGCTTCCGGAATATCAAACATAGACAAGGTACCGGCGATTACAACGAGTGAAGCTCTAGGCACTCCCGCGATCCCTTTACTGGTGATCATCAGGACAAGTAGCATAGAGATCTGTTGTTCAATACCAAGATGCATATTATAAGCCTGGGCAATAAACAAACTGGCGAAGGTCATATACATCATGGAGCCATCCAAATTAAAAGAATACCCTAATGGCAACACGAAACTTACGATACGTTTGTCACAACCGAACTTTTCCAGTTCCTCCATCGTGCGTGGATAGGCAGCCTCACTACTTGCGGTACTGAATGCGAGCAAAAGTGGATCTTTAACAAGTCCCAGTAGTGTGAATACCCTTGATCCTAAGACAATAAATCCGGCCAGAGCGAGTACGATCCATAAAGCAGCCAGACCAACATAGAACTGTCCGATGAATTTGCCATAGGTCAGGAGTATGCCTAGTCCTTTCTGGGAGATAATGGCCGCCATAGCACCGAATACAGCAAACGGAGCGAAGTTCATTACGTAGCCGGTCACTTTGAGCATGATGTGTGCTACGCTGTCCATGAACTTAACTACGACATCACCAGCACTACCAATAGCGGCGGTGGCCACCCCAAAAAATAATGCGAAAACCACGATCTGTAATATTTCGTTATGTGCCATAGCGCTTACAACGCTGTCAGGGAATACGTGCTGAAAGAATCCTTTCAGGGTCATACTGGCTGCGGTAACCCCACTACTGGCGTGAGAATCGGGCAATGGCAGGTTCAGGGAGTGACCTGGCTGCATAATATTAACAAGTATAAGTCCGAGGAACAGGGAAATGAAAGTAGCTGAAATAAACCATAACATAGTTTTTCCGCCTATACGACCTACCGCCTTAATATCCCCCAGTTTAGCCACACCCACTACCAATGTGGAAAACACCAGTGGAGCGATGATCATTTTTACAAGTCGTAAAAATATATCCGTGAGAATCGAAATATTATCGGCGAATTTCTGAATTGTTGCATCCCCTGTCTTTCCTCTACCTGTATTCAGTCCGGCGATATATCCGGTCAGTCCGCCATGGGTACTGTTATCGGTTATCATCTGCTGAGTGCCACCACCATATGTTTCGGAGTAGCTCACGTTCACAATGTATCCTGTCAGGATACCCAATACCATGGCTATGAATATAAATAAGGTAAGCCGATTGGATTTCTTCATTCCTTGCCTTTTAATTACAATTAATATTTATGCTAAACGCTAAAATTCCCCAAAAATAAGGTTAGTACTGTAAAGTTGGAGGTTCATTTATAAAATAAAAGCTGAGCGTTTGATTTTTGATATTTATATTTGACGATCTGTAATAAAACGAAACAACAAACTAAACCACTTAAACGTCAACCACAATATCTCAATTAGTATGGGCAAACTTTTTGTAAAAAAGCCAATCTCCCTGTTATTAGCTGAAGCATCCGAATCTGAAAAAGGTCTTAAACGTACGTTAGGTGCAGGATCACTTATAGCTCTGGGTATAGGCGCTATTATCGGTGCCGGGCTTTTTGTAAGAACAGCGGCCGCTGCGGGACAACATGCGGGTCCGGCTGTTACGATCTCTTTCATTATTGCTGCTGTAGGTTGTGCCCTGGCAGGTCTTTGTTATGCTGAGTTTGCCTCAATGATCCCTATTGCCGGAAGTGCTTACACCTATTCTTATGCTACTATGGGTGAATTTGTAGCCTGGATCATCGGGTGGGACCTGGTACTGGAATATGCACTTGGTGCAGCAACAGTAGCTATCGGCTGGTCACAGTATCTGAATAAACTACTTGGTTCGGTCTTCGGGTTTACGATACCCTATCAGTGGTCACACAGTCCGTTTGAAACTTCTGATGCAGGCGTTCACGGTATCATGAACTTACCTGCGGTATTCATATTATTGCTGCTGACGCTGTTGCTGATCCGTGGCATTGAGGGTTCTGCTATTGTTAATAACATCATTGTTATTACAAAAGTGGCAATCGTTATTTTACTGATCATCTTAGGATGGCAGTTCATCAATCCGGCAAACCATACGCCATTCACTATCCCCGCTGATGCTGGTTCTGTTACCATGCACAATGGTAAAGTGATCAACTACAGTGACTTCTGGTTCCATGGATGGCCAGGGGTATTGAGAGGTGCAGGCGTGGTATTCTTTGCATTCATTGGCTTTGATGCAGTATCTACCGCTGCGCAGGAGACCAAAAATCCTAAGAGGAACATGCCAATTGGTATACTAGCGTCACTGGCTATATGTACGATATTATATATCCTGTTCTCTTTTGTACTGACAGGTATTGCTCCTTATAAAGACTTCCTGAGAGAGGGTGGTGAGGCATCTGTGGCCTATGCGATCGATACCTATATGCATGGCTATCAGTGGCTATCTACATTTGTTACTATTGCGATCCTTGCGGGTTTCTCCTCTGTGATCCTGGTAATGTTGTTAGGCCAGACAAGAGTATTCTACTCTATGTCCAACGATGGTCTGGTTCCAAAAGTATTCTCAAATCTGCATCCTAAATTCCGTACTCCGTACAGATCTCAGATGCTGTTCTTTGTATTCGTATCTCTGTTCGCAGCTTTTGTTCCTGACAGCGTAGTGGGTGATATGACCAGCATTGGTACCCTGTTTGCGTTTGTACTGGTTTGCCTTGGTGTGATCGTAATGAGAAAAACTAATCCTGACTTACCACGTGCTTTCAAAACACCTGCGGTGCCGTTCATTCCGGTACTGGGAGCTCTCTTCTGTCTGACCATGATCGTCAGCCTGGGTGTTGAGAACTGGGCTCGTCTGATTGTATGGTTGCTGCTTGGTTTCGCTATCTATTTTGGATACAGTGTTAAGCACAGCAAAGCCAGAAAACTTGATCAGAAATAATTTAGTATCATAATACAGATCTCAGGGTCGGAAAATCAGGGCTAAAACAGCATATGATTTTCCGGCCTTGTTGTTTGAAGACTGTCGAAACGCTTATTATTACTATAAAAGTGACTATTTTTGCATCTCGATTTTCTTAAAAATTAATTATACCCACTATGGGAAGAATATTTGAAGTAAGAAAGGCCACCATGTTCGCCAGATGGGACAGAATGGCCAAACAGTTTACCAGGATAGGCAAGGAAATAGCAATAGCAGTGAAGCAAGGTGGCCCTGATCCTGACAATAACCCCGCACTCCGCAGATGTATTGCGAACGCTAAAGGTGTCAATATGCCTAAAGACCGTGTAGAAGCGGCTATCAAAAGGGCAATGGGCAAAGACAAGACTGATTATGAAGAAGTTGTATATGAAGGCTATGCTCCGCATGGTGTAGCTGTCATGGTTGAAACTGCTACAGATAACACTACCCGTACAGTTGCAAATGTGCGTATGCACTTTAATAAAATGGACGGCAGCCTAGGAAACAGTGGTTCCGTTGGTTTCCTGTTCAACCGTACTGGTGTATTCAAGATCAAAAACGAAGGCCAGAACCTGGAAGAACTGGAGCTGGAGCTGATTGATGCCGGTCTGGAAGAAATTGGTGAAGATAGTGAAGGTAATATCGTATTGCACGTTGCTTTCACAGAGTTTGGGAATATGTCAAAAGCACTCGAAGAAAAGAATATAGATCCTATCAGTGCAGAGTTACAGCGTATTCCTACCACAACTGTTGAACTGAATGAAGAGCAGGCTAAAGAAGTGTTAGCACTGATCGATCGCCTGGAACAGGATGATGACGTACAGCAGGTTTTCCACAACCTCCGTTAATTTCTGACGAAAAATTATAAAAATGAAGGCCCCGTCAATTGACGGGGCCTTCATTTTTATAATCAGTTGACCAGAGACGAATGTTAAAGAACACGGCAAACTTCGCTTTCGATAACAAGGCGTAATCCCTTGCCATGAATGGTTTCCAGTTTAATCGTATTATCTAGTTTGAAATGTTTTCGGATGCGAGTCAGGTAAACATCCATACTACGCCCCGTAAAGAAGTCATCATTACCCCAGACACTTAACAAAATGCCCTCACGTTTTAAGCGCTTATTGGGATTATCACAGAGAAATTTCAGCAGTTCGGCTTCCTTTGGAGGAAGATTAATTGCCTGGGAGGTAGGAGGATGATAAATTTTAAATTCGCTGTAATTGAATATAAGTGAGCCAAGTCTGAATATGATCTGCTTATCATTTTGCAGAAGGCGACTCCTTTTCATAAATACATCCATACGGCAAAGTAATTCTTCCATATTGAAAGGCTTTACCAGATAATCATCGCCACCACATTCAAAGCCATTAAGCTTATCCTGCTCCATATACCTTGAGGTAGTGAATATAATAGGTATATTTTCATTTCGATCCCTAATCTCCCGGGCCAGCGCAAATCCATCCATTCCCGGCATGACTACATCCAGCAGACATATATCAAATGGCCGTTCCTGAAAAGTATTCCAGCCCTCCTCTCCATCGGAGCAATGCACTACCAGGTAACCGGCTTTTTCAAGATGGCTTTTGATAACTTTAGCAAAAAAATGATCGTCTTCTACTAACAGAACTCCTGCTTTCATAACTCGATTTGGGTTGATGGTTAATTTAGAAGTCATTCCTGACAAAAAATGTTACAAAATGACGATTTATTAACTCTTAACGTGGACTAAATGTTTATCCAATTTAGTTTTATTCTCTTAAATTATGGCGGCACAACGTTCAATATCTACTATTCATTTCGTTCATTCGCAACCTAACGAAAAATAAGCATGTCTAAGATATTAATTATCATCCATAACAGGAAATAACATTTCATTAATCATGACCGCAACAATGGAGACTGCTGTATGTCGGATAACTATTCAACTATTCCTTAATGCCTTTACTATAAAAGTATTTTTTAATGTCTGTAACATCCCGTTAACATCATCATAAACCTATACCCTAGGCTACAAATTAAAAACGCAAGGCTTTAGCCTTGCGTTCTCTTTATTTCATGTATTATTCTTCCACTATTTCTATCACTGTCCGCATCACATCTTCGACATTTGGCTTAGAGAAATAATCTCCGTCAGAACCATAAGCCGGACGGTGCGCCTGTGCACTAAGAGTTCTAGGCGCGGCATCTAACCATTTATATCCGCCCTGCAGTTCCATTACCTGCTGGAACATATACGCAGTACCACCACCTGGCACATCCTCATCCACAAACAAGATACGGTTGGTCTTTTTCAGAGATTCCAGGATCTTATGATTAATATCAAATGGTAATAAGGTCTGTACGTCTACCACTTCGCAGGATATACCAAGTTTCTCAAGTGACTGACTTGCCTCTTCTATTATACGCAACGTTGAACCATATGAAACGATGGTAATATCAGTACCCTCACGAACCACCTCAGGTGTGCCAAGCGGAACAGTGAAACTACCCAGGTTTTGCGGCAATTTCTCTTTCAGACGGTACCCATTCAGCGATTCGATCACAAGTGCCGGCTCATTAGCGGCCAATAGAGTATTGTACATACCAGCAGCCTGTACCATGTTGCGCGGAACACATACATTCATACCTCTTAAGGATCCCAGGATCATGCTCATTGGAGAACCGGAATGCCAGATCCCCTCGAGACGATGACCTCTCGTACGTACTATAATTGGACAGTATTGAATACCCTTCGTACGATATTGCAAACTGGCTACATCATCACTAAGTGGCTGAAGACCGTAAATCAGATAATCGAGGTATTGTATTTCGGCTATCGGACGAAGTCCACGCAGCGCCATACCTATACCCTGCCCCATGATCGTTAGCTCACGAATACCTGTATCAAATATTCTTTCCGCCCCATGTTTCTGCTGCAATCCGGCAAATCCCTGATTCACATCTCCGATTTTACCCACATCTTCTCCAAATGCGAACACCTTCGGATTATTTTCAATCAATTGATCAAAGTATTTATTCAATACTTCAAAACCGTTTATACTAACAGCATCTTCGGCATATACAGCAGGAATTACCGGAACATTCGATACTGAGTTAACACCTTCCGCATGCAGGAGTGAATTATAATTGCTTTTTTCGTAAGCCAGCAGATTCTCGTAATATTCCTTCAATGCAACCATGGCCGGTGCTTTCACCCGCCTGTGTGCAAATAGTATTGTGGCGGCCGTTTTTAGAATATCTCTTCTCAGTGGCTCCCGGTTAGTTCTGAGTTGCTGCAGTAAGTCAGTCACCAGCGTACTTTTAACATCTGGCAGCCCTACTACCGCTTCGCCATGGCTGAGCATCTGTTGTACCTGCTGACGGATAGGATTGATGTATTTCTCCCATGCATTTTTACGTGCATCCTGGGCCACCGTTTTGGCTTCAGCTTCTATCGCCAGCAATGTAGACTCATCAGCTAGTGCATTTTCAAGGATCCACTGCCTCATCTGGTGATTACAGTCGAACTCTTTCTCCCACGCCAGACGCTCTTTACTTTTATAGCGCTCATGCGATCCGCTGGTTGAATGCCCTTGCGGCTGAGTCATTTCTTCAACATGGAATAACGCAGGTATATGCGTCTCCCTCATTTTCCGGATACCGGCCTCAAAGGTTTCACACATTGCTGCATAATCCCAGCCCTTGACTGTATAGATATCAAATCCGTTAGAATCTTCCGTTTTACGGAATCCTTCCAATGCGGCACTAATTGAATCTTTAGTAGTCTGATGCTTACGCTGTACAGAAATACCATAACCATCATCCCATACAAAAACGGCCAATGGTACCTGTAGCACACCAGCAGCGTTCATAGTCTCCCAGAAATGCCCTTCTGATGTAGATGCATCACCAATAGTAGCGAAACAGACTTCGTTACCGTTGTTAGACAGTTTTGAGAACTCTTTCAGCACTTCTACGTCTCTGAATAACTTAGACGCGAAAGCAAGTCCCAATGCACGCGGCATCTGCGCGGCTGTTGGTGACATATCGGTAGCGGTGTTCTTAATACTTGTAAGGTCTAACCAATTACCATCCTTTCCAAGATTTGGTGTGGCAAAATGGGAATTCATCTGACGGCCTCCTGAAAATGGCTCGTTGGCCAGATCAGGATCGGCATACATCTGTGAAAAGAATTGTTCTGGCGTGGCAATACCAGTGGCAAACGCGAAGGTCTGATCACGATAATAACCTGAGCGAAAATCTCCAGGCTGGAAATATTTGGCCATGGCAATTTGTGCCACTTCCTTACCATCTCCGAAAATACCGAACTTGGCCTTACCGGTAAGTACTTCCTTACGGGCCAGCAGACTAACTTCCCTGCTTTCGCAAGCCAGGCGGTAATCATCCAGTACTTCCTTCCGAAATTCATTGAATGACAACCGGCTTTCCGTATTCATAGTCAGTTCATTGTTTTCTATCATGCCTCTTTGTTAAAGTACAAAAGTAAGTTTTATTATAGTTAATTATACAGTTGCGAAACGTCTGAAAATGTAATGCGTAAAATAATTTGATTTTTTTTAATAAGATTTTAATAAATTCTTCGCTTAGACATTATTTTTGGCTGTAAATTTGTTAGTAAGTAAACGATGATCTTTTTTTTAACCAGTCGTTTTAAAACCACATTATACATGAAAAAATTCATCTTATCCCTATTTGCGAGCATGCTGTTAACTACAGCGCTCTGGGCACAGACACAGACCGGAAACCCTGTTGATGCTAAAGTAAAATTCAAACAGGAAACTATCGATTTCGGCAAAACCAAACTGAACAAACCAGTTTCAGTTGATTTCGAATTCACTAACACTACCAAAGAGCCGGTAATTATCGAAACTGCTCGTGCAAGTTGTGGTTGTACCACTCCTACCTGGACTAAAGAACCAGTTCTGCCAGGTAAAAAAGGTAAAATTACTGCCAGCTACAGTGCAAACAGCATGGGTGCGCAGAACAAAACTGTTTGGGTAAGGTTAAAAGGTATCGATCAGGACAAAGAACTGCATCTGACTGGTACAGTAGAATAATTGAGAATACAGACTACCTTATAAAACGTAAAGAACGCCTTACAGAATCACTGTAAGGCGTTCTTTATTAAAATGAGTTTCTGCCACGTTACCCGTTAACTTATCCATATATCCCCTCATTATCCACTAACTTTGTATACTCAAAAATCAAAACAATTTATGCCTACCATTAGTAAGAGAGGCGAGCTGATGCCACCTTCTCCTATCAGGAAGCTGGTTCCTTATGCAGAAAACGCTAAGAAAAACGGGACCAAAGTATATCATCTCAATATCGGCCAACCAGATATTGAAACACCAAAACCAGTACTGGATGCGGTTAGGCATTCAGATTTCAAAGTACTTGAATACAGTCACAGTGCAGGTAATGAAAGCTATCGTCGTAAGCTGGTTACCTATTATGAAAGATTCGGTATCAACCTGACACCTCAGCAGATAATCGTCACCACTGGTGGCTCTGAAGCAATTCTCTTTGCCTTTATGGCCTGCCTGGATGCAGGAGATGAAGTATTGGTGCCAGAGCCATTTTATGCTAACTATAACGGCTTTGCTATTGAAGCAGGCATCAATGTACGCACCATTACGGCGAGCATCGAAAACGGCTTCGCATTGCCAGCCATGGAGGCTTTTGAAAAAGCGATCACGCCCCGCACCAAAGCAATCATGATCTGTAATCCAAATAACCCTACTGGTTATTTATATAGCAAAGAAGAACTTTCAGTATTAACAGAACTATGTCTGCGCCATAACCTCTACCTTTTCTCTGACGAAGCCTATCGTGAGTTTTGCTACACTGGTGAACATTTTTCTGCAATGAACCTGGATGGCCTGGAGGACAACGTTATCCTGATGGATACGATCTCCAAGCGTTACAGCGCCTGTGGCGGAAGAATCGGAGCGTTGGTAACTAAAAACCAGACAGTACTGGATGCAGTGATGAAGTTTGCCCAAGCCCGCCTCAGCCCGCCTTCCTTTGCACAGATAGCAGGAGAAGCAGCTGTGGACCTCCCACTGGATTATTTTGACGAAATAAAAGCAGAATATCAAAGCCGTCGTGATGTGCTGGTAAGTATGCTGAATGATATACCAGGTGTTTTCTGTCCTAATCCTGGTGGCGCATTTTATGCCATTGCCAGACTGCCAATTGATAATGCCGATAGATTCTGTCAGTGGCTGCTGGAATCTTTCTCCTATGAGCAGCAAACAGTCATGCTTTCTCCTGCTACGGGATTCTATGCTACAAAGGGATTAGGTACAAATGAAGTAAGGTTGGCCTATGTACTGAATAAGGAAGATATTAGAAAAGCGATGATCTGCCTTGGCAAGGCACTGGAAAGTTATCCTGGTCGTATTGAGATAAAAGAAGGAGCTTCGGTTGCTGAGAACTAGAAACCCCCACAATACATTAAATATAATTCTATATAATAGCATTATATAGACTAGAAAAAAAAAAGGGCCAAAAAGGCCCTTTTTTTACATTATTAAAAATTATATGTAGTATATTTTTAAACAAAGTCCAATTTTATTCCGTTAAATATTTTTTACTTCAATATTCTTCGTATATTTGAATTGCAAAAGGCACACTAAACGAGTGAACTGAGGTAGTAGGCAAAGTAGACGATACTGGTTTAGCATAAATTTAACCTTAAGAATTTCAGGAAGCGTTTTAGAATGCTGAACTTTGATTCAGAATTCTGAGAGAGGAGGTTGAGAATAACACGGAAGTATGATTTATCAAAATTCTGTAAAAAAGTTGGAAAGAAACTAAAACGTTTTAGCTAAATACCGTATTTTTGTATCAGTTTTTCATAACGTGGAATTTATAAAGGCAAACGGCTCCGATCACGGAGCCGTATTTTTTTGCTCTATTTCCTGAAAATAAATTGATAATCAATACATTATAAGAAGACTAACAGAGCAAGCGTTCTCTGAGACATAATATCACCAAACAAAAGAGGCGATCCTTCCTAAGGATCGCCTCTTTTGTTCTTTATCGTGCAAAACTTACATGTTCGCTTTAATCATGTTGAAGAAGTCATCGAACAAATAACGGCTATCGTATGGACCAGGAGTAGACTCCGGGTGGTATTGTACTGAAAATGCCGGTTTGTTTTTAATACGGATACCCTCGATAGAAGCATCATTTAGGTTCACGTGCGTAACTTCTACTGTCTCGCTGGCTGCAATTGCCTTCGGATCTACTGCAAATCCATGGTTCTGGGTAGTAATCTCACAACGGCCAGTCGCCAGGTTCTTCACCGGATGGTTCAGACCGCGATGGCCATGGTGCATTTTATATGTAGGAATGTCATTGGCAAGAGCCAGCAACTGATGTCCCAGACATATACCGAACATAGGTTTGTTTGCGTTCAGGATCTGCTTAACAGTATCAACAGCATATTTCAATGGAGCCGGGTCACCGGGTCCGTTGGAGACAAAATATGCGTGTGGTTTGAATTTCTCGCACTCTTCAAAAGGAGTATCTGTGGGGAATACCTGCAGATAAGCGCCTTTTTCGGAAAGGCATTTCAGCATGTTACGCTTAACGCCATTGTCCAATACCGCAATACGGATTTCAGCATCCGGATTTCCCACGTTATACGCTTCTTTAGTAGATACTTCGGCACATAATGCAAGGCCTTCCATAGAAGGAACCTGTTTCAGTTTACCTTTCAGTTGCTCTACATCCAGTATTTCTGAAGAGATAATACAGTTCATTGCTCCTTTACTGCGGATATGAGCTACAAGCGCTCTGGTATCCACATCATGAATAGCAACCAGATTATTCTCATCCAGGAACTTCTCCAGGGAACCGTCAGCCATCTGACGAGAATAGTTGTAAGAAATGTTCTTACATATCAATCCACTGATCTTAACGCTGTCGCTTTCTACGTCGTCTTTTTTAACGCCATAGTTACCCACGTAACAGTTGTTCATGATCAGTACCTGCCCTTTATATGAAGGATCCGTAAATACTTCCTGGTATCCTGTCATTCCAGTGTTAAAACACAATTCACCGGCGGCGGTGCCTATTTTACCAAAAGCTTTTCCGTGATATACCGTTCCGTCATCTAATAACAGTACGGCCGGCTGGATCGATCTAGTCTGAGGCATGCTTATTTTTTCGTTTTAAAAAATCGTGCAAAGTTATTGAATAAATGGTTAACAATTAAGATTTCCACCCGATTAATTGTTAATCTTCTACTCATTTATTTGACATGAATCGATTTTATAATACGATTAGCTGCTGCCTGTGCCGTTGTATCGTCCTCCCGGTAACGGATTACCACTTCCCACCGGTGCTGTCCACTCACCATTAGCAGATTAGAAAAAGCCAGACGGATACCGCTTTTATAATTAAATGTACCTTCCTGTAAGAGCGCAGGCATTCCATTCTGCGTTAAAGTATCTGTATCGTATTTCAGATCAGAGATTTCCCTATTCTTTTTCATTTCAGCTGCAGATGCGGCACCTGCGACCTCGAGATCATTGGAAACATTTGGGCGGTAGCTATACATATTTACCTCTACCTGCATGCCTTCCTCTACCCTGTTCTTATAACTTTTCGCATATTCTACGAACTGAGCTATTTCCGGCATTAGCGGCTTGTCGTTGACACCCAAATGCATGGGTGTACTTATCTCTATAGTCTGCCTGCCAATTCTCACCGTCTCCCAGGACGAATACAACCACGCTTTATTGATCTTTGGGTATATGATATTGAATACAACCCGTTTACCTATATAACCACCTGCAACGGCTGCTAATCCGATCACCAGTATGATCGTGATGATAACCCCACGTCTGCCGGCCCAGGCGAGATATTTCTGTTGCAACAGACCGATATGGTTGGTTCTCGGTTTTTTAGGTTTTACTCCTATTTCCTGTTGGTATTGTTCGAAGCTCCTTTCGGGATTTTTAAGCTTCCATTCAGCGTAGGTAACGGGCAATTTTTTGCCGCATTCGGCGCAAAAGGTGAGAAACTCCGATTTCAGTTCGTTGTAATGCCCACAACTTTTACATTTCAGGTAAGTCATAAGATATAGAGGCGTTTATGACGGATCCTCCCGTCTGATTGTCATTCAAAATACGATATTACAAAAAAAAGTAATTAATACGTATCAGCTTACACAGAATCCTGATTATGGGCAAAAAAAATCCCGGAGTAACCTCCGGGACCTTTTTATGAATTGAAGCGAGTGCTAAATAATTACTCAGCTGCTTTTTCTTCAGTTGATGTAGTACCTTCTTCAGTAGCCTTTTTCTTGCTACCACCAGCACGACGAGTTTTCTTAGCAGGAGCTGCTTCTTTCTCAACTTTACCGCCATAGATTTCGTTAAAGTCTACCAGCTCGATCAGCGCAGTTTCTGCGTTATCACCAAAACGTTTACCTAATTTGATGATACGGGTATAACCACCTGGGCGGTTAGCGATTTTCTCACTGATTGCACCGAACAGTTCCTTGATAGTTTCTTTATCCTGCAGATAACTGAACACAATTCTACGGTTGTGGGTAGAATCGTTCTTTGCTCTTGTCAGCAAAGGCTCAACGTAAACACGCAATGACTTAGCCTTTGCTAAGGTGGTAGTAATACGCTTGTGCTTGATCAGTTCAATTGCCAGGTTAGATAACAGGCTCTTACGATGTGAGGCAGTTCTGCCGAGTGGATTTAATTTTACTCCGTGACGCATGACGCTTTGTTTTTAGATTCCCCTATACCGTGTCAGGAATTACAGGGTACTTATTTAAAGTATGATTTGATTATTCTTCGTCTAATTTCAGCTTGGACAAGTCCATACCGAAATGCAGACCTCTTTCGTTCAGCACCTGCTCAATTTCACTGAGAGATTTCTGACCAAAGTTTCTGAACTTCATCAGTTCTTCCTGTTCGTACTGCACCAGTTCGCTCAGGGAATTGATCTTAGCAGCTTTCAGGCAGTTGAATGCACGTACACTCAGATCCAGATCCTCCAGCGGCGTCTTCAGGATCTTACGCAACTGCAGTGTCTGTTCGTCAACAACATCTTCTTTTTCAGTGTCCTTAGTATCAAAGCTGATGTTTTCATCAGTGATGATCATTAAGTGCTGGATCAATATACGGGATGCTTGTTTTACAGCTTCTTCCGGGTGGATGGTACCATCGGTGATCACTTCCATGATCAGCTTCTCATAGTCAGTCTTTTGTTCCACACGGGTGTTCTCGATGCTATATTTTACGTTTTTGATTGGCGTAAAGATAGAGTCGATAGCGATGTAACCGAAAACGGCATCTTTTGGTTTATTCTCTTCAGCTGGCACATAACCACGGCCTTTACCGATAGTCAGTTCGATATCCAGCTTTGCAGATGGATCCAGCGTACAGATAAGCAATTCAGGATTCATGATCTGGAAAGCACTGGTTGCTTTTTCGATCATGTCAGCACGGAACTCAGTTTTACCTTTAATAGAAATCTGAATTTTCTCGTTGCTAACTTCGTTCTCAACGATGCGTTTGAAACGTACCTGTTTCAGATTCAGGATGATTTCAGTAACGTCTTCAGTGATTCCTTTTAAAGTAGCAAACTCGTGATCTGCACCTTCAATCTTTATTCCCACAATGGCATACCCCTCCAGAGATGACAGCAGCACACGACGCAGCGCGTTACCCACAGTCACACCGTAACCCGGTTCTAACGGCCGGAATTCGAATTGAGCTTCAAAGTCAGTTGACTTCTGCAAAACGATTTTATCAGGCTTTTGGAAATTCAGAATTGCCATTGATATGTTAAGTTTAATTGTTTATGTAAAACTGACTTTAGCCATTAACATGCAGTCCTTAGCAACCCGCGTATATTGAGTACGCGGGCAACTAATGACCCATGCTTAACGGCTAAAGACATATTATTATTTAGAGTACAATTCTACTATCAGCTGCTCCTTAATGTTCTCAGGAACGCTCTCCCTCTCAGGATATGCAATGAAAGTACCTTTTTGTTCTTTTTCATTCCAATCCAACCAGCTGAACTTAGGGTTTTTACCACGAATGTTGCTGGTAATAGCTGTGTTGCTTGCTGCAGATGGCTTCAGACCGATGATATCGCCTGGTTTCAGCTGGTAAGAAGGCACGTTCATTACCTGGCCGTTAACAGTGATATGTTTGTGAGAAACCAGCTGACGTGCAGCAGGACGGGAAGGAGCAATACCCAGACGGAATACTGCGTTATCCAGACGAGCTTCCAGCAGTTTAATCAATACTTCACCGGTAACACCTTTACGACGGTTAGCTTCAACGAACAGGTTAGCGAACTGACGCTCCAGTACACCATAAGTGTATTTCGCTTTCTGTTTTTCACGCAGCTGCAGTGCGTATTCGCCCAGCTGTTTACGTTTGCGGCTTACACCGTGCTGACCCGGAGGGTTACTATTCTTACCTAAGTACTTACCGTTTCCTAAAATTGGTTCTCCGAAAATTCTGGAGATCTTGGTCTTTGGTCCTGTATACCTTGCCATTTCTGTTATAGATTTTTTAGTTCCGGCATATGATCTTTAAAAAATCTTAAACCTGATCATATACCCATTTGTTAATAAAGTCTCAAACGGAAACTCGAAAGCAGGAAGCCCGAATATATTCTAGCCTTCCACTTTCGAAATACCGCAGAATATCTTGAATCCTAAACCCTTCTCTTCTTAGGAGGACGACAACCGTTGTGAGGTAAAGGAGTAACGTCTTTGATCATGTTAACCTCGATACCGGAGTTCGCGATAGCACGGATTGCGCTCTCACGACCAGCACCTGGGCCTTTTACAAAAACATCTGCTCTTTTCAGACCTGCTTCCATTGCTGTTTTTGCAGCGTCAGAAGCAGCCAGCTGAGCTGCATATGGAGTGTTCTTTTTAGAACCTTTGAAGCCCATTTTACCTGCAGTAGACCAGGAAATCACCTGTCCCTGTTTGTTGGTAATGCTGATGATGATATTGTTGAAACTAGCAGAGATGTGTACATCACCGTAATTGTCAACTTTAACTACTCTCTTTTTGTTAGCAGCAGTTTTTGTATTTTGTGCTTTTGCCATAATTATAAAAAATTCCAGGTTCCAGGTTCCAGATTCCCCTTGCCATATATACGACTACTGGAAACCGGAACTTGTTATTTGTATTATCAAGTTTATTTCTTAGGCGCTTTCTTCTTACCTGCAACCGTCTTACGCTTACCTTTACGGGTACGGCTATTGGTACGTGTACGCTGCCCTCTTAAAGGTAAGCCCTTTCTATGACGAAGACCACGATAGCAAGCTATATCCAGCAGACGTTTGATGTTCATCTGCACTTCTGAACGCAGCTGACCTTCTACCTTAAACTCACCGTTAATGATGTTACGGATAGCAGCCTGCTCATCATCGTTCCAGTCTTTAACTTTCTTGTTTAAGTCAATACCAGACTTCTCCAGAATGTATTGAGCGGTAGAACGACCAATACCAAAAATGTAGGTCAGGCCAATTTCTCCTCTTTTATTTTTAGGAAGATCGATACCGGCTATACGTGCCATATTTGTATTTTAGTTTACTTTGTTATTATAATAGATTATCCCTGACGTTGTTTAAAACGGGGATTCTTTTTGTTGATCACCAACAATTTACCCTTCCTGCGCACGATTTTACAATCTGCGCTTCTTTTTTTTATGGAAGCTCTTACCCTCATAAGTTATAAATTATAAGTCTGTATTGTTATTTATATCTGAATATGATTCTGCCTCTGCTCAAATCGTATGGACTCATTTCCACCCCCACTTTGTCACCAGGCAGGATGCGGATATAGTGCATTCTCATCTTACCAGAAATGGTCGCTAAAATCTCATGCCCATTCTCTAACTTAACTCTAAACATAGCGTTAGACAAGGCTTCTAGTATTATTCCATCCTGTTTAATGAGTGCCTGTTTTGCCATAAAAATTTTTAGGACTGCAAAGATAGTGAAATTGTAAGAAAAAGAAAAATTAATAAAATAAACGCGAACAATAAATTGTTACCAACTCCTGAAATTCAGCGTTACTCATTAATAATCAATAGTTTGAGTTGAGAGCAGGGTTGTTTTTTTCCGCTCTTTCGATGCCTTCAAAAGAAGATAGTATATCCGGTTTTCCCTTCATTACTGCCACGTTGTGTTCAAAATGGACGGAAGGTTTCTCATCCCGTGTAATAACGGTCCAGCCATCCTCCATATACTCCACTTCTTTGACACCCAGGTTTACCATCGGTTCAATTGCAATGACCAAACCTTCCTTCATGATCGGACCGCTGCCACGTTTACCATAGTTAGGGACCTGTGGATCCTCATGGAGGTTCTTTCCAAGGCCATGTCCTACCAGCTCACGTACAACGCCGTAACCACGCCGTTTTTCGGTATAATCCTGTATGGCATGAGCGATATCACCAATACGGTTTCCTGCCACTGCCTTCTCTATGCCTCTATAAAGGGCCTCCTTGGTTGTTTTCATCAACGCCAGTACTTCCGGCTTCACATTCCCGATAGCGAACGTATAAGCGCTATCACCGTGATATCCGTTCAACAGTACTCCAACGTCTACGCTCACAATATCACCATCCTGCAAAACATATGCGTTCGGTATACCGTGCACGACCTCTGCGTTTACAGAAATACAACAGCTTTTAGGAAATCCTTTGTAGTTTTTAAAAGAAGGTACTGCACCATTATCCACAATAAACTTCTCTACGATCGCATCGATATCGAGGGTAGACATACCTGGTTTCAGATGCTTAGCCACTTCTTCCAATGTAGCACTCACAAATAATGCGCTCTTGCGCATTAGCTCAATTTCTTCTTTAGTTTTATAATGCACCATACTAAAAAACGGGTTCGGAAAGTTCAGTTTTGAAAGTGCGGTAGCACATTGTGTCAGTAATGATCGTAATGACATAAAAGACCGGGCTGTACTTGCCGTAGATTCTAAATTGCTCTTTACTTAAATTATTAAGCCACGCAAGCATAAAACCGGCAGATAAGCGAACTCACTGTTGGTTTTATGCTTCTGTGGCCTTTTATACCAGGTAGCCGGGATTAAGCTTAGACGTTAGCCGGAGCTGTTCTTCCTTTAATCCGACCTGTGCTCATGAGACCATCGTAGTGGCGCATCAGCAGCTGGCTTTCTATTTGCTGGAGCGTATCCAGGATAACGCCCACCATGATCAGCAGGGATGTACCTCCAAAGAAGGTAGCAAAGTTGCTATTGATATTCACAGCTGCTGCAATACCAGGAAGGATACCAACCATTGCCAGGAAGAATGCACCAGGCAGGGTGATACGATCCATTACAGCACCAATGTAATCAGCGGTAGCCTGACCAGGTTTAACACCAGGTACAAAACCGTTGTTACGTTTCATTTCATCCGCCATTTGGGTCGGATTGAATATCAACGCGGTATAGAAATAAGTGAATACAATAACCAGTACCGCATAGATCACGTTGTACCAGCCATTTGTATGATCACTGAAAATACGGATAAAACCAGAGTTGCTGTCTGTAGCAAAACCGATAGCTGTTGCCGGGATAAACATGATCGCCTGTGCAAAGATGATTGGCATTACACCAGCAGCGTTCACCTTCAGTGGAATGAACTGACGTACACCGCCGAACTGTTTGTTACCAACAATACGTTTTGCATAGTTTACCGGGATCTTACGGGTACCTTGTACCAGCAGGATCAGACCGATAGTGATCAGCACAAATACAGCCAGTTCGATCAGGAACAGCATTGCACCACCATTGCTCTGCGCATTCCTGGAGGAGAACTCCTGAATGATCGCCTGTGGCAGACGGGCAAGGATGCCCACCATGATGATGATAGAAGTACCGTTACCAATACCTTTGTCTGTGATCTTTTCACCCAGCCACATTACAAACAGGGTACCTGCTGTAAGTACGATAGTAGTAGTCAGCCAGAAGAAGGCTGCGCCATACTCGGGGATAATGGAACCTGCTGACTGCTGTTTCAGGAACGCAACATACGCGCTTGCCTGGAAACCAGTCACGATCACTGTCAGTATACGGGTATACTGATTAATCTTTTTTCTACCGCTTTCACCTTCTTTCTGGAGTTTCTGAAAATAAGGCACGGCAATTGTAAGCAGTTGTATGGCTATAGACGCAGAGATATAGGGCATAATGCCGAGAGCAAATATAGAAGCCCTGGAGAAGGAACCACCTGCGAACATGTTAAACAGTCCAAGGATACCTTTTTCAGACTTGTTGGCAAACTCTCCCAATCCCAAACTGTTGGCATCGATACCGGGTAACGCGATATAGGATCCTACACGATAGATGAGGACAAGAAGCAATGTAGTGAGAATTCGGCTACGCAAATCCTCGATGCTCCAGATATTCTTAATCGTTTCGATAAATTTCTTCACAGGAAGATGAATGTTTAATATTCAAAATTTCATCCCGGTTTAAGCGGGACCAAATTCCGAACCTGCATTAGCTGCTATCCAGTAACTCTGGCCGGGATTTGTGTTGTTTTCTCTGGCTTGATAAAATGTGAAAAGACGCACTACTGCGTAGGCGTCTCCTCAGTCGTGAAATCTTTATACCAGCTCTACCGTTCCACCCGCTGCTTCTATCAGCTGCTTGGCTTTTTCGCTGATCGCATTCACTTTTGCGGTTACTTTAGCCTTCAGTTCTCCCTGACCCAGGATCTTCACTTTCGCGGTCCTGTTGATCAGCCCGTTGATGTACAGGTTTTCCAGAGAGAATTCCTGGAGACCATATTTTTCAACCAGGTGGTCGATCTGACCGATGTTGAACACCTGATAATCAGTTGGGTTTAAGCTCTTGAAACCACGTTTTGGCATACGACGCTGGATTGGCATCTGACCACCTTCGTGACCTCTTTTGCTCTGATAACCAGCACGAGACTGACCACCTTTGTTACCTTTTGTGGAAGTACCACCTTTACCGGATGCTTCACCACGACCAAGGCGCTTCTCTTTATGTACGGAACCTTTCGCAGGTTGTAACGTATTCAGATTCATTTTAATTTTTTTTACTTACGCGGAAATTGACCGCTCGCTCTAAAATATACCATTTATTCGTAAATATCCGATATAAATGTAGGATAATTTTCCGGCTAATAAAATTTATTAGCCTTCAGACTATGCCTCTACTTTTACCAGATGATTTACTTTACGTACCATACCCAGGATCTGGGGGGTAGCTTCCACTTCTACAGTGGCGTTCAGTTTCTTCAGTCCCAGTGCCTTCAGCGTAAGCTTCTGACGCTCTGGACGGTCGATACCACTTTTAACCTGGGTGATCTTGATCTTTGCCATTGTTATTTGTATTAGCACTTTACAATTGCCGGGAAAGGACCTATCCACCCCGTTAACTGGATAGTGTTATTATCCGTTAAATACTTTCTTCAGTGATACGCTTCTGGTTTTTGCTATCTGAATTGGTTCACGCAGCAGACCTAAAGCTTTGAATGTAGCCTTAACCACGTTGTGAGGATTAGCAGAACCCAGTGATTTAGCCAGAACGTCGGTGATACCTGCGCTCTCCAGTACGGCACGCATAGAACCTCCCGCGATAACACCAGTACCATGAGCAGCTGGTTTTATCAGCACCTTCGCAGCACCTTCTTTAGCTAACTGATCGTGAGGAATAGTACCATGCATCACAGGAACCTTGATAAGATTTTTCTTAGCATCGTCGATTCCTTTGGTGATAGCTTCCTGCACCTCTTTAGCCTTACCAAGACCATGTCCTACTACACCGTGTTCGTTACCTACTACTACCAGGGCAGAAAAACTGAAAGTACGTCCGCCTTTGGTGGTTTTAGTAACACGGTTGATAGCCACTACCTTCTCTTTCAGCTCCAGGTCACCGGCCTTTACTTTATTAAATGTATTCTTTGCCATTTTGTTATTTGCGAATTACGATTTAATCAATTTGATATTAGAATTGCAGACCAGCTTCTCTGGCGCCATCTGCCACGCTCTTTACGCGACCATGATACAGATAACCACCGCGGTCAAAAATGCAGGTAGTAATACCAAGGTTTTTTGCCTTTGTAGCCAGTGCAGCACCTACGAGTTTAGATTTCTCGGATTTGGTACCTTTCTGTGCTTTGATATCCTTATCGCGGGAAGAAGCAGCAGCCAGAGTAACACCGGAAGCATCATCTATCAATTGCACGTAAATATCGCTATTGCTGCGAAATACAGATAATCTAGGCTTCTGTGCACTACCTACAGCCTTTTTACGAATGCGGTAGCGGATCTTCTGTCTCCTATTAACTTTTGTGCTCATTTCTGATTTTATTTTTATCACCCCGATACTGCCGGAATGTTGTTGAAATTAGCTAACCAGCGGAACCGCCGATTAGCTAATTAAAATTATTTACCTGCAGACTTACCTGCTTTCTTACGAACCACTTCATCACTGTAGCGAACACCTTTACCTTTGTACGGCTCTGGTTTACGCAGGCTACGGATTTTCGCAGCTACCTGACCTAACAGCTGGTTGTCAATACCTTCCAGCATGATTTTAGGGTTAGCACCCTTTTCAGTCAGTGTAGTTACTTTCAGCTCTGAAGGAATCTCGATCACGATGTTGTGAGAGTAGCCTAAAGCCAGGTCCAGTAACTGACCCTGGTTAGCGGCTTTGTAACCCACACCCACCAGTTCAAGCTGTTTCTTGAAACCTTCAGTTACACCGATCACCATGTTGTTGATCAGCGCACGGTACAGACCGTGCAGTGCGCGGTGACGGATCTGATCGGTCGGACGAACTACTGTAAGCACGCCATCCTTCACTTCTATTTTGATATCCCTGTCGATGGTCCTTTTCAGTTCACCTTTAGGGCCTTTTACAGTCAGTTCATTAGCAGCAGATACAGTAGCTGTAACACCGCTTGCTAATTTGATAGGACTTTTACCTATACGAGACATAATTGCAGTTTTTACTGTTATGTTGATTACCAGATCTTCAGTGTTCAGCGCCGTATAGAAAGCTTAATTATCAAAAGATCTTTTCGGTAGAAAGGCCTGTTACTGATAACTGCACAAGTGATACCTGTCAGGAGCAGTAACGGACCATATATATTAATAGACGTAGCAAACGAGCTCGCCGCCTACATTTTGAGCTTTAGCTTCTTTATCGGTCATTACACCTTTAGAAGTAGAAACGATAGCGATACCCAGACCGTTCTTCACACGTTTGAAGTCAGCAGGCTTAGCGTACTGGCGTAAACCAGGACGGCTGATACGCTGCATATCAGTGATAGCAGGTACTTTAGTCTGCAGATCATACTTCAGCGCTATCTTGATAACACCTTGTTTGTTATCTTCTTCGAATTTGTACTTCAGGATATAACCTTTGTCGTACAGTATCTCAGTGATACGTTTTTTCAGTTTTGAGGCAGGAATTTCCACAATCCTGTGGTTGGCCATTTGCGCGTTCCGGATTCTGGTCAGGAAGTCTGCTATTGGATCAGTAACCATTGTTCTTAAAATTTAAAAACTATTTACAATGCGATATCCAATCAGTAATAGATAGGAAAATCAAATAACTATGCCTGTTTAAACTGACGGACTGCGAAGCAGGCGGTACAGTATGGTATCGGCTTACCAGCTAGCTTTTCTAACGCCAGGTATTTTACCTGCGAGTGCCAGGTCGCGGAACATGTTACGACACATACCGAAGTGACGCATGTAACCTTTTGGACGACCGGAAAGCTGACATCTGTTGTGCAGGCGAACAGGAGAAGCATTTCTTGGGAGCTGGTCCAGTTCAGCGTAGTTACCTTCTGCTTTCAGAGCGGCACGCTTTTCTGCGAACTTAGCTACCAGTGCTTGTCTCTTTCTTTCGCGAGCTTTTACGGATTCTCTTGCCATGATGAGTTAATAATTCCAGTTATAAATTCCAAATTCCAAATCCGGGAAGGGTTTGGAATTTGATATCAGATTATTGATTATCCTTCTTGATATTCTTGAACGGCATACCCAGTTCCTTCAGGAGCTCGTAAGCTTCTTCGTTGGTCTGCGCGGTAGTAACGAAAGTGATGTCCATACCGGAGATCTTAGTTACTTTATCGATATCGATCTCAGGGAAGATGATCTGCTCGGTGATACCCAGGGTATAGTTACCACGGCCATCGAAAGCTTTATCATTTACACCTTTGAAGTCACGTACACGAGGCAGGGATACTGCGATCAGACGATCCAGGAAGTCATACATATTAGTACCACGCAGTGTAACGCGAGCACCGATAGGCATGTGCTTTCTCAGTTTGAAGTTAGAGATATCTTTTTTAGATAAAGTAGCGATCGCTTTCTGACCAGAAATACGGGTCATCTCATCAACAGCAATATCTACCAGTTTTTTATCTCCAACAGCGCCGTTGATACCCTGGTTCAGACAGATCTTCACCAGTCTTGGTACCTGCATTACGCTCTTGTAATTAAATTTCTTATGCAGTGTGCTAACTACTTCTTCGCGGTATTTAGTCTGCAGTCTGGGTGTATATGTAGTGTTTGCCATTATTTAATTACCTCCCCTGATTTTTTAGCTATACGAACTAATTTACCATTTTCGCGCTGCCTGTTAACTTTGGTAGGTTTACCAGCCTTAGCATCCCACAACATTATGTTGGAAATAGCGATTGGAGCCTCCTGCTTAACAATACCACCTTTGGTGTTCTGTGCAGTTGGTTTGGTATGTTTGGTGATGATGTTCACACCCTCAACCAGAACGCGTGCCTTGTCAGGGATCACTTCCAATACCTTACGTGGCTTGGTCCTGTCCTTGTCATCACCGGCAATCACCACTACCGTGTCGCCTTTCTTAATGTTGAACTTAGGCTTGAATCTCGTTTTCATTATTTGTTTATTTAAAACGCCAAGCGAAACACTAGTTTCGCTTGATTAAAATTTCGTTTTTGAAACGGGCTGCAAAGATATGCATTCAAGCTGAAAGCACAAAGCCTAAAGTTTTTTAACTTTTGGCTTTATGCTTTCAGCTTTATAAAGCTGTGATTTACAGCACCTCGGGAGCCAGAGAGATAATCTTCATGTATCCCTTATCGCGCAGCTCACGGGCAACCGGACCGAAAATACGGGTACCGCGTGGCTCGTCAGAGTTGTTCAGCAATACAACGGCATTATCGTCAAAACGGATATAAGATCCGTCTTTACGGCGCAGCTTGTTTTTAGTTCTAACGATAACAGCTTTGGTTACCATACCTTTCTTTACGCCACCGCCTGGGATTGCATCCTTCACAGTTACTACGATTTTATCGCCCACTTTAGCGTAATCCTGGCCGGAGTTGCCTAATACTCTAATACACAGCACCTCTTTGGCACCACTGTTATCAGCTACATTCAGCCTTGATTCTTGTTGTATCATCTTATGAGATTTGTAAAGTTGTTTAATCAGCGGCTACAACCGGGAATGCCGGATGGAGCTTGAAACAGATAATTATTTTACCTTTTCGATAACTTCTACCAGTCTCCAGCATTTGTTTTTGCTCAGAGGGCGAACTTCCATAATTCTTACGGTGTCACCAATGCTGCACTCGTTTTTCTCGTCGTGCGCCATGAACTTAGTAGTTTTCTTAACGAACTTACCATAGATAGGGTGCTTCACCTTACGCTCAACGCTTACGGTGATAGTTTTATCCATCTTATTGCTGGATACCACGCCAGTTCTGGTTTTTCTTAATTTTCTTTCGATCATTGTTGAAAGTATTTACTCTTTAACACTGCCGTATCCCGGAGCGCTAATGAATTTTATTATTTTAGGCTTGTGCGCCCAGTTCTCTTTTACGCAGCTCGGTTTTCAGCTGTGCGATCTGACGCCTGAGAGAGCGGATGCTCATTGGATTCTCAATTGGCGTGATTGCGTGACTGAAGGTTACTTTCTTCAGGCGTAATTGCTCTTCAGAGATTTTCTCTTTCAGTTCCTGGTCGCTTAAGCCTTTAAGATCCAGCTTATCTTTTGCCATTGTTTATAAAATTTCTGGTTTATCGTTTATAGTTTATCACTTTGCGTTTGCATTCCTGCTGTTGCAGCATTATGCAACGTAATCGGGACGCACTACAAATTTCACTTTAATAGGCAGTTTCTGTGCAGCCAGTTCCATTGCCTCTTTTGCTACCTGTAAAGGAACACCATCCGCTTCAAATAAGATACGGCCTGGTTTCACTACAGCAGCCCAATGGTCAGGAGCACCTTTACCTTTACCCATCCTCACTTCCAGTGGTTTGGCAGTAATTGATTTATCAGGGAATATACGGATCCACACGTTACCTTCACGTTTCATATGCCTGGTCAGAGCAACACGGGCAGCTTCAATCTGCCTGTCGGTGATCCACTTAGGTTCTAATGCTTTCAGACCGAAACTACCAAAGGAGATTGCCGCGCCACGCTTAGCGTTACCTTTGATGCGGCCTTTATGCATCTTCCTGTGTTTCGTTCTCTTTGGCTGTAACATCTTGGTATGTTGTTAATTGTTAATGTTAATTGTTAAGTAAGCTCTTATCTGCGGTCACCACCTCTTCTCTCGCCACCACGGTTATCACCGCCTCTTCTGTCACCACCTCTTCTGTCGCCGCCACGGTTGTCACCGCCTCTTCTGTCGCCACCACCTGAGCGTCCAGCACCTTCACCATCTTTCGCAGAAATTGCGTTAGGGTTCAGATCACGTTCACCCAGTACTTCACCTTTACAGATCCATACCTTGATACCGATTTTACCATATACTGTCAGCGCAAACAGAGAAGCGTAGTCGATATCCATACGGTAAGTATGCAAAGGAACACGGCCCTGTTTCATTTCTTCTGAACGAGCGATCTCAGCACCACCCAGACGACCACCTACTTTTATCTTAATACCTTCAGCTCCCATTCTCAGTGCAGTAGCGATAGCCATTTTGATCGCACGTTTATAGTTGATACGGCTTTCGATCTGCTTAGCGATGGTTTCAGCTACGATGTTCGCATCAATCTCAGGACGACGGATTTCCAGAATGTTGATCTGTACGTCATCTTTATCTGTCAGTTTCTTCAGCTCTTCCTTGATGCGGTCAACCTCTCCACCACCTTTACCTATGATGATACCAGGTTTAGATGTATGAATGGTGATGATCAGTTTACCTAAAGTTCTTTCAATCACTATCCTGGAAATGCCACCTTTGTTGATACGGGCATTCAGGTAAGTTCTGATCTTGTTATCCTCGATCAGTTTGGTAGCGTAATCTTTCTTGCCACCATACCAATTGGAGTCCCATCCTCTGATGATACCTAACCTGTTACCAATAGGATTTGTTTTCTGACCCATGTTCTGGTTTATTTGTCTATTAGATAAATAGTTTTAGTTTCTTTTATTTTGCTTCCACTACAGGACGGCTATCAACAACGATGGTTACATGGTTGCTTCTTTTACGAACGCGATAACCTCTACCCTGTGGTGCAGGACGCATTCTTTTCAGGATACGGCCGCCATCAACGAAGATGGTTTTTACCTGCAGGTTAGCATCTTCTACTCTTGCGCCTTCGTTCTTCACTTTCCAGTTAGCGATAGCAGACAACAGCAGTTTCTCCAACGGAACGCTGGGATGCTTTGGATGGAACTTCAAAATATTCAGAGCTTTTTCCACATCCAGACCACGGATCAGGTCCGCCAGCAAACGCATTTTGCGGGTAGATGTCGGATTATTATTAAGCTTAGCTACTGCTTCCATTTTCTATTATAATTTGATATTTGAGGTTCGAAGTTTGGGATTTTGAGGTAAGTCAAAACCTCAAACTTTAAACTTCAAACGATTTACTACATTTTCTTGTTAGCGTGTCCTTTAAAGTTGCGGGTTGGCGCGAATTCACCCAGTTTGTGACCTACCATGAACTCAGTCACGTAAACAGGGATGAATTTGTTACCATTGTGTACCGCAAATGTGTGGCCTACAAAATCAGGCGTGATTGTAGAACGACGGCTCCAGGTCTTGATTACAGTACGCTTGGTGCCTTCATTCATTTTCACAACTTTCTGCTCTAATTTCTGGTCAACGTAAGGACCTTTTTTTATGGAACGACCCATGTCTTGTTGTTTTTATTCCAGATCGCTTTATACAGTCCCGCTTTTGCGTTGCTGCATCAGCGGAACTGTTAAGGCGTTAAGTGTTATAATTTCTTACCGTTTTTCCTGCTGATGATCAGTTTATCAGAGCTCTTATGCGATTTTCTGGTTTTCAGACCTTTCGCATATTTACCTGTTCTGGATCTTGGGTGACCACCTGAAGATTTACCTTCACCACCACCCATCGGGTGATCCACTGGGTTCATCGCCACACCACGGTTGCGAGGCTTGATACCTCTCCAACGGTTAGCACCTGCTTTACCGATTGACTGCAGCGCGTGATCAGAGTTAGAAACTGTACCTACAGTAGCAGCACAAGTGATCAACACTTTACGCAGCTCGCCAGAAGGCATTTTCAGTACGGCATATTTTTCTTCCTTGTTGGACAGCTGAGCGTAAGTACCAGCGCTTCTTGCGATAGCACCACCTCTACCAGGCTGTAATTCGATGTTGTGAACAACAGTACCCAGCGGCATGTTTTTCAGCACCAGCGCATTACCAACTTCAGGAGCAGCGTTAGGACCGCTTAACACGGTAGCACCAACCTGCAGACCCTGAGGAGCCAGGATGTAACGTTTTTCACCATCTGCATAGTTCAGCAGTGCGATGAATGCGCTACGGTTCGGATCATATTCGATAGTCTTAACAGTAGCTGGAATATCGTATTTATCACGTTTGAAATCTATGATACGGTAGTGTTGTTTGTGACCGCCACCAATGTAGCGCATAGATCTTCTACCCTGTACGTTTCTACCGCCGGATTTCTTGATAGGCTCCAGCAGGCTTTTTTCAGGGGTATCCGTGGTCAGCTCAGCGAACGCGTTGCCTATTTTCCAACGGGTACCGGCTGTCATCGGTTTGTATTTCTTCAGTGCCATGATCTAGTGTTCGTTTAACTAGGTTCTGTTTATAAAAGTGATCTGCATATACATCCATCATCCTGCGTTAACAGGAATGAGCACTATATGTTAGCATACAGATCTATAGTTTCTCCTTGTGCCAGTGTAACAACCGCCTTTTTGTAAGAAGGTTTTTTACCAGCGATGAAGCCTGCTTTAGTAAAGCGCTGTTTAGCCTTACCTGGCATTACGGCAGTATTCACTTCAGCTACAGTTACACCGTAGAATTCTTCCACTGCTTTTTTGATCTCCAGTTTGTTGGATTTTTTATCCACGATGAAGTAGTAGCGGTTGAATTTATCAGTGGCTTTGTTCACTTTTTCACTAACCACCGGTTTGATTAAAACGTCTGAAAGTCTCATCTTTTATAGCTTTGAGTTGCGGACTAACCGCAAGCTGTGTTTTTGTAATATTGACAATTAAGCTTCTGCCGGAACCTCGGTAAGGATCTTAGCTGCACTCTCTGTGAATACCAGAACATTGCTGTTCATGATCTCGTAAGTGTTGATGTCGCTCAGCATTACGCTATCCACAGTTGGAATGTTTCTCAGAGACAGGTAAACATTATCGTTGTACTCAGGCAGTACGAACAAAGTCTTACGGCCAACATTTACGTTCAGACTGTTCAGGATGCCAGCAAAGGTTTTAGTCTTTGGCGCATCGAAGTTCAGATCTTCAACTACGATGATGCTGTTCTCTTTCGCTTTAGTAGACAGTGCAGAGATCTTCGCCAGATCTTTCACTTTTCTGTTCAGCTTAATGTCATATTTGTGTGGTTTTGGACCGAAGATGGTACCACCACCTTTATACAGCGGGTTACGGATGTTACCTTTACGGGAACCACCTGTACCTTTTTGTTTGTGCAGTTTGCGGGAAGCACCTTTCACTTCAGCTCTGGTCTTTACCTTATGGGTACCCTGACGCTGAGCGGCCAGATACTGTTTTACAGCCAGGTAAATAACGTGGTTGTTAGGTTCCACACCGAAAATCTCTTCAGGAAGCTCAATGGTCCTTCCGGTTTTCTTACCTTCTTTATTTAAAATATCAACTTGCATGTTACTTCTGGATTAAAACGATTGAACCATTGTGGCCAGGAACTGAACCACTTACCAGGATATAATTTTTCTCAGGGAAAATCTTAACGATCTTCAGACCTTTAACTTTCACTTGCTCGTTACCGGTCTGACCAGCCATACGCATGCCCTTGAAAACGCGGGAAGGATAAGATGATCCACCCACAGAACCAGGTGCTCTGCTTCTATCGTGCTGGCCGTGTGTAGCTTCACCTACACCAGAGAATCCATGGCGTTTAACAACACCCTGGAAACCTTTACCTTTAGAGGTACCGACGATCTCGATTTTTTCTCCTTCTGCAAATATTTCGGTGGTAATGGTCTCACCAAGAGCTTTTTGTACATCCGGGTTGCGGAACTCTTTTACAAATCTTTTAGGGGAGGTGCTTGCTTTCGCGAAGTGATTAAGTTCAGCTTTGGGAGTGTTCTTTTCTTTCTTCTCACCAAATGAAACTTGAATAGCGTTGTACCCATCAGTGTCTACTGTCTTTACCTGAGTTACAACGCAAGGACCGGCTTCGATGATGGTCACAGCAATCTGCTTACCACTTTGGTCGAAGATGCTGGTCATGCCGATCTTTTTACCAATAATACCTTTCATTATTATATATATTTTACCCAGCGCCTGGGGGTGGATCTAGCTATCCCCAGGATGGGCGGTTTAAATGCTTTATTGGGCGGCCACCCAGAAGGCGTGACCTATATTTGTTAAAATGTTGTCTTCTACCCCGGTAAGGTGATACAGTACCCATACCAGGAAACAACCAGACATATTAAATCAAATCAGGCAGACCTTTTGCCCACCTGGCCGATGTCCTACGCTTTGATTTCAACTTCAACACCAGATGGCAGGTCGAGCTTGCTCAACGCATCTACTGTTCTGGAAGAAGAAGTGTAAATGTCCAGCAAACGCTTGTGCGTGCAAAGCTGGAACTGCTCACGAGCCTTCTTGTTAACGTGCGGTGAACGCAGCACCGTAAAAATTTTCTTTTCAGTTGGTAAAGGAATTGGACCTGTTACCACGGCACCCGTGTTACGCACGGTTTTAACGATCTTCTCAGCAGATTTATCTACCAGATTGTGATCGTAGGACTTCAGCTTGATTCTAATTCTCTGAGACATATGCAATGAACTTCTTCTTGTTTTTACCCTTACAATTTGGGAGGGCAAAGGTAACCCGTTTTTTTTACTTCACAAATAATTTTGTGGAAAAATAATAAGGAATAGTGCGTGCGCAGCCTGGGAGACCGCCATCGTACACAAAGAAGTTTTATAATGAGGGCTGGCAAAATACTGTTTTTCAATAAAATACCAAAAATGCTTTGTCCACATTGTCATCCCCACACCCACAAAGGGTCTGAATAAGATATTAACAACTCCTCCTACCCGCACCAACTGGTTTCTCATGGTACAGACTGCCATCATCCGCCCCCGCGTTTTGCCCTTTTCCCCGGTAAATACAGCAGCGGGAACAGTTAAGCTATGTGTTACCCCACCTGCTACCTACCTGCCCCTCCTGCCGGATAATTATCCCACCATTTCACTTCCCTAAAATGAAACAGGCCTCCGGGGAACCGGTGGCCTGTCCTGTCTGGGAATGCAATAAGCAATATTTCTCAACCTGTCAAAACTCAGATGGGCAAATTTCCCAATAAGGAATTCAGCAAGTTCAGAACTAAAGCCAATAACTGGTTCAATAAATCCATAGTTGTTGAGGTTTTCCATAAGGTTAAGCCTACTCTGTTGCTTGGTTTTCGGCAATCCCAAATACAACCTGCTTACAGGTGCATGCTCTAAGTTACCAGCAAGTCCGGAATTTCATGCCATTCATTTCATTCATTACCAATAGGTTCGGGCGAATAAATGGAGTGAATAAAAATGAACAGAGAGTTTCAAAATGAACGGCTGAGGTAAAAACCAGTTGCACCCAACAGGGAGGAAAGCATAGATATAAGGTGTCAGGGAATGCCTCCACTCCCTGACGGCAGATACCTGGAACCAGTCCGGCCTGCTCACCTAATTGCTAAGTACTATAGCACCAGGATGCGCTTTGAAACAAACTGATCCAAACAGATCAATAGCAGTGATAACTTTTGTAAATTCCGGCAGATCTATTCTGCTGATTATCGTGCAGGTACTCCGTTGGCCGATTTCACAGGGTTATACAAAAGCGAAGAGCCCCCGACTCAAAGAGGCTCTTCAATAATTTGGAACAGCTAACCTCGTGGCAGGTTAACTTATCCTTCGGGAACTTGGGGACATATCATTAGAGACCTCCCAGCAGAGAATTCAACAGCGCGATGAGCGTTGCCAGTAATTGATTTAACAGATCCATTACTTTAGATTTTTTGGTGGTTTGTACCTACTCTTTTCTTGGTTTTCGGTAATCCCAATGGAGATGATCATCTAATCCTGCCATAAAATTAACTGGCTTGCTGTTAAACACCATATTCACTTTCATTCACTTTCAGTCATTTATACCATTTTGTTCAAATCAGGGTCTGCCGTAAAATGAACAACTCATTCACTCCCGTACCGTAATGAAAAAGCCCCGGCAATTCGCCGGGGCCTAACGCTTTGACAATGTCGGTGGAATTACAAACTCCTTAATACTGTTCTTAAAAATCCAATAAGTGCGGTGAGAATTGAGGATGTCATAACAATACGCTTTGTTAATGGTGTCGAGCCTACTCTTTTATTGGTTTTCGGCAAATCCCAGTTTACAGCGAATATCCTTCCCTGCTAACCCACTAAAGATAAACTGCGATCATCATTCAACTGCTGTTCATTACTATTCATTATCAAGCAGTTCATTCAGCATGTTCAAACGTATTGTAGCCCATTCCCTCATCGTACGCCCTTACTTTCCTGTCTCCTCACGCATGATAGCACGCGCCTTCGCCGTAGGCAGGAAAATCTGGAAACCTAACCCGAAACCCAGGTTGTGCGACGTGGTGGAATTACCTCCACCAATGATCACATTATATTTTAATAACGCATCCAACGCCACATTCGGTGTGATAAAATACGATAAACCTGGGCCAACTCCCAGTTCTACCCCATTTGTAGACGCCCCGTTCGCCGGATTACTTCCCCCAAAACCAGCATTCGCCTCTCCAAAGAAACGTACACGCTTAGAGAACTCCAGCTTACGCACATTCTCATCATGCACGTAATACCGCGCCAGTGCACCTACTCCATAATTAACATTCGTACCGTTACCGCCCGTCGTTTCAAGGCCAAACCTTACATACGCTCCTAATGCCAGATCGTCTTTGATAAAATAAGCCAGCTTGGGATTCAGGTCAAAATGAAAAATAGTGCTCTCTTTCTGAAAATTAAATCCAAAATTAGTAATGTCCGAACCTACCATCAGGTTTCCTTTCTGCGTCTGCGCTGTTGCGGTGCTGCCAAAGGATGCCGCTGCCAGCGCCAGGGTTAAGAGACGAATTTTTTTCATGTTCTGTGAAGTTTAATTGTATAAAATACTTGCCATCTAAGATTATCATTACCCGCTACAAGGAGCTGCCGGAAAACATTACACTATGACTCTTAATATGTTAAAGTGGGTTAACATATGCAACCAAATTTGATGCCATCTGACACATTCGTGCAATAAAACCTATTGAAAATGAACAAAACACATCAACAAACAACCTAGAAACACAGGCCACTGGCAACCTCCATCCACCGTGAATAAAATACCCACTACCTCGCCATTCCCTTCCCCGCCAGCCAATAAACCGGGGTTGATCTCCTACAAACAATGTTTATTCATGTCCTTCACTTAGTGCCTGGCTGCCAACGCCCCTCTACGTGCTACAATAAAGCCCCATACAGCCCTGATCTCCCCTTATCAGGCGAGGCATCATCCTTCCCTGCACAATCCTGATACAAACGCAAAAAGGGACGCCAAACGGCATCCCTTTTTGCTATAAGTCTGATAAGTGTTACTGAAATCAGTCAGCGTTCACTTTACCTTTTGTTTTTGCAATTTCCTCTTCAGCGATGCTGTTTGGAGCTGCAGAGTAGTGAGAGAACTCCATGATGGAAGTCGCACGACCTGATGACATTGAACGCAGCTGAGTTACGTATCCGAACATTTCTTTCAACGGAACTTTAGCCTTGATCACCTGTACACCATTTCTCATTTCCATACCTTCCAGCATACCACGACGACGGTTCAGGTCACCCGTTACGTCACCCATGTACTGGTCAGGAGTCTGTACTTCAACCTTCATGATCGGCTCCAGCAGAACTGGTTTAGCCTTACGGCCAGCCTCACGGAAAGCTGCTCTTGCACAAAGCTCGAATGATACTGCATCAGAGTCAACCTGGTGGAAGGAACCATCAAACAGACGAACTTTCAGGTTGTCCAGCGGATAGCCAGCCAGTACACCCTGGTTCATTGCAGACTCGAAACCTTTCTGTACCGGAGGAACGAACTCTTTTGGAATGGAACCACCGAAGATATCGTTAACGAACTGGAATGTCTTACCGTCGTTCTCTTTCAGCCATTCTGGATCAGCAGGACCAATCTCAACCTGGATGTCAGCGAATTTACCACGACCACCAGTCTGTTTCTTGTACACTTCACGGTGAGTTACTACGCCAGTGAACGCTTCTTTGAACGCAACCTGAGGTGCACCCTGGTTAACTTCTACCTTGAACTCGCGACGCATACGGTCTACGATGATCTCCAGGTGAAGCTCACCCATACCGCTCAATACGGTCTGGCCGGTTTCCTCATCAGTTTTTGCTTTCAGGGTAGGATCTTCTTCTACCAGTTTCGCAATCGCAAGACCCATTTTATCCATGTCCGCCTGAGTTTTAGGCTCGATAGCGATGTGGATCACCGGCTCTGGGAATGTCATAGACTCCAGAACGATCGGATGGTCTTCGTTACACAGGGTATCACCTGTTTTGATATCTTTAAAACCAACAGCAGCTCCGATGTCACCAGCTTCGATGAAATCGATAGGGTTCTGCTTGTTAGCGTGCATCTGCATGATACGGCTGATACGCTCGTTTTTACCGGTACGGGTGTTCAGTACGTAAGAACCCGCATCCAGGTGACCAGAGTAAGCCCTGAAGAACGCCAGACGACCTACGAATGGATCGGTCATGATCTTGAACGCCAGTGCAGAGAATGGTTCTTTCGCATCTGGTTTACGCTCGATCTCAGCACCTGTGTCAGGGTTAGTACCTTTTACTGCTTCGATGTCCAGTGGAGAAGGCAGGTAACGGCAAACCGCATCCAGCATCTTCTGAACACCTTTGTTCTTGAAGGAAGAACCACACAGCATCGGGATGATAGCGATATCGATAGTAGCCTTACGGATAGCTTCGTGGATCTCAGCTTCAGAGATTGAATTTGGATCTTCGAAGAATTTCTCCATCAGGGTGTCGTCGTACTCAGCAACTGCTTCTACCAGTTTAGCTCTCCACTCTTCTGCCTCATCTTTCATGTCAGCAGGAATTTCGATCTCCTGGTAAGTAGCACCTTTACCTTCTTCGTCCCAGATGATACCTTTCATGGTGATCAGGTCAACCACGCCTTTGAAAGTATCTTCTGCACCGATAGGCAGCATCAATGGAACAGGGTTAGCACCCAGCATTTCCTTCACCTGTTTTACCACGTTCAGGAAGTCTGCACCAGCACGGTCCATTTTGTTAACGAAACCGATACGTGGTACGCGGTAACGGTTAGCCTGGCGCCAAACGGTCTCAGACTGTGGTTCTACACCAGATACAGCGCAGAACAATGCTACCAGACCATCCAGTACACGCAGGGAACGCTCTACCTCTACAGTAAAGTCCACGTGACCCGGAGTGTCAATGATGTTGAATTTGTATTCTTTCGTATCTGGCTGGAGCTTTCCCTGTGTAGTTGGGAATTTCCAGAAACAGGTAGTAGCAGCAGATGTGATGGTAATACCTCTCTCCTGCTCCTGTGCCATCCAGTCCATGGTGGCAGCACCTTCGTGCACTTCCCCTATTTTGTGGGATTTACCTGTGTAGTACAGGATACGCTCTGTGGTAGTGGTTTTACCGGCATCGATGTGCGCCGCAATACCAAAGTTTCTTTGAAATTTTAAGTCTGCCATAATATTAAAATGACTGTATTACTAATGCAATTTGGGGGGCAAAGGTAAAGGATTTTTACCAATAAATAAAACAGGTCGATTTACCAAAACAATATTTAAGAATTCCTTTACAGAACGGGCTTAGCCCCCGCTCTTCACGGCGCAAAGGTAAACCAATTTTACCACGTTACCACCATCCTTATCTGCCTGGAAACCAATTGTCCATTTTCCCCCACCGGTTTTCCTCCTAATACCGCCAGCCAGGAACTTGCTATTGCATTTTTTTCTTCTTTAAAACATATTTGTATATGTGCTTGTTAATGTCCTGACCCCCATACCCATTTAATGTATATCGTGTGTCTCAGGGCATGCTTTATCCCGTGTCATTTATCACCCCTAACATATCTTTAAATGAAGATTATTTACAAACAGCTCCTGCTGTTGTGTCTGTCCGCTGCCGCTGCCCCGGCCGCCAGGGCGCAACTGATACTCAACAGGCAGGTGAATGCCAGTACAGGAGGTGGCGGTCCCGCAGGTGACTATCTCTTCCAGTACACAATCGGCGAAATTACCGTCAGTTCCCTGCAGAAATCGTCCCTGCTCCTCACGCAGGGATTCCATCAGCCGGAAGAACTCCCACCCGTAGCCCCGGGTATCGAAGTGGTCGTAAACATGATCATTTACCCTAACCCCGCTTCGTCCGTACTGAAACTCCAGTTTGACATGCTGTCCAACAATCCTGTTATGTTCTTTATTGTCAATAGCAGCGGACAGGTCGTTCACCAGGAAAGCAGAACCTTCGCCGCCGGTAAAGTGCTGATCACACTACCGGTTACCAAATTTGCCGCCGGCATCTACACCGTGGTCCTCAAAGCCGGTGGACATATGTATGAAGAGAAACTGGTGATCCAATAACCTCAAAAAAAAGATCATGAGAAAGAATTTTACCATCTGGCTTTGCGCAGCCAGCCTGCTTGCCCCAGGCATGCTGCAGGCCCAGGTGAAAGGCATTAAAACCATCAACACCGGTGCAGCCTTCCTGCTCGTCAACCCAGACGCCCGCAGCAGTGGTACCGGTGATGCAATGACTGGCCTGGAACCCGACGCGAACTCCCTGTTCGGGAATGCCGCCAAAATCGTCTTTGCCGATGACTGGGGTGTCAGTGCCTCCTACGCACCCTGGATGTGGGACCTGAATAACAGTGATCAGCGCACGAACATGGGTTATATCTCCGCCTTCAAAAACTTCAAGGACAATAGCGAAGGTATCGGCCTCTCCATGCGCTATTTCTCTAACGGTACCATCATCTTCCGAGACAATAACGGTACAGAACTACAACGCTACAAACCACGCGAGTACGCCATTGACGCCTCGTACGCCCGTAAACTCGGTACGCGGTATTCACTCGCCATTACGCTACGTTACATCCGCAGTGACCTAGGACAAGGCAGCTTTAATGGCCTCCAGCAAAAGCCAGCCAGCGCTGTAGCCGGTGATATCGGCTTCTATTCACAGAACTATGGTAAAAGCGATCCTGCTGGTAACCGCTACTCCTGGGGTATCGCCTTCACCAATATCGGCTCCAAACTGAATTATACAGACGACAACGACCGTAGAGCATTCCTGCCTGCCAATCTCCGTATAGGCGGCGGCTACTCCTTCGTGAACACTGTAGACCATCAGTTCACCATACTCGCTGATGTTAATAAACTGCTCATTCCCTCACCGCCTGTATATGAACTGGATGCCGACGGGCAACCAACCGGCCAGATACTCGACGGTAAAGATCCGAACCGCAGCATGCCCGAAGCCATCTTTACCTCCTTCTGGGATGCTCCCGGTGGCTTTCAGGAAGAGATCAGAGAGTTTACCGTAGCCGGTGGACTGGAATACACTTACCAACACCAGCTGTTTATCCGCACAGGTTATTTCTACGAGCATCCGCAAAAGGGCTATCGCCAGCACTTCGCTGCGGGTATAGGTACACGTATTAAAGGGGTATCCCTTGATATGGCTTATATCATGCCGACCGCTAATAGTCTGTACCAGCGGAAAACCCTGAAGTTCACCCTCGCATATCACGTAGGTGGTGGCGCCCGATAATCAACCATCCTTAATCACACATAATTCCGACATATGAAACCGTACGCGCTACTAATTGCGTTATTCTTTTCCGGTCTTGCTATGACCATGGCCCAGGAACGTACCCGTGACAAGCTTTTCCCCCATTTTAAAGAAGACGTTGCCAGAATGCAGGAAAAGAACAAGGACGTTAAAACAACAGCTGCTCCTCAGGCCCGTGCAACCCGCTCCACGAAGGAACAACTGTTTACTGATTACCGTCCGCAAAATACCACCACCCGCACCGGCAAGGCTTTAAAGACCAACCGGGTGACAGGCAAAAATCCGTCTGAGGTCAGCAGTACTGAAGCAACAAAAAATATCCGGGCCAATCAGCCTGCACTACCGGCTCCCATCGCTGTACCCACTCAGGGCGCTGCATCGGAAAATATCAACGTGCCCGTTAAGTCCAGCGCTCTCTCCGGATCACCTGCCAGTATCAAACAAACCAAACCCGTTAACACGGCTCCTGTTAATACAGCTCCTGTTGTTAAACCCAGGTCTGTAAAACAATAACCCCTGTCACAGCATACAAAACACATCCATCATGAAGAAATTATATATCCTCATCATACTGCTGGTCACTACCTGTGCAGGTACCTTCGCTCAGAACGGGCTGGCAGGTACCAATTACCAGGCGGTTGTCCGCAACACAAATGGCACTGTCATCGCCAATAAAGACATCTCCGTTCGTATCTCCATTCTCGGTGGCTCTGCTGCTGGCCCGGTACAATACGAAGAGACCCATGAAGTAAGGACCAGCGCTCTCGGCCTGTTCAATTTACAGATCGGTAAGGGGAACGCCAATACCGGCACATTTGCAGGTGTTCCCTGGGCGAATGCTAATCAGTATGTAAAAGTAGAAGTCAATACAGGCAGCGGCTTCGTCTCTCTCGGTACGACCGAATTACTCAGTGTACCATATGCTTTATATGCTGCGAATGGTAACGCAGGACCACAGGGTCCCGCTGGTCCGCAAGGTCCGGCCGGCCCTGCAGGTGCACAAGGCCCACAGGGCGCTGCTGGCCCTGCTGGAGCTACAGGACCTGCGGGTGCTAAAGGAGATGCAGGTGTACCAGGCCCACAGGGTGTGGCAGGTCCCGTAGGACCAGTTGGCCCTGCTGGTGCAAAGGGTGATCCAGGTGCACCAGGCCCACAGGGTGCTGTTGGTCCGGTAGGTCCAATGGGACCCGTAGGCCCTGCAGGCGCACAAGGCGATCCTGGTCCTGCTGGTCCTGTTGGGCCGGTGGGTCCCGCTGGGCCCGTAGGGCCACAGGGCGCACAGGGTGATCCCGGTGTAGCAGGTCCCGCTGGTCCTGTTGGGCCGGTGGGTCCCGCTGGTGCTGTGGGCCCACAAGGTGTACAGGGTGACCCCGGTGTAGCAGGCCCCGCTGGGCCCGTAGGGCCAATCGGACCAATTGGCCCGGTAGGACCTGCAGGACCGCAAGGACCGGTAGGACCAGCTGGCGACATCAATGGTGTGGCAGCAGGCGGAGACCTGGGTGGTACATATCCTAATCCCAACGTAGTGAAGCTGCAGAACACCGGCGTTTCCAATACGGCGCCACTGGCAGGTCAGATACTCCGGTTTGATGGTACCAACTGGGCCCCATCCGCAGCTGGTGGCGGGTTTACATTGCCTTTCACTACTGTAGAAAACAATGCTGCTACACTGTTTTCCATCACCAATGACGGCGACGGTACTTCCGTAGAAGGTATCAATAACACCACTACCTCCAACATTGCTGCCGTACGTGGTATTGTAAACAGTACTGCACCTGGTGGATTCTCAAGTGCCGTACGCGGTATCAACAATGGTTCAGGTGGATTAGGTATCGGCGTTTGGGGTTCACAGGCCGGCTCCGGATGGGGGGTGTATGGCTCTACTCCGAATGGTCTGGGCGTATATGGTAACGCCAGTGCCAATGGCTACGGTGTATACGCCAATAGTAACACTGGTACGGGACTGAATGCCACCTCTAACAACGGTGTTGCCGCCAACATCGCTATCAATAATAATTCAAATAATAACAATGTATTGACCGTCAATACTGTAGGACAGGGTACTGTGGTCAATGTCAGCACAACCGGGAATGGTACTGGTGTTTTGAGTAGTACGGTTGCTGGCTTTGGTGTACATGGTATTACAAGTCAGCAGACTTCTGCAGGCATAGTTGGTGATAACAATGGCGCTGGTGAAGCGATCGTTGGTCGTACCACTTCCGACATTGCTGGTGCTGTGGTTGGCCGTAATGATGGTGGCGGTTATGGTGTGAGAGGTTTTATTGCTACCAGTACCTCCAATACAGGTGTAGGCGTGTATGGACAGGTGGGTATTAATAACAGCACGGGTATGGCTGGTAAATTTGAAAACTTCAACCAGAACAATACGGAAGCGAATATCCTGGAGGTTGTCAGCAACAGTAATGGCAACATTCCTGATAATACACTGGGTAATGCCTCCTCCTTCCTGCTGGATAACAATAACAGCGTAGGTGCTGCTGTGAGAGCAGAAGTAAATACCATTTTTGGCAACTTCGGTGCAGCTGGTGTATTCGGTATCTCTTCCGGTACAGGAGGTCGTGCAGGTCTGTTCTATGCGTCAAACCCTTCCGGTAACGGTGCTTCCCTGATTGCCCTGACCGATGGTAACGGTAACGCGATCACTGCCAATGCAGGTAAAAATGGTAATGGCGTAGAAACGAATATTGATGGTGCAGGTACCGCATTATATGCCTGGGTACCCACTTTCAGTGAGGGTCGTGCAGGCCGGTTTGAGATTTTTAATGAGGATAATGAAAATCCGGTTATTACAGTGAAAACAGTAGGTAACGGTACTGCAGGTAATTTCATTGTAGACAGGACGACAGGTACATCTCCCGCAGTAAAAGGCGAAGTAAACTCCCAGTTCGCCAACTTCGGTACCGCTGGTATTTTCGGACAATCATCCGGTACTGGTGGTTATGCGGGCCTGTTCTACGCATCCAATCCTGCTGGCAATGGCCCGGCTGTTCTCGCACTGGCCGATGGTAACGGTAACGGTATCACTGCGAACGCCGGTGGTAGTGGCGATGGTATAGAAGCCAGTTGTGACGGAACTGGTAATGCGGTTTCCGGCTTTGTTCCCAACTTTGGTACAGGTAAAGCGGGACGCTTCGCTAATTTTAACAGTGCTAACGCCCAACCGGTGGTACACATTACCACCAATGGTACTGGCAACGGCATGTTGATCAACCATCAGGGCCCTTCCGGCAATGTGGCTGTTTTCCAGAGTGGCAGCTCCAACGTAGCCCGCATCAATAAAGCTGGTCGCGGATTCTTCAACGGCGGTACACAGAGCAGCGGTGCTGACGTGGCGGAAGCTTTTGATGTAACAGGGAATGTGAGTCATTACGCCCCGGGGGATGTACTGGTGATCGCTGAGAATGCCGACAGAACTGTTGAGCTGTCTTCCAAACCTTACTCTACCCTGGTCGCAGGCGTATATGCGACCAAACCAGGTGTACTGTTAACGGAAGAAGATGTCGACAGTGATCTGGCAGATAAAGTGCCAATGGGCGTTATCGGGGTGATCCCTACAAAGGTATGTGGAGAAGGCGGCGCTATTCGAAGAGGAGATCTGCTGGTAACGTCCAGTAAGGCTGGTCATGCCATGAAAGCTGACCTGGACAAGGTGAAACCTGGCCAGGTTATTGGTAAAGCATTAGAGACTTTTGATGGAAATGGTACCGGTACGATCAGAGTACTGGTAAATGTGAGATAAACATCGGTAATACTAACACCCGTATACGGCTGGATGACGTCATGTTGTCCGGCCGTTTTTTATTAGAGTTGAATTAGTTATTTCGATCAGCAGGCATGAGATATTCTGTTCGCCAATGTTGTACACAGGCGAATACACACTAAAGTCCTATATCATCATATTGGGAAACAGCCGCCGTAAAAGCGATCTGTAAAAGAACAAATACCAGCACAACTGACCAGATGGGATGACACCAGACAGGTTTTACAGCGTGGTATATTCAACAACGGCAGGCTACACATGGAAGCGTACACCCGGTATGGTTTGTTCTATCCGTTCAAACGACATTGAACAGCAGGCTATCTGTGTCCGGCAGGCATACGACAACAGGTATCGGTGCGTTGCGGGCACAAAAAAAGAGAACATCCCCCGGTATAGCCCGGAGGATGTTTCTCCTATATCTTTATAAACCATCTACCTTGCGGCAGTAGATTTAGATTCTGAAGTGGGAGAATGCCTTGTTCGCTTCAGCCATACGGTGAGTATCTTCTTTCTTTTTGAAAGCTCCACCTTCACCTTTACTTGCTGCTACGATTTCGTTCGCCAGTTTCTCAGCCATGCTCTTACCATTTCTCTCAGTAGCGTAACGGATCAACCATTTCATGCACAGAGAAATCTTTCTGTCAGGACGAACCTCAGAAGGAATCTGGAAGGTAGCACCACCAATACGACGGCTTCTAACTTCTACAGCAGGAGTAACGTTTACCAGTGCTTTTTTCCAAACATCGTAACCGTTTTCACCAGTTATCTGGCTAACTCTGTCGATAGAGTCATAGAATATTTTAAAGGCAATGCTCTTTTTGCCCTGTTCCATCACGTTGTTTACAAACCGGGTAACCTGTTTGTCGTTAAAGCGCGGATCCGGAGCCAGAGGCATCTTCTTTGCAGCTTGCTTTCTCATTTATTTGAAAAATTTCAACTATTTGTAAATGTATTATTTCTTAGCCTTTTCCTTTTTGGTACCATACTTGGAACGGCTCTGCTTTCTATCTTTCACACCTGCAGTATCCAGAGAACCACGAACGATGTGGTAACGAACACCTGGCAGATCTTTCACCCTACCACCACGGATCAGCACGATGGAGTGCTCCTGAAGGTTGTGACCTTCACCTGGGATATAAGCGATCACCTCTACTTTGTTTGTCAAACGCACCTTAGCAACCTTGCGCAGCGCAGAGTTAGGCTTTTTAGGAGTGGTTGTGTACACACGGGTACATACACCACGACGCTGTGGACAGCTATCTAAAGCCCTGGACTTGGATTTAGCCCGGATAATTTCTCTTCCTTTTCTTACTAATTGTTGTATAGTAGGCATTCTACCTAAGTTTTTTTTCTGTCGGTTTACAATGACATCCAAATCACCCAGAATGGGAATTTGGGAGGGCAAAGGTACATTTATCCCTATTAATAACAAAATGTTTTCAACATTTTTTTGGAATTGCCCTGCTAGTGACTTGACAGATCGGTCACGATGTCTTTCCATTCCTGTTCCAGTGACACCTCCGGCATAGTCCGGCCTGCGCGTGAATACCAATAACGGGCATTGCCGCGGTCGCCTTCCTTTCTGTGCAGATAAGCATGTACCCAGGCAGCGGTGTCGCTTTCCAGGTTTTCTATAATATCATGAGCCTTTTGCCAGTTTCCTTTGCCATCCCACCACAGGGAGGCCAGGTAGGGGGAAGTGCCTGCGGGAGGCGTTGCCTGGCTGAGGGAATCCAGAAAAGCAGAAAGTGTCATCCTGCAAAGATGCACTTTTTCAGTGGTAATGCATAATGTTTAGGCAGAGAAACTATCTGACACTTGTCGGCAGAGCCGGTGCCCTACTGATTTCCAGCACTTCATCTGGTGAAACAATCAAATATGGCTGCTCACAAATATACTTACTCCCCTGACATATATGTAAATATCTACATTTCTTATATGATAAAGTGGGACGCTGAGCATATACTGTAAAGCTGCCAGCTTCAGCTATGCCTGGAAGCGTTATATGGGTTCACCTGCTTTGGGATTTCCTGTTTGTCCATGAAACACTTTCAAACTACCCTGTAAAAGGTCGTCTTTTTATGCTTTAAAATAGTGTCAGATCGGCTATTCTTAAGGTCACCTCAAGGGCACCAAAAGGGCACTTCAATATCCCGGGGATATTGAAGTGCCCTTTTGGTGCCCTTGAGGTGACCTTTAAGTACCCTGTTAGTATGAAGATCAGACAGCAATAAAAACAAGAATACCTGCCACTATGAACACACCAAAAAGCGAAGGGGCCATCTGCTTCCGCAAATGGCCCCTAACTAACACAACTAAGACTGTCTTTATAAATGTTTTGATACTTTATAGTTCCAGTTACGGACATCGGCTGCCTTTCCTGTGCGGATCGCATCCAGACGTTCCAGTAACTCAGCCCCTACTGCATACCTGGTAGTATCCAGCCGGATCTGGTGTTCTTTATATTGCAGTTCCTCCACATAAGCTACGCTGGAAGCAGTACCTGTACCAAAGATTTCACGCAGCGAACCGTCTTTCCAGGCTGCTACCACCTCATCTATAGATACCGGACGTTCTTCCACGGTCAGTCCCATGTCAGTAAGTACGTCCATCACGCTGGCCCTGGTCACCCCTGCCAGGATAGTACCCTGCGTCAGGTCCGGCGTGATCGCTTTGTTACCAATAATAGCAAATACGTTCATCGTACCGCATTCCTGCAGGTATTTATGCTCCGCACCGTCTACCCAGAGGATCTGGTCAAAACCCTGTTTACGGGCCTGCATAGTCGGATACATAGCACCACCGTAGTTACCGGCAGCCTTCGCATACCCTACACCACCAGGAAAAGCACGTATATATTTATCCTGTACCAGCAGTTTAATAGGCTTATTAAAATATGGACCGGAAGGAGAATTAATGATCACGAACTTATAGGTGTCAGAAGGTCTTACACCAATAAACTCATCTGCTGCGATCATAAATGGACGCAGGTACAGTGAGCAACCTTCATTCGCAGGAACCCAGTTACGGTCCAGGTCGATCAGCATCTCCATACCACCAATGAATAACCATTCCGGAACATCGGGCATGCCCATTCTTTCCGCGGACGTGTTAAAGCGGGCATAGTTGTCATACGGACGGAAGATCATAGGATTACCATCCTGATCCTTGTACGCCTTGATTCCTTCGAAGATGGCCTGACCATAGTGCCAGGCGGCATTGGAAGGGCTCACAGAAATATGCTGAAACGGTAAGATCTCTGCATTTGACCATTCTTTGCCATCAAAATCTGCCACCAGCATGTGGTCGGCATACTTTTTACCAAATACCAGGTTGTTAAAGTCAATCTCATTGATCCGGCTCTGAGCCGTCCGGGTCACCTTAATTTTCCTAACTGCCTCTTCTAGTACAGCGTTTGTCGTTGGATTGTCTACCATCATAAGGACCTTTAAAAAATGTTATAGATGTTTTGGTGTCTGAATTTCAATTCCTGGCCCTGTTCCCGTTTAAAATCTAAAGTCGGAAATCCTGAATCTAAAATTGAATACTCTTACATTTGCTCACTGTCAGATGCAAATAAACTGATTTTTTCCCCAAAGGGGAACGATATATTACGTTAAATACATATAAACATGTCTTTGGATAAATTGCAGCTTGATCCTTACATATTGGCCAGGATATACTCCCAGCCTATCATTCCAGGGAAAAAGGAACCTGTTGCAGTCGTAACGGAGGCGCCTCCTAAAGTCAAATTTTTAGGTGAAAATCAAAAAAACATCGCGCTATTCATACAAAATGCGGGCGAAGCATACTTAAATGAAGAATTATTTAACCTGTTAACTAATATATTAAATGCCTGTAAACTGGGTATGCACGATATTGCATTGATCAATACTGCCCAGTACGGCGATCTGCCCTTTACAACCTGGCAGGCTGCCGTCCCTATAAAGCAGGCCGTTCTTTTTGGTATCTCTCCTGCCTCTATGGGACTGGAAGCTATCTCCAATTACCAGCTACTACAAGTCAATGGTTGCCAGCTGCTTTGTTCAGACGATCTGCAGATCATCGCACAGGATAAGATGCTGAAAGGTAAACTGTGGATGGCCCTGAAACAATTACTGGGTATATAGATATTTACTTTACGACACTTAATACCTCTTTTCTGATGACACTTGTATTTGCTACCAATAACGAAAACAAGGTAAAGGAAATCCGCTCTATGCTGGGTGATAGTTTTTCTATCATTACACTTAAAGAAGCCGGTATCGATATAGATATTCCCGAACCACACGATACACTGGAAGATAACGCCAGGGAGAAATCATCTGTCATTTATGAAATGACCGGCAAAGACTGCTTCTCCGAAGATACTGGTCTTGAAATAGACGCACTCGACGGTGCTCCTGGCGTACTGTCTGCCCGCTATGCCGGCGAACAGAAACTTTCCGAAGATAACATCGCCAAAGTGCTGCAGGAAATGGAAGGCAAAACAAACCGTAAAGCCCATTTCCGGACTGTCATCTCCCTTATTATGGGCGGAAAGGAATTTCAGTTCACCGGCGTATGCCCAGGTACCATCCTCACCTCCACCCGTGGTGGTAAAGGATTCGGGTATGATCCCATCTTTATGCCTGATGGCTCACATCTCGCATTCGCAGAAATGAGTATGGCAGATAAAAACAAATTCAGTCATCGCAGCAAAGCCCTCCAACAGCTGATCACCTTCCTGAAGGAAGAAGGTAAACAAAGCCTTAGTCTCTAAACAATATGAACACAGGTACTGTCATCAGTCACCGATAATATGCATATAAAGAATGGCAAGAGTTAAAATAGACATGCCGGAAAAGCTGGGCTTCACCACGCAGATACCGGTAAGGATAACAGACATCAATTACGGCGGACATGTCGGCAACGACTCACTCCTATCCATCATTCATCAGGCAAGGGTTAACTACCTGGAGTTCCTGGGGTTTGAAGAACGTGGTCCAGAAACAGGACTTATCATGGCCGACGCTGCGCTCGTCTATAAGGGCGAAGGTTTTAAAGGCGACATCTTCGACATCGCTATTGGTGCGGCCGACATCTCGCCGTTCGGTTTCGACATCTATTACCGGATCACCACCGTACGTGACAGTAAGACGATCATCATTGCAGAAGCAAAATCAGGTATGATCTTCTTTGACTACATCAATCGTAAAGTGGCCAGACTTCCGGAAGACTGGAAAGAAAAATTATCTGCATAACATCCGGAGAGTTTATCTCCCGTATATAAACAATCAAGCATAAGCATGGGAAACGGAAATCTGACTAGTATTATTAAACAGCGCCGCAACATTAAACCGGCGAGCATGAACGGGAAGAGAATTCCTGATGAACAGGTACGTGAATTACTGGAACTGGCTGACTGGGCTCCCACCCACGGCTACACTGAACCATGGTATTTCGTTGTATTCAGCGGAGAAGGTGTAAAGACCTTCTGTCAGGCACACGCAGACATTTATAAGGCGAATACCCCTGCGGAGAAATTCGCACCAGGCACCTACGAAAAACTGCAACAGCAGGGAGACCTGGCGTCACATGTGATCGCTATCTGTATGAAGAGAGGCAACAAACCGGCCATTCCTGAAGTGGAAGAAATTGTGTCTGTAGCCTGCGCTACGCAGAACCTCTGGCTGGGTGCCACTGAAAAAGGTTTCGCTGGTTACTGGGGTTCAGGTGGAATGACCTTCCATCCTGCGATGAAGGAATATCTGTCCTTGGGTGAAGCTGATAAAGTTCTCGGCTTCTTTTATCTCGGTTATACCGATGAACAGATCCCTGAAGGAAGAAGGCTGAAACCAGCTGAAGAAAAATTCAAATGGATGTAGTATTGAATTAGGAATCAGGAAATCAGGAATCAGGAATTGGTGAGTGCCATTTACGTGAAAAACATAAGATCTGATTTTATGTCGTTCTATATCAATAGCGCTTATAATATTGCTGACTGAAGAAACAAGACTGTCTCTTCATACCCGATTCCTAATTCCTAATTTCCTAATTCCCAATTGTCTATTATGCGCCATATCTCACTCCTTCTCCTCTCCTTCCTCTGCTGCACACATCTTTTTGCACAGCACCAGACGGCTCCACCCAAGCCAATTGACAGCGCAACACTCAGCAAGATCATATCCCAACAGGTCAAAGACACTTCCGGCAAATCAACCATCAGACTCTCTGACACCTCTGTTGCGATCATCATCACCAGGCTGGAAACTTATACACTCATGCTGAATCAGGTGATGAGTACACTACGCCGCGGACTCGACACCGTAGAGATCAGTGAAAGTATTCCGCTGATCGATTCTGCTATGAGAGTCGTAAAACAAGACATGACCGCCATCGGCAGCACCAATAACGTACACGACCTTTATACCAACCGCGTACTGCTTGTACAGCTGGAAAGAAAGCTGGACAGCTGGCAGGACGTGTTATTCAAATTCCATGACAGGCTGGTAAATGTGACTGATACCCTTCAGTTACTCAGAAAAGATACTTCCATGCGTAACATTCCGGCAGAAGACGAGCTGCGGGATATCTATGTCGGACAAATGGCGGCTCTTATTCAGAAATGGCGGCAGGTAGACAGTGCCAATAAGGTTAATCTGCTACACCTCGGATTATTACAGAACAAAGTAGCCAAACGATATATAGATGTGACCAATCTGCTGGAAGATATGGACTACCAGCTGACCCGTTTCAGTCAGCGGATGTTCAATAAAGACTTTAGTTACCTCTGGGAACCGCCGCTACCCGGTAAAAAGGGTCCCAGTTTTATTGAGGTATTTGACCGTTCCATGCGTAAGAACATCCGGATACTCAGGGTCTTTTTTGCGGTGGATGGACCGATATATCTCCTGTTTTTAATGGGCGCAGGACTCTTTCTATGGTGGGTGAAGTTCAATGCCAAAAAGATCAAACGGAAACATGAAGAAAGGGAGGCCGAAACGATCTTACAACACGCCCGTTACCTGTATCGTTACCCTGTCGCCAGTGCTATACTACTGGCGGCTACGGTCTCGTTCCTGATCTCCATTCAATATCCTATATTCTATTCAGGTATCTGCTGGATCATTACAGCTGTGACCACGACCATCATCATACGGAACAATATACCTCCTAACCTGTTAAAAAGATGGCTGTTACTTGTTCTGCTGTTATTGTTATACTGCGTAAATAACCTATTGATACAGGTGACGTTCTTTGAACAATGGGGTATCTTTATAGGCGGTATTTTATCCATCATACTGGGATTGTATTTACTACGCACCCTTCGGGAAACCACACTCCCGCTGCCCAAATATTCCCGTTCGGCTATCTGGATATTCATCATCCTGAGCGGTCTTTCCGTGTTACTGGTAGCAATGGCGCGTGTCGCTGCAGCGAAGATCATGGGTGCAGCCAGTGTGGTCAGTATTACAATGGCACTGGGCATTGTTCTGATGGTGGAAATACTGATGGAAGCTATCTACATACAGGTAGAAGCCAAGAAGGACTCCAGCACGTTCATTTCCATGATCGACTATCAGAACATCAAGTCACGTTTGAAAACGATCTTCTATATCGCTGCATCCATAGGCTGGCTGGCATTGCTGGCGCGCAATCTCTATATGTATGACGGACTATACGAGATCATCAGTAATATGCTGGTAGCGGAAAGAAAGATCGGCAACTTTACTTTTACCTTCAGCAGTGTAATTATATTTCTACTGATAATCTGGCTGTCCAGTGTCGTTACACAGATCATTTCCTACCTGCTGGGCTATACCGGACAGTCATCACAACCACAGAAAAAACTGGGTTCAGCCATGCTGTTGATACGCCTCGCGATCCTGGGTGCAGGCACCCTGCTGGCATTTGCGGCATCGGGTATACCTATGGACAAGCTGGCGATTGTAATAGGCGCGTTAGGTGTGGGTATTGGTTTCGGCTTACAGAATATTGTGAACAACCTCGTGTCAGGTGTCATCCTTGCTTTTGAAAAGCCCATTGAAGTAGGCGACGTCATAGAACTGGGTACCAGGTCGGGCGTGGTGAAAGAAATCGGCATTCGCTCTAGTAAGATCTCCGCAGGCGATGGTTCAGAAGTGATCGTTCCTAACGGAGACCTGATAGCGCAGCAACTGGTCAACTGGACATTAACCAGCAGGACACGCCGTGTAGACATTATCGTAAGTGTAACCTACGGTACCGACCTGAAGAAAGCACTGACCCTTATTAAGGACTACCTGATCAACCTGGAAGATATTCTTAAGTCACCGGAACCAGTAGTACTCTTACAGAATTTCCGGGATACCGGGATTGATATACAGGTGATGTTCTGGATCAGTGACCTGGGTAAGGCAGGGGTCATGAAGAGTGAGGTGCTAACTGATATTTATGTTAAATTACAGGAAGCAGGTATCAGTATTGCCCATCCGAGACCGCAACAATTGCAGATCAATATGGAACCGGGAGACTGGAAACAACCCACTGCGCCCACACCAGCAGCACCTGCTGACCCGATAGCCGCGGTAACGCCTACACCGGCAGCACCTGACGCACCGCGTGAAGGGCAGTCAACTGCTCCGCCGGCGGAATAAACACATATAAATTTCCCCTACCTTTGTAACAGGTAACCATGCCAGCATAAACCACCGCAATATGCGTTGTATCTTATTCCTGTTTCTGATTGTAGCCTTTAGCGGATCTGTGAGCGCACAGGTTCAGCAATCTCCTGATAAAGCCTTTGCGTTGGCACTGGCATCGGGAAAAAAGGTACTGCTGGTATTTTCAGGTTCCGATTGGTGCATCCCCTGCATCCGTTTTAATAAACAGATCCTTTCAGACAGTACGTTCCTGCGGTATGCAGGAGATAAGCTGGTATTACTGGAGGCTGATTTCCCACAGAGAAAAAAGATCGCGGCGCCGCTTCGTTTACAATATGATTCACTGGCTGCGGCGTTTAATCCACAAGGCACTTTTCCACAGATAGTGCTGTTAAGTCCGCAAAAAAAACTGCTTGCCTACGTCCCCTGTAAAGCGGAAACACCGGACGGTTTCATCACCACACTTAAACAGCTGCTCCAGTAAAATGATATGCTAAGCAGTAAGCTACATACGCGGCTGATGGGTTCAGACTTTGAACTGATTGCCACCGGCGCAGATGAAGTTATTACTGCCGGAAGACTGGAACAGGGAGTGGCTGAGATCAAACGGATCGAGTCTTTACTAACGGTATTTAACGAGACATCCGTTATTGCGCAACTCAATGCGCAGGCAGGAGGACCTCCTGTTACCGTACCCGCGGAAGTTTACCAGCTACTACTTCGTTGTAATAAGATCAGTATGATCACACAGGGGGCTTTTGATATTACAGCAGGCGTGCTGAAAAAGCTGTTCAATTTCAAATACGATCATTTTACATGGCCGGAAAAAGCAGCCATTGACCAGGCAATGCTCGCGACCAGTTTTGAACATATTGCATTACTGGACAATCACCAGGTGCAGCTGAAACGAGCAGGTATGCGGATTGACTTTGGCGCTATTGGTAAAGGGTATGCGGCTGACAGGGTAAAAGCCCTTTGGCTGGCAGCCGGTGCTACCAGTGGCGTGATCAATGCCAGTGGTGACCTCACGGCCTGGGGGCATCAACCGGATGGAAGTCCGTGGAAAATAGGTATTGCTGATCCGGATGCACCAACACAAATACGCTTCTGGTTACCGGTGAATAATGCATCAGTTGCTACTTCCGGCAATTACGAACAGTATGTAGAACGAAATGGGGTCAGGTATTCTCATAACATAGACCCGAGGAAGGGATGGCCGGTGCCTTTCATCAAAAGCGTAACAGTTGTTAGTCCCGGTGCGGAGTTATCTGATGCACTAGCCACCGCGATCACAGTTATGGGTCCGGCGGTGGGCATCCATCTGGTCAATCAGTTACCAGATGTACATTGTATCATTATAGACGGCAAGAATAAAGTTTTACAATCGGATAATATTCAAATACATGCGAAAGCGTAATAGCGGGAGCCTCTTCTTATTCGGTGCGGCTGGTATACTGACTGTACTGCTGCTGCAATCATGTGTAGCGGTAAAGCCTTATCAGCGTGTGTACCTGAATGATGAAGCAATGCAACTGGGCAAAACACAGATAGACAAATTTGATGAAAACGTACATACCTACCGTGAAGGAAGCAGTGGAGGTGGTAGTGGGAAAAGCAGCGGTGGATGTGGTTGTAACTGATCAGGCATGAAAAGATTATTTATTGCGGCGGGATTACTGACAGCATGGTTTACAGCGTCCGCGCAACAAGGCACCGACAGCTCGGCATATAAGAAACAACAGGTATCACAGACGGACATACAGGTATTATTCTCCTTTTATACACAGGATGGCAATCACTCGGCTGTCACTGGTGGTACTGGTACGGAAAACCTGCAGGTATTTGCTACCGACGTCTCTATCACCCATCAGCGTGACGCCCGGAACACCTTTACCGTGGGTGCCGGAATAGACATGATCACATCGGCTTCTACTGATAATATTGACTTCGTACGCTCTTCCGCATCCCGTGAGGACAACCGTTTTCATCTTAATGGAGGGTATAGTCGTCAGCTGAACAAACCGGATATCCGTGTACGCATTAACAGTGGTATCTCACTGGAATCAGACTATCTATCTGTACCATTGGGTGTTTCCGCGGAGCATGACAATGCTGATCATACCCGGCAATGGTCTGTTGGTCTGCAATGTTACTTTGATGACCTGCGATGGGGCCGTTTTGACCCGGACTATTACCATCCGGAAACACTGGTCTACCCTTCTGAACTGCGGGATACTGCCTGGTTCGACATCTACCGGCGACAATCCTACAATGTGAATATGGCACTGTACCAGGTTGTTAACCAACGCATACAGTTTGCTGTATTCCCGGAAGTCGTCTATCAGAAGGGGCTACTCTCTACGCCATTTCACCGGGTCTACTTTACAACGCAAAAGTCCCCAAGAGTGGAAAACCTGCCCCGCGAGCGGTGGAAGTTCCCCATTGGGCTGCAATTAAACCTATTTGCAGGCAGGAATATGATTATCCGTTCCTACTATCGTTTCTACCACGACAATTTCGGTATTACAGGACACACCTTCCAGCTGGAAGTGCCGGTCAAAGCGGATCCACAACTGACGATCGCACCGCTCTTCCGCTTTTATACACAAACAGGCGCGAAGTACTTTAAGCCTTACAAGGAGCATAGTCTGCAGGAACTATACTACACCTCGGACTATGACCTCAGCCGCTTCAACAGTTACAAAGCCGGTATCACTGCGCGATATGCGTTGTTCCAGCCGATGTTCCGGCATTATTCCTTCCGGGAAATAGGTATGCGGTACGCTTATTACAAGCGTTCGGACAGGTTGTCGGCGCATACGATCTCATTGTTCCTGGACTTTAAGCATAGTAAGGCTTAGACCGGTCATTGGCATAGAGTATGATATACTTTCTCAAAAAGAGTATATGAGAAACTTACAACTGGGCCTGCTGGCCTTTGCCGTTATGTTACTGAGCAGCTGTGAAGTGGTGGGAGGAATATTTAAAGCGGGTGTATGGGTAGGAGTGCTGGCGGTTGCGTTTGTGGTGGGGATTATTTTGTGGCTGATAGGGAGAGGTAGGAGATAGATTCTCAAGCTGATAATTCTTCGAATAAGAACACTATTGTTCCATTTTTTGAATAATAAAACCGATTTTTTGTACAAATACCACAAAAAACGGTTTTATTATTATGATAATCCAGTTTTCGGCGTCTAATTTTAAGACTTTTAAGGAGAAGGCTACTATCGGTCTTGTCGCTTCCAATTGCGATAAGGATACCCGCGGGTCTGAAAGTGTAATCCCGCTTCCAGCATTCGGCATAAGAATTTTAAAGGGAGCGGTTATCGATGGTGCGAATGCAAAAGGTAAAAGCACATTTGTCAATGCCCTCAACTTTATGAAGACATTTGTCATGCGTTCTTCAACGGATAGCCAGAAAGGAGACGAAAAAACACAACTACATGAAGGCACTGCATCAGGCAGACCACACAATGAGAAATACCATTAGCTAAAAGACAGCGCAGCAAACCACCCTCCTTAACAATACCATTGCCCGAGCTAACAGAGCGTCTCTCATCTTGTTGAAGAAATACTAAAACATCTATAATGCGGGGATAATGTTATGCGGGCAGCTCCCCGCTAATATACCCATCCCGGTAATACTCTTCCTTTATCCGCCCCCATATCCAGGCGCGGCCTTTTCCTGACTTGAGCAGCCATTCACGCCTCAGCGCCTGTTGCTTATCGTCAAAACACTCAGTATACACTACCTCCCAGGGACGGTATGGTAATGTTCCTTTCTGACGGCCATGTTTATTATGAAAGTGAAAACGCTTAACCAGATCGGAGGTATGGCCAGTATAAACTTTCTCGAACTGACGGGAAAATAGGACGTAGACGGTATACATAAACAGAGTTATTCCTTTAACAAGTAAAGGCTACCCCATCGAGGTAGCCTTTACATAGCCTTGATTCATAGGTAAACGAATATACTCATAAAAAACAGGAATCGGGCATCTGTACCAGTGTCACCCACACAGACAGGTCCGTTCAGTGTAGGTTCAACCGTGCAAATGCCTGATCCCTGTTTTCCTTTATGGCGAAAGGAGTTAGTCTATCAGTTCCAGCGCTTTCAGCCTTGCCGCAGCTTCGATCAGCATGGCGCCGCTCAGTTGTGTGGTCAGGTCTGTGGTCGTAGCTGTCTTTGTCCAGCTGGTGTTAAACAATACCTGCGGACGGGCAGTACCCTGCAACCACATTGTTTGTGCATTCAGCTGCAGGAAGTTGATGAATTTAGAAGCGTCAGTGCTGCTGATGCTACCATCGGTAATCAGTAACATCATATAGCGAACAAGGATACCCTTGAATAATCCACCATCTCCGCCGCCTTCATCTTTCATGATGTTACCACTGCTGAAATCGCCAGTCAGGGAGTTGTTGGCTGTTCTAAGTGCGTCACTGAGATATACCTGCTCACCGGTGATCTTATAAAGTTCCACGCCAGCGCCAATGAATACACCCTGGTTGTAGGTGAACTTCCATGCCTTATTGGTTCCGGTAGCATCCAGACCATCCCATACCAGGCCTGTTACCGGATCGACGAGGTTGGCTTTCTGCCAGTCATAGATCTTCTTTGCCCAGGCCAGATCTTCACCGTTCCTGTTCAGCTGATACATACGGGCTGCAATGATGCCTGCAGGCGCATTGGCAGGTGTATTCTTATTCTGACGGTCTTTAGTCCAGTAGATACCTCCACCCCATGTTTCATCCCATCCACCTTTGATATCATTCCATAGCAATTCAGCTGTGGTCTTATAACGGGTATCGCTGGTAGCTTCATAGGCACGAAGGCAGGCCAGTGTCATCCATTCCATGTCATCATAGAAATGGTTAAGGTAGGTATTACCATTCTTCACTTTCATACCATCCAGTAATTCATCCATACGGGCTTTGGTATTTTCATTACCAGTACGGAGATAAATATCTACCAGTACATCCAGTGCATGCGCATTGGGCCAATAGTTGAAAGTCTGATCACCGGCATTGTTCTTATTGAAATACTTGCCGCTCTGATTGTAGAAACTGCTGATCAGTGATGAGGCAGAAGAGTCAGCAATTGCCGGCCAGTTGTATTTATAGGTCGTTTTACCGGCTCCAGGTCCGGGGCCATCATCCACAGGCTCTTTCAGGCATGAGGTGAAGGTGGTGGCCATAGCCGCTGTTATTGCAAATAGCAGAAAGATTCGACGCATAAGCATTTAATTGATCGTTTGCATGATGTAGATATCAGTCCCGGATTAACGCACGATCACTTCGTGTGTATAAGTCTTGTCGGGAGAGAAATACAGTTTCACATCGCAGTTTTTAGTATCTACTTCAGAAGCGAATTTGTAGCAATAGTTATACTGATCGCTGTTGGCAATAGCACGCAGTTCCCAGAAGGAAAGCGGCGTAGTGGAAGTAGGACGGTTGTTGTCCGCATTGGAACTACCATACCATTCGGTACCTGCCGTACCGTCAGCAGCTTTTACGCTTACGCGGAATTTATAACGTTCATCACGACCCCATGATTCCTGGTGGAAGTTGATCAGTTTATTTTCAAAGCTCCATACGCCATTGGTGGTGTAGCTCAGGTCATACATGATACTGTTCTCCGGAGCAAACCACAGTCCGATAGCAGTGATCTCAGTAATAGTTGCAGCAGCATTGTTGAAGTCAAGACGCAGACGGTATACCTTTGTACCACCTGACTGAGTGGATTCTCCACCTTCCTTCAGCGCGCCACCATCAATTGAATAAGTAGCAGGCGTACCGGAATTTCTGTCTACAAATTTGTACTTACCATCTTTCAGGGAGGTATAAATTTCAAATACACCCGGGGCTGTAGATTTCAGTTTTACCGCCTGTGCCAGCTCTGCTCCTTTTTCAGTAGCATCACCCGTCAGGAATACATCCACAGGGATCTCTGCGAATCCGTTCGGCCTTTCTACTTCTATTGTCCGGGACTCAGTAGCTGGCTGTGTATTATAGCCTTTAGAAGCGTTAACTGTCCATTTCAGCTTACCGGTAGCGAGTGAGGCAATACCTGCTTTACCTGCTATACTGTTCAGGTCTTTGTGAGAAAGGGTCAGTTTGTTCTGTACACCGCCACCATCTGAAGTAAGTTTGGCAACAGGGTCAGAAAAATCACCGCTCTCTTTATCGATCACTACTTCGTATACCACGAGAGAGCCATCTTCCGCACGTGCCTGGTCCCATTCAAAGACCACGCTTGCGCTGGTAGTGGGTTGCAGTTTGATGTATTTGTCATTCACCGGTGCATTCAGTCTGCTTACCGGTTGAATATTTACATTCAGTTCGTTATCATCTTTGCCGCAACCAGTCAGGATAACACCCAGTGCAACCGGTAATGCGAGCATTATATTTTTGAGCAATTTTTTCATATCGTCAGTTTGAAAGAATTCTAATTCGTAATTCGTATTCCTAATTGATTACCAGTCCTGGTTCTGGCCAAGGTTTGTGTTCTGGTCGCGTTCGAAGGTAGGGACAGGCCACAGGTAGTGTTTAGGATTCGTAAATACCCTATCTTCCACAATGATGTAACCATTGGCATCTCTTCTGAAAGCACCACCAGCTACTTTAATACCTCTTACAGGCCTGTTCATTACCTGATCTGCAATTTTCCAGCGACGGATATCTAATGCACGTACGCCTTCAAAGGCCAGCTCAGCTCTTCTTTCGCGGCGTACAATGGTACGCAGTGCATCCTGCCCGGCACCAGGGAACTCTGTAGCGCCCGCATCATTAAATCCGGCACGTACACGTAATGCACGGATGGTCTGGTTCCATACACCTGCATCCAGCTGGCCCAGTTCATTCTTAGCTTCAGCATACATCAGCAATACATCGGCATATCTTAAGACGATCAGGTTCAGGCCAGAGTTATAATTGGTCGCAGTACGATCATAATATTTATAGAAATAATATCCGGTCGGAGAAGCACCCTGATCATCTACACTATTGGTAGCAGGAACAGAACCTGGCTTTGTGAGAATGGTCTGTACCTTACCATCGAAATCAGTAACCGTAGAACCATCATGTAAAATGGTAGCGTTCAGACGGGGATCTCTGTTGGTATAAGGATCATTCTCATTATAACCTGAACTGGCATCTCTGATGCCTTTACCGTTGAGCATGATATAATCATCTACCAGGTCCTGCGTAGGTACCAGCGTGCTTCTCAGCAAAGCGACTGTCTGTGGCAGGAAACTACGTTGTGCAGAGTGGGTACGACCACCACCATACTGAATATCGAAGATCACCTCGTTATTAAATTCATTCGCAGCAGTGAAGATATTCGTATAGTTGTTCTGTAATGCATAGTTACCGTTAGTAGCATTGTTGATCAGCAGTTCGCAGTCATCGATCGCTTTCTGCCACTCACTTCTGAACATATGCACACGTGCAGCCAGCGCAATGGCGGCACCACGGGTGATACGGCCTTTATCTTTTTCCGAGTATCCATTGCCCGTATAGTTATTCACCGGCAGTGCACTACGGATATCTGTCAGTTCTGATTCCACAAAGTCAAGCACCTGATCCCGTTTGGTACGGGTAATGGCACGGGCTTCTTCAATAGTGATCAGATTAGTGTAGAAAGGCACATCACCAAACCAGCTGGCCAGCTGGAAGTAGGAATACGCACGGATGAACCTCGCTTCCCCCAGAATACGGCGTTTCAGCGTGGAATCCAGTCCGGGTACTCTGTCAATATTGGTGGTTACGATGTTACACTTACGGATGCAGGTGTAGCGGTATTTCCATTCCTCTGTAAGACGTGCATTGGAAGGATCATAAGATCCGGATGCGATAAGGGAGACAGCCCTGAAGCCGGTACCACTTACATAACCGTTGTCACTGAGCGCTTCATTACCAAAATAATAGACGTCGTCGGACAGGTTCTCGTAACAGCTTGCCAGTGCCGCGAGCGCATCATCTGCGGTACGCCAGTAGGCAGCATCTGTATAGTCGCGCGTGATAGGCTGATCCAGCTTGCGGCAGGAAAACAGCAGGGTAGCGCAGAGTATGGGTAATATTAATTTCTTCATACGGTTGAGCATTAAAACACTATCATCAGAATTTCAGGTCCAGGCCAAATGAGAAGGTAGCCGCATTTGGATAGCTACGTCCTGCAATAGCGTTGTAATTGGTAAAGGACAGCTTGTCGTCAAACTGTGTGAACTCCGGATCAACACCCAGTTCGCGGAAACGACGGGGAGTGAATGTCAGGATGTTCTGTCCGGTGAAATACACTCTTGCGCTCTGGATATGCAATGTCTGTGCTACACCACGTGGCAGTGTATAACCAAACTGCAGGTTCTTTAGACGCAGGTATTTGGTGTCGAACAACCAGTAGTCGGAGTATGCAAAGTTGTTTGCATCAGCATTACCAATGGTCAGACGCGGATAAGATGCATCCGGATTGGTAGGCGTCCAGCGATCAAGATGCTGTTCGAATGCATGGTCTTCATTGTTGTGGAAAGCTTCCACAATGTCACCACGCAGGAACTGGCTTCTTTTACCTACACCCTGCCAGAACATAGAGAAATCCCAGTTTTTCCAGTTAGCCGCATAGGTGAATCCGAAGGTGTAACGTGGGAACGGATTACCAAATACATAACGGTCATCCGCATCGATCACGCCATCGCCATTACGGTCAATGTAGCGTACATCACCGGGCATTACCTGCTGATTGTAGGCAAAAGGTACTCTTGGTGCGTTCTTGATATCATCCAGGTTCTGGTACAGACCATTGGATCTGTAGCCGAAGTAGGAAGCGATCGGGAACCCTTCCTTGATGATAAAGGAGAAGTCAGACCCCTGTACGGACTGCTCTCCATATTTCACCACTTTGTTGAGGTTGTCGGACAGGTTAGCGGAAATCGTATGATTTACAGCACCTGTTTTTGCATGATAAGAAACTGTTAACTCCCAGCCTTTGTTCTGCACTTTACCAACGTTCTGCAGGGAGGAACCTATACCGGCCGTGCCTGGTACTACCTGGAACAGGTAGATGCCATCTGTGTTTTTATTGAAGTAGTCGAAGGAAGCGGAGATCTTGTTATTGAACAGGTCTACATCCACACCATAGTTGCTCATGGTAGAGATCTCCCACTGCAATGTTTCATTGTAGGCAGAGAAATCGGCGCCGGCATTAGGTGTGTTGTTGAAAGGATACTTACCACTGTTCAGTGTTACCCTTGCCAGGTAGTTGAAGCCACCTATGTTAGAGTTACCCACCTGTCCCCAGGAATAACGGAATTTCACATTACCAAAGCGTCTCTTAAAATCACCAAAGAATTCTTCGTCAGTGATCCTCCAGCCCAGAGAGAAAGCCGGGAAGAACTGCCATTGGTGACCAGGAGCGAGTTTTGAGGAACCGTCATATCTCCAGGTAAATTCTGCAAGATATTTATCGTTGAATACGTAGTTCACTCTTCCGAACAGAGAGTTCAGCGCATATAGGTTCGGATTGATAATGTCGTTGTAGGTACCAATGTTTGCATAATCGAAAGTACCGTCCGGTTTAGGAATGTATCCACCACCGATCGTCCAGTCGTCATCCAGGTTGGTTGTACCATAACGGGTAGCTTTCACGCCATACTCTTCATTGATCGCATCGCTACGTCCGCCTACCTGTGCCTTTACATAATGTTTATTGAATGTGTTCTCATACTCCGCAGTAGCGTATACGTTGGAAGCGAGATCTTTGAATTCATACTCATACATTCTGTTAAACAGTGGCGGATTGGCTGTCGTATAATAAGGTGCGTAGGAATATTTATTCTGGCGGTTCTGCTGGTTGGTGATCGTGTACGTACCTGAAGCGTTGAAGTTCAGTTTAAAGTGATTTACCGGCGTAATGGTAATGTCCAGACCACCCAGGAGGTTGTCTTTCTCTTCTTTATCGAAACCACCATATTTCAGCTGAGCCAGTACGTTGTTACTATTCAGAGAAGGCACCACAAAGTTACCCAGAGAATCCTGTACCGGATAGATACGTGGTGTACGGATCGCATCACGGATCAGGAAACCGATATCAGCCTGCTGTCTACGTTTGATACCTTTCGTATAGGCGAGGTTCACATTTACCTTTACATACTTACTTACATCCACAGCGAGGTTAGCCCTGGCGTTGTAACGCTTGTAGTAGAAGTCTTCAGTAACGTAAGAGTTCTGCAGCATGTTACCCTGATCAACATAACCCAGTGAAACGAGGTAGCTGCTGCTTTTGCCGCCACCAGTCATACTCAGACTGTGGTTCTGCATGGGCGTACTGCTGCGCAGCATTTCCTTCAGATAGGCAGGTTCTGAACCACGGGTATGCCAGAAGCTGATATCTTCCGGAGAGTACTGAGGTGTTTTACCAGAGTTAACCAGTGCCTCATTTTTCAGCGTCATGTATTCCCATGCTTCCACGTTACGAGGCAGCGTGGTAGGCGTCTGGAAGCCATACATACCGTTATAGCTGACACTTGGTTTTTCATCTTTCTTACCTCTTTTAGTGGTAATGTAGATGACACCATTTGCCGCCTGGGAACCATAGATCGCGGAGGATGCGGCATCTTTCAATACGGAGATGCTCTCCACATCATAAGGGTTCAGGTTCTGTAAACCGTCTCTTCCAGCCTGTACACCATCAATGATGATCAGTGGTGCATTACCGGTAAGACTACCTACACCACGGATATTGAGGTTCATCTGTGCACCTGGCTCAGCATTGTTCTGCTGCAGGATCAGGTTGGGCGCGGTACCCTGGAGTGCCTGGAACATATTGGTAACAGGGCGGCTTTCAATATCTTTAGTGGAGATGGTATTGATAGCTGCTGTTACCTGTGTTCTCTTCTGTGAACCGTAAGCAGTAACCACTATCTCTCCCAGGTCCTTAGAGTCTTCAGTGAGCATTACGGTGATATTGGTCCTTCCGCTGATCCCTATTTCCGATGGGATGTAACCAACGGAAGAGCAAACTAAGGTACCATTGGCTTGCCCATTCGGGATCTTTAACGTAAAAAAACCCTGATCATTTGAAGAAGTACCGGTGCTGGTACCCTGCAAACGAATGTTCACTCCAGGGATACCTTCTCCCTTATTATTAACGACCCGGCCATTGATCGTGATATCGTTCTGTTGAGCAATTGTGGTAGTAGCACCCTGCTGGCGGAGAATGATCTTGTTATTGATCATTTCGAACTTAATATCCAGTGGTGACAGTACCATCTCAAGTACTTCGCCCAGTTTTCTGTCCTGTACGGAAAGGGAGATCTTCTGAGCAGCCCCGATTTCATCATTTGAATAGACAAATACATAAGAAGTTTGCTTTTCGATCTTTTCCAGCACCTGTCCCAGTCGCTCATTGCTTACCTGCAAACTGATACGACTTTCAAAAGGGTGTTCAGTGGTTTTTACCTGTTGTCCCTGACTGTAGGCACGGGGATTTGCGTCAGCAGCAAATGCACTCTGTGCTCTCAGGTCCAGCATGTTCAGAAGAGCCATGCAGACGAGCAGCGGGAGGAACAACGAGCGGAAAATTCGCGAAAAACGCATGGGTAGCGGTCTTTCTTTCATAACGCAGCTGTTTGTGAATGAATTGATTTGATTGATTAATGTGAACGTGAACTATTATTCTGTGATTACTAACGTACTGTCGGTAATGGTATAGTGAAATGCTTTTGACCTTGCGAGATAATACATGATATCCTGCAGGCTATTATCCTGAAAAGCGCCTGTCAGTCTGTAATAACGTGGTACATCACTGGTGAATGTCACTTTCTTTCCGAATGTTCTTTCCAGTTCTGATGCGATCTCTTCAAGGGTTTTATCGCGGAATACGAGTCTTCCTTCAGTCCATGCCTTATCATCTTCTGAAGAAGTCACTTCTTTCACGATCGTGTTACTATCGCTATTGACAACAGCTGTTTGCAATGTTACTTTCTCATCCGGTGTGATGTAGATAGTATCAGGGTTCTCGCCCAATCTGCCATTACGGATGAGGGCTACTTTACCTGTTCTCACGGAAGTTTCTACGGCTTCATTTTCATAAGCGCGTACATTGAAAGAAGTGCCAAGTACGTGGATGCTACCGGCACTGAAATGCACAATGAAAGGTTTCTTAGGATTAGGAGCAATGTCGAAAAAGGCTTCCCCTGTAAGATATACCTCACGTGTATTCCCGTCGAATACATCCGGATAGGACAGCCTGCTTTCAGCATTGAGCCATATCTTACTGCCATCAGCCAATTCGATAGAAGCCCTGGTGGCTTTACCATTCTGCCTTTCCATCAGTTTGACCATTTCAACAGGATGATCTTTAGACCTGAGTACCACAAGCGAAACAATGCCTATCAGTATTGCAGCAGCGGCAGCTCCCAGCCATTTCCATGGAAACATCCTCACGGGCGAAACGGCTGCGGGAATGTTGATCCGTGACATGGTGCGCTGCAAAGCCTGTTCTGTTTCGGCAGATGTATGATAGGAAGATATTGTGAAGTACTGTTGCAACAGCTGGTAGCGTTCGCGCAGCTCAGGGTATTCCTGCAGCATGGCGTCCAGCTCCATCAACTCTGCTGTGGTAGCTTCTCCTGCCAGTTTCCTGGCGGCCAACGTGGTAAATAATTCGTCGTTTATCATATGTGGTAGTAGTAGAAGGACAGACAGAATTAAAAAACTACTTACAGCGAATCCTGATTTTTATTTTTTTCCTTTAATCTGTTGGTGATATAAGGTCCTATAACTTCGTTGAGGCGTTTCATAGCGCGAAACAACTGAGTTTCTACTGTACGGGGAGAAATATTGAGTATCTCGGCAACGTCTTTATATTTAAATCCTTCTTCCTTGATCAGTTTAAAGACCCGGCGGCACTGGTCGGGCAGGCGGCCTACTTCCTGATCCATTTTAAAAAGGATCTCTTTCCATTCCATTGTCCTCTCGGGATCAACTGAGTTGGTAAGTTGCGCTATTCCGGAATCGTCACTAAGCGGTGAGATACGGAGCGAGGAATATTGTTCAAGGTAATTGAGTGAATGATTTTTTACGGCGACGAAGAGGTACACTTCGAGATTGGCAATTTTATCAAGTTCTTGCCGGCGGTTCCATATTTTAACGAACACGTCGGAAACGATCTCTTCTGCAGCTTCACGGGCATAGACGTACTGGACCGCAAAATATAGCAGCCGGTCATAGAAATGCCGGAACAGCTCTGAAAAAGCCTTCTCATCATTTTCACAAGCAATCTGCTGCTGCCAATACCTGATGTTTTCACTGTTACTCATACTGTATGCTGCACTGAGCCCTCATTTACATACGGAATGTCGCCCCGGGAGGTAAATATAATCATCATTATCGCGGAATTTATCCCAGCGTCAATTTCGGTATAGTCCTAAATTAACCCCAAATAGTGGAAAAAGTTTCTGACTCATCAATATATTATCACTTTACATAACGTTGTTAAGTGGTCTTCTTTCCGGTTCCGGGCGGCATAGTACTCATTATGGCTTTAGAATCAGTTTTCTACGTGTGTATCCCCCTTTATGTTATCAAGTGCCTGCCCAGTCTCGTTCTGGCTGGCCCGGATTTTAGACCGGTATATGTACAAGGACAGGAAAAAAGAAGGAACTACTTACAGGAACAAAAAAAATATTTGGGAAGTGTCGGATTAGGAATAATTTTAAATCAGCCACATGCTATATATGAAAGATATGATAAGTGTTTTTCTGACAAAAAATGTGTAAATTTAATAGCTATGACTAAAACCAGAAACTATAATCTATTATGATGTCAGCTACTTTCACAACGATATTAGTGATTATCGCGGTATTCGCATCCCTGTCATCTCTGGCTATCACTTTACTGAATGCCTCCAAAGAGACAGCAAGGCTGAAGAGAATCCGCAGATATCCGCCTAAAGCGCTGGTAGTAGAGGACAAATCAGGACATGTTGTAGTGCTTGATCTCGAAAAACAGAATGATACACAACAGATACTCCGTACCCTCGATGTATTATTAGGGAACTAGTTTTCACCTCATTTTTTCTTTTTTTATTACTATCGCCTGGTCCATTACCATCATCCACTATATCAATTATACTATTATCCTATAAACCATTTTTTTGTTGGAACAAGATAATTCACTGGTTGCTAACCCATCCCAGCAAGCTTCCAATACCCAGCAACCGAATTCAACATCCGCCAGTATAGCCGGCGCAGGAGGTGGTACACTACTGGTGCTGCTTGCAAGTAATCTTCCTGAAACATATCCACTTAAGTCATGGCTGGTGATCATCGCACCCAGCGTATCTATTGTATTGTCCCTGTTCTGGAAATTTATTTCCCGTAAGTCCAATGCATATTTCAAAGTCAAGAAAGTAGAACGGTCGAAAAAACTGTTACAAAAGAAGATCGAAACTGCCTTACAGAACGGCATTATCTCACCTGAAGAGGCGACCATGCTAAAAAGAAAAATGGCAGAGATTGAGTTACAGAGTATTGATAATCTGGCAAATAAGATTAAATCAATTGACTTTGAGGAGTAAGTGCTGAGTGGCCTGCTATTTTTCCAATGTTGTCTGCTGACGGAACTTCTCCTTCTGTGCCAGATAGAGTCCACCTATTACCAGGAATGTGCCTGCAAATGTGAATCCGGTCACTGGTTCATCCATCAGCATCCAGGAATAGAAGAATCCGAAAACAGGACAAAGAAATAACCAGAGGGAAGCTCGTACCGCGTCTTTGCTGACGAGGTAGAACCATAGTTGCAGGGCCACTACGGATACGGGTAGGATCAGCCACCCCACGGACAACCAGAAGGTGGTGTTCAGCCGTGTTTCACTAAAGTTGGCAAATATAGCGGTGATGGGAATAAATAACAGTCCACCCAGAAAAACCTGCCAACCGTTGATGACAAGTTTGGACAGCTGCCACTCGACACGGGCATAATAGACAGTGGCCACTGAAACGGCCAGCATCCCGAATAGCAGAATAGCAATCCCCCCCAGGGTAGCATGACTGTTCTGCAACAGGGGCCAGGTAGCTATGCCTACTCCCAGTAAACCGAGTAGCATACCGACTATCTCATACCATTTCAGGCTTCTTTTCAGCCAGTAGGCTGAGATACCCATGATGAACAAAGGACTGGTTGCTACGGATAAGCTGCCTATACCGGCAGAAACGTATTTCATAGCCATGACGAAACACCCGAGGTATACTGTTGTATTGAGTCCGCCGAAGATCAGCAACTGTGTCCATTCCTTCCCTTGTGGCAGCCGATGTTTGGCTGACTGACCGAGGTAAGCAAAAAGCAACATTCCTCCGCCTGCAACGAGAAACCTCACGTTCCCCAGTACCAGCGGATCAGCAGCCTGTATACCGAATTTAGTGGCTACTGCTGCGGAAGCCCATAACATTGCGAAGAGTAATCCTATGACGAGCTGACGTATCATTATACCTAACGGTTTGTAGTAACTGTAAATGTAGATATTCCTGCTATCAATTTTGAATAGCGTACATAAAAAGAGCAGGCATCTTCACCAGATGCCTGCTCTTTTTATGTTAATAGCCATTAGACTAATTTTTACCGTAGGTCATTCCCTGGTAGTCATCTGTACGGAATGGACTAGCGGGAAGTCCGGCTCCGTTATACAGGTTGCCATCAGGATTATTTGCCCAGCTGTAACGTACTGCAACAGGCTTCGCCACCTCGCTGCACGACACGATTACACGGTTACCACTGATCGTTGCCTGTGCCCAATGGAACTTCTTATCTGCACCAGCTACCTCAAACCCTTTCAAAGTAGTTCCATTCTTCATTACAAGGCCATTATCTGTATGTTTGAAGGTCAGTATTACCTTATTACCAGATATCAGCTTCGACTGGTAGATAGGGCCTGAATAAGGTATTTTCTCACCATAAACTTTCGCCCTGGCAATAAGAGAGAGACGGCGGCCTACTTCCTGTTTATTCTTTGGGTGAATATCTTTGTCATCACCAATATCTACAGCAGAAGCCATTCCTGTATTAGGTAAAGAAAGGGTCATCAGTTGCGCTTCTCTCAGTTCTGCCCAGTCAGATTCCCCAGGTTGTGATTTCTTTTCTGTAAAGTTGGCCAGTTGTACGAAGAAGAACGGGAAGTCGCCATTATGCCATTGTTTACGCCAGTCTTTGATCATTGTAGGGAATACTTCCCGGTATTGATAAGCTCTTCCTGCATTACCTTCACCCTGGTACCAGATCACGCCTCTGAATGCGAGCGGCAGTAATGGATGGATCATCGCGTTATAGAGCAGTGTGGGTTTATTGGGGTTAGCAGGAGACTGTGGAGAGGGCAGACTTTCAAATGCCTTTACTGTATCTGCGAAAGCCGGGATCTTTTTAATAGATTCCCCACTTGTCCACGCTTCAGCCACAGTTCCTCCCCATGATGTGTGGATTACCCCCACGGGTATATGTTCGTGTCCCTGTATTTCCCGGGCGAAAAAATAACCTACTGCGGAGAACTCAGAAATATTCTGCGGAGAGCATGCCTGCCAGCCACCATCCCATGGATTGACATCATCCAGCGGCTTGGTACTGGTGGTATGTTTTAACTGAAACAAACGGATATCCGGATAATCAGCTGCTTTCACTTCCTGTTCATGATTCAGTACTTTTCCCCAACCATTCAATGGCATTTCCATATTTGACTGCCCGGAAGCTATCCAGACCTCTCCTACCAGGATATTATTCAGTTGTATTGTATTGTGCCCGGAAACTGTCATTGAATATGGGCCTCCTGCCGTCTGGGCGGGCAGCTGTACTTTCCATTTACCATCAGCAGTGGTAACAGTTTTATAGGTACCGTTCCGGAAAGAGACGGTTACCTTTTCTCCCTTATCAGCCCATCCCCAGATATTCAGCGGTTTATTACGCTGTAATACCATGTTACTACCGACCAAAGCGGGTAAACGAACATCGGCAAAGCTATGGAGGACAAAGGTGCATGACAATACACCTGTGAGTAAGGGTTTTAATAACGTGGTCAGTTGCATGAAATAGTTTTTTTTCCCTCGTCAAGATACAAAATGGGGAATAGATGCACAACACCTTCTGTATAAAGTATCCTATATAACGGCTTTTAATGGCTATTTCACTACAGGAATTTATTTTGGCACGAAATTTTTATATCAGTCAGCATAAAACGAATACAACTATGATAAACGGTATTATCACTCTAAACTTTGACATTAAAGCACTGCACTACCTGCATAGCAACAGCCGTTATATCAAAGCTACCGCAGATGCAAATGGTAGTCTGGACATCGCTTCAGCTGCTTTAAAATATTATCAGTCTACAACAAATCATCCGGAAATAAAACTGGAAGACGAAGAAGCAGTGAGCAGATTTAAACATGTTGCGCGTCGCTTCTTCAGTGAATTCAGTGAGAACTAATTTTTCATCCATTTGCCCCCAGAATTATTCATTCCCCATTCATCCATTACCCCATTCATCCATTACCCCATCATCCATTGTTGATTTCATCCATTTGACTCCATACATTCATTGTCTGCCCCCGGAATTTCATTCATTGTACTCCCATGGCATTCATTGTACCCAAGGCAAGCATCCATGTTATTGAACCTCATACATCCATTACCCAAAAAAGTAAGCAGCTCGCAAAGTCATATTTGCGGGCTCTTTTATTTGATACTATCATGGGAAATTTGTCAGGAACTGACGGGGGTATAAAAAAGTAAAGGTCGTCAAGAATGACAACCCTTTCTAACCATATCCTAATAAAAACCAAGTTCTTGACACTGCATGTCATAATAACATACAGCGATAAATATTTTAAATAAGATGTTTCATCAGTAAATTTCTTATAGGGAAAGGTGGGGCCTTTTTTATTATCTAGGACAGTAGGAGTATTGCTTCTTTCGTTGCTGATACAAATATATGACCGCTCCGGAAATTCTTTTGTAGTAGTATTACTACACTTAAATAAGGATGGGGCGACCCATTGTAGACAGGCCACCCCACTCACTTTCAGCCATACGGCTCTTTGATTATTTTTTTATAGTCGCGTTCAGTAGCGGCATAAAATACCCTCCAACTACACTTCTTGCCTGAAATCCGACCATTTTACCATCCTCTGTTTCATGCCAGTCACTAATCGGTACACGGGAGGTTGTTTCCTGTGCATATTTATACACCGGATCAATAAGTGCAGCGAACTCAGATGGCTTGTCAGTCAGCGTTGCCGTCCATACTATCCAATCGGATTTAGTGTAATTTTTACGGCTATCCAGCGGCAGACCATATTGTTTCTGGCGTCCCAGGTAATACTTAATCTCTTTCTCATAAACTGCCTTGGGGAACAGGTCCAGTCCCAGCACTTTATCCCATACCAGGTTATATTTCTGGCTCCAGCTACCTTTGTGCTCAAATGCCAGTGTATAGTGGTCACCATCGTCTGCCAGCTGCATCCACTTCGGTACCATTCCTTTTGCGGCAGCCCTGTATTTCTCCGCCGATACCTTATCGCCCAGCATGTCCGCCAGCATTGCATAGGCACCCAGTCCAACAATGGCTTTAACAGACAGGTTTGCATTTCTTGCCATGTGCCCTGCAAAGTCATCTGTACAAAGCTGGTTTGCCGGATCAAAACCTTCCTTTAACAGATATTCTGCCCAGGTAGTGAGTGTTTTCCAGTGTTGCTTTGCATAATTAGCATTGCCTTCTGCTTTTGCAATTGCAGCTGTCAGAATGATCATGTTGCCGGATTCTTCCACAGGCATGCCTTCACCATACGCCTGGCCATTAGCCAGCGGATAAGTTCCCAGGTCATGTGCTGCATACGGCTTTGTATATTTTCCACTTTCACTAAAATAGAAAATACCGGTCAGCATGCCCTTCATCAGGTCAGGATTGTATATTAAATATAACGGGGCAGAAGGATAGGTTACATCTACCGTGTTGATACAACCATTACTGAAGTTTTCTTTTGACAGGAACAGGATCTCTCCCTGCGGACTCTTTACCAGCTTGTGCGCAGAGATACTCTGACGATACCCCAGTACACATAGTTTTGCATAGTTTTCTCCACCGGCCTTTTTTGTATCTTCAAACAATTGCCTGTCAAAAGCATTACATCTGCTGATGATAGATGCATATTCATCCTGCGCTTTCTTCAGTTCTTTTTCGATGGTATAGCTCTCGTCTTTTTTCCACCACGGTTTCAGATTAGTCTCAAAATACTGGATCGCATAGAGGTCATCATATCCCAGCAGGAACAGCTGTTCTTTCTCTGTACCATCTACCTTACCGAGTGATACAGAGGTATTCAGCACCAGCTGCGTGCCTCTGTCCACTTTCTCTGCTTTACCTTTACCTGCGAAGGTGCCTACTGCCAGACCATCCCGGGTCACATACTGTTTTGCACCGGCTGACTGAGGTACTGCAACGTACATATATCCCCAGTCAATACGCAGGTCATCTCCTCTCTTAGCGAGTATAGGCTGCGCAACGGTGCCAGCTTTCAATATGGACAATCCTTCACTATTATATTGCTGGGTGGTCACCTCCTGTGCTCCTGTATTCACGGCCAGATCGGTAGATGCCCCGAAGTATACTTCCACCTTGTGTTTATGACCATCATTGGCCTTCACTTTATAGGATATGTAAGACACAGGGCGTGACATCAGATCAAGATCCTTTAGCAGCAACGGAGATGTAAACGTAAGTTTTACATCTATTTTTCCACAGGTGAAATTGTAGGCCGTCTGTGTCGCTGACAAGTCCACACTCTTTTGTTCTGCGAGCTGGACCTTATCGCCCCATTTATCTTTTATTTCTGTAACTATACCACCATCCAGGTAAGCGCCACCCCTGGTATTGGTACAATGCATGGCCAGTACATTAGTGCCTTTACGCAGTTTCTTTGCTATTTCATCCTTGATCGGGAAGTAAGACATATGATTCAACCATCCGACATAGCTATATATCAGTTCACCGTTCAGGTAAACTTCTGCGTTGTCATCATGATTGATCTTCAACAGCAGGTTATCCACATTGGTATCTTCTACCGTGAATGTTCTGCGTACCCATATATCATCTGAAAACCAGGGTGTGCCTGTAGTTTTCTGCTCTTTTTCAAATGGCGCAGTGCCTGTTTTCCAGTCTGCATCACTAAATGCCGGATCTTCCCATCCTTTTGCTGGTGCCTTCTCTGTATACTGTACACTGTAAGGTGTTGCATCGGCAGTAGCAGCGAGTGCACGGTACAAATGTCCGGGAGCGCCTAATATGCGGTATGTGACACCATCTACTTTCACAAACCCGGTCAGAGACTGTTCAGTTCCTGTCCAATGGCGGGTAGTAGCGGCATTCAGATTGTCCGTCGGCGACCATACACTGAAATAGGGATCGTGTGTGATCAGCGGATAAGCGGGCGCCCGTTGTTGCTGCGCATAGAGCTGTTGTGACAGCAGTACGGCGGCGATACCAAAAATTCTCTTCATGATTTTGTGGAGCTTTATATGATAATTGTAAAAGACGTGGAAATAGAAGGCTCCCTCTGCAGTAAGCAGAATAATTGAGACTCATAGACCTGTGTTATAATGATACCCGTGGATTAAAACAACAGCACAGTGACATCCTCACTGCTGAAAAATAGAAATTATTTCTCTTGAAATGTAGTTTTTACGCTTATTTTTTTGAAGAGGATTGAATCAGGCGCTCATGCTGACTTTTACATTAGTAACGGGACTCTTTTTAATTTTCTTGTGCCTTCTGCCCCACCAGATACAGATACCTGTTACAGGCAGGCTTGCACAAATCAGACTGGCCAGAAATACGATGATCTTACCTGGCAATCCCAGGATTGCACCCACATGTATATCGTAGTTCATCTGCCGCAGTTTATCTCCAAACTTAGTTTTGGCATATTCTCCCATATAAGGCCCTTCTGCAGGCAATACTGCCAGCGTATTCCGGTCGAAGTGATAGTTATCCATTTTATAGTACGTACCGGGTCTGTAATTCACAGAAGCTGCGATCGCTTCCGTATTCCCGGTCACAAAACTTACACTGATAGCAGCACCCTGTGGCGCCCTGGTAGCCAGTTGCTGCCATACCTGATCTTCCGGTTCGCTGTATTTAGCTGCTTTAGTAGAATCGGATAATGGCGGTGCATATGCAGGCAGTGTTGTTCCTCCCGACGTCGCAAAATAAAGGCCCTTACTGAACCATTCGAACCCCCAAACCAGTCCCGTGGTAGCCAGCAATAGTCCAATGGCGATGATATAAAAACCGAACACATTATGCAGGTCATAGTTCACTCTTTTCCACCTGGCATCCCACTTCACTGTAAATCTTTGTTTAGCTGCTGCTTTGTTTTTTGGCCACCATAATATCAGTCCGGAGATGAGCATCACTACGAAGACAAGTGTAACGGAGGCTACTACTGGTTGTCCGACCTTAGGCGGCAGCCATAAATAATAATGTCCATGTAATATGAAGTGGAAGAAGTCCCCTTCCTCGCTCCATACCTTAATCACCTTACCAGTATAGGGGTCCATGAAAACCTGGTAGTAATAATCGGGATCGGAGCCATAGAACATAACGGAGACACTCTTGTCCGTTCCGGGATAGTTGATCCCGTTGGGCAGCTTGTCAGTCACTTCTTTTACGGCAATCGCTTTGAGCGTGGAAGGTGGCAATGGAGTAACGCCGGGCTTGCTGGCGGTATGCATATAAGGCTTTGTAACAGATTCAATTTCCTGTTGAAACGCCAGGATACAGCCAGTGATGGCGATGATGAAAACACCAAGGCCAGAAACAAACCCAAGCCAGAGGTGAGCTTTACCGATGAGTTTTTTTACAGTCATACGCAATTGCATTCCTTCGAAGGTTGCTAATGGCTTAAAGATGCAATAAATAGCAGGGATTGTTTGCTCGAAACGGGAATTTTTCTGTCCATCCACCAGTTCTGTATCATCGCGGCTATCACAATGTCAGGCATTCCAAAAATAATCGGCCAGGCTATGACACCCGGCCGTTCAACATTATACAAAGAAATTATTTACTCTTATACACTTCCGTTCCTGCCAAAAGGAAACATCCCAACCCATAATCCTCAAAATCAGGGATCTTATCAAACGTCACCGGCTGCCCATCAGAAGGCTGCTTCCCTGTACTTTGCACATACCCTAACATCCCATTATCATGTACACACTCTTTCTCCAGCGCATTCCAGGCCTTTGCTATCACAGGCTGATAAGTTTTTTTATCCAGATATCCTTTACGTACGCCCCATGCCATCCCATATACAAACAGCGAGGTCCCAGTTAGCTCCTTACCACCGAAATGATCCGCATCATGCAGACTCACATTCCAGAACCCATCAGGACGCTGGATCTTCAGGAGAGCAGCAGACATGTCTTTAAAATCCTGCAGGAAGATATTATAGTAGGGAGAACTTTGTGGCAGCTGTTCCATTGTCCTGACAAGCGCAGCCAATACCCAACCGTTACCACGGCTCCAGTAACAGTTGCTACCATTAGGTTCCTTATAGGGGGGAACAAAGTCCTTGTCACGCCACCAGAGATATTCCTGCGTATTATAGAGACCTGCTGTACCATGTTTGAACTTTGCATATGCATACATCTCATACATACGACGGAAGTAAGCAGTGTCATTGTATATTTTGCCAAGGCGTGCCATGACTGGCATGGCCATCTGAATAGCGTCGATCCAGTCCCAGTCATCTACCATGTCGGTATGCATCATGGTATCGATGGACGCTTTGATATCATGGATGCGTTTTTCTTCCCTCTTTTTATCGATGAGGTAGAGATCGATATAGGTCTGGCCGCAGGCCTGATTATCAGCATTGCGCGTCATGATTCCCCCACGGAGGCCCCAGTTATGCTTTTCACCCCATTGCACTGCATAGTCATAGTAGCTTTTCTGCGGATCAATCTTATAAAGCTCTATCAGCCCCTCATAATAGACAGCACGTGTCCAGATGTTGGAAGGCCAGGTCTTATGCAGGACGATCTGTTTGCCGGCATCCGGCCACTTCTCCATGAAATAACGGTTAGCGAGGGTCAGGGTTTTCAGTACTTCCTTTTTAGGTGGTAGTGATTGCTGTGCCTGTACCGGCAGATAACTGCCAATACTCAGCAAGGCCCCAGCTACAAAAAGATGCATCTTCATTTTTTATAGTTTTTATACGTGGATGATCTGTAGGATCTTATTATGGCAGTGGGTTTAATCCTTCCCACATTACACGCCACTTCCCGTTTTCGGGGATGCCGGGTAATGCCTGGCTACATCCATCATAGCCAGCACACATCAGTGCGATAGCAGTCAGGAGTCCGCCGTTACCAGGCAGGTACAGACGTAACCTGTTGTCCTGATAGTTATGACCGTTGGCCAGCCAGGTATTAGTTTGTACTGGCATGAAGAGGGCGTCCATTGCCTTGTCGGGCAAACCGAGGCGGGTGGCAGTCATCGCGGTGAGTGGGAAATCCCAACCCCATGTTTCCTGCCAGTTCCAGGACTTCCATATCTTATCAAAGGTCTGACGCATCACAGCTGAGTCTACATAGGGACGAGCAGGTAGCATACCCAGTGCGCCGAATACGGCAGGATGGTCCGTCATGTAAGGTGGATGAGTATAAGAATCCGGTGCGCTTTCAGCAGCCATGTAGAGGCCCTGTTGCTGAGGAAGGACGGACAGGCTGTCTAGTATATTGTCCCAGCGCTGGTTACGGGGAAGCCCGAGGCGCACGCGCCATTCCTGAGCAGTGGATAATCCCCAGCGCCAGTAAGCCAGTTCGAATGTAGCGTTAAAGGTACTTTCAGGCTTAAAACGTTCCTGGGCGGGAATCATGCCGGGGCCAAGTGTATAGCGATGTTTCACACTGTCATAGGTAGGATAGGAAGCCATGAAATCTGCCGTGGCGAAAACCAGGTCTTTATATTTATTAAGGGTGCCTTTATCGTGATAGTGACGATAAAGCAGTTCAGTCATGTAAATAAAATGTGGCTGTTGCCAGAGCAGGAATGCTCCTACGGAAGAGGGGCTTTCATTGCCGGCAGGATCAGTCATTTTTTGCCAGCGCAGCCCTTCATAGCCTTGTCGTTGAGCAATGGCCGCGGCTTTGCCGGCGACGGTGGAGTACCATTGTAAACTCTTCTCCAGCATATCCGGACGGTTCCACAACGCAAAATGAACGGCATGCCACCAGTGCATTTCCAGGTGAGGTTTTCCAAACCAGCTGTTGTATGTCAGACCTGTTTCCTGCGGAGGTATGTTGCCAGCACATTGTACCGCCATAAGATATTGAGACAGTATGATCCTTCTTTCCAGTTCGGTGGCCCGGAGATCTGTACTACCGGAAAAATCAACAGCGCCCCCCTCCTGCCAGAAATGCTGCCAGTGCTCTTCACTGAAAGTGCGTACTGTACCGAAGTTAGGTACATTACGATATGCAGGTAGCTGCTCGCTGAAGCGGAAACTGCATTCAAGGACACTATTGGCGGTCGTGGGCGTCAGCACATGATCATGTCTTTGCTGCTGAGTGACAGTGAGCGCCTCTGTTCCGGACACTTTCAGGAAGTAGCGGTATTTATCCAGCGTGTGTTCCATGGTAAAGGTACGCTGGTCGTAATCTATAATACGGGAAGAATGTTTCTCAGGGAACTGCCTGTTCACACCGGCATCCGTAAATGTACCGGTGGGGTAGGGAAAACGGACCCGTAGCTTAAGGCGGCCTTCTTTCAACAGCGATGATGAGATTTTAACTGATACTACATCCTCTTCAGGATGTACGACAGTCAATACGTCTACAGGTTGCCCTTCTACCGTAAAATGACTTTTAATGATACCACTCCAGAGGTCGAGGGTCTGGTTAATTTCTTTGATATCTGATAAGCCACAGGTCTGACCATTTTTTAGTGTAATAAGCATACCGATATTGCCCAGCTGCAGACGGTGCACATTCTGACGGAACCAGTCAGATGCCTGTTTATTTCTTTCCGGCGCATTCCATTGCACAGCGTAGGACCTGTCACGATTATCCAGATGATAGTTCTTCAGACTTTCCTCAAAGCGATAACCGGCAGTGTCCGTAAAGCTATGCCATCCCCATTCAGACTGGGTGCCCAATGGAATACCCTGACCATAAGCTTCAGGAAATGACTGCATACCCGTAATATCCACCGTATAGGCAAAACCACCATTTCCCAGGGTCAGCGCTGAGAGGGAATCGAATTGCCTGTTGACAACATTATGTCTTTCTACGAGCGAAAAACGGTCAATACGTTCCTGGCTCCGTGCAGCGGAACTGAGCAATAGCAGACAAACAAACATTGAACGCGCGATAAGCCGTACAGCTATTCTTTTATTCATCATCGTGGATCACATTTCGATAAATGTATGGAAACGTTTGCGCAAAAACGGATTATTAATTTGCAATATCTACGTTAACAAAGTATCCCATACTGTCCCACTGACAACTGAAACAGATTTTTTAATTTAGTCCACATGAAGACAATCTCCTTTCTCCGATCAGCCACCTGGCTACTGATGCTGTGCAGTGGCTTACAGGCAGCGGCCAGCCCAATTATCAACAGTGAAGACAGCCTCCACCTGGAAAAATATGTACTGGTGATACACGGCGGCGCAGGCACTATCCTGAAAAAGAATATGACACCACAGAAAGAAGCCGCCTACAAAGCAGGACTGGAAGATGCCCTGAAGGCAGGATATAAGGCCATTCAGGCAGGGAAGAGCAGTCTGGATGCGGTAGAAGCAACTATCAGGGTACTGGAAGATAATCCGCTTTTTAATGCAGGTAAAGGGGCCGTGTTTACACATGACGGCCGCAATGAAATGGATGCTGCCATTATGAATGGCAAAACACTGGAAGCGGGATCAGTAGCTGGTGTCTCAACTATCCGCAATCCGATCACTGCAGCAAGAGCAGTAATGCAAAAATCAGAACATGTGATGCTGGTTGGCCGGGGCGCAGAGCAGTTTGCCAAAGAGGCAGGACTGGAAATAGTAGATCCCTCTTATTTCCGCACACAGGAACGTTGGGATGGATTACAGAAAGCCCTGCGGGAAGATTCTGTTAAGAGTAAGCTGGATCATAGCTATCAGCCGGCAGGTAAACTCGGTATAGAAAACATTGACAACAAGTTCGGTACGGTAGGTGCGGTAGCCCTGGACAAAGCCGGGAACCTGGCAGCAGGTACTTCTACCGGCGGTATGACAAACAAAAAATACGGCCGTGTCGGAGACGCACCGATTATTGGTGCGGGTACATATGCAAATAACAATACGGTAGCAGTATCCTGTACTGGCTGGGGCGAATTCTTTATTCGCAGTGTTGTTGCCTATGACCTGTCTGCATTGATGGCATATAAAGGTTTATCTGTACAGGAAGCAGGGAAGGCTGTGATAGAGAAAGTAGGTAAATTAGGTGGTAATGGTGGATTGATCGCATTGGACAAAGAGGGGCATGCAGCACTTCCCTTTAATACGGAGGGGATGTACAGAGGCCTGGTGACCGCTGATGGTAAGATCATAATAGAGATCTACAAATAACACTGAGTCCGGGAACCCCCAGGACGGGGATTCCCGGTTTACGTCTTCAGTTAGTATAGGGTATTAGGATATAGTCAAGTTCTTTTAACGGCTATAGACTCCACAACAGATCAGTTCAGAAAACTAAACCTGTTCTCAAACAATTTTCCAACTCCGGGGACAGGGCTCAATACATCCTTTGATGCTGCAACAGCACCAAAGGTCATTAAGACCAATGGAAGAAGGCCGGCAACCGCTAATATTGCCCCTATTGAAGGGATGATTGCTGAGATGATCTGAATACCAATCCATAAAACCCCAGCGAATATAAAAATGCCCAATGCCTGATTAAGGTGGTATTGTACCAGTCGGCTTTTCTGCTGACTGTTCCTGTACCGGACATAACTATATATCCATCCAATCAACGTGATGTAGGCAATAATAGCCAACGTTTGGTTTTTCATAAAAGATATGGTTTAAATTTTTCCGGAACAGGTACGGCATTACTGCATCGTCCTTCCGTGCCATCAATATCAGGGTGGGTTACCTTTCAGAAGTTGTGTCTATGGTTCCGGTACCGGCCTTGAATGCCTGCGTATCACGGGTATTCTTCTGCACGCTGATAGCGCCGAAGATGCTCAACAGGAAAGCGAAGGCGTAGAATCCTTTTTCACTTGGCAATAAGGTCGCATTCCATAAACCTACTGTCAGCAGAATGATACAAAGTAAGGTGGATACCCAGCTGATACCATAATAGATATCTGTCACCGGCACACCTTCAAGACGGTCCCTTACACATTTCTGTACAGAGACGCCTGCAAATAACCCATACATTAGTATGGTGAAGTAATACCCTTTCTCATCCAGCAACATCTCTGCATTCCACAGGCCGACGATATACCCAACCACTCCTATCAATAAGGCGAGCCATGATGTGGCGATAAAGGCAAGTGACGGTTTTTGTTTCATGTGTGATGTTGTGTACTGATTACGGACTCAAAAGTAGATCAAAATGTAAATGCCGGGAATAGCGGTTTTCAGGTATAAATCGTCAGGATTCCGTATTTTGGCAGTGAATTATCCAGGATACTTATGCACTACAACAAGGGAACCCATTTGATTGCGACCCTGCATACCACTGAGCATCAACTACTTAACACTTTTGAAGCATTCAGAACGCTGACAGAAAACCTAATTGAGACCCACCAGCTGCAAAAGCTCGGGGAAGTATATCATAATTTTCTCCCTGCCGGTTATACCGGTGTGGTATGTCTGAGTGAAAGTCATCTTTCCATACATACCTGGCCAGAGCATGGTAAAGTTAACGTTGATATATACCTGAGTAATTATCTCCGGAACAATGATGGTACAGTAAATAAGATCTACAGCGCTATTAAGGAGCATTTCAGCGCGACTGTTGAACAGGAACAATACCTCAAACGCTAAACCTATTACTGTGCATTCATCGATCTATCAATGCCCTAACTGTAGCCGTGCGGTTAACTTTACCTCTCCGTACACAACCGTAAAGGAATGTGTATGCGGTACTGTTATTAACAGAATGAATAACGGTACATTCCTGCCAAGGCCATTCCCGACCATCGTAGCTGCAGATAACGCTACTGTCATTGCACCAGGTACTGCAGGACAATGGAAGGGAAAGAAATTTACGGTTACGGGCCGCTTCAGGGTATGGCAGGAAGAAACACTGGTCAGCTACTGGACGATCATCTTCCAGGAGGAGAGTCTTGGCGGCTATCTCGTAGAGGGATATGGGATGTATGCCATCTACCTGCCCAAAGAGCCGCCTGCGGAACTTACCGGCGACGTTATTAAAAACCTGGCTACCGGACATAATAAACAGTTCTATGGGCAGACGTACATGCTGCTGCGAAAGAACCATTGTAAAAAATGGGATGTAGAAGGAGAACTGTATATACCGGAATGTGGCAATACCTTTATCACATATGACTTCTCCAGCCCTAATGGACAGGTTGTACATATTATAGAATACTGGCCGCAGGTAAGACCTGCATTCGAAGTCCATTATACCGATTTCACTTCCCTGGCACTTACGCATACACGCACCTATGAAAACCGTGGTGTGATGCTTAACTGTACATGTGGCAAGGGTATACATATCGTCTCCTTTCCTTACGCACAGAGCGTAGCATGCTCCCATTGCGGCACCAGGTATGCATATAAGAATGGAAACAACTTCTCAAAAGTTGCCGGCCACAATATCATGACACCAAAGCCGGTGATCAAACTGGGATCAGTGGGTACGATCAAGGGTATTCCTTATAAGGTACTCGGATATATCATGAAGGAGGAACGTAATCAGTATAAAGCCCGCTGGACGGAATATACCTTATTCCATGAAACAGAAGGATACGCTTTTCTGAGTGAATTTGAGGGCCACTGGATCTACCTGAGAGAACATGGAAAGACGCCAGTACCAACTGATATGTATACCGAAGGATTCCGGTATGAAGGAAAAGACTACGATCTGTTCAACAAGTATTCATATAATGTTATATCAGCCGTAGGCGAATTTGCTGCGAATCCATTCAATGACGGCAGCGTTCAGTGCTGGGAGTTTATATCCCCTCCCATTATGTGGGCAAGGGAACAGAGTCCGGAAGAAGGTATTGCGTGGTTCAAAGGGCATCATATACCTGCCAGGGACATAGCCGCAACCTTCAGCGACAATGTGAAAATGCCTATGTCAACGGGTATCGGCACATTACAACCGAACGGGTATGTGAACCTGAAACAGATGCTGAAGTATGTACTTATTGCTATCGGACTACTGATCGTGATACATCTTTTCACTACAGGCAGCACCACCGAGAAACAACTTGTCGACACACAGATATATTTCGCTGATTCCAGTAATACACAAACAACGGTAATAGAAGATGTACGCCTGGAACAAAGCAGCAGTTCCGTCAAACTGCTCATTAACTCCTCACTTAACAATACCTGGGTAGAAGTAGAAGCCACGCTCGTTAATAAGGACGATGGTTCAGAATACACGGTCAGCAAAGGCATCGAATATTACAGCGGTATGGAAGACGGAGAAAGTTGGTCAGAAGGTAACCTGAACGGAGAAATGTATCTAAGTAGTGTGCCCGGTGGTAACTATACGTTAAAATTAACAGCTACCAGAGAAGGCGGATTTTATCCGGTAGGCTCCTATCATGTGACGGCGTACGCTGGTGCCACCAGTATGCGTAACCTGTTTATTTGTATTGGCCTGTTGTTATTATGGCCAATATTTAAATATATCACCTCCTATTACAGTGAAAAGAAGCGCTGGGCAAATAGTGATTACTCAAAATTCAATTATGGATCAGAATAACTTAGACGACAATAAACCTTTTGAAAGGTTCAATCTGTCGAAGGACAGCAGGCAGGCTAGCCAGCAGGGCGACGGTGGTCGGTTTAACATGCTGAACGATATGAGCAGATTCAATCCTTTTAAGGAAGAATCCGTGTTTCATCCGTTCCGCTGGTTCATTCTCATTGTTGTATTCCTGGGCGGTCTGCTGATGTACTCAGACAGGCGTGGAATGCGCCTCTTTTCTAACTCCGGACAGGAACAATGGAATCCTTCCGGTCAACGCGGTTATCATAAATAATCTATCAAACCACTTAATATGCAAAACGCACTTACTAACTCTATTCTGTATTCCTTTATCGGTATTGGTATCCTTGTAATTGTCTTCGTACTTGTTGAAATTCTCACACCGCGACACAACCTCCGTAAAGAGATCATGGACAATCAGAACATGGCGGTAGCCGTATTCGCCGGCTTCTTTATGCTGGCAATGGCAATCATCATTGCATCGGCTATTCATTAAGTAAAAGAAACAATGTCTAGAAAAGAGAACAGCGCACAGTGGCTGCTATTGACGGCAGTATTTGTTATTGCCACCTGTGGATTGATTTATGAACTGGTAGCAGGCACCCTGGCATCTTACCTGCTTGGTGACAGTATTACACAGTTCAGTACTATTATCGGTGTGTACCTGTTTTCCATGGGAATAGGTTCCTTCCTGTCAAAGTACTTCAGCAAAAACCTGCTGGCGTGGTTCATCAGGATAGAATTGCTGGTAGGACTGGTGGGAGGGTTCAGTTCCGCCCTGCTATTCATTGTATTTCCGCTGGCAGCGTCCTTCCGGATCATCCTGTATGCCATCGTACTGATCACGGGCGTACTGGTGGGACTGGAGATACCACTGCTCATGCGTATCCTGGAGAATAAAGTTGAATTTAAGGAACTTGTTAGCCGGGTATTTACCTTTGATTACATCGGCGCCCTGCTGGCCTCACTGATATTCCCGCTATTGCTCGTACCTCACCTCGGACTGATCAGGACCTCTCTGTTCTTTGGCATTCTGAATGTAGGCGTAGGCTGGTACCTGGCTTATAAATTTTCTAAAGAGATACGCCAGGGTGGAATGCTTAAGATCACGGCTATCCTGCTGCTAATTGCGCAAATCGTATGCTTCTTTTTTTCTGAAAAGATCATGAGCTACAGTGAAGCGATGACCTATGACGACAATGTGGTGTATTCAACTTCCACACCATATCAGCGAATCGTTATTACCAAGAACAAACATGAGCTCCGGCTTTTCCTGAACGGGAACCTGCAGTTCAGCACCGCAGACGAATACCGGTACCACGAGGCATTGGTACATCCCACCTTTTCTTCGCTCAGTAACCCTGAGCAGGTATTGGTACTGGGAGGCGGAGATGGACTGGCTGTAAGGGAGATACTGAAATATCCATCGGTTAAGCAGGTCACCCTGGTTGATCTTGACCCTGCCATGACCCGGCTTTTCTCCAGGCAGCGTATGCTGACCATGTTAAACGATTCTTCCCTGCTGAACCCGAAAGTACATGTCAGGAATGCAGATGCCTTTACCTGGCTACGCAATAACAAGACAAAATTTGATGCGATCGTCGTTGACTTTCCGGATCCTTCAAATTTCTCCATAGGAAAGTTATACAGTACTTCTTTCTATCAGCTACTGAAGCATGCATTGCGTCCTGATGGTATTGCCGTTATCCAGAGTACCTCTCCATATGTTGCCCCTAAAAGTTTCTGGTGTGTAGATACTACGCTGAGAGCAGTAGGCTTACATACTATCGCTTACCATAACTATGTTCCTTCCTTCGGTGAATGGGGATACATTATGGCGACTCCCGAAAAACCTCACCAATGGTTCAGCCATATTCCGGCTCCCCTGAAATATCTTAATCCTACTACGCTGCAACAGATGCTGACCTTTCCTGAAGATATGAAAGCACATCAGTTGCTCGATATTAATAAGCTTAATAACCAGGCACTGGTTAAATACTTTGAAGAAGAGTGGGGAAAATATCTTGAACGTTGAGAGATGCGGAGAAGATCATTTATACAATCTATAGCAGGACTCACGGTAGTGAGCAGTTTTTTACCGGCCTGCCAGCAGCAGCGGGTTATAAAGGGCCGTGTGATAGGAGCCAGTTCACATACGGGACACCTGTTACGCGACAAGAAATTTGCGGCGCCTGCAGTCACATCGGAACATGCGGTTGTGATCATAGGCGGTGGGATCAGCGGATTATCAGCAGCCCGTTACCTGCATCGGCAGGGTGTTACGGATATAGTGATACTGGACCTTGAAAAAGAAATGGGGGGCAATGCTGCCTGTGGAAAGAATGATATTTCCGGTTATCCCTGGGGTGCACACTATGTGCCTATTCCCAATAACGACCTGACCGAATACGCGGACTTCATGCGGGAATGTGGTGTTATCACCAGTGCTCCCGACGCTCCATTACCTACCTATAATGACTACCATATCTGCTTTGATCCTGAAGAAAGACTTTATATCAACGGGCAATGGCAGGAAGGGTTAGTACCGGTATTTGGTGTGCCCGATCCGGAAAAGAAACAGATACAGGAATTCCTTGATAAGATGCAGGCATTCCGTCTGGCCAAAGGTGCAGACGGAAAGGACGCTTTTACTATACCACTGGATAAGTCCAGCAAAGATCCGGTATTCACAGCATTGGATAACATTACCATGAAGGACTGGTTGAACCAGCAGGGATGGGATTCTACCTATTTGCAATGGTATGTAAATTACTGTACGCGTGATGACTATGGTACCACCTATGACCAGATCAGTGCCTGGGTGGGTATTCAATACTTCGCCAGCAGAAAAGGTAAAGGAACGAATGCAGAACATCATGACGTGCTGACCTGGCCCGAAGGTAATGGCTGGCTGGCCGGACATCTGAAAAAAGAAATACAACCCTACTTCCGGAATGAAGCGCTGGCGGCACGCATACAGGAAGAAAACGGGAAACTGTCTATAGATTACTTCGATGTGAAAGAGAGCAGACTGAAAAGAATAAATGCGGACCAGTGTATACTTGCTGTACCACAGTTTGTAGCAGGAAGAATATTGCAGGACGACGCACGCATCCGTAAAGTACATGAGCATCTGCAATATAGTCCATGGATGGTAGCCAACATCTGCACGGAAGAATTGGATGAACGTACAGGCTATGCCCTCAGTTGGGATAATGTGCTGTATAACAGTCCTTCTCTAGGCTACGTTGAGGCACCTCATCAACAGGTGGAACAAGCTAAAACAAAAACGAATCTGACCTACTACCTGCCACTGACTGATAAAAGTCCGGTAGAAGAACGCAAAGCTGCGCTGGAAAGAACACATGCGGACTGGGTGAAAATGATCGTCGCTGACCTGAATAAAGTGCATCCAGATGTGGCAGAGTCCATTGAAGAAGTCAATATAATGATCTGGGGGCATGCAATGGTGAAGCCGCTACCTGGCCTTGCTCATGGCAATATCAGGCACGAGCTCGGCGCATCTGTCAATGACCGTATACACTTCGCACATACTGACCTGGCAGGTAACAGTCTCTTTGAAGAGGCCTTTTACCAGGGATTAAACGCTGCTAAAAAAGTGATGACACAATTATCCGGTAAGATATGAACACACAACCCTGGATAGGCAAACCATGGACGGACAGTGTATTTATACTGTTGCCTCCGTTTTTCAGTCTGCTGGTAATCATGCTCTTCCCCTCCCTCTTTCAGAATGACAGGAACATGCCTGACGCGGGATGGGTGATACTTGTACTGCTGGTAGACGTAGCACATGTATACAGCACGTTGTACCGTACATATTTTGACAAGCAGGCGCTCAGTAACCAGCGGTTCCTGCTGTGGATCATACCAGCACTCAGTTTTATTGGCGGTATCGTGGTCTATTCAATGAGTAGCTTACTATTCTGGCGTATATTGGCATATGTCGCAGTCTATCATTTTATCAGGCAGCAGTATGGCTTTATGCGTGTTTACAGCCGGCGGGAAAACGCCAGCAGGATCAGTAAGTTAATCGATACGATCACTGTATACACGGCTGCTATATACCCGATGGCTTATTGGCATCTTAGCGGTCCACGTAATTTTAACTGGTTTGTTGAGAATGACTTTGTATTCTTTCCCTCTGCTGCGTTACGGAATGTATTGGGAGGTGTATATTTTTTAATTGTAGCGGTTTACATTACCAAAGAGATATATAATGCCCGTACACTACGGCACTTCAATATTCCGAAAAATGCGGTGATAGCAGGCACATTGTTATCCTGGTATTTTGGTATTGTATACTTCAACGGAGACATGGCTTTCACCCTGTTGAATGTAGTAAGTCATGGTATTCCCTATATGGCTCTGATCTGGCTGTATGGTCAGAAACAATATAAAGACCCACAGAAGAGCGGTACCTTTTTGCGAATGGTATTCAGCCGTTACGGCGTGGTGATATTTTTGCTGCTGATATTCCTGTTTGCCTTTATTGAAGAAGGCCTCTGGGATATGACCGTATGGCAGGAACATGCAACAGTTTTTGGCACAGCGCATCTGCCTGCTTTAGATGTGAGTCAGCAGCTGCTTAATATTATCGTTCCCCTGCTGGCATTGCCACAGATCACGCACTATATTCTGGACGGCTTCATCTGGAAGATCAAGAAAGAAGAGTTTAAATGGAGTAATGAAATTTAATATTTTTAGATAAAAGAGAAATCTATGCATCAGGAAACACACGTTACCAGTTCAAATATTGTGAGGGATATTATCATTGGTATGTCTGACGGACTGACAGTGCCTTTTGCCCTCACTGCTGGCCTGAGTGGAGTGCTGGATACGAATCACCTGATCATTGTATCCGGATTATCCGAAATAGCTGCTGGCTGTATTTCTATGGGATTAGGTGGGTTCCTCGCGGGACAGACCGAAATAGAGCACTATGATGCGGAGCTGAAGCGGGAATATGATGAGATAGAAAAAGTGCCTGATATCGAACGAAAAGAAGTGGAGGAGATATTTATGTCAATGGGTGTAGATGCGGCACTAAGCAGGCAGGTGACAGCACAGATCAGTCAGGATAAGGATAAATGGGTTGATTTCATGATGCGCTTTGAGCTGGGACTGGATAAACCAGATAAAAACAGGGCTTATCAATCTGCTATTACCATTGCACTGGCTTACATGGCAGGCGGGGTGATACCATTGGCGCCCTATCTCATCTTTACTGATAACCAGCTTGGGTTTTACTGGTCTTGTATCATTACGATCCTCGCACTTGTGGTATTCGGTTATTTCAAATCCCGGGTAACAGCGCAACCACTGCTCAAAGGTACACTAAAAGTGGCCTTTACCGGTATCCTCGCGGCAGCGGCTGCTTACACGATCGCTAAACTGATCAGCTAACTTCCGTTTGCTGGTTGATCAGTGTTTGTATTTCTTCTTTTTTACCGGCTTGCAATAAAATATCTATCATCCCTATATATACCCGCTGTTGTTCTTTATTCAGGCTTTGGAATAGCCTGGGTTCCGCAGAGAAGATTGTTTTCAGGAATCGCTTTAGCTCCTTTCTATTACCGGTGTCCGGCAGGATGCCATTCTTTTCATAGACATTCAGTAGCCGGGCTGCGGCTTCTCCTTTCAGGAATGCTTTCTGTTTATCCCGGACTTCGATATGCAGCTGCTCTGTTAGCTCACGGAACACGGCATGCTGTTTTGTTCTCTCAAACATATTCTGCGTCAGTTCTGTATCACCGGGATTGAATGCATCAAAATACCTTGATTCTACGTATACACTATGATAGAAGCCGATCGCATTATTGTTGAAAGATGTCAGTTCCTTAAATACCTCTGACTGCCCGGAGTTAAGGAAATAAAAGAAGAACTTATCTCCTATCCTTTCTGCCCACCTTACAAAGGTCACCCTGAAATAGTAGTCCGTACCGTCCGCATCTTTCAGGTGAAGGGTAGTCGTATCATTTTCAGCAATAGCTTCGGTATAATCCAGTGCTATACCATTGATACGGATCTGATAGTCCTTCTCTCTGTTCAGCATCAGGAACCAGCCAAATTCCCGGATGAGGAAGCTCTTAAATTCATCGGACTGGAAAGAGAATCCGGAGACCTCAAAAAGATCGTAAAAAGTGACCGTTGTACCTGTTGACTTTTTGACTGTTTTCTTCATGCCTTCCGGCTCGTAGAAGTCTTTCGAATTACCGGTGATGGTAATCCCATATTCCATTATATTGCCTGTATGACTGTTCCTATACACAGTATGCCAGACAGCTTTTCCACTGAATGCGGAGAAAGAAAAACGCCCACGGCCCTTGTTCCCCTTAATGAAGGAAGATGATTTCTGAAAAGAGGCCTTTTTAATGGAATCATTAAAATGGCCGAAAGTTTCTTTTAAAAGCTCATAGTCTATACCGGAACCATTATCAGTTATGGATAAATTATGAATAGTATCGATCTCATTAGATTCAAAATGTATATCTATCATAGACGCGGCTGCATCAAAGCCGTTCCAGATATATTCCGCCACAGCCTCCATGTAGTCTTTCGGGAGGCCGGAAGATTGGATCCCCGTATCCGTAACTGACACTTTCTCTTTCATTTGTAGCTATTTTATATGCTCTATACTAAAATAGAGAATTTTATTTAGATGCTGTAACTTGTATTCAACCCTTTACTATACATTGAATTTACATATGAATACAACTCTTGTTTACCGTCCGACCGGCTTGAAAGAACTGGCACTCATTGCAGCGACGGGCTTTACACAGTTTCCTCCCAGATTGTCATGGCAGCCTATATTTTATCCGGTGTTGAATCAGCCATATGCGGAGCAGATCGCATTGGAATGGAATACCAATGATGAAGCATCCGGTTATTGTGGTATCGTGACACGATTCGCAGTAGATAGTGCATTCCTGGAAAGATATGAGATCCAGCATGTAGGAAGCGGCATGCATAATGAATTATGGGTACCGGCGGAAGAACTGTCGTTGTTCAACGAGCATATTAATGGGAAGATCGAGGTAGTGAAGGCGTTTCTGGGAGAGCGGTATGCGGCGCCGGAAGATGGAGTGTTGGCGAAGATGATTGCGGAGAAAGCCCAGTAAGCCACTTATTGGGATCAAACAATGGACGAAAGGATAATAAGACATTCACAAATACCAGGATAAGGGATAAATAGGACCGGCAAAGCACCACAAACAAAACATCAAGATCTGACTTTGCCGGTATTGCATTCTCTTATTCACCAATCAGGTCAGATCTTCAGTAGGTGCCTCAGGGGCATTCCGTCTTACGGCTTCAATCCCCTCATCACGGCTATAGGCAGAGGGATAGGTCTCACTGCGACCAACGATTTCTCCATTTTCAGCTTTCAATACAAAAGTGTAACTGTCTCTGTCAATATTAAATCGTCTTTCATATTGCTTGTAGTAGGGGGCATTTCTCTTGACAGCGGCAATGCTATGCACAGCAGCATGCTTTGAAGTATAGCTTTCACTCCCCAGGATTTTTTCTCCATTACCCGCTTTCAGATTGAAGAAGAAATCATGCTTTCCAATGCCGGAGAAAAGTTCAAATTTGGGATTCTTCATATTATTGGAGTTTTATTATTTGCTCCAGGCCACTCTAAAGCCGATCGTAGGTTGCCTTTCGTCAGGATTCACCATGGAGCGGGATGTGATCAGTAATTCATTTACAGGAGAAATACGGCTATTGTAAGCGCCTCCTTTGACTATCTTACATTGACGTGAGGAATCGGACCAGTCATCACACCATTCGGCCACATTGCCGGTCATATCATAAATGTTAAAGGCGTTGGGGGCCCTCAGACCGACTGTATTCTGTTTTTTCGCGCCATAGTTCGCTACATCCTTCGCGCTGTTCCCACCACTGTACTTGACTGCAAGGCCGGCTCCTGCCGCATATTCCCATTCCTTTTCCGTGGGTAGGCGGCCGCCCCTGGATTTACAAAATGCCATGGCTTCGTTCCATGTAACATTACTTACCGGAGCGTTATCCTTCACACCGGGCGACTGAACGGGAAATTGCTGCCTGCTGCTATCACAATACTTTCGGTACTCCCCAATGGTCACTTCAGTATTACTGATATAGAAGGAATCAATGCCCGGCCCCGTCACTAATCGTTGTTCTATCGGACGCAGAGGGAATACTTGCCGACGTATACCTGGAGTTAAAAAACCATATAAACCCAATGTCATTGCTAATGTACTTCCTATCCCTGCGGTCATAAATCCCCTCTTACGATGCACAATCCTCTTCTGTACCCTGATCTTCTCTTTTAGCATATCCGCAATCTCCGCTGGATTATTTTTCCAATCCTGGTACACCACATGCTTTGATATACCATCAATGGATGTATCATCCAGCCTTAACTGAAGAATATGCGGAAGGCCTTCTCTTGTTTTCGCCAGTGCGATAAGTTTCTCCAGGTTGGACCAGTACTTATGCACAAACACAGCACTGGTAATCATCAGGACAAACCTTGCCTGCCGGCCATAGGTATCTATAGTAAGATCAATGATATGCCTCCCCCAGCTTTCTGCTTTATTCTCAACATAGTAGTAATAACGGACACGCCTTTTCTTTAATTCCGCCGCTATCAGATCAGCGACAGGTTTGTCTTCCTCTGCAACAGAAATGGCTACATCATATTTAAACGCCCGGTTCATGGTGTATGGGATTTGGTGTATGCTGGTATTATATCCTTCCGTCTCTGACCAATTTCCAGTAGTAAGCACCCAGCGCAGTCAACCGGCAACTTTTACTTCTCACAGCTGCCCAGTACATGTATTCCTCCCCTACCGGTTCTATCAGTCCTATCAGCTGCATTCTTCTTAATATCTTGAACGTATTGATATTCTCTTCGTTGGGTGTTTGCGTTGTGTATTCATAACTGGGGTCCAGTGGAAAATCTTCATCTACGTCCGGAAAATATTCCCTGATCTTTCTGAGCTCATAAAGTGAAACTGGCGGGTTAACTTTGCGCAGATTAACAGAACGTACAATATTCGCCTTAAACACCGGCCGCTGTTTCCAGCTACCCAGTGCCCTGTCAATATAACTATATATATTGCCCGGCGTCACCTCTCCGCCTATATCCGCAGCCCCACCCCTCAACGCATCTATCAGCAGACTGGTAAACACCCCCTGCCCGTTACTCTCTACAGAAGATTCTGTACTACGGCTTGAAGCCAGAATAATAATACCCTGTTCGAGAAAGGCCGCACTGTTACCCAGTAAGGCCGGGGTTCCCATAGCACCGGCATGACAACAGTCAAGGATCACTATCTTATGCCGCGCCCTGGACAAGCCAACCATTTTCAACAGCTCATCCATAGAAATACCAACATCGTGACGGGAATAATCAGGCGTCACTATATAACCACCAGTGTCATTGATATTACCGTGGCCCGAGAAATAAAAAAGACTGACGTCGTCATCGCTGTCGTTGAAGGTGTCCAGGATGACAGCCTTCAGTTCCGCCTTTGTCTTAACAGTAATAAAGAGTTTTACTTCGAAATTCGGAGAGCCGTCCGCATTCTTATCCAACAGTTCTGCTACTGTTCTTGCGTCATTAATGCAGCCTTTCAGCTTTGCACTTCCGGGATAGTCATCAATGCCGACTACTAATGCTTTTCTCATGCCTATATATTTTCATTGGGATTTGTCAGGGTGTCTTTGGTTGACCAGACAAAGATGCCTTGCAGATTTGGCGGAAAAAACCTGTTATAAGGGGGAAAAATCCCCTTTTTGACTATCTTCCGGATAATTCCCCAGGCAAGGCAGGATTTTTCCGGTATTTGTCTTAGATTGATTTTTTATGACTGCCGATGTGATAGTTTCGTAGTGTAAACAGTTTACGCCCCTTTTTTCACTACACCTAAAAATCTAATTATGCAACAGCACGTTACTGTAAAACCTCTACCATTTTTTTATGTAGGTCAAAAAACCACCGCAGAAAGAATTTCGAGATTTCAGAAGAACAAACACTCCCTGTTAAGTCAGTCTGCAGGTAAACCCGACACCCGTTCTATCTGGTATTCAAAAGAACACTTCACAAAGCTGCTGGAAGAAATCGAATTTGCCGGCGGAGATGGTATCAGGGTATATTTCGGTACCTATGAGGAAGGACATCAGTTCGCAGGACAAACCTGTTTGTTATTTGTCACCACAAGAGAAAAACAAATAGGCAATGTGACTACCCATGCGAATGTGATACTTGAGAAAGAACCAAACTTTTCTGAGCGTTCATCTGTTGAAAAAGAGATCATTTTATTCCCTGGTGAAGATCCGGGTGAGGATATCCGGGATTTCAATATGGGTATCCCTTGTCCGCCGCGCTGTGATGAAGAGTTTTCCCAATAACGTCACCTAATTCTATTGAATGCAGCGATTCCTGAGATATGAATATCTCTATTTGTACCCTTTATTGCTTAGCGCCATTTTAAGCCTGAAAACTTTCGGGCCTAAATGGCCTAAGCAATATAAGTTATTTGGGGTACTGGTCATGGTATCCCTGCTGACAGAAGCCCTGGCCAACTTCTGGATCATCAGGCTGCATAATCTATTTGGCTGGGACTATTCAAAGAATAACTTATGGATCTACAATCTTTTTATAACAGTGCGTCTTGTGTTACTACAGGCGATCTATTATCTACTATTACATAATCCGCGGATAAAAAGAATGATAGCAGTTTCTGCACCCATATTAATACTGTTTGGCCTAATTAACTACTTCTTCATTCAGGGTCCGTTTCAATCCAACACTTACACCGTGATCACATCACATGTAACTATCATTACACTATGCCTTTATTATTTCAGACAATTGCTGCAGGACCCCTATATCATTGTGCTGCATAAGGAGCCCATGATATGGATGACGCTGGGCACATTCCTGTACCAGACAGCATCACTGCCGTTCCTGGTCATGTTCGGCTTCCTGAATATGTACCACTCCCCGCTGGCCCTTTCATTCCTATTTATCAACGACACCTTTAATTTCTTAATGTGCATCTGTTACTTAATCAGTTTTTTATGCAAGCCTCAACATCCGCAACCGCTCTGACGATCATTATATCAACTATACTGGTGTTAAGTCTCAGTGCAGCCATTATTTATTTCTTGTTTCTCTATCAGAAGAAAAAATTCCGACATCAACAGGAGCTGATCGAAATGAGAGAAGCATTTAACCATGTATTGTTACAGTCGAAACTAGCTATTCAGGAACAAACACTCAATCACATTTCGAAAGAGCTACATGCAAACTTCAGTCACCTGGTATCACTCATCAACATTAACCTGTCAGAGATATTGCCTAAGAGCCCTGTCGAACAGCGTGAGAACATTCTTGAAACCAAGTCGCTGGCCAAACAGCTGATGAGTGAACTGAAAGCATTAAGTGCTAACCTGAATACGGATCATATCATTCACATCGGATTTGTACAGGCACTACAAAACGAATTGAACAGGCTCGCCAAAACCGGCCGATATGATGTCAGCATCACGAAAACAGGAGAAGAATACAGAATGCAGCCCGAACATGAGATCATCCTGTTCCGCCTTTGCCAGGAGGTATTGAACAATGTTGTAAAATATGCAAAGGCTTCAAAAGTAATATCTAACCTGTCATTCTCTGCCGATAACTTTATCCTTACCATCTCCGACAATGGAGAAGGATTTGATGTAGATAAAGCAGTGAAACAAAGCGGTGAAAAACAAAGCACAGGTCTGCTGAATATGCGCAAAAGAGCAATGCTGATCAATGCTGAATTTGATATTTCCAGTCGTACTGGCAATGGCACAACCGTTACCATCAATATCCCGCATCCACAAATACTTAAAACATTTGCTGTATGAAAAATGCCAGCCCTAAAATAAATATCGCCCTCGTCGATGACCATAATCTATTCCGGAAAGGTCTCATTAAACTCATTAGTATGGGAGACCCGCAGCAGAAGTATCATATCCTCTTTGAAGCAGAGAACGGAAACGACCTGAAAGAAAAAATGATGCAGCCCCCTTTTCCGGATATCATTCTCATGGACATTGATATGCCCGATATGGATGGATATGAGGCGGTGGACTGGCTACAGCGCACACACCCTTCCATAAAGGTGCTCATCGTTTCAATGGTAGAATCGGAGAAATCCATTCTGCGTATGTTGCGGTTAGGTGTGAAAGGATATCTGTCAAAAGATATCGAGGTGGAAGATATGAACCAGGCATTGGAAGCAATTGCCAGTAACGGTTTTTACTACTCGGAAATAGCTACGGAAGTACTGAATCAGAATCTTATGGGCAACACAAAGTCGAATGCTTCCGCCTTGTATCTGTCGGAAAATGAAAGGGAATTCCTGAAACTGTCTACTACAGAAATGACATATCAGCAGATTGCGGATAAAATGAATCTGAGCCCTAAAACTATTGATGGTTACAGAGAGGCATTATTTCAGAAGTTAAATGTAAAGACAAGGGTTACAATGGCGATGTATGCAGTCAAACATGGTATTGTACAATTATAGGCAGCATGGCTGTTCTACTCAGCTATGCTTAAAAATAAAGGGGGCGTTATAGTGAACGCCCCCCATTCCCTCCAGAATATCCCGTTTACACAGGAATTAAGTCATGAACTTTTTACATAACAATCTCTACATGTTCACTTAACGTTATACTTTTCATTTCTTGCATCTTTGATCACTCCCTTCCAGCTTAATCCGAAGCCAAAGTTGTAGACGTTCCCTTCACTGTCTCTATAACACTCCATATCAAACGGCACATCCTCCTGTTGCTTCTCCACAGTGCTCATATTTGCAGGCATTTGCACAGGCAGTAACCCTGAGGGTTCCTTTTTACCTGATATGATATCTAGAGCAGCCTGATTAGACACGCCGAAATGCAGCACAATCCCGTTCACCTCTCTCTCAAATTCTGCAAATACCATTGGCTTTGTCGCGTTCACAACTACTATCACCGGCTTACCTCTCATCATAGCTTTCGTATCGAGTATAGTACGCAGATCCATAGTATTGGCTGCTGTCACAGACTTCCCTTTATAGGAACGATTGGTAATAGTCGGATCAATTACAGGATCACCGGCTGCGATACTTTGTGCACGCGCATCTGTCGCTGTATAGGTGCCATACTGCAGGGTTACGGGAATGTATCCGTTTCCACCAGCTCTTCTGTCTGACAGACTATATCCTCCATCTGCACTAACAGGGCTATTCACAAACACAATAGCGAGATCCGCCTTTGCAGGATCTTCTGTGATGTCGTAATATTTCTTTACAAGGTTCGTATCTACAGGGTAATCCAGTCTGGGTTGCGTCATATTGCCCCACCAGTCCTTTCCTGCAGGCGTGTATATTTTAGGGACATATACTATTTTACGCGCTGTTACAGGAAGCACATGTTGCTGATTTTTCAGTAGTATGACAGACCGTACCTGTGCGTCATAACCTGCTTTCATAAAGTCAGCATTGCCTACCACCGCCTTACTTTGCGAAGGAACCAGGTAAGGATTCTCAAATAATCCTACACGGAATATATTCTCAAGAATGCGTGCAGCTGACAATTCAAACCGGTCACGCATGAACTTCTTACCATGTTCCTTCACACCTATCTCATAAGCGGCGAGTACAGGTTTGATATCATTGTTGCCACCAAACTGATCTACTCCCGCCATCAACACATTATAATGCCGCTGATTAACACTGATCGCTTCCGCACCCCATGGTTTACCGGCAAAGATATCGGGGGTCGGCCCTTCGTCGTGTGTCACCATCCAGTCGGTACAAACCACCCCATTATAATTATACTTTTTCCTTAGCTGTTCTGTGATCAGATATTGACTATAGGCATTTGCTACGTTCTGTCCGTTAGGATCCTGTCCGTAAGAGATGGTGTAATAAGGCATTACAGCAGCCGCCTTGCTGGTTTTACCCTGTAGTTTGAAAGCCCCTTCAGTAAATACGGAAATATGTGTATTCAGATTATTACCCGGATAAACTGCAAACTTACCATAGGCCCAGTGTCCGTCCCGTCCACCCTCTTCCGGTCCACCACCCGGCCAGTGTTTGACCATACAATTCACGCTTTGATATCCCCAACCGTCACTGATCTCATCCAGCCCTGATGAAGTCTGAAATCCGTCGATATAAGCCCTGGCCATATCGGTAGCAAGCGCCGGACTTTCACCCAGGGTATATGCGATGCGGTACCAGCGGGGTTCAGTACCCAGGTCCACCTGTGGCGATAGTGCTGTGGTCAGGCCCAATGCCCGGTATTCCCTTGCTGCAATATTCCCAAACTGCCTGACCGTTTCAGCGTCGAAGGTTGCTGCCATGGCCAGTCCGTCAGGCCACATAGATATTTCTCCTCCGGCGCCTTCATTAAATTCAGTTGTAGCAGCAGCGGTATGGCGCGGATCAGTACAGTTATTGGCCGGTATACCCAGTCCAATTCCCTCTACATATGCCTGTACATTGTTATTCCATCGTGCAGCCACTTCTGCGTCCTGCACCCTTGTTATCAGTACATGGCGAAGATTATCTTCTTTCAGAAATTTCTTTTGCTGATCGGTAAGGTCATAAGGCCTTGCCGTCCTGCTATTGGCAAAGGTGACGCCATTATACGTCCCCATCCTGAAGCCATTTTCTGCTGCAGGGATCATTTGATGGGCACTATATAGCATCAATCCGGCGATCTGCTCCACACTCATTTTTGTTGTCAGGTCCCTGGCCCGCTCCTTTGGAGACAAACGCCAGTCCTCATACCGGTCTAGCCGGCCATTACGGTTCAGATCCTTGAATTTCAGACCATTTGCAGTGATGATCTTGATACCGGACGCAGGAGAATAACCAAGCGATGCCCCGTTGGCATTCTTTACAATAATATGATTTTCAGTTGTTTGCGCCTGCACCTGTAACAGGCAGGTCAGAGAGACTATCGTAAGAAATCTCCTTTTCATTTTTAGCTGTTTAGGGTTGAATAAATTCGGCATTTGTGGTAGGCCCCCTATTGGCATCACCCGCACTACAGCAAAGATTCGAGCTGTCATGTTACGGTATTTCTATCATTAACGTGTACTGTCAGCCAATACATCCCTATTGGTAATATGTCTGGCAGGATACCAGGTGAATCTCATTATAAGGCGTGCTGACAGTATTTTCCGGATGGGGAAAATATCTTTTCATTGTTCACTATTTCGATATGTGGAATAAGTCTAACGTCTCTTTACTACAAAGGATATAAGCGTTAATATGACACTTGTCCTCCTATTGCTTTATTTCAAAGCAATGATAGGAAAAAGGAAAATACCAGACAACTATTTTTTAATTTGGGATCAGTATGGACTGTAGTCAGCAAAGGGTTAACCTCACCTGCTCAACATGAAAAACTTGTAAATTTGGCACACGATGACACTTGATGAATTGTTAAAAGACCGGAGTGAAGAAGCGAAAAGTACCTATCTCTCACATATCTCCATTGACTGTGTTGTATTCGGTTTCGACAATGGCACTATCAAGGTACTACTGGTACGCATGAAAGGGAAACGCCACTGGATGCTTCCAGGAGGATTCGTGGAGAATCACGAAGACATAGACGATGCCGCTATCCGCATATTAACAGCCAGAACAGGGGCTGACAAAGTCTACCTGCAGCAGTTTGCCACCTTTGGTAAAAAAGACCGCTCACAGGCCTTTTTTAAGCAGTCGCCGGCACTATGGCATGCGCAGCGTTTCATTTCCATTGGCTACTTTGCTATGGTTGACTTTAACCAGGTCATTCCGGTGGCTGATGATATATCTGACAAATGTGAATGGCTGCCATTACAGGAACTTCCAGCACTAGCTATGGACCATAGTACCATTCTCAGCAAAGCATTAAAGACACTCCAGACGCAGGTGAACTACCAGCCTATCGGATTGAACCTGCTCCCCCAGGAGTTCACCCTTCCTGAGTTGCAGAAGCTATATGAGTCGATATTGGGAAGAACCCTGAACCGGGGAAACTTCTACCGGAAGATCATGGCGCTGGACATTCTGGAAAAGCTGGATGAGCCTAGAAAAGGTGGTGCTCATAAGGCGCCGAACCTTTATAGTTTCAATGTAAAAAAGTATAACGAGGCATTCGAAAACGGGATCTATGACAGATGGTAATATGTCATTAAAAGCTACGAACCGCCATTACAATTGTTATAATCAGCAGTGCTGTTCCTGCCAGTAGCAGGAATTTGTTCCCTGCTGCATCCTGTATCAGTAACCCCAGATCAAGCACAAAAAGGTACAACCCTGTACCAGCAAGCGTGTACATTTTAGTGAGGTCATATCCACCCCCACCCATGCCGGATACAGCGTCGATCCTGTCCCTGATAACAAATACGTATAACAGTAAAAGAGCCGGTAATGCGAGCAGTATGATTTTAATAAGATAGGAGGCTTTTATCATAGCAACAGATATCGTTGGATGATAAAAATAATGAAAGTATGCCAATGTCAGATACTCAGGGAGCAGTCTGCCCGGTATATCCGCAGTAATTACCAGGCTTTAGCCTTTGTCATACACGACGTCTTTGTGATGGATATTTGTCTTTGTGGCGATGCATATTACATTGTAGAATGTGGTGCTATGAATGGAGCCGGCTTTTATAAAGCGAATATTGAAAGCATTGTTCAACATGTATCTGCATACTTTATTCACCAGTAAACGATTCACACATTATACACTATCTTCGGCCCATTAATAACCGGCAAGCCGGTATTAATATTTAAACACTTTAATTCATCTGTATGAAACTCCGTTTTAGCTGGTTCTATTTTATCCTTACCATTCTGATCTTCGTCACAGAAGTACTGATTGCTCTTTATGTACATGATGGCTTTGTTCGTCCCTATGTAGGAGACTTCCTGGTTGTCATCCTGTTATATTGTTTTGTATGCAGCTTTGTGCAGGCACCTGTATTACCTGTAGCAATAGCAGTACTGGCATTTTCCTACCTTATTGAAGCGCTACAATATCTGAATTTTGTACAGCTGATAGGACTCGGACATTCACGGGTAGCTAATATTGTTTTCGGGAATTACTTTTCCTGGAGTGATATACTCTCGTATACACTGGGTATTATATTTGTCATAATAATGGAGAAAATAAATCCGCAGAGGCGGGTTGGCTACGCGAAATAATCTCCGTTGTTATAAAAACAGCAAAGGCTTTGAAATAGTACTTCAAAGCCTTTGCTGTTTTATAGTATATATTTCACTGACTATTTCTTTTCCAGTAAGGCTTTCAATGCATCCTTAACGGTAGGCAAATGTGTACAGATCCTGGGGTCCATGATATTACCTCCAAATCCAACTTTTTCATCTGAAGCGGTTTTTTCCAGCGCTTCTAATTTCTTTTTCAGTTTGTTCGTATGCAGATCCTTCAGTGATAAAAGACACATCACCTGCAAAAACCCTGGTTGGGTAGTGTCAGCCACCACATGATAAAGTGCCTCTTTCGCATTGTCGGTATCACTGGCATGCAGTGCACGGGCCGCAGATATCTGGTTATGAGGGTTAGCCGTATCTTTCAGAAAGGTGATCAACTGTGCATCATATCCCGGCAAACGAAGATGATAAATGCTTTCCATTACTACATGCTGCATAAAGAAAGTGGCAGCGCCTTCGTCGGAGAGTTCGGCAGGCTTCTTTGCCAGGTATTCATTTGCCAGTCCCGTGATGTACGCCTTATCATATGCCTGACCGTGATAGTTATCAAATATCGCTTTCATTGTGTTCTCATATACATCAAACGGAACAGAAGCCATATGATAACTGTGTCGGTAAGTAGCTATCACTTTGCCATCGGACACATATGCGAAACCGCTGGTGGGCGTAGCAATGGAGTATACGCCGAGGCTATCTTCCTTGAGAAAAAAGAAACAACTATCGGCCTGTTCTATATTGAAATGTGGGCCATGACCAGAAGAGCTGCAGATATCAAGCAGATAAAATCCTGCGATCTGAACGCTATCTTTAACTTCTTTACCTCCAAGGGTTTTGATGATGCTGATCTTCACTATATCATCATCCCCTGATACAACTTTAGCCAACACGAACGAAGTGGCTTTTTTCATTACAAGATCAGCCCATGGCTCATCCCAGGTCAGGGCGTAAGAGCGGGTACAAAAGAAGCAAACAAACAGGAGCAAAAATGAACTACGCATAGGGATTGTTTTAGAAAGAGATTTATAGTAGGATAAATATACGATGCATCAGGAATAACTACTCAACCTCTTTATTCGTATAGAGAGGAAAGACTATTATCCAACCAGTTGCAACCAGATTAGCTATTTTAGCTATAACTTTTATCCAAAGTTATATTCATTGCAATCAGTAAACAACACAGAAGAGTACAAAATCACCTATCCGCCAGACACCTTAAAAACCTTTACGATGGAAGCATATGAGTGGATAGACAACCTGCATTTCACCATTAAGCCAGCGGAATGTTTGCGCAATGCAGAGAAATGTCAGCATCGCAAGAGAACTATTTTTGGATGCCGGCTGGGATGGAGACGGAAACATAGAACTCATGTGGATCCCTCCTTTTGTGCCTGATCTTATCTTTTAGGCAAATCTTCCACAATGAAATCTATCCACTGGCTCTCGGGAAGCCTGATAGGCACATCCGGAGTAAACCCTGTTTGATCAATAGGCTGAGTATCAGTCCAGCTTGACTTGATAATAGGTATCGTCAGAATAAACTTATTATATGGCAATGTTGTCGGATTAGACATTCCTTCATAATCCATCATACCGATAGTATTTGCCCCATAAGTGGTGACCCTCGGACATTGATGGGTGAGGGAAATAAAATACTCGGTTGAACTACCACAAAAGCCATCAACTATCACGGCCACTTTTTCTGGTCGTTTGGCTACAGCGTCAAGGGGAAAGGTAACAGCCGGAATTGGATAGAACTTTTCCTTTGTTACAGGCAGCTCTGTATAGGCTTTTTTATAGGCGTTCAACACCTCATCAGGAAAATACTTTTTATATTCAGCATCAATGGGATTTTTAACAAAGTATTCCAGGTCGGGTAATTTGCGTTTAATGTTATCAGGTGTTACGCGTATCAACGCAGGTCGTTGAACGATCGGATTCGTCATAATATAGGGTAGAAAATAGATCCATCCCGTATTGCCGCCACCATTACCTCTCAAGTCTACGATAAGATATTTTGTATTCCTGATGGTGGAATCACTTGCAGTTACCAGTTGCTGAATCTTGCTGTCATTGTTGTAAAAGCTTGGGATCCTTAAATAACTTACTTCAGTATTTAGTTGCTTGAATGCGAGCCCATAATTATTACTCTTCCAGGCAGAAAGCTCTTCATGCTCTTCCTTCGTCATTTTTTGCGGAGATACTTTACCCCATAACGTGTGGTTCCAGAGACGTAATAGATTCCCGGTCTGTTTAGCTGGAAAGTCCGTACTGACAAACCCGTCATATTTTTTAACTATATATTGATCTCCATTGGGTATAAGCCTGAAATAGACAAAGCCTTTAGGAAAACTATCGGTGGATGATTCGCACCTGATCGCTTCGAAAGTACCGTCAGTGGCTTTTTGAATGGCAATCTTAGTAGCACTGTCCGGGCTTATCCAAATTCCTTCAATTGGTAAAACCGGCTTTCCCGAATAACTGGTAACCGCACTATCGAAATCCTTTGTGTTCGTATAGGAGATGATAAAATGCTTGTCCTTAAAAAATCTTACATACTCGTGGATAAGATAGTAACATTGCTTAGGGTCATTTGCTACCAGCGCTTTCGACCGTAGGTTTGAAACCAGTTTTTTATAACTGGCATTCACTTTTGCCGGGTAACCAGCATAATTGAGTTCCGTTTCCTTAATCGTTTTGTTCAAATTATCCAGGCAATTACATGTTTCGGTTTGTGCCTTTACTATCGATGTTATTAGCAGCAAAGAAAATGCTAATGCCAGTTGGTGGAATAGTGTTCTTTTCATAATTCGATACAATGCATTACAGGGTGGAATTATTCAAGTATCTTCAAGTGAGAGGGTAAAATAGTGCAATATTTATAAAGTCTCAAATTATTGGCTTCTATACCTCAAAATGAAAAACTAACAAACCCGAGCAATTAAAAAGGAATTTATCCCTTTATCTGAAAATTTATAGCAAAGATTGGAGCAGGTAAAAATTTTGCAGGAGCAGAATATGTATCGGATTGGTATTTGAGAAATGTTGCTATCAAATAACTATTCACAATACTGTTCAAAATCTGGCCTGATATTCTCAAGATCTAGTATTATCCATCTTTTAAATGCAGTGAAAGCAGACGAGGAACGCAAATGCCTTATAATATCATTCTTTACAACTACTTTTTCCTCTTCTGTATAAGTTTCATCATAATACCTAAACAACAGATCATTAAAGGTCCTGATTTCTTTAAGTAAAAGACTCCGGAGATTTCCCGCTTCTATTGTCTTTAATGTCGTAGTACCATTATAGACAGCATTTAAAAGGGTGATTGTATTTCTTACAGCCTCTGTATTATCAATCGGCTCAAAGGTTGCTTTTTCCTTCGGATATGGCTTAATCTGATATCTTATTTTTCTATCCACCTCATGCAATTTGTTAGTTACATTGAGGATATTATCGAACTGAGCTTGTGCTAACTTAATATTATTACAATGTGCACAAGCATAGAACAGATTATCCCAATCAAATTCCAAATCGCGATTGCCTTTGTGTGGAGTGAAGTGTTCTACATTGATCGTTGTAGGCTCACGCTGTTCACAGATATAACATTTGTTATAGAAATCCTTTTTAATAGCATGAAGAACATCATCACATCTATATGTTCCAGAAGCTTTTGCTTTCTCATGTGCTAGACAAGGTGGTGCAGGCTGGGACTTAGCGGCGAAAATCATTGATTCTTCTTATTATTAAGCTTTTTTAATTGAATTTGTTGAATTTTTACAGCTAATTCATCGGCTAAGAATTTGGGGATATCTTCAATATACCTTTTTAGTTCTTGCAATTGAATTTTCTCACTATCGTTCAATGAATTCATGGCCATCAAGCGTTCATATTCCTGCATCTTATTCTTTAAAACAGTGGAATATTTATCTGCTTCAAAATAGCTTTCAATCAATGTATCATAAGAATAACCTGATAGATCATCTGTAACAATCTTCTTCTCCAGATCACAGATAATAGTATTCTCTATTGAGCTTAGAACAAAAGGAGAATGCGTTGTTACAATGAATTGTATCTTTGGGAAAAACGAAGTTAAAAATGGTAGTATTTTTTTTTGAAGCTCTATATGAAGGTGAGTTTCAATTTCATCTATCAAAACTATTCCTTCGATATCATAGTTCCTAGTACCTCTGTTATCCATTCTGAGAATCAACTCAGTTATAATGCTTAAAATTGCCGAGTAACCATCTGATAATTGATTCAAGGTATAGGGCTCTTTCCCTTTTTCAATTACATTAAAATTATAGTTTTTTCTATCAAAGGATAATTGAATACTTGGATCACCAAATAGTTCAGCTAGCGCCTTCTCAAAATTAGAAAACCACGAATCAACTTTTTTCACCTCTTCTAGTTCATTTTCATCTCTTGCAAAAGACATATCGGCTTTTAAGTTCACGATATACTGAATAAATTCCTTTGCAACCCTTTCATCAAAAGTGTATTGATCTTTTAAAGTAATCTTATTTATTCCAACAGGTTGATTAAAAGACGTTAATCTTTTGGAATCAAAATATGTAACTATAAATTTACCTGTCCTAAGGCTTTCAACTATTTTCCTTTGACGACCACTGAAGTCTAAGGAAACTCCATTTATTGCCCCCTTAAAGTTTATGTAATTACCTTGTATATCTGTGGCAGTAATATTTTCACTTAGAATTTCGTTCAAATAGAGCTTTATAGCAATTAATAGTGACGTTTTACCGCTACCATTTCGGCCCGTAATAATTAAATGTTTTCGTTCATCACTGGAAAGAGGAATCTGAAGTTGCTTTATGTTGCGGACTTCATCAATATTTATAGAGGTAACGAAGATATTACTCATGTTAACAAAAGTATAAGCCAATATAAACAAAAAAGGCTTTCTATATGAAAGCCTTTTTACCAGTGTAGCGAGATCGAGAGTTGAACTCGAGACCTCAGGGTTATGAATCCTGCGCTCTAACCGCCTGAGCTACCTCGCCATTTCCCGTCTGTTATCTCAAAACGGGAGTGCAAAGATAATGGACAATTTTTAATAACCAAAAAAATTTGAGTAATATTTTAATACGACAACAATTCCTCAATCGCAGCCGCCACCTTTGCCGGGTTTGGCAACATTGCATTCTCCAGAATGAGATTGATCGGAACCGCTGGCAGATCAAGTGCGCCAAGTGTAAATACCGGCGCATCGAGCGACTTAAAGCATGCCCGTTGAATACGGCCAGCCAATGCCTGTGTAAAGGAATTATTCAGCTGTTCCTCGGTCAACACCAGGCACTTCCCATGTTTCTTCACGGTTGCATAGATCAATTCCTCATCCAGCGGAAAAAGTGTACGCAGATCAATGATCTCTATCTGTCCGGGGAATTGTGCGGCGGCAGCCTGTGCCCAGTAGACACCCATGCCGTAAGTGATGATACAGACAGTATCGCCTTTCTTAACATCACGGGGGTGCGCCTGTTGTACAACTCTTCCTTTGCCGAGAGGCAGTACATAATCCGCATCCGGTTCAACAGTAATAGCGCCTTGTGTACCCGGCACTTTACTCCAGTAAAGCCCTTTATGTTCCAGCATGACCACCGGATTAGGATCAAGGAAAGCCGCTTTCATCAGCCCTTTCATATCAGCAGCATTGGAAGGATATACTACTTTGATACCTTTGATCGTCAGCAAAGTGGACTCCACGCTACCGGAATGGTAAGGTCCGCCGCCACCATAGGCACCAATAGGTACACGTATGAGTGTCTGTATGGGGAACTTCCCATTGCTCAGGTAACAGGATTTGGAAATTTCTGTCACCAGCTGATTAAAACCAGGGTACAGATAGTCAGCAAACTGGATCTCTACTATGGGTTTTACCCCCACAGCTGAAAGGCCGGCAGTCGAACCAACGATATAGGCTTCCTGGATAGCGGTATTGTATACCCTGTTATCACCAAATTTTTCAGCCAATGTAGCTGCTTCGCGGAATACACCACCAAGGCGGCGCCCTACATCCTGTCCGAAAAAGATGGCTTCCGGAAACTCATGAAGGATCTCTTCCACTGCATGTAATGCAGCATCCACCATCATGACCTTGTTACCGTTGGCGGGCATTCTGTTACCTTTTTCGACGGTAACTGCCGCTGGGGCAAAAATATGGTCTGCTACAGTATCAGCGGTCGGCTCAAAAGCTTCTTTTGCCCTGTCAAATTCGAGATTGATATATTTGGAGGTATCTGACTCTATTGCTAAAAGATCTTTCTCTTCAACGCCTATTTCCAGCAACCGCTGACGCAGTCGTGGCAGAGGGTCTTTCTCACCATGCAACGCAAGATCCTGTTCTGTGCGGTACCACTCTTTTCTCACACCAGAAGTATGGTGCCCTAACAAGGGTACACATGCATGCACCAGCATCGGCTTACGCTCCTGCCGTACATAGCTGATGGCAGCCCCCATCGCGTGAAAGCACTCTTCAAAGTTACTACCATCCACACGCATACGTTCCAGGCCTTTAAAGCCCGCGGCGTACTCATATGCGTCCATTACGCGGGTTTCCTCCGAACTGGCGGAAATACCCCATTCATTATCCTGTACCAGGTAAATAACGGGCAATTCCCACAAGATGGCACTTTGCCATGCCTCGCTTACCTCACCCTCTGTTACACTGCCGTCTCCGAGTGAACAAAGCACCACTGGTAACTCACCTTTTGGTCCGGTCTTTAACAATGGCGACCCGGCCTTTTCCAGGTACCGGATACCCTGTGCCATACCAGTAGCTGGCACGACCTGCATGCCTGTAGCACTACTCTGATGCGGGATAATTGGTTTCTCCGGGTCGAGACTGCTTGGATGAGAATAATAGGAACGCCCGCCTGATGCAGGATCATCCCGTTTAGCCAGCAACTGTAACATCAGTTCGTAGGGAGTGAACCCCATGGCAAGTAACATACTATCATCACGGTAATAAGGGCAGGCATAATCCCAGGACTGCAGTTGCATACCTGTCGCAATCTGTATGGCCTCATGACCGCGGGAAGTGGAATGTACATATTTACAGATACTGCGGTTCGCTTCATAGGTGGCCGCCATATGGCCCGCCTGTTGCATGAAACGGTATGCTTTGAGTAGTGTCACCTGTTTGCCGGAAGACCGCTCCTTACCGGGAACAGCAGCTTTAAAAGTTGGAACACTTATACTATCTTTAAACACGTAAGGATTGTTTTGGATGTTTAACTTAAATTAGTTGCTACTGCAACTATTGCTATTGCAAATTAATAATTATGACTGATACTTTTGTAAGCAATCCGTCTTTTTTTAAGCTGGACGCTACTTTAAAAAGGATAAGGAATTACTGGCAAAAAACGTTCGATGCTCACAAAAAGGACATTACTGTAGACCAGTGGCTACTTATCGAAAACCTGTATAAGCATAAGAAGATCACACATAATGAGCTAGCCCGACTGACTTCGAAAGATATTACTACGGTATCCCGTATTATCGAACTGCTGGTAAAAAAAGAACTGGTGGTAAGGGAAGGTTCTCCACAGGACCGCAGAAAGGTATTTCTGCAGCTGACACCCAAAGGCGCAGATAAATACAAAGATGTCCGTCCGCTGGTACTCGACATGCGTAAAACGGGATGGGCGGGACTAACAGAAAACGACTATGTTGAGTTAACAAGAATATTAGACGCGATCTACCATAACATACCCTGACAATCGCGCCTTGCGCTTACCGATCATTCCCAACTATGAGACGCTGCCTCTGAAGCACCTGATTAAAATAGACAATCTGCCAGCTTAACGCCCTTTCTCATCTGTTCTTCCGGATATACGGTTTTTGCACTTTCGCACGGGTTGCGACTGGTAAGTCATGCCCATACCTTTCATGCGATAAAGGCATGGAAATAAAAACGCGCCGGATGCCATGATAGCATCCGGCGCGTCAGGTATTGCGCACATACCCTTATTTAATCATAAACTCGAGCATGCTGTCATTTTCAATAAATGCTTCCAGTGAATCACCGATTTCCACCGGTCCTACACCTGCCGGCGTACCGGTAAATACCAGATCTCCGATGTTCAGGGTGAAATACCTGGAAATGTAAGCTATCAGGAAATCAAACGAAAACAGCAGGTCCTTGGTGTTGCCCTGTTGTACGATCTCTTTGTTCTTGTACAGACAAAAGTTAATGTCCTTCTTGTCCAGCTCTGGCGTAATAGGCATAAATTGTCCTACTACAGCTGAATTATCAAATGCTTTTGCAATCTCCCATGGCAAACCTTTCTGCTTTTGTTTATCCTGCAGGTCACGTGCGGTGAAATCAATTCCAATACCTATCTGATCGTAATATTTATCAGCAAATTTCTCCTGGATATGTTTACCATTCTTACTGATGCGCAGTACCAGTTCACATTCATAATGGAGGTTATCTGTGAACTCCGGGTAATAGAATGGGTGATTATTCTGCAACAATGCATTCTTGGGCTTCATGAAAATCACTGGTTCGGTTGGCACCTCATTTTTCAGTTCCTTTGCATGATCAGCATAATTTCTTCCAACACAAATAATTTTCATGACAGGTGTTTCTTGGTTTTAAGGTTAAAAGAACGGATCATATCAGTTGTTCGGATTTTATTTATCGTACGGATAACTCAGCGTATTGTAGACATTCATCGTGCGTGGCAGGCCAATTGATGCAAAACTTTCTATCACTTCCACACATTTACCCAACTTCGCCATTACGACTGCCCATTCTTCATTTGTCCATCTGCCAAGTACAAAATCCACCTGCTTTCCGCGAGGGAAGTTATTACCAATACCAAAGCGCAAACGTGGATACTGATTAGTTCCAAGCAATTCCTGGATACTTTTCAGGCCATTCTGTCCGGCATCGCTGCCGCCAGCCCGGAGACGGATGACTTCCAATGGTAATGCCAGATCATCTACTAATACCAGTATATTTTCAAGAGGCACTTTCTCCTTGTCCATCCAGTATTTCACGGCCTTACCACTAAGATTCATGTATGTGGTAGGTTTAATCACCACAAATATGCGGCCTTTCCATTTCACCTCAGCGACATCTGCCAGACGATCTGCCCTATAGGAACCGCCATGTTTGCTTACAAATGCGTCAGCTATATCAAAGCCTATATTATGCCGGGTTTGCTGATATTCACTCCCTATATTACCTAATCCTACTATCAGGTATTTCATCGCATTATTGTTTTAATTGCCATGCTTTTGTATCACAAAGGCTCCCATATATACGAAGCCAAAGTACAATGCAGGGCAAAAATAGAAAAAGTCCCATCCCGGACGAGCCGGAATGGGACTTTTTGCAAAATATTCTGAAAGAATTATTTCTTTTTACCTTCAGCTGCTTCTTCCTGACGTAACTGACGGGTCATTACTACTGACGCGATTGGAATACGTGGGGAGTTCAGGATTTCGATGTTCTCAGCAACAACGTCTTCTACACGGATGTTACCGTTCAGTTCCAGTTTGTCGATGTTAACTTCGATGTTCTCACGCAGGTGTTTAGGCAGTGCCTTTACTTTCAGCGCCTTGATTTTAACTACCAGCTTACCACCGGCTTTAACACCTTCGGACTGACCAGTAATTCTGATTGGCAGGGTAACTGCTACAGGCTTATCTTCCACCATTTCCAGGAAGTCGATGTGTGCCAGCTCGTCGGTTACAGTGTCAAACTGTTTGTCTTTCAGTACACATTTGTAGGTTTTTCCACCTACTTTGATTTCAGCTACCTGGAAGTCAGGAGTGTAAATCAGGTTCTTGAAAGATGTTGCTGGAGCTGAAAAACTTACGGTTTCTGCACCCCCGTAAATAACACAAGGCACTTGTCCCTCAGAACGTACCTGGCGGGTGGCTTTTTTACCAAATTCGCTCCTGAGTTGTCCTTCGATTGTTATCGTTTTCATTGATTAAACATTTATATTTTAAAAAATAATCCTGAATTATTAACCCCTGCGGTGACTGTGAACGAACAGGTTTGTAATAGACCTGTTTTCGTGCATGTTACGGATAGCTACTGCAAATAGGTCGGCCACACTGATCACCTTGATCTTTGGGCTCTGTTGCTTCAACGGAATGGTATCGCAGATCACCAGTTCTTCCAGTACGGAGTTACTGATGTTTTCAAATGCCTTACCGCTCAATACAGGGTGGGTACAGAATGCACGCACACTTCTTGCACCTTTTTCTTTCAGCAGGTTAGCCGCCTTCGTCAATGTACCTGCAGTATCACAGATGTCATCGATCAGTACGATATCCCTGTCTTTTACATCACCGATCACTACCATGGAAGCGATCTCATTCGCACGTTTACGGTGTTTATCACAAATCACCATCTCAGCATTGAAATAGGATGCAACTTCCCTTACCCTGTTTGTGCTACCCACATCAGGGGACGCAAAGGTAAGATTTTCCAGCTTCAAATTTTCAATATATGGGATGAAAATTGCGGAGCTGTCCAGGTGATCTACCGGGATATCGAAGAACCCTTGAATCTGCGGAGCATGCAAATCCATGGTTATCACACGATTAGCACCGGCAGAGGTCAACAGGTTGGCTACCAGTTTGGAGGCAATTGCCACCCTCGGTTTATCCTTCCTGTCCTGTCTTGCGAAACCGAAATATGGAATTACAGCTGTGATATATCCTGCAGATGCCCTTTTAGCTGCATCTATCATCATCAACAGTTCCATCAGATTGTCTGACGGAGCGCTGGTGCTCTGTATCAGGAAAACATAATCACCACGGATACTTTCCATGTAGATTGGCTGGAACTCGCCATCGCTGAATTTCTGTATGGTCAGTTTACCCAGACCATTACCGTAACGCTTCGCAATTTTTTCTGCAAGAGCTGTGTTACTGTTCCCTGTGAAAATTTTTACTGATGGTTGCATGGAGTATTAAAAAGAGGTTGCAAAACTATGCTTTTTGGAGTACGTATTCTGTATTTTTTTAGGTAATCTGCCTGACAATAAACGATTTGGTTATTTAAAGAATAGATAACGTGATTATTTACAGTTATTTACACTCACACTTCCCGATAAATTTGACAAACAGAAAGTGTAATTTAAAATAATTCGGGGGAAGGGAAAAAAATCTAATGGGAAGGGATATATTTGCTAATAATTTTAGCAAAATGGAAGGGACAGTTAACCCGGCTAACACACATGTTGCCATTAAAAACTGGGCCACAGACGACCAGCCACGCGAAAAACTAATCAATAAAGGGACAAATGCATTAAGCGATGCTGAACTGTTAGCCATATTACTTAATGAAGGACACAAAGAAAAATCTGCACTGACATTGGCGCAGGAAGTGTTACGTGCTGCCTCCCACAATCTGGGCGAAATGGGAAAGCTCACTATCCAGCAGCTCACAAAGATCAAAGGTATCGGTACTGCTAAAGCGACCAAGATAGTCGCTCTTATGGAACTCGCACGTCGCAGACAGGCCGGCTATATGCTTGAAAAGAAAACCATCCGGCAGGGACGTGATGCCGCTCTCTACTTTAAACCATTACTTGGCGATGCGAGCCTCGAGTCTTTTCATGTGCTTTTTCTTAACCATGCCTGCCGTGTGTTACAAAACCGATGCATCAGTATCGGTGGCATCACCGGTACTGTTGTCGATCCTAAGGTCATCTTCCGGGAAGCGCTTGCGGTAGGCGCCACCCAGATCATCCTTTGCCATAACCATCCCTCCGGCAACCTCCGCCCCAGCCATGCTGATATACAGCTCACAGAAAAACTAAAATCCGCAGGTCGCCTGTTAGATATCACGGTGCTCGATCACATTATTGTCTCAGAAGCCGGCTATTGCAGTATGGTAGAAGATGGATTCATTATATAACATTTGGATATAATAACCTCTTTTTCCTTACATTCGCAATTATTTTATTATCAAACAGTAACATGCTCAAAATAGGAATCTTCGGAGTTGGGCACCTGGGCAAGATACATCTATCCCAATGGGCCACTATGAAAGACGTAGAAATAGTTGGTTTTTTCGATCCGAGTAATGCCAATGCTGATAGCGTAGCCCAGTACCAGATTCCCAGATTCGATTCCGCGGAAGAGTTGATACAGGCTTCTGATGCCATCGACATCATCGCTCCCACAACGCATCACTTCAAGATATGTGAACAGGCTATCCGCAATGGAAAACACATCTTTGTGGAAAAGCCGATGACTAATACGATGGAAGAGGCCAAAACACTGGTTAAACTGGTGGAAGAAGCCAATATCAAATTCCAGGTAGGTCACGTAGAACGTTTCAACCCCGCCTTCCTTGCACTGAAAGGACATGAGCTGAAACCCATGTTCATTGAAGTACACCGCCTGGCCGAGTTCAATCCGAGAGGTACTGATGTCAGCGTGATACTCGATCTGATGATCCATGACATTGACATTGTTCTGAGCATCGTACAGTCAACCGTAAACAGAATATCTGCCAGCGGCGTAGCCGTCATGAGCGATACACCAGATATAGCCAACGTTCGTATAGAATTCCATAACGGATGCGTGGCCAACCTCACTTCCAGCCGTATCTCCCTCAAAAAGATGCGTAAAATGCGCCTCTTCCAGAAAGATGCCTATATCGGCATCGACTTCCTGGACAAAAAGACTGAGATTATCAAGCTGAAAACACCAGCAGACGAAGGATTATTCACACTGGATATCGACACCAATTCTGGCAAGAAGACCATCGCAATAGATAATCCGGAGATCAAACAGACCAATGCGATCCGCATGGAACTGGAACTGTTCCGTGACAGCATCCTGCATAATAAACCTGTGCCAGTGAATGCAATTGATGGTTTACAGGCAATGGAAGTTGCTCACCAGATCCTGGCGAAAATTCAGAAAAGCCTGTCTACCGACACAGCACAATAAAATTATTCAGATTAACTTCTTTCTTTCAATAGCGCGCTCGCAATGGTCAAATCCAGCGGGCGCGTTATTTTTATGTTGGCTTCCTCTCCCGGTACCAGGTGTACACGGTGGCCCTGCCGCTCTACTACGGTCGCCTCATCCGTAAATAACGGATCATAGGGTAATGAAAATGCGGGCAACAACCATTCTGATAAAAACGTTTGCGGGGTTTGGATTATTTTGAACTGCTCACGATCCACCGCCTTATTCTGCTCTCCTTCTATCTGACGGATGCTATCTTTCATATCAATAACCGGGATAGCACTGCCTGCTGATAAAGCTGTTTCATAACAGGAACGGATGAGCGCTGTACTGATCAACGGACGAACACCATCATGTACAAACACCACTGCCGGCTCTTTTACTTCGCTCAAACCATTCTTCACAGAATGGAAACGGGTCTCCCCTCCCTTCACCAGGGTCACGACAACCCCGGTACTAAATTCATGCAACCAGGGCCTTACGTAGTCAAAATGCGGCTCAGGCAGTACCAGCACTATATGTATATCAGGGAATGCTGTCGCAAAAGCATTCACTGTATGCCATAATACAGGCTTACCCGAAAGCTCCAGAAACTGCTTGGGAACAGCACTCCCCATACGTGTGCCTGATCCACCAGCTACTATGATCGCAATCTTTTTACGTTGTTCCATATGGCCTTACATAAACAGTCCTGTTCCGCAAACACGGAACAGGACCCTTTCAAATAGTTTTTCGCTTATTAGATGATCAGCATTGCATCGCCATAGCTGAAGAAACGATATTTCTCCTTGATAGCCTGTTGATAAGCTTCCATCACCAGATCATAACCTGCGAATGCGCAAACCATGATCAGGAGGCTTGTTTTAGGCAGATGGAAGTTAGTAACCAGTGCATTCGGAATAGCGAAATCGTAAGGTGGATGGATAAAAGTATTTGTCCAGCCTTCTGCTGCTTTCAGCAGGTTCTGCGCAGTTACGGAAGACTCTACTGCTCTCACAGTGGTCGTACCGATCGCACAAACTTTACGGTTCTCTTCTTTTGCCTTGTTTACAATCTTCACCGCATACTCATCAATGTTGAAATACTCAGCATCCATTTTGTGTTTGCTCAGATCTTCTACCTCGATAGGACGGAATGTACCTAAACCGGTGTGCAGTGTTACTTCTGCAAATTTCAGCCCTTTAATCTCCAGACGTTTGATCAGTTCGCGGCTGAAGTGCAGACCAGCAGTTGGAGCTGCAACGGCACCTTCATATTTCGCGTAAACAGTCTGATAACGCTCCTTGTCTTCTTCTTCAGGCTTACGTTTAATGTACTTCGGCAGCGGCGTTTCACCCAGGGTATCCAGTACTGCCTTAAATTCTTCATCATTACCTTCGAACAGGAAGCGGATTGTACGACCACGGGATGTGGTGTTGTCAATCACTTCCGCCACCAGTGATTCATCATCACCGAAGTATAATTTGTTACCAACCCTGATCTTACGGGCAGGATCTACGATTACATCCCACAGACGGTTCTGCTTGTTCAGCTCACGCAGCAGGAATACCTCAATCTTCGCACCAGTCTTCTCCTTACGACCATACAGACGGGCAGGGAATACCTTGGTATTGTTCACCACCATTACGTCCTTATCATTGAAGTAATTGATGATATCACGGAAAACCTTGTGTTCAATTTTGCCGGTGGCACGATTTACCACCATCAAACGTGCTTCGTCTCTTGTCTTGGAAGGATGCTGTGCAATCAGATTTAAAGGAAGATCGAATCTAAACTGTGATAGTTTCATATTACGGTATGAATAAATTTTAAGGCTGCAAAATTATTGATTATTATGGACTCTATCAAAAGAGATTATTGATACATTCTCACACACGAATTTACGCATAATTATTTTTCGGTATAGAATTAATTAGCTGTCTGGTATATTCACTTTTCGGTTTTTCATACACCTCAGCAGCCGAACCTGCTTCCACCACTTCTCCCCTGCTCATCACCATCATCCGGTCACTAATGAAACGAACGACTGACAGGTCATGGGAAATAAATATACTTGTAAACCCAAATTCCTCCCTCAATTGCATCAGCAGGTTCAAAACCTGTGCCTGAATACTCACATCCAATGCTGCCACCGACTCATCACATATGATAAAGGAAGGATTCAGCGCCAGCGCCCGGGCAATAACAATCCGCTGCCGCTGTCCACCAGAAAACTCATGCGGATACCTGTCATAGTGCTCCGGCAGCAGGTTGACCTTTTCCAATAGCTCTCTTACCTTCTCCCTCCGCTCCTTCTTACTGCTATATAAACCATGCACCTTCATTGGCTCCTCAATCGCATTACCAATGGTCAATCTCGGGTTCAAAGATGAATAAGGGTCCTGAAAGATGATCTGAATATCTTTACGTAATGCTCTCAGTTCACTCGCCGGCAAGCCGGCAATGTCTCTCCCTTTATATAATATGCTACCTGCTGTAGGCGCTACCAGCCTTAACAACGTCCTGCCCAGGGTCGTTTTTCCACATCCGGATTCCCCCACCAGTCCCATAGTTTCCCCCTCTCTGACGTCAAAACTGACACCGTTCACCGCCTTCGTCCATGATTGTACCTTTCCGAAAAAGTTCGTTCTTGCAGGAAACCAGGTATGTAGATCTTTAACTTCCAGCAATGCCGGTCGCTGCGCTAAACGGGCTTCCCGCTCAGCCAATATCTCCCGTGGGATCTCCAGGCTGCGGACGAAGGCCTTCACTTCCTGTGCTTTCTCTACAATCCCACCCTGTGCATCTACCTCCATGAAGTCGCGCGTTACTGGCAAGCGAAATAACCGTTTGTCCAGTGGCGGGCGACAGGCCAGCAGCCCTTTGGTATAAGGATGTTGTGGGTGACTAAACAGTTGCGCTACCGTTCCTTCTTCTACAATATTACCTTTATACATGACAGCTACCCTGTCAGCAATTTCAGCAATCACGCCCAGATCGTGTGTGATAAATATTACACTCATGCCTGTTTGCCGCTGCAGGTCTTTCAATAGTTGCAGGATCGTTTTCTGCACTGTCACATCTAAAGCAGTGGTTGGCTCGTCAGCAATTAACAGGCGTGGCTGGCAACTGATTGCCATAGCAATCATAACCCGCTGCTTTTGCCCGCCGGATAACTGATGTGGATAACGCTCCATCATCCCTTCCGGATCAGGCAGACGCACCTGCCGGAATAATGCCAGCGTTTGCAGCCGGGCTTCGGCTCTGTTCATCCGTTTGTGCAGCAGCAGCGTTTCCATCACCTGATTCCCGCAGGTATGCAGTGGATTTAAGGAAGTCATTGGTTCCTGGAAGATCATGGCAATCTCATTGCCACGCCAGGTACGCATTTCGTTTTCGGGCAACTGCACAATGTCTTTCACTGGCATTTTACTGCCTGACAACTGGTATAGCAATTGTCCACCCATTATTTTTCCAGGATGCTGTAACAAACGCATCAGTGCCAGGGAGGTCACTGATTTACCGGATCCCGATTCTCCCACAATACCAATGATCTCACCGGGCTGAATGTCCAGTGAAATACCATTGACAGCAGTAGTACTGCCAAACGAAACCTTCAGGTCCCGGATAGATAATAGCGGTTGCTGCATATTGAGGAGTATCGTTTATTTAAAACAGCAGGTGTTTCACTGTCTGGTGACTGTTGATCAGATTTTTCAGGGAATCAATACCGATGCGGATATGCCGTTCCACATATTCTGTTGTCACACGGCGATCGCTGTCCTCTGTTTTCACCCCTTCAGGAATCATTGGCTGATCGGATACCAGTAACAAAGCACCAGTAGGGATCTTGTTATAAAAACCGACAGAGAAAATAGTAGCTGTTTCCATATCTATCGCCATTGCCCTGATCTTTTCCAGGTAACGTTTGAAATCCACATCATGCTCCCATACGCGGCGGTTTGTACTGTAACAGGTACCTGTCCAGTAGTCGCAACCGTATTCCCGGATGGTCGTGGAGATTACTTTCTGCAGCGCGAAGGAAGGCAGCGCAGGTACTTCAGCGGGAAAATAATCATTGGAAGTACCTTCTCCCCTTATAGCCGCAATCGGCAGAATGAGGTCTCCGATGTTATTCTTCTTTTTGAGTCCACCGCATTTTCCAAGGAACAGAACGGCTTTGGGGTGAATAGCACTCAGCAGGTCCATCACCGTCGCCGCACCCGGGCTTCCCATACCAAAATTGATAATAGTGATATCATCAGCGGTAGCGCATTGCATAGGTCGTCCTTCACCTACGATGGTGGTATTATGCCATTCCGCGAAATAATTAAGATAATTGCTAAAGTTGGTGAGGAGAATGTGGGAGCCGAAATTCTCCAGCTTTTCTCCCGTGTAGCGGGGAAGCCAGTTAGCTACAATTTCTTCTTTTGTCTTCATAGCCTTTTGACAAACGAATATACGGAAATTCCTCCGATGTGCCATGCCGTACCCTGGAATAGTCTTGTGTAAATACAGGTATTCCAGTGTATCCTGATAGTCCCCGGGGATAAATATCTTTGTGATATGATTTCCATAGAATTTCCCGCCCCTGACTTCAAGATCGTAAAGGAAAATGATAAGACACTGATCTTTGACCGGTACCGGAAGCGGTATGTTATATTAACACCTGAAGAATGGGTGCGTCAGAATTTCCTAGGTTACCTGGTTAAAACACTAGGTTATCCACAATCGCTGATAGGAGTTGAAAAGGAGATCTACCTGGGAGAATTGAAGAAGCGTTGTGACATTATTGTGTATAACCGGTCTATGCAGCCATGGATGATAGTTGAATGTAAGGAAATGGACATCCCACTGACAGAGGCAACACTTGCCCAGATCCTGAGATACCATATGGTGCTGCCTGCTACATACCTGGTTATCACCAATGGTGTGAATACTTATTGCTGCCGGCACGAGACCTCCGAACAGGACTGGCAGTTTATGTCCCGTTTGCCGACGCACGTATAATATCAATTTTACAATCTGTAATCGCCTCTCTTCCCGCACCTGTCGCTTACGAAATGCCTATTTTAGGCGAATAATAGCAAATAGCCAATCCATGGAATGACGCAATCAGGTGCAGGCCAAATACAAAACAAAAGGAGAAAATACTACAATAAAAAAGGGACACCTGATAATGGCGTCCCCTTTCTAAAACTATTATGCGAATATAAACATCAAGGGAAAATACCCAGCTGATCGTATGCAGCACCTACTTTATCAATAGCACATACGTAAGCAGCGGTACGCATATCATGGATATCTTTATGATTCATCATGATGGCACGTACTTCATGTAATGCGGCGTGCATGGTTTCTTCCAGCCCGGAATATACCAGATCCACCTCATCAGCACCATGAGCAATGAACTTTCTTTCCTTATCTGAAACAGATTTACCTGTCAGATCTTCAATCACGCTCAGGATGTGAATATTCATGTTTTCATCAAAGCGTTTACCCAGACGGCCATAACGTACGTGGCTAAGGTTTTTCAACCATTCGAAGTAAGAAACGGTCACACCACCAGCGTTCAGGAACATATCAGGCACAACGATTACACCTTTTTTATTCAGGATCTCGTCAGCTTCCGGTGTGATTGGACCATTCGCTGCCTCACCGATGATCTTAGCCTTGATACGTGCCGCATTATCTTTGTGGATCACATTTTCCAATGCAGCAGGAATAAGGATATCGCAGTCCATCTCCAGGCCCTCTTCATTGTTTTTCAATGTAGTTACACCAGGGAAATTAGTAATGGAACCGGTTTCGTTTCTGTGTTTCAGTACTGCATCCGGGTCCATACCTTTCTCACTGTACAGTGCCCCATCCCACTCGATGAGTCCCACAATAACAGCGCCTGCTTCATGGAAATATTTAGCAGCATGGTAACCTACGTTACCCATACCCTGTACGATCACTCTTTTACCAATGATACCTGGTTCCAGACCGATGCGCTGCATATCTTCCTTGATATTACAAAGCTCCTGCAGGCCATAGAATACACCAAGACCGGTGGCTTCTTTACGACCGCGTACACCACCCTGAGAAACTGGTTTACCGGTTACACAACCGTAACCATCTATCTCTCCGGGACGAAGGCTCATGTAAGTATCCAGGATCCAGCTCATTTCCCTTTCACCGGTACCATAGTCCGGAGCAGGAACGTCTACACCCGGGCCGATAAAGTTCTTCTTCACCAGTTCAGCTGTATAGCGACGGGTGATGTTTTCCAGTTGGAACGGGGAATAGTTACGTGGATTGATCTTAATACCGCCTTTGGCTCCGCCGAAAGGTACGTTTACAATAGCGCATTTGTAAGTCATGAGTGCTGCCAGGGCCATTACTTCATCCTGGTTCACTGCATCACTGAAGCGGATACCGCCCTTACAAGGCAGCTTGTGGTGAGAGTGTTGAACGCGGTAGGCCTCGATCACCTCAATGCTGTCTCCGACGCGTACCGGGAATTTCATACGGTACACAGCGTTACAGGCCTTGATTTGCTCAAGAATGCCTTTTTCCCATTTCGTGAATTTTGCGGCTTTGTCAAAACTTCTCTCAACGCTCTGAAAGAAGTCATAATGTTGCTCTTGCGCCATAGACAATTGTTTTGGTAATATATATGTAGTTGGACTTTTTAGCTGTCCTAGTTTTTCTCCCGCTGCTCCAACTTGCTGATCTTTCTGTCCAGTGCTATTAAAAATATAACAATTCCGATAAAGATGATCAGCAGTACACCTACTATCACATAGATCTTGCCATTACTCCGGAATAATTCGTTAACAGGTCCTGTCTCTGTGTTCTGATTCTGATTTTCCTGTGCGTTAGCAAACAGGGAAATGAGTAGCAGCATACAGGTACAGCAGAAAGAAAACGCTTTGTTGATCATTTAAAAATATTTTTGAGCTCTAATTTTTTGTACCGAACAAGCAGGGTGTAGATCCAGACACTTAGCAGTGTCCATCCAAGGAAGGCAGGATATAACACCCACTTCATATGGTTGTCGGTGTCACTGGATGCAAATCCTGGTGTGGTGGCGCTTCCCGGATGAAGGGAGTCGACCATACGCGGGATGATATACGTTAAGGGAATCAACAAAGCAAATGCAAAAATGTTAAACACGGCTGAGATCCTCGCACGCTTGTCTATGTCAGGAATGGACAAACGCAGCACAAGATAGGCCATATAGATCATGAGCGCCACAGCAGTCAGCATCTGTTTAGGATCGCGGGTAAAGGAACCGCCCCAGGTATACGTGGCCCAGAGTGTACCTGTCGCAAACCCAAGAATACCGTAAAACACACCTACACTCGCAGCTGCGCTGGCGTAGGCATCTCTGCGGAGATCATATTTGGAGAGATAAAGTAACGAATTGACTACGGAGATAGTAAACATGGTGTACATGCATATCCACATAGGAACGTGAAAGAAGAGGCCCCGGGAAGACTGCCCGTTCGTGCCGATAATCGGTATCTCAATAGTAAATCCTGCTATAATGACGTATACGAGGATTATTACCGCTAGAGCTTTCCACCAATGTTTTCCCATTTTTTACCAACTATATTGGGGGCAAACCTACAGGTTTTATCACTAATCACAAAATTCAGTAACCTGTTTCCCGTCATGTTTACAACTGTCCCTAGTCTTTCCACAAAAAAGGAAATAATACTAAGGAAAGGGCAATAATCAGTAGATCCATGCTACCCATCATCAGGAACATCTTCGGCAATCCCGGCTGGAATACAGTAATGAAGGAGGATTTGGCAATATTTGACAGCAACATGAGCAGGGGCAGCATGATAGGAAATCCCATCACCGCCATCAATGCCGCATTCTGATTTGCCTGTGCCGCTATGGCCGCCAGCATCGTAAAAAGCAGGGATAAGCTCACACCTCCCAGCATGATCACACCAAGAAAATACCAGAAACTGGTGACCGGATTCCCCAGGAACAACATACAACATCCCATGGTTATCAATGTCATAACCGACATGAGGATGATATTATAGATCAGTTTAGCCGCAATGAAACTGCGTGGATGTACCAGCGAATAAAAATATAATAAACGCCCCCTGTTCTCCTGCATAAAACTTTTGGCAATGGCATTGACTGCTACAAACAGCTGTACCACCCAGAAAAGCGCATTCCAGATCTTCTCTTCGGGTTTGTCAATCATGAGATTTATGACAAACACAGTGGATATAATATATAACAGGATACCATAAAAGGCATATTTCTGCCGTAATTCAAGCAAAATATCCTTTCTTACGAGTGTAAGTGTTTGTCTGAAGGCACTGGATTTCATGTGGGGGCAAAGATAGTAGAATCACTTATATTCGCTTCCATGAAAAAAATACTGGTAGCCAACCGTGGTGAAATTGCACTACGGATTATGCGATCTGCCCGCGAAATGGGAATCGCTACAGTAGCTGTATACTCCGAGGCCGACCGCGCCATGCCTTTTGTGCAATACGCGGACGAGGCTGTGTGCATAGGTCCGGCCCCCTCCAATCAGTCCTACCTTGTGATGGACAAGATTATAGGTGCTGCCCGCCAGACCGGTGCAGATGCTATCCACCCCGGATATGGCTTTCTCAGTGAAAACGCCCGTTTTGCCAAGGCTGTGCAGGATGCAGGACTTATTTTCATCGGCCCCAGTCCTGCTGCCATTGAGGTAATGGGTAGCAAGCTTGCTGCCAAGCAGGCAGCACAGCAATTTGGTGTACCTATGGTACCTGGTACAGAAACTCCTTTACGAAGTATCGAAGAAGCAAGGGAAGTAGTAAAGAAAACCGGGTTCCCCATTCTCATCAAAGCCTCCGCAGGTGGTGGTGGTAAAGGTATGCGGGTAGTCAATGCACCTGAAGAACTGGAAGAGCAGGTAAGACTTGCGAAAAGTGAAGCGATGAGCGCCTTTGGCGACGATGCCGTATTTATAGAAAAATATGTGGGCTCTCCACGTCATATAGAGATCCAGATACTGGGCGACCAGCATGGAAACCTCGTCTATCTATTTGAACGTGAATGTTCTATACAAAGAAGACATCAAAAACTCATAGAGGAAGCACCTTCTTCCTGCCTAACACCCGCCATCCGGGAAGCCATGGGACAATGTGCGCTGAACGTTGCCCGCGCATGTAACTATTATGGCGCCGGTACGGTTGAATTCCTCGTTGATGAGCACCTCCAGTTTTACTTCCTTGAAATGAACACCCGCTTACAGGTAGAACATCCTGTTACTGAAATGATCACCGGACTGGACCTGGTAAAAGAACAGATCCGGGTGGCCAGAGGGGAAAAACTGACCTTCAGCCAGGCTGACCTGAAAATAAATGGCCATGCCATTGAACTGCGTATCTGTGCGGAAGACCCTGCCAATAACTTCCTGCCGGATACCGGAACCCTCACAACCTATGTTCGTCCACAGGGATATGGCATACGCGTGGATGATGGCTATGAGCAGGGAATGGAAATCCCCATCTACTATGACCCTATGATCGCCAAGCTGATAGCCTGGGGAGCTGACCGGGAAGAAGCCCGGGAACGGTTACTGCGTGCTATCGGCGAATATCATATAAAAGGCATCCGCACCACATTGCCTTTCGGGCGCTGGGCTTTACAACAGCCTGCGTTTATCAATGGCGCTTTTGACACTAATTTCATTGGAAAGTACTTTACACCACAGTCATTGGATCAGAAAGACCCTGCCGCAGCCAAAGCAGCCGCTATTCTTGCGGTGCAGGTATGGCAGGAAGAACAACGCCGTATCAGACAGCAACCTGTGAACCAGCAACCAAAACTTTGGAAGAACAGGAAATTGTTAAGATAATCCAAAAGCGCAGTACAGTAACGGTAAAACTGACTAGTTTTGTCACTGTACAAATATTTTATGAAAAGGTTCATTTTATTGGTATTAGATTTTTTTTACCAGCCATTTGCCAGACTGATGCCGCTGCAAACATTCCGTTACCTTGCCTGTGGCAGTGGTAATACGGCTATGGATATCATCCTGTATTACATCAGTTTCCATTTTATCCTTCATGAAAGCCCGATCCATCCCGGAGGCATCCTCACCGTCAGTGCACACATTGCGGCCTTATTCATGGCGATGATCGTTACTTTTCCAACCGGGTTCCTGCTGAGCAAATACATTGTATTCTCTGAGTCTAACCTGAGGGGCAGGGTACAGCTGGTACGCTATTTTATGTTGGTAGGTATCTGCATCTGCCTCAACTATGGGTTCATGAAGCTGTTCGTTGAATATTTTCACATCTACCCGACAATCGCTAAAGTATTGACAACCATATTCGTTGTAGGTTTCAGCTACCTTACCCAGAAGAAGTTTACCTTCAAGGTCAAGGCCAGCACCTGATAATGATTATATGATATAAAAAAGAAGCCGTCCGCTGACATTCAGCCGGACGGCTTCTTTTTTATGCCATAAATTAACGGCTAAATATCCTTATTCAAAGGTCATCTACAGGTCACCATAAGGGCACCTCAAGGGCACTTCAATATCCCAGGGATAATGAAGTGCCCTTGAGGTGCCCTTATGGTGACCTTATAGTATAGATTAAGTATAAAAAGAATGACCTGTTTCAATAGAGGACGGGTAGCTACTAAATAGCCAAAAGAAGTAGGATCAGCCAGATTACAGGAAAATCGGATTTCAGTGATGAGGATTACCAGGCAGGCAGTTCAGGAAGTATAACAGGGGGGGGCCGGAGGATTACAGGAAGATGAGATCAGGGATCAGTCATTAAAAAAGCGCTCCGGTCAGGAACGCTTTCAATTATTCTACACCTTCATAATAACAATGTCTGCACCGCGGTTCGTACAGGTCCGTTTCTCCCAACAACACGGTATGCGTATCTTTCGTTTTACGGTAAGAGTAATTGGCGATGTTGCCGCATTTTACACAGATAGCGTGCAGTTTGGTGATATAGTCTGCCTTCGCTAGCAGGAAAGGCATTTGCCCGAAAGGCTTTCCCAGATAATCCATATCCAGTCCGGCTACGATTACACGGATACCTCTGAGGGCCAGCTGATCACAAACTTCCGGAAGTTCACCATCAAAAAACTGTGCTTCATCAATCCCAACAACATCTACATCCTGCGCCAGTAGCAATATCTGCTGTGAGTTTTCCAGCGGAGTACTAATGATGCGGCTTTCATCATGAGACACAATATGTTGTACATCATATCGCGTATCTATCATCGGTTTAAAGATTTCAACTTTCAAATTGGCTATCCGGGCCCGTTTCAGTCTTCTGATCAATTCTTCCGTCTTTCCGGAAAACATTGAGCCACAGATAACTTCTATCCAACCCCTTCGCCCTCCCACAAGAGAAGGTTCAATAAACATATTCTAGTATTTTGATTTACAGTTAATTAAAATGCCCTAACTTTATGCAAATAAAATAAATTCCCCCGTATCGCGTTAACAATTAAGGCATGGAACGCATTTTGCTTTCAATTTATTTTTTTTACTGCTATGGAAAAAATAAGTGCATTAATTGATAAGTTACAGGAACTCAAAAATTCAAATGCTGGTTTACAGTCCATTTCTTATTATGTGCAACTACTGCAGGCAGAGCTTCTTCACGCAAGAACGCTGGAAAGAGAGCAGGAACGCACACAGCAGAAACAGGACAGCCATATCGCTGTAATTCTACCTGGTGCAGCGATTAATACAACAGCCAATACGACTATTATTACGGTCGCTCCTCCTGTAACAACATCATCAGAAACGGTTTCACAGCAAGTATCCCGTGAGGCAGTGCCTGCGGCGGCTCCTGCTGGCGGCTCAACGTTGACGTTACCTCGTCATCACACGTCTATGCCAAAGCCTGTACCTGCTCCCGAACCTTTACCACAATCTGCAGCGGCACCAGCATCAGAAGAAAAAAAACCAGCTTTTATCACCCTGTATGGTAATGCCCATTCTCAACAGCAGGTAAATGCTCCTGTGAACAATGGAGAGCATACTCATCAGAATGGCAAAAAGCCTGAAACCAATGGCGTACGCAAAGAACTAAAAGAGCTGAATCAACTGGTAGCACAGACTACATCGCTGAATGACCGCTGGCGTCAGTCGTATGACGAGATTGGCGACAGACTGAGCGACATTCCGGTGAAAGACCTGCGTCAGGCGATCGGTATCAATGACAAATTTCAGTTTATCCAGGAGTTATTCCGTGGTGATGTAGATACATATGAGCGTTCACTTAAAACGATCAACGAATTTCACACCTTGCAGGAAGCTGAGTACTGGATTGAAAGAGAGCTGAAAATACGCCAGGGATGGGATGACGAAAACCGTGCGGTGAGACAGTTCTACAGTCTTGTTAAGAAGCGTTTCTCCTGAATATAGCGTAGGATCTTACCCGTAGCGCCTTTATTATCAGCCACATATTTTTTTGCCTGTGCCCCTGTATGCGTACGGAAGGCAGTATCCTGCAATAGTTTTTCCAGCTGTATGTCCAATGTATCCTGATCATGTATACTGATGCCACCGCCGGCAGCGATCAATGCAGCTGCTTCAGGGAATTTATGGAACACCGGACCAAAAAGTACCGCTTTACCATATGTAGCAGGCTCCAACACGTTGTGAATACCATCTTTTCCAAAACCACCACCTACATATGTGATCGCCGCATAACGGTATAATGCTGAAAGCATACCAACGTTATCTATTATAAGCACTTTCCCCTCCCTGCCTGGCTGTTTTATCCATTCCGTATAACGGACAGCTTCCGGGAACAGTGTAGTTATTTTATTGATATGCGCCGGCTCGATCTCATGCGGAGCAATGATCAGGCAACGATCTGCGTGAGGTTTTTTCTTCCACCAGGCAGCCAGTAATACCTCATCTTCGTCCCAGGTGCTACCGGCAATCACCGCCTGTTGGGCACCAATAAATTCACTGATCCCTCCCACTTCCCTGTTTTCTTCCTGTAATGCCCATACCCGGTCAAAACGGGTATCTCCCGCCAGGGCAATGTTGGAAATACCAGCCTGTGTTAGTAACCCAACTGATTCCTGATTCTGAACAAAGATGTAGGTGAGCTGCCGCAATAAACGACGGAACATACCACCATAGGGCTTAAAGAATACCTGACCCTGCCGGAATATCCCGGAGATGAGCAATACAGGTATTTTTTCCCGGTACAGGCTCGTCAGCATATGATACCAGAATTCATATTTGATAAAAATGGCCAGAGAGGGCCTGACCAGGTGGATAAAATCCCTGGCATTCTGCCGGGTATCAAGTGGCAGGTAGCATACGTGATCGGCACCAGCATAGTCTTTCCGCACTTCATAACCTGAAGGAGAGAAAAAGGTCAGCAGTATTTTACAGGCCGGATATTCCTGGCGGATAGCCTCCAGGACCGGCCTCCCCTGTTCAAATTCACCCAGCGAGGCGGCATGGACCCAAACGATGGGACCGCCTGCAGGCAGGTGTTGCTGCAGGGATTCCTGCCAGTTTTTCCGTCCATCCAGCCACCGGCGGGCTTTAGCATTCCCAGTCGCTGCGACCAGGCCTACAGCGGCCCGGTAAGTTCTTATTCCCAGATCATATATAATTGTGCTTGCCGCCATGCCTGAACGTACTTTTACTGTTTTTTGGATCAGGCGCAAAGATACTGCCCATCCTATGTCAAAATTTGTAAATTTGCTCACTTTAAACAAAATATCTATCCCACTCATGGTTCCTATTCAAATGGTGGATTTAAAACGCCAATACTTGAAAATAAAGCCGCAGGTTGATGCTGCGATGACCGAAGTGCTGGAAAATGCAGCTTTTATTAATGGCGCACCTGTACAACAATTCACCACGGCTCTGCAAGATTATCTCGGTGTAAAACATGTGATTCCTTGTGCAAATGGTACCGACGCGTTGCAGATTGCTATGATGGCGTTAGATCTGGCTCCCGGAGACGAGGTCATTACGCCCTCCTTTACCTTTATTGCGACTGCAGAGGTGATTGCGCTGTTACGTCTGAAACCGGTATTTGTCGATGTAGATCCGAAGACGTTCTGTCTTGACCCGGAGCAGGTAGAGAAAGCGATCACTTCCAAAACCAAAGCGATTGTTCCTGTTCACCTGTATGGCCATGCTACAGACATGGAGCCTATCATGGCGATTTCCAGGAAATATAATATCCCTGTTATTGAAGATAATGCACAAGCTATAGGCGGACATTACACGTTTGCTGACGGTACCCGCAAAATGCTGGGCGCTATTGGTCAGATAGGCTGTACCTCCTTCTTCCCGTCCAAAAACCTGGGCTGTTATGGCGATGGTGGTGCACTTTTCACCAATGATGACACGCTGGCCGCAAAGATCAGAATGGTGGCCAACCATGGACAGTCTGCCCGTTATTATCATGACGTAGTGGGCGTTAATTCCCGTCTCGACACATTACAGGCAGTGGTACTGAATATCAAATTACCACTACTGGATGAATATATCAAAGCCCGTCGTGCGGTGGCTGATGCTTATGATGCCGGATTTGCCGGTATTCCCGAGATCACCACTCCATATAGAGCATCCAACAGCTACCACGTATATCATCAGTATACATTACAGCTGAATGGAGCAGACCGTAACGCGTTACAACAATACCTGCAGGAAAGACAGGTACCAGCAATGATTTATTACCCTGTACCTGCACATCGCCAGAAAATGTTCGCAGACTTTGGTGGTGCTGCATTCGATCTCCCCGTTACTGATAGCCTCACATCTAAGGTTATATCCTTACCAATACACACTGAAATGGATGCAGATCAGCTCCAGCACATCATCGATTCAGTTAAATCATTCTTAAATCAAAACTCCAAATGAAAATTACAGTAGTAGGCACAGGTTACGTGGGACTAGTGACCGGCACCTGTTTCGCAGAAACAGGAAATGACGTTGTTTGCGTCGATATTGACGTCAATAAGGTCAATAAGTTGTCAAACGGACAGATCACTATTTATGAGCCGGGACTTGAAAAGCTGTTCGAACGTAACCTAAAGGAAGGGCGTTTACATTTTACCACCAGCCTGGCTGAAGGAGCCAAGCATGGAGAAGTGATATTCCTGGCACTGCCTACTCCTCCTGGAGAAGATGGTTCTGCTGATCTTTCCTATATCCTGCGTGTAGCAGATGATCTGGGTAAGATCATCGATGATTATAAAGTGATTATTGACAAGAGCACAGTGCCGGTAGGTACTGCGGAACTGGTCCAAGCTGCTATTGCAAAACATACAACACAACCGTTTGATGTGGTTTCCAACCCGGAATTCCTGCGCGAGGGGGTGGCTGTAGATGATTTCATGAAACCTGACCGTGTCGTGATCGGTACCCGTTCTGAAAGAGCACGCAAAGTAATGGGCGAACTGTTTGCTCCATTCGTACGCCAGGGTAACCCTATCCTGTTCATGGACGAGAAATCTGCGGAGCTGACTAAATACGCTGCTAACTCATTCCTGGCTACCAAGATCTCATTCATGAATGAAATAGCTATTCTGTGTGAGAAACTGGGTGCGGATGTAGACATGGTGCGCAGAGGCGTAGGTAGCGACGACAGGATCGGTAAACGTTTCCTGTTCCCGGGCATTGGTTATGGAGGTAGCTGCTTCCCTAAAGATGTACAGGCACTCGTAAAATCATCCGAAGATGCTAATTACAACTTCAAGATACTAAATGCTGTGATGGATGTAAATGAGAGACAGAAACTGTTCCTTATGCCAAAGATCAGCGCATGGTTTGATAATGACCTGAAAGGCAAACATTTTGCTCTCTGGGGACTGGCATTCAAGCCTAACACGGATGACATTCGTGAGGCGCCAGCCTTATATATGATTGATGCACTGGTCGAAGCCGGTGCTACAGTTGCTGTATTTGATCCGGAAGCAATGGCTAACGTAAAACGCCTGATCGGCGATAAGGTAACCTATGCTGCTAATCAGTATGAGTGCCTGACCAATGCAGATGCGCTGGTGATCGCAACAGAATGGAGCGTATTCAGAACACCTGATTTTGAAAAAATTGGCAACTCTCTGAATAACAAACTGATCTTCGACGGAAGAAATCTGTTTGACGTATCCAGGATGGAAGAACTTGGGTATCACTACGAAAGCGTAGGACGCGCCGCTGCAAAAAACTAGTCATCACTTTACGCATTAATGCCAGTTTGAAATGAAAAGAGTTCTGATTACCGGCGCTGCCGGCTTCCTGGGTTCACATCTTTGTGACCGTTTCATTGCTGAAGGATACCGTGTGGTTGGAATGGATAACCTCCTGACCGGCAACATTAAAAATATAGAACACCTGTTTCCGCTACCGGAGTTCGAATATTATCATCACGACGTCAGCAAATTTGTACATGTACCAGGAGAACTGGATTACATCTTACATTTTGCCTCTCCTGCAAGTCCGATCGACTATCTGAAAATGCCTATCCAGACATTGAAAGTAGGCTCACTCGGTACACATAACCTGCTGGGACTTGCCAAAGAGAAAAAAGCACGTATACTCGTTGCTTCTACTTCAGAGGTATATGGCGATCCTAACGTGCATCCGCAACCTGAAGAATACTGGGGAAATGTGAACCCCGTTGGACCTCGTGGCGTGTATGATGAAGCGAAACGCTTCATGGAATCCATCACCATGGCATACCATAATTTTCATAACGTTGAAACCAGGATCATCAGGATATTCAATACCTATGGTCCTCGTATGCGACTCAATGATGGCCGTGCATTACCTGCATTTATGAGTCAGGCACTCACCGGTCAGGACCTGACTGTATTTGGAGACGGTTCTCAAACCCGTTCGTTCTGTTATGTATCTGACCTGGTAGATGGCATTTATCGCTTACTGCTGAGCGATTATCACCTGCCGGTGAACATCGGTAACCCGGCGGAGATCACACTGAAAGAATTCGCAGAAGAGATCCTGGAACTGACAGGCAGCAAGCAAAAGATTATCTATCAGCCACTTCCAAAAGACGATCCGAAACAAAGGAAACCAGATATCACCAAAGCACAGGAATTGCTTGGCTGGGCTCCGAAAGTAGACAGGAAAGAAGGTCTGAAGATCACTTACGAGTACTTTAAAGAAGCTTTCAACAAATAATCATGTATAAAATGAACCACTGTTTCCGCTGAAATAGTGGTTCATTTGCATTTGTAAATTGTACTTCAGAATTAAATAATCATTATGTACAACACCATACTCATCACAGGTGGCGCTGGTTTTATTGGCTCTCACGTAGTGAGATTATTTGTGAACAAGTATGCTAATTACCGGATCGTCAATCTGGATGCTTTAACCTACGCTGGCAACCTTGAGAATCTCAAAGACATTAAAGATAAGTCTAACTACACCTTTGTAAAGGGTGATATCACAGACGAGGCATTCATTGACGAACTGTTTGCTACCTACTCATTCGACGCTGTGATCCACCTGGCAGCAGAAAGCCATGTGGACAGGTCTATCATGGACCCACTGGCATTCATCAGAACTAATGTATTAGGTACTGCTACACTGCTGAACACGGCCAGGAAATACTGGAAGGACAATTATGAAAATAAACTGTTCTACCATGTATCCACAGATGAAGTATATGGCAGCCTGGGCGAAGAGGGCTTTTTTACTGAAGAGACCTCCTACGATCCGCGTTCGCCCTATTCTGCTTCAAAAGCAAGCTCTGATCATTTCGTGATGGCGTATTATCACACTTATCACCTGCCTGCTATCATTTCCAACTGTTCTAACAACTACGGCTCACATCATTTCCCGGAAAAACTCATTCCACTGGCCATTCACAATATCAAAAATAACAAGCCGGTACCTGTTTATGGTAAAGGCGAGAATGTGCGTGACTGGTTGTTTGTAGAAGATCACGCCCGGGCGATTGATACCATTTTCCATAAAGGCCGCGTAGGTGAAACCTACAATATCGGCGGTTTCAATGAGTGGAAAAACATCGATCTTATCAACCTGCTGTGTATGATCATGGATAAGAAACTGGGCCGTGCACCTGGTACGTCTGCCAAGCTGATCACTTTTGTGAAAGACCGTGCGGGACATGATCTGCGTTATGCAATTGACGCAACAAAGCTCAATAAGGAACTGGGGTGGGCACCATCCCTTCAGTTTGAGGAAGGGCTTGAAAAAACAGTGGAATGGTACCTCACCAACGAGGAATGGCTTGACCACGTTACCAGTGGTTCCTACCAGGATTATTACAGCGAACAGTATCAAAAGAGATAACCAACTATATGCCTTTCACTGAAACAGGGATACCTGATTTATTAATATACGAACCACGGGTATTCAATGATAGCCGTGGTTATTTCTTCGAGAGCTACAGCGAACAGGTTTTTAAACAACAGGGACTGAATTTGCCGTTCGTACAGGACAATCAGGCAAGATCTACCTATGGCGTACTGAGAGGTTTACACTACCAGCAGGAACCATATGCGCAGACAAAACTGATCAGGGTACTGGAAGGGAAGATCATCGATGTTGCAGTCGATATCCGCAAGGGCTCTCCTACCTACGGCAAAGTATTCACGATAGAACTCACTGCAGAAAACAAGCTACAGCTATTGGTACCTAAAGGTTTTGCGCATGGCTACTCGGTGTTAAGCGAGACAGCGGAAGTCATGTACAAGGTCGATAACTTCTATCATAAAGCCAGTGAAGGCGGCATTATTTACAATGATCCTGCGCTGAACATTGACTGGGGTATCAACCTGGCAGATGCCATCGTATCTGAAAAAGATGTGGTACTGCCTACGCTTGAAAACTGTACGCATAACTTTGTCTACAATCCTAATAAGTAATGAAAAATATTCTGGTAACCGGTGCTAATGGGCAGCTGGGACAAGCAATAAAAAAAGTGGCTGCGGATTATCCGGAGTTTTCCTTTGTACATACTGACTTCAATGAGCTGGACATCACCAGCGAAGAAGCTGTCCGCAGTTTTTTTGCTCAGCAGGAAATACACGCCTGTATTAACTGCGCAGCTTATACGGCTGTGGATAAGGCAGAAGGAGATGAAGACACTGCTTTCAAACTGAATTTTGAAGCGGTACTGAATCTGGCCAATGTATGCGCTGAATATAATGCACAACTGCTGCATGTTTCTACTGATTATGTATTCAACGGCAGGCAGAATGTGCCTTATTCCGAGACAGATGATGCCAATCCTAACAGCATTTATGGCAGTTCGAAACTACGTGGTGAGGCCGCTGCTATTGGTAGCAACCCGGCGACGATCGTATTGCGTACATCCTGGCTTTACTCTGAATTCGGTGTCAATTTCGTGAAGCGTATGCGTGAGCTGATGCAGGAAAAAGACAGCCTGAACGTCGTATTTGATCAGACGGGTACACCTACTTATGCTGTAGACCTGGCGAATGTAATGCTGACCGTGCTCACCAAGGTATGGAATGAACCGGGTAGTTATGGCGGTGTTTATCATTATAGCAATGAAGGAGTTACCAGCTGGTATGATTTTGCAGTCGCCATCCGGGAATTGACAAATGCCTCCTGCACAGTAGCGCCGATTACTTCCGATAAATATCCGACGCCTGCACAGCGGCCGGCATACAGTGTTTTAAACAAACAGAAGATCAAAGATACTTTCGGTCTGCAGATACCTCACTGGCGTGAAAGCCTGAAAGTGTGTATTCAGCAGTTATAATCGTACTATATCATAAAAGGAAGGGGTGTCCGCCACTGGCAGACACCCTTTCCTTTTATGATGGCAGGTATTTATTTCTTTACATGGGTCACTTCTATTATACTAATAGCACTACCCTCTTTATCCGTCCGCACCTTTACCACCCCAAATCCGGGCGCAAACCATTGTGTAATAGTCATTTCTACCGGAATGTTCATTGCCATCATTTTTACGATGACATTCATTTTGCAGGTAATTTTAAAACAATCCCAGCTACCTCCGCCAGTTGTCACCTTTTCACGGGCCGCTACTTTACGATCAGTGACAGTACACTCGAGGTTCATATCCATCCCATTGGCATTGCCGGACATCTGTAATGAACCGTCGGGTAGCGTTTGTCCTTCCTTCATATTGAGCGGATAACTGATCAGTGCACTACCGTTTGACTCCATTTTCATATCCTTCAGCGGAGAGAAGTCAGGCAGGAATTTTTTCATATCCATCAGGATCTCCGTTCCTGTACATTTGTAGACACCTTTACTTGAAGATACCTGGTTTCCCTGACCATCTTTGGTGATCATAGTAAATTCTGACACGGTAACCCCTCCTTCTTTACTGATAGACAGGACTTTGTGTATATTCTTAGCGATTGGCTGTCCTTTTTGGTCCAGCACGCTCATTTCTACTTCAACATTCTTCTTAAAATAGTAGTAGCTGCTACAATCCTGGGCAAATAATGCATTCACGGCACTCAGCAGTGAAGCAATCAAAAACAAGCTCTTTTTCATATGGTATTCTTTACGGGAAATAGGTGGTTTTGTCCACAGTTGAATGTACGAATTTCCGGTACAATGCCCATCTATCCCCATATCGTTTAAAATTCTTTTCTTACGTTTGCAAAAATTATCCCAATTAATCATGAACCTGATAGAGGAATTACGTTGGAGAGGTATGGTGCAGGATATAATGCCGGGCACAGAAGAGCAACTACTGAAAGAAATGACATCTGCATACGTAGGGTTTGATCCTACGGCGGACTCCCTTCATATAGGCAGCCTGGTGCCTATCCTGCTGCTGGTACATTTACAGCGGGCTGGCCACAAGCCATTAGCGCTGGTGGGTGGTGCTACTGGTATGGTTGGCGATCCTTCATTCAAGGCGGAAGAACGCAAAATGCTGGATCTGGACACTCTGGCACATAACCAGCAGGGAATCAAGACACAGCTGGAGAAATTCCTCGACTTCGATCCGGCGAAGCCTAATGCAGCCGAAATGGTGAATAACTTTGACTGGTTCCAGCATATATCCTTCCTGGATTTCATCCGTGATACCGGTAAACATATTACCGTTAACTATATGATGTCCAAGGATTCTGTGAAAAGAAGACTGGAAGGAGACAGCGGTATGTCTTTCACTGAATTCACTTACCAGCTGATCCAGGGTTATGACTTCTACCATCTGTACACTGCTAAAAACTGTAAACTGCAGATGGGTGGTTCTGACCAGTGGGGTAACATTGTTACCGGTACAGAACTCATTCGCCGTAAAGCTAATGGTGAGGCATTTGCCTTTACCTGTCCGCTGCTGAAAAAAGCAGATGGCAGTAAATTCGGTAAATCTGAAAGAGGCAACGTATGGCTGGATCCACAAAAAACGTCTCCATACCTGTTTTATCAGTTCTGGGTAAAAACTACCGACGAAGACGCGAAGAACTATATTAAGATATTCACATTCCTGGGACAGGAGGAGATCAATGAACTGATCGCTGCCCATGACCAGGATCCTGGCAAACGTCAGCTGCAGAAAAGGCTGGCAGAGGAACTGACCCGTTTCGTACATGGTGATAAGGAACTGGATTTTGCCCTGAAGGCATCTGACCTACTTTTCCGTAATGATACCGCTGATGTATTACAGTCTCTGACCGAATCACAGCTGCTGGAGATCATGGATGGAGTACCTCAGGTAGAAGTAACTGCTGCCGACCTGGAAGCAGGAAAAGATATCCTGTCCTTCCTGGCAGAGACCAGCATCCTGCCTAGTAAAGGAGAAGCACGTAAAATGATCCAGAATAACGGTATCAGCATCAACAAGGTAAAAGTAAGTGCCATCGACAAACTGATCGATAAAAGCCTGCTGCTGAATGATAAATATATCCTTGTGCAGAGGGGAAAAAACAACTATTACCTGGTAACAGTGAAGTAACTTTCCTTAATAGAAAGAGGGCTGATATACATACATGTATCAGCCCTCTTTTATTTTATGCGATGATCACTCAATATCCAACGTACCTTGCTCCCCTTCTTTAAAACGCGTTCCCCTGATAATAGAGGTCAGCATATTAAAAAAGATAACCATTTTACTGGATGAATTATCCCAGAACCACGCCTGTTTTGTATCTACTTTCAGTAAGCAAAGTTTGGGGTCATCAATACCATCGGGAAACCAGGCATTCACAGTGGGAGTCCACAACTGTTTCATTTTTTCACGGTCAATGATGATGGAACCGATCCCAAAGATGTTCAGATAGGTATTTTGTCCGGGGTGAGAATAGATAAGATTTAGCTCATTATTCTCCGATATCTGTGTCACTTTTCCGGAATATTCATTTGAAAAAAACCATACATTTCCGTCTTTATCCACATCTACTGTCGCCATGGGCCTGGATATCACATGTCCGTGCTCATCTATGGTTGTCAGCATACATACCCGCACATCGTTGATAAGGTCAGATACCTTTTTAATAGCCTCTTCTCGTTTGAGGATTGTTGCCATCTATTTAATGTGTTTGTATGAAACAATAAAAATTCATGCCATGATAAAAACGACAGGGGCCCGGTATTGTAAGTACAACACCGGGCCCCTTGCCAGATATAAGTTTAGGCTATTTCAGTCCGTACTTATATTTATAACGCTCATATAACTGTTTGTGTTTATTATCGAGATTAACTTCCCGTCCCTGAATAAACGCCTGGGTAACCACACTACTGCGCATATCCAGCAGATCACCTGTACTGATCGTGATATTGGCATCCTTACCAGCTTCCAGGGAACCGGTAACCTTGTCGATACCTAATATCTTAGCAGTATTCAACGTCACCGCTGCCAGTGCTTCTTCTTTTGAAAGACCATAAGTGCTTGCGGTACCTGCTTCAAAAGGCAGATTACGCTGTTGCCAGAAACCTTCATTACTCAGACAGAAAAGTACCCCGGCCTGTTGCAGTTGTGCAGCCGTCTTGTAAGGTTGGTCAACATCGTCATCCTGCATAACCGGCAGACTATGAGGCTGCGCCAGTACGACTGCGATATTATGCTGTTTCAGCACATCTGTGATCATCCAGGAATCAGCTCCACCAGCAATTACCACGTCAATATTATATTCCTTGGCAAAATCGACAGCTACCAGCATCTCTTTTACCAGGTTACAATGTATGAACAACTTTTGCTGCCTGCTGAACAGTTTGCGTACTGCTTCAAACTTCAGGTTGACAGCAGCGTGTTTGTCTTCTGCCAGATAGGCCTTTGCCTCGTTCAGGAAGGCACGTACCTTACCCGTCTTCTCTGCAAATTCTTCTGCCCTGTCTTTAGTAATGGAGAAACGGCCTGCCGCCGCAGGAGGAGGCAGTAAGCTTGGCATATAAAAATGGATAGCACCATCAGCCTTGACAACCGCATCTTCCCAGTTCCAGGCATCCAGCTGCACAACAGAAGAGGAACCCGGAATCATCCCACCCTCTGGCGTTACCTGTACCAGCAGTATGCCATTGGAACGCAGGGTGTTGATCACTTTGGAATCCGTATTATAAGCCACCAGTGAACGTACAGAAGGATTGATCTCTCCTACTTCACTGAAATCATTGGTAGAACGTACAGCTTCTACTTCGGTAAGACCTACCGTTGTCAGCGGAGCGATAATACCAGGATAAACATGTTTTCCCTGAAGATCGATCACTTTTACATCGGTCGCTGGTGTCGGCAGATCACTCCCCACAGCAGTGATCTTACCATTGACAAAAGACAATGAACCTTTCTCTATCACCTGTCCGTTACCCACATGTATCGTGGCGTTGGTCAGGTAGACCGGCTTTGCCTGCGATGGCGCCGGATAGATGGTTTCCTGTGCCATAACAGCAGAGCAGGAAAGTGCGGTGATATAAGTTAATAAACTACGTTTCATGTTGTTTGATTGATGCAAGCAGCGGTTACAATTCATTATTTCCATCTGTCAGACGTTGCTGATGACCAGCCTGCAGATCTTCACAATGGTACATTTCTTCCCTCGAAGCGGCTGCTTTCTGGGTAGGTGTACCTTTTTTCTTTTCATTCAGCATTTTGATTACCAGACGATTGCGTTCTGCGCTGATACGCTGACGCAGCTCCAGGTCCTTTTCCCTGTCGAAGTATACGATGCCATCTACCAGGGTTTTTTCTGCCTTTGCGTATATACTGAGCGGATTATCATTCCAGAGCACCAGATCAGCATCTTTTCCTGCTTTAATGCTACCTGTGCGGTCGGCTACATGCAGCAGTTTCGCCGGATTGATGGTTACCAGTTTAATGGCCTCCTCTTCTGTCATATCTCCATACTTGATACTCTTAGCTGCTTCCTGGTTGAGTCTGCGGGCCATCTCTGCATCATCTGAATTGATAGCGACATTCACCCCGACACGTTGCATGATAGTAGCATTGTAAGGAATAGCATCCTGTACTTCCATCTTGTATGCCCACCAGTCAGCGAATGTACCAGCACCGGCACCATGTTGCTTCATCTTATCAGCCACCTTATATCCCTCAAGGATATGGGTAAAAGTATTGATCCTGAAATGGAAAGTATCTGCTACATGCATCAGCATGTTAATTTCGCTTTGTACATAAGAGTGACAGGTGATGAAACGCTTGCTGTTCAGGATCTCCACCAGTGCATCCAGCTCCAGATCACGACGTTTGCTAGGGCCTGCTTTTTCATAATCACGCGCACGGGTGAATGCATCCGTCAGTACCTGTTCAACGCCCATACGGGTTTGCGGGAAGCGCTCACGCTGACGTTCACCCCAGTTGGACTGTTTAACGTTCTCACCTAATGCGAATTTGATAAATGGATCTACACCCGCAAATTTGAGTTCTTCCGCATCAGCCCCCCAGCGAAGCTTGATCAGCTGGCTTTGTCCGCCGATAGTATTTGCGGAACCATGTAACAGGTGAGAAGCCGTCACCCCACCGCTCAGCTGTCTATATATATTCACGTCATCAGGGTTTACCACATCAGCGATGCGTACTTCAGATGTGACAGACTGCGTACCCTCATTTACGCCTTTAGAGATCGCAATATGTGAGTGCTCATCTATGATCCCAGCTGTCAGATGTTTACCTGTACCATCAATCACGCGGGCATTACCAGCAGCAAGGTTCTTTCCGATCTGTGCGATCTTTCCATTGCGGATCAATACATCAGTATTTTCCAGTTTACCTTCTTTTTCACCCGTCCAGACAGTCGCATTTTTAATCAGGATGTCGTGTTGCTTAGGAACCGTTTCCCATCCATAACCGTTGAATGGATAATAGAGATTTCCCAGTTGTGGAGCGGCTTTAGGTTTTGCAGTATCCTGCTTGGCATAAGCCGCGTTAAATACCGCATTCCATTTTACCCATCTGCCAGCAGTATCCACTCCGGTACCAGACCATTCTCCTATACCAGCCACACCGCTCAGCCGTAACTGTGCACCGCCTTTCTTCAGTGGGAAAGCGATCTTCACGAGTTTATCATTCACTGTAACAGAACCTGCTATGGTATCCTGCTGAACGAGAGACAATGCAGGAGCAGCCGCGGTGCCTTTCAGCAAGAGGGTATATTTCGTATTGCCTGGAGTAACAGTCAGGGTATAGGTACCCCGGATATCTTTCCAGCCATCATCCTTGATATTGTATCTTTTACCCTGTACCCAGTTCTGGAACAGGATAGTGTTTTCATTGAAGATATTACCGGATGTTACCAGGAAGTTGGCCAGCTTACCAGCATCCAGGGAACCAACCAGGTCGTCTGCTTTTATGATGCGGGCTGGAGCGAGAGTCAGTGCATCCAATGCTTTTTGTTCACTGAGGCCGTACTCAATTGATTTTCTGACAGCAGCCAGGAACTGTTTCAGGTCCTTCAGACCTGAAGCAGTCAGACAGAAAGGAATATTCGCTTTATCAAAGGCAGCTGCTTCCGTAGGCGCAAGTTCCCAGTGTTTCATATCACTGAGTGCAACGAAACGGGCGTCATTCGGGTCTTCCACATCAATAGGCTGAGGGAAGTTCAGCGGCAGGATAAAAGAAGCTTTTGTAGCGGCCATTTCAGCGATACGCTGATATTCGTTACCGCTGGCTTTTATAATATACTGTACGCCAAATTCATCCCCTATCTTATCAGCGCGGAGCGCATCCCATTTATCCTGTACTTCGAATATCTGAGGCAGGGTACGGTTATCATTCCAGGCCTGCAGGGTGAGATTGGCACCTTCTTTCGCAGGACGTGACTGGTACCATTGGGCATCCAGGAAAGTCTGGCGTAACAGGGCTATGCTTCCCATCAGCGAGCTGGGATAGTTCTGGGTGGAACTGCCTTTATCAAATGAATAATAAGCACCAGCTTTCTCTCTGATCAGCACTTTATTTTCACGATCATCTGCCAGGGTCACCAGTGCCCCTGTACCACGTGCGATACCGTCCTGCTGATGAGACAAGACTGTACCAAAACCTGCATTTCTCAGCGACTCAGCAGTAGTGCCATCTACCTGAAATGCATCTGCCGCGTTCACCTCACTTTTGATCGCCTGATTCCAGCCATAAGGGCCCTTGGTGTTGGAGAGGAACTGTGGATCTCCCCTGTAACCACCCGCAGCTTTTTTTACTGACTGGGAACCATAATCACTGTAAATATCTACGAAGGAAGGGTAGATATATTTCCCCTCGCAATCAATCACCACTGCATCTTTCGGCACAGGACCATTACCGACACTAACGATGCGCCCATTACGGATGACGAGGCTGGCATTGGTCAGCACATTGCCGGCACTCTTTACGATAGTCGCTTTGACAAAAGCGTAACATCCTTCTCTGGGGTCAGCAATGCCATTCACAGGAAAAGTCTCCTGTGCTGATGCATACGAACCTGCAAAGAGGCCGCCCAGCAAGAGACAAAGGCGGGCGAGCCGCTTACGCGGCGGAAAAAAAATACTCATTGGCTTGTGTTTGACAATTTAGATTTTGGGTTCATAGATATCTGACAGTCAGCATAGTCTTACCTGTAAGACAATTTCAGCCGACCCCTAAAAGTAACAAATGATTAATGTGCTATTTGCATCTTTATGCAGATTTTTGATGACTGGTAGTAATATTGCGTTAATTACCTATATTTAACCAGGACAACAACCCGTTTTTTATGAAAAGTTACATGATCCGTATCAGTGGGCTTTTGTTAGGCAGCTTACTCGCTTTCAGTAGTGGCAGTATAGCGCAACAAAAAGATACTGCAACTGTGAAGAAAGTACGTTTTACACCGGAACAGCGGGCAGATAAAATGAGTGACAAACTTGACCGGCGGCTGAACCTGTCCAAGCAACAGGATAAGGACATTCATGCCATCAATACTGACATCACGCAACGGATGGAATCCCTCAAACACAATACGGCCCTTTCCAAAAAAGACAAAATGCAACAGATAAAGGCATTGAATGAAGAAAGGAGCCAGCGTTTTAAATCAGTCCTCACACCTGACCAGTATAAAAAATGGAACGACTGGGAGCTGAAGAAGAAAGAGCAGATGGAAGCCAAAATGGATAAGAAACAACAGAAACGTAATGCCCGCTGATAAGGGAAATTTATAAACGAATGAAATAAGGATGCTGACCGGCATCCTTATTTTTTTATCTTGGGAGATGATAAGAAGCGACGATGCCATTACCATATTCAATGCTGCCGTAGCTGCGGTACAACCCGCCTGCCTGATGCAGCAATATGTACAGGTACAGCAGGATGTACTGACAGTGGGCAACCAGTCATTCCCCCTGCATCCTGACAATACGGTGTGGATATTTGGAGCTGGAAAAGCGGCTGCTGCTATGGCCCAGGCATTGGAAAACATACTTACAGATATACCCAAAAAAGGCATTGTTATTACCAAGTATGCACATGCATTGCCGTTAACAGCTATTCAGCTGGCAGAAGCCGGGCATCCGATACCAGATGAAAATAGCGTCAGTGCCACAGCAAAGATGATCCTGATGTTAGGGGCTGTAAAACCAGGAGACATTGTATTATTCCTGCTGTCGGGAGGAGCCTCTGCCCTGCTGGCTGATTATCCACCAGGAGCAGATCTTATGCAGGTACAACAGGTCTTTTCATTGTTACTGAAAAGCGGCGCCGATATTTACGAAATGAATATTGTGCGCAAGCATCTCTCTGCCGTAAAAGGCGGGCAGCTGGCATTGCTGGCGAATACAAATGCCTGGTGCAGTCTGATACTGAGTGATGTAGTAGGTGATGACCTTTCTATCATAGGTTCGGGACCTACGGTGGCAGATCCGTCCACATTTGGAGATGCTATGGCCATTCTTCGTAAATATAATCTCGTGCCACTGCTTCCAGCAGCCATTTATAACTATTTACAGCAGGGATGCGCCGGTAAAATTGCAGAGACACCCAAACCCGGGCATGCGGGGTTAGCCCATGTGCATAACTTGTTAACAGGTAGCAATCATATTGCGCTGGAAGCCGCTCAGCGGAAGGCAATTTCGTTGGGATATAATACGCAAATACTCACTTCTACCGCAACAGGTACTGCGGAGGGCCTTGCAGCCCAGCTGGTGCATGCAGCCAGTCAGAAACAGGACGGGCAGCCACAATGCCTGCTAATGGGAGGAGAGAGTACGGTCATTGTTAACGGTGATGGTCTGGGTGGCAGAAATCAGCACCTGGCACTGGCAGCGGGCATGCTACTGAAAGATGTTCCCGGCATCACCATATTGAGTGCTGGTACTGACGGTACAGATGGACCAACAGATGCAGCAGGCGCTTTCGCAGATAAAGAGCTAATGGCGGCTAAAGCGGCAATGGGACTGGATGCAACTGATTTCCTGCAACGTAATGACGCATATCATTTCTTTGAAAAAGGCGGGGGTTTGGTCAAAACAGGTCCTACACAGACAAATGTAATGGACATCATGCTGGCAATCATTTGCTGAAGCGTTGGTTGTTCCCATTAGATTTTCTTAGGTTTGCACAAATTCTACAGGGTCGCGATGATCATAAACCATTGGAGTACACGCTATTTTTGGTATGAAAAAAGGAGTAAGAACATAATACGACCCCTGTAGTAAGAGCGAAATCATTATTACTAAATCATTAATTATTTTCCGGAAGTCCTATTTTTGGGGCTTAAACCTTTATATGCGTATGCTAAGAATGGAACAGACATGGCGCTGGTTCGGACCGAATGATCCGGTAAGCCTGGCTGATATCAAACAAGCGGGAGCAACCGGCATCGTAACGGCTTTACACCATGTTCCCAACGGAGAGATATGGACAGTTGAGGAGATACAAAAGAGGAAGGATATGATTGAAGCCGCAGGCCTTACCTGGTCTGTAGTGGAGAGTGTACCCGTTCACGAAGATATCAAAACGCAAAGCGGACGGTTTATAGAGTATATTCAGCATTATCAGCAGAGCCTTCGTAACCTGGGGCAGTGCGGTATCCGTATAGTGACATACAACTTTATGCCTGTACTCGACTGGACAAGAACAGACCTGGCATTTACTGTTGAAGATGGTTCCAAAGCACTGCGTTTTGAAAAAGCGGCATTCCTTGCTTTCGATCTTTTCATGTTACAGCGTCCTGGTGCAGAGAACGACTACGATCCTGCAGATATATCCATGGCAAAAGAACGTTTCGACAGTATGACTGATGCAGAGAAAGCACTGCTGCAGAAGAATATTATTGCCGGGTTGCCAGGATCAGAGGAAAGCTTTACACTGGAAAAATTCCAGGCTGCCCTCGATAAATATAAAGGCATTGATGAGACACAGCTGAAACTGCACCTCTTCTATTTTCTGCAACAGATTGCACCAGTAGCTGAAGAAGCAGGTGTGAAACTGGCGATACACCCTGATGATCCTCCATTCCCCATCCTGGGACTGCCAAGGATAGTAAGTACGGAACAGGATGCCAGAGAATTACTGGCTGCAGCTCCTTATGCTTCCAATGGTCTTTGCTTCTGTACAGGTTCCTATGGTGTACGTCCTGATAACGATCTTCCTGGTATGGTAGAACGTTTAGGAGAACACATTCACTTCATACACCTCAGAAGTACACAGCGCGACAGTATTGGTAACTTTTATGAAGCCAATCACCTGGAAGGAGATGTAGACATGTATGCCGTAGTCAAATCAATACTGTCAGTGATGCATAAGCGGAACATATCTATACCGATGCGTCCTGACCATGGTCATCAGATGCTGGATGATCTCAGCAAAGTAACGAATCCGGGCTACAGTGCCATCGGCCGTTTACGCGGACTGGCTGAGCTCCGGGGACTTGAACTGGGTATAGCACGCTCACTTTTCAACAAATGAAAGTCCACACCTGCAGCCTACTGGCAGCTTTATAAGGTTGGGATTAGAAACGAAAAAGTAAGCAGCTGGATTCAGGAACGCTGATCAATTTATTAATTAGCTCCAAAAACACGTATTCATATGAACGGGTCACTGGATGAGCAGTTACAGCAGCATCTGGCGCAACGGCAACAGAGCCTTATCAGAATGTTAGGCTTGTTGAAAAAAGATATGGACTGTAGAATTATGCAAAAGCTGCAGCAGAAAGGTTATAACAACTTCAAACTTGGTGACCTGGTGCTGATAGTGAATATAGATCCGCAGGGCATCATCAATAATGAACTGGCAAGAAAGGCCCGTATTACCAAACAGGCCATGAGTAAAGTAGTGAAGAACCTGGAAGCAGGCGGCTTTATTCACACCAGCAAACATGCGAATGATGCACGGGCAGCGATCATATCACTGACGGATGAGGGCAAAAAGCTAATCATCTGTGCAGCCGAAAGCTTTCAGGAGATACAGGAAGAGTATACACATATTGTCGGCGAGGATAATGCTGACGCATTAAGTCAGATCTTACGTAAACTGGTCTTCAGTTTACATCCCGAATGCTGACAATTTTCCATTTAATGACATGCCCATTCCTGATTTTGGAAATTTCAGGAATGGGCATTGTTGCTTATATTCAGATCATCATGGTCGTCAGTAAAAAATAAAGCCCTGCCCGTTTGCCCCACTCACCCAGCATTTTCTCATGTGCAAAAATTAATTACACATCTAAAAACTCCCAATACAATATTTCCTCGCATATAAATTTCCCGTTTTATATGTCCCACTGCGGATTCCGGCACAACCATTGTATTAATATTTTTGTCTATTGACCAGTGATTTAATACTTTTAATATCAAGTAGCAGACATAGCAACTTATGGTTTCCAGCCGGATTATAAATAATGACGATGAATATATCGATGGTTTGCTAGACAGCTCCCCTGCAATTGTTGACGCTATTTACAAACGGTTTGCCCGTAAAGTGAAACACATGGTAACAGGTTGGGGAGGCAACATCAAGGAAGCAGCCACCGTATTTGAAGATGTGTTAATGGCGCTCTATGACTACGCCCATCTTCATAAATTAACGCTTACAAATCGTTTCGAGCCCTTTTTCCTGTATGCATGCCAGCTCAAATGGAAGCAGGACCTCATGCAGAAAGCTCCGAATAAGGGCATGTCATTTCATCCCCAGGCCCCCGCTCCGGGTCTGGATGAACAGCATATAAGATACATTGAAGCAGCACTCGCATCTCCACATCCCCGTCACAGCACGGACCATACCAGAGGTGAACTGGAAGAAATGATCGCTGACCAACGCGAACGATGGTTTCATACAAAGGATGGCCCCAACAGCCGGGTGAGCGTCTATGTGATCATTACAGCTATCATTGGCGCCGGTCTGGCGGCTCTCTTATTCATCAGTCCATGGCATAAGGATATCTACCGCCAGTTTTCAGGGACGGAGATGGTGCATGCCAATCATGTGTCTTCAGAACAGGATACTGCTTTAATAATGCATCAGGCAGCAGTAGCATTTAATCATGGTCATTTCAATAAAGCGATCGGTCTGCTTGATCAGATAATAGTTAGGGACTCTTCACATACAACTGCCCGTTACTACAGGGGAGTCAGCCTTGTAGACGAGGGAAAAATGACGGAGGCACGTAATGACCTCAAAAAAGTGTACAACAGTAATTCCATTTACCGCTATGACGCTGCCTTCTATATGGCATTGAGCTATATTCGTGAAAATGATAAACAACAATGCCTGGAATGGGTGCTTAAGATACCGGAAGATGCGCCGATATACTGGAAAGCAGCCCGATTGAAGGAAGAGCTGAACTATTAGTTCAGGTGGATCATATGCTTGCTAAAGTGGATAATGCTTTCTACTTCTCCTTTAATAAGTTCGTAGATCTGTACTTTGTCTTTCTTGATCATAATAAGCTGTTGCAGGACCAGGTAATAGGTTTCTCCGCCATGACCGCTCATTTGGGCTCTCAGGATCTCTTTTTTCACTTCTTCAAAACCAATCGCACCAAGCTTTTGGTAAATAACATTAAGTTCTTCAATCCATTTCATAGGTTATGTTTTTTTACATAGGCTTATAAATTTATTCATAAAATACTTAATAAACAAGCGGTTGGGTTTTATTTTTTTGTTAATCCCAATACAATTTATTCGGGCCTTCACCGTCTACATTTATGTAACGAATCACTGACTATGCCCGGAACCGCTCCTTTTATTGCATCCTATAGACTGGAAGATCTGTCTGCTGAAGGCATTCCCTTTCACCTGGAAATAGTGACCACCGATGCTTCCCGGCATAAACACCTTATGGCCGCACACCGGCATGGCTATTTTATGCTGGGGGTTTGTCTCGAAGGAGACAGTACGCATATGCTGGATTTCCAACAGGTCACCATCCAGGCAGGAGAAATGCTACTGATCGTTCCCGGGCAGGTGCACCAGCCGGTTAGTAACAATACCAGAAACGCGTTTATTGTGGCTTTTTCGGCCGACTTTATGTTAGACCAGCAGGTAATACTGCCCGCCCACCCTTTGGGGCCTGTAAAGCTATCTGAAAGGGATCTGATGCAGGTCCATGTCATCATGAACCAGATGGCACAGGAATATCAGGAGCGACCCGCAAAATATGTTGCCATGCTTCAGCACTATCTGTCTCTCCTGCTGACATTGTTTTACCGGCATGCAGCTGCACATATCCATTCAGGTGCTCCCCTGTTAATACGTTACCGCGAACTGCTGGCCACACACTTTCTTGAATGGACGAAGCCAGCCCAATATGCTGCAGCTATGCATATAACAGTTGACCATCTCAATGACGTGATCAAACAGCATACAGGGCAAACGGTCTCCGCACATATCAACGAAAGAAGAGTGCTGGAAGCCAAGCGCCTGCTGCTACACGCAAAAGAAAGTATCAAAGAGATCGCATGGCACCTGCAATTCAATGAGCTGTCATACTTCAACCGCTTCTTCAAACAGCACACAGGTAGTACACCTGCCGCCTTCAGAGAAAAAGCCCGGGAAAAGTATCTATCCGACCCGGAATAGTATAAATATCACCGCTACACATACCACTACTTTTGTTATATGTCATACCTGAAAGATAAAGCCAAGGCCTTCTTCATGGCCCGGCTGGGAAAAACCGCACGTGTTGTTGCGACAACATATATTACAGATCATTTGCTGATGGTTCGGCTGCAACTGCCTGACGCAATTAAATGGCGCAGTTGTCAGCACCTGAAGTTCGAAACAGAAAGATCCCAGTTACGAGATTACACGCTCGCTTCATGGAATGCTGCTACGCAGGAAGCCACACTCCTGATCGATGTTGGTCATGATGGCCCGGGAAGCAATTGGGCCAGGCAACTACAATCTGGCAGCTCCGCCGTATATGCCGGCCCTGGTGGCGGGTTCCATCAACCCACAGCAGCTACTCATCTTGTATGCATCGGAGATGCGAGCGCCATCGGACATTTCATATCGCTCTATCTCAGGAAAGCACCTGCACAACAATTTCATACACTCGTTTCTCATCATCAGCCATTACCAGCCCAGCTACTGGAAATGCCTGTTACAACTATCCTGAACTACACCAGTGGGATGATCGAATGGCTGACACAACGTGATCTTCCTATGAATGATACGACGTTCTACGTTGCCGGTCAGGTAAGGCTGGTCGTACAGACACGTAAGCTCCTGAAACAACTGGGCGCGACGCACATCAAACCTGCTGGCTTCTGGGAGTGATCCGGTATGCTATTGTTCCTCTAAAAGAGAGCGGGTGCGTCAAATCATGTGACGCACCCGCTCTCTTCATCCGATCATCTGAATGATCAGTTATAGCCATCATTCTGTTTAAGCGCGTTGTTGCTCAGATCTATCTGGCGTTGTGGAATAGGGAATACCTTATTCCTGTCAGCAAATGTTTTACCATGCGCAGTGAAGAGTGCAGCAGCTCTTCCTGGTGATAATTCATCCTGGCGGACAATATCAAAGAAGCGGTCATGTTCCATCGCCAGTTCCACTCTTCTCTCATGCCAGATATACTCCCTGGTAACAGTTCCCACCGGCCCTAAACCAGCTCTTGGATGCAGCGCTGTAATATCTCCGGCGGCCACACCACCATTACCTAATGCCAACGCAGCCTCTGCATGTATCAGCAGGATCTCTGCGTAACGCAATATGCGTAGGTTCTTGGGTAACCGTCCCCTGTTACCGCAATTGGTTTCCGCGATCTGGCTATGGTAGGATTTATAGTTATAGCGATCATTTTCAACACTGTCCCTGCCGGGTATCCTGAATCCATCCCACAGGAAAGTACCAGTAGGATTGATCGTGATGATGGTAGCGGCTTTTCTCAGATCGCCATCTTCGTATTCATTCTGCAAACTCTGGGAAGGCGTTCCAAAGCCCCAGCCCAGATCAGCCCATCCGAATTTACCTCCTGCACGGGGTGCCTGGCATTCTGCATAGTTGGCAATCGCCGCTTCACATGCTGAATTCTCTCCTGTTTGCACCTCGAAAAGGGACTCACTACTATTAGCCCCTTTTTCGCGCCAGATATCAAAATAGTTATCCAGCAACCCATAAGCGCCCAGTTTCTGTGTGACAATAGAATCACTGAGACTAAATGCCCGCTGCCAGTTCTGACGATAGAGCATTACCTTCGCCAGCATACCTGCGGCGGCAGCTTTGCTGGCTCTTCCTGCCGCGGAATTGGTTTGCCCCTTTGCAGCGACATTGGCCAGTGCATATTCCAGATCTCCGATGATAAGTGTGTAGATCTCTTCCTTACTCGCCTTTGTCTGAAAGGTTGCGCTGTTAGCTTCCTGCGGCGTAATGACCCGGTCTATCTTTGGCACACCACCAAAAAAGCGTACCAGGTCGAAATAGAAGTAAGCGCGCAGGAAACGTACCTCTCCTATCAGCTGGTTTTTCAGTGTTTCATCGAGCGTGCTGCCTTCAAGGGAGGACAATGCCTGATTAGCACGTGCCACTCCCAGATAGAAAGTACTCCAGATGCTGTTTAATGTATTGACTGATGGGCCCATTGTCAGGTTGTCTATAGCACCGGAATTCGGCATATCATCACCGGTGTTACTTCCTTTATCCGCATCATCAGATGCAATATTGGTCATCTGCACGTATGAAAACCCATGCATATTTCCTTCCCACATGGTATTATATACACCTATCACCAGCTTCTGTGCAGTAGCCGGATCCAATGCAGCCGCCTCCTGGTCTATCTGCCCCTGAGGCTTTACATCCAGGTAGTTATTACACGATGTGATGCCTGTAAATAATGCTACGACCAGGCAGCACAATAATTTTTTATGTTTCAGTATAAGATTCATGGCTGTTCCGTTTTAAAATGAGACATTAACACCCAGTGCAAACGTACGGGTAGTAGGATATGCATTCAGCTCAATACCCGCATCCAGGATACCACTCTTATTGTTGGTGGCATTGGCGTCATCGATCGTACCGCCTGGCAGCTCAGGACTGAAGCCACTGAACTTCTTCAGTGTAAACAGGTTCTGTGATGTAGCATAGATGCGGAAGCTGTTGATGCCTATCAGTTTCATGGTTTTGGAGGAAAATGTATATCCCAGCATCAGGTTATTGAGACGCAGATAAGTTCCGGACTCTATGAAATAGGTAGAAGCAGGTGTACCTGCAGTGATCAACCGGGGATCGGTAGTGGAAGGACGCGTACTTGTCCAGCGGTTAGCTGCATAATCAGCCTCAATGTTATCCGCGGGGTCAAAACGGAAAGCCTTCTTACCATTGTAGATCTTATTACCCGCATTACCATAGAAATTGGCGCTGAAATCAAAGCCTTTATAGTTCAATCCAAGGTTAAATCCAAAGAAACATTTGGGCTGGAAGGAGCCTGCATAGATCTTGTCATTATCATCAATATCTCCGTCGCCATCTACGTCCTGGTACTTCAGATCGCCCGGAGCCGCTCCTGGCTGTATCACTTTACCAGTTCCATCCCGATAGTTATCTATTTCCTCCTGGTTCTGGAACACACCCAGCGCATTTCGTACATAGAAGCTACCCACCGCATGTCCATTGTCTGTGCGGGTTACGAAACTCTGCTGACCAACATTACCACCAAGTAATGCCTGTCCGCCATTCAGCCCCGTCAGTTCATTGGTGTTAAAAGTAATATTACCTCCTACGGTGTAAGTCAGGTCGTCAGTGATATTATCTTTCCAGTTAAGGGATATTTCCCAGCCCTGGTTTTTGAAAGATGCCGCATTTGTGATATAGGAATTATCCTGATCACCCAGGATGGCCGGCGTATTCACTATTACCAGGGCATCGGAGGTTTTCTTACTGTAATAATCCACCTCACCACTCAACCTGTTGTTCAGGAGTGCAAATTCAAATCCGATGTCATACTGAGTAGTAGACTCCCACTTCAGGAAAGGGTCCTTGATCTCTTTGAGTGCCCCTCCGAGATTCACATTGCCGTCAAATACATAAGGTGCATCGACACTTGTGACAGCGATGTAAGCATTGGTAGGGATATTGTCGTTCCCTAGTTTACCCCAGCTACCGCGCAATTTCAGGAAATCGAAGACACCTTTTCCTCTCAGGAAGTTCTCTTCAGAGAGCACCCATCCCAGGCCTACTGTAGGGAAATACCCCCAGCGCTCACTGAATTTTGAACTACCGTCAGCACGAATGGAAGCACTCAGTAAGTACCGACCGTCATATCCATAGTTCACGCGGCCTACAAATGACTGACGGGCATATTTATCACCTACATTGGCAATGGTTGACTGTACATTGGGATCGCCCAGGTCAAGATACCACAGGTCTTCCGCTTCAGGTACATTGATACGTACACCTTTCAGTGAAGTACTGTAAAAACCTTCTGTTACTGAACCCGCCAGTAAGGTAAGGGAATGCTTATCAAAGGTCTTATCAAACGTGATAGTATTATCCCAGATCCAGCCCTGTGAACGATATTCCTCACGGGTCAGGCGGCTGTTCTGGTTCTGCTGATTACCCCCGGCTACCAGGAAGGTCGCACCATCATTCAGGAATTTATAGGCATAAATGCGGTCGTTCCCGAATTTCAGGTCGGCATTAAAGCCGGAGCGTAACTTCAGGGAAGATACCGGAGAATATTCCAGGGCTACATTTCCCTGCAGACGGCTTTCCTGGCGACCGTCATTGCGCTTGTTGATAGCCAGCAATGGATTCCCCACGTTTGCCCATCCGGAAGTGTTACCATATTTACCGTTTTCAGAAGACCGGATAATAGGGGCGGCACGGTACACGTTGCGATAGGTATCCCCCAGTTCCACGTCGCGGGAAGTAGCGCGGGAATAAGAGATCATGGAGGAGAAGCGCAGCTGATCAGTAATGCTGACGTCATTATTTGCCCTGAATGTAAAACGCTTAAAATTATTGGTCTGTACAATACCATCTTCTTCGATATAACCGGCACTCAGGTAGTAGGTACTTTTATCAGAACCGCCGGATACCGACACGTTATGGTTCATCTGGAATGCCTTTCTGAGTACATCGTCGTACCAGTTGGTCGTGCCGTTGTAAACATATGGATTGTTAAGTGGGTCTTTACCGGGAGCAGCATCTGCCAGATAAGCAATATACTGGTCACGGCTGGCCATTTTCACCAGATTGGAAGCCTCTCTGAAGCCGGCGTTCGCATCATATCTTACCTGTGGTGCGCCGGATTTACCTTTACGAGTAGTGATAATGATCACGCCATTGGCAGCGCGCACACCATAGATAGCAGCAGAAGCATCTTTCAGCACATCCATGGTAAGGATGTCTGCTGTTGCGATATTACGGATGTCATCAGTGAGCACCCCATCCACGACATACAATGGATTGGCTCCTGCCAGTACGGAACCCGTACCACGTACCCTGATCTGGGGCTGAGAGTTGGGCTGTCCGGAAGAGATCACCTGTACTCCGGCAATGCGGCCCTGTGCAGCCTGTGTTGGTGTCTGTACGGGTTGGGTCAGCAGGTCTTCCCCTTTCACTGAAGAAATCGACCCTGTCAGGTCCTTCTTACGCTGGGTGCCATAACCGATCACAACAACCTGTTCCAGCTGACTTTCGGAAGATTGCAGTATCACATTAACGGGGGCAGGACCTGCTTTCACTTCCTGTGAGATATAACCGAGATAAGAAAATACAAGCGTGTCTTTCCCTGCGGGAAGATTGAGGGTGAAAGAGCCATCGGGACCGGAAGTAGTGCCTGAAGACGTGCCTTTTACACGGATGGTTACGCCAATGAGGCCTACGCCGTTCTTATCCTTTACGGTCCCCTTAATAGGGCCCTCCTGTTCGGACATGCTGCCGGATGCAGCACTTCCTGCGGGGGCAGACGATTGTTGCGCCGAGGCGGTCAGTACCGCGGACAGTGACAACAACAGCAATACCCCTGCTGCTTTTGTAACATTAATTCTCATAACGATGATTTTTTGCTTGGGTGTGAAGAATCTTTCAATGCTGACTGTTCCAATAGTTTAGTTCGCTGATGAATAAATACAAAGATGGTATGGGCAAACGGACAAACAACCGCTGTACAGATGTTCAGGGTACTGCGGGTTAATGCAACATCTAAATAATGAGTGGTGATAAAGCAGCTGTATAAGACAATAGATCTTATCTAAAATAGCATGTTCCGCTTATATAACAAAACCTGGGGACTAAAAGTTAAGAGAGGATTGGAACGGGCTCAACTACCTACCAGACGTTCCTGCATGGCTTTTACAATAGCACCGGAACGGGAATTAACGTCCAGCTTACGATAGATATTCATAATATGGGAACGTACCGTACCCACACTGATATGGCAATGCTCAGCAATTTTTTTATAGGTATCTCCATGCACAAGACAATCGAGTACCTGTAGCTCACGGGGAGACAACCCGTAGCGATGTTCCTGGATACCGGCAGTTTTACGGTTAAAGAAAGCAAGCACCTTCTGTACGGCCAGCATATTGGACTGCATAGCAGCTTCATACACCTGGGAAAAGACACTGGTAAGGGAGGCAGGAGTATTGGTTGCCACCTGTTGTGGAGGGACATTAGCGATTGAAAAGTTCTTGCCTTGTACAGAACACAAGATGATATTCATTTCCGGATAAGCGGCTTTCAGTATGTTGGCAGCTTCATTAGGCGTCAATCCAGGAATATCCATATCCATGAATATTATATTGCTGATATCTTTCGCCAGCTGCTGAATAAGTTGGTTGGCTTCTCCCTGGCCTTCTTTCTCTAAAGCGTCCTCTTCTCCTATCTGCCCTGTGTTATCAGGCCTCACATTTTTCATAATGTTTTTTTTGGGTTTGAATATGTAGTGAAACCTTTTTTCCTGTGACTGCAAGTTCTGGTGATTCGTCTATTAAGTATGGCAATTGATGTTAAACTGGCTGGATTTACTGGTTTCACATACAGAAACAAATTTGATACAAATACCGCCAGTTGTCAATCGGATAAGTATATGATTTTTCAATAAATACTAATAAACAAATTATACAATATTAAGAATATCAAACTGGACAAGCGGATACTCCATAGAGGAAGAGCTTGACATAGGTGTAACGAGGAATTTTTATACCTACAATTTAAGGGTAAATTCTGACAATGTGAGGTTGTCCTACACTCTCCTCTTTTCACCAGCTGTAGCCGCCGAAATCTGAAAATAAAGTGAATGCCGCCTTAACAATCGGTTAACCACGGATTCGGATTTTAATATCTAGTTTTGATATCAACAGCCCCATTTAGTGCTGATTATCAAAACATTTTATTTTGTTGCGGGGATAGTATTCTTGCCATTCTGAATCCGCAATGGTTGACATGTGAATGTTCATAGCCCTTACCAGAGAAAAAGGTAAGGGCTTTTTTATGTGCAGTGCATTGCAATTGAGCAATGCACATTTCCCTATCCAGCGTTCATGACAGATCAAAGTGCCACTCCTGCGGGCTGGAGCCAGTGTGCGCTGATACTCCCTGTCTGCCTGTCCCGCTGGGGGATCAGGCCAGAGTTCATGTGTATATAATGATCACAGATACCAGCTATATAATGCAGGTTGATCATGAACTTTCTTCTTACTGCAAGAAACCGGTCTTCGGGTAAGCGGGACCATATATTTTCGGGTGTCTCTTCCGTAAAAACATGCAGGTGTGTCAGGTGTAATACACAACCATCTGTGCGTACTTCCACAAACTGTAATTCCTGTATGGGGATCCGAACGCGTTGACCTTTTGAGAGGACATAAAAAGCAGAATGATGTTTCATTTCGACAAGGGATTAGTACTGATTTAAAGTTTTTTATAGCACACAGTTTTAAAACTAGCAGGTAACTGAATAGAAACCTGCGTACAGAAGCTTATGAAATCTAAACCGTCTTATGAGAAAAGTATGTTTGTAAAATTTCTTTTAGATATAGGAAGGAAAGGTAATGAGGATTCGAACAGGAGGAGTTAATCCTTTGTTAACAGAAAGGTTAATACGGAGTTAACTGCGGAGTATCAGACTCCGCAGCAAATCCGTACAGGCAAGGGAAATCCCCTGCAAATGCAATGAGAGCAGGTGGAAAACAAGTTATGGTAAAAGCAGGGGTATATCGGTAAACATTCCATGGAGTAGCACCATGGCAAGTGTCAGGTTTTTCACAAACCGGATATTAAATCCTCCTTTTTCCGAGTAATAGTAGCTCTCCTTATAGCGATCATAAGCTATTGGCGCCCCTAACTCTTTCATCATTTTCAGGAACTCAAATAATGTTCTTTCGGAAATACGCAATCTTTTAGCAAGATGGGCGGGTTTCCCGGTACCTTTGATCCTTATCAGGTAGTCAATGGTCTGCAGTCTTTCAAAATAACGTTTAGGCATGCTGGCATAGTGGGGGTTTACAATGAAAAGAATAAATAATAACAAGTAGTGCGCTGAACCTTTTCCGCGTCGGCTGTCTCCGGACAAATGTTGTGAGTAGCCATAGTGTATGTGTCTTTTGTATCAATTAACGGAATGCTATGATGATAATGTGATATTCGCAAAGGCAACTTCATAAGGCGTCATTCGATCCGGATCAGACAAACAGGGCTTACCATTCCCGGTAATCATAAGTGTAATTTTCATAAACATTTTATTTTGAGGGTATGTGATCAATGCTCAACTCACAAAAGGATAGCCTTCCTGCAAGCTAAAAAAAACTACTGCTATTTTGTTGCAGGCTGACGGGTTTTTGCTGCTGTCATTTCTACAGCAAGAATAAACTCCCCCGGTTGAAACCTGGGGAGTATTCATCAAAAACCAACCATTAAAAGTCTTATTCACCACGGCTTTCACTACACAACTCTACAGCCGGGTAATATCTTTGGTGCAATATATTTATCTGTTTTAGCTGTAACCTTCAACCGATGATCAAAACTCCCAGGTAGAGACCTGAGGGCTAAATCCATGGCTGACAAATAGTGGTATATCCTATAACTTTCTCTGCTGCATCACTACATTGTAATACTACAATACACGCCGCAGAATTTAGTTAATAATATGTTAACGGAAGAAAATTATCCCCAACACTCTATATAAGCTCATGTGTATGAGAGGGTTACATTTAGTGTATGGTAGAACGTTTTAGCAGAAAAAAAAGAAGGTCGTTAACGTCTTGTTAAGCGAAATGCAGGCTTAACGTTGAAGCAAGTGTGAAAGGATCTGTCGTACCACCCCAACAGCATCATCATTGTAATGATGCCCCCCTGGCAATACCAGCTGCCGGTAATTATTAATAGTCAGCCATTTGTAATCAAAGTCCTTTTCGTCCTTTCCTGATATCAGCAATAATGGCTTATTAGTAATCGTATTCATTGCCGCAGGCACACTCATACTACCTGGTGTAGATGTCTTACCCAGCATATCCGATAAATGCACCACCATATCTGTACTTGATGATGGTGACATAAACACCAGATGCTGCACCTGCGCCTGTAACCCCAACGGCAGATTGTTATAAATAAAGGGTAGCACGTCCGCTCCCATAGAATAACCAATTAATATAAAAGAACGGTTCTTCCATTGCGCCCCATAGTACTCCATCAATGCTGCCACATCTCCTGCTGCCTGTGACGGCGTCTTTTTACTCCAGAAGTACTTCAATGCATTCAGTCCGATAACCGGATACCCCTTACCTGCCAGCGTATTCACCATATCCACCGAAAACTTCTTCATGCCGCCATCCCCCGTGATATAAAATACCACAGGCAGTGCCGTAGCTCCTGCTGCCGGTACCTTGACTGTCACCGGCAGTTTGCTGAGATCCCGCTGTTGTGCGTTTACTACTGTTGCTGTGATAAACATTGTCAGCAGCAACAGTATGTATTTTCTTGCAGTCATATATTTCAGATTTATGCCCTCATCACCTTACTCAATGCGCCCGGCAACTGAATGAGATCAAAATCATGTTCGTATACAAGATATTTGTTTGACCATTCTGTTGCATACTTCTCCTTGAACTCACGCAATCCATGATAATGGCGGAAAGCCTTTATTTTTTCATACGCAAACTTCACTACCTGCTCGGCTGTATTCTGTGGCTGTTCTATTCCTGACATCGGTACCAGTCCAAGATTCAGGTACTGTAGCCCTTTCTCTTTTGCATCCTGGATCAATGCTATGATCAGTGCATCCATACAACCTCCTGGCGCCGCGGTACGCTTACGAATCAGATCATAGGTACATTCTCCAGGCGCATAGTCAGGTATCATATTCAGGAATGCTGCGATCTTACCCTCCGCATCTGTAACTGTGATTACATCATGCTCACGGATATCTGCCGCATCAAACAATCCCTGGGAAAAAGTCATCTCCTTCACCTCATACTGTTCCAGCCACTCATCAGATATTTCCTTCAATTCCTGTACCAATGCAGGAGACAGTGGTGCAGTATGTATAGTTGTCGTATATCCTTTAGCGGCAAGACTGTTCAATCCATTACGCAATGACTTCTTATCCTTGCCACTCAATGTGAACGCTGTCACATCTACAATCCCTTCCTGCCCTATCAGTAAACGCTTTTTACGCAGGTGTTCAAAGTAATACATACTCTGTTCATCCACCCGGTAGAATGCTGGTCGCAATCCCATTGTACGGCATTGCTTTTCAAACTCCTGCAATAGCGGTAGTTTTACATCATCTGCACATACCGGCTCTTCGAGTACGATCGCAAAACTGCTGGCTACTCTATACGCAACAAATCCCTGATACTGCTCTGATACATACAACAACTTATCATCACCAACCTTGAAATGGTCCATTGCAGAACTGCCATACTGACTCAGATAATAATGCGCCTTTTCCATTGCCGCATTACTATGCTTACCTACCGGCAGATACGGACGGATGATCGTATAAAAAAGGAATGCCCAGGCGCCCACACCTAATACCCTGATCGCACTCAGGAACTCTCTTCCGAAACGTGTCACCGGATGCAAACCATCATCTTCCAGTAAGAGGAACCCATGGAAAGATGCCTTCAGAGACCCCAACCAGGTAAACTCCATACCGAAATGCCGGGCATTCAGGAAGTAAAAACCAATTGTTCCAAAAAACAGCACTACGACCAATGTTGCCACCGCCGTAACAACACCTATATTCACCAGCTGCCGGTTACTTTTTACCCGGTACTGGCTGGCTGTAATGATCAATGTGATCACCGTACCCATCGCCAGGGCCGCTTCTTCATAATCCAGCGCTTTACTGATATGCCCGACCACCGACAACAGGGATACTGACAACGCTACTATCCACGCACTACGCAGTCCGCGGAACAGAAATGTAGCTGTCACCAGTAACACCAGTCCAAGGAAAACGACCAGCAGATTAGATGCATGAATACTTTCTACCGGAATATACGCACGCAGCAACCTCAGACGTCCTCCCATCGGTGGTGTCAGCACAGAAAATATGTTCACCATACCCAACAGAAAGATGAGCACTGGTGGTAATAATCTTAATAACAACTGACGTCCCTTCAGGATAAAAGAGAACACGCCCGCCACTAATGGTAGCCAGAATTCAAACAAACGGTATAATAAGGTTATTTCCAGGGCTTGCAGAGATGAAAAGCCATAATTGGTCAACAGATATGCAAGAGACAATTCTATAGCCCCTAAACCACGTAAGAAAGGTGATACGATGAGAAAGATGGTCGCTACAATGTATCCGACACAGGCTGCCTCCAGGGATGGCGTAGATCCAGTCGCCAGCATACTGATATACAGGTGAGCAATACCTACCACCTCGATACCGGCTGACACCAGTATTGTATTAATGAAAGATGTTTTATCGAGGTTAAAGGCAAAAATATCATCCACATGCCTTACTGCTCCTGGAAAATACTTCGCCAGCAGATGATAAGCCGTTCCTCTCTGCTGCATGGAACGTACGATCCATACCACGCCTCCCAGTACGCCACATATCACAATCAGCCCACTGACGGCTTCCGCCATCGATTCATCATGCAGTATCGCATATCCTACCACTGGTATACCTACCAGGAAAACTGAAAAGATGCCGGTAAAACCATAAATACCTGATGCCTGATGTACCTGCTGTTTATTGATATTTGTACGGCGCAGGCTCTGGGGCAGATACGCCAGAGAACTCACTCCTCCCGCTGGCAGAAAGATGCTTAACAGGTTCCTTTTCAGGAACAGTTCCGTACCACGATTCAGGTCCAGCTTTCCGCCTACCGACCGGAAGCTATATCTGTACATCAATGCCTGCATCAGAATATAGCCTCCTGTCAGCAGAACGCCAATAATTACCCACAGGCGGTCAGCCCGTTCTATAGCAGGTCCGAGAGAATATAATTCATGCCTTTGCTGCCGGAAAAAATAGACAGCCAGCAGTATGAATAATACCGCCAGTAATTCTTTCCAATGCAGCTTCCTAAGTATTTGTCCGAGGTTCAGTCTATCTTTCAACGCCATACATTACCGGTTATAGTTTATTTGAAAATGCTTCAGTAACATTAACAAGCAAAACTACGGGTAAGTTGAAAGGCGAAACCAGCGGGACCGCTACTTTAATGAGATTTTAATGCTTTGAACGCTTGTACGGAACGACCAGCACAGGTACCGGAGAATGCCTGATTACAGCCTCGGCCGTGCTGCCAATCAGCAGATGATCCAGCCCGGTACGACCATGTGTGCCCATCACCAGTGTAGTGATTTCCTGCTCTTCCACCTGCTCCAGGATATCCTGATTTGGGGTACCCAGTATGGCATTGATCGTCATATCTACATCGGGATAAGTTGTTTTGTATACCTCCAGACTGGCGGCTACTTCCTGAATGTGCGAGGCTAGTTCTCCAGGACTTGTACCTGCTTCTGCCAGCGGCAGCAATGCTGTTGTTTTGTCGAGGATAGACAATAATACTACCGGAGCTTTTGTACTTCTGGCCAGTTCTACACCTGCAGCTACTACGCTGGCAGAATAGCTGCTTAGATCAACAGCTATCATGATCTTTGACATATACTTCTGATTTTAAAGTGGCTATGTTGTGGTAGTAGGTCCAGGCGGGAGAGCTCCCTTTTAAGGCAAATTTAAGTTAAAATATGAAGAAAAAACATAATAATCCGGAATCGGGAAATAGAAATTAGGAATTTCTTCTCTACTAAACTTGCTATAACGTACAAGGGCGCTTCATCATTGAAGACGCCCTTGTACATTACTATTTCAGAATAAGATCTCTTTAGAAAGTGATTAACTCCTAATTCCTAATTAATTTTCCCATTTGATAACGTTTGCGCTCTCAGTGGATTTACCGCTGTGGCGGTTCTGCTTCCTCTGCCACGTGTATCAAATGCTTTAAAACGCAGTGTTCCTTTATCTGTTACAGGGCCGGTATACACCTTGCTTTTCGCATTAGGTTCTTTTCCATCAGTTGTATAACGGATCACAAAACCTGGCAGCTGAATGTTCGCCGTTACTGCACCGTTTACTACTTTCAGTCCCGGTGTAGGTATCCGGTAGTTATATCCACCGTTGTAATGATCCAGCCTTACCAGCTCCTTTTTACCTACCACGTTTACAAATGTGTTCCATGCCTGACCATACAACTGTTCACTGCGGGCACTATCTTTTTCTGTTGCCCACTCAGGATTTTTAGCCCACGCACGCTCCGCCAGACCTAACATTTTAGGCAGGATCATGTATTCCATCCGTTCCGCGTTTTTCACAGTTTCACTCCACAATAAACCCTGTATACCCACGATGTTCTCCGCGCCATAAGCCGTCAGTTTATCCTTACCCTGGAATACCGACGGATTCAGCGGATTGCCCAATGCATCTACCTTAGCGTTCTTGTAGTAATCTTCCGGTATGAAATAGAACGGTTTGTCTATATCCACAAATCCACCCCAGTAGAATCCTGGTTCTTCAAAACTCTTCATGTAAGCCATATCGAAATACATATTGCTTACACCAGATAACACCACTTTGTAGTTAGCGTTGGCAAGTCTGTAAGCCAGATCCTCTGCACCACCTCCCATCACGTTATTCCACACGTCCACCATGAAACCGTTATTGCTGAACTGCGGATTGGCAATGTTATGCGGCTTACCATCAATCGTAGTTTTACGCATGCCCATTTCTTCCCAGCCATATTGTTTCAGACCACGCGCCTTCAGCAGGTCGTATACTTTACCGTAGTAGTAATACCAAAGGTCATCGGTATTCCTAATAGATCTATCTTTCGCCATCAATGCCTGCACAACAGGAGATTTCTGCCATACGCCTGCCGGCACTTCGTCACCTCCCATATGTACATATTCCAGTGGCGCTCCGGCTTCTTTATAGTAAGCCTGCAGCTCTTCCACCACCTTATCGAGGAAAGTATATACTGATGGCAATGCCACGTTGATCACGTTATCATTCCAGTTCTGTACAGAGTGATATTCTGATTTATCTTCCAGGTCGGACAACAGGTATTGTGTGGCTTCTGCGGCTTTACCCTGTGCCTGGAGTTTTGCGTAACGTGCTTCCATTGCTTTTACAGCAGCACGTGCGTGACCCGGAGTTTCTATTTCCGGGATCACAGTAATATGGCGCGCTGTCGCATATTTCAGTATCTCCAGGAAATCCTGTTTGGTATAATAACCACTACCCGCAGGATCCGTTACATCAGGACCTGATCCATAGGAGGGCATTAGTGATTCTTTTTCATCCACGCCATGTCCACGACGACCTCCTACCTGTGTCAGCTCAGGCAAAGAAGGGATCTCCAGTCTCCAGCCCTCATCATCTGTCAGGTGAAAATGCAGGACGTTCAGTTTGTATAATGACATCACTTCCAGCAGGCGCAGCACATCCTGTTTGCTGTGGAAGTTACGCGATACATCCAGCATGAATGCACGATAACCATAACGGGGGGCATCTTTTACCTGCAAAGCAGGCACCTGTACAGACTTCTGTTTAACCGCCCATACGTTAGCCGGCAGAATGTTTTTCAGCGTTTGTATACCGTAGAAAATACCAGCACCGGTAGCTGCTTTAATAGTGATACCATCAGCTGTTACTTTCAGCTGATATGCTTCTGGCGCCAGACTGGCATCTTCCTGCAATTCAATGCCACTACCCTCTCCCACAGCAGGTTTGGTACCGAATAAAATATTCAGTTCGCCTGCCAGGTAAGCAGCTTCTTTTTCGAAGGCAGGCGCTGCATTAATACGCAAACCTGGTTGCAGTGTATAGGTGCCTGTACCGGGTATTACTTCCTGCGGAGTGGGGAATACAGGAGGCAACTGATCAGCAGGAATGTCTTTGATACCCTTATTCTGTTCAAATACATCCGCAGCAGTAGTTAAAGCAGTCTTATCTCCAGGAAAACGCAGATACTGCTTAGGTTGCGTAGAAGGTCTTACTTCCAGCGGATTGAGCTTGTAGCCTTTCGCCGGCTCCTTATCCCATACAAAATAGAGCCCGTCCGGCGCATCTGTGAAATTCACCGCCCAGGCGTCTGCTACCAGTTCTATACGCAGGGAATCTCCCGGAGCGATCCCTTTACTAGCTGCAACCGGAGACAGTTTATACAAATCGCCATTTATATGCGCAGCAGTCACCCCACCTTTGACAGGACCTGGTTTAATTGATCTGACAAAGTTGAAATACAATTGCCATCCCTGGGCAGGAAAAGGAACTTTACTATTATTCACCAACGTAAATGCAGATAAGAACTGTGCTTTACCCTGGTGATTATTCTCCACTACTTCCCATGAAACTTTGATTCTGGAGGCGTCAAATGGAGCCTGTGCCTGCACCGGTGCTACTGCTCCTGCGAGCAGTCCGGATGCTAATAATAATTCGCGAAAATGCATAAGCTGAACGAAGTTAATCTCTGTAAGATAAGGCGATACCCTTTTTAAAACAAACTGATACCGTGTAAGTTTTCCGCAGTTTAAGCAATTTATGCCGATGGCACAGTTATTACAATGAGATACTTATCTACTCATTTAAAACTGGTTCATTATGAATACCGATTACACGCAGTGGGACGACCTGATATTTGATAAACTACACCGATGGACGACAGCTGCAATAAAGATGTTGCCTAACCTGGCTGTAGCGGCGCTCGTAGTGGTGGCTTTCTTCCTGCTGGCTAGGCTGGTTAAAATGCTGGTATATAAATTTGTGTTGAAAATATCACATACACCGGCACTCAGCGGACTGTTTGCCAATATGATATCTGTGCTCGTTACCCTGATCGGGCTGTTTGTGGCGCTGGATGTACTCAAACTCGAGAAGGCAGTATCTTCCCTGCTGGCTGGCGCTGGCATCATCGGTCTGGCCCTGGGCTTTGCGTTTCAGGACCTGACGGCCAATTTTATCTCCGGTATCTTTATCACTTTCAGGCGACCATTCGAAGTAGGACACCAGATCGAAACAAACGGATTCACCGGAAATGTAGAAGAAATACAACTACGTTCTACCATGATCCGCACACTGGACGGACTCCACGTGATTATCCCAAATAAAGAGATCTTTCAGAAACCCATCATCAATCACTCCCTGACTCCCGAACGAAGGGCTGAGGTCACTTTTAATGTACCGGTTGCCAACGAGAGCTCAATGGAAATAAAACGGCTCATTACAGCGGCATTAAAGGATGTGGATAACCTGTCTCCCAACCGTGAGCCAGCTGTGTATTTCACCAATATTGACGGGACTAACCTCAAAGTGACCGTCTCCAGCTGGATCATCAATGAAGATGTCCGCAATTTTGAAAACACGAAGAATGAAATCATTATGAAGATCACCTCTGTGTTAAAGGACAGTAAGCTGATCTGATTTTTCCTATCTTAGCCCCTAATTAAAGGGAGCTTATATATGAAAGGATTTATTGCTTTTACGCTGGTCAGCCTGGCTTTAATTACCGGTTTGGGATATTTCTTTCCCTGGGCATGGTGGTTATTGGTGCCAGTAGCACCATTGATTATCATCGGGTTAGTGGATATTATCCAAACAAGACATGCTATTATGCGCAACTACCCTATCGTAGGTCGTCTGCGTTATTTTATGGAAGATATCCGTCCGAAGATCTATCAGTATTTTGTGGAAAGTGATATCGATGGCAGCCCGATCAACCGTGTTGACCGTTCTACCATCTATCAGCGTGCTAAAAGAGAGTTAAACTCACAACCATTTGGTACCCAGTTCAATGTGTACGCGGAAGGTTACGAATGGATGGCCCATTCTATCCAGCCGAGATCATTTGACACCATGAATAAAGACCCGCGTGTACTGATCGGTGGTCATGACTGTACACAACCATATTCCGCCAGTATACTCAACGTGTCCGCCATGAGTTATGGTTCACTCAGTTCCAATGCGGTAGAAGCATTGAACGGAGGCGCTAAACTGGGCAATTTTGCACACAATACCGGAGAAGGTGGTATCAGTGAACATCACCTGAATCAGGGTGGCGACATCATCTGGCAGATCGGTACCGGCTATTTTGGTTGCCGTACGGCTGAGGGTAATTTTGACGAGAAACTGTTCTCCGAAAAATGTGCTATTCCTCAGGTCAGGATGATCGAACTGAAGATTTCCCAGGGCGCAAAACCTGGACATGGTGGTATCCTGCCTGCGTCTAAAAACACACCTGAGATTGCAGCCATCCGTCACGTACAACCACATACTACGGTTGCTTCCCCGCCTTACCATACCGCATTCGGCTCTCCGAGACAGATGATGCAGTTCATCTCCCGTATGCGCCAGCTGAGCGGCGGAAAACCTGTTGGCTTCAAACTCTGTATCGGCCAGAAGAGCGAGTTCCATGCTATCTGTAAAGCAATGCTGGAAACAGGCTGTTATCCTGACTTTATCACGGTTGATGGTGGTGAAGGCGGTACAGGTGCTGCGCCTCCGGAATTTTCCAACTCCGTAGGTATGCCCCTGATGGATGCACTGGCGTTCGTACATGATACACTGACTGGTTATAATATCCGCAGCAAAGTGAAAGTGATCGCTTCCGGTAAGATCCTGACCGGTTTCCACCTGCTCCGCGCACTCGCTCTGGGTGCGGACGCCTGTAACAGTGCCCGCGCTATGATGATGGCCCTGGGTTGTATTCAGGCGCTGGTTTGTAATACCAATAAATGCCCTACTGGTGTCGCTACACAGGACAAATGGCTCATGGCTGGTCTCGTGGTAGATGATAAAAAACACCGTGTGGCTAACTACCACCAGGACACGATCGAAAGTGCCATCGAACTTGCGGCGGCGGCTGGTCTGGAAACACCGCACCATATTACCCGTGGCCACATTTCCCGCCGTGTGTTTATGAACCAGGTGAAGACTTTTGAAGATATCTACCCGGGGGTAGAAGCAGGATCACTGCTGAACGGGAAAGAAATGGAGACGATCAGTATCGACAGATGGAACTAACTGTTCACTTTATCGCTTAAAATAGTGGGCCGTTCACCTTAGGTGGACGGCTTTTTTATTTACAGGTATTTTTTCCTATTCATTAAGCTCCAGATAAGCTCCCGATCAGGTACAGATCAGCTCACTTAGGCGATACTAATAGGTCACTTTAAGGTCACCTCAAGGGCACTTCAATATCCCCTGGCCCTTGAGGTGCCCTTGAGGTGCCCTTGAGGTGACCTTGAGGTGACCTATTAGTGTCCTGTTAGTATGGGGATTTGTTGCTCATCAACAGGTCGCCAATAGCTTAGAAATATGCGGCAACAACGATTCTTTTTGAGAGTCTGACCTTTTTTACTATTTTCAGTTGGTCAACTCGAAATCTAAACCTCTGCCCATCCATGAACGCCCGTTTGCTAACATTCGCTTCCCTGATGCTTGTTCACCTATGCATTTGTTTTCAGCTCTCCGCGCAGCAGCGTATTTCCATTGATAGTATTACCGTATTGTACACCGATACAACCCAGACTGCATCACCTTATTACCTGGTTAAATTCAGGTCTTTTCCCGGCCATTCACTGTTGTCCAGGCATGGACTGATACGCTCACTGAGCGGTCAGCATCACGTACTGAAAAGCGCACAGTTCGACTCCCTGGAGACGAAGCTTGTTGAGTATGCCCTTAAAGCGAATTATAACTGGAAATGCAGTGAGCAGCTGGTAAGTGAAATGAGCCGGGTGCCTGAAGCCGACAGCGTCCGTGTGCAGGTTTCCTATGCTGAAGATATTCGTCAGTTACGCTATTGCAGACCATTCAGTATATCTGCGGACTATTCCGTTGCGCTGGCAGTGGTGAAGAAAAAAGACTGGGCACTGTTCATGGCCCAGGAAAATGTGCGTTTTGCTGACCGGCTACGTACGCCACGTACAGAGGTGACCATCAGTAACGCGCTGCCTTCAGTGAATTTTATCAATGCATTACACGAGCAATATCCGGGACTACAGGGCGCTGATCACGTAGTAGGACTAAAAGAAGAATTATTTGATAGCACAGATCTTGACCTGCTGGGCAAAGCAGTGTCTTCGCCACTGGCCGCCGGCAAACTGAACCCGCACGCGACCATGATGGCCACACTTATTGCAGGACTGGGCAATAGTGGTCCACGTGGCAAAGGCGTTGCGGTAAAAGCAAAACTCAGTTCGTCTGACTATATGCGCCTGTTGCCAGATGACAATGACTATTTCAAAAATGGGGGTATCAGTCTGCAAAATCATTCCTACGGCACTGCCATTGAAAACTATTACGGTGCTGAAGCAGTGGCCTATGACCAGCAGGTCTATACACTGGATACGTTGCTGCATGTATTCTCCTCCGGCAATGTGGGTAACACCGCGCCCACCAGCGGTACCTACAAAGGCATTACCCGATATGCCAACCTGACCGGCACTTTCAAGCAATCCAAAAACGTACTGGTGGCAGGCGGCATCGATACTGGTTACCAGGTACCCCTGTTAAGCTCAAAGGGCCCCGCATTTGACGGCCGTATCGCTCCACAGCTCGTTGCCTATGGACAGGCCGGCACCTCGGATGCTGCTGCAACGACTACCGGTATTGCTACATTAGTACAGGAAGCCTATCAACAGGAATATGGACGCACACCGTCTGCCGCAATGACCAAAGCGATCCTGATCAATAGTGCAGATGATCTCTACACACCCGGTCCGGACCATAGCAGTGGTTATGGTATCGTGAATGCACTCGGAGCGATACGAACGGTGAAAAACAGACGTCTGCTTGGCGGAGAAGTAAATGGGGGAAATACAGTAAGTTTTCCGGTCACGGTTCCTGCAAATACCCGCCAGCTGAAAGTGACATTAACCTGGACCGATCCTGCTTCCACAGAAACGGCTGCGAAAGCGCTGGTCAATGACCTTGATCTCTCGGTTATTGAAGAAGCAGGCCAGATCTATCTTCCCTGGGTACTATCTACTTTTCCACATGCGGACTCCTTACAGGCAGCGGCTTACAAAGGCAGGGATACCCTGAATAACACCGAACAGGTGACTATAGACTGGCCTACAGCAGGTGCCACCCGTATCATGGTGCAGGCAGCTACATTGCGTTCAGGCAATACACAACGATTCTCACTAGCTTATCAGCTGATTCCCGCCTCATCTTTTGAATGGCAGTATCCGGCGGCCGGAGAACAACTTACTTCGGGCAAAAACATCTCTGTAAGGTGGCGCACGCTGTATGCTGGTGACGGAGCGCTGTCGTTCAGTATTGACAGTGGTGCTACCTGGACACAGGTAGCCGCTGACATCCCTGTTGCCGCCGGCAATATCCGCTGGCAGGTACCAGATGTTTTCAGCAAAGGACTGTTACGCATCACCACTGCTGATACTATCTGGACAAGCCCCTATTTCACTATCTCACCACCTGTCACTGTGAATGTAGGGTTCAATTGTCCGGATACCCTGCTGGTATACTGGCCAGCAGTGAATAATGCAGCCGCTTATGATGTATTGGGCCTGTCAGGACAAACATTCTCCCATATTACCACTACGACAGATACGTTGCTGTTCCTTCCAAAAACACAACTGACCAGTGACTTCATCACTGTACGTCCTGTGCATAAAGACGGATGGGCTGTCGCGCTGAGTAATAGCTACAACTACGATCAACAGGGCATCTATTGTTTCTTCCGGCAGGTGCTCGCTGATGTTATGGAAGATAACAGTGTCGATATATCTGTGACACTAAGCACACTCCTGCGGGTCAGGAAAATTTACTGGGAAAGGATGCTGGGCAATGATTTCGTTACGATCTCGTCACAGGATGTAACGACAGATGAGCGCTATATCTTCAAAGATCATCCGGAGCAATCAGGACTGATCAGTTACAGGATAAAACTGGAGCTGACAGACGGACGCATTGTTTATTCTGATATACAAACAGTACAGCTGTTGTTCGACAGAGACTTCCATCTATTTCCGGTTCCGGCGGGACAGCAGATCATGCTGCTCAGCAGTAAGTTCGGCGATTACCGGGTTCGTATTACAGACATGGCTGGCCGCACATTACTGAAAGCCCCGCTGACCAGTGTGCGGCAAACATATTCCCTAAAAGGAATAGCGCCCGGCGTATACCTGTTTGTGATATACGAGGGCGCTAAGAAAATAGCTGTGAAACGCTTTATAAAAGCGGCTGAGTAGTTACCGGACCTTTACGACAAACAGATTGCCTGTCAGATCTCCCGGACGCAGTCCGGACAGGTCTACGATACAATCTTTACCCTGTTGCTTCCAGGAGATCGTCTTATTGCTGCCAAGGATGCTAGCCTTTGCCTGCTTAGCAGGTGCAAAGTCCTTTATGCGCAGCTGCGGCTGATAACCTGTAGCAATACAATACAGGGCATTATCTTTTTTGGTAAAGAACATCTCAATGTGCGCATATTCTTTGGACGGTTTGATCATCTTCGCAACATTGTAGTCTGACATATAACTGGCTTCCTTTACCGGCGGACGGTTACCTGCACTCCACTGACGGGTCTCTTTCCAGGGCGTTGTATTATAGATGGCTTCTCCGTTCACTTCCAGCCAGGCGCCTATATCTACCAGGCGTTGCTGCATAATAACAGGTATCCTGCCATCAGCAGTGGGGCCGATATCGAGTAGCAGGTTACCACCGCGGGAAACGATATCCACCAGGAGGACTACGAGGTCATTACTTTTCTTATAGTCATTTACTGTTTCCATTCTGTTGTAGCCGTAGGAATTGCCGATACCCTGGCTTTCTTCCCATACTACACCGGGTTGCATCCCACTTCCATATTCAGAAGTAAGATAGGTAGCACCATTATTATTCCCCCGGGTATTGCTGCCCCAGCGATCATCTACCACTACCTCATCATTCACAGGCGACTCGTTAAACAGCCAGGCCAGTAACTCCGGGCTGCGCCATGCAGTATCTGACTGTTCCCATTCTCCATCGGAGAAGATCACAGAAGGTTTATATTTTGTAACCAGGTCTTTGAACTGAGGAGTCATGACGTTCTTTACATAACTCGCCTTATCTTTTTTCCAGAGTGGGTTAAACCATTCGTACAGCGAATAATAGTATCCCATTTTCAATCCTGCTTTTCTCACTTCACTGGTCAGATCGCCCAGCAGGTCTCGCTTAGGTGTACCGGTAACCGCATTCCAGGGTCGGCCCCATATGGAGTCCGCCTGTTTGTTATCCCACAGGCAATAACCTTCATGGTGTTTAGAGGTCAGCACGACGTACTTTGCACCAGAGCGCTTGAATACATCCGCCCATTGTGCAGGATCGAATAATTCAGCTTTAAACTGCGATTCAAACTGCTGGTAGCTGAAGTCCTTCCCATAGTTCTTATCATGGAATGCACGCACTTTCTTATGCGTGTCATCATTCGCGCCGTCCAGTTGATACCAATACCATTCGGAATAGCCACCAGGCCCTACCACGGCAAAAGAAGGTACCGCATATACTCCCCAGTGGATGAAGATGCCAAATTTCGCCTGATTGAACCAGGCCGGTATACCGCGTTTATTAAGAGAAGCCCAGTCAGCTGTATAGTGCTGAGCGGCCAGCGGCGCACTAGTTAATAGTAATGCTGCTGCATAGAGGAAAATCTTTTTCATAACTGTAGTTGATAGTATGAGACCGTGAATATCTAAACAATAGATAAATATAAAATGACGGGCCAGCAATTCCTAATACCATCTGCACCTGAACCGGTAGTATATTCAAAAAGAAAACGCCCCTTTCATTTGCATGAAAGGGACGTTTTGACTGTTATTTCAGAAGATAGCCGGTGGCTATACATCGTACTTCATTACATTTCCAGTGCACCCGCGGCTGCTTCATCTACGAACCAGTGTAATTCACCCTCCTGGGGACGGATCAACTGGGAAGGGTATTTCTCAGCGTCGAAGTCACCTTCTATTACACTCTTCAGCGTCAGGGCTTTACCGCTACCGGTAGCCATGAATACAACGCAGGCAGCTTCGTTCACCACAGGAGCTGTCAGCGTGATACGGAACATATCCTGCGCTTTCAGGAAGAATGCTTTTACCCATGCTTTCTTCTCGTGTACGATTGGTAAACCAGGGAAGAGGGACAGCGTGTGTCCATCATCACCCATGCCCAATAATACGAGATCAAAAGTGGTATCTCCTTCCTCAAAGTATTTTTTCAGGATCGCTTCATATTCCGCAGCTGCTGCTTCTGGTTCAATATCAGTGCGCATAACATTGATATTTTCAGAAGGAACCCCTACTACATCCAGCAGAGTTTCATAAGCCATACGGGCATTATTACGTTCGTCTTCAAAAGGAACCGCTCTTTCATCACCCCAGAAGAAATGTATCCTGTTCCAGGGGATCATGAGTTTATAGGGTTCTTTTGTGAGCAGTGTGTATAATGCCTTAGGCGTACTACCACCGGAGAGGGCCCATGTAAAGATAGGCTGGTCCTGTAACACTTCCTGGATGTAGTTACTGATCCAGGCTGCCAGGTTCTCACTCAGTTCCTGGGTATTTTTAGCTATGTGTAATTCCATTTCTCTTATTTAGGTAGATTGATCCAGGCATGTCCATCTCTTGCGATCAGGGCGTCTGCATCTTCAGGACCCCAGGAATCAGGAGCGTAGTTAGGGAAATCAACCGGTGTGCGGGATTCCCATGTTTCCAGTATCGGCATTACCACTTTCCAGGCAGCTTCTACCTGGTCAGCACGCATGAACAGGGTAGCATCGCCTTCCATTACGTCCAGCAGCAGTGTTTCATATGCTTCAGGAGCATGGTCATCACCATACTGACGATCGAAGTTGAATACCATTTCCACCGGGTCCAATTCCATGCTCTGGCCAGGGCGTTTCGCCTGGAAGCGGATACGGATATCCATTTCCGGCTGGATGCTGATGGTCAGGCGGTTTGGGCGCCATGTCTCTGCTGATTCGGCAGGGAACGCGTAGTGTGGTGCCTGGCGGAACTGCAGGGTGATGTTGGTCGCTTTCTGGTGCATGTTCTTACCGGTACGTACGTAGAACGGTACGCCCTGCCAGCGCCAGTTATCAACATAGAACTTAACAGCTGCATATGTTTCAGTAGCAGATTCCGGATCAACACCTTTCTCCTCACGGTAACCAGGCATCTGTTTTCCCTGTCTCCAGCCAGCAGAATACTGGCCACGTACCGCATTCTCATGGATCTTATCCTTGGTGAATTTGCGGATAGCGTTCAATACATCTACTTTCTTATTACGGATCTCGTTTGCATCAAAAGATACAGGCGCTTCCATTGCGATCATACACATTACCTGCAGGATGTGGTTCTGCACCATATCACGCAGTGCACCGGAGTTCTCATAATAACCGCCACGGCCTTCCAGCCCTACGGTTTCAGAAGCGGTGATCTGTATATGATCTATATAGTTACGGTTCCATAAAGGCTCAAACAACGCATTCGCAAAGCGCAGCGCGATGAGGTTCTGTACGGTTTCCTTACCGAGGTAGTGGTCAATACGGTAGATCTGTTCTTCAGAGAACATGCTTAACAGCAGTTCATTCAGTTCATGCGCACTTTGCAGGTCATGACCAAATGGTTTCTCTACAACGATACGTGTGCTGTGTTTATCACTGCACAGGTTCAGGCTACCGAGTTTCTGTGCGATAGCAGGCATCAGCTGAGGCGCTACTGACAGGTAGAAGATCACGTTAGGATGTACACCCCACTCTTCTTCTTTTGCCTTCACGAAATCAGTGATGGCGCTGTATGCTGCTCTGTCTTCTGCATCCATCTGCAGATAGGTTATATGCTGGCTGAAATCTGCCCAGTGACCGTTCTGCTCTCCTTTACGACGGGAGAACTTCTGGATACCATCCAGTAAACGCTCTCTGTAGGCGCCGTTGTCATAAGGACTACGACCGATACCGGCAATCGCAAAGTTTTCCGGCATGTAGTTATCCAGGAACAGGTTGTATAAAGCCGGCGAAAGTTTTCTGTAATTCAGGTCGCCGCTACCGCCGAAGATGAAGATGATGGAGGCAGGCGGACGTTTATGATTCTGCATAACAACTATATTTTATGAGAGTGTCCATCACACTAAAGGCGACGGACACTCAAACTCTTTATTCACCCCAAACGGTATGGAAACTACCAGGGACATCTATACGCTGATAGGTATGTGCACCGAAGTAATCGCGTTGTGCCTGTACCAGGTTGGTTGGCATACGCTCTGTACGGTAAGCATCAAAATAAGCCAGGGCTGACATGATACCTGCAGCGGCAGTACCTGTTTGCGCGGCCTGTGCCACTACGGTACGGGTATTGGTGATGGCACTCTCTACAAGAGCAGCAATATTCTTATCCAGGAGGATGTTAGGTAATTCAGGTGCTGCTTTGTAAGCCTGGGTATATACTTCCAGGAGGGTAGAACGGATGATACAACCGCCTCTCCATACTTTCACAGCTTCAGGTAAAGGAATTTCCATCTGCAGTTCTTTTGATGCCTGATGCAGCATCGCCAGACCCTGTGCATAACTGATGATGATACCAAAGTGTAATGCATCATGTACCTGCTGAATCCAGGTATCAACCGGCGTATTCAGCTGTGCAGCAGGAGATTTATATAACGCAGCTGCCTGTACACGTTCATCCTTGTAAGCAGAAATAGTACGTAATGCCACAGCGGTATCAATTACAGGAACAGCTACCGGCAGTTCCATTGCATCCTGTGAAGTCCATTTACCAGTACCTTTTGAACCCGCTTTGTCAGAGATAACATCCAGCAGTCTTGCGCTGGTCTTGTCATCTTTCTGCAGGAAGATATCAGCAGTGATCTCGATCAGGAAAGACTGAAGATCGCCTTCGTTCCAGGTCTTGAATACTTTATGCAGCTGATCGTTATCCAGTCCTGCCTGTTTCAGCAATGCATATGCTTCGCTGATCAGCTGCATGATGGAATACTCGATACCATTGTGCACCATCTTTACATAGTGACCTGCACCTTCCCTACCCAGGTAGGCTACGCAAGGTTCACCATTTACCTTCGCGGAAATAGCTTCCAGCATTGGTTTTACTTTTTCATACGCTTCTTTGTCACCACCCGGCATGATGCTTGGTCCCGTACGGGCGCCTTTCTCACCACCGGAAACGCCGATGCCCATGAAATGAATTCCTTTCTCACGCAGGTATTTTACTCTGCGTAATGTATCTGTATAATGTGAGTTACCACCGTCAATCACAACATCACCTTTTTCCAGCAGCGGGATCAATGATTCGATCACATCATCCACCGGCTGACCGGCTGGTACCAACATCATCAGCTTACGCGGACGCTCCAGTAATTGTACCATGGTTGCCAGTTCTGCCACTCCCTTTACAGTAGTGCCAGCTGTAGCAGCCGATTCCAGAGCCCCGGTCTTGGTACTATCTTTATCAAAACCAATAACGGAAAAACCATGATCAGCCATGTTCAGTAACAGGTTACGTCCCATTACGCCAAGACCAATCATGCCAAAATCGAATACGCTTTGTGCCATAAATTATCGTGTAAGTGCCTAAAAGAATGAAGTAAAAGTACGAATTATCAATTACCAATTGCAAATACTATTATCTGACCTGACAAAACTATGAAGTTACTGTACCAAATGCCGCCATTTATACATAAGATTCCGCGATTCATGCAACGTTCAGCGGACTCTTAAATTTTCCTTAAATCTTACCAGCCAAGGCATACCATACCCACGCCACAGATCAGTATTGTTACTCCCCCCAGCGCATGCACATACCGTTCCAAATAACTGATTCTCAATAACGAGAAGCCGTAATACCCTAATAAGACCATCCCTACCATGGTCAGTAGGGTGAACAGTGTAAAACTGCCTATCAGCATACACATACCATATGCTGAATGCTGTGCCGCCGGGTAGGTCAGCAATGGGATCAGTGGCTCACAGGGACCTAATCCGAAAATGATCAGCATAATCCAGGGCGTGACCTTCATCCGCTCCTGTGGATAAACAATCTCTCCGTGTTTATGTTCATAAACATAGATTTCGCCATTATCATACACGTCAAAATGCTTGTGGACCTTGTTACTCCAGGCCCGTTTCAATCCCCAGATAGTATACAACAACCCGAAAGTCAGCAAGGCCCATCCTGCCAGTCCTCCCCGCACACCTTCCACACCACTGATCTTTGACAGTGACCATCCCAGGCCGATACCCAGTAACCCCAATAACACCGAGCTACCCACATGGGCGGCTCCGCACAGCAGCGTCCAACCCACCGTCTTCGATATGGACCACCCCCTGACCCTGCTCAGGGCGATGAAGGGCACATAGTGATCCGGGCCTGTTACCGTGTGCAAAAAACTGATGGTCACAGCGGTTGTGATCAGTAATTGCAATGCTGCATTCATGTAGTATCTTTTAAAGTTTTCTTTCCTGTCCTGTGAGTAAGGATATCCTTTTAAATAGTGCATAAAGCTGCTCTCCTCCATTGCCAAGCACCCTGATCAACAATGCTCCCGCGGCAGTACGCGACACACCAGCTTTGATCTTTTCTTCGGATGAAAGGCAGTTATGGATAAGTGTCGCCATTGCATCTATATCCTGCTGTGCATCATACCATAACAGTGATGCCTGATGTGTATACCCTTCCCACTGCCCTGTTGCTCCAGGCGATATAATGGCTGGTTCCAGCACGGTAACATCCTTGAACAACAACCGGCCATGGCACCATACTTCCAGTACATTTTTGAAATAGTCACAACGAAATATCTCTCCGCTTAGCTTTCTTCCGCACGTAATGATCTCTCCCCACAATAGGCGGCAATCCGGCTCCAGTTCAATACGGCTGGCACTGTCAAATATGGACCGCTCATGCGGTACACTGGGATGAGGCAGATAATACAGGCTACTGCCCTTTTCCATTCTCACCTGCCATCGTTGCTTTGCCCCCATTTCCATCTGAAAGATGCGCTGGTATGCCTGCGTATACAAATGCACACAGGTCTCCGGCTGCAGATGTACACTGATCTCATACTGATCACCATCCAGTATTCCCGGAGATGCTGTCATTATTGTCAGGTGCAGGTCGCCTGACCGGCTACCACTGATATCGGCTACTTTAAATGGTTTGGTAAAATAGCTGTGTTGCAGATAGGTATGCGTCCCCCTGACCGCCGCCCTGATATCCAGTTCACTTGTCATTGCAGCAATGCCGGCTCCTCTACGGCTTCGAGTAAGGCATACTTCCTGATCCAGCCGATGACTGCATCCAGTCCGTCCAGTGTCATCAGATTGGTGAAAACAAAGGGCCTGCCCTGACGCATCCTGCTGGCATCACGCTCCATCACTTCGAGACTTGCACCTACGTAGGGTGCCAGGTCTGTTTTATTGATCACCAGGAGGTCTGAACGGGTAATGCCCGGCCCTCCTTTGCGGGGGATCTTATCTCCCTCTGCTACATCTATCACGAAAATAGTCACATCAGCCAGATCAGGACTAAAAGTAGCAGATAGATTGTCGCCACCACTTTCTATGAAAATGAGTTCCACGTCCGGGAACCGGGTAGCTATTTCTTCCACAGCTTCCAGGTTCATACTGGCGTCTTCCCGGATGGCAGTATGGGGGCATCCACCTGTCTCCACACCGATGATCCTTTCAGCAGGCAGAAGGCTGTTCTTCATCAGAAATTCCGCATCTTCCTTTGTGTAGATATCATTTGTGATCACAGCCAGACTATATTGCTGATGCAACTGTCTGGAGAGTCTTTCTATCAGTGCTGTTTTACCGGCGCCTACAGGTCCGGCCACACCGATCTTGATGTATGTACGAGATTGCATAGTGTTAATTTTAGTTAGGAAGGAGGAATTAAAGAATTCGCTATGATCTTCACTGCATTCAATTCCTAAGACATGTATAATCTGGAATACAGCCGTTCATGCTGCATGCTGCTGATATCAGCGCCAAAGCTGCACCGTCCTGCCATATCCCTTGGTATCGTCAGCGTACGCGTTACCAATGCAGGTAATTGAGATAACAGTTCAAATAAGATCTGCTGTCCCAGCTGTTGTCCCAGCGGGACTAACTTCACGCTGGTTGTAACCATACCGGTAGCCGCGTTATAATAAAAAGCAGTTAATGCTTCTGTAAGTGGAATGCCCGATAGCGCGGCATATATACCAAATGCCAGACAATAATGTCCGGTGGCGCTACCTGCCTTGATCTGCTGCATATATTTTTCTCCGGTTGGATATTGCGCCAACGGCGAAAACAACTTCAGCAGGCGGATCCCTAACTTCTGACTTGCCATACGCAGCTCCTGAGGAGATTTCAGGGCTGTGCACTCCTGATCGAGCGCTACCAGTAATGAGACATCATCCGCTACTGTTGCCTGATAGGCCAGTGCAGCAAACAGGGCGTCGTTGTAAGGCAGATTATGTTCCAATGTATTACGAATGAAAGCAGCGGCACTTACACCATCCTTGATCACCCCCTGCTGCACATAGGTTTCCAGTCCGCCGGAATGTGTATACGCCCCGATCGGCAATGTCGGATCGCTTAAATGTAAGAGATATGGTAACCAGTTGTGCATAATAGTTTATTTGCCAGTCAGCTGCATGATCTTACTAAAGAGTGATCCGCTAGTGCCATGGCCGTGTGGCGTAACATTGCTTTTCAGCATATTGGTTAGCGTCCTGAGTTCCTTTGCCGGCACATATCCCCTTGCTTCAAGCCAGCGGAATAACGGTTCTTCGTAAGGCACCAGCACGTCCTCACCATCCAGGAATAATGGCAGGTGTTTGTTACCAATTTCGTAACAGATCACGGCCATATCCGTCATTGTAGCAGGCCGTAGCACAATCGCCTGTGCAGGCAGGATGCTGATGACGATCGCTTTCTTATCATCCATCCATACAATATCTCCCTGTTGCAGCATAGGTGCTTCCCGCATGAAACGCAGGGCGACTTCCTGTCCGCCGAGTGTATAGCGGCGCAACACCCGCTTACCTGTTTCAAACCATTCCAGCTGCAGCGGATCAGTGATCCGTGGCTCTGTCGGACAGGTAATGATGTTGCCTTCTATTTTTTCTATAATGATCATAGTTGTAGTTAAAACAGGAAATAACGCTGTGCGAGCGGCAATACGGTAGCCGGTTCACAGGTCAGTACCTGACCATCCACCGTTACCTGGTAAGTTTCGGGGTTGACGGTTATTGCAGGTGTGCTGTCGTTGTGTATCATATCTTTCTTGCCAATGTTGCGGCAGTTCTTTACCGGCAATACGATCTTCTGTAAACCATATTCCTGCGCGATGTTCTTGCCCGCTGCGGCCTGCGAGACAAATGTTACACAGGTCTTGTGCAGTGCCCCGCCGAAGGCGCCGAACATCTCTCTGTATATCACTGGTTGCGGGGTAGGAATAGAGGCATTCGGATCGCCCATGCGACTACAGATGATCATCCCACCTTTGATGATCATTTCAGGCTTGGCGCCGAACAATGCAGGCTTCCATAGCACCACATCCGCCAGCTTGCCTGGTTCCAGCGATCCGACATGTGCAGCGATACCATGTGTGACGGCGGGGTTGATAGTGTATTTAGCCACATACCGCTTTGCACGATAGTTGTCATTATGCCTGCCTTCGTCTTCTTTTAATGCACCACGCTGTTTCTTCATTTTGTCGGCCGTTTGCCAAGTACGGATGATGACTTCACCTACCCGTCCCATAGCCTGCGAATCGGAGCTCATCATACTGAATACCCCCATGTCATGCAGGATGTCTTCTGCAGCAATTGTTTCCGGGCGGATACGTGAATCTGCAAAAGCCACATCTTCCGGCACCGTCTTGTCCAGGTGATGACATACCATGAGCATGTCCAGATGTTCATCGATGGTATTGACGGTGTAGGGGCGGGTGGGATTAGTAGAAGAAGGAAGTATATTCGGATACATCGCAGCCCTGATAATATCAGGTGCGTGCCCACCACCAGCGCCTTCTGTATGATAGGTATGAATAACCCTTCCGCCGATCGCTTGGATCGTATCTTCCAGGAAGCCGGATTCGTTCAGCGTATCAGTATGAATAGCTACCTGCACATCGTATTTATCGGCTGCTTTCAGCGAAGCGTTGATCACGGCAGGAGAAGCCCCCCAGTCTTCGTGTATTTTAAGGCCCAGGGCACCCGCTTCTATCTGTTCCCACAGGGGAGGCTCGGTCGCGCAGTTACCTTTGCCAAGAAAGCCCAGATTCATAGGGAATGCATCGGCAGATTGCAACATCTTTTTGATAAACCATTTCCCGGGAGTAACAGTCGTCGCATTGGTACCATCCGCAGGCCCCGTTCCTCCACCTATCATGGTCGTGATACCACTGTGCAATGCATGCGTGATCTGTTGCGGACTGATAAAATGGATGTGTGTATCAATACCACCGGCAGTGGCGATCAGTCCTGCGCCACCATGTACTTCTGTACTGGCGCCAATGATCATATCCGGGTCTACACCATCCATGGTATCAGGATTACCGGCTTTACCTATTTTCACGATACGGCCATCTTTGATACCGATGTCCCCTTTTACAATTCCCCAGTGATCAATGATCATCACACTGGTGATCACCATATCCAGTACACCCTGATCGCGTGTAGCCGTAGCAGATTGAGACATACCATCGCGGATGGTCTTACCTCCGCCAAACTTGGCTTCATCTCCATATACCGTATGATCGTGTTCTATTTCAATGATGATGTCCGTATCACCGAGGCGTACTTTGTCGCCAGTGGTAGGACCATACATAGCCGCATAGCGGTCACGGTTAATTTTAAGGCTCATTCCGGCTGATGTTTAAATTGTTGGTCATGGATCTGCTGCATGGCTTTACTGCGGGCGTTATCACCTATGGTAGTCCCATTAACAAGATCGTTCATACCGAAGGCGCGGCGGTTACCACCCAGTGATACCAGTTCTACTGTTTTTTCTTCACCGGGCTCAAAGCGCACAGCAGTACCGGCAGCAATGTTCAGCCGCATACCAAAGGCGTGTTCCCTGTTGAATGACAACATACGGTTCACTTCAAAAAAATGACAGTGAGAGCCGATCTGCACGGGTCTGTCGCCGGTATTGACAACATGTACCTGTGCGACGGTACGGCCCTTGTTGGCGTCAATAACGCCTGGCGCTATAAAGTATTCACCTGGGATCATACGCAGCAAGGAGGTTTAGAAGTGGGTGGATGGGCGTGTCTGTTATCTGATAGGATGGTGTACTGTTACCAGTTTGGAACCATCGGGAAAAGTCGCTTCTATCTGGATCTCGTCTATCATTTCAGGAATTCCTTCCATGACATCCTCTCTGGTAAGTATGGTAGCACCATACTGCATCAGTTGCGCGACCGTCTGCCCGTCCCTGGCAGCTTCCTGCAACCGGCTGCTGATCAGTGCAATTGCTTCCGGATAATTCAGTTTAAGTCCCCTGGCCTTTCTCTTCTCTGCAAGTTCTCCTGCCAGGTATAACAATAGTTTTTCAGTCTCCCTTGCCGTTAAATGCATAGTGATTTTGGTTTAAATAGTGTCTTGTTGTTCCTGACATCGCGTTGCAGGGATGGGTTAATGTATATAAGTCTTCAGTGATCTTCCGTGCGTTAATTTACGCAAAAAATGCAGAATGAAAAACGCTCAATGCAGTATTGCATTGAGCGTTTCCGTATGATAAGTATGTAATAAACTTTAAGCGGAGTTCCTCCCGGCATTGATAATACCGAAGGAACAACGTACAACCAGTTTCTCATACGTTTCTTTCAGGCCATCACCATTGCCCGTCTCATTCAGTTCGCGAATGCGCACCAGGGCAGCCTGCTGTATGGTAAGCAGCGGCAGCACGATACGCTCACGCATCTGAATAGACAGCTGATCAACCGGATAGGCAGCCATGAGTTCATTTTCACCTACCAGCTTCAGGATCATCGTACGGGTACGTTTGTACTCATCATGGATCATGTTCCATACTTCGCCGAAACGTGGATGTTTACCATATGCTGCTGTAAGGGGGAAGTAGCTTTTCTTCATCGCCATCTGACAGTTACCCAGCAGGGTACGGAAAAACAGGGAGTTTTTGTATAGTTTCCTGAGGTCGTCCCATTTACCTTCTTTTTCCAGTACTTCCAATGCTGAACCTACGCCATAATAACCAGGTACGTTCTGTTTCAGCTGGCTCCAGGCACCGACATAAGGCACCGCCCTGAGATCGTTCAGGTTCAGTTTGGCAGCAGCGTTCCTTTTGGAAGGACGGCTACCGATGTTGGTTTCTGCATAGTAACGCAGCGGACTTGCGAAGTCCAGGTAATCCAGGAAGTCAGGATGATGTTTCAGTACATTGAATGCTTTATACCCTTCATCTGCCAGTCCCTGTAGCAATGACTCTTCTTCCCCGGAAAGGGTCACTTCACGGGAGGAGAACAGCTCATTGGCAATACCGGCATGTACCAGTTGCTCAATATTGAACTGGGCAGATTCCACTGTTCCGAAGTTGGAGCTGATGGTCTGTCCCTGTATCGTCAGCTGAATTTCTTCATTGGCAATATCACGTCCCATAGACGCATAGAACTGGTGAGTTTTACCGCCACCTCTTGCTGGAGGACCGCCACGACCATCGAAGAAGACAACATCTATTTCATATTCCCTGGAGATACGGGTCAGTTCCTGTTTTGCCTTATAGATGCTCCAGTTGGCCATCAGGTAACCACCATCTTTGGTACCATCGGAGAAGCCCAGCATAATGGTCTGTTTGTTATAACGCTTTTTCAGGTGTTCCCTGTAGGCAGCATTATCATACAACTCACGCATCACATTACCCGCCTGACGTAAGTCATCGATGGTTTCAAACAGTGGCACGATATCTATGCTGAGTTTGTCTTTTTCCCAGCCGGAAGCCAGGAAGAGACCATACACCTCCATGACATTCAGTGCATTCATGCTGTGGCTGATGATATAGCGGTGACAGCCGAATTCGCCGTTGGCCTGCTGAATCTCCTTTACAGCGGCAATAGTGGCGAGGGTATCTTTATGCAGGGCATCTTCCAGCACACCCGGATCTGCTTTAGCTTTAATATTCAGCAAATGAGTGATCTTCTCATTATCCGGCAGGTCTTTATAATTTTTCGGCAACAGGTCTGTCTTTTCAGCGATTGCTTCCAGCAGTGGTCCATGAGCAGAACTATCCTGACGGATGTCCAGCGTAGCGAAGAACAGTCCGAAGAGTTCCACGCGGCTGACCATGTCATCCAGCAGGTTGAGGAACAGGCCGTTGTTCTCTTCTATGAGTATGATGCGGATACGTGCGAGTACGTCCAGTATCTCTTTTTGTGATATGTTGGTCTTTTGCCCTGGAATGAACAGATTATTATACAGCTGTTGTTCCAGGGCGTTGAGCTCCTGCTCAATACCTTTGAACGTCAGGCGGCGTTTCAGACGGCGCACATCCAGGTAGTAACACTTAATGATACCTCCACGCAGCGCCTCAGCGGTACGTAAGGTAGTATCTGCTGTTACAAACGGGTTACCGTCTCTGTCTCCACCAGGCCAGAATCCCATACGGATAACTGGATTATTACTATTGACAGCAGCGGGGAACTGTGCCTTCAGTTTGGAAATAATACGCCCGGCGGCAGGGTAGAATGTATTTTCCAGGAACCAGATAAGGCTGATAGCCTCATCGTATGGCGTAGGTTTTTCCTTCTTAAAGAAAGGAGTTTTACCCAACTGCTGAAGGTAAGCGTTCACCTGGGCGGTATTATCATTGATCAATGCCCTTGAGAGGTCATTGATGATAGTTAGTACACCGCCTGGATAGAACTGGGTAGGGTGTGCTGTCAATACGAGCCTTACGGAGAAATCCTGTAACTTCTTAGCCAGCCTGTCTTCAGCCTGTTCGGCGGTGATCTCGGACAAGAGGTGGCTCAGTGTGCCTGTGCCGTGCACATCATGGATCTGACGGAAAGCGGCATCTTCAAGCGCATCAAACAACACTACCTGGCGCTCAGCGTACTGCACAAAGCGGAACATGAGGTCCAGCTTCTGCTGTTCATTGCTGCAGGAGGTGTACTGCTGAAAATAAGAATCGAGAATTTCCTGGGGACTTTTTTCCTTTGCGAATCCTTCTTCACAGTGGATGAGGAACAATGACAGAAATACGCCGGTTCTCTCTACCTTATGAAAAGGTAATGCGGTAAACAGACTATTGTATAACTGGAACTTGGTACCAACCAGGTTCTTAAACAACTGCAAGGTATTATTAACCGGTGCTTCCATAACTAAATTTGGTAATATTAAAAGAGCCTATGCCAACCGGGAGCTAAAAATAATATAAAATAGTTACAAAGTAGAATGCAAAGTTATTTAAACGAGTAAGCCGCAGCGGAATGCTGCGGCTCATTGCAAGTCCCCGTTTACTTTGGGGTGAATTGAAAGAATAATTGTGTTAATCGGGTAATACTATCTGATAAAAAGAAATTAGTTTTTAGTGTTCTAACTGGAAACCGATGGGGAGGTTATAGCGTACGCTTACATATCGGCCACTCTGTCTACCAGGTTTCCAGGCTGGCATCAGTTTTACCACGCGCATGGCTTCTTCTTCCAGGCCACCACCTCTGTGTGCACCTACGGTCTGCACATCACTGATCGACCCATCTTTATTGACAACAAACTGTACAAATACCTTTCCTTCAATGCCGTTTTCCTGCGCCATATGTGGATACCGGATATTCTTCCGCAGGAACCTTGTCAATGCATCTTCACCACCCATAAATTCGGGCATTATTTCAACAAAGATCATCGGAGGTTCGTCAACAGGCACCTGTGGCTTAGGTGGTTCCACGACGCCGTTCCCACCAGGTACACCTGCAAATGGATTTTCCATTTCGCTGTCACCACCAGGGACATTTGTACTCGTCAGGCCAATGGCTTTGTGTTCAAGACTATCCCTCGGAGGCATTTGTTCTTCATCGCGTACAAGATCGTCATCTGTCACGACAGGACTTACAAAACCAGCGGTTGAAACAGGCGGTGGTGGCGGTGTGGGAACAGCCGGTGGTGGTGGTGTTACCGGTTTCTCTTCCGGAGGTAAGTCTCTCATTTCCGGAATAGCAGCCACTATATCAACTTCACTTCGTTTATGCATATCCGCAGCCAATAGTTTGTTACTCAGCACATATCCACCAATGATCACCAAAGCCACGGAAGCCGTACCTATTATAGCATTTCGCACACGCCTGTCTTCGCTACGGCGTAATTCATAGGCACCGTAGTCTTTATTACGACCATCGAAAAGAATGTCGAGAAAATCTGATTTAATAATGTTCTTTGCATTCATGGGATAAACATTTACAATATAGATGCGGGGCAAATACTTTTCCATACGAAAAGTTGAAAAAAGTTTTCAGCATGTTGCTGACCGGTCGTTTGAAAGGAAGTAAGCGAACAGTATATCAGCACAATAAAACAACTGATGCTTACAAAAACAATTGCTATATATTATCACTCCGCGATGCTCAACAGGTAAGTGCTTTATAATAAATAGCAGTAGATGTCGCGTTGAAATCCCTGCCAATATTGTGTTATCAGTCACAGCCAAAGGCAGCACCTGTAACAGCATGCACGGCTATCCTGTTACCTGGTAATTGTGACAGCAGGGAATTTTATTCATTCATCCTAAAAATTACACGATGAGTAGTTAAAGAGAAAGTGTAGTGAAAAATTACCATTCCAGATTGACATCCAGATCGGGATCACCTATTTGCTAAAGGAAGTATTCACTATCTTTTATGATAACATTGATATCGTTACCGAGCAGGTATAATGATGTTGTAATGATAAATTTAGTAATGAAGGTTTGCAGGCAACGCAGGTTCCGCCATTCAGCAGACAGCTGTATATAATGTTAAGAATAATGCCAGGGGGCGCGGGAGGTATATTACATAGAATTTACCACCAATAAATCTGCAACACACCTTCCCCGCTAACCTGACCGGGCATTTTTATTTACAGCTTATAGCAAACAATATCTTTAGTGATCAACAATAGCTGCCGGAGACAACTATCTTACAGAAATGAATATGATCATTCGTTACCACGTCACCCACAGAATAAGTATGTATCAATAATTGGTTATGCATTTGCATAATGAAATCGGTTTTTGATCTTTACGTGCTGATGCGATTGTTCTGATGGTGGGCCAAAACAAGGAGAATACTCAGCGCTCATCCCCGGGTGGTGGTAAACAGCAATAGTCTACTGATTCTGTAGACAAATATACAGCAGGAAATTATATTTCCAAATCCATCGCCTATATTTTTTTTCAGGCAGCAAAATTGCGTAGAAATGATGTAGAGCAAAATACTGATTATCACATGAGAAAATATTTACCAGCTGCGGCCATTGTCTTGTTATCACTCGCGGCCTGTCACAATGCCACCAAACCAGATCAGTCATCTGCTGATAGTACCACCCACACGGATACTACTGCGCAGACAGATTCTTTGCCGGCCCCATATGCCACAAAGTCTTCAAAGAACTACAGTAACGTATTGGGATGGCATGAAGGGAACACCCCTGTAGCGCCACAGGGGCTCACGGTGACTGCCTTTGCAACGGACCTTAAAAACCCCAGGTGGATGTATGTATTGCCCAATGGAGATGTACTGGTAGCAGAATCAAGTACCCATGATGATGTCGGTAAAAAGGTCAAAGATGCTGTGAGTGGTAGAGCCGGTTCGGGGAATTTCGGCAACAGTGCCGACCGCATTACATTATTACGTGATAACGACCGTGATGGAATACCAGAGGTCCGCACTACCTTTTTAAAGGAATTAAACCAGCCATTCGGCATGCTGTTGCTCGACAAAACATTTTACGTCGCCAACACTGATGGTATTCTGCAATTCTCCTATAAGAATGGCGATACTGTCATTTCCGGCCAGGGTAAAAAGATCCTCGACCTGCCTGCCGGTGGTTACAATAATCACTGGACACGCAATATCATTTCCAATGTTGCAGGCAATAAAATATATGTAAGTGTAGGTTCTGGTAGTAACAATGCAGAGCATGGCATGGAAAACGAACAGAGACGTGCCAACATTCTTGTGATCAATACGGATGGTAGCGGAGAGAAAATATACGCCAGCGGACTACGCAATCCTGTAGGTATGGACTGGGCTCCTGGTACACAAACGTTATGGACAGCCGTCAATGAACGGGACGAGCTGGGTGATGAGCTGGTGCCTGACTACCTCACCAGTGTAAAAGAGGGTGGTTTTTATGGATGGCCTTATTCCTACTGGGGCCAACATCCTGATCCTACCATGGAAGGCAAACAGCAGCCGGAACTGGTTAATAAGGCGATTGTGCCTGACCTCTCCCTCGGCGCACATACAGCCTCTTTAGGCCTTGCTTTTTACAAGGGCAAGGCGTTACCCGAAAAGTACAGAAACGGCGCGTTTATAGGGCAGCATGGCTCTTGGAACCGCTCTACCCTCTCCGGTTATAAGGTGGTCTTTGTGCCGTTTAAAAATGGAAACCCTGCCGGGCAGCCGGAAGACTTTCTGACTGGTTTCATTGCTGATGCTGACAAGAGTGAGGTATATGGCCGGCCGGTAGGCATCGCCGTTGCTACAGATGGCGCCCTGCTGGTAGCTGATGATGCCGGTAATACCATTTGGCGGGTGAAATAATTAAAATACTGTTAGCTTTGAAATAACAGAAGACACTACCCGATGAAAAAAGTTCTATTGGCGCTTGGCATATTGCCATTGGCCAGTTACGCACAGTCATATTCTGATACAACACATCGTCTCCGGGAGGTAACCATACAGGCATATCCTGGCAAACAGTTTACATTGCTGCAGGTACCTACCAGCAGTACCGTGCTTACCTCCCGGCAGTTACAGTTACAACAGGGCGTCACCCTGTTACCTGCCATGAACACTGTTCCCGGTGTACGCATGGAAGAACGTTCTCCCGGCAGTTACCGGCTTTCCCTTAGAGGTAGCCTGCTCCGCTCTCCCTTTGGCATCCGGAACGTCAAAATGTACCTGGACGAAATTCCTCTTACAGATGCAGGTGGTAACTCCTACCTGAACCTGTCTGACCCCGGTAGCTTTCAGGGAATAGAAATACTGAAAGGCCCTGACGGCAGCCAGTTTGGTGCTAACTCAGGAGGCGTCGTATTATTACATCCGGCAGGTACATTACCTGACAGTAATCATGTACGGGCTGATATACAAGGTGGCAGCTATGGACTGTTCCGCGAGCAACTGGGCTGGCAGCAGCAATCGGGGAACTATAAAGTGAATATCTACCAGGCAGTACATCGTTCCGATGGCTATCGTGATAACAGCGCCATGAAGCGTTACTATGTGCAGACGGCGCAGGAATGGCAGTATAATCCACATAATCAGCTGAAGCTGATCGCCTTTTACAGTGATCTGAACTACAGGACACCGGGAGGATTGACGCTGGCACAGATGGAGGCCAATCCGAAAGCATCCCGCCCTGCCACTCCTACGCTACCAGGGGCTATAACACAACAGGCGGGTATCCGTAATAAGACTGCTTTTGGAGGACTGGTGCACACTTCTCAGCTGTCTGAACACTGGCGGCATGTTATTACTGTGTTTGGTAGTAACACTCATTTTGAAAATCCCTTTATCACCAACTTTGAAGCAAGGGATGAGAATACTGCAGGCGCACGTACCTACTTTGCCCTGCAGGACCAGCAGATCGGCAATACTGGTATGCGAATGGACTGGACAACAGGTATGGAATGGCAGCAAACCACTTCTGACATTGACAACTATGGCAACCGTGCGGGTGTAAGAGATACGTTACAGGCAGCCAGTGATATCACCGCCAGACAATACTTCTATTTTACCGGCCTTACATTCAGACCGGGTAAACAGTGGGTGGCAGAAGCTGCGGTAAGCCTTAACTATTATCGCTACCACTTCAACGACGTCGCTGCAGGCACAGATGGCAAAAAGAAGTTTACGGCGGAACTCATGCCCCGCTTCTCGCTGTCCTATCTGATCACACCTTCACTGGCGGCACGTGCGACTGTCAGCCGGGGCTATTCCCCACCTTCCATAGCGGAAGTGAGGGCCTCAGATAACATCATCAATACCGCCCTTCAGGCAGAAACGGGATGGAACTATGAAACGGGCCTCCGCTTAAATACCCGTAATAACCGTTTCCAGCTGGATGCTTCCGTTTTCTATTACAAACTGGAGGAAGCGATCGTACGTAAACTACATGATGATGGTACGGAGTTCTTTACCAATGCAGGAGGTACGAATCAGACGGGAGTAGAATTTCAGGGAAGTGCCTGGCTGGAGACCCCAAGGACAAGTGGCTTTTTCCGTGGCATACAGTTGCAGGGAAGTTACACCTACAGTCATTTCCGGTTCAGCAATTATAACAATGCAGGCAAAGACTTTTCCGGCAATGCGCTTACCGGTGTACCTGAAAATGTAGTTACGTCAGCCCTGCTGATTGAACTACCTGCCCGTGTATCGTTGTATACACAATACAACTATACGACCCGTTTACCACTGGATGATGCCAATACCTCTTTTGCAAAAGAATATCACCTGGTACAAACTAAACTGAATTGGGGCGTGAACAGATGGCTGGCCATCTATGCCGGTGCAGATAATCTGCTGAATCAGCGGTATAGCCTGGGAAATGACCTGAATGCCGTAGGCGCCAGGTATTACAATCCGGCACCTGACAGAAACTACTATGGCGGTGTAAGGATCTTATTATAAAACAAAAATATCACGATAGTCATGAAGGTGTATCCGTAGCAGGGTACACCTTTGTTGTTTCACCCTTGTTTTATGAGATGATTTGGATACAGTGCAGGACATTTGTATGGACGGGTCAACATAGCATAAAAAATGGGACTGCTAAAAAGCAGTCCCTGCACATTATTGGTTCAAAAAAAATAAACAGTTTAAGCAGGTACGCCAGCTTGTTTATAATGCACTACCGGCAGTGCGCGGAGACGCGCCGCCGCAAACTCCGGCGTAATATCTCTTTGCGGATGCGCCAGCATTTCGTATCCTACCATGAATTTCTTCACGGTAGCTGAACGCAGCAAAGGCGGATAGAAGTGCATATGCCAGTGCCATTCCGGATGATCCTCACCATCATTGAACGGCATCTGATGCATACCTGCGGAATATGGGAATGATGTTTCAAAGAGGTTGTCGTAACGGGTGGTCAGATCTTTCAGGATTGCGGCCAGTCCATCACGTTCAGCATCTGTGAACTGCAGCAGACTTTGTACATGACGGCGACTGATGATCATCGCCTCATATGGCCAGACTGCCCAGAAAGGTACCAGCGCCACGAAATGCTCATTCTCTGCGATAATACGCTCTCCTGCTTTCAGTTCTTTTTCCAGGTAAGCAGTCAGCAGACTACGGCCGTGCTGCTGGAAATAGTTGCGTTGCTGACGGGTCTCTTTTTCAAGTTCCATCGGCACGTCTTCAGAAGCCCAGATCTGACCATGGGGGTGCGGGTTGCTGCAACCCATGATCTCTCCCTTATTTTCGAAGATCTGTATGTATTTGATAAATGGAACGGCGGCCAGCTCTTCCAGCTGTGCATGCCAGAGGTCCACCACTTTGCGGATATCCCGCAGATCCATTTCAGGTAAGGTCAGGTCATGACGCGGACTAAAGCAGATCACCCGGCAAATGCCTTTCTGTGAACGCGCGATCAGTAATTCATCTTCATCCACCTTTCCGGCCGGCGTATCTGCCAGCAATGCGGAAAAGTCATTCGTAAATGCGATCGGTCCGTCGTATTGTGCATTTTTAGTACCGTCTGCGCGGGTATTTCCCGGACACAGATAACAATCTTCCACATAGGCGGGACGCTGCACCAGCGCAGGAGATTCTACTTTCCCCTGCCATGGGCGTTTGGAACGGTGTGGCGATACCAATACCCATTCTCCTGTGAGGATGTTTAAACGGGTATGTGGATGCGCTGTCAGATCAAAGGTATTTTCAGACATTCTCTCAGAACATTTAATGAAGGGTGGTCCGGGACATGGTATCAGACCACCCTGCGATCTAGTACTTAGTTATTAACAAGATTGTTGACAGTGCGGCAACCATCTTCGATACTGGTAACATATGCTTTCAGTGGTGTTTTGAAGGCCTGCTCATAACCAGCTGCGGCTGCTTCCAGCAATGCAGGTACTGCGGATTTCCTGACGATGTTGATGGTGCAACCACCAAAACCGCCACCCATCATACGGGCACCTAACACACCCTGCTGGCCTGCGGCAAATTCAGCCAGCCAGTTCAGTTCCGGACAACTTACATTATACAGTTTATCCAGTCCTTCATGTGTCGCGAATACCTTCTTTCCAAATGCCTCCAGGTCGTTACGCTGCAGGTCTTCACAAGCATCCTGCAAACGCTGGATCTCCTCAACTACATAACGACAACGGTCATATACGGTAGCATTATGTGACTTCACATATTCATTCAGCATATCCATATTGGCATCACGCAGACTGTTCACATGCGGGTGATGCTTTTTGATCAGCGCCACACCGGTTTCACATTCCGCGCGGCGGGTATTGTATTCAGAAGATGCCAGAGAGTGTTTTACCTGCGTATCCAGTAACACCAGACTAACATCATCAAAGTTGAAAGGAATATATTCATAATCCAGTGAAGCACAATCCAGCTTGATCAGCTGTTGTTTTTTACCGAACATGCTCGCAAACTGGTCCATGATACCGCAGCGTACACCTACGAAGTGGTTTTCTGCAGCCTGTGCCAGCAAGGTCATGTCCTTACGACCGATTCCCAGTCCAAAAAGCTCGTTCAATGCATAGATGGTTGCACATTCGAGTGCTGCGGAGGATGAAAGGCCGGCGCCCAGGGGAACATTACCGCAAAAAGCACATTCGAAACCACCAATGATATGACCAGCCTGTTGTAACTGCTGCACAACGCCCAGCAGATAGTCAGGCCATTGCTGTGCTGTACGGACAACATTATCCAGAGAACCTTCATAGCGGTCATTTACGTCCAGCGCATGTAAAATGATCTTGTTATCATTACGTTTTACGATAGCCAGATAAATAGCTTTGTCTATAGCAGCGGGCAATACAAACCCGTTATTATAGTCGGTGTGCTCTCCGATCAGGTTAATACGCCCTGCTGCTCTTACCATTATTGGTTCCTGGTCGAAATGCTGCTGGGAAAAGGCGTTTAATTTAGCTTGCTCCACTGTATTTATTTTTTTGATGATATACTAAAGGGAGATCAATGTCCTCCCGTCAATGTTTTTATAGTTGTTACTTCTTCCGCACTATAGGGCGTTCCATCCTGGCGGAAGATGTCATGGAACCACACGGAAGGCTCTGCGCCATCTTTCATAGGAGTATCCCATGCGTAGATGGTATTGGTCTTACCAGATACCAGTCCCCAGTTATATGCAGCCACTTTTTCCTTCTTGAGCAGCGGCATGATATTCTGGAAACGGCTTCCCCTTGTGCGGGCCATATATTCTGTACATATCAGCGGACGGCCGAACTTCCGCAGGCTGTCAATTACCTGCTGATGCTCTTTTTCATCTGCATAATTATGATAGGTGATGACGTCAGAGTTATTCAGCTGGAAAGTATTCAGGTCGGTCAGGTTTTTCGCCCATACACCCGCTGATACCGGTTGCTCTACCGGCACCTGCCTGGCCCAGACAAATACTTTCTGTAAAAGGTCCATGCTTTTATTACCATAATTTGAATTACCTGGTTCATTGTACAGATCCCACAACAGGATACGTTTATCTTTTCCGAATGATGTCAGCACGTCTTTTACATACAACTCCAGTGTATCGGTGAGCGCCGGGGAAGTTTCCCTGCGTATACCCGGATCCTGCAGCCAGCCTGAGTTGTGTATCCCGGTTTTAGGGGCAGGTTGCTGACCGGTCGTATAAGTATTATTCCAACAGTCGTCAAACAGCACAAAGGTGGTGGAGATGCCGTTCCTGTCGGATATATCCAGATAGGTGTTCATCCTTTGTTTAAAGCCTTCACGATCTTGTTCCCAGGCAGCATGATGAAGGAATACCCTCATTGAGTTCATGCCGATACCCGCAGCATACCCCAGTTCCCTGTTAATAACAGCAGTATCAAAAGTAGATGCCTGCCACATTTCCAGCTGATTAATGGCATAGCTGGGAATGAAATTAGCGCCCCGTTGCCAGGTGTGCTGTTTATACCATTTGGCAGCTTTCTTTTTAGACCAGATCTCTCTGGAGGTTTCCTGCGCAAAAGCAACATTGGCCATTGTTGCGGAGAGCAGGACAGTCAGAAATACTTTCATTTTCATGTTTTTTCAATTTTGTGGAGCTTGTATTGTTGAATATGAAGAAGCGCTGTTGGCATTAAATTCTGACTGCAGATATATCCATGGAATCTATTTTTTGTGGAATAATTCTCAAAGTTAAAAGATTTACGTAAACGATTACAATACTTCTCTCTAAAATACAGTGTGGCTGATAAGGCCTATTGGCATGTTTTACAATAAACAATTGGTAAACAACACTGTATCTAAAAAAGGATGTGGAATAGACAATAAATGTAATCGTTTACTTTCAATTTTACAAGCGGTTTGGAAGAGGTCCTTTGAAAGGGACTGCTTGGTGGCAGGAATCACCACAACAGAGGACTTTTCAAAGACATCTGACTTCAAAAATGCTTTATCAATAAACAAGAAGGATCATTTCTGAGAAGACTGCCTGAACCGGGCTACTGGCTCAAGCACTACCTTGGTACGGACCTGCGTACTTACCACGCCATTACCTTCGATCAGCTCCATGAGTAAACGACACGCCTCCTTCCCCATTTCAACCGTCTGCTGATCTATACTGGAAAGACTCGGTGTGATATGCTCATCGAACGACTCATTTGCAAAGCCGATCACGCCGAAAGACCCTGGGATGTCGACATTCCTGTCTTTCAGTTCCTTTACGGCGCCCAAAGCGGTAAAATCCTCCACTGCAAATACAGCATCAGGAGGATGAGGAACAGTCAACAGATGCGCAATAGCCTGACGGCCGGCATTGATGGACACATCCCCGAAATAAACCATGGATTCGTCGAAGGTAACACCATTCGCGGCCAATGCTGCTTTGTAACCATCCAGGCGATCTTTGAAGATCTTGAGGTGCTGCTGCCCTGCAATATGGGCGATGCGGGTATATCCCTGCTTTAAAAGATGTTCAGTAGCATAATAAGCGCCCTTAAAGTCATCCACGACAACCGAAGGAATATTCAGACTGTCGTTCGCACGGTCAAAGAAGACCAGCGGTACCCCATGTTCTTTGATTTCGAGGTAATGACTAAATTCCTTGGTCTCCTTGGCGATAGACGCCAGAATACCATCCACACGGGTGCTCAGGAATGTCTCTATTGCTTTTTTCTCATACTCCGGCTGCTCATTGGACTGGTAGATCAGCACGTTATACCCATGCTGGTTCGCCATGCTTTCAATGCCGTGGACAACAGAGCCAAAGAAATTAATCTCCGCGCTGGGAATAATGACGCCGATAATATTCGTACGGCCTGACCGGAGTGACCAGGCTATCCTGTCGCGCCTGTAGTTCATTTTCTCGGCAGCGGCCTGTACCAGCTTACGGGTCTCCTCGCTGGTACCCTTACGGTTATTTAAGGCTCTGGAAACAGTCGCACCTGTTAAATTCAGTTCTCTGGCGATATCTGCTATGGTGACTTTGTTATTCAACTAAGGGGATGCTTTACCACTAAAGTAAAAAAATCATTCCGGATACGCTAAAATTTCTACCTATGCGTAGTAAAATGGTTGTATTATATTTATAAAATATCCAACAGACATCTATGACCAATATAACACCGCAGCGCTTTTTACCCCTGGACGTATTCAGGGGACTGACAGTATGTTTCATGATCATTGTCAATACCCCCGGCTGGGATACGTCCTATGATATGCTCAACCATGCACAGTGGCATGGCTGTACGCCGACAGACATGGTATTCCCTTCCTTCCTGTTTGCCGTAGGTAATGCGATGAGCTTTAGTATGCGTAAATTTCAGCAGCTGGATGATAAGACGGTGTTATCAAAGATCTTCCGTCGTACCATCCTGATCTTCCTGCTTGGATTCCTGATGTATTGGCTGCCGTTCGTAAGACACACGCCGGCAGGACTGGAATTCATTCCGCTATCTGATACCCGTATTCTCGGTGTCTTACAACGTATTGCACTATGTTACTGTTTCGCCTCCCTCCTGATCCACTATCTGCCTAAAAAAGCGGTGTGGGCAGTGAGTGCTGTGCTGTTACTTGGCTACTGGGCGATCATGTACACTTTTGGTGACCCGGCTGACAGATATAGCCTGACAGGTAATGCCGCAATACTTTTCGACAAGTTTGTTATGGGTGATAGTCACCTGTATCATGGTGAAGGGATTGCTTTTGATCCGGAAGGGCTGCTGAGTACATTCCCGGCCATTGTGAATGTTATCGCAGGTTACTATACGGGACTATTTGTACAGGAGTATGGTAAAACGGGTAAAGGACTAGGCAAACTGGTACAAGCAGGCGGATTCCTGATAGTATTAGCAGTACTCTGGGATGCCCAGTTCCCTATCAATAAAAAATTGTGGACAAGCTCTTATGTACTGTTTACGGTAGGTATTGATCTCTTGCTGCTTTCTCTGCTGATCTATATTATAGATTTCAGGAAACTGGAAGGCTGGACAGGCTTCTTTACAGTTTTTGGTAAGAATCCACTTTTCCTTTACCTGCTGTCAGAGGTAGTGGTGATCTTCCTCTACTTCTTCCAGATTGGAGGTGTCAGTGTTTATAAGGCGATCAATGCAGGCATTTTCCAGCAGATTGCGCCTGGTAAACCCGGATCGCTGTTATTTGCGTTGGTATTTATGTTGTTTTGCTGGAGCGTCGGAAAAATACTTGATAAAAAGCGTATATACGTACGTGTTTAGAATAAGACCGGGATGTCCTATCTTAGCTAAAACATCTCAACGGCTTTTGCAGATCATTGTGTAATTATCAGTTATCTATTAGTATGGAACTATCGTTAAAGGGGAAAACCGCCGTTATCTGTGGAAGCACTCAGGGAATAGGATTGGCAACAGCCGGTGAATTGGCTGCTTTGGGCGCAGAATGCGTCCTGCTGGCCAGGAACAAGGAAAGTCTGAAGACCGCTGTTGCCGGACTGGCTACTGAACATTTGCAGGAGCATAGTTATGTGGTAGCTGACTTCCGTGACACCCAACAGGTGGAACAGGCTATAAAAAGTATTACCGAAAGAAAAACGGTACATATTCTTGTCAACAATACCGGCGGGCCCAAAGCAGGTCCGGTTATGGAAGCCGACATCCACGAATTTACAGATGCCTTCCAGCAACATGTTATTATCAACCATATACTCGTACAGGCCGTTATAGCGGGCATGACAGCTGCTGGTTACGGACGTATCATAAATATTGTTTCAACATCAGTTAAAGCACCGCTTAAAAATCTGGGGGTATCTAATACGATCCGCGGAGGTGTTGCTTCCTGGGCAAAAACAATGGCGGGCGAACTGGCCCCCTATGGTATCACCGTGAACAACGTGCTGCCCGGTATGACCAACACCGCACGCCTGCAATCTATGATGGAGTATAGCGCTACCAAACGCAACACTACCGTAAACAATATCGAAGAGGAATATCTAAGGGAGATCCCGATGAAAAGATTTGGTGACCCGAAAGAGATTGCTGCGGCGGTAGCATTCCTGGCCACTCCGGCCGCTGCCTACATCACCGGAACCAATTTATGCGTAGATGGGGGCAGAACACCCGTATTATAACCTGATTAAAAATAAAAGCCCCGGGAAACCGGGGCCTAATTCATCACTTTTTACTATTACAAATTGAACAAGAGTGTATCTGATAGAACAAAAATCAATATTCTTGTCTCAAACAGTAAAGCAAAAACGGAAATTAATTTACGAAAGCGGGAAAACTATCCCGCTTTTGTTATTCTTTGTCAAACCATAAACGGGTGGTCAACGCATCCGGTCCCTGATTAGTGACGGCTGCTTTATAGTTGGTTCCGTTCAGTGCCTGCTCTGAAGAAGGATAAGTTAGTCTTAAAGGTATTTTACCACCCAGGTTGCCTGTGTATGCTGCTGGTAACTTTGGATAATCAAGTCTGCGCCATTCAGCGAACCCTTCCAATCCATCACCAAACAATGCTAACCACTTCTGCTCACCGATAGATTTTTTATAGTTAGCCGCATTATAAGCTACAGCTGCCTGTGCGAGGTAAGCCGTCACATTTGCATCGCTCACATTGTACTGCTTCAGGGAAGCTGTCACTGCACGATTATACAGTGATGATGCATCACCTGGTAATAAACCTACCTGTGCTGCTTCTGCCTTAATGAACAACAGTTCTGCAGCATTGAATAATACAGCAGGTGCTGTTGCAGCAGTGAATACTGCGCCCACATCTGAAGTCTTGTTAAAGCCCAGGCGAGCTGCTGAGTCAGTAGCCAGACCGTTGGTGATGCCCACCACTTTATTGGTATCTCTTGGAATAGCACCGTAAATAAGCAAACGTGGATCATTAAACTCATTCAGTTTATCCACCACACTCTTGCTGATCCTGTAGTCATTACGGGTTTCCCTGTTCTTTGCCACCGGATTCTGGTTAGGAGATGCCTGGTATACCAGCTGGGCGTTATCGCTATTGCTAACGATCAGGTTACTTTCGTCTGCACCGATTTCATCAAATACTGTTTTTGCCGCTGCAAATTCTTTATCGGATATACGTAATGCAATACGCAGTCTGAGTGAATTGGCAAACTTCTTCCATTTGTTCATATCGCCGTTGTACAGGATATCGCCGCCGATCGGATTATCAGATGGAGAGATCAGGCTTACAGCAGTTTTTAATTCTGCCAGCAGTCCCAGGTACACATCACGTTGTTCATCATATTTGGGTGTCAGATATTGATCGATCTTTGCTGTCTGTGAATAAGGCACATTACCATAAAAGTCAGTCAGTACCTGGAATATCCAGGAGCGCATGATAATACCCACTGCTTTATAGTTAGGATTATGCAACGTATCTCCCAGCTGTATCAGCTTTGTAAAGTCAGCTACACCCTGTGCATAGAAGTTATTCCATATAGTTTGAATGCTGGTGGCAGCAGGGATGTATCTGTCAGGGTCAGTATACTGGATCTTAGCCCAGTACTGTACATACAGCAAACTTGTTTCCATTGCAGCATCGGTACCCCAATAAGTATCTACGTTGGCTTTAATACCGTTGGTCAGCAGATAGTCAGGCTGCACCTGCTCCGATTCGTTCGGATTCTTGTTGATGTCCTCCAGCTTGGAGCAACTGTTCAATAATACAACAGCGCCAGCAAGACCCAATATATATTTAACTAATTTCATGATTTACTGCTTTAATCGGTTCATTAAAAGGATACCCTCAGGTTAAGACCCAGGCTACGTGTAGTTGGGATCTGCAGGGTTTCAAGCCCCTGTCCGTTACCTGTGTTGAAGGCTGTCTCCGGATCGATGTTCGGCACCTTCTTATCAATGTAGAACAGGTTACGTGCTGTCACTGTCAGATTGATCGCCTGCATACCCCATCTATGCGTGAGTTCCTGTGGCAGGGTATATCCCAGTCTTACTTCACGCAGTTTGATGAAAGAGGCACTGTATACACTACTCTCATTCAGAGAAGAGCTATATACTGATTTGTAGTAACGCTGTGCAGGCAGAATCGCTTCATTCTTTTTACCATCCGCAGTCACACCATCGAATACAACACCGTCATGATAAACAGTCTCTCCGTTTGGTGCTGCCGCATTGTGGTCAGCGAGGGCTACAGTGGTACCGTTGGTATTATTACCTGTAAAGTAATAAGGCAGACCACCATGTTCAGCATCACGTCCTGGTAAGCTGGCAGCCAGTACACCGGTATAGATACCTGTGTAGTTAGTACCAGACCAGATAGATCCACCTTGTCTTGTATCGATCAGGAATCCGAAAGTGAATCCTTTAAAGGAGAAGTTGTTGTTTACACTACCAGTCCATTTTGGCGTATAGTAACCCAGCACTTTTTTGTCGTTTGCGATCTGTGGGGTACCGTTTGCATTTACCAGGATACGACCTTCTGCATCACGGGCGTATGCTTTACCATACAGGGCGCCATAACGTTTGCCTTTGCTGGCCAGCACCTGAATGTTACCGGAGCTACCGAGTACATAGTCATTGAGATAACCGTCCTGATCCAGCTCTACTACTTTACTAATGTTTTTGGCATAGTTAAAGTTGATATCCCAACGGAAACCTGAAGGGGTAGAAATTGGTGTACCACCCAATGTCACCTCGATACCATGGTTGTTGATCTTACCGGCATTCAGCAGTTTTTTGAGATAACCGGTAGTGGCGCTTACGTCAGCCAGCAGGATCTGGTTGTAACTGCTGGAAGTATAGTAGGTCACATCCGTACGTATACGATCATCAAGGAAGCTGGCTTCCACGCCTACTTCAGCTGCTTTTGTGATCTCTGGTTTCAGGTCTTTTTTCAGGTATTTATCATTTACGGTCAGCAGCGGATAAGCACCGAAAGGCTGACTGAAAGGATACGTATTGATCAGCTGATAAGGATCGGCATCTTTACCTACCTGCGCCCATCCACCTCTGATCTTCAGGAGGGACAGTACATCACTCTTGATGTTCAGCGCTTCACTCAGTACAACAGCACCATTTACAGAAGGATAGAAATAAGAGTTATTTTCAGAAGGCAATGTAGAAGAGCGGTCGTTACGTGCCGTGACGTTTAGGAATGCCCAGTCTCTAAAGCTCAGCTGTGCTGAAGCGAAAGCACTATATACTTTCAGCTTGGTAAAATAGCTGGTAGAGATCAACGGGTCTCTGGAGTTATTCAGTGTGTATACATCCTTCACTGCCAGTTTAGGCGCCTGCTGATAGTTCTGTTCAAACTGATTGGTACGCTCGTTCACACCCACCAGTCCGTCGATCGTGAAGTCGCTGCTTATTTTCTTCTTTGCATTCAGCGTGAACTCTACGTTCGTCTCGCTTACTACGTAATTATCTTCTGTATAAGAACCGAACGGCGTGCCATTGGTATAGAAGGCCACTTTATATTTACGCTTATCATTGTAGGTATCAGTACCTACACGCAGGTTTGCAGATAACCAGTCGGTGATCTCATAAGCAAGGCGTGCATTTCCGAAGAAGCGGTTACGTGCCTGGCCAACAGTATTTTCATGCTGGATCCAATATGGGTTACTGTAGTAACTGTGGTTCCAGTTATAGTCCGTACCATCTGCATTTTTATAGTTACGCAGTAAACGGGTATCTACCTGACGACCGAACCAGATGAACTGTAAGGTGACGCTGTTACCACGACGACCGTCTACACCAGGGAGGTTATCAGCACCGGCTCTTGTATAGTTGGCGAAAGTGCTCAGCGTCACCTTAGGTGTAAGACGATAGGTGCTGTTTAATGCGAATGAGTTACGGGTGATACCTGTGTTAGGCAGGATACCTTCCTGTTTGGTATTATTGAATGAGAAGCGGTAATCTATTTTCTCGCTGGTACCTCCTACAGAGACACCATTGTTTAACGTATAACCAGTCTCATAGAAATCCTTTACGTTATCAGGATGCGGCACGAAAGGCGCAGGCTGTCCATTGGAAAAGAACTGTGGTATCAGACGGCCATCCATTTTCGGCCCCCAGCTTTCATCCACACCGTCGTTCAGTCCACCGCCTTTACCATCTACATAAGAGAACTGTCCGCCTGTACCCTGACCATATACGTCCTGGAATTTAGGCAGTACCAACAGACTTTCGAAAGTAGCGCTGGAGTTTACAGTAACGCCCAGTCCTTTGGCACTCTTACCGGTCTTGGTTTTAATAACCAGGACACCGGCAGCTGCACGGGAACCATAGAGTGCCGCAGCGTTAGGTCCTTTCAGTACGTTGAGCGATTCAATATCGTCGGGGTTCAGATCGGAGATTGCGTTAGCAAAGTCACGACCGGTACCGATACCCAGCTGGCTGTTATCCACCGGAATACCGTCCACAATAAATAGTGGCTGGTTGTTACCGGCGATGGAAGTTTCACCACGGATGATGATACGGGAAGAACCCATATTACCCTGGCTGTTAGTGATGGTTACACCAGCCAGTTTACCTGCCAGTGCATTTACAAGATTTGTTTCTCTTACCTCACCAATGTCTTTTGCTTTCAGTTCCTGTACCGCATACCCGAGGGAACGTTTCTCCCGGGAGATACCTAATGCAGTCACTACTACTTCATTCAGGCGACTTTCTGTGCTTTCCAGCGCCACATTGACAACTTTATTAGTAGATACGACCTGATCAATGGCGCTATAGCCTATAAAGGTGAAGTGAAGAGTATCTGTTGGTTTTGCTACGATAGAAAATTTACCATCAGCATCGGTGCTTGTACCTCTGTTGGTACCTTTCACAGTTACGATGACACCTGGTATGCGTTGTGCATCAGAACGGGCAGTTACCACTCCGGATACCTTCGCATCCTGTGCCTGCACCTGCTGCTGCCGGCCCAGAAGCGCAAATAGCAGTATCGCGGCAGTTCCTGGTAATTGTTTAATCATTGTATCAGATTTATCAGATTGTTATAAGAAGGATTACGGTTGGTCAGGCAAAGGGAGTCCCTAGCTGCCGGCGACGACCGGTAGTTATTATTAGCTGTTTGCTATGATCGATTATTTACTCGCTAAAGCTGGCATCATTACATGCACGAACAAGAAGATTGAGATGTCCCGGAACAACACCCGGACATAAAAGATACGACGTTGGTACAGATTCCTTTTGCAGCACCGTTATTTACCCTATAGGCTATAAACATTTTTAATGTATGGCTTTAAGTACAGGGCCAAAATTAACATACATTTAGTAATCTACAAAACAAGTAGACTAAATAGACTGAAATAATATTTATTTCTTTACAAAAGATACTGATAATGAACGCAATAAATATTTACTGATTTTCCAGATTCAGCAATCCGGCGTCCTGTAGCTGCTTTTTTATCATAGGATTACTACTGTATTTGTCAATGGGCACCTTGAGATTCTTCGCATCCAGGCTAAGGGTATTAAAGCGGTCACCGAAAGCATTGGCAAACGCATTGCCGTTAATGAGGTTCATCCAGATATAAAAGGGTTCAAAACGGCCGTAGCCACGATACTGCCAAAACTGATCCATGTGTCGGGTAAACCTGGTCAGCCCCGTGCTAAATTCTTCTTCAGTAGCTTTACTAACAGGGGTTTTACGTTTTTGTGCATCCAGTTGCTCCTTTCTGTACAACGTAATACTGAAATGTGATCCGGTATCTTTCTTAATGGCACTCATGGCTTCCTGGAGTGTCTTATACCCATCATCCACGCCATCGGCGCAAAACATCAGGAGGGAATCCCTGTCTTTAAAATACTTAAAGGTGGTACAGAAATACAGGTTGTCTTCTGAATAATGAACAGTATAGAACCTGCCATTCGCATTGACCTTTCTGATCTCTAAATGCACCAACCCATCTCCTTTCCCTCTGGCACCTGCCAGCTTTACTTCTTTAGATGGCATCCCTCCGTCCTCCACAATCAGTTCATCATCACTGATCTTGAGATGGCAAACAGGTGTGGCGCCAGTGGTCAGTGTGTACCAGTCGCCTTTCTGTGCAAACGCGGATACGGCCATCATACATGTTACTATTATAAGATAACAGGGCCGGAGTGATAAGGATCGCATAAATATGAATTGAAAAGGTTATTCGCTTTGTTGCATCAAACTGAATAATATCTTCTTCTCTCCTTCACTAAGCTGGGCATTACCGGCTGATTCCCCGGAGATGAAATGTCTTTTGAACGCCTTAATGGCGGCTGATGTATCACGGGTATCATACCCTACTATGCGTAATGCCTGTTTACTGCTGAAATCTACAGGCAGCAGGATCTTTGATGTATCACTATACCATAATCCATAACCTTTCTCCGCCAGTTGCTGCCAGGGAAAAAAGGCGCTTGGGTCTACTTTACGGCCTGGGGCGATGTCCCCGTGACCAATGAAGTTGGCGGCCGGAATGTTATACCGGTGCTTCAGGGAATCCAGTAACACCAGCAGGCTATTGATCTGCTTTGGCTCAAATGGTACAAATCCGTTGTTATCCAGTTCAATACCAATAGAGCAGGAGTTCATATCTGTTACATTCCCCCACTTGGCCAATCCGGCATGCCATGCCCGCAGGTAGTCATTCAGCATATGATTGACCGTGCCGTCTTTGCACACGACATAATGCGCGCTCACCTGGGTACGGGGCAATGTGAAGGTATTAAAGGTAGTATCACAGGAACCCTGGGCGGTGTGATGAATAATCACATAGTTAGGCTTCCGGAGGTTGAAATTAGTGGTCCCGATCCAGTTCGCTGCAGTCGGTGCCCCATCAACAGGGATCGCTCCCGGCGCTGCCTTCAGGGTAGTGGCCAGTTGTTTGGCCTGCTGACGGTATATTTTATTGGTCGCTGCGTAGGGTTTTGGAGCACAACTATATACGGCTGCGGCTATTACCCATAATAGTAAACGGGAATATTGCTTCATCTCGTCCTTCTTTGGAAGTTTAATTTAATGATTATCTGTTAATTAATAACAAAGCCCGGCTCGTTTTAATGAAGCCGGGCTTTGTTTATTGTTTGAAGGCATTGCCTTCAGGATGTATTTATATTATTTCAGCTCCTGTGTCAGGGAGTAAGGTACATTGTTATCAGAGATACCTCTTGCCTTGTTAGGCACTGCATCCATATCCACATTGATCACGGCACCTTTCATCAGTTCATTGTGATCCAGCCAGTTGTTGGTATAAGCTTTACCATTCACAGTAACACCTTTGATGTAGCGGTTAGCATCGCTGTTCTTAGGAGCAGCGATCACTACTTTCTTACCTGATTCCAGGGTAACGGTCGCTTTCTTAAACAGTGGTGCACCTACTACATACTGCTGTGTACCAGGACATACCGGGTAGAAGCCCAGGGAGGAGAACACATACCATGCAGAGGTCTGACCGTTATCTTCATCACCACAATAACCATCAGGCGTAGCGGAATACAGGCGGTTCATTACTTCTCTCAGCCAGTATTGTGATTTCCATGGCTGACCTGCATAGTTATACAGGTAGATCATGTGCTGAATAGGCTGGTTGCCATGTGCATACTGACCCATATTCATGATCTGCATTTCACGGATCTCGTGGATAGTTCCACCGTAGTAGCTATCATCAAATACCGGAGGCATAGAGAATACTGAATCCAGCATAGAAACGAATGTTTCTTTACCACCCATCAGGTTGATCAGCCCCTGTACGTCATGGAATACTGACCAGGTATAGTGCCAGCTGTTACCTTCGGTGAAGGCATCGCCCCATTTGAACGGATTGAACGGCGTCTGGAATTTACCGTCCTTGTTCTTACCGCGCATCAGTTTGGTTTCAGGATCAAACACATTACGGTAGTAACGCGCCTGCTTTGCAAATCTTTCCACTTCTTCAGCAGGACGGTTCAGCGCCTTTGCCAGTTTATAGATAGTGAAGTCATCGTAGGAATATTCCAGTGTACGGGCTGTGTTCTCATTGATTTTCACATCATAAGGCACATAACCCAGTTCATTGTAATAGTTTACACCTGCACGGCCAACAGAAGTCAGCGGACCCGCGTTATTCGCGTTTTTCAGCAGCGCTTCGTAAGCTACATTGATATCAAAACCTCTGACACCTTTTAAGTAAGCGTCAGCGATCAGGGAAGCAGAGTTAGAACCGATCATACAGTCACGGTGGCCAGGACTTGCCCACTCAGGTAACCAACCGCTCTCCTTGTAAGCGTTCACCATTCCTTCCATGATGTGTGCGTTCATAGACTGATACATCAGGTTAAAGAATGGGAAGGTCGCGCGGAAAGTATCCCAGAAACCGTTATCTGTAAACATATAACCTGGTAATACCTGCCCATTATATGGGCTATAGTGTACTACAGCGCCTTTCTCATCGTATTCATAGAACTTACGAGGGAACAGCATTGTACGGTACAGGCAGGAATAGAAGGTGCGGGTCTGCTCAGAAGTACCGCCTTCTACCTTGATACGGGCCAGTTCTTTATTCCATGCGGCTTTTGCCTTATCCTTTATCTGGTCAAAGGTGCTGGCGCCTACTTCAGTCTGCAGGTTACGTTCTGCCTGCTCAGGGCTGATGAAAGAGGATGCTACTTTTACGTTCACCTTCTCTCCTTTTGCCGTAGCAAAACCAATCACAGCACCTACGTGTTTATCTTTGGCTTCAGCTTCACCCTGCTTCAGTTCACCGTTCTTAAATGTAGCTACATAAGTGAACGGTTTGTCGAAGGTCAGTACGAAGTAGTTCTTGAAATTAGCAGGAACACCACCACTGTTTTTAGTAGTATAACCGATGATCTTATGCTCAGATTGTAATACCTTAACATAAGACCCCCTGTCCAGTGCGTCAATCACGAAGAATGCGCTGTCAGTCTTTGGATAGGTCAGACGGATCACAGCTGCTCTTTCGGTGGGCGTGATCTCGGTGGTCACATTATGATCAGCCAGATAAACACTATAATAGTAAGGTTTGGAAACCTCTGCCTTGTGAGAGAACCAGCTGGCGCGGTCATCTTCCTTAAACTTCACAGTTCCTGTCACCGGCATGATGGCAAACTGACCGTAGTCATTGATCCATGGACTAGGCTGGTGGGTTTGTTTAAAACCGCGCAGTTTATCAGAAGCATAGGTATAAGCCCAGCCATCTCCCATTTTGCCGGTCTGCGGCATCCAGAAGTTCATTCCCCATGGGGTCGCAATGGCAGGATAGGTATTTCCTGTAGAGAGGGAACCTTTGGAATCGGTACCCATCAGCGGGTTGACCCACTCTACCGGATCGGTTACGCTGTTTACTGTCTGCGCCTTTACCCAGCAAGAGGCCAGCATAAGGGCGGATAAGATAACTCTTTTCATGTTGAGACGGAATGGAATTTTAGCTTTTATAAGTCTGTAAAAATAGCGTTTCACACGAAAAGTATTTGTTTATTTTATAAATGGCGATGCCATGACCAGGCTGGGGCTAAAATGTTTTAGCTTTGCAGAACTAAAAACCGTCTTTATTAAAAACCTTATGGTTTTTGTCAGAGGGAATAAACCTGACCCCGCTTTTATAGTCAAACGATGAATTTTATAACCGGCAGGCAAGAGGCCATATGAAATCAATATACCAGAAAGACAGATCTGCCGTTTTAATATCGTTCGATGCAATCACCGATCATATCAGCATTTTCCCATATAGACATACAGCCATAAAGAACATGAACATATGAACAAATATTTTACGTTAGCCGTAAAGGTGGCGATAATTACTGTTCTTGGTAGTGCTATGCTCACGGCATGCCGTAAGAATGATGCCAACAGAGCCGACAACAGCACGCCAACTGCCTCTTCCGTAGTCAGCGATGAAGATTCCCTGAAATACCTGATGTACCGTATCATGCAGGTGACTTATATTAACGGCGGCCGTAATAAAACGACGGACCTGCCAACTTACCTGTGGTATAATCAGGTGCCACAACTAGACCCTTCCAGCAGCAATTATGCCTCCGCAGATAATCTGCTTGAAACCATGAAGTCCTATTCAGTAAGTAATGGCCAGGTACTGGACCGGTATAGTTTCCTGGACCGCACAGGGTCATTGTCCAGCTCACTGCAGGACGGTCTTTCCGAAACCTTTAATAAGGTGAGTGCTACCGGCAATTATGGTATGGAGGTAAGCTATGCATCCGACGGGTCCAAATCTTATCTTTATATTGTTTACGCAGATAAGAACTCCCCTGCCGGGCGGAAAGGTCTGAACCGCGGAGATGAAATCACGGCTATTAACGGAGACACTAATCTCTCTTATGACGGGGGAAGTAATGTGGATAAGGTAACCAATGCCATCTATTATTCCACTTCGGTAACACTGAAAGTTAAAAAAGCGATTACAGGTACCGTAGCCACTTACACACTGACATCCGGCTCCTTCAATATCAACCCGGTACTGTTCGATACGGTATATACGGTGAATGGTCAAAAGACAGGCTACTTTGTATTCTATACCTTCACCAATACCTTCAATACCAAAGGGGCCGCTACACTTACCAAGAGTACCCTGGATGCACTGTTCAGCAGGTTCAAGTCTGCCGGTATCACTAACCTGATCGTAGATCTGCGCTACAATGGCGGAGGATCAGTCACTACAGCGGAATACCTCGACAGTGCGATCGCCCCTGCTGCTGCTGCACGTAAGCCAATGTACTATTATAAGTATAATGACAAGCTAACGGCTAATCTCGATGGCACCGGGCTGGAGGCCAGCGTTTCCTTTCCATCATCCACCGGAGGGTTATCATTAAATAATGTCTTTTTCATCACCTCTTCCCACACCGCATCTGCCAGCGAACTGACGCTGAACAACCTGATGCCTTATATGAATGTGAAGCTGGTGGGAGATACGACCTACGGCAAGCCGGTAGGGTTTATTACCTTCAATATTTCAAAGTATGACAGCACACACACCAAGCAATACCTTGCTGATCTGTATGCTATCAATTTTGCTACTGAAAATGCCAATCGCTCAGGAGGCTATTATAAAGGTATCGCACCTGATGAAGCAGCGAATGATTATATCAATGTACCCTGGGGATATCGTACGGACGACGAAAACCTGGACAAGATCTTTAACTATATCAGTACCGGCAGCTTTGGCAGAACAAGTGCAAATGCGCGGGTCCTGACACAGAGCACTACCAGTCTGCGCGCTGCCCTGCCACGTTCCATCACATCGCCGAAGTTCAACGGGATGGTGGACTACCGTATCGGCAAGCGTATACAGTAAATATGATTGTCAGCGATGCTGGTCGTAATAGTTAGCGACCAGCTCGTATCCTAACAATAACCGGTCCGCTGACGTAAGCGGAGTGGTTGCCGGTAAACCTGCTGCCTCTTCCAATTGCGTCAGCGTTCTTATTCCTACTACTGCCGCTCTTACTGCCGGCTCCCCTAAAATATAACACAAGGCAGTCTGTGCGGGCGTACGTTTACCTTCGGAGAATTTTAATACCGCATTTGCCATTTTTCCCACTTCGGTGGCGCTGTAATTCAGGTATGGCTCAGCCGGTTTACCTGCCAGCAGTCCTTTTGCCACGCTACCTCTTGCCAGCACACCAATATTATGTTTATTCAGCAAGGGTAACATATCTTCCTCCGGACGCCGGTCCAGTAAACTGTACTGCATCATCACACTGCTCATATTAGACCGTTGGACCCATTCTTTGATCACATTCGGCCTGATAGAAGAAATACCATAATACCGGATCTTACCCTGATGCTGCAGCTGCTCGAAGGTATCTACAATATCATCGATAGGGTCTTCCATTGTGCCGCCGTGCAGCTGATAAAGATCGATATACTCTACTCCGAGCCTGCGGAGGCTGTCTTCTACCGCTTTTACAATATATTCCGGGGAGGGGTTCCAGTCCCACCCACTTCCATCGTTACGCCACTGGTTACCCACTTTAGTAGCGATGATCGCTTCGTTCCTTCTGTCTTTCAGCGCTGCTCCAAGCTGTCTTTCATTTTCACCATGCTGATAGAGGTCTGCCGTATCAAAAAAGTTGATCCCTTTGTCAAGTGCCTGTTTGATCAACGTCTCATTTTCAGTTGCGTTGCTGCCCAGGGACATACATCCAAAGGCGATCTCACTGATATCCAGATTGGAATTGCCAAGTATATTGTAGTTCATACACCTAATTTAAGCAATTCTGGCTATCCTTTTTGCCTGCTGGTCCAGATAGCATCCCTGGCAGCTTCCCGTATACTATTCTCAGACAACGTCCTTATCATACCATTTACAGGACGATACAATTGCCTTATCTGCGTATAACGTTTATTGTTAGCCATTCCTTTTATCTGCACATATCCATCAAGCATTTGTTTATTAGCGAGTTGTAAGACCATGTAGCGCCGGCCTTCATTACGATAGGCAGGATGTGAACGGGGATAAATATCGCGCCACGGCTTCACGTCAATTCCCATAATTTCGTAATAGCAGATGATCCCTCTCCCTTGTATATAAGGGGCCATATAGCGAATGACGCCAGTGCCTATTATTGATTGCCAGGTCCTCCATGGAAACTCTGCCATTATCTGATCGGTCACTGCTGCGATCAGTGCCAGTTCTGATACGGGAACTGGTAATACAATAACATAGGCATTCGTGCTTTTCACATCGATACCTTTGGGCTTAATGATATTATACAGGTGTATTTTGCTATCTATACTGATGAGCATGCGCAGGTGTTCTTCCAGGAATGACATTCCCATCTTATTGTAGGGTAATAATGGGAATCCGCCCCTGTTAGTTTGCAGTATTATCTGCTCGTAATACTGGCGATAGGTCGCTTCCTGGGCCCGACCGGGATATAACACATATGCGCCCGTTACTTCCTTTGTATATTCATATCCTCCATCCTGTTCTCTCCTGTGATAGATTACCTCCTTATAGTTGTTCATTTGTTCCAGGTCGTCAGGTAATGGCTCATCCATATTCCGGTAACGTGCAGATTCCCTCAGTCGGTATTTAGCGTCAAAAAGATAGGTGAGATAGAGATTGCGCGGCTGATCTTTTTTTCCAATACGCAGTATGATATCAGGGCAAACGTATTCATGTAGTGTACCGGCATCTGTATCGGTGAAATCGGGTGTATACCGCAGTTCCTGATATAATTCTATTACCGTTTGATCCGGACAGTGATAGACCATTTTTGACGCCATATCTTTTTGCAATACCTCCCGGAACTCCTGTTTTCGTATGGTTGGCATTTTGATGATATCAGGCGATACACCTGTAATGCGACGTAAAAGATCTGCGATAGCAAAAAAAGACCAGACCTGATACAGATACGCAATGTCCTTAAATTCCATTTCGTATATACCTTCCAGTAAATGATATCCGCTATGAAAGGATTCCCAGTCTTTTATCAGTCCGGCATAACCAGGACGGGATAGCAATACCGCAGACTGTTGCTTTGGTTCTTTGAAATCTTTTACCTTGTTGAATAAAGGATTGCGCAACAAGGCGGACAATGCATCAGCGGCATATTCCAGTTGTATGCGGTATTCTTCTGACATCCTTTTAAAGCTGCTATCCTTTTTTACCTTACCGTATATAGTTTTAAAGCTGGAGAGTAAATCCTTAATGATGAATTTTACGAACCTGTTTTCGTAGTTGTCTTCTATGAGCTTTGTGCGCGCTACGCTGAAGTGTTTATCAGGTTGTCCCTGAAATCTTTCCAGTTTATCAGCCAGTCTGCCCTTGGGCTTTTTAACCTTGCCGGCAGTCACATGTTTTATTTCCGTACCCAAATGTTTATATGGATCCTTTACTATCATTTCCACATGCCGTATAATACTTCTGAAAAGGTTCGTAAAAATAATCCACCATACTATTTCACTGTCGGCAGTACCCTGAAGATCAAAATTGTGATAGGTCTTTTTCAGCTGATCTATTACCAACCTGGGGAACACTACTTCTATATCTTTAATGATAGCCGGGAAATCGCGTTTGAAATTCATTTTTACGGGAAACACTTCAAACCGGAACAAGACACTATGAGGTACGGTCTTATATTGATAATTGATATTCAGATCAAAATATCCGATCTGGTTCTGAAAGTTTATGATAGCGGAAGCGGTATAAGTCCTTTCGGTAATTTCCCGCATTTTAAACAGACTTTCAATATTATAAAGTTTACTATAGACAAATGGATGTAGTACATCTTTTTTAAAATCCAGGTTGAATTTATAACTGGTATTTTCGAAGAAAACGGGATGGGTCACTTTACTGATATTCACCTGTTCAAACCGAGCCCGGTTGTTATATTGCCATATCCGGCATTCTGTACTATTAGATGAGAATTCATACTTCGTGACGAAATGCTTTTTCCAATGTCTCTGAAAGGCGATCAGAAAGGTCCGCTCAAAGCCTCTTCTGTCCTTATCATCTGCGACCTCTATTTCAAGCGTAAAATGCGGATGTTTAATCAGGAGTGTCTGCATGCGTTACCAGTAAGAGGTATAACCATTATTTTCAAGAAGCGCCAGCATATGCGTCACTTTTCGCCTGCTAACAGGATAATACGCTGTTTCACCCATCAGCTTCTCAAGCACGGGTCTGCAGGAATTGCTATCTCCCGAGATACGGACCAGTATTTTCATACAGATTATCTCGTCCAGGCAGCTATTGAGCCAGTCATCCTTCTGTTGTTCTTTTATAGCTAACTCGTTATGCAGGAAACAATAGACCAATGTGCTGTGAACAAAACGCTCGGACAGCTCAAATGGTGAGTTATCTAATACATGAAGCAGCTTCTCCAGTCGCTGCATGATCGTCATTCCTATATCGGGGTAACGACTATAGGCTACATGTCGGTCCAGTGGTGGTTGCCTGAGCCAGGCAGCAATTTCATATGTCTCAGGATATTCCCATTTTTCCTGCGCTGCGGTCAGATCATGCCATAGGTCCCTTCTCTTCATTTCTATTATCATCGTTCTGTCCAGCAGCCTTGCACTGAGTGTTCGTGTAGTCGCGTCAATATTTACGGTGCCTATCACAACGAGGTTAACCGGTATAGAAATTCCATGCATAAGGAAGTGCTGCATAAGCGGATCATTACCTTCCAATCCCAGCTGCATCCAGAAAGTTTCATCTTCTCTGCTGTACTGTTTTACCCTGGAGTGGCTAATAAATGCATCATAAATGATTCTCCCGTTGTCCGATCTGACTGTTTCTAATACACTTAAAAAATCAGAAAAATAATGCTCTATCTGGGCAAGGTTCATCTCATCAAGACAGAGAATAAATGGTACATGTGGATACTGCCATGCTTTCACGATAAACCTCAACACATCCGTACAGTGATAACGCACCCTCCCTCCCTGAATAATAGTCTGATACCCAAGTAATTCATCCGGATCATGCCAGTCTGGCCGTACTCTTACTATTTCAAAATTTCCGGGTTGCTCACCTTTTCTGAGCGCTTCATCAGCACAGGTCATGTATGCAATTTTACGGGCAAGCCAGGATTTGCCAGTACCACTTACCCCACTCAGCAAGACAAACGGCTTCGTTCTGATAGCCATTAAAAGCTTTCGGTAAGGATGCTCATAAGAAATGGTTTCCTTTTTCTTCATATGCGTCGAGGATGTCACCATCGTCATTTTTATATTTGACTGATTCACCGGAATATCCACTATATCCACTTGTATGTTATACCTGTCAAGCTGTTCAAAAGCGGGCCCGGTTGTAAATAACTTCTGCAGTTCATTAACATTCTTCAATCTGTCTGGATTATCTCCCTGTTCATTCCATAGGTCAACAACCGGGTTATCGGGTAGTGAATGACACCATACCCAGCCAGCAGAGATCTCAACAGTTTGCAGAATATCATATTTTCTGAATCTCGTTCCGGACGTACTGCTATAGGTCTTGTTATTGTATTTAAATGTTACCCCCTGTTTATCTGCCTTATGGGTGCTTTTACAGAGAATATCTGTGGCAATAGTGTAAAATGCCTGCTTCTCCGTTTGATCAACAATAAAAACGATATCCCCTTCCATGCTATCCGGTAACGACTCCTCGCTTCTGAAAAGGAACGCTTTATCAGGAGACAGCTGTTTATGATAATCGATATCCCCCTCCCTGACGTCATATATACGTGCGCGCTTCATAGCATGCAATTTATTCAATATTTAAGTAAACATCTAAAAATCAACACGTTATCAAAATGATAACGATATTATCATGTGCTGATCGGCAACCGATATTCATGCTAAAAGGGCACTTATAAGTCATTTATATTGCACCATAAGGGCACTTCAATATCCTTTGGATATTGAAGTGCCCTTATGGTGCCCTTGAAGTGCCCTATAGATGACCTTATAATGAGGTAAAAGAGAGGAGTTCAGACCATCTTCTGACTACTGGCAGTAAAGGGTCAATAGCAACTGTAAACGGGTAAGCTCCCAGGACAGGCTTTTAAAGCTCAAACAGACAATCCCTGCTTCATTTAAAATGATCGATTATCAAAAAAAATCGGCAAATTGCAGTAGTAACCTATTATGACATTCTTGTAACTAATCGGCCGATGCAGCAAGTACAAATCGGAAAGTGCGTTTACATTATCAATACTGGAAAGAACCTTTTTAAGATCGGCAAAACGCAGGATCTTCAGAAGAGGCTTGGCTCCTACCACACGCATCTACCAGTCATGTTCAGAGTGATCAGGCAATATGCGGCCGCGAATATGAGCGAGCTGGAGGAATGCCTGCATATTGTGTTTCAGCATAAAAGAGTAAAAGGGGAATGGTTTGAACTCTCTAAGGATGATCTTGTCATTTGTGATAACATCGCCCGCAATTATGCGCTTACTGAGTTACATAAACAGGCCAGAAAGTATGCTGTGATCCGGTATAGTGATAATCCGCTGTTGCAGGTAATGGAAGCGAACGAAAAGTACCTGCAGGATTATTCTCGTGTAGCCCAGGACATAGCACTTGGTCTAAGTACGGACGAGATCTTTGAACTGAATGAGGGGCAGGTCAGCAAAGCGGTGATCGAAACGGTACGCCGTCTCCTGAAGTACCGGACCCCTAATTCTGAATTTCTCAGCAAATGGCTCCTGATAGTAATTGACCTTGGGGAGGGACTGAGTGAAAATGCCGTCCTTGAAAAATACAAAGGCCAGATCAGCCGGACCACCATTCACATGATCAAACGCATCCTGCGCAATCAGCTTTACTAGCCACACAACTCACTACAAGTCAACTAAACGTATATTCTACTGCCAGCAATTGAGGCAGCAGGGAGTCCATTTCCCGAAGGAACCAATAAGCTGACAATTGCCATTTCCTAATGAGAGCAGTGAAAGTAACGAACATAAACAATTGATTATCAAACACCATTTCTTTGGTACAGGAATTGTTAAAATACACTAAAGCTTAAACCCTGGCGTTAGATAACAGTCTAACTATCAATAACAGGGAGCAAAAAACGCTCTTTACACTTGTAGTTGTACAGTTTGATTTGCGGCCAACCAATCAGGCTGTGGCACCACACTAAATACTTGAAAATGAAAAACAGGATATTTTTACTGGGAACCCTCATTGTGCTGGCCACAATGAGCGCAGTAAGCAGTGCCTATGCCCAGCGGGGACGTTTTGGGGGTGGAGGACGTGTATCAGTTGGACCAGGCGTAAGCAGAAGGATCGTTTCCTCTCCTCACGTATCCACCAGGATCGGAGTAGGAGTAGGTTATGGCAGATGGGGAGGATATTATCGCCCGCCTGTGCGCTACTACGGTGGCCATTATTACCGTAGTGGTTATTATTATCGTCCTTACCGTTATTATGGCCCACCGATAGGATTCCGTGTAGGCATTCTGCCGTATGGTTTCCTGACATTTAACACGGGCTGGGGCCCTTACTACTATTATGATGGATTCTTCTACCGTCCATATGCCAATACACAAACACAAACGGAGCAATATGAGGTAGTCGATCCTCCTATGGGCGTCGTTGTGCCTGCACTGCCAAGCGGGGCAAAAACAGTCGTGATCGATGGTAATACCTACTATGAAAAAAATGGTACATTCTATCAGGAAGTCCTGCAGGATAAACAAACCAAGTATGCAGTAGTAGGTAAAAACGGGGAACTGAATACGGGCAGTGGTCAGGACAACCAGGGTGACCCTTCTGCGCCACCGGCTGATGAAATTATGGCCACACTGCCTGAAGGGAGCCGTGGTGTAGAAATCAACGGGCAGCAACTGTATGTTTCTCCGGATGGTATGTATTATCAGGAAGTAACCAATGCCGATAATTCACGGGGATATAAAATTGTTGGCAAAATGTCTGCCGATAATTAATCCTCCTTCTGACTAAATGAATAAGTGGAACATGGCGGCTTTGCGCTGACTTGTTCCACTTGTCATTTTTACCAGCAGGCAAAAAGTGCGCTATGCGAAACGCGTGTGCCCATAGTATTATTCTATTCAGTAGTTCTTCTGTAAAATTTATTTTATTAGCTTTAGCTCACCATTGGACTAAACACGATCGCCCGAAAACGTATCACTCAGATAACCGTTAAACCATATTTGCTTTGCTATGACCAACAGTACCCTCAGAAGACCCGTAAAGGAATGTCAATCGCTCAATATACCGGCAATCCTATATGTTTATCTGAAAAACAACTTCATATAAAGCATAAATAATATTCAAGCATTGTACATCGAACAGTGAACAGTGATCTTTATATTTTCTCCGTGAGCAGACTGCCGTTATGCCTTTATAATTCTGCGTTATGAAATACCGGTCTACGCAATATCCGACCCGGTTCCTACGTTAGCCGCTATACCCGGGTATATCTGCTCGCCGGCAAATGCCAGTAAGCAATCGAAAAAGGCCGTATCCGCGCTAACAATCAGGATAATTCTATAATTTAGTAATGGTAAGTGCCTGGTTGTGATCAGGCCAATTCCTATTACTAAAACGACCATGCATGAAACGCATCATTGCCATATTAGCATTTGCTCTCCCCCTTACCATACAAGCGCAAACGAAACTGGAGGACAAGATCGCAGAAGATTATTCCGGAAAATTCGCGAAGCGTTACGAAGTAAGGAATGACTCCCTTGTTGTCTTCGTAACTGAACAGATGTCAAGGAGCGGCGCTGCCGGTCTGGATATTGATAAGACAATGACGGAACTGGCAAAAGATCCTGCAGCATTAGATGCCTCTCTGAAATTTATCTACCAGTTCAGTAATGGTAACAGACAGCAGTTCATTGCGCATCTCAGGGCTATGAACCTGCAGACCAACAGTGTATTCCCACTGGCTACATATGTAGCCAATAAGTATAAAGGCGAAACGAAAGCGCTGCTCGAAGAGAAGTCAACCCTTTATACCACGGGTGCTATTCCGGCTACCCTGCCGCCCATGCAGCTGCCTTCACCAGCCGTGGCAGATAACAATTCATCTGCGGATGCCACTGCTACCACCACGGATAATAATACCGCCACGGCATCAACCAGTACGACTGCCGCTAATGGTGTAACAGCTCCTGCTGAACCAGGTAGCACACCTACAGCTCCGGCAAATGCGGCAGCGGAGACATTCAACTGGGACGTAAGACCTGTTTTCAAGTTACGCCAGCCGGAACAACTGTATGAGCTTTACGGAAAAGAGAATGTAGTAGCACGCACGGCGCAGGACTACCAGGGCAATGAAATCGGTACCGGATACTATGTATTCCCTGATACGGACAATGAAATGGAAGTACTCTTTAACGGAGAAAAAGGTACTGCTGTCTCTTTCACAAAAGAAAACTCCAAGTGGAAACCGCCATTCGGTATCAAAGTGGGCGATCCTCTGGAAAAAGTAGTAAAGGTGAATGGCCGTGATTTCAGGATCAATGGATTTGAGTGGGATAATGGTGGTGCAGTCGCTGACTGGGAAGGTGGTGCGTTTGCAGGAAAAGGAGTGAATGTGGTGTTCAAGGCCAATAACTCCAGCGATCCTAAATTATATGATCAGGTGACTGGTGATAAGAGAGTAAAGAGCGACGCATCAGCGATGAAAAAGCTGGGGGTTGTAGTGGAAAAGATCTACTTCAAGAGTAATTGATCAGACCAGCAGGTTGTTATCAACAGCATACTTAATAAGCATCGCGGTATTCCTGACTTCCAGTTTGGCAAGTAATTTCTTCCGGTGACTATTCACAGTATCAGCACTGATAAACAGCTTTTCTGCAATTTCTGCATTTGTATTTCCTTCTGATATCAGACTTAATACTTCTTTTTCCCTTCTCGTAAGAGGAGGGAATTTTTTTTGTACCCCTACCCTTTCACTATTCATCGCCTGCCTGATAGCAGGTGAGAGATATATCTCTCCGGCATATACAGAATGGATCGCAAATAGCAGTTCACCTTTGTCTGCCGTATTGAGTACATAACCGCCTATACCGCTTTGCAGCAGACTGTTGATATATCGTTCCTCCTTCATAAAACTGAGTACGAGTACACTGACTGCCGGATATTCCATTCTAATATTGGCACACAATTGCACGCTGTCTATATCGGGCAGACAGGTATCAATAATAATAACGTCGACGCTGTTATGCATCAGGAATTTAAGACATCCTACGCCACTTCTGGCCTCTCCGGCTATGATGATATCATGTTCGTCATTAAAAAATGAGTGCAGGCCTTCCAGGATAATAGGATGGTTATTCACGAAATACAGGCGGATCATGTGTATCCATTTAAAATATGCCAATGCGGACAGTAATGGGTAACATTTGACTTACAATAGGCAACCGGCTTTATACGTAATATAACGAAAATATCAGCATAACAATATACACCGGTCCCATGCAGGATCTGTATCAGGATCAATTGCCGCAATAAGTGAAAGTCCGATGCCAGCTATGCCTTCCAGCATGCCATAACTGTTTTCATAGGCTCCTTTTCCATAAAAGCAGAAACCAGCTGGGGCGTCCTGATGTGTATTTATTTGCAGGGTATGTTGTAACCAGTGTGTTGCACCATTGAGTAAAGCAGGATCATTTGTTTGCAACCAGGCACGCCGGTATATATGGGCAATACCTGCACTGCCATGACAAAGACAGGCGTCATGTACACTTCCGTTCTGTGCATTCCGGTGTTGTAATGTATGATGGAAGATGTCTAGTGCGTACGTTTTATAAGTATTATCGCTCAACCAGTTAGCAGCATTCAGCATCAGTGTGGCGATGCCCAGGTCGCCGTAACACCAGCCAAGACGACTTTGATGTCCGGTAAGTGCTGTATGTTGGATGTCTACCAGCGCCGGATACAGGGATATAGCTGTTTTGTCTGGTGGATTTTTACAGTCCAGCAACCAGTTCAGCCCTTTTCTGAGTAACGCTGCCGTTTGCACTACTGCAATACCCTTATTATGTATCATGCCCAGAATGGAGAGAATGGCAGGCACTCCGTGCGCAAGGCCGAGGTTAAAAGAAGTTTCATTTGCGGGCCTGTCCGTCAGGCCGGTAAGATGGTCTTGCCAGGTGATACCTTCCAGTGTTTCAATAGCTGTATCCTGAAGCGCATCAACAGCTGCCTCTAACCATTTAACAGCAAGCGGATATTGAGTCCGTTCCAGGAAATACAGGGCAATCCCAAGTCCCTGATGCAGGAAATCATGGCCTCCCTGTTGTAATGTGCTGATCATTTCTTCTCCGAGTATTGCATCGACATCTTCAAAAATGTCTTCCAGCCCTTCGTCTCCGGCAAAGCCGGCTTTAACCAGATGCTGTATCCCCCATACGATGCCGGCAATGCCATTACAATAGTTATAAGGAAGGGCAGTTCCGGCCAGATCATGTACAGCCTGTTCCAGCAGGTGATGTACTTTGCTGAGATGTTTTCTTTTTTTTGTCAGTTGATAATAGTAGGCATAGAATAAAGCGGCACCTGTATAGCCTCCCAATAAACCGGGGCTGGCACTATTTTCTGTAAAGCTGTCCAGCGCAATGCTGATACGCTGTAACGTTTTCCCGGCACTTTTTTTATAATCCATATATAGTCATCACAAAGCATCATGGTGCAGACATTGTAGTGTATGCTGCACCATGATTATACAGTTAGAAACGACAGGAGTCGACGCTGCAGATAGGTGCGCCCTGACTGATATCGTCTGTACATACTTTAAAGGAAAGTATTGTGGTAGTAGGTATCAAGGCTGCGCCATTGTTCATATCCTGTTTTTCACGGGTCAGACTGGCCAGTTTGATCTTACCAAGGTCAAGTTTTTTTTCAACTTTCTTTTTCATTAGCATGCGGTTTTAGATTTTCAATAAACTGCTGTACTTAGTTTCCTGCTTCCGGAGGTGGAGGGCATTTAAAGAGGCTGCAACCAGTGTAGGTTGGTGCATTAGCCTGCTGGTTAGCAACTTCCAGCTTTGTAGCACTTAATTTGGCAATTTTGATCTTACCAAGGTTCAGCTTTTTGCTTGACGCTTTCTTCATAGTTAACAAGTGATTTAAATATTAAGAAATGAATACAGTTTCTCTAGCAGTTCGTTATAGCGGGCAATGAGGGTTCGGGTTTCATTCTTCTTAAAGATAAGGATAAACCAGCCTTACAACCATCACTGGAAAAGGGGATTTTCTGCACTTGTTTCCGAGTTAACAAAATATCACCTTTTAAGGGGGGCCTTCGCAATACAGATAAAAGTTAACTTATTGGTTGTATTCAGAACATTATGATCATTGATAAAGGCTTTTACCTGCTCAGGTCTCCACTGATGCCGGTAGATTTTTTAACCCGCTTTTTACAGCTGCCTTATGTAGCAATGGCTGATGAAATAAAAACAGTTTTTTCGACGCCCTATCTTGCAGAAGCTATATATATCGCCTCACCAGAGTTGAGCAGCGAACTCGGGAAATGGCAAACCGGACAACTCAGCAACGAAAAGGATATACAGAAACTGGTGATGTCTCTTTTTCGATATGTGCTGCGTATGAGCACACGTTGTACGCCTTATGGATTGTTTGCCGGATGTAGTACTGGACATATTGCCTCTTCAACGGATGTGTATATTCAGTCAGCTGATGCGCATAGAAAACACTGCAGACTGGACATGAACTATGTAGCAGAACTGGCAGAAAGCATTGCAGCTATTCCTGTTGTACAGGCACAATTACGCTACTTTCCAAATAATTCCATTTACAGAGCAGGAGACACCTACAGGTATGCAGCGTTCACCGTGAAAAACAAGTTCCGGCAGTACGACCTTACCGCAGTCAATTATTCTTCCTATCTGGAAGCAGTGCTTAATAAATCCGCCGAAGGCGCCACGCTACAGACACTTTCCCAACATATTACCGACGAAGAGATCAGTGAAGATGAGGCGAACGGGTTTATACAGGAACTGATAGCAAGTCAGATACTGGTCAGTGAACTGGAACCGACTATCACCGGCGAAGAGTTCTTTCATGTACTGACGGCGCGAACAGCAGAACTGCATGGTATTCAGTCAGTGACTCATATACTTAGTAGTATACAACAATTATTGACGATCGCAGTTCCAGGTGTCTCACAGTATCTGAAGATACATACACTGGTCAGACAGCTATTACCCGAAACCAAAAATAAAGACCTGATCCAGACGGATCTATTTCTATCTACAGCAACTAATACGATCAGTCAGTCTGTAATCAGTGAAATACAGGAACAGATGACAATGTTGTGGAAGTTATCCACTGTCAATAAGCATCCTGATCTACAGCAGTTCTGTAAGCATTTCATTCAGCGCTACGAAGAGCAGGAAGTGCCACTGGCCCTTGCACTGGATACGGAAACAGGCATCGGTTATGGTGCCTATAATAGTCATTATGCGGCATATGCTCCATTACTGGAAGAGATATCCGCTGGGAATAGCCATTCCTCCGAAACTATTACCTGGAATAATATGCGGCAGTTTCAGCTACAGAGATATATGGCTTGCATGCAGCAACAGCAGGTGGAAGTGACATTGACCGACGAAGATATCAACCACCTCGTATCTGGCGAAAACAGCCCTATTCCGGACAGCTTTTATCTGATGGGGAGCCTGGTTAGTCAAAATGCGCAAACGCTGGATAATGGGGTATATTTGTTCGATTTCAGTTCCTGTGGAGGACCTTCAGCGGCTAATTTGCTGGGAAGATTCTGTCATGGTGATCCTGAACTGAAAACACTGGTACAGGAATGTCTCAGAGAAGAAGCGGATAGTCAGCCGGATGTGATCTATGCGGAGATCATACATCTGCCGGAATCTCGTACGGGCAATATCCTGTTAAGGCCGCAGCTGAGAGCGTATGAGATCGTATATCTCGGAAATGGCAGCGTGCCAGCCGACAGACAGCTGCCGGTAACAGACCTGATGGTTAGTGTACAGCAGGACCGCGTTATACTACGTTCAAAACATTTCAACAAAAGAGTCATACCCCGGCTGAGTACCGCACATAATTTTACTGTTGGAAGTCTACCGATATACAAATTCCTCTGTGATCTGCAGTTCCAGCAGTTAAGGCATGCTACTGGCTGGCAATGGCAGCTACCAGTAACAACCTCCTTTCTACCCAGAGTACGATATGGGAAAATCATTCTGCAGAAATGCAGCTGGGTTATTCACAGTAAAGAACATCCTTCGCTAAAAAAGAATGATACCCCGGCAAAGCAGGTGGCCGCCTTTTCCGTTATCAGAGCAGCATTACGCCTCCCAAGGTATGTTACTATTGCAGAGCGGGACAATGAGTTGTTCATTGACCTTGATAATACAGCCTGTATACAATTATTAGTGACCACACTGTTAAAGAAAGAGCAACTGACATTACAGGAGGTATTACAGACACCCGATCAGTGTTGGGTGAACGGCACTGCGGGCAGATTTACCAATGAGATCATTATTCCATTTAAAAGTATACAGCAACAACAACCGCCTGTACTTCCATCCTCTCAGACAACACTACCACGACGTTTCCAGACGGGCAGTGAATGGTTATACGTGAAGATCTATACGGGGGTTACTACAGCGGAGAAGGTATTGAAAGAAGTCGTCTTTCCGTTAGTGAAAAGCCTGGTAGAAAGGAGCATCATTGATAAATGGTTCTTCATTCGTTATACTGATCCGGAAGATCATCTGCGGATACGCTTCCATCATGCTACTGATCCTGTGTTCTGGAAAACTGTACTGGAAGAACTACATGAAAAGATATCTGCCAATATAGACCCCATTCTTATTCACAAGATACAGACAGATACCTATATAAGAGAAATAGAGCGATATGGGGAACAGACAATGGTGCTAAGTGAAAACATCTTCTTTTATGACAGCGAAGCGGCCATTGGCTGTATAGACCTCCTGCAGGGAGAAGAAGGAGAACATTTCCGCTGGCTGCTGGCGATACGGGGTGTGGATATGTTGTTGCAGGACTTTGGCTATATGCTTCCGAAACGAGCGGCATATCTGAAAAGATTACAACAACATTTCTTCCGTGAATTTGGAGGAAGCCAGACATTGCAGACACAATTAAATGCCAGTTATCGTAAACACATGCGTCAGATCAGTAGTTTCCTTGATCCTCAACAGGATACAACTAATGAAATTGAAGAGGTAGCATTGCTACTGGAAAAAAGATCGTCCCACATTCAACAGGCCATTCGTACTGTGACTGTTAATACATGGGACGAGCTATTATCCAGTTATATTCACATGTTTCTGAACAGGATGTTCTCTTCCAACCAGCGGAAACATGAAATGGTTGTCTATCATTTTCTGAGTAAGTATTATGAATCCAGATTAGCTATGCAAAAGCAGCAACAGGCTATTTGAGTCTGTCCCAGAACAGCCGGGTGAGTTTAGCGATGACACCATCTCTGGTAGCTTCATCGGCTTTCGCATCGCTGACAAACACGACAATGGCATATTTTTTTCCATTTGGTAATGTGACGATACCGGCATCATTGGTAGCGGCAGTGATCCCGCTCCATGTATCGGAAGTGCCCGTTTTATGAGCGACTATCGCATCTTTAGGTAACAGGCCTCTCATTCTGCCTGGACCTGTTGTAGTTTCACGCATAATTTTGAGCAGGAAGTCATTGCTACTTTTAGACAAGTAACTCCCTTTTTCTATACCGACCAGCATATGCAATATTGCGACGGGTGTAGCCCAGTTAGTATACTGTACATTCCAGGCCTGTGCCATTCCTTCTTCTGTTGCTTTGATGGATATACTGTCGATACCAATACTATGGACATATCGATCTACATAGTCGGTACCTCCTACCAGGCGAAACAAAATGTCGCAGCCGTTGTTATCACTCTGCGAAACAGTGTAAGCAAGTAACTCACTGAGTGGCATATCTGTTCCATCCGGATACTTTTTTTTGATAGGACTCCAGGTTGGTAATAACTCTTCCTTTCTGATGTGGATAATCTGGTCAAGTTTGAGCTTTCCCTTGTCTACCTGATCGAGTACAGCAAGTGCCAGTGGTACTTTGAATACACTTTGCATCGGAAACCTGTCATTGCCGTTAAACGACATCGTGTCTTTGCCCTGCAATGTTAACATTGCCATACCAACATGTCCCTGAGCGGCGGCAGTGGTTTCATGAATGTATTTTCTGGTATTCTTTTGTTGTGCGGAACTTTGAATGCCTAACAGTAAGGACGATAATGCCAGGGAACATGGCAAGATTAGATTTCTCATTTCAATTATGGGCTTTGAGCATTGGTATTATTCGCTCAGACGCTTGTCTACCAATTGCTGTAGCAAGATAGCAAAATCTTTGTCATTAGGCGGCATGAGAAATGTTTTATGATTGCCTTTTACATCATGTACTTCAATTCCTTTAAGTGCATAAGGTTTCCACCCAAGGAAGTCAGGGTCATCAAGATAATAGAGCCTGATATTTACGCGGAATAAATCAATGATACAGGCATCTGATGGCTGCATGTGATACTTGCTGTAAGCCAGCTCATATTTCTCATTGATCCTGTCTTCTGCACTTTCAGTTTCAGGAGGCCGCTGTATACCCATATATACGGCGAACTCATTGTACTTTCTGACAAAGAATGCCTGCTGGTAACGTAACGTTTCTCCAGGATTATGAATAAGTGAATGAGAGATAAACAAGAACTTGGGAAACTGTCGTTTTATTTTTCGGATATACCTGGGCAACCCCGTTTCAAAGTGACCTTTGTTATAGGCGTAGGTATCGAACATCGCCAGCATTTTCACCTTTTTTCCCATCGCCTGTAACTGTCTGGCCATTTCATAGGCCACTACTCCCCCATAGGAATATCCTGCAAGAGCGTAGCCATCTGCAAATTCTTTTTCAAGTAGTGCAGCGATATACTCAGCTGCCATATCTTCCAGCGTTTCAAATGGTTCATCGAGTCCGTTCAGCCCCCGTGGCTGAAAGCCGTATACAGGCTGATCCGGGTCCATATTACGTGCAATATTATTGAACAGCAGCACATTCATATCGAGCCCGTTGACAATAAATATGGGCGGCTTATTACCGGTTGGCTTTACCGGTACGAGTAAATCCCAGGAGATCGACTGATCGTCCAGTTCCATTTCAGTAGTCAGCTTTTCTACTGTGTTAGCAGTAAAGAGGCTGGCCAACGGCAGCCGCTTCCCCATCTCTCTTTCTATGCGGGCCATTATCTGCATAGCGACAATGGAGGTACCTCCTAATTCAAAGAAATCATCCTTTATCCCAACTTTATCTACATGCAGGTAATCGCCCCAGATGCCTGCGACCAGCTTTTCCTGTTCAGTACGGGGCGGGACATATATGCGGCTAGCTTTTTCCATTTCCATTCCCATGGCGTCCAGGGCATTTCGATCTACCTTGCCATTCGGTGAGAGCGGAAATTGGGGCAGTAGTACGAAATTGCTTGGTACCATGTATTCAGGCAGCGTTTTTCTCAATATCTGCTGCCATTCAGCAAAGTTTATACTAGCGCCATCTTCCTGCACGACATAGGCTACCAGCCGTTCATCCTTGGGCAGCACGACTACATCTTTGATCCCCTTTTGCTGGCCAAGAGTGTATTCTACTTCTCCCAGTTCAATACGATAGCCTCTAATCTTGACCTGGTGGTCCATTCTGCCAAGACACTGTATTTCTCCATCATTTACAATCCTACCGAGATCACCGGTTTTATACATCAACGCACCGGGGCTATCAGAAAAAGGATCATGGATAAAACGTTCCTTATTCAGCTCAGGCCTATTCAGATATCCTTTCCCAACACCTGCGCCACCAATAAATATTTCTCCGACAGTGCCATCAGGGACAGGTCTTAGCTGACTATCCAGAATATAGGCGAACATGTTGTCTATAGGTCTGCCGACGGTGATAATTTCATCATCCAGATTTATCTTTTTTAGTGTAGCCCACACAGTTGTCTCTGTAGGGCCATACATATTCCAAAGACTATCACATTTCTCCAGGAGCCGCTCCGCCAGTTTCTTGGAAAGCGCCTCCCCTCCGATCAGTGCTTTCAACGGCAAACGGCCTTCCCAGGCGGACTCCAGCATCATACGCCAGGTAGCCGGCGTGGCCTGCATAACAGTTATACCTTGTTGTCTGACAGTCTCCATAAGCTGTCGCGTGTCTCTGGAAGTCTGCACATCAGTCAGGATGATCTCAGCACCGGCAATCAATGGCAGATATAATTCTAGCCCGGATATATCAAATGAGATGGTGGTCAATGCCAGCACCTTGTCATGCATGGCTAGTCCAGGAGCCTTCAACATGCCTACAAGGAAATTCACCAGCCCCAGCTGTGTGATCTGTACCCCTTTCGGCTGACCGGTAGAGCCTGATGTGTATAGTATATACACTACATCATTCATACTAATGTTCACCTCGGGAGGCGTAACGTTATACTGTGGAGACTGCCGCAATAAATCTTCCATCAGTATTTCACGTGCCTTACTCTGAAATTTACCTGAGTATTTGTCGGAAGTAATAAGATGGCTGGCGTCTGCATCCTGCAACATGAATTCTATCCTGGCCTGTGGATATTCGGGATCAAGCGGAAGATAGGTGGCACCAGCCTTTACAATAGCGAGCAGACAATAGAGCATTTCTGGTGAACGATCTAATGCAAGCCCTACTATTGCGCCCTTACGAATGCCGTAATCAGCCAGGAGCCGGGCGAATTGATTGGCAGAATTATTTAATTTATTATATGTTATTACGTGATCCCTGAAGCGTAGTACGACCTTATCGGGGTAGAGCAGCGCTTTTTCATGGATGAGTTCCTGTAGAGAACGTAGGTCCAGTGGATGTGAAAGGCGATAGTCCGATGTAGGTGAGGGATTCCGTTCATGTAATGCTTGTCTCTGCGACATAGATTCCCAGATATGATTATAACATGCTGATGTATCATTTTAAACAACGGGGAGTTGAATTAGTTTAGTGTGATTTTGAAATATACTTGAGTAAGCAGTTATTAGTGGGATATCCTAATAAAATACACGGGTAGGAACGACGCCCATACCCGTATAGTAGTAGTAGTAGTAGTCATAGCAGGTGACCGACTCTGCATTTGTAATTTCTTTGATTGGCAGCTGCAGGCGGTTTACATGTGCAAAGAGACACAGTGGTTTGACATCTACAATTTCAGTCTGAAAATTTTATAAGGATATACCGTACGACTCTTGTTATCATTGAACCACGGCATACGTGCGATCTGTGAAGCTGAAATATACAGATAGCCGTCAGCAGAGATACTATAGCTGTCAGGCCAGGAAAGAAGGGCCGTGTCTGTTACTATCGTATGCATTTTTAGATCGGGTGTAATCTTTACAATACTACTTTTTTCCAGGTCTCCTAGATACAGATTGCCTTCTTTATCAAATTCCATCCCATCAGTGGTTATGAATTTACCAAGGTCTTCAACACTGTTGTTTATTTTCTGGAGTGGAGAAGAAAAGTCACGAAGCAGGGAAGTGCTGATACGATAGAGTCTATTATCAGTAAGTGGTTTATAATATAGCCATGCCTTATCGGGAGATAATGCGATACCATCTGAGTTAATCTTTGGTATACTGCCATCTGCTTTAGTCAGCTCTCTTCCTGCTATAGCAAAGTGATATGCAGTATCTGATTTTACGGAGGGAGACTGATGTAATACAAATCGCGCATCCCCTGTATTAGTATTCAGTACAACTATACCACCATTGGAGGAACTCGTCATATAGGCAAAACCCTTTGCGTTATCAACACGGATGTCGTTAATATAGCTATCGTTGTCAGTGACACTTTCAGGGAAGCGGTATATACGTTCAATACTGTTTGTGGCAAGATTGATCTTCACTACTTTGTTGCTATGCTGATACACGGGGCCCAGTCCGATACCAGCCGCATCTACAATCCACAGATACCCGTTTTCATCTGTTACAACAGCCTGTACGCAGACGAATTTATTCTCACCGTTATCTCCTTTTTTAAAACTATTCCAGGTAGAATCAGGGTATGGTACAGGTTTACCATCTATCACTTCTGCTACTGAATAACGATGGGTATCCAGCCAATAAGGATAGTTGGTAAATAATCTTCCGTCGGGAGATACTGCCACACCTGTAAGTTGATACGTACTGTCAGCAAATACTTCTTCGAGTTGCGCACCAGGGCCGGTGCTTGTCGTTGTCGAATCTATGGTATTGGATAAAGAGCCGCTCTTGTTAACACAAGAGACCAGCAGTAAAGCAAAGAAGGTTATATAAATTGTTAGTGTATTTTTCATGTGTATTATCTTTTGCTATACAAAGGTGAGACGAAACAGGCAACAGATACTAGTATGTTTGATGGTATATCGGGTATGAATATAGGTTTAAGATATAGACGAGGTTCTGGCCTTCTGCGTTGTCCGGAACACGCTTCACACAATCTCCATTAAACCACTATGCCTCTACCAGATAGTAGAGGCATAGTGGTTTAATAAAGCGAACTATTTATTTCCCGATACAGAACTTGCTGAAAATAAAATCCAGCTGATCTTCATTAGTAATTTGTCCGGTTATTTCTCCGAGATAATGCAGGCATCTCCGGATATCCAGAGACAGCAAATCTCCCGGCAACTGACTATCGAGTCCAAATCTAACATCCTTCAAAGCTTTCAATACTTCCTGTAAAGCGGCGTAGTGGCGGGCGTTAGTGACAATAGTATCTTCAGTGTTGATATCACCACTCATTACCTTTTGTACGAGACGGTCTTTAAGTTCCTGTATGTGCTCATGTTGCTTGGCTGATATAAAGAGAATATCTGCGATACCGGCAAATTTCTCCTGCATCAGTGCCATTCCTCCGATATCGGTCTTATTACCGATCAGGAGATAATTGATCCCTTCTTTCAGGAAAGTATCTACCTGTACCTGCAGTTCTTCGCGGGAGGTTTCATTTACATCAAACAGATATAGTACTACACCAGCCTCACGTATTTTCTCCATTGTCTTTTGCACACCGATACTTTCGATAATGTCTGCACTTTCACGAATACCTGCGGTATCTATCAGACGAAATAGGACACCTTGTATATTCAGGATTTCTTCAATGGTATCGCGGGTAGTACCCGCAATGTCGCTAACAATGGCCCTATTCTCATTTAGGAGCGTATTTAATAGCGTAGACTTCCCCGCATTAGGTTTACCTACAATGGCGGTATTAACGCCATTTTTGATCACATTACCCATACGGAACGAGTCAACGAGGTGAGTCACCACAACTGTTGCTTCATTAATCAGGCGATATAACTGCGTTCGATCGGCAAACTCGACGTCTTCCTGGCTGAAGTCGAGTTCGAGCTCGATCAGGGCAGAAAAACTTATCAGTTGTTCTCTCAGGGCGTAAAGCTCTTTAGAAAAGCCACCTCTCATCTGCTGCATAGCGGTTTGATGGCTGGCGGCGGAGTTACTGGCGATAAGGTCTGCAACAGACTCTGCCTGGGTCAGGTCGAGTTTACCATTGAGGAAGGCCCTCATGGTATATTCACCTGGTTTAGCCATTCGGGCACCATTGTGAATACAGGCATCTATGATCTGTTGCTGGATGTAAGGAGAACCATGGCAGGAGATTTCCACAATATCTTCTCCTGTATAGGAGCGGGGTGCTTTATACAGGCTGACCACTACTTCGTCAATCGTACGCCCTCTGTCAGTGATCGCACCGAAATGGAGCGTGTGTCCTGCCTGCTGATGGAGATCTTTGGCAGGGAACAGGGAATTACAGATATCAATTGCTTTTGTTCCATTTAGGCGGATTACCGCAATTGCTCCTATACCTGGTGCTGTAGCCAATGCTACAATTGTATCGTCGTATCCGGTAAGATTATTCCCTAGCATAATTATTCACAATTCAGGCAGCAATATACCAATAAATAGAAAAACCCGGTCTCGGCTGGGCCGGACCGGGTTTTCGGATAAATATCCTTGAATCTGCTACTCTTGAAGAGTAAAGCGGATAGGCAGGTTGAACTGAACAGATACCTGACGGCCGTTCTGTTTACCAGCTTTCCATTTAGGCATTATTTTTACCACACGGATAGCTTCTTCTTCCAGACCACCACCTTTCGCAGCACCTACAGTTTTCACATCTTTGATGTTACCATCTGAGTCTACTACGAACTGTACAAACACAGTACCTGAGATCGAATTTTCCTGCGCTACGCGAGGATAACGGATATTTTTGCTCAGGAACTTAGCCAGCGCTTCTTCACCACCGGGGAAGGTAGGCGGCTGTTCTACGAAAGTAAAGATCTCTTCTTTTGGAGGAGGAGGAGGAGCTTCTACCACACCTGTACCTTTACTATCTTCCAGTAATCCCGGGTCGATACCGTTAGGATCACCTTCTACAGTTTTAGTACTGATTGCCTTATTCTCAATGTCCTTGATTTTAGGCGGTACTTCATCTTCCGGTACTTCTTCGTCCTTCTTGATGACAGGAGGAGTGAACTGTACGGATGGCTTCACCGGTGGTGGTGGAGCAGGTGGAGGTGGAGGTGGAGGTGGCGTTTTCGGATCATCCGGAATCTTCACGTCCTCCATCTTGATCTGCTCTATCACGGGTTTCTTATCAGGATTTTCCCGTTCTAATTTATTGATGTAGTTACTGATTGCATAACCTGCGATAACAACCAACATCAGCGCGGCACTACCGATTACGGCGTTACGCACCCTTTTGTCGTATTGTCGTCTGAGGTCATAAGCCCCATATTCCTTATTCCTGTTCTCAAACAGGATATCCAGAAAATCGGACTTTAAGACTTTAGCGGAATCCATTGTTTAAATTTTAAGGATGGATACAAAGAAATTGTTTCTAAATTACTTGGAGCCACCGCCGTTAGCTGCTTCAGTCTGCTTAATCCAGGTTTTATCCTGGTCACTGATATCAACTGTAGCATAACGTTGAATGCGATTGATGGCCATTTCGTCCAGAATATCAACGAAATCCTTGTATGTAGCGTCATCATCAGCTTTGATGATTACTACCACATCTTCAGGTTCTCCCTTTGAGTTCCTTAATTGAGAAACCTCATCACGCTTTTTAATAATTACATCTCTGATGCCGCCTGTGTTAGCAAAAGTTGTTGCTTTGAAAAAGTCAGGATTTGCCGATGCGTTCGGGTCCTGTGCCAGACCTTCGTAGTAGTATACGCGGTCTTTTTTTCCAAGCAGTATAGTGAGTGCAGTACTTTCTTTAACCTTATTCTGATCTTTTTCATTCTCAGTATCTTTCGGCATGATCAAGTCCATTGTTTTGGGCTTGCTCATCGTCGTAGTCAACATGAAGAACGTGATCAGGAGAAAGCCGAGATCCACCATTGGAGTCATGTCTACGCGTGTAGACTGCTTCTTGGATTTCGTACCCTGGTGTTTACCTTTCCCACCACTACTGCTGGTATCCATTTCTGCCATAGTAGCTCTTTTTTTTAGTTTTCAATAGCAACTCAGCGCCGCAGCGTTGCTTGCTGTTTACTTGAAATCTGCTTATTCATGATCTGACTTACCTTCGGCACGGGCCAGCGCTGCTGCAGATCCTGCAGGTGCAGCTTCCAGGTTAGTCACCAGGTTCAGCTTCTGAATCTTTTTTTCCTTGAAGGTATCCAGGATGTCCTTGATTACAGGATATGGAGTACCATTGTCGGCTTTAATACAATACTGCAGCTTAGGATTTCCACCCTGTGCAGATCTTGCATATTCGATCCATACAGCTACTTCGTTATTGGCAGAGTCAACTGGAATACCTTTTTCCAAGCCGGCTTTCTTACGCTCTTCAGGTTTCATGTCGAGGTAAGTTTTCAGGCTTTTAATATCCGTACCTACGCTGGAGCCAACAACAAAGTTGTTTTTTTCCTTTTCAGTCAGACCGAGCTTATACTGTTGGTCAAGGTCATTGATCAGCTGCTGCCTTTTAGGTTGGCCGTCCATGCTGAAAAATATCTTACCGCCTGCATCAACTGTCAGCATGATTACATCAGAATCTGGCAGCAGTTTAGTATTGATGGATGACGGAGTTACCACAGTTACCGGCTCGTCCGGTTTAAATTTGGTTGCCAGCATGAAGAAAGTGAGCAGCAAGAAAGCCACATCACACATCGCGGTCATATCAACCAGCGTGCTCTTCCTGGGCATTTTAACTTTAGGCATCTTTACTCCTTTTTTAGTTTACTTTATATAGATTCAAAACTGCGCGTTTTCCACACAAATAATTAAAAATTATTTGTGGTTAGCTGCGAAGCTCTGAGTCAAAGTAAAACCAGACTCGTCGATTGCATAAGTGATGCCGTCGATGTTAGTGGTAAAGAAGTTATACATGATGATCGCGATAGCGGAAGTACCGATACCCAGAGCGGTATTGATCAACGCCTCGGAGATACCTAATGCCAGTTTAGCAGAATCTGGAGCACCACCAGCAGACATAGCAGAGAAGGATTTGATCATACCCAATACAGTACCGAACAGACCAAGCAGGGTTGCTACGGAAGCGATAGTGGACAGGAACACCAGGTTCTTTTCCATCATTGGCAGTTCCAGAGCGGTAGTTTCTTCGATCTCGTTTTTGATAGTCAGGATCTTCTGCTCTGTATCCAGCTCAGTGTTGGTGATCATTTCTTTGTACTTTTTCAGACCAGCTTTCAGTACATTACCTACAGAACCTTTCTGTTTGTCGCACTCAGCCAGCGCTGCGTCTACGTTCTTATTAGCCAGGTGGAACTGAACTCTTCTTACCAGATCAGCACCGCTGAACTTACCTTTCGCTTTAGTGATATACAGGAAACGTTCTATTACGAAAGTTACACAGATCAGTAGTACAGAAATAAGAATAGGTACAATAGCACCACCCTGATAAACTGTTGCGAACCATTTTCCGATACCCTCTTCAACTGGATGCGCGTTCGGACCTTTGATACCACCCTGGAAGTTATCAGGACTACCTAATACAAAGATGTAAAAGAGAACACCTATAGCGATACAGATAGGCACAGCCAGCAATGCGAATACATTGGATGACTTCTTAGGTTGATGAGAAGATGCTTTGGCAGAACCTGCAGTCACAGTTGTTTTAGTCTCAGCCATGTTGATTGAATTTTAGTGTTAAAGATTAAACTATTGTTTTTTGTTATTTCTGCAATATAAATACGTGATTCGCAAAGTTATACGGTTGACCCAAAAAAACAAGTGCAGCCCTCAAAATCTCACAAAATTTAACGCACCACCAAAAGCCGCCAGCAGGCAGCCTTACAATCCACTGTTTTGTTGAGCATACACTTTAATTGTCAATTGCAACCTATATCAAAAATTGGGCTACACCCCTTATGAATAATATCCCTGGAACCTGAAATTTATTGATTTTTTTCAAAGTTGGACGCACAATTTAAGAATTTTTTTAAATGTTCCAACAGAAATTTTCTGTTACATTTTTCCCTCCTTATCCGCTACCATCCACACTTTGAGTCATTTTTAAGCTTTTGAGCAGTCATCACAATATCATAAAATTTAAGCTGGTTACCTACCGGTCTATCTATTTCCAACGTGGAGTAAAATCGATAAAGCAGGTGAAAAACGTCTATCATAGAGACACTGCAACATTTCATTCACTCTGTAATATAAGTATAAAAGATACCATATCAACAAATTTATTCATAAACATTATATCCTCTTAAGATACTGTTGATATATCATTATTTCTCCCCGTGTCCATTCCTGTAACATTTTAAGCGTTCATGGAATTCCCCGATAAGTTACTGCTTAATATGTGTATTTTCAACACTACCCACTAAATTCTCAATAAACCGACCTTTTTTAATACACACAAATGAAGAAAAACGCAATCCGTACCATCGCCACAACCGCAGGTACGCTTTTGTTGGTACTGAGTATCAACACTATGTCGACAGCACAAAAGCGAAAGAAGACCCAACAGGAACCTATTCCCGCTAAAGATTCGACAGTCCGTCCACCTATGCCCGCCAAAAGCGGTCCGAAAACGGCTCCCAAAAAATTTGGTGAGGTTATTACATCTGCTGCTATCGCAGACTCCGGCCTGTTTAACATCTACAAGCAGGATGATAAAGTGTTCTTTGAGATCCCCGATTCTCTTTTAGGACGAGACATCCTCGTCGTGAACCGCATCTCCAAATCGGCAGCAGGCCTGCGTGCTGCCATGATGGGGTACAGTGGTGATGAAATCGGAGAAAACGTGATCCGCTTTGAGAAAGGACCTAATAACCGCATCTTTCTCAAAAACATCTCTTATTCTGAGATCTCCAGAGATTCCAGCCAGCCGATGTTCAATGCTGTGATGAATTCCAACATTCAACCCATTGCTGCTGCATTTGATATTAAAGCATTTTCAGATAAGAACAGTACTGTAATTGATCTGACCGATTATATACAGGGTGATAATGACATCTTCTTCTTCGACTCCCGCGTCAAAAGCATGCTTAAACTGGGTGCCGTTCAGCAGGATAAGTCATACATAGTTGATGTTAAATCCTACCCTATTAATACCGAAATCAAAACGGTTAAAACCTATTCAAAAGCTTCTGGTCAACAGGGACCTGGTATGCCTGGTCCTGGCGGCAATGCGACGCTTGAGCTGAACTCTTCCATGATACTGCTCCCTGCAGTACCGATGAAGTCCAGGTATTTCGACCCTCGTGTAGGCTACTTCACCACTTCTGTAACTGACTTTGATCTGGACCCACAGGGTGTAAAACGCCTTTCCATGATCACCCGCTGGCGTCTTGAACCCAAACCGGAAGATCTTGAGAAATACAAACGTGGAGAACTGGTTGAACCAGCGAAACCGATCATCTTCTATATAGACCCGGCTACCCCTAAAAAATGGGTTCCTTATCTGATCCAGGGGGTGAATGACTGGCAGGCCGCATTCGAAAAAGCAGGCTTCAAAAACGCCGTTGTAGCCAAAGTGGCTCCTACCCGTGAGCAGGACTCTACCTGGAGTCTTGAGGATGCGCGATTCTCCGCCATCGTGTATAAACCTTCCGATATTCCTAACGCAAGTGGTCCACATATTCACGATCCACGTTCCGGTGAGATCATGGAGAGCCATATAAACTGGTACCATAACGTGATGCGCTTACTGCGTAACTGGTATTTTATACAATGTGCTCCAAACGATCCGCGTGCACGTACAATGCAATTTGATGATGCACTGATGGGAGAACTGATCCGCTTCGTATCTTCTCATGAAGTAGGTCACACACTTGGCCTTCGCCATAACTTTGGCTCCAGCTCAACATATCCTGTTGAGAAACTAAGAGATAAAGCATGGACGAAAGAAAACGGTTTCGCTGCCTCCATTATGGACTACGCACGTTTTAACTATGTAGCTCAACCAGAAGACGGAATTACTGGTGCTGACCTCTATCCCCGCATCAATTTTTATGATAAATGGGCTATTGAATGGGGATACAAACTGATCCCGGAAGCAGCAACTGCTGATGCTGAAAAAGCTATCCTTAACAAGTGGACTGTTGAAAAACTGAAAGAAAAGAAATATTGGTTTGGTACAGAAACAAATCCTGACGATCCGAGATCTCAGAATGAAGACCTGGGTGATAATGCAATGAAAGCAGGTTCTTATGGTATCAAGAACCTGCAACGTATCATGCCTAATCTCCTCACCTGGACCAAAGAAGAAAATGAAGGCTACAGCAACCTCGCAGAACTGTATCGTGAAGTTAATACGCAGTTCGGCCGTTACCTGGGTCATGTTGCCAAGAACATCGGTGGTATCTACGAAACACCTAAAACTGTAGAACAGGAAGGTGGTGTATACGAAGCTGTTCCAAAGAATATTCAGCAGGAAGCCGTACAATTCCTGAATGATCAGGTATTCACGACTCCTAAATGGCTGCTCGATAAAGACATTCTTTCACGTACGGGGAATAATGCTACTACTATCGTAAGTGCCCGTCAGAATCCGGTACTGGATCGCATCCTGGGTAGTAATACGCTTGTTAAGCTAATTAACAATGAAGCAAATGACGGCGCTACCAGCTACCAGGCAACCGCGTTCCTGAATGATGTGAAAAAGGGTATTTTCAGTGAGGTGTACAGCCGGAAGACTATTGATGTATTCCGCCGTAATCTGCAGAAATCATACGTAGACCACGTCATCCAGCTTATATCTGCTAAAGAGCAGTCTTCAATGAGTGGAATGAGTATCATGTTCGGTCCTGCTCCAGCTGATCCAACCAAATCGGATGTAAGCAGTATCGCACGTGCGCACCTTGTATCACTGCGTACTGATATCCGTGCTGCGGCAGCTACTATACAAGACCCGCTTAGCCGCTATCACCTGAGCGATCTTGCAGAAAGAATCAGTCAGGCACTGGATCCGAAATAATCAATCATCAGCCATTCTAAAAGCAGTGGGGCTCCGGTATACCGGAGCCCCACTGCTTTTAGAATGTTAATATCTAATCCTATGAAAATAATGAGGTTGCTTGTTACAAAAGTTGCTCAATATATCGCTATATTTATATACTGAACCTCAAGAATGTGAAAGAACGAAGTACTAAAATTACCATCTACGACATTGCCAGAGTGCTAAACTTATCTGCTTCCACGGTATCGAGAGCCTTACAAAATAATAAGCTGATCAACCAGGAAACAAGAGATAAGGTACGTCAGACCGCCACTGAAATGGGATATGTACCGAACTGGATAGCGTCCAGTTTACGTAAGAACCGATCCAACATTATCGGCCTGATAGTGCCACGTACTTCCATGTATTTCCAGAGTACTGCCATCAGTGGTATACAGCATGAAGCACATAAATATGGCTTCAGTATTGTAATAGGGCAGTCTGATGATACAATAGAAATGGAAAAGGAACTGGTCAATACATTCTTCTCCCTTAGAGTGGATGGACTCCTTGCTGTATCTTCCATGTTCACAGTCAATTATGAACATTTCACACCCTTTATAAAGAATAATATACCCTTAGTCTTTTATGACCGCGTTCCAGCCGAATTCCCTGGTTATACTATTACTGGAGATGATTTTAAAGGAGGATTTCTTGCTACTGAACATCTGATTCGGCAGGGCTGTAAACGTATTGCATTATTCACAGGAATGCTAAGCTGCAATCTTTACCAGCAACGCCTCAGTGGCTATAAAACGGCATTAGCGAAATACAACATCCCTTTCGATGAGCGTCTGATGTACGTTCATAATTTGACATCGGAAGCAGCAATTGCCGCTTCTAAAGAACTCCTTGGTGAATATGAACGTCCAGATGGTCTATTTGCCGCCAATGATACATCAGCAGTAGCATTTATCCAGGAAGCCAAAAGACAACTCGTTAAAATCCCTGAAGATATCAAAGTAGTGGGTTATTCAAATGATCAGGCATCAAGAATTATTACTCCTGCACTTACTACGATTGAACAGTCCGGCTATAAAATGGGGCAGAAAGCTGTGGATACAATTGTGAAGCTGATCAACTATGGAGATACTATGAAGATCACTAAACACTTTGTATTTCCGGTGGAACTGATCGAAAGGGAATCAAGCGAGCAACCAGAAACTGCTTAAATTAATTAAGTTATGCGAAACTATTTCAACCTGCCTGCAGCTACTACCTGTAGCCTGCTGATGTTTTTTTCTGCCTGCAACAGCCACATCTATGTTCCCAATACTGTGAATGAGCCATTATTAAAAGAAAAGCATGAATTCAAGGGGAGTGTGTCTCCTACCAATTTCCAGGCTGCATTTGCTGTGTCAAATAACATCGCCATCATGGCTAATGGACAGTATGTATACGATTTAGGAATTAATATCGACGATGAAGAGAGTGATGACCTGTTTATGGATGAAAATACAAGAGGTGGTGTTATTGAAGGTGCTGTCGGATTTTTTAAGCCTTTAGATCTTAAAAAGAGAATGGTCTTTGATGTCTACGCAGGTTATGGCAATGGTAGCTTTAAAACATTGTCGGATGATTATAGCAGTAGTCTTGGTACTGTTAATGACTACCTGCTAAGATCACACTTTAATAAGTTCTTTATTCAACCAGGAATTGGTTTTGCTCACCCTGCTATTGAAGCAGCATTTACCTCCCGGTTCTCTATAGTAAAATTTAATAATCTCTATGCAGGTGCGAAAGCGTTCGAGAACCAACCCGACAGAAGAGTGAACTACCTTAATATAGGTACAAAAACATTACCTTTTTATGAACCGGCATTTACATTCAGGGCCGGGTATAAATATGTCAAATTTCAGATGCAGCTTATGTTTTCATTATTGCTTAACGACGAGGCTTATGCGGGATATGAATTTAACGAATATTTCCTGCCTGTAGCATTTGGAATGGGAGTATCCGTCAATATCGCTCATTGGTATGATGACTTCAGGAAGAAAAAGAAAGAATAAAGCGTTATAAACAGGCTAAAAACAAAAAAGCTCCGAGACTTTCGTCCGGAGCTTTTTCAATAAATATGGCAGCTACCTACTCTCCCGCATGATTGTGCAGTACCATCGGCCATAAGGGGCTTAACTTCTCTGTTCGGAATGGGAAGAGGTGAACACCCTTGGCAAAACCACCATAAGATCTTGAATATGATCTACGTCTCACAGCCAGACACTTTACAGCGATTACTCTGACCTAAGACCAATAAGGTAACATATTGGGAAATTGTAATAGTCTATCACAAAAAATAAAATTAAAGCTTACGGGCAATTAGTACTACTCGGCTTCGATGTTACCACCCTTACACCTGTAGCCTATCAACGTCGTAGTCTCCGACGGCCCTTAAAAGTAAACTCATCTTGAGGTTGGTTTCACGCTTAGATGCTTTCAGCGTTTATCCTTTCCGTACATAGCTACTCAGCACTGCACCTGGCGGCACAACTGATACACCAGCGGTACGTACGACCCGGTCCTCTCGTACTAAGGTCATGTCCCCGCAATTTACTAACGATCACAACAGATAGGGACCGAACTGTCTTGCGACGTTCTGAACCCAGTTCACGTGCCACTTTAATCGGCGAACAGCCGAACCCTTGGGACCTTCTCCAGCCCCAGGATGTGACGAACCGACATCGAGGTGCCAAACCTCCCCGTCGATATGAGCTCTTGGGGAGATCAGCCTGTTATCCCCGGAGTACCTTTTATCCTTTGAGCGATGGCCCTTCCATACAGAACCACCGGATCACTTTAGCCAGCTTTCGCTCCTGCTCGGCGTGTAGGCCTCACAGTCAAGCACCCTTTTACTAATGCGCTCTGCGTACGATTACCAACCGTACTGAGGGTACCTTTGCGAGCCTCCGTTACTTTTTAGGAGGCGACCACCCCAGTCAAACTACCCACCAAACAATGTCCTCGTTGCCGAGTTAGACTCTAAACAACAGAAGGTTGGTATTTCAACGTTGACTCCACAACTCCTGGCGAAGCTGCTTCATAGTCTCCCAACTATCCTACACATCTGTTGTTCAAAATCAATGTTAAGTTGTAGTGAAGGTTCACGGGGTCTTTCCGTCCCGTTGCGATTAACCGGCATCTTCACCGATACTACAATTTCACCGAGCTCGTGGTAGAGACAGTGTCCAACTCATTAGACCATTCGTGCAGGTCGGAACTTACCCGACAAGGAATTTCGCTACCTTAGGACCGTTATAGTTACGGCCGCCGTTTACTGGGGCTTCAGTCAGAAGCTTTGGATTACTCCGAACATCCTTCCTTAACCTTCCAGCACCGGGCAGGTATCAGGCTCTATACGTCATCTTTCGATTTTGCAGGGCCCTGTGTTTTTGTTAAACAGTTGGTTGGACCATTTTACTGAGACCGCATTACTGCGGTACGCCTTATCCCGAAGTTACAGCGTCAATTTGCCTAGTTCCTTTACCACGGATCACTCGAGCGCCTGAGGATACTCTCCTCGACTACCTGTGTCGGTTTACGGTACGGGCTGCTATAACCTAA